>JAYSEN010000026.1:0-65619 GCA_041913845.1 Undibacterium sp.
TCAATCTTTGTTTTTTTACCTCAAGGTTGTCGCAATTCGAACTTTAGATCGCATGATGGCTTGAAAATCTGCATGTGGATTGCGTTTCCGGGTGGGGCGTTTTTTAGCTTCTTGCCATCAACTTTGAGCGCTTGCGACAGTTGTGCTGGGGTCTGGACTCAGTAAAGTCAATAAAAAAATCCGGCTAACCTTATCGTTGTGCCGGATTTTTTATCGTGCCGTGCTTTGTGGCGTAGCGCATGCTTTGTGGGCTGGCCTAAGCCGGGCGCAGCGATTACACGCCTAATAATTCCACTTCGAAAATCAAGGTCGCGTTAGGAGGAATCACGCCGCCTGCGCCGCGCGCGCCATAACCCAGGGCTGCAGGAATAGTCAAAACGCGGGTGCCGCCAATTTTCATGCCTTGCACGCCTTCATCCCAGCCCTTGATGACGTGACCTGCGCCTAATGGAAAGCGGAAGGGGTCATTGCGATCTTTGCTCGAATCGAATTTCTTGCCAGCGCTGCCATCGCTGTTTTGCAACCAGCCAGTGTAATGAACGGTAACGTAATTGCCAGCCTGGGCTTCGGCACCTTCACCGATCACTTTGTCTTCGTATTGCAAGCCGCTGCTTGTTGTTGTGCTAGTCATAATTTTTCCTTAGTAAGTGATATTTTCCATGCTGCGCTAAGCCTGATTGGACATGTGGCTGACGCGGAAAGGCGCTATTGTAGGGCAATTCGCGAGAAAGTGGCAGGCGGTTTTGGTGAGGAGGTAGCGCTCTGGCTGATTGTCTTGGCATGATGCAAATCAAGTTAAGCTTAAGTTTAAAACAAGCTCTGTGCTTTCGGTTACAATGCTGGCAAACCCCAAATGCAGTTGGGAAAGTACGGGCTCTGGCCTGATTTATGCCGTTTTACTATTAGTTGAATACTTCATGCGTCGTTTTTGTTTGTCTCTGGCCTGGCTGGCTTTATTCCCTACCTTGAATGCCCAGGCTAATGTAGTGGTAGTGCTTAATTCGCGGGATGCGACGGTAACTTTGCTAGACCAGCAAACGCATAAAGAACTCTCGACTTTTGCGATCGGTAAGGAGCCGCACCATTTAATGCCGACGCCCGATAATAAGTCACTCATCGTCGCCAATGCGATAGGGGACGAGTTAGTCTTTCTTGATCCAGTCAGTGGTCAAATTCAAAAGCGTGTTAAAGACATTCCCGATCCTTACCAAATCGGCTTTTCACCAGATCAAAAATGGTTTGTCGTGAATTCCCTGCGTTTGGATCGCGTTGATTTTTATCGCAATGACGGGAAAGAACTCAAACTGGCTGGACGCGTGCCCCTGGCAAAATTGCCCAGTCATATGGCGTTTGATGCCGCCAGTAGCACGGTCTTTGTGACACAGCAAGGCAGTGATCAGGTTTCGGCGATTGACCTGGCGACTCAAAAAGTGAAGTGGACGATACCGGTTGGTAAGCTGCCTGCTGGTATTGTTATGACGCCAGATGATAAATATTTATTAGTAGGGATTATGGGGGCTGACTATGTCGAGGTAATCGACTGGCGCACCGCAAAAACCGTAAAGAAAATTAAAGCTGGGGTAGGGACGCATAATTTCCGTGCGCTGGGTGATAAGCGCCATATTTTTGTGTCGAATCGCACCTCTAACGAAATCAATATCGTTGATCAGCAAACTTTGGAAAATGTAGGCAGTATCAAGGTTCCGGGCGGCCCGGATTGCATGGAAGTGAGTGCCGATGGCAAAACTTTGTGGGCCACTCTACGCTGGATCAAAAAAGTCGCCGTCGTTGATATTCCTAGTCGCAAAGTCGTTAAATTAATCCCGGTGGGACGCTCGCCACATGGCGTTTATTTCGCAAATCGCGCTGGCAATATGTAAGCGGCGTCCGGTCAGAGTTAGTGCCAGCCAGTCTGGCACGTTCTGGCTGTCGTGTCTGGCAATTCTATTCGCCTGGCCAGCTTCAGCGGTATTGGCACAAACTCAGAGCGCTTGCCAAAAGCCTGTGTATTTGAGTTTTGATACCGGCAGTCAGGAATACGCGCACTATATCGCCGAAGTATTGCGCACGCAGAAAATCCCCGCTACTTTTTTTATTGCCAACGAACGCAATAAACAGGGCGGTTATTCGCTCGATGCGGAGTGGGCAAATTATTGGCGCAGCTTACTTGCCGATGGTCATACACTGGCGAATCACACTTTTGATCACGTGTATATCCTTGGCGATACCACGGATGGCAAGATACGTGTTAAGCCGCAATTTGGCGTCAATGCTGGCCGGGTGCTGAGCTGGACTGCGGCGCAATTCTGCGCCGAACTGCATCGCCTTGATCAGCGCGTGTTTGAGTTGACCGGACAAAAGCCAGCACCATACTGGCGTGCGCCGGGTGGCAAGTTAAGCGCCAATGCACTGGCTGCGGCCAAGGCCTGTGGTTACCAGCATATTGCCTGGTCTGCCGCCGGCTGGAGTGGTGATGAATTACCCAGCGCCAGTTATTCCAATACTAGTCTGCTCAAACGCATGTTGGCGGATTTGCGCAGTCAGGATATTATCTTAATTCATCTGGGCATCTGGTCGCGGCGCGACCCTTGGGTGCCTGCCAATTTACTTCCCTTGGTCGACGGCTTGCGTCAGCGTGGTTTTTGTTTCGCCAGCTTACGTCAGCGTCCCGCAAACTTAGCAATCAAATGATATTCGCAGACTGGCTTAATTCTTTACAAGTGGCCTTATTTGAAGGCCTGGTGCAACCCGCGATGTTTTATCTGGGTTTGGGGGAGTTCGTCGAAGACAGTTTTGATGCAGTGGAATGGTTTTTACTGGGCTTTTTTCAACTGATTTTATTGTTTTTGATTTTGCGCCCGCTGGAAGCTGTAATTCCGGTGCAAGCGATTAAAAATCGCTATGCACGCTGGAATGATTTTATCTACACCGCCTTACACCGGCTTGGGGCATTTTCTATTTTCATCTTCTTTGTGTTGGATCCGGTGATGGATAGCATCACGGCGGCCTTGCACTTGCACGGTTATCAACCCTTGCACTTAGACAGCTTGTGGTCAGGTTTTGCTACTTACCCGGTCTTGCTATTCCTGGCGTATTTAATCGTGCTGGATTTTTTTGATTACTGGTACCATCGCGCCGAGCATCAGTTTAACTGGTGGTGGGCTTTACACAGCCTGCACCATAGTCAGCGCGACATGAATTTGTGGAGCGACAACCGCAATCATTTGCTGGATGATTTTATCCGCGATGTCTTTATGGGCGTGATTGCGATCTTGATCGGTGTTGAACCTGCTCAGTATGTGTTGCTGGTGATGGCTTCACAAATGCTGCAAAGTCTGCAGCATGCCAATGTGCGCATTCATTTTGGGAAAATTGGCGAGTATCTGCTGGTTTCGCCGCGCTATCACCGCACCCATCATGCGATTGGTGTGGGACATGAGTCACAAGGCGAGGGAACCTTAGGTGGGCATAATTTCGCGGTGCTGTTTCCGATCTGGGATGTGCTGTTTGGTACCGCATTATTCAGTAAGGAATTTGCGCAAACCGGAATTCGCGATCAATTGTCAGCTCCGGCAGGTTATGGCCGCAACTATGGCGAGGGCTTTTGGTCGCAGCAATATCTGGGATTGAAACGCTTGGTCGGGCTGGATAGACAAAAGGGCGGGTAAGCATGAGTATACTGGCGGTTGCACGATCCTGGGGGCGTGCGTGTGTCACGCAATTTCATCCACGCATTTTACTGCTGAGCTTGTTACCCTTTGTGCTTGCCTTGGTTTTGTGGGCGGTGGCTTTGTGGTTTGGTTTGCAAGCCTTAATCGATATTTTGCAAAGCTGGACCTTGCAAAATCCGGATTTCTCTAGCTGGGCAAGTTGGGCGAGCTTACTCGGTTTGCTCGCCATGAAGACTTTAATAGTGCCATTTCTGGCGATGTGGCTATTGCTGCCTTTAGTCGTTGTCAGCGCAGTTTTGTGCACCACGCTGTTTGCCATGCCGGTCATCAATAAGCATGTAGGTCAACGGCATTATGCCGGGCTTGAGTGCCGGCAAGGCGGCAGTTTGCTGGGTAGCCTGTTGCATGCTTCCAGCACAGTATTGCTCTTTGCTGTGTTGTGGCTGGTATGCTTGCCTCTGGTATTTGTGCCACCTTTAAACTTACTGGTACAACCGCTGTTATGGGGATGGCTGACATATAGGGTGATGACCTACGATGCGCTGGCATTGCATGCCGATGACGACGAGCGCAGCACCATTTTGCGCCAACATCGCATTCCTTTGCTGCTTATTGGTATTGTCGCTGGACTGGCTGGCGCTATTCCTGGCCTGATGTGGCTGGGTGGTGTGGCGGCGATTATGTTTTTGCCAGTTTTGGCAAGCATCGCTGTTTTTATTTATGTGCTAGTCTTTATTTTTTCAGCCCTCTGGTTTCAGTTTTATTGTCTGGATGCCTTGCAAGCTTTACGTACGTCCGGCAGTGCGCCCGAATCCAGCTGAAACACTATTTGCGAAGGAAAGACGATGCCAGCTATTGGTTTATATATCATCGGTGATGAAATTTTGTCGGGTAAGCGCAGCGACAAACATTTGAGTAAATTAATCGACTTACTGCAACAGCGCGGCTTGCAATTGAGTTGGGCGAATTATCTGGGCGATGATCCGGCACGCATTACTGCGGCATTTCGTCAAAGTCTGGCGGGGCAGGATATCGTGTTTTCGACTGGCGGTATTGGTGCCACGCCAGATGACCATACGCGGCAATGTGTTGCCGCTGCGCTGAACCGACCTTTAATATTGCACCCGGAAGCGAAATTATTAATTCAACAGCGCGCTCGCGAAATGGCCGAGACAAAGGGGCAAGTGCTCGATTTGAACGCGCCAGAGCAATTGCAGCGCTTGAAAATGGGGGAGTTTCCCGAAGGTGCCGAATTAATTCCCAATAGTTTTAACCGCATTCCTGGTTTCTCAATACGCCTGCCTGAAACGCAGCATTACTTTATGCCGGGCTTTCCAGAAATGGCCTGGTCTATGATGGAATGGGTCTTGGATACCCACTATTCGCACTTATTTCATCAAACCGCCTGGGCCGAACTAGCGCTCTGGGTGTATGAAGTGCCAGAGTCGGCCTTAACACCTTTAATGGAAAACCTTGAGCGTGATTATCCCGCCATAAAAGTATTTAGCTTACCTAGCGTCGCCAACGCTGAGCGGCGTGCTTGCATAGAATTGGGTGTTAAGGGGGAGCCTGAACAAGTGGCGCAGGCATTTACCCGCATGCAGGCGGAGTTGTCGTGTATGCAGGCAGAATTTTGCCTGATCGCTTAAGTCGCGAGCCATGAAGTACTTGCACATGCGCTGGCTGTCATTGCGCGATCTGATTGTTGCCAGTGGTCCGACCTTGCTAATTTTGTTGCTGGCCGTGGGGATAGGTTATTGGCTCGCTGATCCGGCACCGCCGCGCATCATCGATATGTCAACCGGGCAAAAAGGCAGCGATTACCACGTGTTTGCGCAGCGCTATGCCAAAGAACTAAAAAAGAATCAGATTGAACTGCGTTTCGTTGAATCCAGCGGATCGAGCGAAAATTTACAGCGCATCAGCGATCCGGATTCTGAAATTGAAGTCGGTTTTGTGCAAAGCGGCTCAAGTGCCGCGGAGCAAGCGGAAGAACAAGGTTTGGTGTCACTAGGGAGTTTATTTTACGAACCTATCTGGATTTTCTATCGCAGTAAAACCGAGTGGAATAGTTTGCGCCAGTTGCAGGCCAGGCGGGTGAACCTGGGGCCGACCGGCACAGGTAAAGCCAGTTTGATGGAAAAGCTTTTGCAAACTAATCAGCTGAAATTGGATGATTTGCAAATCAGTCGCCTCAGCGATCAGGAAGCTGCTCAGGCATTGGTGGCGGGGAATTTAGATGTAATGATACTCACCAGCTCGGGTGAAAATCCGCTGATTAATGAATTACTGCAAAATCAGCAAATTCGTTTATTCGATTTTGTGCAAGCCGAAGCCTATACCCGACGCCTGCCCTTTTTATCGCACGTAATCCTGCCACGTGGCATTGTCGATATTGGCCGTGACATTCCGGCGCGAGATTATCATATGCTGGCGCCAACCGCGACACTGGTGGCGCACGATAGTTTGCATCCGGCATTGATGGGCTTGCTGTTGCAAGCGGCGACGACGATACACAGTAAGCCGGATTGGTTCAGTCGTGCTGGGGACTTCCCCAATGCGGAATACAGTGAAATTCCAGTCGCCGCAGCGGCACAAAAGTTTTATAAAAATGGTGCACCAGTCTTGCAACGCTACCTGAGCTTTTGGGTGGCGAATTTTGTTGAGCGTACCTGGGTGATTTTGGTGGCGTTGGGGGCCTTGATTCTGCCTTTATCCAAGATCGTGCCACCGATTTATGTCTGGCGCATCCGTTCACGGATTTATCGCTGGTATGGGCAATTGCGTCTGGTTGAACAGGCTTTGCACGAGTTGGATAAGCAAGCTGATGCTGGCCTGGTGCAGCAGCAAATTACCCGGCTTGATGAAATCGAAGCGACCGTCAATCAATTAAATGTGCCCTTGGCTTATGCTGAAGAGCTCTACGGTTTGCGTAGTCATATCGCTTTTGTACGCGAACGATTGCGTCGTTTGTTGTAAATAGAAATGAAAAATATCAGTATTTTTTGCCGTGTTGTCGATAATTTTGGTGACATCGGCGTGTGTTGGCGTCTGGCGCAAAGTTTGTCGCAAAAATCAGCCTTGCCCATCCATTTGTGGGTGGATGATTTGCACAGTTTTCATAAACTCTGCGCTGGTTTAAATCCGCTGTTGGCGCAGCAAACAGTGCAAAATATCGAAGTCTGCCACTGGACCGATCAGGCGGATTTTTCAGCAGCCTTGGATGCCGCTGTCATTATTGAAGCCTTCGCCTGTGACTTGCCTGCATCCCTGCAATCGCGTATGGCGGATAGCTTTCGCCAGCATCGCACACAAGCTGCCTGGATTAATCTTGAATACCTGAGTGCGGAAGCCTGGGTCGATAGCTGTCACGCCATGGTCTCGACACAGGCGCAAACCGGGTTGCGCAAGTATTTTTATTTTCCAGGCTTTAGTGCTAAAACTGGCGGCTTATTATTCGAACCCGCCCATATCCAGGCTTTGCAGCAATTTCAACAAGACACGCTTGCTCAGCATAATTTTTTAGCCCGACTTGGTGTGCCCGTGCGGGGCGGGGCGAAACGCGTGTCTTTATTTTGTTATCCCGACGCGCCGGTATTGGCCTGGTTACAGCATTTGCAGGGCTCAGCCAGACCCCTGCAAATCTTTGTGGCACAAGGTGTGGCGAGTCGGCAATTGCAGGATTTTAGCGGTGTCGAACTGCAGGCAGGAATGCGTTGGCAAGCGGGGGAGCTGAGCATAGAATGTCTGCCCTTTATCGATCAGGTTGACTACGATTATTTATTAGCATGTTGCGAATTGAATCTGGTGCGTGGCGAAGATAGTTTTGTGCGCGCCCAGTTACTCGGCTTGCCTATGCTGTGGCATATCTATCCGCAAGAGGAGCAGGCACATGAGGTGAAGCTGCGCGCTTTTCTTAATGTGTATCTGGCCGAAGCTAGGGAGACTAAGGCGGCGCAAGCCCTTGAGCGGCTATTTTGCGCCTGGAATAAGCTGCAAAAACTTGATCTCGGGGACTTGGACTATTTGCTTGATCACCCTGAAACTCGGGCTATCGCACAAGTCTGGCAGAGAAAAATCCTGCAAAATGGTGATTTGGCGTCGCGCTTACTCCAATTTATTGAGGAAATCGGTTAAAATACAAGGCTTTATGTTATTAGCCTGAGTTTATCGGGTTGGCGACATTGTAAAAAGTCGGGCCTGATTACTTAAGATTCAACTTAAGTCGTTAAGGCAAGCACAGAATTTATTAATTTTTTAGTCAAACCATTATGAAAACCGCACAAGAGATCCGCGTTGGTAACGTAGTTATGATTGGTCCAGAACCAATGGTTGTTTTGAAAACCGAATACAACAAATCGGGCCGTAACGCCGCCGTTGTAAAAATGAAAATGAAAAACCTGTTGTCGGGCGCAGGTCAGGAATCGGTTTACAAAGCTGACGACAAATTTGAAGTCGTTGTTTTGGATAAGAAAGACGCAACTTACTCTTACTTCGCTGATCCATTGTATGTCTTCATGGATGCAGACTACGAACAATACGAAGTTGAAGCAGAAAACATGGGCGACGCCTTGAACTACCTCGAAGACGGTATGGCTGTTGAAGTGGTGTTCTATAACGGCAAAGCGATTTCGGTTGAATTGCCTACTACTATCGTTCGTGAAATCACTTATACCGAACCTGCTGTTAAAGGCGACACTTCGGGTAAAGTTATGAAACCAGCGAAAATCGCTACCGGTTTTGAAATCCCTGTGCCTTTATTCGTTGATATCGGCGACAAAATCGAAATCGATAGCCGTACTGGCGAATACAAAAGCCGCGCTAAGTAATTCGCGCCTGAGCTTACAAAAAAACCGCAGCGTGTCTGCGGTTTTTTTTTCGCTTCAAACTAAGCGACTTTGGTGCTTGCTAGTGCTGAACAGGATAATTTTCCTGCGTTGGTTGTTGCGCGCTCGCTTTGCTTTTCTCGACGTAGTCACGATACAACTTACTTTGCATTTTTACGCCTACACCTACGAGTATCAGCACAAAAATCAAGCCGACTTTTGCAGCCATGCCAGGTTTGCCGGGCGGTAAACCATATTCATTGGCTTCCTTACTACCTGGTACTAAGAATAAAGCCAGGTAGCTCAGCAAATAGAGCAAATTCACCAGCATAAACACCAGGCCGTAACCATTCGAGCCTTTACTGCTGGCTAAGGCGATGACGCACAAGGCTGGCCCCATCCAGACCCATTTGCCATTGATGCCCAAGTCATGCAAGCGCCGCACGATCGGCATGATGGTTGCAAGTAGTAGTAATACGCTCACGATAATCGCGCTGAGCAGTTCGGAGAGATTTAAAGCGACGCAGGCTAAGCCTGCCAAAATCGGTGGCAACCAGCACAGCAGCGATTGAATGAAAAATTCTATGCGTCCAACCCGACCCTTACTGGAAAAGCTGAAGTAGCGAAATTTCTCGGTTTCTTCTTCCATAGCGGAAGCGGGTAAATCCAGGGGCGGCAATATCGTCAGCCGCGTGCTCATCCACTTATAGATAGGGCGTTGCGCTTCAAACACGGGTTCGGGAGCACGTATCACGATGGCGACCAGCATATCGTCGAGATGATAGCAGCACAGCATTAATTTGCTGACGAACTCATCGTCACCCAAGCGCCCCTGCAATTCCTGTGTGCTGGCTTGTATCAAGCCACTCCATTCACCTTGCTGCAAGGTCGTGATGTCGCTGCATTCTTGTAGCTGAGGGTAATCTTGCTTTAATTCCGCCAGCTTCATAGCCCGCCATTGCGATAAGCTGATGCCGTTATTTGTGCGTCCGCGGGCATCGATTTGCGTACCAAATTCAGGATCGCTGATTTTAATCCGACGGCTCAATAAATTGCTTTGCCAGGCACCTGGAATAAACATATCCAGGCCAAGATCAGGTACGCTGACTTGTCTGGGTTTGAGTGAGCTGATATCGCCAACCAACGGTGTCGGCAAGCTGCTCGCTTCGACCGCTAAGGGTTGGTCCGGAACTTGCTGAGGTACAGAGACTGGTGCGGCGAGCGGGCTGACCGCATCCGGCAACGGTGTGGCCTGAGTCACTTGACGAACCGCACGCTGCGACTTGCGCAAAGCCTCAGCACGCTCTGGCGAAATACTCATCATGCGCGAGTTTAACAAGACTGCCAGACCATGTTCTTCAGGCATGAGTTGAATAATTTCTGAGCCAGTTAAGGATTCGCAATAAGCACCGCGATGGTACTGGTCCAGCGTCAGGATATCTTCGGCAATTTGCACGCTGCGATACGGCTTTTTAGGTGTCTCGCGTAACAAGAACTGCAACGCGTCGGCATGGGATGTCCGTTCTTTTTCTAAAGCGACTTCAAAACGGCTTTGCAAAAAAAGCTGCCAGAAATTCTTAAAGTTGCCGCTAGTTTGCGCTTCAGCAATCGCGTGCTCTAGAGGGCTGGGGGTAGATAAGCTCAAACTCATAAATTAACAGCAAAGTAGTGTGTATCATTTTGTAATGGTTTGCAACGATACATAAGCTCATGAAAATAATCAATTACTAATTTTGTGTGATGCTGAAAAGGGCAAGTTGCCGATACGAATCGCCTGCTTATAGCCGCAGTCAGGCGTATCGGCACGACGTGATTGCCTGGAATTTCAAAAGATAGCGCTAACTTTGCCTTGCTGCCGCTGCGCTAGAGAAGGGAACTGAGGTGGGCATGGGCTTTTAATGCTAGTCTGGCAGCGGCCAATGCCAGGCCAATCAAAAACTATTTTTCCAAAGACGTAAGGCGGTGAAGCTGGCTAATTCATTGCCGAGTTCGCTGCGATCCAGTTTTCCAGTTGCCACTAAATTTGCTTGTAAGCCCGCCACATGGGCGCGTAAAAACGGATTGGTTTTTAATTCCAGTGCGAGCGTGCTGGGTAAGGTGATTTGATTGCGTGCACGTAAATCGCTGACCTCCTTAAATCGATACGCTATGTCAGCATTGTCTGGCTCAGTGGCCAGGGCAAATTTTAAATTGGATAAGGTGTATTCATGGGCTGGATAAATTTGCGTGCTATCCGGCAATTCGCAACATTGCTTTAACGAGGCCAGCATTTGCGTCGGGCTGCCTTCAAATAAGCGGCCGCAGCCAGCGGCAAACAAGGTGTCGCCAGGAAAGAGCGCGCCCAGTTCGGCGCAATAATAAGCCAGATGACTCAATGTATGACCAGGCACGGCCAGGATTTCAAAGCTTAAGTTCAACGCAGTTATGCTGAGGGCTTGTCCGGCATCGCAAAACCGATCGACGCCCGAAATCCGCGCGTCGTTTGGACCGTAGACCAGCGCCGAGGTTTTTTCTACCAGTTCGGCAACGCCACCGATATGGTCATTATGGTGGTGGGTGAGTAAAATAGCGGCGAGCTTCAAGCCCTGTTGTGTTAAGGTAGTCAATACCGGACTGGCGTCGCCGGGATCAACCACGATGGCATCACTGTCATTGTGTATCAGCCAAAGGTAATTGTCAGCAAATGCCGGAATTGCGCTAATTTTAACTTTCTTATCCATATCGCATGCCTGTCGACGAAAAACACATTATAGATCTGGCGCAGTGGTTTGGTCAGCCAGCTGGCCAGTATTTGCTCGAGTGGGAGCAGCGTATACTCGATCAATTAACCGTGGATATCTTTGGCTATAATGCCTTGCAAATTGGCATGCCGGAAATTCAGGGTTTGTCGGCCAGTCGTATGGTGAATCGCTGGCTAAGTGATGTGCAATTACCCGATTTGCAAGATCAGGCCAAACCCCGACCCATTGTTGTGGTGCATGATTTCGCCGAGCTACCGTTTGCCACACAAAGCATAGACTTAGTGATTTTGCCGCATGTGTTGGAGTTTGCGGCCGAACCGCACCAGATATTGCGTGAGGTGGAACGCATACTGATCCCGGAAGGGCATTTGATCATCTGTGGTTTGAATCGCGCCAGCTTGTGGGGGGCGCGGCAATTCGCTGGCAAATTATTTAAGCATTATTACTTACCCCGGCACGGTGAATTTATCAGTCATCCGCGACTAAAGGATTGGCTGAAATTACTCAGTCTGGAAATTGTCGATACCGAGTTTGGCTGTTACGTGCCCGCGTTTCAAAGTGAAGCCTGGTTACAGCGCTATGCCTTTATGGAAAAAGCCGGTGCAAGATGGTGGCCGGTGTTTGGGGCTAGTTATGTTTTGCATGCGGTAAAGCGAGTCAGAGGCATGCATTTAATCGGCCCGGCATTTAAGAAAGAAACCGCAACCGCAGGCAATGCCATGCCGGTTGCAAATAAACTCAAAGAACATGGATCACGTCGAGATTTATACTGATGGCGCCTGCAAGGGCAACCCTGGCCTGGGAGGCTGGGGCGCTTTATTGTGTGCCAAGGGCAAACAAAAAGAATTATTTGGCGGTGAAAAAGACACCACCAATAATCGCATGGAATTAATGGCAGTAATACAGGCTTTGCAAGCCTTAAAACGTCCGTGTCAGATCGATTTATATACCGATAGTCAGTATGTCTTAAAGGGTATTACGGAGTGGATGAGTGGCTGGAAGGCCAAGGGCTGGCGCACGGCGTCTAAGGAGCCGGTGAAAAATGTCGACCTCTGGCAAGCGCTGGATCAGGCTCAGGCTATGCATAAAATTAACTGGCATTGGGTACGCGGGCACACCGGGCATGTTGGCAATGAGCGTGCCGATGGTCTGGCGAATCAAGGGGTGGAATTGGCGCGCCATGCAGGCTAAAAAAGACTTATCACCCTGATCCTGAGTGAAACACGGGGCGATAAGTCACAAACACGATCGAAGTCAGAGGAGAATACGCTTCGTCGCTAGCACAAAAAGCGCTTAAAAGCGGTAATTAACCGTGCTGATTAGCATAGGGTTGGTTTTCTTTTTGACGATGGGGCTGTCTGCCGCATCGCCGATTAACTGTGTCACACCGACCATGGTTCTGACCGACCAATTGCTGTCGATAACGTGGTTCCAGGCCACACTGAAATTGGCCTGATTAAATCCAGCTTTCAAGTTATACGGCTTGTAGCCTGAATTGGCGCTTTGTTGCGCCGTCACACCAAAATAGGTTTGATTGAATTTCGCGTCGCCATATTCGGCCGAAATATCCAGCATCACCTGATCGCTCTGGCTTTGATAAGCGAGTGGGCTGACGCCGAATTTAAAGCTGTGACCATTTTCGCGCTTGCTCAATGCTAAATTGCTGCTCGCATAAATTTTTGCGATACCCGCGAGTTGGGTCGAGACTTCGAGATTGGCAGCGGCGGAACCAGAAATATCGCCCATCCCTTTCAAATCATCCGAGCCAAATAACGAGCTGTTATTGCGACTATCTTCACGACCGCCGCGGTAACTGAGTGCTGCACTGAGTTCGAAATCGCCAACTTTTTGCTCCAGACCTATGCCCTTCATGCTGCTGACGAAAAAGCCTTTACCATTGTGGTATTCGCCAAAGAGCACGGGTATTGCCCGGCGCTTTTTTGCGCCTTCGTATTCGGGGATATAACCCAAGCCAAAGCCGACCACGGTACTGGCTTGCTCATTATTTTGCGTTTGGGTTTGCGCCAGAGCCTGATGGCTGATTAAGCTGGAACAAAAAAGCGTCAGGGTGCTCAGTGAAATTTGCTTTGCTGTGATCTTCATGGGTTGCCCGCTGGTTGAGTGTCTGTCTGATTGATAGAATTAGTGCCAAGTGCGCACGCCGCGCAGTCTGGCAAAAGCCAGTAAATCTGGCCAGAGAAATAACACGTAGCTGATTAACAGCGCCAACGGGTATCATTAGATAAACTCTTCTAATTTGCTGGGTGTGCCAGCTTGAGCTGGCATCCATGCTGCAAACCGATACGGCTAAAAGCCGCGCACTTGTGGCGATTGCCACCAAGCCGTGCCACGCTGTGGTTCTGTCAAATCGAAGGCGGCACCAATGATGGGAGTGGATAGCATGACTTGTCGTTGGGCCGCCAGCGCGCTGATGCGGTCGAGTGGTTCAAACCAATTATGCAAGCCCAGATCAAAGGTACTGTTATGGATAGGCATCATATAGCGCGCATTTAAATCCAGATGCGCTTGCAAGCTTTGTTCGGGCAACATGTGGACGTCAGGCCAGGCCTTATCGTAAGCCCCGGTTTCGATAAAGCTCAGATCGAAATACTTAAACCTCGCGGCAATTTCTTTAAAACCAGGGAAGTAACCCGTGTCGCCACTAAAAAACAACTGGGTTTGCTGATCTTGTATCACCCACGAACACCAGAGCGTTTGATTATGGTCACACAAACCACGGCCAGAAAAATGCTGCGCGGGAGTAGCGCTAAAGCGCAAGTCACCGAGTTGATGGCTTTGCCACCAGTTTAATTCGATGATTTTTTCAGCGCCGACGCCGCAGTTGCGCAAATGCTGACCCACGCCCAAAGGGCAAAGAAACAGCCGGGTTTTTTGATGCAGAGCGCGAATAGCAGCACGATCTAAGTGATCATAGTGGTCGTGCGACAAGATGATTGCGGCTAATTCCGGTAACTCTTCGATACTGAGGGGAGTATCGTGAAAACGCTTAGGCCCAGCAAGCGCTAGCGGCGAGGCCCGCTCAGAAAACACTGGATCAGTGAGAAAAAACTGATTTTGCAACTTAAACAGCAGGGTAGAGTGCCCGAGACGATAACCCGTTTGATTGGGCGCGGCCAGTAACTCGGCGCGGCTCAATTCTTGCACGGGAATACTGCCAGCAGGCCGTGCGTGTTCGGGTTTGTCAAACAAGAAGCGCCGCAATATCGCTAAATTTTCAAGCAAGCCGGGTGAAAATGTGGCCTGAGCATTACGAAAAACGGTTGGCTTTGCCGCCTGTTGCTGCGCTGTGCTCGCCGATTCACTGCGGGCAAATTCGCTCAGGGCGCGGATGTTTTCACTGTGCTTAATCGTCATGGCTATCCTGTTTTTGCGGAATATCGAAGAAAAATACACTGCACAGTGTAGTACTAAAATTGAGTTAAGTAAACTATTCAGTGTAAAATTCTGCCTGGCAAATCGATTCCGCTTTTTATGCGACCTCAACTCAGGCCGGTGCAGGCTGATTTCGCTAACTATCGCTAAACCATCGCCAACCGGTGCGAGATTTAACAAGACCAGACAGGAGTAAGGTGTGCAATTACGCTTAACCGATAAAAAACGTGCCGCAATTTTGAGCGCCGCCGTCCAGGAATTTCGCACGCATGGCTACGACGCCACCAGCATGGATAAACTGGCGGCCGCAGCCGAAGTGTCTAAACGCACCTTGTACAATCACTTTCCCAGTAAGGACGATTTATTCGCGGCGATCTTGCAGCAGCTTTGGCAACATGCGAGTCAGCACATCGTGCCAGGTTTTCTGCCTGACGCCGATTTATTGCAGCAACTCGAACACTTTTTACTGGCTAAAGCCTTATCGTTGACCGATCCGGCGATGGTCGATTTATCGCGTGTCGCAATCGCTGCAACCATCCATAATCCAGAACGGGCGCGCGACATCGTCGAGCGTTTGGGTAAGATGGAAAGCGGCCTGGCTGATTGGATTAGCGCCGCGCAACAAGCGCAACTCTTGAAAGCCGGCGATGCCGAAGCCATGGGTAGTTTTTTAGTGGCTATGCTGAAGGCACAATTATTCTGGCCGCAAGTCACCATGGGCAAACCCGCCTTGAGTGAAGCTGAAGTGCGCGCCCATGTGCAACTTTGCAGCGCCATGTTTTGCAGTTATTACCGTTTGAATTGACGCAGCATTGGTCGGGCTTGCCCGGTAGCTCAACTTTGGTATGGCGCAGTGCGCGCTGCGCGCACGGTTTGCGCTACACTGCAGGCACCAAATGCTGTTGATACGATGTCATATCAAGCCAAAAAGGAGAGGGTAATGCACGACGCCACGAGATTCGCACAAGACTGGGTAGCTGCCTGGAACTCACACGATCTCGAACGCATACTCAGCCACTATGCCGACGACTTTTCCATCACCACCCCCATGATCAAAACCCTGTTAGGGGTAGAGAGTGGCACACTCACAGGCAAAGCAGCGATACGTGAATACTGGCAAGCTGGTCTAGCCAAAATCCCGGATTTGCATTTCAAACTCATCGAAGTCACTACCAGCCCGGGCTCCATCGCCATTTACTACGAGGCGATACTGGGCAAACGCGCAATCGAAGTCATGTTTTTTAATCCGCAAGGCTTGGTTGAACGCGTGATTGCGCATTACAACTGAATACGATTTACGCAAACAGCCGCTGGTCTTCACACCCCGTCAGCAGACCGGCGTGAGTTCCGCTAAGTTGCTCTGGCATCACACGGCCACCATGTCCGCTAGCCACTGCGCAAGGTGCGCCATCACTAGTGTACGTGCTTGTTCTAAGTGCAGCACATGACTGGCATTCGCTATGCAGACATAGCGGCTGGCCGTATGCCTGAGCTGGGCGAGTAAGTGGCGGTAATCGGCGTCGGTCGGATAGGTATCCGCATCACCACGCAGTAACAGAACCGGCAAGCTCAAGCGACTCAGATCGTAATAAGGCCGGCCTGCCAATAAATCCGCGAGGTCTTGATTTGGCCCATTGGGAAAGCGCACCAAACCTGGATGAGCGCTCTGACCTTGCGAATCGGATGCCAGCCAGGCAGCTCGCCAATTCGCTTGCGCCTCCGCCGCCAGCCAGGGACGACTGGGGTCGGCACTTAAATCGGCCATGGCTTGCCAGCGCTGTTGTGGACTCATATCGAGATAAGCTGCTGCCGGGGCAGACCTCGCGCAAGACTGACTGGTTTCGCGACTGAGTATGCTCGCCAACAACACCAGACTCGTCACCTGAGCTTGCGCTTCCGGATAGTTACTGAGGCAGCGCAAGGCCACCGAGCCACCCCAGGAATGGGCAACAACATGCAATTGCTGGCACAGACTATCCTGGCGCACCTTGGTGATCGCGCTCGCCAGATCGGCAGCGACCTGCATGGCACGGCCCGGCGCATTTTCACAGATGGGATTGGAGCTTAACTGCATTTCAGGATAACGATCTGCTGCGCCGTAGCCGAGGAAGTCCAGCCCATAAACCGCATAGCCCGCCGCACTCAGGCTATCCATCCACGACGCCTGATCAATCACAAAATCTGCCGCTAACGCAGTCGGAAAGCTGGAGCCATGCACAAACAGCACAGCCGCGCCGTTTGGCCCAGTCGGCCCAGTCGGTGCAGCTTTGCGATGAAGCGCGAGTTGTAAACCAGCGCGATGGCTGGGGCAAAACAAAGTATCGGTGGGTATGCTCATGATGTCATCGTTGTGAAAGGTGAGGTAAGTATTCGGCTGATTATTCAGAGCGGATACGCTTAGGCAAGCAAGTCTAGCGGCGAGGCCTTGCGCTTGCTTCGTCGCTTAACGAAATGTGGCTGCGATTTATGTTGGGCGCAGTAGGGATAAGTCAGCTATCTCGCCGAATATAAAAACTACACCGTATAGTTTACTAAATTGTTTGTTTTAACTATAATCCGAGTGCCGGGCCAGAAGTAGCGGCGTCTTATGCGCTCCGTTGTTCGTTGTCGTGCATCTGAGCTTTGTTGCGTTTGCTGAGCTTAATTCCATCAAAAATCTGGGAAATGTCCTGATGAAACTTCGTAAATTGAAAACCACAAGCATGCTCTTGGTAAGCATGTTGCTCTTAAGCTGTCAGACAGTCATGGCGCAGGGGCAAACTGGCGCGCGGGCGCGCTTTGAATCCAGACCTGTCGATCCTGCCAAAGCCTGTGAGGGGGGATATTACAGCGGCCCGAGGCAAGGGCGGGTGCGGTATACCAAGGACACTTTCGTCTGGGTGGTGACGCCTGAATTTGCCCGTAGGTTTTGCATGCCCGAGCAGTTTGTCGATGCGACGCTGAAAGGGGCAGAGGCGATTGCATACCGCATCGAAGCGGACCCATTCGAGGAAATCTGCGGCTGGGGCGGCAATAAAGAAGTGTGTGGCGCGGCGCGGCGCGCACGATTTGAAGTTTATTTAAAAAACAATCAGGCAATTCCCAAGCTCAATGACGCCTTGTATTACTCCATAGCGTCTGCGCCCAGCACGGCATTAATATCGCGCTCTGACTACGAACTCAACTATCTTCGAGATAAAGTCAAAAAGATGCCAACACCTGGTGCGACCGATGTATTCGAATCGCAGCAAGTGGCTTTAGTGCTAGGGAATGCGAAAGAAGTCAAACGCCCTATCTCGGCTTTATATACGCAGGTCTATTACAAAGAATTTTTTAATGAGCATGCGTTTTACGCCTTCTATGGCTTGCCAGGCATGATGGAAAGCGCACTGAAAGTGGAAAAAGACGCCCGGCAATTTGCGATTGCTATTATGCGGTTGAACGATCCAAAAAATAATGTGCACCGCCCCTGGCAAGACTATGCCCACGTAATTTACTTACCCGAAAAATTTGCCAACACCATTTTGCAATGGGATAGCCGCCCTGAAAACAATTTTGCTGAATTCGCGAAGCGTGCTTTAAATCGTACGCCGTAGTGCGAAGTTGGGCAGTGCCGATTGCGATTAAAGGCTGCGCCATTGAGCAGAAAACTCTGCCAGCGTATGCGCAAAGTCAATCGCTGGCGTGGTGACACACCTCATAGCGGAGTGATTAAAACGCGCGACCAAGCAACTCGTTTCGCGTCTCTGCAGTAGGGCGAGCAACTGGTACGTCAAGGGTTAGACACGTTGTCGGATTTTAAGATATGAGTTGTTAGAAAATCCGGGTAAGTGATACGCCCGTCTGATGCGGTCTGCAGAATGAAAAGACTTGCAGAGGCGCATCAAACGGGCGTGTTGTGATTCAGGCTAAGCTCAGGCTATTGCCTGACTTTCTGGCTTAAGCACTGCCATCCCAATAGCGTTTGGCTTTGGCAAACGCCAGTGCGCCCGTTTTGCGGCCTATCTCTTTGCCAGCGTTATTGCCGTCGGCGAAATGGATGCCGCCATATAAGCGCGACATACCAGCTTCTTCACTGGCTTCGGTAAAACTAGCCCAGGCCAGGGTAACTGGGGCGACAGGCAGGTTGGGGTCGGCAATCAGCGTGCGCGCAGCGATGGTAGCGCTGTGGTTGAAGCTGTCACTGCCGCTAAAGCTGCGTAAAACTTCGGCACCGGCAGCGGAAAATGCGCTATGACCCGAGGTGTATTCGGCAAATGGTGGGGTCGGGAAGGTCTCGCGTTGAAATGGACGCCAGGCCGAGCCACTGATATCGACTATGCCTGCGACCGGACCCGCGCTGCCATAGCCTTTGATGGTGGCGGCATTGAATAAAAAACGAATTGCCGTAATCGGGCGTACGTAATCATAAAAGCGCTTGCATTCCCAGGTCGCGATGCCAGCATCAAATAAGGCATTGTTTAAGGCGAAGAATAAGCGCACATCTCTGTCGAGATCATGCTTATCGCGCTCAGAAACCACTTGTGCAAATAAATTCCAGTGACCCGGAGGTAATTCAGAATTCGGACCATCGGCCCAGTATTCGGCGATGCATTTTTGTTTTTCTGTCAGGTTGGCAGTGAAATCGACAATTTGCTGGGCTTGTGCGCGATACGCCGGGGTGTTTAAGGCGGCCGGTGGACCTGGGCGGAATTGGCTCGAAGAGCTCATCGCAAATGGCACGACATTGCGCCAATGCGGGGCGATAAAGCCGGGGGTGCGTGTCACGCCAGCCGCATCATTAAAGCTTAAGGGTTGCCAGTGGTCAGGTGCGGGTATGCCAGCCAGGCTGGTGCTGCCGCTAAAGCTGGTGGCGGGATTCATCGGGCTGTAACCAGTGTAATCGGCATACGGTAAGCCGGATGCCGCCAGACTGCCATCTTGATTGGCGCCATCGCCACGACGAAAATCAATCACGGCCTGTGCGCTCAAGTTACCTATACCTTCAGGAAGTGCCGGATCAAACGAGCTCGAGACACTGTAGCCGAGCTGGGTCATGAGTTTTTCAAAGATCGCTTTTTGCGCTGGAAACTGGTTAACACCGGCCAGATACGCGGCTTGGGAAATCGCTTTGGATTTGGCGAGCAGTGTGCGTTCGGCTTCGGGACGACGTAAGGCGCCGCGCAAACGGCTGCCGATAGCGACTGCATCGTAAGCGGCCCAGGCGTCATACATGGCGGTGTGAACTATCGCCAGTGAACGCGCCACCATAGGCGGCCCGGGTTTGGCATCGCGGATCGCACTCAAGATCGCGTTATTCCATTGCAGCACCAGTTTCGCAGGCGCGACCTCGGCAGGATTGCTGGTGTTGGAGGAGCCACCGCAAGCGGCGAGTAGGCTGGCACTGCCAGCGATAGAGCTCAGGCGTAAAAAATCACGTCGTTTCATAGCGTCGTTTTCCTAAGAGGGAGTGCTTAAAAATAGCAGGCAAATTGACTTAGTCAACTGAATTGACTGCAGATGGTAAATAGCGTGGTATTTGCAAAACGCAGAACCCTATTGCATATTAAGTCGTGTGCCAATACCAAAAGCACAAACTGTGCCAAAAGTTTGTTGCAGATGGATAAATCGTGTCGTTTTTTTTGCGATTAGTCAGGTAGCTGAGGGTGAGCAAGCGATTGTTTCGCGTAAACAACAGCATGGTGCGCGTCTGGAGTCGGCTTGTTAGTCGGGACACAATCAGGTCAGTTAAATCTGGCTGTCTTTTTTAGTCAGAGTCAACCAGCGCGATGATGAGCCGTGCCGTCCTTACTTTTGCCTCAACGTGCTTCAACGTTTGCACCAGCATGCAAGACCGGGTCGGGGATGTGGCAATCAATGTTGTCGCCGAACCTAGTAGGTATAGGCAAACGCAGTGCGCTATCCCAAGCATTTGTCGCGTAATTTCGTCCTAAATTCAGCATATTGATTAGTATTCAGGCCAGGCGTATTAACAATATTTAGCGTATTGCTTCTGGTCGGACCTGCGGGTGGCCTGCTATAACGTAGACTGCATAAGGACTACTGTGGAGGCATAATGAAACTACACTGGCAAGCGCGGGTTGCGCTGACTATCTCGGGCTTGGCTTTCTCGGGCTTTTGCCTGGCAGCTGAGCATGGTTCTGAAGCTGAGGCCGCAAAGATGGTGAAAGAGGGTGTCGCGTTGATTAAATCGGCAGGCGCAGAGAAAGCCTATAAAACGTTTACCGAACATCCTGATGGGGCGTTCAAAGATCGCGATTTATACGTCTTCGTTTACGATTTTGAGGGTAATTGCCTGGCTCAGGGGGCGAACCCAAAGATGGTTGGGAAAAATTTATTGGGCATGAAAGACGTCGATGGCAATGCGTTTATCAAAGGCATGATAGACCTGGTCAAGGCCAGTGGTAAGGGCTGGTATGGTCCCTATAAGTTCAATAATCCTGCCAGCAATTCCTATGAATTGAAGAAGTCGTATTGTGAGCGCGGTGCTGGCGACACCATGGTTTGCGTCGGTACTTATGTCTCGAAATGAATCGCGTGAGCTTGCACTGAAAAAATCTCAGTTCGGCTCACACGGCGGCGAAATCAGGGTTAATCCAATTTGGGGTAGCCGGTGATCTTCTGGATCGCTTTATACAACGGTTGCAAGCGGCCATACATGTTTTGGTAGACCTCGCTATATAAGCGCTGATAAATTTCCGCGTGGGCTGGATTGGGCATAAAACTCGCGCCATCGCGGCACATCGCTTGCAAAGCTTGCTGGTAATCGCTGTGCAAGTCGAGGCCAACAGCGGCGTTCATCGCTGCGCCCAAGGCCGAGGTTTCATAGAGTGCCGGACGGGTGGTCGGCATATTGAAGACATCGGCTGTTAATTGCATCGCCGCGTCACTTTGCGAACCACCACCAGCAATGCGCAATTCGGTAATCGCTTGCTTGCTGCGGCGTTCTATGCGTTCTTTGCCATCGCGCAGCGCATAGGCTAAGCCTTCGAGTATCGCGCGGTACAAGTGGGCTCGGGTATGCACATCACCAAAACCGATGATCGCACCCTTGGCTTCAGCACCCGGAATTTTTATGCCCGGGGTCCAGTAAGGTTGCAAGGTCAAACCCATGGCACCGGGCGGTACCGATCGCACTAAGTCATCGAATAAGTCTTCGGGTACCACACCCAATACCGCCGCTTGCGATTGTTCATGGTGGCCAAATTGTTCTTTAAACCAGTTCACCATCCAGTAACCGCGAAAAATCTGTACTTCAGTATTGTAATGATGTGGCAAGGCCGCCGGATAGGGCGGAATATACGGCGTTACCTCGAGGTAGCTGGCGCGGCTGGTGTTAATCGTCGCGGTAGTACCAAAACTCAGGCAGGCACGCTCGGGGGTGATGCAGCCCGCACCCAGTACTTCGCAGGCTTTGTCAGCGGCCGCAGCTAAAACTGGGGTGCCGGCCAGCAAACCGGTCGCTGCCGCCGCAGCGGCTGTGACTTTGCCCAACAGCGCGCCAGGTGGCCGCAATTCAGGTAAGACATGGCGCGGTATCGCCAGGGCATGCCATTGCCAGGCCCATTTTCCGGCCCAGTCCAGGGCTTGGTAATCAAATGGCAGATACGCCACTTGTGAGGCGATTGAATCGGTAAATTCACCCGTCAATTGATAATTCAAATAGCCAGACAAGAGCAAATAATGTGCGGTGTTTTGCCAGAGTTCGGGCTGATTGGCAGCCAGCCAATTGACTTCGGCCTGTTGCTGCAAATAGCGTATGGTGGAGCTGACGCCAGCCAGCTTAAACGCGCTGCGCCAATACCAGGGCAGGGTAGGCGTGTCGTCGCAACGGCGCTGATCAAGCCAGGTGATTGCCGGACGCAAGGGTTGGCCGTGTTGATCGAGGTTGATTACGGTGCCGCGCTGGGTCGTCACCGCGACCCCGGCAATTTGTGCCGGGCTGACTGCGCCACTCGCAAACACTTGTTGGCAAGCCTGACACGCGGCATGCCAAAAACTCGCGACATCGTGTTCGGCCCAACCTGGCTCGGCGGCAAAATAATCGTTTAAGGGGATTTGCGCTTTGGCCAGAATCTGGCCCTGTAAATCAAAGGCGATGGCACGGACACTCTGGGTGCCGTTATCTATCGCCAATATGGCAGTTTGTTTCATGGTACAGATCGATTCGCTAAGACTGGCTGGCGTTATTGCTGGCGGGCGCGGCTGAGCGCATAACCTGTGCGTAAGGCATAGGCCCAGTCGGGGCGTTGATTCAGTTCGGCCAGTTTCGCCATGCTTTCATAATCGTAGGCGACGCTGTGTAAGCTGGCATGCCAACCTAGCTGATCGCGCGTCAGCAAAGCATAACGCGCATCGCTGGCACCGGTTTCAACTTTATGTTGATAACGGTAATCGTCATCGTAGGCGGGTAAGCCTACACTGCCGGGATTGACGACCAGCGTGCTGCTGGTGGCACTGGTTTGTAAGCGTAAAATCCGCGGTAAATGGCTATGGCCGCAAGCCACGACTTTGGCCGTGGTGCCAGCCAGGCGTTCTTGCAATTCACTCGGGCTGGCTAACTCCAGACCTTGAGCGCAAATGCTCTCACATAAGTATTCGATATCGCTGCGTGGGCTGCCATGACATAACAAGACTTCCTCAGACCAGGCCAGACTGGGTTTAAGCGAGGCAATCCAGCGCAGTTCGGCGGCGCCTAACTGGGTACAAGCGTAGGCGTCAGACGGGGATTGCGGGCGTTCGGGATGCAGCAAAATTTGCCGTTCATGATTGCCAGCCAGATGCACCCAGGTGCTTTGTTGCATTAAGAATTGCGCAGTTTCCAGTGGTAATAAGGGGCCAGATAAACTATCGCCCAGGTTGATCACGGTATCGACCTGATGTCGCGCAAAGTCTGCGCAAACTGCTTGTAAAGCGGGTAAGTTGCCATGTATATCGGACACCAATGCTAAGCGCATAGTGATTACTCCTAAGGTTTTGTCTTGGTTTTAAGCGCAGCCGCTCAACGCGACTTTACGAAGAGCTAAGACGTTGAGTTGGCCTGAATAGCCTGATACGCGTTTAATTCCGACCGTTATTCAGAAAGCTTGCTGGTTGCGGCTTATTTTAATTAAGCTTGCGATGCTAGCTTGCCAGGCACGCGCTGTCCAGTGCGCAAGTGACAATAGTCTGTGCCAATTATTGGCGCACTGCGACATAAATGCTCAGCTCGTTTATACTAAAGGTTTTTGCGCTTACGCGAAAATTGCTAATTGTTCAGCAATTTTGTTTTGATTTTATGTCCAGTACCTTAGATTCCAGCGCTAGCGACTTGCTTGAGTATGTCAGTTCTTGCGATTTGCCTACGCGTTTTGCCACCTTCCGCATGCATGCGTTTTTTGAGCCAGCTACGGGTAAGGAACACATTGCCCTGACCCTGGGTGACGTTGACAATGGTCAGCCTGTGCTTGCACGCATCCATTCAGAATGCCTGACGGGCGACGCCTTATTCAGCCAGCGCTGCGATTGCGGGCCGCAATTGGAACTGGCTTTGCAACGCGTGGCTGAGGCTGGGCGCGGCGCGATTTTGTATTTGCGTCAGGAAGGGCGTGGCATAGGTTTATTGAATAAGGTCCGCGCCTACCATTTACAAGACCTGGGTGCCGACACGGTTGAGGCCAATCAAAAGCTGGGCTTTGCTGCGGACATGCGTGATTACAGTTTGTGTGAACCCATGCTCAAGCATTTGGGTATCAGCGCGTTGCGGCTGATGACGAATAACCCACGCAAAATCGCGGCCATGCAGGGTTTAAAAGTCAGTATTGTTGAGCATGTGCCGCACCAGATTGCCGGCAATCCGCATAATCAGCGCTATTTATCGACCAAACTGAGTAAATTAGGGCATTTACTCGAACCCGATTTGTAGGCCAGTGAGTCACAACGATGCGGCTGTTTTTAGCGCTGCGCATAGCCTGCCGCGTCGTGTTGATTTTGTATAAAAGTCGTTTTATTGAAAGTGAATACCATGTTAAGCCCTGCCGAAGTCGTCCAGGCGCAATTGGATGCCTACAATGATCGCGATATCGAGCGCTTTGTCGCATGTTATAGCGAACAGGTTGAAGTGTTTCGACCACCCACCAGCACTCCGGTGTTGCAGGGTTTAAGCGCCTTACGTGAGCATTATCAAAAAAATCGCTTCACTTTGCCGAATTTGCATGCGCGCCTGGTCAATCGTATGGTGTCTGCGAATATTGTGGTGGACCATGAAGCGATTACTGGCTTGCACGACCAGGAATTGAGTGCGGTGGCGGTGTATCAGGTTGAAGCAGGCTTAATACAGCGCGTTTGGTTTTATTGATTTTATGTTGAATACTAAGAATTTCGCGCGGGTGATAGGCTTACTTGTCATCGCATTCAGCGCCCCACAGGTTTTTGCACTAACTCCGCTGGAGATGCAGCAGCGCAAATTGGTGACACGTTATTATCAGTTAATTCAGGGCATGGAATTAAGCTGTACCAAGGCCGATGTCGCAAAACAAGCTGATTACAGCAAACTCTTGCAACGCTGGCAGCAGAGCCAGCCTGAATTTATCGCAGCTTTGAAAAACTCACCGTATTATTCCGCGGTGGTGCAGGATCAAGAGCCACGTTTGCAGGCGAACGCGCAAAAGAATAATGCTGAGGATAAAGCCGCGGCCTGTGAATATTCTGCGCAATTGATGACGGCTTTACTCGATACTGAAGCTGGTCAGCAAGCATTGCAAGAGGATCTGAAAACCTTAAGTGCGAAACCCTGAGTCGTGGTCGCTTAGTTCAGTCCAAACAACAAAACCTACGTCGGAATATCATGGCCAGCAATCACGTCGATGCAAATTATCGTTTTATCGCCGCCTATAACGAAGTCAATGCGCGCATCGCTCAGCGCCAGCAAGCGCTGGCCTTGTATGTGTCCATCGTGATTAGTTTGTTGGCAGCGACTGTTGCGCTCAGACCGAATCAACAAGCACCCGAAGCACCGATAGAATGGTTGGTGCTGGGTTTTCCTGTGGCATCGATATGCTTTGCATTTTTGAATTACAAAGCCGAACTTGCGCTAACCAATTTGCGCACGTTTTTAGCTGAGTTAGAAAGTCTGGATCAGGCTCATCTACGCTTGCCCAGTTATAACACCGAGCCGCGCTGGTCATTGGGTGCGAATCAGGCACGTCGCTATCATGATTACACCGCAGCGGTATTGGTCGCTGCAGGCAATTCACTGGGCTTGGGCGCGGCTTATGCGATTTTCCCCAAACGTATGGCAGGGGCACCAGGTTTTATGTGGCTGGCACTCAGTCTGGCGTTAGTCGCCTTCGTGGTGGTGTTGGTCAGTTCGCGGCGCAGTTATTCCCCGAAAAACCTTGCACAGTCTACGCAAAAGCAAGACGAGCAACACAGTCCATCCTCGGAGGCTAAGTCAGGGTAATTCTACACTGAGTTTTTTGTGTAACTCTGGGACAGCCATTAATGCGGCACTGGAAAAAAACTGATGGTATTCAGCCAGCATTTCACCTTGTTGTATCACCGGATCGCTCTCAGTTAGCTGCTGAGCTTCGTCGATGCTGTTGACTGCAAACACAAACAGACCGCGTCGTTCGTAGCGCTTGTCGAGTGGGCCAGCAACCACCAGCTTGCCAGCTTCGCTGAGTCGTTTGATATTGGCAAAATGCCCAGCGAACATGTTATCACGTTGCGGCCCCTTCGCCACGGGTGTGGTGCTGCTTTTTAAAATCACCAGAACATAACTGCGCATGCCCTGAGGATTCGCGCCCAATTTGCTGGCGAGTTCGGCATCATAAGCTGGATTGAGTGAGGGTGCTTTGCTCGCATGGTCCTGTGCCTGACTCGCTGTTAGCGTGATTGACTGAAGCAAGAACAACGCCACTGACAGCGTAGCAACTCGCCGTAAATTAAGCTTGCCTGGCATGGCTAAGCCGGGTGCCGATGTCATCATGATTCACATCTCCAGGTTAGTTTTTAAAGCGAGGAAAATTGCTTCAGCTTGTAATTGTATCGCGCTTAAACTCGAGCAATCCAGCTGCAAGCTGGATAATATAACCTCAGGTAACTCGATTTCGCGGGTGTCGACTATGGCCTGGTGTGCCAGTGCGTCAGCGGCATGGATTAAGCCTGCTAAAAAGCCCAGACCAGGTTGTAAAGGGTCGTGGTGACCGCTGATGGCATTGACGATGGGGTCAGAAAAATTCCAGTGCAAGCCCAGTTCGCGCCCGGCGACGCAATGGTCGGTGCCGGTGACGGCACGTTCGGCTAAAAGCGTACTACTGTTTTGTGCCTGCTGCCATTGCAAAACTTGTTGGTAAGCCTGGCTGTGGCGCGTGACTAACACCAGAATGCCAATATCATGCAATAGACCTGCGGTGTAGGCGATATCCTGATTGAAGCTCACCCGGCGCGCCAGTAGTTTGGCGATTTGCGCCACCCCATTCGAGTGCAGCCAAAACGCTTTATGACTAAATCCGGCACAGTTATTTTCGGGAAAACAACCGCTCAGTGCGACGTTTAAGATAATTTGTCGCAGACTGCTGATGCCCAATAAGGACACAGCCTGTTGCAAGGTCGTGACTT
The DNA here is from genome assembly GCA_041913845.1 of Undibacterium sp. GTDB lineage: Bacteria > Pseudomonadota > Gammaproteobacteria > Burkholderiales > Burkholderiaceae_D > Undibacterium. Next base: position 27,211 of record JAYSEN010000026.1, read on the forward strand.
TAACCATGCTGGCGTAATAGGCTGAATTGGCAATCCGCAGAGTCTTGGCGGTTAAGGCTGGGTCTTGATTGACTTTATTAGTAAGTTCGCCGATATCGAGATCGTCTTTATCGATATTGTTGAGTATATCCATGACAACCACGGGAGGCGTGGGTAGATCGCGTACGCTGTCAACGATCTGGGTCAGGCTCAGTAAAGTCATAATGACACCTCACATAAGTCGAAAAGTCAGACTGCATCATCCTAGCTTGCCAGAAAGAGCCCGCTAACCGCAATGTAAATTATGTCGAAAATTGCAAACTGTGTCAGACAAGAGAAATTTCGCAGGATAATCTTTATTCAGGCTTAACCGAGCTGCGTTTGCTGGCATGCTCTTTTTTGGTTACAGCTTTAACAGATTAACGCTAGCCAACTGGGTACGCGGGCACTTAAAATTCTGCCATGAAAAAACAACTTAGATCTTTCCCTTCAGGTTCGCACGCTAGAGTGTGCCTGACCTTGGCTTTGTTAGCGAATCTGCTTGCTTGTCAGCCTCAATCAGGGCCAAGCCCGTCATCTGCAAGCTCAGCGTCGCCTGCGCTTAGCACAACGAAACCAGCGGATTTGCCAGACTTAAGCAGAGTGCAATCGGTTTTGACGCAAATTAAGAAACTAAACAATTTTGATGAAGAGCAGATAGAGATGATCTTGCTCCAGCATAATCAGCAACAAGCTCAGATTGCCTCGGATCAGCAAGCTAGCCCAGACTGGGTTTTATATGATGTGGGAGCGCAAGTGCTGAGTTTGGAACAGGTAGGTGAAACCGCTTTTACCTTGTTGTTGCGACGTGTGTTGGAAGCACATAGTGCGGGAGTTGATACTGGCAACGATCAATTGACGACCCTGATCTTTGATAAACGCAGCTTGCGTTTGCTACGTGCAGTCGAGGGTAAGCTGGAAAACTGGCAAACCGATGGTTTGCAAATCGTCGCCGGTAAGCAAGAAAGTTGTCTTGGCGTTGCGCTGCCAGACCACTTTAGTGTGATCGATTTAAAGCAAGGTGCGAGGACCTTGCTGACCCAGGTATTGGAAAAGCAGCACGATGAAACTGCGCTATATCGGGTTGAGGTAAAAGGGCCGCGTCAGCTCGACTTCATCACCACCAGCGATCAGCCTTACAGTGGTAAGACCAGCCAGGCGAAATCCTGTGATGTGGGTGATTGGGTCGATAAAAACGAAACTACCTATACCGTGCAATGTAATGAGCAATCCGTATGCACGGTCAGGAAACAGCTTAAACGCTATGCAGGGTGTCAGGAAATTGGTAGTTGCGACTAAGTTCTTCCAGGCTCAGCGTTTAGCGCTAGCCAGTGCGACACCAAAAAAAGCGAAACAAACAGCGGCTCCTTTATTCATGATCGCGCCGCCGCGCGCTGAACTTAGCCAATGGCGTGCCGACTTGGCAAAAGCCGCATACACACAGTGCACCAACACAACCAGGGCTGCATAGGTCAATACTAATTTTAAAAATTGCGGCAAATAATCGTGTTGGATATCGATGAATTGCGGAAAGATCGATAAAAAGAAAAATATCGCCTTAGGATTAGTTAATTGTAAGCTTGCACCCTCGATAAAACGCTTACCGGGGTTAGCTGTTGTGCTGGCTTGTGAGGTGAATTGAAAACCCGGCGCGCGCCACAAGCGCCAGGATAAATACAATAAATAGCCAGCACCCAGATATTTCATGATGCTGAAGGCCAGGGCAGAGGTCGCCAGTACGATACCCAGGCTGGTTGCTGAAATGCTTGCGACAATAAATGCGCCAGTAGCGATGCCAAGAATGCCAGAAAACGTGGCAAGCTTGTTATAACGCAAGGCGTTACTTAACGTCATGATAACGCCAGGTCCCGGGCTTAAGACCGTAAAAAATGCCATGGCGACAAAGACTGAATAGAGTTTCATAAAACATCGTCCAAATTAAAATTAAGCTGGCTTACAGCCTAAGCACACTTGCTACATACAAAAGCGAAATTGCCAGTTGTGCAGCGAGGCGAGTGCGACCGCTTTTGCAAACTTTAGGTTGGCATTGTAAAGGAAATCAATTAACGGCAAAACCGGAATGCAGCCATATAGGTTGATGGTGAGGGAAGCACTCGCGCAATCTTACTTTGCAACAGTTTTTCTGGGTGGAAAGCATAAATTTAAGCGAAACCCGGGTTCGGGTATGACGCTTTGCAGCATGATGGTATGATAGGTGACAACGCTGAATGCAAGCGCAACTCACGCAATTGATGATGAGACTGAGCTTATGCCGCGGCGCTTATAGTGACAACTTGATAGAGGTTGTGGGCTTTACCACGTATTGAGGTGGTTCCAGGCCAGACTTTTAATGGCAAAACATTGTAAAAAGCAAAGCTGTAAAATTGACAACTTGTGCAATATTGTCAATACTGTCAGCCCATTTCAATTTATTGGGGTAGGAAACTATGGCTGATACGGTAGCCTGTTTACTTGGGGCGAGTGCTTCAAGTCAGAAATACAAGGTAGATCGGAGGTAAACATGCGACGAATTCTTTTAGTAGATGATGATCCCAACATGCTGAATGCTTTGCAACGTAGTTTTCGTGAGCTGATCAGCAGTGATGAAATTCGCATCGAAGTGCATACCAGTCCATCCAAGGCCTTGCAGCGGATTTCTGATACCCGATTTGATTTAGTGATCGCTGACTATCACATGCCTGAATTGGATGGCATCAGTTTTTTATGTCAGGTCAAACAAACTCAGCCGGATGCAATACGCATGATGTTGAGCGCCTCGTCGGATTTTAATACGATACTGGGGGCGATTAATCAGGCAGAAGCACTGCGCTACATCCCTAAACCCTGGGAACTCGATGATTTGCAATCGGCCTATGATCTGGCTTGCCAACGTTATGACCAATTACTCGAAGAGCGGCGTCTGGCCGATGAACGACGTCTGGAAACAGGGCAGTTAAGTGAAGCAGAGCTGGAATTGCGCAGGCTGGAAGAGCTGGAGCCCGGCATTACCCACGTCAATTGGACTGAAGATGGTGCGGTGGTGCTGGATTTGGAACCTAAGCCTTAAAACATCGGCCTGACTTTGCTGAAGCCAGAGCCAGAGTTCGGCATAATTCGCCTGGCGCTTACATTAAAAACGTTGTACCAGGCGTTTTTCACTGATGCTGGCCTTGGCGCGCTCCAGCATATCAATCGCGCTGGGGCCGCGTAATAAAGTCACCGCGACCGCTAAGGCGTCGATATAGGTCAGGTGCGCCAGACGCGAAGTCATCGGCGTATAAACATCCGGATCTTCTTCCACATCCACGCTCAAATGCACGTCAGCGAGTTCAGCTAAGGGTGCGTCCCCCGCCGATAAGACTAAAATTTTTGCGCCAGCTTGTTTGGCGATTTGTACGCTATTGATTAAATCACGGGTGCGGCCAGTGCGCGAAAACGCCACCACCACGCAATCGCTGTTCAACAGGCTGGCTGATTGCGCTTGCAAGTGCGCATCACAAAAGACCGTCGTCGGGATTCCAAAGCGGAAAAATTTGAGTTGCGCATCGTTCGCTAAAGCGCCGGAATAACCGAGGCCATAACATTCTATGCGCCGCGCCCGTGCCAGTAAGCTAACCGCGGCTTCAAAGTTCGCGATATTCGCATTATTGCGCGCTTCCATTAAGGCCGCGATAGTGCGGTCAAATACCTTGGGTAAAACATCGCGTACTGAATCGGCTTGATTGACATCGCGATGCAGATACGGAATGCCCGTCGCCAGACTTTTGGCAAACGCCAGTTTAAAACTTTTAAAGCCATCAAAACCCAGACTTTGTGCAAAGCGCGCCACCGTCGGTTCGCTGACATCGCAAGCCTGGGCTAACACACGTATCGACATTTCCAGCGCATCGTGCGGCTTTTGCAGTAAGAATTCCGCGACCTGACGTTCAGCCCGCGATAAAGCCGTGCTGGCGGTACGTATGCGTGCCAGCAAGCCTTTTTCAGAAGGCGGCGTTTTCACAGTCTCGGTCAAGGCTTTATTCATAGCAGCAAAAGTTAGGATAAGCGAGCATCAGCCAAATTATGCCTGTGCCAGTGTATGAGTCAAGCACTGGCGCGCTGGACATACTTACGGGCACCAGAAAACATCGACCGGGCAGTGTGCCTGACGCAGTAAAGCGGCAATCGGTAAATTATTGCTTAAGGCTTGTTCCAGTACCTGGCGTTTTTCAGCACCAGTAATCACTAACCAGATGCGTTCGGTATTTAATAAGCGCGGTAAGGACAAGGACATGCGGCTTTGCCGGGTTTGCGGATGCACCGCTGCCAGGCAAGTCAGGTCATCGTGCTGGGTTGGTGCGCCGGGAAATAACGAGGCGATGTGGCCATCGGCACCCATGCCCAGTAATACCGCCTGAAAGGATTCGGGTAAGCGTTCATGCAAACGCTGATGTATCGCTTCAGCAGCGATTTCCGGGGTGCTGGCAGCATTTTTTAAGGAAATCAATTCCAGCCGTTTATGCAAGCTGGCATTCGCAAAGCAGCGTTTGAATAAACCTTCATTACTCTGCGCATCGCTATCGGCGACCCAGCGTTCATCGGTCGCCACCAGACGTATCGGTTGTTTAACGTCAATATCGCTGAGTAATTGATCTAAGCGCTGATATACCGGTGCAGGAGTGCTGCCACCCGCCAGGGCAAAGGCCGCAGCCTTATCCTGAGTCTGTGCAATCACTTGTTGCCATTGCTGGCTTAAGGCCAGACTCAGCGCGCCAAAATCAGAGTAGTCGTGGTAATTTACTTGCATAGCTTGTCTCAAATAATTAGGATAGGACTTACGTAAAACAGACGCTGACGTCCTTGTTTTGCCTTGCCGTACTCAAGTACTGTCTTCGGCTGCACGCCTTGTCAGCGCAATTTTGCGAAAGTCCTCTAAGATAAACGCCAAAAATGCCGACAAAAAACGCTGGAATTCAGCGGCGATTCACAGGCTGAACTCAGTTAGCTCAGCCTGTGACAGCGCCGCTTTAGCCATCAACAAATTCTTCGCCCCAGGCCGCACCATTTTGCGCCAGCAAATAACTGGCAGCAGCTGGGCCCCAACTACCGGCGATGTACGATTTCAAGCCTTCGCTATCGTTTTGCCAGGCATGCATAATCGGGTCTATCCAGGCCCAGGCTGCGCTCAATTCATCATCGCGCACAAACAAGGTCAGGTCGCCATGCATCGCGTCCAGCAATAAGCGTTCATAAGATTCAACCCGGCGCGATTTCGAGACTTCAGCAAAATCCAGATCCAGCGCAACATCGGCTAAGCGTATGCCTTCGCCAGGCTCTTTGGCTTTCAGATAGAGTTGCACGCTTTCTTCGGGTTGCAGCGAAATCACTAAGCGATTTGAACGCATCGGGCCCTGATTTTTACCAAAAATCGAATACGGTATCGGTTTGAAATTAATCGTGATTTCAGCGCTGCGGCTCGCCATGCGTTTGCCTGTGCGCAGATAAAATGGCACACCGGCCCAGCGCCAGTTATTGATTTCAGCACGAATTGCAACAAAAGTTTCGGTGCGGCTGGCAGCGGGTACACCCGGTTCATTTTGGTAACCAATCACCGGCTGACCATTTACCGCACCTGCGCGATACTGACCGCGCACCGTTTTTTTACTGACTTCATCGGCAGTAAATTTATGCAAGGCGCGCAAGGCTTTGACTTTTTCATCGCGGATCGCATCCGGGTCGGCGCTGACCGGCGGTTCCATGGCGACGATGGAAACCAATTGCAGTAAATGGTTTTGCACCATGTCACGCAAGGCACCGGTACGATCATAGAAATCACCGCGCGATTCCACCCCGACTTGTTCGGAAATCGAAATTTGCACATCTTGTATCCACTTGCGATTCCACAAGGGTTCTAAGAAAGAATTGGCAAAACGCAATGCCAATAAGTTTTGCACCATTTCTTTACCGAGATAATGGTCGATACGGTAAATTTGTTTTTCAGTCAGGAAGTTGCGTAAAGCCTGGTTGATTTCTTGCGCCGATTGCTGATCGCGGCCCAGCGGTTTTTCAACCACCACGCGGGTATTTTCACCGGTTAAATCATGCTTGGATAATTGTTCGACCACGGGAATGAAAATATCCGGGCCGGTCGCCAGGTAATACAAGGTCGCCTGATTGCCGGTATTGGCGAGTAAGTCTTTGAGTTGCTCAAAATCTTCAGCGACTCGTGCATCAATTTTGGCGTAGTGGGTGAGTTGCAAAAAGGCTTGTAATTTTTCCGGGCTGCCACCTTCGACCTTGGCCGCATATTCTTCTATGCTGGCAGCGACACGGCTGCGGTAATCTTCACTTTGCAATTTTTCGCGTGCGGCACCGATAAAACGGAATTCGGCATCCAACCGGCCATTCACAAAGGCGCTGTACAAGGCTGGGATGATTTTGCGTCGGGCTAAATCGCCAGTTCCGCCAAATAAAACAAAGGTGGTCATGCTGACTCCGTTATGGGCTAAAGGGCTAATCAAAGTGCGCTCGGTCGCGTCTGCCTGATACTTGCACTGGCGCAAGTCAGGCTTGGCGGCTTTACCAGGGTGCTTAGGGTCATAGTTCAGGCGTGGACTGATTTAAGGCAAACCGCGCAGCTGAATAAAATGACCATAAAGTGTAGAGTTATTATGCCACAAAAAAACAAAAATGTAGTTTCATTACGTTTGAATGTCGACTAATTGCGCAAAAAAACAGCAAATAGTCATTTAACTGAAAGTTTGTTACGTAAAAATCTGAATTTATGCTATCTTACTGCTTAAATTTGTAATTCAACTTTCAGTCTTGCCTGGTCAGGCATCCGCGTCTGTGCCGGGTTTATTCGGGATACCTTATGACTACCGTCTCAATTGCACCGCTTCATCCGGTGATTGCCAGCGTTACCCAGCGCATCATTAATCGCAGCCAGGCATTACGTCAGGATTATTTGCAGCGGCTTAAACAGATGCGCGCCAACAAGCCACGTCGTAGTAGCTTGTCTTGCGCTAATCAAGCGCATGCGAATGCGGCGATGGATCAGAAATCCAAAATCTGGCTGGCTGAAGTGCAAAAGCCCAATGTCGCGATCGTCACGGCTTACAACGATATGTTGTCAGCACACCAGCCTTATCAAACTTACCCGCAACAAATTCGCGAAGCCGCTTTGCGCTATGGTGCGACGGCCCAGGTTGCGGGCGGTGTGCCAGCGATGTGTGATGGCGTCACGCAAGGTCGCCCTGGCATGGAATTGTCGCTGTTTTCGCGTGACTTAATCGCGCAGGCAACCGCCATCGCCTTATCACACGATGCGTTTGACGCCACCCTGGCACTCGGTATTTGCGACAAAATCGTGCCCGGCTTATTAATCGGCGCCTTAAGCTTTGGCCATTTGCCAACGATTTTTGTCCCTGCCGGACCGATGGCGTCGGGCTTATCGAATAAAGAAAAAGCCGCGGTGCGTGAACGCTATGCCCAGGGGAAAGCCAGCAAAGAAGAATTGCTGGCGGCGGAAAGTGCGGCTTACCATAGTGCCGGAACTTGTACTTTTTATGGCACCGCGAACTCGAATCAAATGTTATTGGAAGCGATGGGTTTGCATTTGCCCGGCGCCTCATTTGTCCATCCGCATGATGACTTGCGCCCGCAATTAACCGAAGCTGCGGTCGAGCGCGTGATTCAATTAACTCAGCCCGAAAACTACACGCCGATAGGCGAAGTGGTGGATGAAAAAACCATCGTTAATGCGATTATCGCCTTGCTGGCAACCGGTGGTTCGACTAATCACACCATCCATTGGATTGCAGTCGCGCGTGCTGCTGGCATCCTCGTCGATTGGCAGGATTTTGATGAATTATCCAGCGTCGTGCCTTTATTGGCGCGGGTGTATCCGAATGGCAGTGCCGATGTCAACGCCTTCGCCGAAGCCGGCGGCACCAGTTTTATTTTGCGTGAATTGATCACAGCCGGTTTGATGCACAACGATGTGCGCACAGTCTGGGGTAGCCAGGGCTTGCTCGGCCACACTGTGCAGCCGCAGTTGGATCAGGCAGGTAAGCTTAGCTGGCAGCTAGCCCCGGCAGTCACTGGTGACGATACGGTGTTGCGTCCAGCCGCAGAACCCTTTGCGGCGACGGGCGGTTTGCGTTTGTTGCAAGGTAATCTGGGGCGCGCCATCGTTAAAGCGTCGGCTGTGCCAGAAGAAGCCTGGATTATTCGCGCGCCTGCGAAAGTGTTTGATTCGCAAGAAGCTTTGGTGAATGCCTATAAAGCCCAACAATTAAATCAGGATTTCGTCGCGGTGGTGATTAATCAAGGGCCGCAAGCGAATGGCATGCCGGAACTGCACCAGTTCACGCCTGTCCTGGGTAGTTTGATGTCGGCGGGTTACAAAGTCGCGCTGGTTACCGATGGTCGTATGTCGGGCGCTTCGGGCAAAGTGCCCGCCGCTTTGCACGTCAGTCCTGAAGTGGTGCAGGGTGGGCCACTCGGTAAGGTATGCGATGGCGATTTGATTGAATTGAATGTCCACACGGGTGAGTTACGTGCGCTTGTCGATGAAGCAGAATGGGCAGCGCGGCCTTTGCGCACGGCCTCGGTCAAGACTACTTACGGTTTGGGTCGCGAATTATTCAGCGCCCAGCGCCGTTTGGTGTCCGCACCGGAACAAGGTGCTTCGAGTTTGTTTTTAGATTGAAGTAAAAATTATTTTTGCCATGCCTTGAAAACGCAATTGTGACAAGGGTTTTCAAGCTGTTTGCCTGAAAAGGCGCATGGAATAAGCGTTTTCAGAGGGGGCTTGATTTGGTTTTCTGCCTTTGACTTAAACAGACAGCCAGACTAAATCAGCCACATCAAGTATCTGACACCAGCTGACAGGCGCGCCACAGTCGCGTGAGTTAAGCACCGCAAAAGGAGTGAAGATGAGTCAAGCCAGCTATCAGCAAATTATTCAGCAATTAAGTGAAGTCAGGGTTTTGCCCATTTTGGTCAGCGATGAAGTTGATGCCGCAGTGCGCTGCGCGCGCATCCTCGCCGACAACGGTTTGCCAGCGATAGAAATTACCTTGCGCAGCGCCAATGCGCTGACGGTATTGCGCGAAGTGGTGAAAGCTTGCCCGGAAATGACAGTTGGTGCAGGCACGATTTTAACGCCCAAGCAACTCGATGAAGTGCGCGCGGCGGGCGCCACTTTTGGCATCAGCCCAGGAATTACGCCTACGCTGGCGAAAGCTGCTGCTGACAGCGCCTGGCCGTATTTCCCTGGCGTTGCCACGGCTTCGGATTTAATGCTGGCGCTCGAACATGGTTTTGAGGTGGTGAAATTATTCCCGGCTGATTTAGTGGGTAGCGCCAAGATGGCCAAAGCCCTCGGTGGCCCTTTCCCGCAAGTGAAATTCTGCCTGACTGGCGGGGTCACGGCGGAAACCACACCAGGTTTACTGGCGCAAAGCAATATCTTATGCGTCGGTGGCTCGTGGATGTGTAATGCCGCGCTGATGCAAAACGGCGACTGGGACAAAATCGCCGCCTTATCGCAAGCCGCCGTAGCAGCCGCTAAGGCAGTCTGAATTTGGGCCGGATCTGAGCCGGCCTATGTGCAATCGATTATTATTTGAAGAGACCTTATCATGGCTTATTCTGTATCGCGTACACCGCTTTGGGGTTTATTGCAGCAACGCGCAACCCATATGCCGAGTTTGAAAGAATTATTCCGCGCCGAACCGCAACGTTTTGCGCATTTTTCAGCTTCCGCCTGTGGCATTTTGCTCGATTATTCCAAGCAACGTATCGATACCACGGCCAAGTTAAATCTGTTAGCGCTGGCACGTCAGCAAGATCTGGAAGCACGCCGCGATGCGATGTTGCGCGGCGAAGCAATCAATCACACCGAAAATCGCGCCGTCTTGCACACGGTGTTGCGCTTGCCTAAGGGCGAATCCTTTTATCTGAATGGTGAAAACATCGCTGCCGATGTGCACGCGGTATTGGCGCAAATGCGCAGCTTTTCGGACGCGGTGCGCGATGGTCGCTGGACTGGTTACACTGGCAAAGCGATACGCACGATAGTGAATATTGGTATCGGTGGTTCAGATTTGGGCCCGCAAATGGCTTGCATCGCGCTGGCGCCGTGGTCGCAAAAAAATCTTTCACTGCACTTTGTTTCTAACGTCGATGGCCGTCATGTCGCCGATGCTTTAGCGAATGCCGATCCGGAAACCACTTTATTTGTGGTTGCTTCGAAAACGTTCACCACCATGGAAACCCTGACCAATGCGCGCACCGCCAAAGAGTGGATGCTGGCGCATGGTTGCCCGGTCGATAAAATTCGCCAGCACTTTGTCGCCTTGAGTACCAATGTCAAGGCTGCCGAAGAATTTGGTATCGCGGCGGAAAATGTCTTCCCGTTCTGGAATTGGGCTGGTGGCCGTTATTCGATGTGGAGTGCGATAGGTTTGTCGATTGCGCTCTACATCGGTGCTGATCGCTTTGAAGAAATGCTGGCGGGTGCGCATGAAATGGATTTGCACTTCGCGCAAGCACCACTCGAGCAAAACTTGCCTGTGCTGATGGGCTTGCTCGGGGTTTGGAATATTAACTTCATGGGTTTGCAAGCCTTATCGATTGCGCCTTACCACCAGCGCTTAACCCGTTTGCCCGCGTATTTGCAGCAATTGGAAATGGAGAGCAATGGCAAGTCTGTCACGCGCAGCGGTCAGCGGGTTGACTATTACACCTCGGCGATTTTATTTGGTGAAGCCGGTACCAATGGTCAGCATGCTTACTTCCAGTTATTACATCAGGGCGCGACCATTATTCCTACCGACTTTATCGTGGTGGCCGAAGATGATGCTGGTTTGCCCGGGCATAACCGCGCCTTGCTGGCGAATTGTTTTGCACAATCCAAAGCCATGGCCTGGGGTAAATCGCTGCAAGAAGTACGCGCTGAACTCGGTGACTTGCCCGAAGCGATGCTGACACCACGCGTGTTTGAAGGCAATCGTCCAACTTCGACCTTGTTGCTGGATTCCTTAACCCCGCGTTCGCTCGGTGCCCTGATTGCCTTGTATGAACACAAGGTATTTGTGCAATCGGTGATCTGGGATATTAATGCCTTCGATCAATGGGGCGTGGAACTTGGTAAGTCGCTGGCGCAGCAATTAATCAATCTCGATCCACTCGCGGTCAAAGAAGATTACGACAGTTCGACCCGTGGTTTATTGCAGGCAGTGCAGCGCCGGCAAAAACTCAGTAAAGCGGCCTGAGCACGTCAGGCTTGATCCGTCACTTAGGCGTAGCAGCGTTCATGCCTGACGCTGAGACGCCTGTTGCAAGCCAAAAGTTTGCGCTCTGTCAGGTTGTGGCAAAACCACGAAGCCTGGTAATCAGTGTGGTTTTAATTACGGTAGTAATGCGAATTTACCGATAAAACACGCTAATTAGGCTAAATTCTGGACTGGTATATTGCGCTGCAAAATACCAGAGTATGGCGATACTCAAGTCTGCCACTGAAAAGAGACCTCTGCGCAAATGTCGCGAGCGCTCAAAGTTGATGCCGGGACGCGCCCTGTGCTGGGTCACAGCGAGCATCGCGGGCTTTAAATTTGGCCGCACAGTAGCTTGAGCAGAGGTTTCGAAACGATTAATTTGTTTAAGCCTGATTATGAATACCATCAACGATGATAAAGATTTAAGCCTGCGTGAAGATATCCGTAGGCTGGGCCGCTTACTGGGAGACACCGTCAGAAATCAGCATGGTGACGCCATTTTTGAGGTGATAGAACAAGTCCGGCAAAATGCGATACGCTTTAGCCGAGATGGCGAAGCGCAAGCGGCGGCGGCTTTGCAAGCGACGCTGAATTCACTGTCCAACGATGAAACCACGCAAGTCATACGCGCCTTCAGTTATTTTTCTCACTTAGTCAATCTGGCGGAAGATCAGCATCATATTCGCCGCACCCGCGCTCACTTAATTGCCGGTTCAGCGGCGCGTCCGGGTAGTCTGGCGCACACCATACAAAGCCTGTACGACACCGGTCACAGCAGTCAACAATTGCAGCATTTTTTTGCGCATGCCCTGGTCGCGCCAGTCTTAACCGCGCACCCGACCGAAGTTCAGCGTAAGAGTATTTTAAATTGCCAGATGGTGATTTCGCGCTTACTTGATGAGCGTGATCGTATGCAATTGACCCCCGAAGAATCCGCGGCGAATGACGAAGCGTTGTCACGCGCGATTTTAACGCTGTGGCAAACCCGGATGTTGCGTACCTCAAAATTGTCGGTACTCGATGAAGTCGAAAATGGCTTATCGTTTTACGATGCGACCTTTTTACGTGAAGTGCCGCATCTATATGCAGGTCTGGAAGACTTACTCAATCAGCGTGATAAAAGTTGGCAGCAAGCCGAATTGCCTAGCTTTATGAAGCTGGGTAGCTGGATCGGTGGTGACCGTGATGGCAATCCCTTTGTTACGGCCAGCGTGTTAGAAAAAACCTTGGCGATGCAAGCGAATCGGGTCTTTAAGTTTTATCTCGAGGAATTGCATACGCTGGGTTCACAACTCTCGATGGCGACCTTGTTGGTGCAAGCTTCGCCTGAGTTGGTTGCGCTGGCTGAGCGTTCGCCCGATCATTCACCGCACCGCGCCGATGAACCGTATCGTTTGGCGATTAGCGGCATGTATGCGCGCCTGGCTGCCAGCTACACCCAATTACTGGGTCATACTCCTGTGATTGCACCAAGTGGTCCGGCCAGCCCCTATGCGACGGCAGAAGAGTTGGCGGCTGATCTCGATACCCTACATCATTCTTTATCGCAAAATGGCTCGGCCGCGATTACCCGTGGTCGTTTGCGGCATTTACGGCGCGCTGTGCGCGTGTTTGGTTTTTATCTGGCGCCGGTCGATTTACGACAAAATTCGGATGTGCATGAACGCGTGGTGGCTGAATTGCTGCGTTGTGCTAATCCAGAAATCGATTACCTGGCTTTGAATGAAGAGCAACGCATACAATTACTGAGTCGCGAAATCGCCTCGCCACGGCCGCTGGCTTCGCCGTATCTGAATTATTCTGATGAAACGCTGTCGGAACTGGCGATTTATAAAGCGGCAGCGCAAGCGCAGAAAGCCTATGGCAAAGCGGCGGTGCCGAATTGCATCATCTCGAAAACCGATGGGGTTTCCGACATGCTGGAACTCGCCTTGCTATTGAAAGAAGCGGGCTTGCTGCATCCGGCGCAAGAGCGTCTCGATGTCAACATCATTCCTTTGTTTGAAACCATCGGCGACTTGCAAAACAGCGCCGGGGCTATGGATGCGCTGTTTAATTTGCCCGTGTATGCCCGATTATTGCAAAGCCGTGGCAGGGCACAAGAAGTCATGCTGGGCTATTCCGATAGCAATAAAGATGGCGGCTTCTTAACTTCGGGTTGGGAATTATATAAAGCTGAACTCGAATTAATCGAAGTCTTTAAACGTCATCAAGTGCGCTTGCGCTTATTCCATGGTCGTGGTGGTTCAGTTGGTCGCGGTGGTGGCCCCAGCTATAACGCGATTTTGGCGCAACCCGCTGGCGCAGTTCAAGGGCAAATTCGCTTAACTGAGCAAGGTGAAGTGATTACCGCGAAATATGCGAATCCTGAAGTCGGTCGGCGCAATCTCGAAGTGTTGGTGGCAGCGACCATGGAAGCGAGTTTATTGGCCCACACCGAAGCGCCACCCAAGCCAGAATTTTTGAGCGCGATGGAACAGATGTCAGCCAGCGCCTTCTCTGCTTACCGCAATCTGGTGTATGAAACCGAAGGTTTTGAAGCCTACTTCTGGGAATCGACGGTGATTGCTGAAATCGCTGGTTTGAATATCGGTTCACGTCCGGCTTCGCGTAAAAAATCGACGGCGATTGATGATTTGCGCGCGATTCCCTGGGTCTTTAGCTGGTCGCAATGCCGGATTATGTTACCAGGCTGGTTTGGCTTTGGTTCGGCGGTTTCCGCTTATCTGGCTGAGCACGGTGAAGCCGGGCTGGCCACGCTGCAAGCGATGTATCGCGACTGGTCGTTCTTTAAAACCCTGTTGTCGAATATGGAAATGGTGCTGGCAAAAAGCGATATGGAAATCGCCAGCAAGTATGCACAACTGGTCAAAGACGAGAGTTTGCGTCAGGCGATTTTCCCACGCATACAGCAAGAACACGCCAAGACGATTGCGGTATTGATGCAAATTACCGGGCAATCGCAATTGCTGGCCGATAATCCTTTGCTGGCGCGTTCTATCCGCAATCGCTTTCCGTATATGTCGCCTTTGAATCACGTGCAGGTCGAATTACTCAAGCGTTATCGTCAGGGTGATAGCGATGAACGGGTGCGGCGTGGCATCCATTTGTCGATCAACGGTATTGCCGCGGGTTTGCGCAATAGTGGTTGAAGCACGCTTTAGCAAAAAGAAAACCGCCAGTAACAACTGGCGGTTTTTTTATGACTGTGTCAATTCAGGCAAAATCAGAAGTGTGCTTGCAAGCCAACATTGAAGTTGGTGACATTGCCACTGCCGCCTACCACGTCAACTTTGCGGCTTTCGATTTCAAAACGGCCTGATAAATTTGGTGTGAAAGCATACGTTGCGCCTATGCCCGCCAGCAAGCTGGTTGAGTTTTTGCTGGTTTCACCGCTAAAGCCCGTGGTTGCAGCTTTCACTTCACCTTTGCTGGTGGCTAAGCCCAGTTTAACGAAGCCATTCAATTTATCGCTAAAGGGATTGCGAAATACCCCGGCGAGATCCCAGCCCTTGGCGCTCATCTCGGCATTGAGATTGCCGACACCAGCACGTACGGTACCGAGTGAATAGTAGCCGCCTTCTACGCCCCAGTTTTGATCAAAGTTGTAACCAAGTATGGCGTGGTAAGCGGTATCAGTGGTTTTGCATGAACTTGTGCCTGCACAATCGACATTCCAGCGGGCTTGTCCAACCGTACCTGCAACATAGGTCTGAGCATGTGCGGCGCCTGCTCCAGCAAGTGCCAGGGCGAACAGGATGGAATTAACTACTTTGGCTTTCAACATAATTTGTCCTTTGTGTGTATCGGGATTTTTGCAATCGGCATGGCATGAAACCAGCTGTGGGCATAACGCCAGCCGAAATAATTGCGATGACAACAAAGTCGTAATGCTGTGGAAGCCTAGTTGCTCGCCACTTTTAGAATAATAAGCCTCCACCTTTGCGGAATAAGGCCATATCGACGTAGTTGGAAAGGTGGCGTTTGTTATCGCTTAATCCTACGCTTAATCCACCAATGTCAATTTGAGTTTTTGCGCCACTTAAGATTTGTAAGGCATCTCGTCCACCACTTTTGGACATGAGTATGGCTTTGCCCAGGGTTTTACCAACCAGGTAACCTTCAAAAGTCAATGAAGACAAATCTTCATCACGGAATTTCTTCATTTGATTGGCGTGATCAACCTGAGCCATGGTTTTTCGGGCTTGCGGATTGGGTACGACTTGAGAAAACACGGTCCACTCCAGTGAACGAGCCCCGGCAATTTGCGCCAGAATTTCAAGGTTAACCATTGACGAACCGGCAACAAAGGTGCGTGGCGCATATTTTCTAAACTGTTTTAAAAACAAACCTGTGCTGACGGTATCGGCCAGGGTGATCACGATACCGGGATTTGCTGCAGCCAGGCTTTGTGTTTCCCGTTCAAAATTAGCCGGGTTATTGGTAATCTTAATTGTGCCAGCCAATTGCATGCCACGTTTGCGCATTTCACTGAGCAAGTAGTTTTGCATCTCTCTTTGTAAGCCACCTTCTTGTACCGCCAGGCCTATTACTTTAATGCCCAGTTTGTCGAAGTAAGAAAATATATATTGCATTTCTTGTTCGAGATTTGGTCGCCAGAATAAAACTTTATGACCGAAATCCTTGGAGGCTCCAATTAGAGGCGCGAATAAATTTTGTCCGCTTTGCACAAAACGTGGATTAGCCAGTACCGCTTCGGTGACTTCGCTGCCTATGCCGCCGAGCAAATAGTCGGCTTTGTCCTTTTCCAATAATTCCGCGACCAGTTTGGCAGAGAGAGCGGGTACGCCCTGATCGTCTTTAACGATATACTTGACGCGTTTGCCTGCAATACCGCCTGTGGCATTCACGCTATCGAAATAAGTGGTAATGCCAGCAACATAATCGCGGCCTATATTGCCATTGCTTCCGGATAAATCGATAGCTTGTCCGATGACGATGACGTTATCCTGTGCGTAAGCAGGGAAGATCAGTGTGCTTAGGCATAGCAGTAACAAAAGTAATTGTTTTGTAATTTTTGACATGATTTATGACAGCGAATAATTGCTATATGTCAAGTTTGACAGGGCTTTGTTACTGGAAAATGACTTTGGTTACATTTTCATATAAAAAAGATTTATAAACTTATTGTGCTTAGTTATGGAAATTGAGGAATGAGACAAAATTTAGTGCTGGGAGTCGTGGGGTGGTCGGGGTCGGGAAAGACGACATTACTAGAGCGCTTGATCAGCGATTTAAGTCAGCGCGGCTATCGCATTAATTTAATTAAGCATAGCCATCACGATGTGCAAACTGAACCAGCCCATAAAGATAGTGCGCGTTTGAGAATGGCAGGAGCCGTGCAAACGGTGCTGGTTTCACCGTATCGTGTGGTAACGACGCATGAATTGCGGGGGGCAGCCGAACCGACTTTAGCGCAACTTCTTGATGCACTGAGTCCGGCGGACTTATGTCTGGTTGAGGGGTATAAGGGAAGTGAATTGCCTAAGCTTGAGGTGCACCGGCCAGCTTTAGCCAAGTTGCCACTTTATTTGCAAGATGAGGGTGTTATCGGATTAATCAGTGATGATTTGCAAGCTTTGCCAATTCGTCAGGGGGTGTCGAGGTTTGATCTGAATCAACCCGAAAAACTAATGGACTGGCTGATTGTTGCTATGCAGCAGCGAAAGTTTTAAATATAAACGCGATTCCCCTAAAGATCAGTTAGAGACAGCCGTTAATGAATACGTACTGATAGGGGGAATTGTCATGGATGTTAATGGAATTGCTAGCACAGCAACTACCTTGGCTCAAGTCGGAACCAGTCAGGCTGTGAGTATCGCTGTATTGAAGAAAGCCAATGATATTACGGCGGAAAGTGCAACCGCCCTGGTTGAAGCCATTAATTCAAATCCTAGTGTGCAAAACCTGCCACCTAATTTAGGACGGAATATTAATACCACCGCATAAATCAGCTATCGAGGTATCGCAAAGGCATGGTGATCCCATGCCTTTTTCTTTTGTCGGTTGATCGATTAAATTCACCAGTTTGATGATATTGTCCTGATGTCAGACAAGTTCAGTCTGATAGAGTTTGGCATAATAGGGTTTTTTTCTTTGGATGGATTATGAGCAATGCAGAGTGGGGATGGTCGGATCGTTTGCGCTTAAATTACGCGCCTATGGATGCGACACATGAAGAATTTGTCGCTTTGTGTGCGGCTCTGGCTGATCCGGATTTAACTACCTTTGTACGGCGTCTTGATGCCTTGATCTCGCACAGTATCGATCATTTTGAACAAGAGAATAACTGGATGCGGCAATACGAATTTCCGCCGGCGCAGTGCCATTTGCAAGAACACGAAGCAGTTTTGGACATTATGCGGGAAGTCCGGCGTCGGTTTACGCTGGGTGAAACAGATTTGGCTAAATCACTGGCTGAAGAGTTGCCACATTGGTTCGAAAATCATGTTGACACCATGGATAATATGCTGGCGCGCTATATGTCAGGCATAGAAGCGCAAATGACTGAGGTTTCAGCATAAACCAATTGACCAGGCCAGCTTGGCAAGTGGACTGGTCAACCTGATCAAAGCGATTAACTTATGGTGATTTGTATATCATCGATCGTTACACGCTGACCATGGCGGATTTTCGCGGTTTTGCGTAATTCTTGTACGCCATCGACTTTTACCGCACCGCTAGCCACGATCATTTTCCCCGCACCACCACTGTCGCATAAACCCACTAATTTCAATAATTGGTTGAGTTCGACGAATTCACCTTCTAATGTAAAGCTAATTTTTTGCATATACTCTCAATACTCTTGATAACAACCAGACTGACATGATAACGGTAATCAGTGCTGGTGTTACGCCAGTCTGCAGAAAATAGTTGTACCTGACCTGGAGAGTGATAAGTCTGTGCATGCAAAAAATATTTTTAGTGCCGATGTAAGGAATCCTTAATTGGTTCGACTATGCTAGGCAATTAGCAAATTTTTGCCCTTGTGGCGTTTTTTTACAGGAGATGGACCATGAATAACAAAGCCCTCATCGCAGTAGCATTAACCGGTTTATTTGCGACCAGCGTCACGATTGCTGCTGACAGTGGCAAAGCTGAAGTGAAAACTGAGAAATGCTATGGCGTTGCGAAAGCGGGTCAGAATGATTGTGCACGTAAAGATGGTGCGCATTCTTGCGCAGGTCAGGCCAAGAAAGACAATGATCCTGCTGAATGGAAAAAAGTACCAGCTGGTCAGTGTGAAAAAATGGGCGGTAAGCTCGATTCCAAATAAGTTCACGGCTTTATAGCGGATGGGCGCAGTCGTAATGAAGGCTGCGCCTTCTTTTTATACAGGATCATAATGACAAAGCAAGATAGGCTTAAGCAATTATTAGGACTGGGTTTGCGAGTGCCACATTACCGTGATTTCATGCGCGAAAAACAGACGGTGGGCTGGTTAGAAGTGCACAGTGAAAATTATTTTGCGGAAGGTGGTTTAGACCGGCATGTCTTACACCGGCTGCGCAGTGATTATCCGGTTAGTTTGCACGGCGTTGGTCTGGCTCTGGGGTCAGCATCTGATCGTACGCAGCAGCACTTGCATAAACTGAAAAAACTGCACGACGAGCTCGATCCTCAATTGGTTTCTGAGCACCTGTGCTGGGCTGCTTTGTCTGATCGTCATTTAAATGATTTATTACCCATGCCATTAACCCAGCAAGCACTGCACCTGATGTCAGATCGCCTGGACCGGGTGCAAAACGTATTAGGGCGGCAGATTCTGATTGAGAATGTCTCGAGTTACGTGCGCTTTGCCGATGATAGTATGAATGAAGCGGAATTTTTATGTGCTTTAGTCAAGCAAAGCGGCTGTGGCTTATTACTCGACCTAAATAACTTGATTGTCAATCAGACTAATGTGCAAGAAGACGCCTATGCGGCGTTGCGACTGATTGCTGAGTTGCCTCAGGGTAGCGTACAAGAAATTCATTTGGCTGGACACAGCATAGTCGATGACTTAGCCGTTGACGATCACGGTAGTCGAGTCAGCGATCAGGTGTGGGATTTATTGCGTGTTAGTCAGCAAACTTTGGGTACGGATATTCCCGTGCTGCTGGAGTGGGATACGGAAATACCTGTGTTATCGGTTTTGTTGGCTGAATTGCAAAAGGCAGAGCAAATCTTAATGCAAGAATCCGCAACTCTCATAAAGGTGGCATGATGCCGACACTGGAGCAACAACAACAAGGCTTCGCTGCTTCCTTAATCGATCGTGTAGAAACACAAGAAATTTTAAATTTATTTAAGCCTCTGCCCGATCTGCAACAGCGTTTAGCTCTGTATCGCGGCAACCTGAAAGCGATCTGGATAGCCACTTTGTCGCAAGCTTATCCTGTTTTATTGCAATTGGTGGGGAGCGCTTATTTTGAGCAAATAGCGCCAGTTTATGCGCGTGCCTGCCCCTCGCAAACGGGTAATCTGGCTGAGTTTGGTCACGATTTTGCTGATTTCCTGCAAGCGCAAACAGAAATTGCAAGCTATCCTTATCTGCCCGATGTTGCCAGGCTGGAGTGGCTGCTGCATCGCAGCTACTACGCTAAAGAAAATCCAGTGCTGGATTTGCCCGCATTAGCACGTTGGGCTCATGAACAAGGGGTTGATCCCATGACACTGAGTCTGGGGTGGCAAGGTTATGCGGAAATCTTTGCGTCTGACTACGCGGTGGCAAGCATATGGCAATGCTTGCAGGAATCGAATCCGGGGCAAGACGATTTGAGCAGCTGTGACTGGCGTCAGGGTGAATGCATTTTGATCTCACGTCACAACTGGCAATCTCAGCCCAGGTCGTTGACGCAAGCTGAATATGCGGCACTCAGTGCATTGCGCGGAGGGCAAACGCTGGGCGCGGCCATGGAAGCAGCCTTATCCTGCGATCCCGAATTTGAAATCGCCAGCCGTTTACAAGCCTGGTTTGCCGACGAATTGTTTTACTCTATTCACAACTGAGAATGAAGAATGAAAAAAAATAATCTATTAAACTGCCTGTATCAATTCGAAGAAAAACTGGCGCAGTGGTTGAGCCCCCTTGCTTTGCTGGCTTTACGTGTGTATGTGGCCTGGCAATTTTTGCTCGCGGGCTGGTTAAAAGCGCAGAATTGGAATGCAACTTTGTCGCTATTTCAAGATGAATACAAAGTGCCGGTCTTGCCCCCCGAATTGGCCGCCTATATGGGGACAGTGGGTGAGCTTGGTTTCGCGAGTTTATTGATACTGGGAGTGTTGGGCCGACCAGCTGCACTGGGCTTGTTTGCGGTGAATCTGATGGCAGTGATTTCCTACCCGCAGTTACGTGAATTTACCTGCCCGGCAGCCTTAAATGATCACTTCTATTGGGGTGTCATGTTGTTGTTGGCTGCGATAATCGGGCCTGGAAAATTATCGGTGGATGCTTTTTTAAAGCGACGTTTGACCGCGGCTTGAATGCTAGCTGATGTAACGCGAGACGGGACTGTCTCGCGTTGTTTCAGCCTACATGTAATTGAACACGTAACCAGCGTCCCAAGTCGAGGATTTCTTCTTCGCAAACCGAATGCGGCATCATGTAATCGTGCCATTCTATGGCATAGCCCGCCGCCGTCAATAATTCACGCGATTGTTGCGCACGCTGCAGCGGCACAACATTATCGACCAAGCCATGTGCCATAAAAATAGGCGTGTTTTGATTGGCTGCATGGCGTTCTTGTTCGAATAAATTCGCCAATGGCAGGTAGCCCGATAAGCAAATCATGCCGGCTAGTTTTTTCGAATAACGCAAGCCAGTTTGCAAGGTCATCGCGCACCCCTGCGAAAAACCAGCTAAAAATATACGCTCTGCAGCAATGCCACGGGCAATCTCACGCTCAATTAATTGTTCAATGGCAGCCTGTGATTGGCGCAGACCAGCTTCATCTTCGCGACGTACCAGATCGGTGCTGACGATGTCATACCAAGAGCGCATTACGTAGCCACCATTGATGGTAACGGGCATGGTTGGCGCATTGGGGAACACAAAACGTATCCCAGGGCAGCCATTCAAATCCAACTCCCCGACTATGGGAACGAAGTCATTAGCATCGGCGCCTAAGCCGTGCATCCAGATCACAGCTACGCTGACCTCTTGCTGCGTTTGAAGTTCTATAGTCTCTAACATAGGTTTATGCTTGTAAATTTTGAGGTTTAAGGAGACGCCGCACGCACCAGCACAGCAGGCAAAATACACAAACTGGTAGCCAGATGGTCAGCAATTCATTACTTAATACGGCCAGACCGCGCTCGCTAAAAAAGCGCGAACCTATTGGCGAAACTTGAATAAACTGCCAGGGTAAAAAATAGCGCTGATCTTGCCAGGGCCAGAATAAGGCCACACCTAAACCACCCGTGGTGCAGGCATCGAGTATCGCATGCGAGGCGGCTGACAGCGAACACAGTACGAAAGCAAGCCAGCGCTGAGTGCGTAATGCGGGTGCCATAAGTGCAGCCAAAGCACCACAAATCAGGGCAAATAGCAATGAATGTGAAGCGCCACGATGACCTAGTTCGTGTGCATAGGGAATGCCCAGTTTAAAGGCTATCACATCCGCGTCAGGCAAAATCGTGCAAATCACAGCCGCCCACAACAAACGCGTGCTGACGCGCTGACTGCCGAGCAGAGCAGCGCCAGCCAACGCCATGGCAGGGTGGGAAAATATGGTCGCCATCAGTTCGCAATGGGTGGCCGTTGTGCCGACTTAGGACGAAAGGCGGCAGAGATCGCCGGATTCGTTTCCAGATACGGGCCACCAATTAAGTCGATGCAATAAGGAATGGCTGCAAAAATTCCATGCACCGTGACTTGCCCTTGCGGGTTTTTTAAACCTTCCAGGGTTTCTTTAATCGATTTTGGCTGGCCGGGTAAATTCAGGATTAAGGCCGCATGATCTGCCGTTTCACGTATCACCGCAACTTGCCGGGACAGGATTGCGGTCGGCACAAAATTCAAACTGATTTGCCGCATTTGTTCGCCAAAGCCTGGCATTTCTTTGCTTGCGACTGCCAGTGTCGCTTCGGGCGTCACATCGCGCCGCGCTGGCCCTGTGCCGCCTGTGGTCAGTACCAGATCGCAGTGCTGCTGATCAACCAGATCGATCAGGCAAGCACTGATAGTGGCCTGATCATCGGCGATCAGACGAGTGACCAGATCAAATGGATGCAACAGCGCGAGTTCCAGCCAACTTTGCAAGGCAGGAATTCCCTGATCCTGATACACCCCGGCAGACGCGCGGTCAGATATCGAGACTAAGCCAATTTTGGCGCGGCGTGGCGTTGCTGCAGCTAAGGCCTGCTCACTCATCCTCGTCCTCGTCGATGTCGGCCTCCTGGCTGACAGCTTCACCGTTTTTGACTTGCTGGGCTTGCTTTAAGATCTGGAAAATCTCACGGTAAGCTTTCGGTGGTTTTTGCTCAGCTTGCTCTTTACGGGCATTGCGTATCAGGGCGCGTAATTGTTGTACGTCGATACTAGGATAGTCGGCCATGATGTCAGTCAATGCCGCATCATTGGCCAATAATTTTTCACGACGACGTTCAAGTGCATGCATGGCTGCGGTTTCTGATTTCGAAGCACCGCGCCAGCTATCTATGGTTTTTTGAATGATCGCGACTTCTTCTTCCGTCAGAGTGCGCATTTTTTTGCCCACATATTGCAACTGGCGGCGTCGGCCTTCGTGATTTTTGATTTGTTGACACTCTAAAATCGCATCGCGCACATCTTCTGGCATAGGCACGCGTTTGACGCGATCTTTAGGTTGTTCGACCAGATCTTCGCCGAGTTTTTGCAGCGCAGTCATTTCGCGTTTTAATTGCGATTTGGATGGACGGTCATATTCTTGTTCAAATTCATCGGAGCGGAAGCCACAGGCTCCACGATTTGCATTTGGCATAATTCTTCGCCTTTTATCGGTTATTGCTAAAACACTGCTATGATAACCGTTTTTAGTACAATTCCCGCGGCTTTCAAGCCAGCGAGTACTTAACTCAGCGGTATTTAACCAGAATTTGCCCAGTTTATGATTAAATTGGCAATAAATGATTTGTATAATTTCTTAATGACACCATGAGTAAATCCCCCAATACCTCATCGTTTTCTTATACCAAAGAACAGTTTCAGCAATTGGCGCAAGACGTTTTACGTTATGCTCGCGAGCGCGGTGCCAGTGACGCCGCCGTAGAATTGAGTGAGGGAAATGGTTTATCAGTCAGTGTGCGCAAAGGGCAAACTGAAACCATAGAACAAAACCGAGACAAGGGCATGGCGGTAACGCTGTATCTGGGGCAAAAGCGCGGCAGTGCGAGTACCTCGGATTTTTCTGAAAAATCCTTGCGCGATACAGTGGAGGCGGCCTTCAATATCGCCAACTACACTGCGGAAGATGATTGCGCGGGCTTGCCGGACGCCGATATGCTGGAATTGGCGCCTCGCGATTTAAAACTTTGCTACCCTTGGGCTATCGACGCAGAACAAGCTTTGGAAATCGCCTTGCGTACCGAAGCCGCCGCCTTTGCCGTCGATCAGCGTATCCGCAATAGCGAAGGCGCTAGCGTACAAGTGCAGCAATCTCACTTTATCTCGGCCAATAGTCGTGGTTTTATGGGTGGCTATCCACTCAGTCGTCATACTATAGCAGTAGCGCCTATCGCTGGACGTGGCGCACACATGCAACGTGATGATTGGTATTCATCACAACGCAATCCAAAAAAGCTCGCCGACCCTGAGGCGATAGGTCGTTACGCCGCTGAGCGGGCGCTGGCACGTATGCATGCGCGCAAACTCAGTACTCGTAAGTGTGCAGTCTTGTTTGAAGCGCCATTGGCTGCGGGTTTGCTGGGCGCCTTTGTGCAAGCGACGTCAGGTGGCGCACTGTATCGTAAATCCAGTTTTTTACTCGACAGCCTGGGGCAACAAGTTTTTCCGCAACATATTTCTATCGTTGAAGATCCCCACGTCATCGGTGCGGTCGGTTCATCGCCATTTGACGATGAAGGGGTGCGCACGACGCGGCGTGAAGTGGTGGCAAATGGTGTGGTGCAAGGCTATTTCTTATCGACCTACTCGGCACGCAAGTTGGGTATGCAAACCACGGGCAATGCCGGTGGCTCACATAATTTGCGTTTGCAATCGAGTTTAACCAAGTCCCGCGATAATTTCGCCGCCATGTTAAAGAAACTCGGTACGGGTTTATTGGTAACGGAATTAATGGGGCAGGGCGTGAACTATGTAACGGGCGATTACTCGCGCGGTGCCTCGGGTTATTGGGTAGAAAATGGGGTGATTCAATACCCTGTCGAAGAAATCACCATCGCTGGTAATTTACGTGAAATGTTTGGGCAAATCGTTGCCTTGGGTAGCGATACACTAATACGTGGCACTAAAGAAACTGGCTCGATTTTGATCGAATCCATGACCATTGCCGGTAACTAAGCAGGTCACTAGTACTGATCGTGATTGATCAGGCAAGCTAACAAGCCAGATGCTGTCATCTGGCTTTTTTTTTGCTTGCTGACTGCTGGCGTAAATGCATCACCGCCTGCTCGTTTCCTGATGACCACACTCGGCCGGGTTTCCCTGTGAAAGCATTGCACAGCTGAAAACCTGGCTCTACAATGGGGCGCCAGGTCGTGTAAGTCGCTAGTCTGACCTGTACGCTCGCCCACCTTAGTAAGGGTGAAAATCAGTTATAGAAATTACGGAGATACCATGGAACGTCGCTCGTTTCTGAAAAATACTACCCTGGCAGCCGGTGCTGCAGCGGTTGCTGCTCCTGCGTTAGCGGCCGATACTCCCACGTTGAACTGGCGTTTAGCGTCTAGTTTCCCAAAAAGTCTGGATACCATTTATGGTGCTGCAGAGATTTTCTCAAATCGCGTCAAAGAACTGACGGACGGCAAATTCACCATTAAGGTTTTTTCTGCCGGTGAGATTGTGCCTGGCACTCAGGTTTTGGATGCGGTGCAAAATGGCACTGTCG
The DNA here is from genome assembly GCA_041913845.1 of Undibacterium sp. Taxonomy (GTDB): domain Bacteria; phylum Pseudomonadota; class Gammaproteobacteria; order Burkholderiales; family Burkholderiaceae_D; genus Undibacterium. Next base: position 52,541 of record JAYSEN010000026.1, read on the forward strand.
AAGTTGGTCATACTGCCTCTTACTATTACTTTGGTAAAGACCCGACATTTGCGTTTGATACCGCCGTGCCATTTGGTCTGACTTCGCGTCAGCACACCGCCTGGATGTTGCATGGCAATGGCATGAAACTCATGCGCGAATTTTTTGCTGACTACAATGTCGTGAATTTCTTAGGTGGTAATACTGGCACGCAAATGGGCGGCTGGTTCCGTAAAGAAATCAAAACGGTAGAAGATTTAAAGGGCTTGAAATTCCGCGTCGGTGGTTTTGCTGGCCGGGTTTTATCTAAGCTCGGCACGGTACCGCAACAAATTGCTGGCGGCGATATTTATCCAGCGCTGGAAAAAGGCACGATCGATGCGGCCGAATGGGTCGGTCCGTATGACGACGAAAAACTGGGTTTTAATAAGGTTGCCAAGTTTTATTATTATCCAGGTTGGTGGGAAGGTGGCGCTCAGCTCTCGTTTTACATCAGTAAAAAGGAATGGGATAAACTGCCTAAGCAATACCAGATCGCAATAGAAACCGCGTCGATGGAAGCGCATGTCGACATGCAAGCAAAATACGATGCGCGCAATCCGGGTGCACTGGGGCGCTTATTGTCACAAAAAATTAGTCTGAAAGCTTTTTCACCCGAAGTCTTGAACGCCTGCTTTAAGGCGACACAAGAGACCTATGCCGAAGAAGTCGCAAAGAACCCTAAATTCGCCAAAGTGTATGCGGATTGGGTAGGCTTCCGGAATAATCAGGCTAATTGGTTTAATGTGGCCGAACAATCTTATGCGCGTTTCGCATTTACGAAAATGCTCAAATAAACCATGGTCAGGAGTCGCTAATTAGTTTGTTTGCGTTCGCTAATACAAAAAATCCCCGCCTGTAAATTGGGCGGGGATTTTTTATGTCCAGCTTTATTCTATGTGTGCTATCGCATTCATTTAGAGGCCGAACTACTGACAGATGCAGCCGGTTCTTGAAAGGTAAATTGCGCTGCCTCCGTTTCACTCTCAGGTTTGGCCTCGGGTTCGTTCGGTAAATTCAAAGAGGGTGGCTCAGGATCACCAGTATCCACTGGTGGGGTGAAGATCAGGTTGCCATTGCTGGTATCGGGTTCACCTTTGTCCAATAAAATAGTCACCATTTTAGGGCTGGCAATGACCAGAATAACCATCAATAATTGCAAGCCCACCCAGGGCAGGGCACCCCAGTATATGTCTGAGCTCTTTACTTCTTTCGGCGCTACACCGCGCAAGTAAAACAGGGCAAAGCCAAACGGTGGATGCATGAAGGAAGTCTGCATATTGACGCATAAAATTACGCCAAACCAGACCAGGGCTGCGGAGGCCGCTGCTTGTTGACTACCCATGCTTTCGAGTAAAACCGGAGTGAGGATTTTTTCGGCTACCGGTGCCAGCATAGGCACGACGATGAAGGCAATTTCAAAAAAGTCGAGGAAGAAGGCTAAAAAGAAAACGAATAAATTCACCGTAATCAAGAAGCCGACCCAGCCGCCTGGAATTTTCGTGAATAAATGCTCGACCCAGGTACCGCCATCAACGCCCTGAAAGACCACAGAAAAACAGGTGGAACCTATCAAAATAAAGACCACCATGGCGGTAAGCCGCATCGTGGATTGGTAGCCCAGGGTAATTAAGCCGCGCAATTCACTGATTTTCACCGCGCGCCAAACCAGCCAGATTATTCCCAGATAACCGATGGCTAAAGCGATTTGCAATATCTGGCGTGCGAATTTAGCCATGTTCTGGCCTTCTTCTGGTTGAAACAGTGCGCCTAGAATTGCCGCCAGGGCTAACGCTGTGATGCCAGTTTGTGCGACGCGCTTATCGATGGCGCGTAATTGCGGGTGCCGTAACACCGCCAGTATAACCGCGCCTAAGGCGCCCATCGCGCCCGATTCTGTTGGGGTGGCAATGCCCAGCATCATCGTCCCCAACACCATGAAAATCAACACCGCTGAAGGGATAATCCCTTGCAGGCATTTTTTCCAGAGCGCCCAGCCTTGCAAGGTGCGCGCTTCTTTGGGAACAGGTGGCAGCCATTCGGGTTTGAAGCGACTGAGTAAAAAGGTGTAGATGATAAACAGGGCGATTTGAATCAGCGAGGGAATCCAGGCCCCCATATACATATTGCCGACATCGGTTGCAGCGGTCTGGGTTTTTAATTGATCGGCCAATACCACCAGCACCAGTGATGGTGGCACTAATTGCGTAATAGTGCCGGAAGCGGCTAATACCCCCGTGGTATAGCGCATGTTATAGCCGTAACGCATCATGACAGGTAGGGAAATCATTGCCATCGCGATGACCTGGGCGGCAACTGTGCCGGTAATCGCGCCCAGAATAAAACCGACGATAATGACTGAATAGCCCAGGCCGCCACGGATAGGGCCAAATAGCTGCCCCATGGAATCCAGCATTTCTTCAGCCAGGCCGCATTTTTCCAGTATCGCCCCCATAAAGGTGAAAAAAGGAATTGCCAGCAATAAATCGTTCGCCAGCACGCTGCCAAAAATACGCAGCGGTACGGCTTGCAAGAAGTTGACGTTGAAATAGCCAAATTCAATCGCCACAAAGCCAAACGACAGGCCAACCGCCAATAAAGAAAACGCGACTGGAAATCCTATCAGCATAAACAGCACTAAACCGCCGAACATTAAAGGCGGCATGTATTCTAAAGGGATCATTGCACTGGCCTTTCGTATTGAGCAGCCAGATGAGTATGGCGTTTTAATGCGATGACGCGTTTGATGAGTTCAGCAACACCTTGTAGGCTCAAAAGCGCAAAACCCAGTGGTACGATGAATTTAATCGGGTAACGTGGCAAGCCCCCGGAATTACTCGATTGTTCCAGAATTTCCCAGGAAGGCAGAAATAAGGCTTTCCAGGACAACCAGGCGAACAAGGTACAAGAAGGTAATAAGAAGACGATGATGCCAAAGATGTCGATCCAGAGTTGTGCTCGTTCAGAGACGTGCCCATAAATTAAATCGACCCGGACATGCTCATTTTTTTGAAAGGTGTACGACGCGCCCAGCATCACTGCGGCACCAAATAAATACCATTGCAATTCGAGTGGCCAGTTATCGCTCCAGTCGAAACCATAGCGTACCAGTGCATTCGTGGCGCTGACCAGACATGAAAGTAAGATCATTAAATTGGCGAGGCGACCGATTTGCTGATTTAGCGTATCGATCCAGCCAGACAGACGCTCGAGTGCCTGCATCGCAGACCCAGCGTTTGCTTGGGGTGCTTCCATAGTGTCTCCTGATGGTAGTTGATACAGGCTATTCTGAGTGGGCCTGTTGGTGCTGCATTCAACGCTTATTGATGCGCTCACGCAGTCTGGCAGCCTGTCGGACTTAGGCTAAGTCGGCGGCAAAATCGCTTCTGTCGTAGTGACATTTACTTCGCCCCCCTAAGTCCGACAGGCTGCTAGGGCTGAGTATACGGGTTTTTGCCAGAAAGCAAAGCGGGCACCTTAGAGGTGCCCGCTGGCTTTGTATAGAATGAGACAAACTCAGTAGAACTACTTAGCTTGTTATGATTTAGAGCAGATGTGCGCGTGCATAAGCGATTGCTGCCTTGACCTGGGATGGCGCCGTGCCGCCAATATGGTCACGGGCTGCCACTGAGCCTTCGAGTGTAAGTACTGCAAATACATCGTCAGTAATCAGCTTAGAGAATTGCTGTAAATCGGTCAGGGATAAGTCAGCCAGGTCGCACGCTTTATCGACACAATGGCGCACTGCCAGCGCGACTGCTTCATGTGCGTCACGGAAAGGCAGACCTTTCTTAACTAAATAATCAGCCAGATCAGTGGCGGTCGCATAACCTTGCAGCGCGGCTGCACGCATTGCTTCTGCCTTAACTTCAATGCCGCTTGCCATGTCAGCGAAAATGCGCAAGGTATCGGTCAGGGTGTCAACCGTATCAAACAAGGGCTCTTTGTCTTCCTGATTATCTTTGTTATAGGCCAGGGGCTGGCCCTTCATTAACGTCAGTAAGGCAATTAAATGACCGTTGACACGACCAGTTTTGCCGCGCGCCAGTTCGGGTACGTCAGGATTTTTCTTTTGTGGCATGATAGACGAACCTGTGCAAAAACGGTCAGCCAGGTCGATAAAGCCTACGCGTGGACTCATCCAGATGATTAACTCTTCCGAAAAGCGAGAAATGTGCGTCATGATCAGGGATGCGGCGGCACAAAATTCAATCGCAAAATCGCGGTCCGATACGGCGTCCAGCGAGTTACGACAAACTTGTTCAAAGCCCAGGGTGGTTGCAACGCGTTGCCGGTCGATAGGGAAGGTAGTGCCAGCCAGGGCAGCTGCGCCTAAAGGCAGGCGATTAACACGTTTGCGGCAGTCGGCCAGACGTTCGCTATCGCGCGTAAACATTTCAACATAGGCCAGCATATGGTGACCGAAGGTGACAGGCTGTGCAACTTGCATATGGGTAAAGCCTGGCAGAATTGTATCGGCATGACGTTCGGCCAGATCGAGCAGCGCGGCACGTAACTGCTTGAGTAAGTCTTGCAAATTGTCGATAGCACCACGTAAATACAAGCGTATGTCAGTCGCGACCTGATCATTGCGCGAACGCCCCGTGTGCAAACGCTTGCCAGCGTCGCCAATGATTTCAGTCAAGCGTTTTTCGATATTCAGATGCACGTCTTCGAGGTCCAGCAACCAGGTAAATTGGCCGCTTTCGATTTCGCCGCGAATTTGCGCCATACCTTGCTGTATCGCTGCATAATCTGCTGCGCTTATGATGTGCTGTGCGGCCAGCATCTCGGCATGCGCCAACGAGCCCTGAATATCCACTAAGGCCATGCGATTATCAAAAAAGACCGAGGCGGTATAGCGTTTTACCAAATCAGAGACAGGTTCTGAAAAGCGCGCAGACCAAGCCTCGCCTTTTTTATCGAATTGTGATGTCATAGTGCTAGCCATTTACTAAGAAAAATTGGTTCAATTTGTAAGTTCATTCAGTTTTACGCGAATTCACTGCAAAATAATGGGAAGCCAGATTATAAAACACTCAGTTTTTGCTATGCAGCAGCAAATCGAAAATATTCCTAGAAATGACTTAATTCCCGACGCTTGCAACATAGGTGTGCTGTTTCGCATCCTGTTGGGCGCCAATCTTGCGCTATTTCTGGCGCTGTATAGTCGTGGATATGGCTTGATGAGCTGTTTGCAGCAATTTGTTGAAAGTGCAAGTTTGCTCGAGTTTGTGACCCTGGGTGCGGCATTTTCTCTGTGCGCGTTACGGCGATACGGCGGTGCGGGCTATTGGCCGGCCTGGGTGCAAAGGCTGGTCTGTGGCATTTTGCCAGTGTGTTGGGTTGGCCTGATTTTTTTGTTTTTCGCTCCGCAGGATTGGTTTAAAGAGATCTACCCACGGGTTCAGCCCGAATGGACAATTTGCGCCAGCTTTGTGTTTGGATTAGCGGCGCAACATTATTTTGAATTGGTTGGTAAAGCCTATTCACCCGCTTTGAATGAGGCAAGATTGCAGGCTTTACAGGCAAGAATCAGACCCCATTTTTTGTTTAATAGCTTGAATACCGCACTCTCGCTAATACGTCGGGAACCGCGAAAGGCAGAAACCGTGTTGGAAGACTTGTCGGAGTTGTTTCGGGTATTAATGCGCGACACCCGGAATATCACCAGCCTGGCGGAAGAAGTGCGCTTGTGTCAGCAGTATCTGGCCATCGAACAATTGCGCTTGGGTGAGCGCATGGAGTTGGTGTGGGATAGTCAGGGTATATCTGACGAACAAATGCGCAAAATCCAATTGCCTAGTTTGTTATTGCAACCACTTTTAGAAAATGCGGTGCATTATGGGGTCGAACCTGCTGAGCAATTGGCTCGTGTCAGCGTTATGCTCAAAGTGCAATTTGGTAAGTTGCTCATAGAGATCAGAAACCCCATGCATCAGCATGGCATAGTGAGTGCAGGTAATCAGATGGCGCTGGAAAATATACGGCAGCGTTTGCGCTTACTGTATGACATTGAAGCGCATCTCGAGCACGCAGTTATAAACAATGAATTTATAGTTAATCTTGAATTTCCTTTGCAAAAACGATGAACTTACGAATTGCTTTGGTTGATGATGAAGCGCCTGCCCGGGCGCGTTTACATGATTTGCTTGATGATATCCAGGCACAATGCCCGCATACATTGGTCAGCGAATTTTCCGATGCGCGGCAATTGCTTGGGCAATTTGCCGAACTGACGCTTGATGTGATTTTGCTTGATGTGCAAATGCCGGGCATGAATGGTATTGAGTTGGCGCGGCACTTCACGCAGCATCAGCATGACGTTAAAGTGCCTGCCATCATCTTCATTACCGCCTATGACGAATTTGCTGTGCAAGCGTTTGAAGTACAGGCGATAGATTACTTATTGAAGCCAGTCCGACGAGAGCGCTTGGCTGATGCCCTGATGCGCGCACATCAGGCGCTAGCCCGGGAAAGCTCGCTGAAGGTGCCAGACCTGGCGCAGACTGACTTGGCGCGCCGGCGTCATTTTTCGGTTTTAGAACGCGGTAAGATTTTACTTATTCCGGTTGAAGACGTTATTTATCTGAAGGCTGAACAAAAATACCTGACGCTAAAAACACGCCAGCGTGACTACTTGCTGGAAGAATCTCTCAGTCACCTTGAGCAAGAGTTTGCCGAGCGTTTTGTGCGTATACATAGAAATGCTTTGGTTGCCAAAAACGCCATTGTTGGTGTGGAGAAGGGCTGTCTGGATCAAGGCGCGATGGAGGCTGAGGACAAGAGTTCTGAAGTCTGGTTAGTGCTTTTGGATGGCGTCACGGAAAAGTTGCCGATATCTCGGCGTCAGTGGGCAACTGTAAAAAGCCTGGTCAAGAAGTAAATTGCTCTGAATAAAGTTTTAATGGCGCAAATAAGTAGCCACAGAGGTCGCAACCGCAAACTTCTTTGTGCTTATAAGGCCTGCCCATGTTGTTCTGGTGCGAGCGGATAAAAGAATAAATGTTGTTTTGGTACAAGAATCGACTAATTTTATTGGTGGATACCAAACTTTGTTTAAAATTTAAACTCTCGCGCTTAACAGGATGAGGCTCTTATGGAGTATCAGGCTGTCAATGAAGATCAACTGATGCAGTCCTCGCCCTGGTTGCGACGTGACCAATTGGGCTGGTTGTTGTTGAGTCTGATCGTTTCGTTGGGCTTGACGGTACTGGCTTTCCTGCATTTTCAAGCCTTAGAACAGCAAAAACTGAATCAGCAATTTAATCATCGTGCCGATTATGTGGCCTTTGAGTTACAAAAAAAAATCCGCAGTTTCGAGCAATTGCTGCGTTCTGGTGCAGCCATGTGGTACCTGTTCCCTGATGTTAGCCGGCAGCAATGGTATGACTATGCCCAGCAAATCAATTTGGGTTACAACTATCTGGGGGTGCAAGGCTTAGGGGTGGCCTTGCGTGTGCCGGCTGCCAGTCTTTCTTCTTATCAGCAACAAATCAGGGACGAGGGCTACACCGACTTCAGAGTCAGGCAAGAAGGAAAAAGCCTGGCCGAATATTACCCAATTACCTACATCGAGCCATTTAATCAGCGCAATCAGCGTGCTTTTGGCTACGCCCTGAATATAGAGCCGATTCGAGCCTCTGCTTTGCAGGCGACGATAAGCAGTGGCGAGCCAGTGTTAACAAATCGTATTGTTTTATTGCAAGAAGATGGGCGGGATGCTCAGTTTGGTAGTTTGTATATGCAAGCGTTTTATTCGGCAAATCAGGCTACCAGCACTCTGGATGAACGTAAACGTGCCGTGCGTGGTGTGGTGTATGTGGCGTTTCGCGGTCGCGATCTGGTGCAAGGTATTTTTGGGAATGATCAGCATGATTTTGCTTTGCAACTGTACACCTCTGAACGCGCGGATGCTCAGCAATTGCTTTTTTCTGATGCATGGCAAGAGCAGCCGGGCGAATTCAAGCGTCCCGAGTTGGAGCGCATGCTTGAATTTGGTCAACAACGCTGGCTTATGCGTATTCGCAGTCTGGCTTATATTGAGGATGCCACGCGCCACGCGAACATAGTATTAATTGCGGGGTTGTTGCTGAGCAGTTTATTTGTGAGTCTGGTATATAACTTTTTACAGCGTCAGCGCAGAATAGATCTGCGGGTCAACGATGTGGTCCGGCAACTCAGTGAAAAGGAAGCACGCTATACCAAGTTGTATGAAGCCATGCCCGAGATGGTATTGGAGTTTGGTCAGGATAGTCGTCTCACGGGGTGCAATCCTTCGGCGAAAAAATATTTTGGTCAGGTTTTGCAGCAGGTGGATTGGCAAAAATTGACGGTCCAGCAATTACTTTCGGATGTCACTATTTGGGATTGGATAGAGGCGGATTTGAAGCTGGCACGTCCGCTTTTGCAATATCAATTTACCAGTGCCGACCATAGCGGGAAGGCGCATAGCTTATTGTTGAATTTATTGCCAACATTGGGAGGCGCTGGTGAATACCTCGGAGGCATCGCGCTTTTACAGAACGTTACCGCGCTGGTTGGTGCAGAACAAAAATTAAATGCCATCATCGCTAACATCGTCGATGGTTTAATTGTCATAGATGACAAGGGTTTTATCGAATCATTTAATCACTCTGCGGAGCGTATCTTTGGCTATGATGCGCAAGACGTGCTGGGGCAGAATATCAAAATGCTTATGCCTGAACATTACCGTCAACAGCACGATCAGCATCTGGAGCGTTATTTTGCTGGGGTAGGTTCCAATAAAGTGGGGGTTGGTGCCCGCTTGCTTGAGGGTAAGCGTAAGAACAATGAAATTTTCCCACTAGAACTTTCAATAGGGCAAATTGAAATTGCTGGCAAACGGTATTTTAGCGGCTTGGTCAGGGATTTAACTGAGATACGTAGAAATGAGCGCATCAAACGCGAATTTGTGGCCGCCGTCAGCCATGAGCTGCGCACACCTTTGACGTCTTTGCATGGCTCGCTGGGCTTATTGGTGGGGCGTACGTTTGGCCATATGCCTAGTCAGCAATTTAAATTATTGCAATTAGCATATCGAAATTGCGAGCGATTGATGGCCTTAGTTAATGATATTTTGGACGTTGAAAAAATTGCCTCAGGCAAGTTGCGGTTAAGTGTGCAAGGCTTTGATTTATTGCAGACGGTAAAGCAATCTCTGGAGCAAATTACCCATTACGCAGACTCAATGCAAATTCACTTTGCACTGGTAACGCGTAGTCAGAGTATTTGGGTGATGGCGGACAGTCACAGGGTCTTGCAAGTGTTGGCTAACTTATTATCGAATAGTATTAAATTCTCGCCCATGGATGGATTGGTTGAGGTCAGGGTTCATAGTCAGGGGAAATACTGCAAAATCGAAATTCAGGATCAGGGGCAAGGTATCCCTTATGAATTTCGCGAACGCGTGTTTTCTCGCTTTGCTCAGGCCGAGAGTAGTGATAGTCGTCGTCAGATGGGGGCGGGATTAGGTTTGAGTATCAGTAAAGATCTGGTTGAGCTGATGGGCGGGCAGATAGGCTTTGAGTCAGAGCCAGGCAAGGGCGCGATCTTTTGGTTCACTTTGCCGCTAGCTGCCAATGAACAGAATAAAGCAGAATTAACGCCACTTGGGTAAGCCGCTTAAATCCAGGTTTTCATCGTTTACCCAGGCTGGTAAGCCAGTCGTATCGGTCGGGCCAAATACTTCCAATAAGCTTAATTGCTCTTGAGGGCGCATGGCTTTACGTGCATTGTTTGCACCTTTGCGTGTCGCTTCCTGAGCGGGTGTTTGGCGCGTGTCGAGTCCGGGTAATTCCAGCGTGGCTTGGTCGTATTGATCTTTCATACACTTAAAATACAATAAAAACTTAAGCTAGGCTGTTTGTGAAGTTGGATTTTTTGGGCGGCGTTGATGCCATTGGAAACAAGCGATTGGTTGCGGGGGCAGGATTTGAACCTACGACCTTCGGGTTATGAGCCCGACGAGCTGCCAGACTGCTCCACCCCGCGTCTGAAGGAGGCGAATTGTACTCGTCTTGTCATGCAGATACAAGCCCCGCCAGTAAAATAATGCAGATAATTGGTTAACTACGCAAAATTGCTGATTGGCGTGCTAAATTCATTCATAACAGTGATTATCCTGCTGTCAGGTATTAACCCTTGGTCTGGGCACTTGAACTTGCCTTGGGTGGATAAATTGGTATCCGTTTTCTAAAAGGTGATCTGTGACTCAATATGAAGTAATCGATACACAAATAACGCCAGAAGGGCGTATGGAAGTGTTATCCCGCGCGGAAGTGGCTAAATTGCTGGACAGTAGTCATGGTGGCCTGTATCAGATATTCCGCCGCTGTGCGCTGGCCGTGTTGAATTGTGGCAGTGGTTTGGACGATGGCAAAGAATTACTTGAACGCTACCAGGATTTTGATATCAGTATCGTGCAACGCGAACGTGGTATTAAACTCGATTTGCGTGCAGCGCCGGCGAATGCCTTCGTTGATGGGGTCATGATCAAAGGCTTGCAAGAACACTTGTCGGCCGTTTTGCGTGACATTTTATTTATCGGCGGTGAAATCGAGGACGCGAATAAATTTAATCTGGCGGATTCAGTGGGTATCACCGACGCTGTGTTTCATATTTTGCGAAATGCTAATTTATTACGACCACAAGTTAACCCCAATCTGGTGGTTTGCTGGGGCGGGCATTCGATTAGTGGTGCCGAATATGATTACACCAAGCATGTTGGCTACCAACTTGGCTTACGTGGTCTGGATATTTGCACCGGATGTGGCCCGGGTGCGATGAAAGGGCCGATGAAGGGCGCGGCGATTGCGCATGCTAAGCAGCGCAACAATCAAGGTCGTTATTTAGGTATCACTGAACCTGGGATTATTGCCGCTGAAGCGCCCAATCCTATCGTCAATGACTTAGTGATTTTACCGGATATAGAAAAACGACTGGAAGCCTTTGTCCGGCTGGGGCATGCTGTGATTGTATTTCCTGGTGGTGCGGGTACGGCTGAGGAAATTCTGTATTTACTGGGCATCCTGCTGCATCCAGATAACGCTGGAATGCCATTCCCATTAATTTTTACTGGTCCCGCGAGTGCGGCCGATTACTTTGCGCAAATTGACCAGTTTATTGCCGCGACTTTAGGTGATGAAGCTCGTAAAGCTTATAAAATTATTATTAATGACCCAGTTGGAGTGGCTCAGGAAGTACAAGCCGCGATTAAACAGGTTCGCGAATTCCGTAAGGTAAAAGGTGATGCTTATTACTTTAACTGGATGCTGAAAATTGACCGTGAGTTTCAACGGCCATTTATCCCTAGCCATGAGGCCATGCGTAATTTGGAGTTGCACAAAAATCAAGAAGTCCACTTACTTGCGGCTAATTTACGTCGTGCCTTTTCTGGTGTAGTGGCGGGCAATGTCAAAGAGCAGGGCATACGTGCTATCGAAGAGTTTGGGCATTTTGAAATTCGTGGTGAATCTGCCATCATGGAAGCCATGGATGCCTTATTAAGCTCGTTTGTTGCGCAAAATCGAATGAAATTACCAGGTAAGGCTTACACTCCTTGTTATCGTGTAATAAAGTGAATGGGACTTGCGCAAATTTTGCCTTAGGTTAAGATTGGTTATCTGACCTGATGCAATGAAATAAAGCCGGAGTCGCTTTGTCAAATTTCATGGAATGGCATAAAACGGCGATTTCGGCCTGCTATAGTGGCAATATTGATTGAATTGGAAACATGACTTACGCTAAATTGTGCTGACTAGGCGTGAAGCCGAGGATGGTACTGGAGTAAGGCTAGGCGAAACAACGATGGCAGCGTCTGTTTTGCGTAAGTCCCGGGAATTTTGTCGGTCACCTAAGAGGGGGAATAATGAGCTCCGTACAACAAGAAGTGGATGAACGTACTAATCTGACAGGCTCAAATAAATTTGAGTTGCTTTTGTTTCGCTTGGGGCATGATGCAAAAAGTGATCGCTCAGACTTGTTTGGTATTAATGTATTTAAAGTCCGTGAAATTGTTGCCATGCCTGAAATCACGGCAATGGCGGGGGCTTTACCACACAATTTGGGTGTAGTTAATTTGCGTGGACAGATAATTCCAGTCATCGATTTACCCGCAGTGGTCGGGCGTACCCCGAAAACTGGCTTGAATATTATGCTCGTCACCGAATATGCGCGCACCACCCAAGGTTTTGCGGTGGAATCTGTCGAGGAAATCGTCAGGCTGGATTGGAATCAGGTTTTATCTGCTGAAAACAGTGCGGTAGGTGGGATGGTGACCAGTATTGCGCGTTTGGATGGGGATACCGAAAACACCCGTCTGGCGCAAGTCCTGGATGTCGAACAAATTCTGCGTCAAATGACGCCACACGAAGGCAGCGACATCGACCCTGAAACCATAGGCGATAAACTCAAAATTAAGCCAGGTGCGGTTATTCTGGCAGCAGATGATTCAGCTGTGGCACGTGGCTTGATTGAGCAGGCATTTAATGCCATAGGTGCACCGTTTATCATGACCAAAACCGGTAAAGAATGTTGGGAAAAACTCCAGCATCTGGCCGATGCTGCGCTCGCTGAAGGCTTGGGTGTGCGTGATAAAGTGGCGATGGTCGTAACCGACCTTGAAATGCCGGAAATGGATGGTTTTACGCTGACACGTAAAATTAAGCAAGACGAACGTCTGCGCTTTTTACCCGTGATGATACATTCCTCATTGTCAGGCACCACCAATGAAGATCATATTAAGGCTGTCGGTGCTGATGCCTATGTGGCCAAGTTTGCTGCCGATGAATTTGCGGAATCTATACGTAAAATTTTAGCCAAGTAAAATCGGACTTCGTATTCATAGCAGGACTAAAGCATGTGTGCTGACGGCATGTGAAGACTAAGACAGTACTGGAGTTCGGCAAGGCAAGACAACGATAACAAGTTTGTTTTGCCTAAGTCCTAAACAAAAAGGCGCTTTTAGCGCCTTTTTTATTTGGTATGACCCGTCCTGATTAAAGTTGACACTTTTCTAGAGCTGGAAAGGAAAGTGAGAT
>JAYSEN010000027.1:0-64164 GCA_041913845.1 Undibacterium sp.
CTGTTTTTTTTACAAACTCACCAGTTGATCTCGCACATTTCCGTTTCGCTTACCGTTTAAATCTCAGTTCGCGTCAGGAGGGGGCGAATTATGACAGCACGACGACAGATCTGCAAGCCCTTTTGTTTGACCTGATAATTCGGCAAGTATCGGACAATCTGGGCGTTGATCGCCATGACAAGTGGCGAGCAAATGTTCCAGTGTCGCTTTCATACTGAGGATTTCGGCGAGCTTTTGCTCTAACTCATACAAATGCTGGCTCGCCAGATCCTTGACTTGCTTGCTTGGACGCTGCTTGTCATGCCAGAGGCTTAACAGGTTTTGAATTTGAGCCAAAGAAAAACCCAGATCGCGGGCGCGGCGGATAAATTGCAAAACGTGAATATCTGCTTCGGTGTAATGACGGTAGCCCGCGGCGCTGCGTTTGGCTACTGCCAGCAAACCCAGGGATTCATAATGGCGTATCATTTTTGCGCTAATGCCTGATGCTTGCGCTGCGGCGCCGATATTCATAGCACCCCCTATTCCTGCTGACGACTGGCACTGGCACGCCAGCGCTTAAGTAATAGCGCATTGGCGATCACACTGACACTGCTCAAAGCCATGGCAGCGCCGGCAAACACGGGATTTAAATAACCCAGCGCTGCCAACGGCAGACCCAGCACGTTGTAGAAGAAGGCCCAGAATAAACCTTGCTGTATCTTTTTGTAGCTGAGTCGCGAAATACTGAGGGCATCGGCGACTAAACGCAAATCGGCACGCATCAGTGTAATCCCGGCGGCTTGCATCGCCACATCGGTGCCACTGGCCATACTGATGCCGACATCGGCGGCGGCCAGACTGGGGGCATCATTCAAACCATCACCGACCATCGCCACACGCAAACCCGCTGCTTGAAATTGCTTTAAGTGCGCGGCCTTATCCGCAGGCAGCAAACTGGCATGGACTTCGCTAATCCCAACTTGCGCAGCGATGGCCGCTGCACTCCCTGGATTATCACCGCTTAACATCACCGTGCGTATCCCCGCTTGCTGTAATTGTTGTACCGCTTGCTGCGCGCTTGGCTTTAACTGATCACTAAAACAGAATAAGGCATGAATATGCACATAGGCTGCGACATCAGCATCTATGTTGGCAGGTGTATCGGCATCGACTTGCATCAGCCAGGCCAGGCTGGCGCCTTGTTGCTGAGCCTGTTGCGCCACCAAATGCAATGCGGGTGGAATTTGCACCTGCCTTTCTTCACACAGGCGTGAACTACCGAGCAACCAGGTCTGGCCATTAATCTGGCCTTCGACGCCACGCCCGGCCAGCGCTTGTACGTGTTCACTAATCGGCAATTCCAGACTAGCCTCTGCTGCAGCCTGACTGACCGCCACGGCTAAAGGGTGCTCACTATAGCGTTGCAAACTCGCCGCCAGCGCCAGCATGTGTTGCTCCTGATAGGGACTAGCCGGATTCACATGCAAAGCCTGCAAGCGTGGCTTGCCTTCAGTCAGGGTGCCGGTTTTATCAAACGCCACCAGATCGACTTTATGCGCTAACTCGAGTGCGGTGGCATCTTTAATTAAAATACCCTGCCTTGCCGCGACGCCAGTTCCCACCATTAATGCCGTCGGAGTGGCCAGGCCCAGCGCACAAGGGCAGGCGATAACCAACACTGCCACCGCATTAATCATGGCTTGCTCGAGTGGCGCGCCATACCAAAGCCAGGCGCCCAGGCAAATTAACGCAATCAGCAACACCATGGGCACAAACACCGCACTGATTTGATCCACCAAACGCTGCACCGGCGCTTTGCTGGCTTGCGCTTGTTCGACTAGCTGAATGATTCTGGCTAACATGCCCGCGCCAGCCTTATGGCTGCAACGCAGCTGTAAAACTCCTTCGCCATTGATGGCGCCGCCCGTCACACTATCCCCTGCTTGTTTACTGACAGGCAAACTCTCACCACTGATTAAGGATTCGTCGACATCGCTACGGCCGCTAATGACTACAGCATCCAAGGGGATTTTTTCGCCAGGTTGCACGATCAGGCTATCGCCGACTTCGACTTGCTCGACTGGTATCAGGCTAGTCGCCTGGCTTGCGGCATCGGTTACGACCCGCGCTTGCTCAGGACGCAGTGCATGCAAGGCGCGAATCGCATCGGTGGTTTGCGTTTTAGCGCGAGCTTCCAGATACTTACCCAATAGAACCAGGCTAATCACCGCAGCCGAAGCTTCAAAATACAAATGCGGTACGCTGGCTGACTGCTTAAGCCAGGCTTGCAGCCACAAATACAGCGATAAACCATAGGCCGAGCTGGTACCCAATGCCACCAGAACTTCCATCGTCGCTGCCGCATTTTTCAAGGCATACCAAGCCGCGCGGTAAAAGCGCGCACCAAAATAAAATTGCACAGGCGTCGCCAACAAGAATTGCAACCAGGCTGGTAACATCCAATGCCAGCCCCAAATTTGCGCAACCATAGGCAACATTAAAGGCAAGGTCAGCGCCATTGCCAGCGATGGTGTCAGCCAGGCTTTATCATTTGCGCTGGTAGTGCTTGCCACCGCAGGTGCCGCTTCAGGAGCCGCCACGGTGTAGCCCAGACCTTGTATCACCCCAGCCAATTGCGCCCAGGAGACGCCAGCCAGGCATTCAACATTGGCCGTTTCAGTTAATAAATTCACTTGCGCATTGATTACGCCAGGGCTGGCGACTAAGGCTTTTTCTATCTTAGCGACACAGGAGGCACAGCCCATGCCCTGAATTTGCAAGCTGCGTGTCAGCGTCGCGACTTGTTTGCCCGTACTTAGCACGGCTTGCACGATATCCTTAGTCGCTACGCTAGTCGATGCCGTTTTAACATAGGCTTTAGCCGTGGCCAGATTCACGCTGGCCTCGCTGACTCCGGGTACTTGCAACAAGGCTTTTTCTACGCGGGCTACGCAAGAGGCACAGGACAAACCTTGGACTTCAAAATCCAGCGCGTTTTCGGTCTCAGTATGATATGGCGTCGGTACTGGCTGAATTTGCAAATCGGCCTGCGCAGTTGACTGGTTTATATTGCTTGACATGGTTTCCTCATTGCTTGCCTGGCTTTGGCGCCGGAGCCGTACTCTGCGCACCGACCGTCCTCGCGCAAAACTAATAGCAAACTTCTATCTTAGTCTGCACGTAGTGGAGGTGCTGCGCTTAATTTAGAGTGTGAAGCTTACCATGATGGGAAGGTCAAGCAGAATTTGTGAGCTTGACTACGCGCAATTCAAATTTGTATTTTTATCCGTTTGGGACTTACACCGATTAGTGTAAGGCCAGGCGAATCCACAACATCCGTGTTTTTTTTGCTAAAGTTTGGCATTCCAGCAAACTTATTTTTAAACTAGGACTTACGCAAAATTGTGCTGACGAGGCGTGAAGCCGATGACAGTACCAAGGTACGGCAAGGCGAAACAACGACGTCAGCGTCTGTTTTGCGTAAGTCCTATAAACAAAAATCAATATCACGACGACACAAATAAGTTTCGCTGAATAATCGGCATGCCTGACTTTATTCGGTGCTACGCCACGATCACTCACTCAGGCACACCCAAAATCACGCTACCCGCTTTAAATAAAGCCAGCAAAGTTTGCCCTTGCTGCAAATTCATGGACGTTGCGCTTTCGTTGGTAATCGTCACTGCCAGATACAGGTCGGCCTCCAAGCGTAACACCACTTCGGTGCTGACCGCGCCAGTTTGCCAGCGTTCGACCAGGCCCTTAATTTGGTTGCGGGCAGAAAATCGTATGCCCGTGCCATCGAGTTCAGTAAATTCTGCCAGCGTAATACTGTTGGCGGGGACAAGCGCAAACACCTCGCTGCCCGGTTTTAATTGCAAATGCTGAGTGCTTTCCTGGCTAATCGTTGCGACCAGTTGCAAGCCTTGCGCTAATTGCACCTGCACTTCATCTTGCACCGCTCCAGTTTTGATTGTAGCGACCTGACCCCAGAATTGATTGCGTACACTGGTTTTCATACTGAGCTTTCTGAGTAAAAATAAGTCTGCGCTCAAGTCCTGGGTTTGGGCATTTAATTCACGCACAAAGCGTTGGTGCGCGGCCTGGATATGGCGATAATTTTCCAGTAATTGCTGCCCGCGCGCCGTCAACCGTGTGCCACCGCCGCCCTTGCCACCAGCAAGCCGCTCGACCAACGCCACACCAGTTAGCTGGTGCATTGCTTCCAGCGCATCCCATGCGGCTTTATAACTGAGCCCAGCCGCCTTGGCAGCGTGAGTAATCGAGCCAAACTCGGCGATACAGGCAAGCAAACGCATGCGTACTTCGCCACCCAGAGTTTGCCCGGCAATTTGCAGTTTTAATTCTGCTTCCAGACCATAGTTTTGCGTGCCAGACTGGGCATCCGCAGTGGCTAAGCTTGCGCCTTGATTGCCAAGTGTAGGAGTAGACATAGCGTGATAGATAAAATTGGTGACGGGTGCTCAACTCAGCCTGTGCAAGCGACCCTGCTCAATTTGCCAGACTTCATCAGCCAGCACAGCGGCATCGTCGGCATCGTGGGTGATTAAGATCAGCGGCAAATTCGCTTGCTGTTGTAAGTCACTGAGCTGGCTGCGCATGTGTTGCTTGAGATGGCTATCGAGTGCGGCGAAAGGTTCATCCAGTAATAAGGCGCGCGGCTCAGCCACCAGCGCCCGGGCCAGGGCAACGCGTTGCTTTTGGCCACCCGATAATTGTTCAGGAAAATGATCCGCCTGAGCTTGCAATTGCAATTTGGCCAGCCAGTTTTCTACCCGCTCATCGCGCCCATGCCGGGCCGGATTCAACCAGGATTTTTGCAAGGCAAAGCCTATGTTTTGGCGCACCGTTAAATGGGGAAACAAGGCATAGTCTTGAAACATATAAGCCAAGCCACGTCGTTGCGGCGGCAAGTTCACTCCCCGCGCACTGTCGTAGTAAGACTGACCCTGAAACTGTATATGACCGCGATCAGCCTGCAGCAAACCCGCCAGCATACGCAAACTCAGACTCTTACCCGAGCCCGAAGCACCAACGATAGCAATGCGTGAACTAGCGGACTGCAAGCTGAATGCCAGCTCAAATTGCGGTGCTGACTGACTAAGACGTTTAAACTGTTTATTAAGATGGATGTCCCAAATCATCAGTCACCTCGAGTATTCGCCAGGCGGCCTGGCGCCAGTCGTCCAGCCAGCCATAAGATAGTCACGCAAACTACCGAAGTCACCAACACCAAAGTATTCGCGATTTGATCTTGCCCGGCTTGCACCGCTTCATAGACAGCGACCGATAGGGTTTGCGTCTTACCCGGAATACTGCCGGCGACCATCAGGGTCGCGCCGAATTCGCCCATGGCACGGGCGAAAGCCAGCAATACTCCCGCCAGTATGCCGCGCCAGGCGAGTGGCAAGCTGATCCGAAAAAAAATCGCCGCTTCAGAAATACCCAACACCCGCGCTGCTTGTTCATAGTGCGACTCGACTGCTTCAAACGCCGCGCGCGCGGGTTTAAACACCAAGGGGAAAGAAACTATCGCCGCCGCAATCACCGCCGCTTGCCAGGTAAAGATTAAATTAATTGAAAATTCGCGCTGCAACCAGCCGCCAAGCCAGCCTTGCCGCCCGATTACCACCAATAAATAATAACCGAGTACGGTCGGCGGCATCACCATAGGCAAGGTGCAGAGCGTATCGAGTAAATCGCGCCCGACAAAGCGCCAGCGCGCCAGCGCATAACCTAGCGCCACGCCTGCGATTAAATTAATCAAACTGGCCCAAGCCGCTACTTTGAGCGATAAAGCTAAGGCAACCCAGGCAGCATCCATCAACAACTCCAATGCGCTCAGGGTTTTTGAAAGCCATATTTGGCGAGTATGCTTTGTCCCGTCGCCGACAACACATAGTCGATAAAGCGTTTCGCTTCCTCACTCTGCGGGCTATTTTTTAGCCGCGCGATGGGATAACTGACATCCTGATCCAGCGCCACACCAAACGCCAGTTTGAGTTTATCTTTAAATAAAGCCGCATCGGTGGCATACACAAAACCCGCGTCGACTTCACCGCGCACCACGTAATCCAGCGATTGCCGCACATTTTGGGTGTAAATTAATTTACTGCTCAAAGCTTGCCATAGCCCAGCCTTTTCCAGCGCATGCTGGCTATAGCGGCCGACCGGCACACTGGCGGGCAAGCTCAGCGCGAGTTTCTGGGTTTGTTTTAAATCCGCCAATTGCGACAAGTTATAGTTCTTCACGGTATGAAGCGCCTGCACCACCACCAGAGTATTGCGGGCAAAATTGCGCCGCTCGCTGGGGTTCAGCAAATTTTGTTGTTGCGCCATGTCCATGGTTTCTTGATCGGCTGAGGCAAATACATCGACCGGTGCGCCCTTGGCAATTTGCTGCAATAAAGCGCCCGAACCAGCAAAATTCAAGGCCACTTTGGCGCCGCTGTAGTGCGCTTCATAAGCTTGCGCAATTTCTTTGAAGGCATTACTGAGACTGGCCGCCGCCGAGACGGTGATTTCCGCCGCTTGGGCCGAACCAGCGATCAATAAACTAAGCGACAGTGCAGCCGTGATGCAGACACGCGGCAGTGACAGACGCGATGCTGGTGGAATAGGAGAAGCAGACACAAGGACTCCGTTTAAGTTGCAATTTACGAAATATACTGAACTATATAACGCAATTATAGTGGCAAGTATTAAACGGGTGGTGAGGAATTAGCGGGGAATTGAGTTGGGATAAGATGGTCACAATAATTACTTTCAAAAACACGCCGTTTTTTGAAATTGGAAAATGAACTAGGGCTCCCTGCTCAAAATTCAAATCTTTCTCAAATGAATTGCTAAAACAAAAAATTACGAGGCGTACACCCATTTTTTCCTCAGGACATAAAAATAACCTTAACCTTATTTTCGGTCAAAAATTTTACTATCTTGTCAAAAAATGGCTCAACATCCGGCTGTAAAACCGGGGCTTGATTTTCACATTCGCATTCCTGACACTTATCGATCTCGTTTAGTTCAGCGCGCCAGATTAATTCTTGTAAATAGCATGACTGGTCAAGGTACGCTCTTGCTACATCAGCGTTTTTCCAAATTAATGTGAATGGTGGAACCGCACCAAAATCGCCACAAAAACAATCGTACAATGAATCCAGGCAACGTCCATAGTAACCGCCTGGCCCATATATAGCTTCTCCGAAAGCCAGAAAAAATCCCGGGCAATCGGTGACAAACTCGCCGTCAAGCACAAAATCCCCGTGCTTAATTTCGTTATTTGAGAAATTGTGTGTCTGAACAACTGTTTCAAGCCATCGCCTTCGTTGCCAAGTTGGAAGTCTCGCCCACGAATTTTTTTTCTTTATTCCAGCATGAAAAACTTGATGAAAATGCTCACCCAAGCGATCCCGTTCAAACACAAACTGACCTGAAACTCTCAGATTGAAAGTATCCTTGGACACTTCACTCGCCTCTAAAACACAAGCGTTATTAATCTCGATTGTCATAATCGTTGGATCAGCTACTGAAATTAGGATCTGTAATTTCTTCGCAGCAGGGTCGCGTAGGTGATGTGGGATTCGCATTTTCTTAGGTGGATGATGGATACGAATCAGATCTACATAATATCGACCAGCATGATCACGAGACACTTGAAAATTTCGCCATGCTTCAAGCTGCTCGGCAACCATAAAGTGATCATCAAAAGAGATCTCGTTGGCGTTTACTTGTCGCCCCATTACCTGAATCACGTAGGTTTGCTGCATACATTACATAAAATTAGAAAAATACAGCATCAAGTTTGTGTCGAGAACTAGAAATCCAACACGCCCTATTGATGCGCCTTTACAAGCCAAAATATCGCAAACCCCTTGTCCAGCAAGCGTTCTCAAAAACCGGCGATTATCCATCGTAAAATCCCACCCAAGCCAGCGCAAGCGGCGAGTACCTGCAATACCGACCAGCGTAAGCGTAACAAGGCGAATATTGCAAATCCAGCCAAACTCAGCGCCAGGTAATCGGGCTTAAACCATTGTGCCTCTGGCCAGATGGTGTGCCAGGCGAAAAAGCAAGCCAGATTTAACATCACGCCGACTGCCGCCGCCGTCACCCCGGCCAGCGCCGTGTTCAGTGAAGGTAAATGTTGCGTCGCCTCAACCAGGGGTGCACCGACCAGGATGAACATAAATGAAGGCAAAAAGGTGAACCAGCAGACTATGCAAGCACCGATTACGCCAGCCGCCCAGGGCGTGCCCGGCCAGATTTGCGCTTGCCAGGCACCGACAAAACCAACAAACACCACCACCATGATTAAGGGCCCGGGGGTACTTTCACCAAGTGCCAGGCCATCCATCATCTGGCTTGCCAGCAACCACTGATAATGCAAGACCGCACCCTGATAAACATAGGGCAAGACGGCATACGCGCCACCGAAAGTCAGTAGTGCCGCTTTACTGAAAAACCAGGCCATCTGGGTATAGGCATGATGCCAGCCAAATAGCCCGTACAAACTGAGTAAAGGCAAACTCCAGGCGGCGATAAACAATGCCATAAGCCAGCCTGTCTTAAGCCAGCTAAAGCGCTGACTTGCTGCCAGCGCCGTATCGTCGGCAATCAAGGCCTCGCCAGTGGCAACAAACTGTTTAGCGCTATGGCTGCTACTGACAAAATCCAGCGGCCGCAGCTTACCCCAGCCCCAGGCCAGCAGCGCGGCACTTGCCACCACCAAGGGAAAGGGCAGCGCCAGCCAGGCCACCGCAATCCAGGCGGCCAGCGCGATGGCCGCACTGATGCCACTGCGTATCACGCGCAAACCCAGGCGCTGCGCCGCTTGCAACACAATCGCACAAACGGCAGGTTTGATGCCATAAAACAGTGCCGCCAACCAGGTCTGACCGGCAAAGGCCAGATACGCCCAGGACAAGATGATCAAGATGAATAAGGATGGCAGCACAAACAAGGCGCCCGCCACCAAGCCACCACGTCGGCCATGCATTAACCAGCCTATATAAGTGGCTAATTGCTGGGCCTCGGGGCCGGGTAAGAGCATGCAATAATTCAAGGCATGTAAAAACCGCTTCTCACTGAGCCAGCGTCTGCGTTCGACTAATTCGCTATGCATCAAGGCGATTTGCCCAGCGGGGCCGCCGAAGCTGATCCAGCCTATCTTAAACCAAAATCCCAGGGCTTGCCAAAAGCTGAGGGCTGGTAAAGCGCTTGCTGTAGCAGAACCTAGCTCGCTGTTATTTTTCATGGCCATGATTGAGGAAAAGAGTGAGTGGCAAGTTCAATCAGGCCGTCGCAATAATTCCGCAAATCGGTGCCAGCTTCGTCGTAAGCTCGTCGCAAATTTCAGCACGGCGAATTGCAAATATTACCGATACAGCGCCAATTGCAAGCCAGCAAACACTAAAAATACATCGATGACGGCGGCATCCAGCATGAAGGCAAACCAGGCGAATTCGGGTGCCAGCAGCAGTAAAAAAACGAGGGCAAAAATCACAGCAAGCAAGACTTGCCGCCAACTCGCCTGGCGCAATTTCTGCCTGCCGTTTTTGATAGCCGTAACACAGCGCTGCAGCATGCGACTTCCCCATGAATTGCACTAATAATAAGTGCCATTAAACCAGACTATAGTCGGGTAAGTCGAGTTATTTTTCAGGCAAAAAGCGAGCTAAGGTGCTGGCTTTGCGACTGAGGCAGTCAGATTAAGTTTGCCAATGCCAGGCAGGTTTATCCAGCATGCCCTGACCCAGGATTTGCGTTTGACCGAATTGCTTAGTCAATTCAAAGTCACGGCACTCTGGATGTTCACCCAGGGCCGCGATCAAACGACGCGCATGCGATACCACGATAATTTGCGAACGACTCGCTGCATTGATGATCAGGCGCCCCAGGGCTGGTAATAAATCAGGATGTAAGCTGGTTTCAGGCTCATTCAACACCAGTAATTCGGCCGGGCGTGGTGACAGCAAAGCCGCTATCCATAACAGATAACGTAAAGTGCCGTCCGATAATTCCATCACACTTAAGGGCCGCAATAAACCAGGCTGGCGCATTTGCAATTCAAAGCGCCCCTGATAGGTATCTATTGCCAGGCTGGCTCCCGGAAAGGCATCGTCCACCGCGCTTTGCAAGGCGGCTTCATCACCGACTTCGATTATGGTTTGCAAGGCCGCGGCTAAATCATGCCCGTCATCACTCAATACCGGCGTAAAGCTGCCGATGTGCGCTTGTCTGGCGGGCGCGGCACTATCACTGCGCAAATGATCATAAAAACGCCAGCCGCGTATGCATTCGCGTAATTCGAGTAAATCCGGACTTTGACGTGGGTCCGCCAGTTGCGTCAGCAAGCTATCATAACTGGCGAGTTTTTCACTTAAGCTAATCCAGTTCTTGCCTTCACGCGCTCGCACCAGGTTCGCCTTACGTTCATAACGTAATTGCGACTTACTCAGGTAAGCACCTTGCCAGATTTGTTCGACTTTAATATGGGGATCCAATGCAAACGCGCCGGCTGGCGGCGCAGGCAAACCCAGTTGTATTAAGTAGCCCAGTTTATCGCTGGCAAAGCCCAGTTTCAAACGTATCGCCTGCTTACGCTGAGTGCCCTGCACAGGGTGGGTGCCATCCAGCATGGCGCGAGAAATTTCTTCTGGCCCAGCCCACAGCGCCGAACTCAAGCCACCCTCGGCTGCCAGCGAGCTGACAATACGGCCCTGTGCCGCTTGCGCCAATAAACGCAAAGCACGATAGACACTGGATTTACCGCTGCCATTCGCCCCCGTAATGACATTCAAAGGGCCAAGTGGCAAACAAAGATCGTGTATAGAACGGTAATTTGCAATCGCTAAAGTCATCAACATGGTGTTTTATTCGGTAGAACTGGCGCAGTCACAGGCGCGATGCCAGGGATAAGATTGAGAGGCACGCTGATCGCCATAAAGCTTGACGAATTCGCGCGCCGCGGCCATGGTTTTCGGATAAGCGACATGATGATAGCCTTGATTGGCCGTGGCTTGCCGGACGCTGTAATAACGAAAACCTTGTTCAAGCAAATATTGCAACACTTGCCAGGCGTTTTTATCTTTAGCTTTGGGCGCAGCAAATTTGCGGCTCAACATTTGCATGGGCTGGCGACATTGCGGACATAAGCGCGCTTTTGCTAGCGCCGGATATTTATACGATATACGGCAAGCGCAACAAACATGAGGGAAGCGAAAGCTCTGTAAGTTTTTTGGCTTGAGGTAATAGCGATGATGGCGAAATTTTTTCATACGTAAGGCACTATCTGCAGTCCTGCATAAGGCTCAGCCGCCTATCATAGCGCAAGCTGCAGTTTGCGCGTGCAGCTTTCGCGTCCGGCGTTAGCCCTGCTCTTTCGCTCTAAGTTGGCTTAGTGTGCAGCTTGCCACAAACGATGTTGCCAGCGCCCCTGCTGTAAGCGCCAATAGGCCAGTGCGACTTTCAGTCCTTCTTCCAGCAAACCCAGCGCAAACAAGGCCAGCGCACCCCAGTCAGCATAGGCAGCTAACACCCAGGTCAGCGGTAATAGCAAGAGCCATTGTGCGGTGAAATCGAGCTTGAGGCAAAAACCATTATCGCCACCGGCACGTAATATCCCCGCTAACAACATCAAGGCACAGGCTTTCAAAATAAAACTCAGCGCCATCAAATCATAGACTTGCGCAAATAAGTGACGTGTGGTTGAACTTAATTCCGGGTAAGCCAGTAACACCAGCGGTTTCGCCAAATAACACAGAACCGCGGTGATCACGCCACAAATCCAGGCCAGCTGCAGCGCCTGGCGCGCCTGGCTTTGCGCCAGCGCACTATCGTTTGCACCCAGGGTCTGACCAATTACGATAGACGCTGCCGTGGCCAGGCCGATCAAAAACGCCATCGCCAGACTTTCTAAGGGCGCCAATAAAGCCAGCATCACCAGACTAGTCGCACTTTGCGCCGCGAGTATCGCAAAAAAACAAAACGAACCCAAGGCCCACAAACTGGCATTGGCAGCAATTTGCAAAGACAAAGTCAGTTGCTGACGATACAGCCGCAAACTGGCGCGTTTAAGCAATGGGAAGTTAGCCAGAGCATGCGCCCGCCAGCGCAGATATAAAAGCAAGGCCAGACTCTCGCACACCGCGCTGGCTAAAGTGCCCAGTGCGGCACCACGACTACCCAGGGCAGGCAAACCCGCGTAGCCATAAATCAGCAGGCAATTCAATAACACATTGACGACCACGCCCAAGCCGCAAAACCAGCTCGCCATGCCAGCCTGGCCGAGAGTGCGCAGCGCCGCATAGACTGAGCTGGTATAAGCAAACAAAGGAAAGCTTAAGCTCATGATGCGTAAAAACACGCTAGCTTCATGCGCAGTCTGGGCATCGCGACAGAGCCTGAGCATCAGCACATCGGCAGTTAGCCAGAGTATGAGTGTCAGCAAGCTGGCACAGCAAAACAGCAGTTGTACGCTACGCCCCAGTAATTCCGGCAAAGGCGATGCGGTCGCTGGCTGCTTACGCCAACCACCATAGGCTTGCGCCATTAGTTGCGCGCTGCCACCAGCCAGGCCCAGTAAAAACATAGTCGCAACAAATAAAAATTTACTTGCTGCTCCCGCGGCTGCGACACTCGTTTCATTCAGACTCGCCAGCATCAGTGTATCGAGCATGCCCTTGCCAGAAAACAGCAAGGTTTGCAAAGTGATGGGCAGCGCCAGTAATACTAAGCGCCGATAAAAGCCTTGCTGCAACGGGGCGAGCTTGGCGTCAGGCGGCATAGGCTAACTCATCGATGCGTGCGCGATACGCCGCCACTTGTTGTGGATCGATACGCTTAACCACGCGCGCCGGATTACCCAGGGCGATGCTGTAAGCGGGTACATCGTCATAGACCACGGCTTGCGCCCCGACTATCGCGCCTTCGCCAATTTCCACGCCTTTCAAGATGGTCGCGCCCGTGCCTATCCAGGCTTGCTGACGGATGACTACAGCGGCCGCTTTGATCTGGCTGGCTTCGCCCGGCATACCGCGCCCCAACATAGGATGACCACTGCTATCCATAATCGTTACCATAGGGCCGAAGCTAACTTCATCTTCAATCACGACGCTCTGATAGGCGAGAATAGCGACGCCTTGTAAGACCACGCGGTTACCGATTTCTATGCGCCCCGCTACGCCATCATTGATTTGCACGCTAGTCAGTTTGATTGGCAAATTATGAAATGCCGGTAAATGCCCCGACTCGCAATAACAATCCCGCCCTATACGGATTTTTCCGGCAAAGCTGGCGGCATGAATTTGCGCCGCGATCAGCTCTTGCTGGATTAAGCCTTGCTCAGCCAGCCGGGTGAAGGCCACGCGTGGCTGGCCAGAAAAAAAACAACCCGAACCTACATCAATTGCGTAAGCCGCCAATTGCTCAGCGATATGCTCGGCGGGCAAGCCCGCCTTAGCCGGATCGAGTGGATAAATATTTTGATAAACACTACTCATGCGGCTTTACCTAATTTTTCAGCTTCAAATTCGCGGAATAATTTAATCACTTTATTCAAGGAATATTTTTCATCCTGCAAATCCTTGCCATAAAAACTGGTGGTCCAGAGTTGGTATTTTTGGTGTATGCGTCGCGCCGCCACCTCAGCTTGCTGGCGATGATCGCTGACTTCTTTTTGGTGTGGCCAGTGAAATGAGCAAGCTGCTCGTTCCATGGTGAATAAATTATTGTTTTGGAATAGCCGCACGCCCAGGTCGACATCTTCGCCGCCCCAGCTGGTAAAGCTTTCATCGAACAAGCCTGCTTTCAATAATTCGTCGCGCTCGGCAGAAACATGGCAAGTCCAGAAAATATCAAAGGGCGCTGGCCAATTGGTGATGTTATCGCCGAGTTCGCTGTATTGCCGTTCGCGAATATCATTGGCACCCATTTTTGCGAGTTCAGCGATGACCACATCGGCGTCCTGCGTCGCCAGCAAAGGTGCCATTTTTTTCTCGGTTGCAGCATCAACTTCAAAGCCGTACACATAACCGATGATCACGGTAGGAAATTCTGAACGCTGATGTACTTGCTTATGTCGCGCCAGCGTGTCACGCCCGAGCACCACGCCAGTATCGATGTAGACGATGTACTTGCCTTCGGCAATCATGGTACCGACATTACGCGCCTTGCCAGCGCGGAAGCCCTTATCTTCTTGCCAAAAGTATTTGATATTAAGTTGCGATTCAAACTCAGCCACTACGGCACGACTATGGTCATGGCCACCGTCATCCACCACGATGACTTCAAATTCTGCCTTGTCCAGGCTTTGCAAACTCAGTGATGACAGGCTATGCCGAAGTAATTCGGCGCGGTTATATGTAGGAATGACGACACTGATTAAAGCTTGCTTCTGTTCCATAATATTCATCCTAGTTAAGTCAGTTTATATTGCATTGCAGCATTTAACGCAATCAACAGTATTCCCATATAACTTAATATCATTTTTTCATTACCACTTAAAAACATACTTAAGTATTAAATTTATTTATTTTTATATTCAATGACTTAAATAAATTTTATGAGGTATTTAACTGGCATTTAAATTTCCAAATGGAAATTCAATGACTTAATAAAAGTGGTATTAACGGAAATTTTCTGCAAGCATTTTTGTGCAAAGCAATACGATTAATCTTACCTTAGATGTTTTCACTCTGCAAATATTTTGTTACAACTTTTTTGCAATCAAGCAATCAAATAAGCAAGATGTAGCGACTACGCCGGCCTTGTTTAGTGTTAGTTAAATCGTTGCAACTTCTGGGAAATCCAAATAAGCGTGAAGCCTGGCCTGCTTTTTGCGCAGAGGTCGTGTCTGCACTTCCATGTGCTAAGCGCAAACGCCGTTGGCATGACTTAGCTGAAATTTATCAATCAAGACGTAAGTAAAAGTAAACTCAGCCCCCCCCCCTCAATTTATGCTGACTGAGTTCGTTCAGATGAGCGCGACAGCTAGCCAAAAAAAAAGCCAGTCACGCTGACTGGCTTAAACTCGCAAAAAACTGAATTAGTGTGCTAGGTAATTCTGCACCCAAAGCAAGGCTTTTTTATCCAGCGCAAGCCGCTGATCTTCACTCAAGCTAACACTGTATTGCGCCAGCAAACTGCGGTACTCCTGACAAACAAAACGCCTATCGCGTTTGCCCACTTGTTTTTTCATAACGCATTCAAGCTGATTTCCACCGCTCAAAGCTTCATATCCGCGCGTCATCCATTCGGGCAAATCATTTTTATAATCGAGAATTTTTTGCGCCAACATACCGCGTACAGCGGGATCTGTCTGACCAGCTTGTTGTGCATAATTCAAAAAATCTTGCAGCGTCGCCCAGGCTTCAGGGTACTTCTTAATGTCTTTGATGCCTGTTGCACGATGACTTTCCACGTTGCCCTTATCATCACTCATCACAACGCCCCAGCCAGAATTCCCAGTAATTTTCTCTTCCTGGCAAGCCAGCTTATTGTTAGCAAACCCAGTCAAAAACACTTGGGCATCGGCATTACCTGCGGCTGCGGCTTTCTTGTTTTTATCTATCAAGCCCTGAATTTCTTTGGAGACGGGTTTAGCCAGCAATTGATCGCAATCTTGCAAATCCAGTTTAGCGGCAAAGGCCGGACTTATAATCAGACTACAGCAAATTGCTAGCGTGGAAGGAAACAACAATTTCATAAAACACCTGGTTTATACACGTGAAGGACGTAACGAAAAATTCAGCGCTCATCATAAGTGCTCGCTGAATTTTTCAGGCTAACTTTACATTTACTAACAGGCGTTAACTCCGGTTTCAGTGATGATGCTGATGTGATTGCATGGGCTTTTGCACTTTCAATTCGACCGTTTCATCGGCATCCGTACGACTCTCTACTTTGGGTAATTGTTGTTGTTCGCCCTGGTATTCGTAAGCCACCGTCTTCGCAGGATGTGAAAACCAGCCACTGTCACTATAATCACCTGCTTTCTGATTGGCACGGACTTTCAGCACACTGAACATGCCACCCATTTCCAATTTTCCAAAAGGCCCCTCGCCCATCATCATAGGCAAGGTATTTTCAGGAATAGGCATTTCCATTTCAGCCATTTCTGACATGCCCTGACTCCCCATTGCCATATAGCCGGGTATCACCTTTTGAATTTTCTCCGCGGCAGCACGCTGATCCACACCTATCATATTCGGTAGCTTATGCCCCATTGCATTCATAGTGTGATGACTCTTATGGCAGTGAAAAGACCAATCACCAAGCTCATCGGCCACAAACTCCACCTGACGCATTTGCCCAACTGCGATGTCGGTGGTGACTTCGGGCCAGCGTGCAGTTTTAGGTATAGGTCCACCATCGGTACCCGTCACCACAAACTCATGACCATGAATATGGATGGGATGATTGGTCATACTCAGGTTGCCCACCCGTATTCTGACCTTATCGTGCTGCCGGACATTTAAGCTGTCTATTCCAGGAAAGGCCCGGCTATTCCAGCACCAAAGATTGAAATCTGTCATCGTCGATACCGTGGGCTTGGCGCTGCCAGGTTCGATATCGAAGGCATTAATCAAAAACACAAAATCGCGATCAACTGTGTCGATTAAAGCATGACTTTGGCGCGGATGGGTAATCCATGCGCCCATCATACCCATCGCCATTTGCAGCATTTCATCAGCATGCGGGTGATACATAAAACTACCGGGGCGACGCGCGACAAATTCATATACAAAGGTTTTGCCCGGTGCTATCGCGCGCTGCGTCAGACCACTAACGCCATCCATACCATTCGGTAAGCGCTGACCGTGCCAATGTATGCTAGTCGCTTCTGGCAAGCGGTTCGTCACGAAAATCCGGATTTTATCCCCTTCAACCACTTCGATGGTGGGCCCTGGGCTTTGTCCGTTATAACCCCAGAGTTGCACCTTCATGCCTGGAGCGATTTCACGCACCACGGGCTCGGCTACCAGGTGAAATTCTTTGACACCTTGATTCATACGCCAGGGTAAAGTCCAGCCATTTAAGGTGTACACCGGACGATATGGTCGTCCGCTATTCGGTACGTAGGGTGCCTGACCGGCCGCATTTTGTTGACTGACGACTTCGGGCAAGCCTGCCAGACTGACGCGACTGACGCTGGCACTGGCGATAGCGGCGCCGGCCAAACCCAGATGTTGAAAAAATTGACGACGTTGTGACATCTTATTTCCTTAGAATTAGTTATGCGCGGCACTTGAAGCAGCCGTAGCAGTATCGGGGTTCGCGTAGGATGCGTCTGCACCTTGACCCACACCGGTCAGGTTGACACCGTGTATCGCCGCCTGTAATTTCAATTCACTCAAATGAAAATTCAATAGATTTTGTTGTTGAGTGATTTCCGCTTGCAAACGCAATTTGACTTCGTCAAGTAACTCAAACACGCTGATTAACATACCGTTGTAACGCAGCAGACTCTGTTGTGCTAAGCGCTGGCGCACGGGAATCACTTGCTGTTGATAATGACGGGCAATTTCGTAGTAAGTCAGGTAATCCTGATAAGCTTGCGCCACTTGATACCCTGCGTCTTGCAAGCGCTGCTGATATGACCAGGCTGCAGCCTGGCTCGCGACAACGCTAGCCTGTCGCGTTTCACTGCCCCAGTTAAAGATGGGTAAGCTGAAACTGAGTTCTATGCCCCGTTTGGAATCGGCAACACCGCCCGCTGCCTGACTGCGTTCGTGACGCAACCCCAGTTCGACTTCCCCTAAACTTGCGGGCAGGGCCAGTTTTGCCACACTTAAGGCTTGCTTCAAACGCAGTGCACTGCTTTGCACATCCAGGCGCTGACTCAGGAAGCCCGCATTTAAGTCAGGCAGGCTCAAGCTCTGCGGCGGTAAATCAGCTAAGTGCGAAGCTAATTTTAGCTGCGCCAATTCATGCTGAGGCCAGCCTATCAAGGCAGCAAATTGCGCACGGCTTTGCGCTTGCCGGAGTTTCGCGGCCCATAATTGCGCCTTAAATTCGGCCTCTGTTGCGGCAAACCGATCCGCTTGCTGCTGACTGAAATTACCGGCCGCTCGCATGTTTTGCGCCAGCTCGGCAGCCGCCTCGATCAGTTGTGCAGTTTCTTGCAATAAGTGTGATTCGGCTTCCGTGGCAATCGCTTGCAACCAACGCTGCCGGACTTGCAAACTGTGTGCAATTAAATCCCCGACGAATTGCGTCTGTGTTTCTGCCAAAGCTTGCTGTACCCAGTTACGTCGCTCTGGCAAGCTCAGTAAGTCGATCACACTAAAACTCAGCAAACGCGCCAATTCGGTTTCGGCACCTTTATGACTGCGTTCTAGTCCCAGTCTGGGATTGAGCAAGCGCCCCTGCTGAGCCAGTTGCAAGGTTTGTTGCTGATAATTAGCGAGCTTGCTTTGGATTTGTGCGCTTGCAGTAAAAGCGAGCTGCAAAGCCTGTTGCTCGCTTAGTTCTTGTGCATGGTAAGGCGAGACGTCAAGCCTGGAATGAGGCACGGGCTTAGCCTGTCCATCCAACTTAAGTGGCTGAACAAGCAAGCGCGTTTGTGTCTGGGCTTGACTGCGCTGATTCACTTCAGCCAAATCCTTGTTGATATCGAGTTGCGCACAGGCGCTAAGTAGGACAATTCCAGGCAAAAGCACGAGTGTGCGCCGGGATGGAAAAATAAAATCGGTCATATTTACCTCGTAGACGACGCTCTTCTGCTAACTTAAGGCCAGCGTTAATTCAGACGTTCAAGCTAGTGGAATGCCGCACAATAAGCCAGCTGAAAAGAGCATCGTTAAATTTAGTTTATGCCCAAACGTCGCATCCAATTACAGGACACGCTGCAAAGACAAAATGATAGGTGACAGCGTCTGTCACATTGTTAAGTGAAGAAAACAAGCAGTACACCAGCGCATAGTGTCGTCGGTTAAATCACTTACAGAGACCTCTGCACTTAGTAGTACCAGTCAGAGTGAGCGCAATTGCTTCAACAAGGCGGGCGCCAAATGCTATGACGTTGTTGACTGAATAAAGGGAGTGATACAGTGTCGCTGATACGCGAAGTGGACGTTACGACAGGAAATGTAAAGCTAGAATTGCAGCCAGGCGTAAAGCTGGCGCTACAATGATTTAAATCCTGACAATGATGCTGGGCGCGCTCGGCCTGACAACAATCGGGCATTTGTTCGGCCAGACTATGTGTCAAGCTGATCGTCTCCATCATGCCTGAGCCTGGGCAATTCATCTGCACTGGCATGGCAAATGTCTGCGCTGGCAACGCCAGGCAAATCATGAGCAAATAGCTTAACAATTTCAGCCACATAATCAGTGCAATAAAATCAGGAATAGATAACAGCTTACTTAATTAGGAATTACGCAATACAGACGCCGACAAGCTTGTTGCACCTTGCCGCACGCTGGCACTGTCTTAGGTTTAACAACTAGTCAGCACACAGGCTTAAGTCCGGTCAAACAAATAATCACCAAAGGGCGCTCGGCTATTTTAGCATTAACTGCCTGACCAGCCCGCCAATTTCACCAGTATACCGAATGATGAGACGGCGATTTTGGCTTTATGCGCCGTTTTGGAGCTGGGTGCTATGAATAGAGGAAAAACCAGCAGAAAGTCAAAAGATCTAGTCGACACCGGCATAGTGGGCGCAGCAAGCCGATTTGCATGGTCGCCTAAAACGCCTGTAAGCTTTATCCAGATTGAGATAGCGCTGTTAGCGAAGGACTGCTGAAATAGGCGGGCTCGCACGGCAACGCCCCGCTGAGTAGCCACTTAACTCAGCGCCAGGTTAATTGCCAAGCCCAGCATCATGAGTGCAATCAAACCATCTAACACTTGCCAGGCACGCGGTCTGGCAAAGAGCGGGCGCAGCCAGTTCGCTGCAAACGCTAACAGGCTATACCAAATCAAGGCATTCACCATCGCGCCGAGTGCAAACCACCATTTACCGGATTCTCCTTGCTGGAGTGCGATAGAGCCCAGCAAAATCACGGTATCCAGATAGACATGGGGATTTAATAAGGTAACACCGAGCACTGCAACTAACGCAGCGGGCCAAGGCAAGATAGCCTGGTCACCACTAATCTGCATGCTTTGCTGCTGCCAGGCAGCTCGCATAGCCATTAAGCCGTAATAACATAAAAATAATACCCCACCCCATTTCGCCCAAACCAGCATAGCTGGGAAAGTGGCCATAAGCTTAGCAATACCGAGCACGCCGGAGCTAATCAGCAAGACTTCACAAACCACACAAACGGCGACAGTCAGCCAGATATGCTGGCGTTGCAAGCCCATTTTTAAGACATGGGCGTTTTGCGCGCCAATTGCCATAATCAGGCTGGCACTCAAACTCATCCCTTTGAGAAAAATTGACATCATGCTCAAGTCCTTAGTGTTTCGTGGCAACAGGCTGCAGCACTGACTCGTGCCGTCATAAATTCCAGCCTGTCATCTTGTTGCGAACAAAGAGCGAGTAACACGACGACTATGCACCGCTCTGGCTAGTTCTGCCATCTTGCTGAATAAATGTGATTAAATGAAGTAAATTTAATTTTATTCGTCTTACATAAATTTATTTAAATTATGCAATTAGATAGTCGACAAACCAGCGCATTTTTAGCCGTGGCAAAGCACGCGAGTTTCGACATTGCCGCGCAGCATTTACATCTAACCAGCTCGGCCCTGTCGCAGCGCATCAAGGCTTTAGAACTGCAATTAAGCACAATACTGTTTGTACGCAGCCGACCTTGCCGCCTAAGCCCTTCAGGACAGCGTTTATTAACTCATTTGCTACGTCTGCAAGGTCTGGAACAAGACATGTTGCAAGATATGCGTGGTGAGGGAGCGGGCATTACCCGACTGGCGCTGGCGATTAATGCGGATAGCCTGGACACCTGGTTTTTACCTGCCTTAGCTAACTTCGCCAAGCCTGAGCAAATCTCGCTCGATATCTGTGTCGACGACCAGGACCACACTCATCAATTGCTAGCCCAGGGTCAGGTCTCAGCCTGCATCAGTACCGAAGCGAGCAGTTTGCAAGCTTGTCAGGCAAACTATCTCGGGACCATGCGTTATCAAGCCGCTTGCAGTAGTGACTTCTATCAGCAATGGTTTAGTAAAGGCGTCGATTTTGCCAGTCTGAGACTGGCGCCAATCGTGAATTACAACCGCAAAGATCAGTTGCAAGCTCGATTTATGTCTGAATACTACGACCTGCAAGCTACACCGGCCTGCCATTACATTCCAGCCTCGACCCCGTTTAATCAAGCATTAAGTCTGGGCTTGGGTTGGGGTATGGTGCCAGAGCTAATGCTAAGCAAAATTCAACCCGGCTTGCAGTTACTCGCACCCGATAAACCCATCGATTTAGCCCTATATTGGCATTGCTGGACCATACAGTCACTTAGCCTGAACGCGCTGGCGCAGCATTTAGCCAAACACAGCAAACTTTATTTGCGCCCATAAAAAAACCGGTAGCCTGAGCTACCGGTTTTAGGTTAAAGCCAACTTGCTTTATTTTTTAACGGCGTTATCGCCTATGTATTTGTCGAGGAAGCGTAATACTGTTTCGCCCCACAGGATGTTATTGCTTTCCTTGGCCCAGCCGTGACCTTCGCCAGTAAACACCATCCATTCAACTTCATTGCCTTGCGCTTTCAATTTATCGCGCATTTTTTCGCCATGAATCAAAGGCACGCGGATGTCTTCACTGCCATACGCCATTAACACGGGTGCTTTGATTTTATGCGCATTTTCGATCGCAGATACTTTTTTGAAGTAAGCTTCATCAGTCTTAGGATCGCCGTGCATTTTAGCGCCGATATTATCCATTACCGGGCCCTTCATATCCGACCAGGTTACCGTAAACAACATCTTCACGTCCGTCACACCAACAAAGTTAATACCGCATTTGTATTGATCCGGATCTTTAACCAAACCGTACATGGTGGCATAACCACCGTAACTGGCACCCATGATACAGACGCGGTTTTTATCAACGATGCCTTGCTTAATCAACTCTTGCACACCATCACTGACGTCGTCTTGCATTGCCAGACCCCATTGCTTCCAGCCCGCAGTATGGTGCTTCCAGCCAAAGCCAGTCGACATACGGAATTGTGGTTGCAATACGGCGTATCCACGTGATGCCATCAACTGCAATAATGGATCAAAACCATAACTATCGCGCGCATGTGGACCACCATGAACATAGGCAACCAATGGCAAGTTTTTGGCAGGTAAACCCTCAGGCAAAGTTAAATAGGCTGGGATCTTTAAACCATCGCGTGCTGTGTACGAGATAACTTGTTGTACCGACAGTTTTTTACCTTCCAACTCTGGCTTCAAGACATAAATTGGTTCCAGTTTTTTCTTTTTAATGTCGTACAAATAAACGGAACCAACGTTATTGTCGCCACTGACAAAGACTACGACATTATCACCTGACCAGGAAAAGCCGACGTTTTGACCAGGGAAGCTTGCCTTCAAGGTCGCATCCATTTTTGCGTAATCTTCGTCAAAGTAGATACGCTCACGCTTCATCGCGTTGACGCGGATACCAACCACCTTTTTACGCTCGAAATCAAAAAACAAGTCACTGATATCGGCATCAGGATGATCTGCCAGCATTTCACCCGCAGCATTTTTTGCGAAATCCCAGATGAAGACCGCTTCTTTATCGCGACCATTGAAGCGACCTGCCACGATTAAAGTCTTGTTATCGAAGTCAAATCCCAGCGGACGCATAGTATTGCCTTCATCATGATAAGCCTGATAAATTTCCTTCCAAGGCTTACCTTCACCATCGCGGTAGTAAACGATTTGCTTAATCCGCTTATTATCCGGGTCAACAATATTGGATGAGGCAACACGCACCACGTTATCGTGATCTACAGTCCAGTCACCGACTTTACCAGGATTTTCAAAGGTCAGTAATTTAGTACGACCATTCGTAGTATCCATACGGAATAAGTCAGTCGCGCCCAAGGCACTATCGCTACCACGTTGATTATTGATAACGATTAATTCATTGCTATCGCCACCGACAGTCCCGACCACGCCATAAGGGATGTAAGCACTCTTACCCTGGCGAGCTTCTTTAATCGTCATCACCAGTTTGCGGAAATTCGAACCATCGCTATTCACTGCGAATAAACCACCACCATCCTGATCTTCCATGACCACGTTACTGCCACGCGTCACGCTAAACACCAGACGCGAATTATTTACCCAGGTAGGACGGGTAATATCCCAATCTGGGTCTGACGCTATCACTTTAGGTTGACGGGATTCGAGGTTAATAATCGCCAACACATAGCGACCATTGCGTGGTGTCAGAACGGCGATATTCTTACCATCGGGCGACAATACCGGTGCACCACCGTACTGGGCTTTTTTAAAAAAATCTGCAACTGGAATCGACTTATCTGCATAAACCGGTAAGCTGACTCCCCCAAATGCCGCAATTGCCGCCGCAATCAACACGCTACTTAGTTGTTTTTTCATGTTTTGTCCTCTGTTTGCAACTTATTTTTATTATTTAATGGTTTCAAATAAAAAATGCCGGAACCCTGCGATTCCGGCATTCAATCGGTCAACGATTATTTAAATTTATAGTCAACAGTCAATTGGAAGTAACGACCTAAGCGATCATGCAAAGGATGTACTGCCAGATTTTGAGAGCTGCTTGGGCTAGGTGCGAATGGAGGCATGCGATCAAACAAGTTACGAATCGCGAAGCTGACTTTCAGGTTTTTGTACAAGCCCGAATAGCTACCACCCAGATTCACCGTAGTGAACGAAGGGATATCACGGCAGAGTGCTTCATAGCCTTGGTTTTTGAATTCGCAAGGTTGAGTAAAGTCACCGATCGATGAGAAATGACCGATGTAGTTAGCATCAACCGATGCTTTCCACGCGGCTTTTTCCCAACCCAAACCTACGTTCGCCAACACACGTGGCTGACCACGGCTACCAATGTATTCAATTTTCTCAGCTTCTGGTGAAGGCGCTGATTTATACGATTGGTTATATGTCAGGTTTAAGTTAGGTTTGATCTTACCGTATTCACCCAGGTTGAAGTTAGTTTTGATATCGAGGTCAATACCACTAACTTGTGTTGTCGCAACGTTCGTCAACAACATTTTCAACAAGGTGATTTCACCAGCCGTTGCACCAGCTGCTTTATCTGCATCGGTCAAGGCTGCACGAGTGATCGCTACCGCTGGATTACCGGCATAACGAGCAGGGTTAGACAATACTGTTTTCACGTCAAAAGTGCTGATTTCATCATCACGTTTGATGTTCCAGTAGTCCAAAGAAACGTTAAACCAGTTGGTTGGTTCCCAAACCATACCCAAGGTGAAGCTTTTCGCAGTTTCAGGTTTCAAATCTGGATTAGAACCACTGATGTAAGCACTATTCCATTGGCAACCGCCTTTGAATTTTTCGTTACAACGAGCTGGATCTTCGTAGCTCAGGAAAGCATTTTGATTCGAGCTGGAGTTTTCAACCAAAGTTGGTGCACGGAAGCCGGACGCATAAGTACCACGTACCAGAATCTGTGGATTAACATTCCATTTCAAACCAACTTTTGGCGTCGTCGAATTACCGTAATCGGAATAACGGTCATGACGTACCGCTAACGATGCTTCAACCGATTTCAGTAATGGGACTGACAATTCAGCATAGAGCGATTTGATATCACGTGAACGTTTGTAACCAGGTTGCGATTGTGCACGGTGATACAAGTCACCAGCCACAGACAACGGATCCGGATTGATATTCAAGGTTTCACGACGCAATTCTGCACCAAACGCCGACGTCACAGCACCAGCCGGCAATTGGAATAATTCACCCGATACTTTAGCGTCCCACAACATCATTTCCGATTTGAACTGATCGTAGGATGGTGTCATCAGTTTGCTAACCAGAGCACCATTACTACCAGCCTGACCAAAAATGAATTCGCCTTTGTTGTAGGCTTCTACCAGTGGATCAGCTAACAAGCCAGAAGTAGCGCGCGAGTCTACTTTACTGGAGTTATACATAAATGCTGATTCCCAATCCCAATCTTTAAAGCTGCCTTTTAAACCAGCCAGATAGCGACCGAAAGTAACGGTGTTATCCAAACCCTGACCTGGTAAGTCGGTCAACGAAGCACGAACACGAACTGTGCCATTGCCGCCAGCCAAAGTTTTACCAGTAACAGGATCAATCAGATCTTTAGGATATTGTGGGTGAGTGATAGGCAACGCACCAGTGATCTGACCATTCTGACCAGCGAACCAATGTGGCACGCCTTGCAAATTCGCCTTAGTCTGATTAATCATCACTTCAGCAAAAGCCGTAGTATCGGCATTAATTTGCCAGGTACCTTTGCTGGTCAAACCGATACGATCAGATTTAGCGCTGGAGTTGTAGGTTGAATCCTGGAAGTCATCGTGTACACAAGCCTGACCTTGAGTACCGGCACCAAACAAGTTAGACGCAGGCACTAAACGATCAGGTCGGCAGTTACCGCCCAAAGGACGTACTACGAATTGATTGGTGGCTTTGTCTGTCCAGTAAATATTACCTGGAAAGGTATATAAAGAGCGGCCATCTTTGTAACCCCAAGCGCGCAAGTCCTGAGTCGACATATAGCCATCGCGATTTTTGATCAGCGTTGGTTTGCGCTGGCGTACATCTACAGTAGCGTATACGTTGTACTTATCTTCAGCCAGATTACCGAAGCCCCAGCTGCCAGTAACACGGGTTTGTTCACCGTCATTTTTTTGCGACTGTGCATACGATGCCGAAACTTCAGCGCCTTCATAGCTATTGCGCAAAATGATGTTAACCACACCGGCAATCGCTTCGGAACCGTAAATCGCCGACGCACCGTCTTTCAGAATTTCGATACGATCAACCGCGCCGACTGGCACTGAGTTCAAATCGACGAAAGTTGTTTGGTATTCTGGTTGAGCATATGGCGCCAGACGACGACCATTGATCAACACTAACGTTGCCTGACTACCAATACCGCGCAGGTTCAAGCCAGACGCGCCAGCAGTAAAACCATTGGTACGGTTTTCATCGATACCACCTAAGTTCGACGAAACGTTTCTCAATACTTCGGTCAGCGAAGTGGCACCGCCACGTGACATTTCGTCACGGGTAATTACTTGTACAGGAGACGCGGTTTCATAGTTAACGCGTTTGATCGAAGAGCCTGTAACAACAACTTTTTGAACAACCTCTTTTTTCTCCTCTTCCTTCTTTACCGCTTGTTGCGCAAAGCCATGTTGCGCAAGTGTCAGCAAGCCTATGCCGGATAAAGCAATCGCCAGTCGATTAAGCTTCATAGATTACCTTTCTGTTCTATTTATTGATATTAGCGCCCCCACTCACTAAGCAACCGGCAAATCAAGCCACACAAAACATATGCTTTATTAACGGCATACTAATGTTGCAACTGTGCACGTCAACCTAATGATGGAGTACCAATTATGGTCTGATGCACTTTGTTACAGCCAGAGTTTTTATTAAATTCGACTAAACACAAATTTTTTGGCACAAATTTAAAATAAATAATGTTTCCCAAACTCAGTACTTAAAGTTGATTTCATCGGTATTTCCTAAATTTGCTAAATTTAGTTTCCATTTAATATCTATTTGGCAAAATAATTTAATTTGCCGATTCTGTTGCAAAATGACGACATTGGCATAAAGAACAACTTTCCAAAACAGAATATTTATCAACACGGAAGAAGTTTTTCAAAATTAAATTCGACACCTACAAAATTCATACAATTTTATTAATATTGCAAGAATTAAGTCCCCATTGATTTTTCGCCTGTTTCAAAAAATCTGCTCTTGAAATCACTTTACCCCGCCCATATACTTAGCACTCGTCGGGCGAGAGTGCTAACAAACGCCCGGGATTGAATAAAATTCAATTGCAAACTAAACCGCTTAATCTTAATTTAAGGAGCTTGTATGAACCTTCGTCCTTTGCACGATCGTTTGATCGTTAAACGTCTGGATCAAGAAACAAAAACAGCCTCTGGCATCGTATTACCAGACGCCGCCGCTGAAAAACCTGATCAAGGTGAAGTCTTGGCCGTCGGCACAGGCAAACAATTGGATAACGGCAGTGTGCGTCCATTAGAAGTTAAAGTTGGCGACCGCGTTCTGTTTGGCAAATACTCGGGGCAAGCCGTTAAAGTTGACGGTCAGGAAGTATTGGTCATGCGTGAAGAAGACATCTTCGCTATCGTGCAGAAGTAATTAAACCCGTTAAAGAAACTGGAGAATTAATATGGCAGCTAAACAAGTTGTATTTGGCGATGAAGCCCGCGCAAAAGTCGTTAACGGTGTTAACGTATTGGCAAACGCAGTAAAAGTAACTTTAGGCCCTAAAGGTCGTAACGTTGTGTTGGAACGTTCGTTCGGCGCCCCTACCGTGACTAAAGACGGTGTGTCGGTTGCAAAAGAAATCGAACTCAAAGACAAACTCGAAAACATGGGTGCGCAACTGGTTAAAGAAGTTGCCTCCAAAACTTCTGACAACGCTGGTGACGGTACTACTACCGCAACCGTATTGGCACAAGCTATCGTACGCGAAGGCTTCAAATACGTTGCCGCTGGTTTCAATCCAACTGATTTGAAACGCGGTATCGACAAAGCCGTTGCTGCTTTAGTTACCGAAGTTAAAACCTTGTCGAAACCAACCACGACTTCGAAAGAAATCGCTCAAGTTGGTTCGATTTCGGCGAACTCCGACGTAGCAGTTGGTGAAATCATCGCTAAAGCGATGGACAAAGTTGGCAAAGAAGGCGTGATCACTGTAGAAGACGGTAAATCGCTGGAAAACGAATTGGATATCGTTGAAGGTATGCAATTTGACCGCGGTTACTTGTCGCCTTACTTCATCAATAACCAGGAAAAACAAGCAGTTATCCTGGAAAACCCATTCATCTTGTTGTTCGACAAAAAAATCTCGAACATCCGTGATCTGTTACCCGTTCTGGAACAAGTTGCCAAAGCTGGCCGTCCATTGCTGATCATCGCTGAAGACGTCGAAGGCGAAGCACTGGCAACTCTGGTTGTGAATAACATCCGTGGCATCTTGAAAACCGCTGCGGTTAAAGCACCTGGTTTCGGTGATCGTCGTAAAGCGATGTTGGAAGATATCGCGATCCTGACTGGTGGCGCGGTAATCGCTGAAGAAGTTGGTCTGACCTTGGAAAAAGCAGCCTTGACTGACCTGGGCCAGGCTAAACGCGTAGAAATCGGTAAAGAAAACACCACTATCATCGACGGTGCTGGTGCAGCGATCAATATCGAAGCACGCGTTAAACAAATCCGTGCTCAAATCGAAGAAGCGACTTCGGACTACGACCGCGAAAAACTGCAAGAACGCGTAGCTAAACTGGCTGGCGGCGTTGCCGTGATCAAAGTTGGTGCAGCGACTGAAGTTGAAATGAAAGAGAAAAAAGCCCGCGTTGAAGATGCTTTGCACGCAACTCGTGCAGCGGTTGAAGAAGGCGTGGTTCCTGGTGGTGGCGTGGCGCTGTTGCGTGCTCGTGCTGCTGCTGGTGAAATCAAAGGCGACAACGCTGATCAAGACGCAGGTATCAAATTAGTCTTGAAAGCGATCGAAGCACCATTGCGTGAAATCGTTGCTAACGCCGGTGGCGAACCTAGCGTAGTGATCAATGAAGTAGTTGGCGGCAAAGGTAACTACGGTTTCAATGCAGCGAACGACACTTACGGTGACATGATAGAAATGGGTATTCTGGACCCAGCTAAAGTAACCCGTTCGGCATTGCAAAACGCCGCATCGGTTGCTGCCTTGATCCTGACTACTGATGCTTTAGTAGCAGAAATCCCAGAAGACAAACCAGCAGCAATGCCTGGTGGTCACGACATGGGCGGCATGGGCGGCATGATGTAATTGCCCTCAGTCCACTGAGTCAAAAAGCCTGCAAGCAATTGCAGGCTTTTTTTATTGGCGCGCAACAACTGAGGTAAAATCAGCCCAAA
The DNA here is from genome assembly GCA_041913845.1 of Undibacterium sp. GTDB lineage: Bacteria > Pseudomonadota > Gammaproteobacteria > Burkholderiales > Burkholderiaceae_D > Undibacterium. Next base: position 29,048 of record JAYSEN010000027.1, read on the forward strand.
CATTTCAATACCTGATTATGACCACCTCAACTCCAGTTAAAAAACAGCGCCTCCCCGCTATCGACCTGTTCCGGGGATTGACTATCCTCGCTATGCTGGTGGTCAATGAAATCCACGCACTGCACGGGACGCCAGCCTGGCTCAAACATGTCGCCGCGAATCAGGATGGCATGAGTTTCGCTGATCTGATTTTCCCCGCCTTTCTGTTTATCACTGGCTTAGCAATTCCCGCTAGTGGCAAGGCCGAACTTCGCTTCAGTCACTTTGTGACGATCATCCAACGCAGTGCGGCTTTAATCGTGCTTGGTTTGTTTATGGTGAATGCTGAAGCAGGTTTTCAGGCAGAGGCTATGCTGATTTCACCACAACTGTGGGCGATCTTAAGCTTGCTCGGGTGTTACCTGATTTGGGGCGCCTGGCCCGCTAGTCCGGCAAACTACCGAACCATGCTGCGGCCACTGGGAATCGCCAGCTTGCTGATACTGGCTTGCTTGTATCAAGATGGCAGCGGCAAGATTAGCGCCATGCAAACTCAATGGTGGGGCATACTTGGCTTAATCGGTTGGGCGTATTTACTATGCGCCAGTTTGTACACACTAACACGCCAACGACCCATTTTATTCATCCTGCTGCAACTCGCCTTGCTGATTCTGCTGGCACTCGAGGGCCCGGCGAGTTTACAGCCGCTCAAGCCACATTTGAGTCATAGCCTGATTATGCTGGCAGGCATCATGACGTATGAGATTTTACACGGCACCTGGACAATCAGATTCGGCTCAGCACAAGCTGATAAGCCAACTCCGACGCCGACGATTTTAATCACGCTGATGCTCGCCGTGTTTTATTTTGCAGCGGCCCAGTTGGCGCACGCTTACTTCCCTTATTCAAAAATTGCAGCGACACTGCCCTGGATCTTTGCCAGTAGTGGCTTTTGCTGTGTCGCTTACGCATTGGTGCATGCCTGTTGTTTGCACTCTGACTGGCATCAGCGCTGTAGCTGGTTATTGCGCGCCGCTCAAAATGCCTTACTTTGCTATACCCTGCCTTATTTGCTTTACCCGGCCTTACAATTGCTTGGCTGGCATTACCCCTGGCTGGCCGCTGATTTTTACAGCGGGAGTTTGATGATCGCTGTGTACGCCTTAGTATTGATGGGGCTGGCCGCCTATGCGCATCAGCGCGGAATTCGCTGGCAAATTTAAGCGTGCGCGGCCACGTGGAGATTTCAGCAAAACAAATACGGCTGCTTTGGTGATTGCGTGTGCAACGTCAGCGCCCTGCCCGCTTCACCTGTTCTTCTTACAATAGGGGTCGAACCGTGGACTTTGCAATCGATTATTCTTTAATTCGACAGGACTGTTAGTGATGGTCGCGGCTGGCTACCACGTGCAAGCCTTCCGCAGCGGGTTGCACCTGATTCCGTCCCGCTGCTTTCGCTTGATATAAACAACTATCAGCTCGTTGCAAAAGACTGGCGATGGTTTCATCTACCTTGAGTTCAGCCACACCAAAACTTGCGCTAACTTGAATTTGCTTGCTATTTTTCATGGTGATCTGAGGTTGGCGCTCAACTTGTCTGCGCATACGTTCCGCGACCAGTATGGCTTGATCCAAACTCGTTTCAGGCAAGACCACCACAAACTCTTCACCACCATAGCGCGCCAGCCAATCAAGTTCGGCGCGTAACTCGTTTTGCAGACATGCCGCAAATCGCACCAAAACTAAATCACCACTGGCATGGCCATGCCTGTCATTCACTTGTTTGAAATAATCGATGTCGCAAAAAATTACCGACAAATTGCGTTGATAACGCTGTGCCCGCTGCCATTCAATTTGTATTTGCCGATCAAAATGTAAGCGGTTACTGACCTGCGTTAAACTATCGGTAGTCGATAATTTTTCTAACTCAGTCAGTGCCTTTTGCAATTGCTGTGTGCGTTCGGCCACCAACTGATCCTGCCCCGCTATGTGTTTGCGCAGACTATCTTGCATACTGCGAAAGCCTTCTATCACCAGATCAATTTCATTGAAAATATGCGTATCCCGGGGTTTTCGGGGAAATTCGGTGGCCAATTGGTCGGCTTGCAAATTTCTGACAAAATTAGCCAGCTTATGCATGGGCCGTTCCAGATCACGCCGCAAAACGCGTGCGATGGCCAAGGACAAGGCACTCGCCAACACCACAATTTCCAAAAAAGTCATTAAGACACTGCGCCAGATTTGCCAATAAATCGCGGTCTGATCGACAACCAGATCCAATTCCGCAATCACGCCAAAACCTTCCTGCGGCGCGGGTATTTTCAAGGTCAACTTTTGATCATTGGCAAAACGATCGTCGCCATCTTTAAACACCTGTCCGGTACTGGTGCGCAAACTGACCCAGACGATGTGTCCATCACTACTGATTAAGCGTAGTTGCTTAGTAATTGCCTCGGGTTCGATATCCCAGACTGCCACGCCCAACAAAGGTAAGTGAGTATTAACAATGTCGCTGACCGACTTTTGATTGCCTTCACGAATGGCGCGATAATCCAGCCAGCCGCGCAAGGCGCTTAAACTCAGTATGCAAATCAAGATCCATTGCAGCACGTGCCGCATCAACTTATTCGCGATGGAGTCGAACTCTTGCATTCTGTCCTCCAGGACTTTGCAACACACTGCGAAAGCTAAATTGATAGTTCGCCAGCGCAGGATTTAACACTTTACTAAAGCGCTTGAAATTGACCTCATCAAAATTCAAATTGGCGAATTTTTTGCGGAATAAATCGGCTTCATCCTTGGTAAACAGAATAAACATCGAATGGCTTTGTTCCAAGCCCTCGCTGGCAAAATCCTTAGCATGATGGTAGTCATACAGCATGATCAAGGCAAAAGCCCCGGTAATGAAATGGCCACCAGCCAAGGCCTGCAATTCCCCCTTTTTTAAGGCATCGAAGGCCGCAATCGAGGTATTGATGGCACTAAATAGCATCTCACGCCCAGGCTTTTCACCACGCTGCAAGCAGACATCGATCGCGCCAAACGCCATTAAATCATTGCCTGACCATACCACGCGTGCAGAGGGATGACGCGCATATAACCACTCGGCTTGTTGAGCAGCCTTATCGCGACGCCATTCACCATAAACCAATTGATCCAATTGCACATCCTGGTGCTCGGCGAGCGCTTTCAATAAGCCTTGATTGCGTTGAATAGAGGTATGCGTTGCACGGTCTCCAGCCAGCCCCAGGACGTGAATTTTGCCATCCGCTGCGTGCAGGCCCAGCTTGCGGGCTTGTTGCACTAAAGCGTTAGCCGTCAAATAGCCTGCCTCGACAGAATTGGGCTCTAAACTGCCTAGCCAATGTGGAAATTTTTGTCGCGCTTGCCCGATAACTTCACGCTCGCGCTGGCCGCCAACGCCGCTGAAGGCCATAAAACTTTTAATCCCGGCGGCATTGAGTATGCGGATAACTTCAGGGCCAGAACCATAATCATTAGATAAGATCACATAATCGGGTTTAAGCTCAGGCGCACGAGCAGCTAGTTGTCGTGCAAACACCAGCGCATTTAAATGATTGCGTTCTGCGTAGAGTACTTCCAGCTGAATATCTAATTGACGGGCGGCTGCTTCCATGCTACGTGCCGCAGTCAGCCAATAAATTTCATCGGATTTTCCTGGATTGATAAATACCACCGACATGCCTAAGGCTAACTTACAAGTACAAAGCCATAACAAAACCATCAGGTTTTTAAGCAAGCCTGACACCTTATTCTCCTGGTAGTGCCGACCTGATAACGGGATTTGTGCCTGATCTATCGACAAATAATGATTACTTTGAGCTAAACAAAAACGGCTTCGCGCGGGCGCGGAGCCGAACAGCGTGCGGTTTGCGATATCGCGAAAACCCGGCGCCAGGCTCTTTTTTGAGTATGTCCTATACAGGCTGTTTATATTTTCAGCGCCATAGTGAAGAGCAAGTGCAATGATAGCCTTATCCACGACAAGGCTAAGCCACGACTTAACAGTTGTTGGCAATTTCCAAGGGCGTTTTTAAAGAATTTCACCTTTCCATGCCCAGCTCACAGCAAACTCCTGAACTGAATTGCTGTCTACAGCATGGCGCAACTTAGCAAATACCTCATTTTTGCGCATCGCGTCTTGACAAAATCATCAAGCAGCAAAGATACTGCGGCACCCTTTGACTTATTCGTTTTTACGGTCAGTTAAAGTCCAAAAATAACTGGGGGATGTATGGCATTACAACAACTAAACGACGAGCAAATACAAAGCTGGAGTCGTGAGCAAAAAGATCAATGGTGGCTACAACACGTCTACCAGGGCGATATGCCGCAATTGACTTTCCGCTCAGCACTGACTGGCTTTTTACTGGGTGGTATTCTGGCGGCAACCGCCTTGTATATCGCTGGTAAAACCGGAGTCAACATGGGGGTAGGATTAACCTCGGTGATCCTGGCCTTTGCGATGTTCCGGATATTATCTAAAACTGGCTTATGCAAAGATTTCAGTGTATTGGAAAACAACTGCACCCAATCTATCGCTACGGCAGCGGGTTACATGACCATGCCGATGGTCGCCCCACTCACCGCCTACATGTTAGTCACCGGCAAGATTATCCCCTGGCAACACATGCTGATCTGGATGACAATTTGCTCGATACTTGGCGTATTAGTTGCCTTCCCACTCAAGCGCCGCTTCATTAATGAAGATCAGTTGCCCTTTCCCGAGGGCCGCGCTTGCGGTCTGGTGCTTGATTCGCTGTACTCCGATGAAGGCGACAAAGGCATGCGCCAGGCGAAATTATTGGGCGTCACCGCACTCTGGGCTGGCGCTTATCAATTCATCATCAGCGATGGCTGGATGAAGTTGCTGCAATTCAAAATATTGCAAATGGATAAATGGGCCGGTATGAAAGAAGCCTGGTATTTACACGAGCGCTTCGATCATTACTATTACCTGGCGGCAGAAAAATTCCAGCTCTGGGCCCCCAAGATTTTGGGTACTGATTTGCGCGTACTGGGTTTGCGCTGGACCGTCGATGCGGCGATGTTTGGTGTCGGTGGACTGATGGGCTTTCGCGTTGCCAGCAGTCTGGTACTGGGCACGCTGCTGAATTACGCCGTGTTAGCGCCGATGATGATCAAAGCTGGCGATATCGTTGACCGGATTGCCCCGAATGGCAAAGTGGTACCGGTGTCGCGTGTGGAAATTCTGAATCAATGGGGCTTGTGGTGGGCTGTGGCCATCATGGTGGTCGGTTCTATCATCAGTCTGGCGGCTAAACCCGAAATTTTCTTAAACATGTTTAAGATGTTTGGTCGTAAAAAGGCGGGAGAAAAACAAGTCGACGTATTGGCGCAAATTGAATTTCCATTAATTTTGTCCTACATCGGCATTCCCGTGTTTGCCGTACTTGCTGCTTATCTCAATAACAGCTTTTTCGGTGTATCTTTTGTCTTGTCGCTGGCTTCGTTGCCGCTGGTGTTTATCCTCGCGGTGATCGCTGCAAACTCCATGGCACTGACTTCATGGATACCATCGGGAGCCTTGTCTAAGATTACCCAATTCAGTATGGGCGCAATTGACCGCGTTAACCCATCCAGCAATATTATCCCCGCTGGTCTGACTGCTGAAGTGGCCTCGAATGCATCGAGCTTATTATCGGACATCAAAGCGGGTTATATGCTGGGTGCTAAACCGCGGCAACAGGCATTAGGCCACGTGATTGGTATCGTCGCGGGTGCCATGGCCTGTATTCCGGTTTACTATTTGTTGTTCTTGCCAGCTGATGCAAATGGCTTACGTGATACGGCAACCATCGTTTCAGAACGCTTCTCTCACCCTTCAGCTATGCAATGGAAAGGCTTGGCGGAATTGATCGCACGTGGCGTTTCCAGTTTGCCCGATTCTGCCATTACCGCAATGATAGTCGCTGCTGTCGCCGGGATAATTATTGAAGGTGGTAAATTAATCATCAAAGATAAAATGCCTTTATCAGCCGTAGCGATAGGCTTGGGCGTGGTATTGCCACCCGAATCCTGTATCGCTATGTGGCTGGGCGCTGCCTTTTTCTTTTGGAAAGCACGTAAAAACAGCACCCCTGGCACTAAGGGTCACGAACTCTGGGTAGAAGGTTGCGAACCCATATGCGCTGGCCTGATTTCAGGTGCAGCCTTGGTTGGTATAGGTAATGCAATCATGAATGCCGTTTTATAATTCAAACAGAGCGTAGTTAAGAATAGCCCCGCATCGCGGGGCTATTCTTTTATCGCAGAAAAAATTGCGCCTGCAGCGCTACGAAGGCATCAAAAACTGCGAGTAAAGCCGCGGCATCAACGGCAGACTTACACTGATCATGCGCAGAACCAGACGCTACAGCCAGCTCTTGCAGCGCATAGATTCCCGCCTCCATACTCGATAATTGCCCCTCTTTATGCGCTTTACGAATGTGATAACGCGGCGGGTAGTGATGCTGCAAAGCATAGCGCGGCAAATTCAATAAGTAGGGATTCAGCCGCAAAATTTTACGACTGTCACGCCAGCTCGCATCGATCAATAGCAAGGTCTTGATGCATGCCATATTCACACTTTGCTGACTCGCAAATTCACCAGCCAATGCCCCATTGGGATACAGCAGTGCGAGTTCTGAGGTGGAGCTCAGTTGCGCAGACTCCAGCACCTGCTCCAGACTAAGCTGTTCCGCACTGAAAATATACGAATTTGGCAAGCACAAATGCAATAAACGGGCGCTGCCTTTGACATGCCTGACTTCATCAGGATGCTGCCAAATCAATACCCGCAGTGGCAAAACTTGCGGACGGGCCAACTGGCAAATACAGAGTGCGCGCAAACAGCGGGCGCAATCCTGTCGCGCACCAGGAGTCAAAGCAGAATCTACGGAATTCATACGAAAAAATACGGGTTTAGAAAATAACCGCTTGTCAACAATTGTAAAGAAACGCAGCCCCTGGAAGTCGTGCTGGCAAGAGGCATGCGCGAATAGACTATCATACTAAAAGTCTGCCACTCGCATGCGCCTTGCTAAACCTCAGCGGATTCAAGCAATTGCTGCCTCGCCCAGGCTACATCACAGATACCACCCGTCAATTTAGCTTAGCTAAAAAATGAATTTGAGCTCTGATTATGAAATCTGCATTTGTTATTTGCGTCTTACTTAGCTTGCTGGTTTTTTCTTCCTGTGGCGGAGGCGGCTCAGGCAGCAGCTCCAGCAGCACGAGTATAACTGGAACCACCGGTACGGGAACCACTGGTACCGGAACAAACGGGACTGGAACCACCGGGACAGGAACAACTGGTACTGGAAGCACCGGCACCGGGAGCACGGGTACAGGTACAAGCGTCAGCGTACTCGAACAAAAAGCCGCGGCACTGGCAGTGAAAATTGGCAAGCCGAATCGCTTTCTGGTGGGTTTAGGTTCGGTCGACTTGGCTGTCGTACAAAAACAAGCTATCAAACCCGACATCTACGACCAATATTTAAATGGTGTGGGGAGTGACTCCTGGCGTAACTGGAATAGTCCAGCCGGACAATATGTACAAATCGTCGCAAAAAATGCCGATACGCTGGGCGCTGTGCCGATGTTCACCCTGTATCAGATGGCCAGTAATGGCGATGGCAATCTGAGTGGCTTAAGCAACCCCACGTTCATGGCAAATTACTGGAGCAATGTAAAACTCTTATTCCAGCAATTAAAAATCTATGGCAAACCCGCACTGGTGAATTTTGAACCCGATTTCTGGGGATATGCCCAACGCTTATCGAATAATGCGGATCCAGCCACGGTGTATGCGCTGGTGAACACCGAAAGCGATTGTGCCAACTTGAGTAATTCAGTCAAAGGCGTGGCTGACTGTCTGCTGCAAATTGCACGCAAATACGCCCCCAACGCCTATGTCGGTTTTCCACCTGCACTGTTTGAAGACCTCCACTCGACCGCACTCAGCTATATGCAAAAACTTGGCGCAGGCAAAGCTGATTTCATCGTCATGCAAACCTTAGATCGTGACGCTGGATGTTTTGAACAAACACCTCAACCCAGTTACTGCCAGCGTAATAATGGCCCTTGGTACTGGGATGTAACGAATACCCGCTCGCCTAACTTCAAAGAGCATTTCGCTTTAGCTAAAACCTATTCCGATGGTTTGCAACTGCCTGTGCTCTGGTGGCAAACCCCATTGGGCGTGCCCTCTGATACACCAGGTGGCAGCGTTGGTAAATGGCGCGACAACCGGGCCAGCTACTTCCTGACGCACACCAATGAAATGATCGCCGTCGGTGCGCTGGGTGCCGTTTTTAGTACCGGTGAAATTAATCAAACCAGTATAGAAACAGATGGTGGTCAGTTTAAAAACCTGATCACAAATTATTTAGCGCAACCTGCTGCATTACGCTTCAATTAAGCCCCCAGGTATTTAATTTTGCTACCTGATTAATGTGCCGCTTTAAATGCCTGACGCGTCTCACTCGCCTGTCAATCACGTCCACTACACAGAACCGACCATTAAAGTTGGTTCTGCCACATTTCATTCCTCAAATTTGACACTTCGTCGCAAACTTGGTCGCAATTTAATTCACCTCATTTACACTGCGCGCCATTGAGTAAGTTTGAGCGGTCTGGCTTACTCATTCGTGCGAAGCCGGTGTAAAACCCAGGCTGGCACCAGATTACAACAAAGCGAAATCGCCAGATGTTCAGATTTTTACTGAATCTGAAAAACTGTTACCCCCCTGAGGAAGACATGCAAGCACCATTAAGTTCAGTAGTGACACTCGTCCTTTGCAATTGCCTGGTTATCAGTGCACAAGCGCAACAAGCGCCGGCAGCACCTGCAGAAAAAACCGTGAAGCCAGCATCCCCTGCCAATCCGGCAAACAACAACAGCCCACAAACAGTAGAAATCCAGGCTCGCAGCGAAACTCAATTAGCACAACAATCGGCTGCAGCAAAAACCGTGGTGACGAATGCTGAACTTGTGAAATTTGGTGACAATAATATTTTCGACGCGATGCGTCGGGTGCCTGGCGTGCAAGTGAATAATAATAAAATTCAATTGCTAGGCATGAATGCAGCCTATACCCAGGTATTAATTGATGGCGAACCACCACGCGGTGTGAATGTTGAAGATATTCCTATGCAAATGATAGAGCGCATAGAAATTTACCGCACTGCGAATGCACAATTCAGTACTCAGGCCATGGCAGGCACAGTGAATATCATACTCAAACGGGCCGCCACGACGAATCAGCAATCGATTAAACTGACGGCCAGCCATGCTCAGCGCGAAGCGGGCAGTGTTGAGTGGAACAAAGCGGGCAAAGATGGCAATCTCTCGCACAATATTGCAGTCACCGCCTCGTTAAACAGCTTTGGTATGAATGTGCCAGCAGTCAGTACAACTGAGCAATACTTATCCGCGCCCAATGACAACAACCCGCAACTTTATCGCGTACGCACTGAAAAGCGTTTGACTGACCGCGACTTACGGATTAGCCCACGCTTTAGCTATAAGACTGAGGACAACATCAACCTCACCTCGACCACCATGTTTGCTTACAATAATATGGAAGCCGACAGTTCGAAAAACTATAGTTTGTTAAGTGGCCCGGGTGTGGATTACCCACGTTCCCTGTTTCATGACACCCAGGAACGAGCCAACTTAAACAGCACAGTCCGGGCCACTGCCAGCCTGCCCAACGAAATTAAACTCGATGTGTCAGGTGGCTTTCATGCGAATCGCATGAAGAATGGACAGACTTCGAATAACTACGATGAACAAAACAAGCTGAGTCTGGTTCGTAGCTACGACACCAGTGTCAGAGTGTTAGGTATGCATACCAGTGGTAAAGCCAGTATTCCGGGCAGCGCCGAGCATGATATCGTGTTGGGCTGGACAGGTTCACGCACGACGGTGAATATTAATCGTGATCAGACTGACTTTTACAATGGCAGCACAACGCCGGTATTTTTGCCCCAAAATGCCAGAAATGAATTAACTCGTGCCGCTCTGTATGCGCAAGACGAATGGAAATTTCAAAAAAATTCCTCGATTTATTTAGGCTTGCGCTGGGAAACCTTACGTATCAAGAGCGAAGGCAGCGCTCAGGATAGTAGCAACTACGCCAGCAATATCTTAAGTCCTATCGTTCAGACTTTGTGGCAATTAAATCCTGAAAACACCGATCGTATACGCGTTGGTCTGGCAAAAACTTATCAAGCGCCGAATGATTTTTATCTGGTTTCACCCAAAATCTATAGCTTAAATAATTCGCTGCAAAACCCTAACTTTATTGGTAATCCTAGCTTGCGCCCCGAACTAGCCTGGGCCTTGGATAGCGCCTTTGAACACAATGGCAAAGATGGCTGGAATTACGCGATACGCACCAAGTTACAACAAGTTGATGACTTACACCGCGACATCGTTTACTTTGAAAATAAAGCCTGGTGGAAGAAATACATCAACCTGGGCAGTGCCAAAAGTGCGAGCCTGGAACTCAGCACGCAATTTCCGCTCAAGCGCTTTATTGCTGATGCACCTGACCTCGACGTCAACATGAGTTACATGCATTTCTGGTCGACCGTCAAGAGTTTACCTGAACCCTATAACCAATTAAATCCCTATACCTATCAATTTACTTTGGGTTTAAATTATCGCGCCAAAGGCTTGCCATTAACGCTGGGGATGAATGCCAAGCTGCAGGATAGTCATTGGCAGCAAACCAGTCTGACTGAGCGTGAGTATGTAAAAACGCCGCGCACACTGGACCTGTATGGCCTCTGGAAGTTTGATAAACAACGTCAGTTACGCTTAGCCATCAATAATCTCAGTAATAGCACAAGCAGCGACAGTGCCAACTTCAATTCGGTTGCAGGCTATGTCAGCCAAAGCACAACCGCAGCTGATCGCCGTCGTCAAATTAATCTGAGTTATGAGCATAAGTTCTGAGTGAACCAGGCACTTGCCTGGAAGTGCGACCACCATGTAGTAGTGGTCGCTGATCGTAAGTAAAACCAAGCAGGCCTGAGCGCTCAGGCTGCTTGGTTCTCTGCAGAGCAAGTCAGGCTTGGCCTGCGCTGATGCTACGCCGCTGAAATTCGGCGATACAACGCTGCATACGCTGGCGCCTGTCAGCTAAATCAAGTTGCAACTGCGCTGTTTTAGTCATTTGAAATTGCGAATTTCTGCCATCTTCTTGTAAGCGCGAGGCGATAGGCAAGCGATAAAACGCGATTTGCTCGACCATGTGCGCGGCTTTCATGGGGGTGGTGGTTAGGGTGGTTTTCGTCTTACTCGAGTTTGCAAAATCCTCCAAAGTACAACATTGCGAGCAAGTGCTATGAGTATCAAATAATGTGCAATGAACAATTACCGGTATTCCATTCTCATGGTTTTCCATATTCACCAATAAAAGATGCAAATTTTCTTTGAGACGCGACTCAAATCCTTGAATTTTCGAAAAAATGCTATCAACAAAAACGTTTATCCAAGCCTCACAAAACTCAAGTAGCCAAGATTTACTTATTTCTATCACTAAATTTAGTAATCGTTCCAAAACATCAAGTCGATTAAGACTAAATGCGGCTCGACAACAGCTTGCGACAGTAGCAGCCCAACTAAGATACGTATTACGCCAATCGTACGTTCCATCCATTGCGTATTGGTTTGCAGCCAAATAGGAATGGTAGAAAAACATAGATTCGGTGTACCTAATGGAACCCTCAAGCAAACTTTCGAGCATTTCATTTAACAAGGGTGCCGACATACCCGCCTGCTCAAAAGCCGTAATTGTCTTATCAAGGAAAGTTGAGGCTTTTCCATGACCATCAGACATATTTCTAGCGAAAAAACATGTGCGGAAAAAATCGTCTCCCCACTTTTTCCAAAATTCGACAAGTAAGTCTAATGAATTTTCAGAAACTTGGCACAAGTCAAATTCGGACAGCATAGTTCGAATTGCATCCTGATTTTCTAATGCAATGACGATTTTAAGCAGAATATCATCAGGAATAAGGTATTGATTTTCGTAAAAACTGCACGCCGCCATAGTCGCATATGACTGCCATTCACTTTTTTGATTTTGCGATAATCCTTGCTTAAGTTGTTGGTAAAGATAATACCGATTTAAAAAAGGAGGGATATAAACATCCTTTGCAAAAATCAATGCTGCACTTCTATACCACCCTTTAATTAATTGCCCTTCGTTACCGCTCCAACCAGCGTAGCTTACATGATCGTCCTGCTTCCAATTTTCGAAGTACTCGGGAAAAAATTCAATTACTCGGTGGTCCCAGAAAGACCCACTACTTATCGTGCACCAAGAGGGTAATTGATCATCATGTTGATCAATCAAATTAAATAGAAAGATAGACTCGTCGTTATTGGTCGATGGATGAAATTCATCTTCATGCTCCTCGACTAAAATATTATAGGTACTTTGCCTGCCCATCTGAGCCAACCACACCTGCCAACCAGTATTTTTTGCTGCAGTTTTTACCGCATTAACAAGTCTAATATCGCTCCCCTTCATCATTCGCCAGTTTAGACCAACTTGCGAATAGCGATGCGATAATTCAAATGCAAATGGCATCGCATTGTCCCGAGTGTATTTTTCAAGCGCGTCTATTAAATCTGTATTTCCAAGCGAGATTTCATCAGAAGCTTCCGTCCAAATTTGTTTAGGAATACACAAATTAAACGTCAACACCACCCGGTTGCCGCTTTCCACAGGCAAAACCTGATGCGGGCAATCGGCGTAAAAAGCAAACCAATTCAACTGCCCTGGCTGCATCAGTTCTGAAGCAAATGTTTGCTGCAATTTACCGTGATTAACTTGCAGCAGACCGCCACGATGCGCGCTTGGTAGTACTAAAACCAGCGTCGCCAACATGCCTGGCGCTTTTTCGCTATCGGTATGTGGCTTAAAGAATTGACCAGGCTTATACAGTAAGAGTTTATGCAAGCTCAGGCTGAAATTCAGTGTCTCGGGCAGGCACAATGCGCGTGAGACTTGCTCAGCCAGATTTTGCTCAGCGCCAGCTTGCCATGCCAGCTGCAGCGCAGAGCCATTAACTTCCCAGGTGTCACGCACCGCCGTATCCTGCATGGTTTGCTCACCCCAGCCGAAAGGTGCTAAGTGGGCAGCAGCCTGCACTTGTGCCAATCCTGGCTCATCAAACTGCAGTGCCTGCGCGGAATCACCGAGATACACCTGCAATGCGTTTCGTGCGATCTGCCCGCCAGCCGCAAATACGGTATCACTGAGTTTGGTGGCTAAACCCGCGCGCTTTAACGCGCTATATAAATCGCTCATATTTATCCTGTCTGGCTTGATTCGTGGGTGACTATCAGCGTGCCGACTATCACTCGCTGAATAACGCTGACGCTCTTACGCTAAGTAAATTACTAATCAGATTATGCTGAAAAATGATTAAGTTTCCAAGTATTCGGGTGGCGCGCAGGGCCTCATGAATCTGGCCTAAATCCTCATCACCTACTTCGCCATGTCTGTGTTCCACTCAATTTCCAGAATTTTAAGCATCGTAAAAAACCGCTTGACTTGAAGTTAGCTTTAACTTGCATGCTATGCCTTAGCTTAATAATCAGGAGAAATCGATGTCGCCGCTTAGCTCTGATCACCTTGGCTATCTCAAGTCCACCATTGCTGTTCCAACCGAACAGGCAGCACCTGTCAGCGCCAACTACGATGGCACCAGCTTGCATGAATTTTTGCAAAGTGCGCTGGCTTATGCACCTGACTATAGCCATGCCATGAGTAACCACTTGCCTATGGCCTTGCATGCTGCCTGGCAAATGGGTGCCGATAAACCGCGCTTAGCGCAATTGTTTGCGCACGAACAAGCGAAATTAAAAGCCAGTCCTATAGCGATGCCCTCGCAACATGAATCGGCTAGGCTAGCAGCGCTTAAGCGTAGCCAACAAGTCAAGTCGGCAATTGGCTCGCATGCCGGGGCTGATCATCTGAGCAATGAGTGGCTGAGCTATCGCGGTGACAATCAGGGCTATGCCTGGTTAGTTAGCTATTTCATAGCCTTGCTCGAACAGCTCACACCAGCTGAAGTCATACGCAGCCATTTAACTAGCTTGCTCAAGTCACCTCACGCCTTTGCCTTTCACGGCATGATACGCACAGCCCATGCCTGGGAAACGGGACATAGCGCTGAAATTGCGGCGGCCTTAGCGACCTGGGCCAGTTGGTGGGAAGTCTTACCCGCCATTAGCCAGACCGCTATTGCGGCACAAACGTCTTTCACGCTGGAAGAATGGACTCAGCAGTTACTGCAAGTTAGCCGGCAATGGCAAAGCCCGGTGCCGATGATTAGCAATCGTATACGCTGCGCCGCGGAGACCAGCCATTATGCGGCCTTAGTCGAGCGCTTAACACCTGTGGCAACACTGGCTGAGCGCCGCCGCCAATTGCTGGGGCTAGCCCGGCTGGCTTATCTGCACAGTACTAACTTTACGGTGCTGCATTTAATTACGGGTTTGCGTGCGCTTGGGGTGTTATTGCCTTTATTAGCAACCGACTGCGATCAAGCCAGCCTGATCGCAGCCTTAGATCGCGCCACCGTCGCTGGCTGGATGGCGGCGCGGGTGCAATGGCAAGACCAGCTTCCCGAATTTACCGAGGGCGACTGGTGCGCCTTGCACGCTGCCGCGCTGGCACAAGATGATGAGCATGTGATTAAAGGGGTACATGCTTGTTGGTTCGAAGATAAGCTCGCGCCCCACCCCGATTGGCGCAAAGTGGCGCAACGCATGCTTAAGCCTGGCACCTAAACAGACCTAGCCTGCTTGTTGTAAAAGCTGCTGTTGCCAGTTTGCGGGTGACTCACCACTGACTTCGCGAAAAGCCTGACTAAAGCTGGTCGGGCTTTGATAACCCACTTGCGGCGCCACCAGTTTTAAGGGCAAACCTTGTGCCAATAATTCGCTCGCCTTTAACATCCTTGCCTGTTTTAACCAGACTGAAAAATTCATGCCGGTTTGTGCCAGAAAATGACGGCTGAAACTGCGTTCCGACATGGCCAGTTGCGCTGCCATTTGCGCCAGTTTGTAGTCAACATGAGGTTGTTGCAAAATTTGTTGCGCCAGTCTTTGCAGAGCGGGTTGCCGTGGCAAATTTAAAATCCAGCGATCCGTTTTTGCCGCCACTAACTCATCCGCCAACACCGCCAGCAAGCGTTGCAAGCGCGCGGGTTGTTCGAATAAATTGATCGCCTGTCGCACGAGTTGCTCAAGTAAGGCATGCGATTGATAAACGCCGGTACTGAGGTTTAGCGCTATCGCGCCGGGCGCATCGATATGCAAGACGGCACCAGTCAGACTGGTATGCGCTTGCAATTGATGCGGTGTTGCGGGTGCGATCCAACACCAACGTCCCGGGCTTAAATGCCAGTGCTGATGCGCGCATTGAAAGCGTGCACTGCCTTGCCAAAGCAGATGCAACTGCGCCTCAGCATGGCTGTGCGCAACTTGCAGAAATGGCTGTTGCTGCGAAAATTCACGCGCGGCCAGCAAATTTAGTGGTGGGATGGAGTCGATATTCAGTTTCATGGCTAATCATGATACAAGAAAGTGTTCGAAAACAAGCAAATTCGTCACTGGCAATTTGGGAGATGACTTTGGCATAAGCGGAGTCAGGCTAACCGCGCATTACAGCTAGACTGGCAAGACTTTTTAAAAGGAGTCCAACATGACGAACCGTAATCACCATGCCACTATTCCAAGCACAACCAGCCCCCTTTCTATTAGCGCAAGTGATGCAAAGCCTCTGGCGCAAATAAACCAAAAAATCCTGGCCCCTGGTGAAACACTACCCCTGGTTCAATTGAATGATGGCAGCACCGTACAAACCGGCACTTTCGCGACGCTGATCCACAATATCAAGTTGTACGACCAGAATCCGGGTGCAGCACTGGCTGCAGAAATTCAGGCGGCCTTACCGACCTTAGCGAAAATCGGTTTATTTGAGTTGTTTCCGGCTGAATGCTGGCAAGCCCGTGCCAGCGCCGGTCAGCGTTTAGTCGCCGAGCTTTTGCAGCGCACGAATCTGACCTGAGGAGTACCAGGGCAAACCCGGCTTAAGATTATTTTACAAATCCACCTCCCAAGGCTAAAATCGCCCGCATTGATAAGTAAGCATGATTAATTTCGCTCTACGCTCAGCCAACGACGCTTTTGTCACCGACGAATTAATCGATTGCCAGGAAAGCTCTGCACAAGCATCGCGAGCGGTCAACGTCGATATCGCGATGCACAGCAAGCATCGCAGACTACAAATTTGACCGCCCATTGCCGACTACAAAGCGCTCCTGGATTAACCTGGGAAAGTCAGCATGATAATAGGGATAGATTTAGGCACCACCAATAGTTTAGTTTCAGTTTGGCGTGATGGTCGCGCCGAACTGATACCAAATAGTCTGGGAAGTTTCTTAACGCCCTCCTGTGTCAGTCTCGATGAAGATGGTCATATGCTGGTTGGTGAAGCGGCGCGTGAACGTTTGCAAACCCATCCACAGCGCAGTGCCTCGGTATTTAAACGTTACATGGGCAGTGATAAAACGCTGCGCTTAGCTGACAAACAGTTTCGTGCCGAAGAACTCTCGGCCATGGTGCTGCGTTCATTAAAGGCAGATGCAGAAGCGTTTCTTGGCCATGCGGTAGAGGAAGCCATTATTACCGTACCCGCCTATTTTTCCGACGCCCAGCGTAAAGCCACTCGCAACGCTGGCACATTGGCGGGCTTAAAAGTCGAACGCTTATTAAATGAACCTACCGCAGCAGCGCTGGCTTATGGCATACACGCGGGCGACGCCGATACCCGTTTCTTAGTGTTTGACTTAGGTGGCGGCACCTTCGACGTGTCTATTCTGGAGTTATTCGAAGGCGTGATGGAAGTCCGCGCTTCAGCGGGTGATAACTTCCTCGGCGGTGAAGATGTGACCAAGGCTATCGTCGATTTATTTTGCGAACGTCATCAATTTTCAGCTGAGTTGCGCAACGATAGCTATCTGATGCAAAAGCTTAATGCCGCCGCTGAACTGGCCAAACGCCAGATCAGCAATGGCGAAGCGGCACAGTTGGAAATTTTTATTGATGATCAGGTTTATCAAACCCAATTAACTGAACACGATCTGGAACAACTCTGCGCCCCCTTGTTACAGCGTTTGCGCGCGCCGGTAGAACGCGCCTTGCGCGACACCAATTTGCGCAGCAGTGAACTCGACAAAATCTTTTTAGCGGGTGGTGCCACCCGTATGCCATTGGTCAAAAAGCTGGTGACGCTAATGTTTGGCCGTTTTCCTACGGCTGAAATTAATCCCGATGAAGTCGTGGCGCTGGGTGCGGCGGTGCAGGCTGGATTAAAGATGAAAGACAGCGCACTTGATGAAATCGTCATGACCGATGTCGCGCCGTATTCGCTGGGGGTGGAAGTCTCGAGTCGTACCCGTAGCAATCAAGAAATGGCTGGCTTATTTTCCCCCATCATAGAACGCAATAGTATCGTCCCGGTAAGCCGGGTACAACGCTATTACCCGCAAAGCGAGCAACAGCGTGTAATCCGGCTGGAAATTTACCAGGGCGAGTCGCGTCTGGTGAAAGACAATATACATTTAGGTAGCCTGGAGATCGCCATCGAGAGCGTTAAAGATATCGCAGAAAATGCTATCGATGTGCGCTTTACTTACGATGTCAATGGCTTGCTTGAAGTCGTCACCACCCATGTCCAGAGTCAGCGTCAATACAGCCTGATTATCGAAGGCAATCCTGGCATGTTAAGTGAAAGCCAGATTAAGCAACGTTTTCAAGAACTCGCTGCGATCAAGCTGCACCCGCGTGACACGCTGGAAGTCCGCACCATGATGGCCAGGGCGGACCGGCTATATCAACAATTACGCGGTGAAATCCGTGCCTGGCTGGGTCAGCAAATCAACGAATTTGTCGCGATAGTGGATAGTCAGGATGCGAAAAAAATTAATCCAGCGAAAAAGCGTTTTGCTGAATTACTCGACTCGATAGAAAGTGACAACCGCGTTTTGACTGAATTACATGACGACTAAAACTTACTTACCTGATTTTTATCAGCTTTATGAAATTGCAGCTGATGCGGATGAACGCAGTTTAAAAAAGGTCTATGCGCGTGAATTAAAGAAAATCGATCAGGCTAGCCAGGCGCCACAGTTTCAGCAATTGCGTGAACACTATGAGCAAGCCTTGAATTGGTTGAAGTGGCAAAGCGATGAGCCACAACAAGTTGAGGGGGATACTGCGTCCTTAAGTTCTACCCCCATCACCCCAGTGTCCGAACAAGTTCGTACTGACGCGGCTACATCAACTCACAGTAAAGCCGAATTCGCCTCAAACTCTAACGACACGACGCAAAACAGCACCGCAGAAACGGCTACACCTGAAGCATTCGAGCACACTACACTCGCACCGCAACAGTTAGCTAAGCGCGCCTTAACGCAATTATGTGAACTGGTGGAGCGTGCCGACTGTCAGCGCGAACAATTGCAACAGCTATTTCAAGAGACTATGCAAGATCAGGCGATGTCGCACATCGATACGCGCAGTTATTTTGAAGAAGGCCTGTTAGACTACTTAAATGAAGGCTGGTTAGCACATAAGCATTGGTTGTTTGAATTGGCTGTGGGTGAATTCGATTGGTCAGCAGGGCGTGGCCGTCCTGGCTATCAGCATGCCGATTACCTTGTTGAAATGGCGGCGCAGGAATACTTGCGCTTGCAAAAGGTTCCAGCAGCCACACTCAAACGCTATCAACGTATCTTGCAACAAGCACGCGAAGGGGCTAGCCCTGGCGATGAGATCGTATTGGGTCAAAATACTATTTTGCGGACCTTGCTAATTACCTATGAGCATTTGCTTTATTTTTACACCGACTATGAGCGCGTGCGCGCCTGGTATCAACAAAGCGAGGCAGCTAGGCAAGCCATAGCAGAAGCAGCCCAGCAAGTTGAAAAGCCCAAAAATAGCGCCTTGTATCCGATACTGCTGGTGTGCTTATTGGCATTCCTGTGCTATATCGGTTGGCAGGATAAAACTCACCGCCCCAGCCAGCCGCAAGCCCAGATGCAAAACATTAAGAATGCCAGCTATTTCTTAGGCCTGGGTGAAGATCATTTTTTTGGCCGCAATGGCAATCCCATCAATTATGATTTAGCGCAAAGCAATTGGGATCAAGCAGCGAAACGTGGCTCGACTGACGCCGCAATGTATCTGGCCGAATTATATGAAAATCAAAAATACCAACGACCAGATCCCAAACTTGCTTTGCATTGGTATCAGCATGCGGCAGAACTTGGGCACAGACGTGCTATTGAAGTTGTAGGCAATTACTATTATGACGGCAAGGCTGGCAAACCCGATTATGCCCAGGCAGCAAACTGGTATCGCAAAGGTGCTGAGCTTAACATCCCCTTGTGTAAAACTAAGCTTGCCATGCTTTATGCCAGCACTAAGCTAGGTAAGCCTGACTACAAACAAGCATTGCCCTTACTCAAAAGTGCAGCAGATAGCGCTGAAATAAATGCCTTGCGCATCATGGGTGTCGCGTATTTAAATCAGGAGTTTGGTCTGAAACGCGACGTCGGCAAAGGCATGCACATGTTAAGAGTGAGTGCCGAGATAAATGAATATGCCCAGTACAATTTGGCGGAGGTGTATCAACGTGGCTTATTTGGCCAGGCAGTGGATTTAAACCAGGCTGTGGTTTGGTACGCCAAGGCGGCCAAGAAAAAAATCGCCGATTCGGAAGTTCGCTTGCAAAAGCTGTGCAAACGAAATCAGTACCCCGCCTGTCAGGAATTAAAATAATATGGTTACCTTACTTCCATCCCTACTTGGCAGCCTTGTCCTGATTCTTAGCAGCACAAACGCCTATGCGGAAAAACCTGACTACATGAAGATCATCCCAGAATGTGTACACGGCGATGGCGGCGCTTTATGCAATGGGGCGATACAACGCTATCATACGCAAATCGCAAAAAAACAATTACAACGAGAATTTCAAGAAGTATTATCGCTAATTATGCGTGACAACTTGGCAGCTCCAAGCCCAACAGAACAGCGAAATAGCTCAATTGTAGTTAGCCACAATTTGCAAGCACAGCAGCAGCTCTGGTCACTTTATGTTGATAAGGAGTGCGGTCTGATTGGGGCACTAAGTACGGGCATGAGTACCTGGCAATCGGTCAAAGCCGTTGAATGTGAACGAAATTTGGCCGAACAAAGATTGAAGCGGGTAAAGCAAAGCCGCACTTGCCTGGAAAAATTAACTACTGAGCAGCATACTGACAACGAGCTTAAGGTTTGCCTGCTGACCTTGTCGATGCTTGCTGCACCTCATAAACAGCAAATAATAAGCCAAGCAATCACTAAACCAGCGATTTATAAGCGGCTAATCACCGCTTGTCAAAATGATGAAGATCATCTGGCCTGTAGAAATGAAATTCAACTTCACCACAATCAACAACTCAAGCGCCAATTGCAGCACCAGGAAAAACGTTTGCTGAAACTGGTGTCGAGCACGCATAAAAATCAAAATGGCGAGTCCTACTTAGATGACAAACGTTTGGTCAATGCCATAATTGATCAACAAAAAGTCTGGCCGAAATTTGTTCAAGGTGAATGTGCCTGGTCTGGTAATTTACTCGCTTCAACAGATTTCCCGTCTGACCAAACTATTGCCACATGTGAACAGAAAATTAACGAGCTTAGGATTAAACGCCTCCGCCACGCTAGTGCCTGCCTCGAAAGACGACGAACAAAAGATTCGCTTGAAGTAAATTACGAAGCAAAAAATTGTTTATTTCAGTTAGCACCAATCGCTGTGCCTATTAAATAAATAGTAAATACGGTCTCAGTTATTTACATGAATATGGTTTACGAAAAAATTGGCTGACAAGACATGCAACTGAAGTCAGTAAAGGGATACTGTAAAGCGAATCAACATTATCAGAACCTACTCGCACAGGTCAAAAAAACCTGAGCGTTTTCACGCTCAGGTCAAGCTTACAACAGGTATTTTTCCGTTGATTTACTTAGCGCTATCGCCCTCGTAACCCAGCAGCACGGCATTGGCCCAGTTACCACAGACTTCGGGCTTTTTGCCGACAGTGCGCAGGCTGAGTTTATGAATGCCGCGGATATCGAGTTCAGGCTTAACCACTGCAGGCGCTTGAATTAAACCGCTATCGAATAAGAGTTTGCCATCGCCATACACCTGGAATTGCAAACCACCCAGTTGACGGCAACTATCATCAATCCCGACATCGGCACGGAAGGTATGCCAGTTACCTTGCAACAGATAATCAAGCTGGGTATTACCCGCCACACCCAATCCTTTGCGGAATTGCAAGCCATTCATTTGCATGATGGTCTTTGCTGACTTGGCGTAAGCTGCATCAGTGCGCACAGCGGGATTTTTGGCTTGGCTGGCCAGATCAGACAAATACCTTTGCTGCGCAGGCTTATTCGGTGCCGCTTGTTCCAGCAAACTAAACTCGCTAATCGTCACCGGCGTTACCACCACAGGATTAAATGCGTTATAGGCCTTAACTGGTTTATCGCTGCTGGTTAACACCATAGGGTCTTGGGCATCGCCATCGTCACCCTGATCCCAGGTGCTAGTGATACGGAAGCGGAATAAACGCCCAGCTTTAGCAGCAAATTCGACGCGCTGCTTCGCTTCTTGTTTTTTCAAACGCCCGCGATAAACTGGCTGGCCCCAATCGCCATTACTGTCGGCCAGATAAATTTCAAAGTCTTTGACCTGACCATATTCCCAATGCTTGTCATTGCGTGGCGCAATTTCGAAGCCCTTGATTAA
This sequence comes from Undibacterium sp., assembly GCA_041913845.1. GTDB lineage: Bacteria > Pseudomonadota > Gammaproteobacteria > Burkholderiales > Burkholderiaceae_D > Undibacterium. Next base: position 50,938 of record JAYSEN010000027.1, read on the forward strand.
ACGCCGTTCGCCCAGAGCTAAACTGAATTCATGCGCGCCGGTTTTTTGCGATTGATCACGCAGGGTGCGGAACCAGGTACCTGGCTTGCCATCGAAAGCATTTTCCAATGGATGTCCGGGTTCTTCAGCCGGACGATTTAACACCAGCAAACTATCCGCCGCTATGCTATCGCCTAAATCCGGTGCGGCTGGGTAATCAGCAGTGGCCGTCAGGGTTTTACTCTCAGCGATTTTCACTACAAATTCCTGAGCCTGACGTATGCCGAGTTTGCCAGTCTTGATATGCACCGTGCCATATTTTTCTTGCGCATCAAACCACCAGCCAGCTTTGCCCTGGCAAGCTTTTTCATCAGCACAGGCGGATAAAGGCTGGCCTTGCCAGACCACTTGCTCAGGTGCCACCCGGCTATGCACTTGCAAATACAAACTACGTTCTGCTTCCATCCCACGATAATTACCGAGCACCGCGCTAACATGAATTGTGATATCGCCAGCCTTGCCTTCAGGCGCATTCACTTTAAAGCTTTGCTGTGCTTGCTGACCTTGTTGATAGTGACGCGTTTCACCATCATCTTCATACAAGGTGAAACTGGAAACACCATGCGGGTATATATCCAGCGTCAATTCATCCTTAGGCACCTGACCATCGTACAAGGCACTCGGGTACATAGGCAAAATCGCACCCGCTTTAATCATCACCGGTAAGCGATTCAGCGTCACTTGCTGATCAATCAGCTTACCTGTGGCGGGCGCATCGACCACGCGACCATCCCAGTAATCGATCCAGCGCCCTTGCGGTAAGTAAATCCCTTTGCGCCAGCCCTTGCTGGCAGCCTGGCTGCGATACACCGGCGCGACTAAGAAAGCTTTACCGAGGAAGAATTGGTATTTATAGTTTTCATTATGCGCATTCGGGTCATTCGGATAATCCCATTGCAAGCCACGCACTATCGGCGCGCCGGTTTGCTCGGCCTCATATGCATAAGTGTACATATACGGCATCAAGCGCATCTTGAGTTTCAGATAATCGCGATTAATGCTGCGGTAGGGTTCATCAAACCACCACGGATGTTTACGTTCTGCCTTAGACCAGCCCGACATCCCCATCAAAACTGGCGTGAAGGTTTTCCATTGCAAATCGCGGGTATAGGTTTCCGGGCTGCCGCCAAAAATACCATCGACGTCACCCGTGGCATAAGCCTGACCTGACAATCCAGAACCGATCAAGGTTGGAATATGCCAGCGGATATAATCCCAGCTACCTGATTGGTCACCGGTCCAGGTCACGGCATAGCGCTGCGTACCCGCCCAGCCCATCACCGTCCAGACGAAAGGCCGGGCATCGGAATTTTTTAAGATGCCTTCGGCAGCGGCTTGATTGGCATCGAGTGAAAATTGATAGCCTTTACCAGTCCAGGCGACATCGAGTTTTTGTGCGCGACTACCCGCTGTACCGACTTCCCAGGCGATTTTATCGACGCCGTTTTCTGTCCAGAGACCCGTGCGGAAGCCGTATTTTTTCAAGCCCGCCACCACGTCGGGTAATTGCGTATAACCGCAACCATAACCGTCATTCGGCAAAATCCAACCACCCGGCATATCGTGTTCACGGTATTTAGCGGCGACGGATAACACCACGTCCGGGGTTTTACCAGTCGGGCCATCACTCCAGCCGCTTGGTACGGTGCCAGGCTTTTTGACATTATCGCCATCGTTATAGCAATCGGCGTCGCCATATTCATAAGCCCAGCGCGGCAGCAAACGGGCGCGGCCAGTTAAAGCGGTATAGCTATTCAATAACTGCGCCAGACTATCACCGACCATGTAGTAAGCATCGAAGCGCTTTTCATTGTGGCTGGCGTTGACAAAATCGGTAGCGCGGAAATCATAGCTGCCATTTGCCCAGGTATTGCGCAACACCGCATAGCCTTTGGTGCTCATGTAAAACGGTGCTGGACTTGGCCTGTCGCCCTCTTCCCAGCCGCCCGAATATGAGACTTCTAAGCTCTTACCCTTGAAGGCGAATTGGCCATTTTGCTGACCGCCGCCATAGAATTGTTCATCCTTAGTCGAGGATAAAGTCTGGAAGCTGTTTTTTTCACCCAAATCCAGCGGCTGCATTTCTTGCCAGATCAGGCTATGGTTATCGGCTTTATACAGCGCTAAGCGCAGCGGCTTTTTATAAATCCGCAAAGCCATCGCAGCGGTTTTGATTAAGTGATATTCGCCTTCATCACTGCTTTGATAAGCCACTTTATCGGCGAATTTGTCTTGTATGACGATGGCTGCAGCTTTATTGCCAGCATCGCTGAGTTTGCCATCAGTCCCGGCTTGCAAGCGAAATAAATCGGCACGCAATAACTGCAGTTGCAGCAGGCTGCCATTTTCAGTTTTCATTTGCCAGATAGTCTCAGCAGCTGAATTCGGTGCTTGCAAGCTCTTCAAATTGCCGATACTGGCAGCTTGCACACTCAGCGAAAATAAAGGGGCCAGGGCTGCAGCCACAGCCGTTTTAGTAAAGAAGGGAAGAAAACGCGACATAGCTCACTCATTTTTGTTATGAATCCAGGCAAGAGCACAGCCTGGTCAGCGCTAAGCGATAACCGGTACTGAGCCCAGACGCGACTCGTGCTGCTAATACCCAGCCCAAAATCGCCTGATCAGCACTTTACTGTTGCCATCGCAATTCTGACAGTGATTTTTATTCGCCGCCTCATTAAATAAATCTAAATGAGACTGTATGTGAGGCCGAGTCCGTACACTTAGCTTAAGCTGATGCGCTTAATTGCTCTCGGCCTTGCAGCTACCTGATTGACAATGTATTTGCCTGATCAGGCTAATGTTTGCGCTTTCTTTCGCAATTAATTGTTCGATGTAGTCGTGCGGTTTGCTGGCAAGCTCACGTAAAAAACGCGCATTTTGCTTAAACCAGATGCCATTAAAACTCCCCATTTCGCTAATCACTTGTTCAACTGGCACGCCCTCTTCAAGCAAGCGATACGCTGCCACCATGATGCCCGTGCGGTTTTGCCCGGAACGGCAATGCACATACACGGGTTTGGCTTGACTGCGCATAATCGCGATAAATTGTGCAATATTTTTTTCCAGCTTTGCCGGTGCAACGACGACATTCGGCTCCCATTCGCGGATACGAAAATAATTGACTGAGCGCGCCTGTTCCAGTTTAGGACTGGCGGCCAGAAAGCTGGGAAGATCGTCATTCAGTAATTCCAGATTCACCACCGAGGCCACACCCATTTCCACTAGCGTGGCGGCACCTGCGGCGTCCGGTTTGGCACCACGCCATAAGATGGCCGGTTTGACGATGCAAGAACGTTTAATCGCCGGACTCAGCGTCTGCGTGCATTGTTCTGCTGGTGTAAGGGCCAGAGCCTGCGCCGAAAGCAGCAGCAGGCTGGAAATTAAGCAGTAAAAACGAGGGGCTAAGCGTGCCATGTTTTATCCAGATTAATTAAGTCAGTTTGCGCCTAGCATAACGGCTTAACCCGCCCTTGTCCCTGGCTGTTTCAGATTTTTTCATCGCTATGAAAATGATGCAATACCCGGTGCAAAACTGGCGTCAAAATCATGGCTGTGGTTAACACAAAAACCAGCCCTGCATACAAGGCATACCACCCAGCGAATAATTTACCGCCAGCGCTTTGCGGTGTATGTATTGGCCCCATGCCACCCAATAACATGGCGGCGTTTAAAAAGGCATCGAGTAAGGATAAATTTTCAAAACCGCAGTAACCCCAGATACCCAGCACTAAGGAAAACAATAAAAACACTACGGCCGCTAAGACATGCCTGAGCAAACGAAACAAGAACTGGCGGGAACTCAGTAATTTTTGATGACGCGCTTCATACATAGATAGGCGTAATTTGCTGTAGAAAACGTCGAGTATAGCTTCAGCAGGCGAATCAAGTCCTGCAATTTAGTTAATCAGCGTGCCCTGGCCTCATTTAACAGCCATTGATGGAACGCCAAAAAGGCTGGATTCTCTAATTTATCGGCGGCATAAATCAAGTAGTAATCGAGCCGCAACGGCGTGCTGACATCCAAAGGTTTTACCAGTCGCCCTGCAGCCATATCGTATTCGACTAATAAGGCTTGTGCCAGAGCCACCCCCTGACCATCAATTGCAGCTTGCAAAGCCATCAAGGCCAGGGTGAACAAGGGTCCCTGACGTTGCTCCTGGCGCGGCAAACCCAGGGTGGCAAACCACGAGGCCCAACTGGGGTAATCGGGCTCATTCATGGCGCTGACTTCGTGCAATAACTGCGCATGCAATAAATCGGCAGGCTGCTGAATTTGCGCTGCCAGAGCTGGGCTACAGACAGGAAAAACCTCGGTGGCAATAAATGATTCCAAGCGAAAATCAGCAAACTGGGTGCGGCGAAAATCGATGCTGAGATCGCAGTCGCGCACGCTGCGATCGAGTTCCGACACGATTTCCACACGAATATCGGGATAGCGATTAAAAAACCGGTACAAGCGTGGCACCAGCCACTTAGAACCAAACGAAGGTGGCACGCCTATGCGCAGCAATTCATTCGTGTCATTCAGCAAGGCATCGGTCGCTTGTTGAAAAATCTTAAAACCCTCGCGTATACGCGGCAAATACATTTCACCAGCTTCGGTGAGTTTTAACACATTATTACTGCGTTGGAACAGCGCTATGCCTAAGTGATCTTCGAGTAATTTAATTTGATGGCTGACTGCAGCATTGGTGACGTGCAACTCTTCCGCCGCCCGGGTAAAACTCAATCGGCGTGCAGCGACCTCGAACACGCGCAAGGAATTCAAGGGAGGAAGTCGTTTTGCCATCTTACTATCACCAATACACCCGCCCCGGCACAGGCCGCACTCCTTATTCAGGCTGGTTAAGATTAAAAACCCATACACTACCAGAATCTCATTAAGTTTTATTTAACGTAGCCTTGAAATTTTATGTAGCGATAAGTGCTGCAAAATCTGGCACTATGTTTTGCATACGCACAGGCTGCCATTGGTGAGAAAAATCTTAAGGGGAAACCAGCCAGTAAGACAGGCTGAAGTCAGGTTTTACTGCGTGAATGTGCGGCCTGATAAGCAGCAGTTGCAAACTAAACAAGCAGGACTCATTAACTTTTATTTGGCGTGATCTCAAAATTTACTCGCTGGTCAGCAAGCGTTTGCCGCTTTAAGCTGACGCCACTTTTGAGTACAGCAAGTCCGACGGCAATTTCCGCGTGCAGATTGCCATCTCGATGCTAGCCTAATTTACTGATTGCTTATGACTTATATTTTGACAATAGACACAGGCACTACCAATACCCGTGTCAGCCTCTGGCACGACCAGCAAGTCATCGCCCATCAAGCGACCGAAGTCGGGGTGCGCGATACCTCGATGACGGGTTCACGTGAAAAGTTACAACAAGGTGTGAAAGCGACAATCGCCGCCGCTTTGGCTCAAGCTAAGATAGAACTGGAGCAAGTGGCGCTAGTCTTGGGTTCCGGCATGATTAGCTCTAACCTCGGTTTATTTGAATTGCCGCATGTGCTGGCGCCCGCTGGATTGCAGCAATTAGCGCGCGGCATGGTGGCGGTCACCATCGCCGAAGTCTGTAATAAACCGATCTGGTTTGTGCCAGGCGTGCGCAATGTGGTCGAAAACATAGGCTTACACAATTGCGAAGCGATGGATATGATGCGTGGCGAAGAAGTTGAAGTCATGGCCGTCATTGAGCAATTGCAATTACAAGGGCCGGCGATGCTGGTGTTACCTGGTTCGCATTCGAAATTTGTCTGCCTCGACGAAACCAATCGCATCACCGGTTGTGTCACCACCTTAGCCGGTGAATTAATGTATGTGATCACCCATAACACCATTCTGGCGCAATCGCTCGAAGCCGAATTCGCCTCCAGCATACAAGAAGAAATGTTATTAGCTGGCGCCCGTTCAGCGCAAAACATAGGTCTGGGCCGGACTTGCTTTAACGTGCGCATACTCGATCAATTCACGATTTACGAACGCAATGACCGCGCTAATTTTTTACTCGGTGCGATACTTGGCGCAGATTTACTGACCTTAAAAAACAGTAGCGCGATCAAGATGTTGCCCGGCACGCCAGTGATAGTCTGCGGCAAGCCGATTATGCGACAAGCGCTGGCCTTGCTGATACAAAACGACGATTACTTCTCTGGAAAAATCACCGTACTCAGCGATGAAATGCAAGCGCATCTGGCGGGCCGTGGCGCAATTGCGGTGGCACGCGCACGCGGCTTAATCAAACCCAGCAGCAAGTAAAACCGGGCAGTAACGCCAGAGCGCCAGGTCAGGCAAATTCCTGACTAAGTGCGAAGCAAGCCCTTCTGGCCCAGCAATCAGAGTTAAGTAAGCGAAATTAAAATCAAAAACCACAACGCAGCAAGCAAGCGCCTTACCAGCCAATATCACGCCACAAGGCGCGCTACAGCTGTGTTTTAAAAACTATAAATCAGGAGTATGCAATGTCTGAAATTATTCGTTATGGCCATATCCCCAGCGGTGCAGGTGGTCAAAAATTACCGTTTTCACCCGCCGTGCGTGCCGGTGATTTCGTCTATATCTCGGGTCAGGTGGCGATGAATGAACGCGGTGAAATCGACTACGGCGGCATAGAAGCGCAAACCCGCCGCACCATGGAAAATGTCAAAAAAGTCTTAGCCTTGGCCGATTGCGAATTAAGTGATGTGGTTAAAGTCACGGTCTGGCTTGATGACACACGCGACTTTTGGACCTTCAACCGGGTTTATCTTGAATACTTTGGCGAACATCCGCCTGCCCGTTCTTGCGTACGCTCAGAAATGATGGTCGATTGCAAAGTAGAAATTGAAGCCATTGCGTATAAACCACTGGCAAAATAGTGGCTGTCTGATTTGCTGCTCATTTCCCGACTTTATATCGCCGCTCCATTTCGTACGAGGTTAAAGTGTTAAATCCTGCCCCACCTTATCGCTCGCTCTACACTTATGCCTGGGATGTGCAAGACCCTGGGCCACGCGCTTTTATCGAACACGCCCTGGAACTCGGTGCCCACGATGTCAGCCTGGCGCTGTCTTACCACGCGGGTAAATTCATACGGCCTCGTGCGCAACGCGGGCCACGTGTGATTTTTCCAGAAGATGGCGTGGTGTATTTTAATCCGCGCCAGGAACTGTATGGCGAGATCAAACCGCAAGCACATAGCGACGCCGCCTTGCGTGACAGCGCTGCGCAAATCGCGGCCGACGGTCGCTTGCGCTTACATAGCTGGACGGTGTTAATGCATAACACCAGGCTGGGTTTAGCCTATCCGCAATACCGTGCCAGGAATGTGTTTGGCGAGAGTTATCTTTACAGTCTCTGCCCCATGCAGGAAGCGGTGTTTGAATATGCGGTGCAACTCTGCCGCGATATGGCGACGGCCTTGCCCTTGCATAGCCTGATTTTAGAAACCCCGGGCTGGTTGCCCTATGCTCATGGCTATCACCATGAATTTGCGCAATTACTGCCCAATAGCGCACTCGATAGCGCGCTGGGAATTTGTTATTGTTCAGCCTGTCAAGCCAATGCCCGGGCACATGGCCTCGACATCACAGGCTTGATGCAGCAACAGCGCGATTTCATCACTCAGCAATTACAGCGAGATGATGCCGCCAGCGTCGCCGAACAAGCCGAACTTAATCAGCAATTACAACAGCAATTAGCCGCTTACACAGCCTTACGGCAACAGCGCGTGACTGCCTTAGTCACGCAAATTAAAGCAACACTGCCGCAAGCCACGCAATTGGCCGTGATACCGAGCGTGCAAAGGCCATCCAGCCTGGCCTGGCAAGAAGGCAGTGATCTGGCTGCGCTGGCAGCGATTGCCGACGTTTTGGAAATTCCGCTGTATGAAAAAAATCTGGCCGACTTCCAGCGTGACTTAACTTACTGCCAGCGAATCAGCAATAAGCTACGCCTGATATTGCGCCCCGGTTTTCCTGATTTAGAAAATGGGCAATTACTAGAGCAGGCATTGGCACTGGCAGATCAAGCTGGTTTGCGTGACTGGGGCTTTTATAATTACGGGCTCTTGCCCGATGCGCGCTTGCGCCAGTTAGCACTCGCCTTACAAACTTACCAAGTACTGCCGCTATAAACCTGGTTGCTAGTCTGAGATTTACGCTTGTAGTTATTTTTGTGCTTTTCACTTAATTTATGCAGGCCAAGTTTTTTCAGTAACTGGCCTGGCTCCACGCAGAGGATAGCGATGTCACGACATGTTTTAATTACCGGCGCCTGCGGCGGCATAGGCCGGGTTTTATGCCAACGATTTTGCGCCAGCGGCGACATCGTCTATGCCCAGGACTTAGCGGGCCCGGCGTTAACCCAACTGGTTGCCGAATTAAATCTGGCCTATCAACGCCACCACCCCGAGCCAGTCGCGCATGCCATCGCCGCCGACTTATGTCAGCCTGCTGCCTTGAATGCCGCGCTGACAAAGGCCGCTGACAAGATCGAGGTGCTGGTAGCAAATGCGGGTGCCGCAACTAATTTAACCTTGCAACAAACCAGCTGGGCGGGCTGGCAAGCCGATATCAATTTAAATTTGCATGGCACGTTTCAGTGCGTGGAAGCGGTGCGCGGCGGCATGCAAGCGCGTGGCAGTGGCGCCATCGTCATGATAGGTTCGGTCAATGGCTTGCATGCACTTGGCCATCCTGCCTATAGCGCGGCTAAGGCTGCGCTGATTTCTTACACCAAGTCACTGGCTTTAGAGCTAGGCAAATTTGGTATACGCAGCAATATCGTTTGCCCCGGCACGGTTAAAACTCAGGCCTGGCAAGCACGCGTAGAAAAAAATCCGCAAGTGTTTGACGATTTAAAAAAATGGTATCCGCTGGGCGATTTTGCCACCCCTGACGATATTGCCGATGCCGTGCAATTTCTCGCTTCGCCCGCAGCCCGCGTGATTACTGGCGTAGTCTTACCCGTCGATGGCGGTTTAATGGCAGGGAATAAACCCATGGCGCAAGAATTAACCCAACAAGATTGGTAGATGCCCGCTTTAAACGGGTAAGCAAGCTACTAAAAACAGCAAAACACGGCAGCACAAGCCTCAGGCATTGCACAGTATACTGTGTGATTACCCGTGCAAAACAGCAACAAGCGACGCAACCGGTCGCACACGCAATCCGATTTTAACTGACCGCCTATCACACAACCTCCCACTATGACTTCACTGAATTTACAGCGTTTTCGCGATGCCCAACTACAACCTGGCAGCAAAGGCCTGGCCTTAACTCAAGCCTTAAGCCAGGCCGAGGTCGCCGCCCAAAACTGGTCGGTATTAAACGCCGACACCAGCTTTCCGGTCGCCGTCTTAAAGCAATCGGCCTTGCAACATAATTTACACTGGATGCAGGAATTTTGTCGTGAACGGCAAATCGTCTTAGCTCCACATGGCAAGACCACCATGTCACCGCAATTATTTTCGGCCCAACTCGAACATGGTGCCTGGGGCATCACCCTGGCCACGGTCAATCAAATGCAAACGGCGCAGCGCTTAGGTATCAAACGCGTACTGTTGGCGAATCAAATTATCAATCCGGTTGAAATACGCGCTGCCCTGCATTTGCAAGAAAGCGATGCGGATTTTGAATTTTTTTCACTCTGCGATTCACTCGCTGTGGCACGCGAATTATCTGCGCAAAGTCAGGCAAGCAAGGCCAAACGCCCTTTGCAAGTAGTAGTCGAACTCGGTTTTCGTGGTGGCCGCACCGGTTGCCGCAGCCTTGCTGCAGCACTCGATTTAGCGCGCAGCATCGCCAGTCTGCCGGGTTTGCAATTAGTTGGTATCGAAGCCTACGAAGGTTTAATGGTCAGCGTCCAGCGTCAGCACGATTTAAACGCCGTGCGCGAATTCATGACGCAAATGAGCCAGCTAGTACAGCAATGCGATGCTGAGCGCTTATTCCAGTCGGAAACGATCTTGCTATCTGCAGGTGGCAGTGCTTATTTCGATTTGGTTGCTGATGAATTCCAAAGCCAGATCGCGCAAGGTTTATATAGCCGTCCACTCTTGCCGGTATTGCGCAGCGGTTGTTATGTCACACATGATCATGGTTTTTATCATGGTTTGATCGCTGAATTACAAGCGCGCGCTGGCGCCACCGTGGAAGCAGGCTTGCGTCCTGCACTCGAAGTCTGGAGCATGGTGCAAGCACGCCCTGAACCTGATTTAGCGATACTCACCATGGGCAAGCGCGATGCTTCTTACGACATCGAACTGCCCTTACCCGTGCAGTATCACAAACGCGGTGGCACTGCAGCGCCCTTGAATTTACCGGCGGGCTGCAAGATAGAAAAAATGAATGATCAGCATGCCTATCTGCGCCTGCCCGCCGATAGTGAAATCAGCCGTAGTCTGGCGGTTGGCGATTTAATCGCCTGCGGTATTTCTCACCCATGCACCACCTTTGATAAATGGCCAACGCTGCTGGTGGTTGATGACAGTTATCGCATCGTTGACGTGTATAACACTTGTTTTTAATTTGATTTGATTTTGTTTTTGAGTAAGCCGCAATGAAACCCATACACACGCTAATTCAGCAAGTTGAAATTTTTGATGGCACAGGCGCGCCATCGTTTCATGCCGATGTTGCACTTGCTGGCACGCAGATTGTGGCACTGGCCGAAGCGAGTAGCTTAAGCTTAGCCCAGGCAGATGCTTTACCATCGCAAGCCTATCAAATTAATGCCAGCACACGCTGCATAGATGGCCGCGGCCTGGCCTTAGCACCGGGTTTTATCGATGTCCACACCCACGACGATCGCGAAGCACTCGATCATCCCAGCATGAGGCCCAAACTGACTCAGGGCGTGACCACCGTCATCACCGGCAATTGCGGCATCAGCTTAGCGCCCTGGCAAGCAGATCGCGCCCCACCCGCACCCTTATCTTTAATCGGTACACAAAGCGATTATCGCTATGCCCAGTTTGCTGATTACCTCAGCGCCTTACAGCAAGCGCAACCCGCGTTAAATGTCGCAGCCATGGTTGGCCACTCAACCTTGCGCGTGGCCTGTATGGTGGAGTTAAGTCGGGCCGCCAATAGCGCTGAACTCGCGGCGATGCAAGATTTGCTGGAGCAAGCCATGCAAGCCGGTGCCTTTGGTTTTAGCTCAGGCTTGTTTTACCCGACTGCCAAAGCCAGTCCGAATAGCGAAGTAATCGCCCTCGCACAAATCGCCGGGCGTCATGCTGCGGTTTACACCTCGCATATCCGCGATGAATACGATGGCGTGATAGCCGCCTTAGCCGAAGCTTGCGATGCCGGACAACAAGCGCAAGTGCCGGTAGTGCTGTCACATCACAAATGCGCTGGCCCTAAAAACTGGGGCCGCAGTAGCGAGACTTTAGACTACATCCGCCAACGCCAGCGCAGCCAGGCCGTGGCACTCGACGCCTATCCTTACACCGCCGGTTCCACCGTGCTCGACCCCGATTATGTCGATGGCGTAATACGCATCATGATCACGTTTTCTGAGCCCCACCCCGAAATGCAAGGGCGCGATCTAGCCGAAATCGCCAAGGCCTGGCAAGTCGATCAAAAGACTGCCGCACAACGTTTATTGCCCGCTGGCGCCGTGTATTTCCAGATGGATGAAGCCGATGTCCAGCGCATCCTCAGCTACCCCTACACCATGATAGGCTCAGACGGCTTACCGCACGACGCCCATCCCCACCCGCGCCTGTGGGGTGCTTTCCCACGCGTACTCGGCCATTATGCCCGCGAACAAAAACTCTTCAGCTTTGCTGCAGCCATCCACAAAATGACAGGCTTATCCGCCGCCCAATTCGGCTTAAGCCGCCGCGGCCACATCGCCACCGGCCTGCAAGCCGACCTGGTATTATTCGACCCACAAACCATCAGCGACCAAGCCAGCTTCGCCGAACCCAAACGCGCCGCCAAGGGCATACACGCAGTTTGGGTGAATGGTGGTCTGGCTTTAGAACAGGGCCATTTGGGTGCGCAGCGTTATGGGCAAGTATTGCGACGGCAGACCGAGCGGTTTGGGGCGATGTAGCGTGAACAGGGTTTTATCGTGTCCGTGATTGAATGGTGATCTGGTGAGGCTGATTTATTTTTTTAAAATCGACGTGGGCAGAAATTTGACCGCGCTACAAGGCTAAGTCACCTAACAAAGGATAAAAAAATGACCGAGCACCCTTTTGATTACAGAAGCTTTAGATCAGACGATAAATGGGTTGCAAAATATTGCATCAACTTTATGTATGAAACTCATTTATTTCCCAGAAAAATAATAAATTTATTTACTGAGGGGTACACGCTTGGTGCATTAGATTGGGAATTGATAATGGAAGTAAATGATGGCATTCAGCGTTTTACCGCGATACTAGGACCTGAAGAGCATCGTATTGATAATGTTGATGAAATACGGTTGGATCTCACTCGGGAAGAATTTCTTTCGTTGTTGATGATCGCATGCGCTTGGTTTAAAAAGAGAAATCCCAGTCAAATTGAAGAACTCAATAGCGCATTGGAAATCGCTGGCATCGAATAACAAAGCGCACAACTAAGACACCCATCTTAGCTATGATGTTTTGAGACCTAAAAGCCCTCACGCAACATCCATGCGCTTTCCCAGCCAAAAACAGGCTGCAAGGCGCATGAATAGGGCGTAGCCAGTGCTGACCGCTACCAAGACTCCCAACCTGGATTTCGTATGTACGTAAGAGCGTTGCAGGTATAGGATGAACACGGCTCTACCGCACCATGCGTTATCCTTGACACGGAAAAATTTAGATTCAACATTTTCGGAAATAACCCTGTGGGCAAATAATTGCCCACGCTACATGACCGCTCCTAAAATCAGAGCATGATCAAATAAATCAAGATGGCCGATATCTTTACGGCTCTTATCTTAATGAGTTCGGAAATTCAATCCAGGTAAATTTAAGTGCAATCAGTGCCAATAAAATTAATACGATATACTGACAAAATAATCCCAGCAGCACGAAACCTACTCGTCCAGCCAGACTAAATTCAAGAGTCGACTGAGATTTTTCAAACGTAGATTTTATGTCAAAAAACCAAAGAAATATTAGGATTGGAATCGCAATCCACGCAACATAAAAATGTTTCGTAGGGCCAAAAGACTGTAGTGGTCAACTAATTTTGGCCACTTCGTTATAGCCAAGCCAATAACTGCG
>JAYSEN010000028.1:0-57073 GCA_041913845.1 Undibacterium sp.
TGTCGTCAGGTTTATTTCTATGACTATTAGAGGCGGAGGTTTTTAGAAGTTCCCATTGGCGTGAAGTGCACAGCGCGCTGACGGAACACGCCAGTCTGGCGCGCCAGGTGCACGCGGCCGATGGCTTATTGCTTTGCCTGCAAGAAGCTCAGGCACTCGACTATTGGCTTAGCAGCCCACTGCAAGACTGGCCAGAAAAGCTTGAGCAATTATTTATGCTGCAAGCCTGGCGCGACTGGACGCTGGAAAGCGTGGCTCAGCATTTTCATATCGGCGCATCAACCTTACGCCGGCATTTGCAAAAACATCAGCAAAGCTTTAGTCAGATACTCGAACGGGTACGCATGGCGATCGCCTTACAACGTTTGCAAACCAGTAATCTGGCCATTGCCGATATCGCCAGTCAGGTGGGTTATCATTCGGCATCCCGTTTTAGCCAGCGTTTCCGCCAGCGCTATGGCGTGCCGCCGAGTCAGGTCGGGCGTCAGCCAGGAATAAGTCTGTAGTTTTCAAAGCAGAACCAAGCTGGTGTTTCTGCTAATGCAGTGTTAACATGTGCTGCTCTTAACCTGGAGATCAGCATGTATCCACTCAACCTGCTTAAGCCTGCCCTGAGTTTGCTTACTGTTTGCCTGCTGGTAACAAATGCCAATGCGGAAACTAAGCCTGACTGTTTCGTAAAAGCAGAGGACGTTTCTAAAGTCATGGGTTTCAAGGTGAGTGCCCCAAAAGTTGATAACAGTTATGGCTTGAGTTGCGAGTATGCGGGTCAGGCATTTTCTCTGCGCTTGCTGTTCAAGCCCTTATCGGGCGTGCCCTTTGACCAGTATTTGCAATTTTCTTATCCTAAAGACGCGAAACGTCATGCTGTTGCTGGCGACCCGGATAAAGCGCTGATTCTGAGTCAGTCTAAGTCTTTACAAGTACCGGATTTCGCGCAAATCGTTTATGAACGCAAGGGTTATCTGGTGGAATGGCATGTCGCAGGTGGCGTGTATGAGGCCAAAACCCGTGACGCGGTGGTCGCTGCGCATAATCAGGCTTTATTGAAACTGCCACGCGCACCCAAATAAGTTGGTGACACTGACTTCGGTGGCTCACCCGTTTTTCGAAATTGGAATTACATGCGCGGTTTATCACGCACACACATTAAAAATTTAAGTCTGTTTGCCTTGCAGCGTTTACGCGAGGGACGTCTGACCCAGGTAGCCGGAAGTCTGACTTTCACCAGCATCCTGGCGATCGTGCCTATCCTGGCGGTGGCTTTTGCAATCTTCACCGCGTTCCCCTTGTTTAACACCTTTCGCGCTTCGCTCGAAGCGTATTTTGTGCAAAGTCTGATGCCTAAGGGGATCGCCAACACCATACTTGGCTACCTGACGCAATTTGCCACCAAGGCGAGCCGGGTTTCGGCGATCAGTGCGATAGCGCTCATGATCACGGCCATTTTGACCATGGCGACTATCGATAAAGCCTTTAACCAGATTTGGCATGTCAAACGCTCGCGTCCCTGGATGCAGCGGTTATTGGTGTATTGGGCCATCATTAGCCTGGGGCCCTTGTTAATCGGCTTTTCGATGACGCTGACCTCGTTATTTTTTGCTGCCACCACCAGTGTGGTTGGTGCGGTGCCTGTCATTGGGGTGGTGTTGTATGCGCTGATATCGCTGGCGCTGACGACCGGAGCCTACACCTTGCTGTATGTACTGGTACCGAATCGCCCGGTAAGCTGGCGCGATGCCGCAACCGGTGGTCTGGTGGCTGGCCTGGCGTTTGAATTGGCAAAACGCTTGTTTGCTGAATTTATCTCGCATTTCCCGACTTACACCGTGGTATATGGTGCGTTGGCGGCGATCCCTATCTTCCTGGTCTGGGTCTACCTGAGTTGGCTGATTACCTTAATGGGGGCAGTCATTACAGCAGCCTTGCCAGTCATTAAATTTGAGCGCTGGTGGCACCAGGCCAAGCCCGGCGCAGAATTTGACGATGCGGTCAGCATTTTGCAAGTGCTGGCGAAGGCACGTGACACACTGGCTGGTGGCGCTGTTGATCAGTTTCGTTTGCGTGAGCAGACACAACTCGGTATGGATGAAATCGAAAGCCTGCTTTCGAAAATGGCGCAACGGGGGTGGGTAGGGCGCTTAAGCAGTGAAAGTGAGGGCAGTAGCCGACAGTTTTGGTCGAAGAAATACGATGCTTTGCGTGAACCCTGGGTCTTATTACTGAGCCCGGATTTAATTCGCTTGCCCGAAATTTATCAATTATTTGTTTATCAGGGTCAAGATGGTAAGGCCTTGTCGGACTTAGTCTTAAGCAGCTTGCGTCGCGGCCTGGATATCAGTTTGAGTGAATACATCGCAGGTAAAGTGTATGACTCTGTGACACCGCTGGCCACTAATGAGGACAAAGCCTGATGTTGCGGTATCGTTGTATCGCAGCCAGCGCCTTGCCAGCAGCAGATAGACAAGTCTGGCATGATATTCTGGCGCAGCAAGCCGATCCGCTCTGGCACAGCCCCTATTTTCGCCCGGAATTTAGCGAAATCGTGGCGCAGGTACGTCCGGACTTGCAGCTGGCCTTAATTCATAAGGGGGATCAGCTGCAGGGTTTTTTGCCGTTTCACCGATTGTCGGCCTGGCGCGCTGAACCGCTTGCTGGGTTTTTATCGGATTATCATGGACCGATACTGAGTGACACGGCACGCAAGAACCTCGATCTCTCGGCCTTATTAAACGCCATGTGCGTGCGGCAATTTTCCTACAACCATTTACCACTCGATTGGGCGCAAGCCTCGCAAGCGCAATGGCGTCAGACGCGCTCGTTACTGCTGGACTTAAGTCAGGGTTACCAAGCTTACCAAGCGCAACTGGTGGCGCAGCGCGAGAGCGGTTTGCTCAAAAAGATTGCCACGGCAAAGCGTAAGCTGGCGCAAAAACATGGCACCGTCCGTTTTGAACTGGCGTCCAGCAATGCGCACGATTTTGTCGCTTTACTCGAAGGTAAAAGTCAGCAATACCGCCGTACCGTCGGCGCTGCCAGCGATATTTTTGCGCAAGCCTGGATACGTGAATTGATGAATTTATTGTTTGCCACTTCGAAACCAGAATTTGCGGGCGTTTTAAGTTGCTTATACGCTGGCGATAAACTGATTGCGGCGCATTTTGGTCTGCGTTCCGCGACGACGCTGCATTACTGGTTTCCCTGGTACGACACAGATTATGCTGAGTATTCGCCGGGTTTGATAATGTTGGCAGAATGCGCTGAAGCAGCTGCAGCGCAAGGCTGGCAACGAATTGACCTGGGACGCGGTGAGCAAGCTTATAAACAGCGTTTTGCGACATCCTCGATTGAGCTGGCGGAAGGCATCTGGAGTCGGCCCGCTTGTCTGGGGCGTCTGCAAAGCAGTTTATTTCTGGCTAAAGCAGAATTGCGTGAAACTGCACTGGTGAAAAATGTGAAAGCCTGGCGCAACAAATGGCGCTAAGCGCTGCTGGCAAGCTAAATTGCAGCAAATAAATTCCTGCTTTTCGGGGAGTATCTGCAAAAAACGCCCTGATTACGGGCGTTTTTAGTGTATAGGTGGGGGAGTATTTGGAAAAGATGCAGACCTTAACGGCAAACATCAATAGGCATTTTTATCGCCAAACACCACTTTGAAGGTGCGCCAGATAATCAGAATGTCCAGCCAAAAACTCCAGTTCTGGATGTAATACAAATCGTACTTGACCCGCAAATCCATTTTTTCCAAGGTCTCGGTTTCGCCGCGTAAGCCATTCACCTGAGCCCAGCCGGTAATGCCGGGTTTGATTTTATGGCGGAACATATAGCCAGACACTAATTTGCGATACAGTTCATTATGCTCCACCGCATGCGGGCGCGGTCCGACCAGGCTCATGTCACCGCGCAATACATTAAACAGCTGCGGCAATTCATCGAGCGAACTCTTGCGTAAAAAACGACCGAAGCGCGTCACCCGTGGATCGTCCACCGTGGCTTGTATTACGGGCGCGTTGGGTGCGCTTGGTCGCATGCTGCGGAATTTGTAGACACTAATGGATTTACCTGCGGCGCCATAACGTTTTTGCTTAAACAAGACAGGGCCTGGCGAACTCAGTTTGACACCAATGGCAATCAACAGCAGCAAAGGCGACAGCAAGATCAAGCCAGTCAGCGAGCCAAAAAAATCAAGTAAGCGTTTGGGTAAACCCGCTAAGCCGATAAATGGCGTTTCTGTGGACGCCAGTACTGGCTTGCCCGCCATTTGCCGCAATTGTATGCCTGGCATACCGAAAATCAGTGATTCCGGCACAAAATAAGTGGACGCCGTACTGTCTTCCAAAATCGAGATTAATTCGGCCAATTCTTCGGGTTCTTTGTTATTCAGGCCGATAAATACCACATCGACTTTGACGCGGCCATTTTCATCTTGTATCCATTCCACGGCGTCATTCAGATTGCCCAAATGTTCCAGATGAGCGGGGGGGCGCGATTCGCTGCGATTATCAAAAAAACCGATTACGTCTATCGCTGCTAATGGTGTGGTGCGTAGCGATTCGACTAAGTCGGCGCAGGCTGAGTTAGACCAGATTAATACGGCTTTGCGACGTCGTTTGGGGTTGTTGTAATACATGATGGCACAGGTGCGCACCAATATCGCCATGATGGTCAGCGTGATCGGTGTGGTCACCAGCCAGAGTAACATCACGGCTCGCGATAATTGCTCGGAAGACTTTTCGACATAGGCGCTTAACAGCACCATCATAAACACGAAAAACCAGCGCGTACAAATGATGGGGAAACTGGCGAGCAAATGCCGGCTTTGTAAGCGTTGTATGATTTGCTGACTGGAAAAGGCGGAGATGGTGCTTAAGCAAGCGATTAATAAGCGCACCGAAAAAATTTCTGGATCAACTTGCTCAAACCAGGATAAAACCGCCCAAAAAGTCGCAAAAACAGTCAATGAAAAGAGTAAGCCTATCAGTACGCTGAGTATCTGGCCGGATTGTGAGCTGTGGTAATTCTCGCTGGGTGCTAACATAAAAACGAAAAACAGGTATAAGGATGAAGACAGTTAGGCGCTCAGGTTCCGAACAAACGGCGCTTTAACTCGTTTAATTGCCAGTTTTGCAGATAGCGGCGAAATTCCAGATTTTCATAACGTGGTTTGCGCGTCAGCGCTGCCTGTAAATACCCGGCAATAATTAATAGTCCGCCGCTGACATAAGGTTTTTCACGCATACGGAAAACCCCGGAAGCGATCGCATACAAAGGATGGTAGCCCATAAACCAAAGACCGCGCCCCCAGCGTAAGCGTCCGCGGTAAACATGCTTGTCAGATGAACCCATTAAGCGATGATGCATCAGAATTGCTTCTGGATGATAAAAACTTTTGGTGTCCCAGCCCTTCATATTCGCAGTATGAACATCAATGCCATCCCATAATACTTCCTCGACAAAGCCACCAATTTCTTCAAAAGCGGCGCGACGGTACAGCTTGAACTGCCCCGCGACGTGCTGATCTATGATGTATTCCTCGACTTTTTGCTGACCTTCTTCGCGAAATACTTTGCCAGAAACTGCGGCGAGTCGGGGATTTTGCGCAAATTCGGCGAACATCAACTCCAGGTAGCGCGGCCCGAATGACATGTCGCCATCGAGTTTGGCCAGGTATTCGTAATCGGGATTGGCGACCTGAGACAGGCCAAATTTAAATGCCGCAACCACGCCGCCACCAACCTTACGAAAGCCACGATCTTGCCGTTGTACCAGGCGGATAAATGGATTGCGCGCAGCATACTCTTGCACGATCTGGGCAGTCTCATCTTGCGAGCCATCATCGACGATGACCCATTCCTGAGGCTGCACGGTTTGTGCGACGATGGAATCCAAAGTCAGACGGATTAACTTGGCTTCATCGCGTACCGGAGCAATGATAACTAAGGGGATAACGGGCTTACTCGTAGAGGCGGACATAAGGAATCATCAAATCGGCAGGCTAAGATATAGACGAATGTTATCTGCTTGTGTAACTTGTCACAATGCAAGAATGGTAAATTAATGTCAGTTCATTAACTCCTAAATGAAATTACTGGCAAAACCTGGCGACACTGCACCGTGTTAACAACGGAAACACAAAATTTTGCAACTATTTTGAGAGTGGCAAGATAAAATGAAAGTATTTTTGTAACTGAATGCAAGTCATGCAGAGCGTGTACTTTTTGAGCCAGCTGCGCCGCTATGGGTGGCAACTGGTCATTCTTATGTTGTTGGCAAGTTTGCTCTGGCCGGGGCGGGTTGTTGCCCGGCAATTTGATATTCAACCTTATTTGCGTGCGGTTCAACCCAGCGTCAATAAAGAGCTTGAGTCGGCTAAGCCTACGGTCAATCCCAAAGCAGAAACCCAACTCAAGTCTGCAGCGGCGCCAGTAAGGGTGCTGCCTGTATTGACTGATGCACCGCGCATCAGTCAGCCAGAAGGTGCGGCAATTGCCCCAATCAGTGGTGAGCAGAGTGCCGGCTACCAAGCCAGGTCGTCACAACTCGCGCTGCAAAAACCAGCGTTAAAAACCAGTTTGGCTGACAGCTCGACGCCTTCGGCGAATCGCAGTGTTGACGTCGCCTTGGCCGACGAATTGGTTGCCGAAGGCGATCAATTAATTATTTCCGTCTTTGGACAGCCAGATTTAAGCGCAGATCTGATCGTAGGCGAATCAGGCGTTATTACCTTGCCCCTGGTTGGTACGCTCGAAGTCAAAACAAAAACTGCTGCGCAAATTGCCGCCGCCGTGACTCAGCAACTCGAGCAAGGTCAATATTTACGCAATCCCAAGGTCAGTGTTAAATTAATTCAGCAGCAAAGCCGCAGTTTTTCGGTTTTAGGTGAGGTGCTACGCCCCGGACGTTACCCTCTGACAGCGTCGTTATCGGTGTTAGATGGTTTGAGCCTGGCCGGTGGCATGAGCGCCAAAGCGGATAAACAAGTGCGCTTATTGAGACGTTCGGGTAAGCAGCCCGACAGCGAATTAATCGAGTATGCCGCCGTCAAACTGGAATTGGACAATGGCGCGGTGCCTGAGCAATTGGCACAAAAGCTGCGTCCTAACGATATTATCTTTGTGGCGCAACAAAAGAATTTCTATATCTATGGCGAAGTCCGCAAGCCTGGCATGTATCCGATAGAAGAGGATTTAAACATCATGCGTGTCTTGTCGATAGGTGGTGGTGTTACCGAACGTGGGTCGGCGCGTCGTATTGTTATCCATAGAAAAATGGGGGATGGCAAATTGCGCGAAATCCCGGCTCAAATTACCGATAAAGTCGAAGCAGGTGATGTGGTCTATGTTAATGAACGAATTTTTTAACGGCTAAGTATGCAAGCAGGTTCGAAAGAGTTATTGTTGTCCTTTACGCAGATCGCGTCGATGTTGCGGGCGCGCCGTTTGCTGATTGTAATCATTGCGTTCCTGTCCTTGAGTATCGCCGGGGTGGCGAGTGTACTACTTCCTAAGACCTATGTTGCCGAAGCCGATATTTTTATTGATTACCGTGTCAATGATCCTATCGCTGGGCGCGCGTTTCACCCTATGCAAGATGAAAGTTATCTGCAAACCCAGTTCGATATGATCGCCAGCATACAGGTGGCCGAACGGGTTATCCATAAGCTCAATTTGATAGAAACTCCCGATGCGCAGCGCTTTATTAAAAAGTACGGCGAGCAAGGCGGTTTGCGTGCGTTAGCGGAGAGTATCATCCGCAATATTGAAATCGCGCCACGTAAAAATAGCCGTGTCATCGTCGTGCGCTATGCCTCGGGTGATCGTGCGCATGCGCGTGACGTGGTGAATGCCATACTTAAATCCTATGTCGAATTATCGCTGGAAGTCATGAGCGTCCCTGCCAAGGCGCGTAAAGATCAATACAATGCGCAGCTTGAAAACTTAAGCAAGCAAATGGATGACTTGCAAACCAAGTTAAGTCAGTATCAGAAAGATCACCAAATCATTGATGCCGATGAACACGCTGACCGCGAGTTAAAACAGATCGCAATGTTGAATGCGCGCTTAATCGATGTGCAAATGCAGCGCGTCGAAGCGCAGGCAAAACGGGCTTCCTTGACGCGCATGATAAACGAGGGCAATGCAATCTCCGATATTCCTGAAATCGCGAATATCGGTCATATTTCCGGCATCAAGGCGGCCTTAATTTCTCTCGACGCGCAGTTGGCGAATGCGGAAGTCAATCTCGGACCTAAGCACCCGCGTTACCTGACGATACAACAAGAACGACAAGAATTACTGACGCGCCTGAAGCGGGAGTCAGCAACGGCGATGGAATCGGTTCGTTCAGTTGAGGCCCGTCTGGCACAGCAAGAGGCCGCACTGCATGCCGAAATCAATAACAATCAAAAGAATACCTTCGCCAATAAACAGCATCGTGACGTGATTTTGTCTTATCAGCGGCAGCTAGATAGCGTGCAAAAAATCTACAATGCGGCGATTCAGAAATTTGATGAATTGCTCATGACCAGTAATGTGGTAATCCCCAATGCGTCGGTATTGCAATGGGCTGAGTTACCTGAAAAACATGCCAAGCCGCTGTTGAAAAACAATTTGATTTTTGGCTTGATCGCTGGCCTGTTGTTGGGCTTGTCGCTGGCTTTTTTACTCGAGCTTTGGCAGCGGCGTGTGCGTTGTCTGGATGACTTGCAACGTGAGATGGATATTCCGGTGATGGCCAAAATTGGTCAATTGGCGCAGCGTTAGTCTGGACTACTTAGGATTATGTCAGAATTTCTTAATCGATTTTTACAGCAGCAAAAACAAAGCCTGCAAGCCCCGGTAACCAAGATAGGGCGGTTGGGTGACTTGTTTGTGCAACGTGGCTTGTTAAGTCCGGAACAGGTCGAGCAAATCACCGAACTGCAGCAACAGCAAAAAATGCGTTTTGGTGATGCCGCATTAAGCCTGGGCTTGTTGACGCAGGCGCAAATTGATGCCGCGGTGGGCGAGCAATTTGGCTATGCGAGTGCCGATTTACTCAATGGGAAAGCCTCGGACGAACTGCATTATTTGCACCAGCCATTTTCCGACGAAGCGGAAGAAATTCGCCGTTTGCGTAGTGAGTTATTGCTACGCTTTGGCGCGCAAAAGAAAATTCGGGTCGCGCTGGTTAGTCCGGCGCATGGCGAAGGTAAGTCTTACATGGCAGCCAGCTTGGGGATTGCGTTGTCGCAAGTGGGTAAACGCTGCCTGATCATCGATGCCAATTTGCGCGAAGGTGGTTTGCATGATTATTTTGGCTTAGGTAAGCCAGATGGTCTCTCATCGGTGCTGGCTGGGCGTATCGATTGCGAGAAAGCAATCATGCAATTAACCACGAATCTGTACATCTTGCCAGCTGGCCCGACGCCGCCGAATCCCTTGGAAATCCTGCGTGCACCTCGAATTCAGTTGTTACTCGAGAGCTTACTACCATTCTATGACGCGTTCATTGTTGATACCTATTCCGCCAGTCTGGCCGCCGATGCACAAATGGTGGCACATCAGGTAGGCACGGCATTGCTCATGGCCAGGCAAGATCAGACTACGCTGGAAAGCTTGCGACAAACGCAGCACGATATGCAGGCGGCCGGAGTCGAGGTGTTGGGTAGTATTTTCAATCAATGGGGCGCGTCGCTGCCGTATCGCAAGCAACTCAAAAACTGGCTTAACCGGTTTAAACGAAACTGAGTGATGTCGATGGAAGCAAGCTGGCATCTCAGTGTATGTATTTGCACATACCGACGCCCACAGTTATTGCAGCGCTTATTGCAGGCTTTGCTGGTACAGGATTTGCCTGCCCATCTTTGGCAAATCGTGGTGGTGGACAATGATAAGGAAGGATCGGCACTCGCCGTTCTACAGCAATTTCAGGCAAAGTTTGGCGCGCGTTTGATTGCACTGCACGAACAGCGTTCGAATATTTCACTGGCCCGCAATGCCGCTATCAATGCCAGTGCTAGCCCCTGGCTGGCAATGATCGATGACGACGAGCTACCCGCGCCAGATTGGTTAAGTCGCTTACTTGCGTGCCAAAGCGCTTATCAGGCCGATTTGGTATTTGCACCCGTTACACCCGAATACAGTCCGGCGATACCCGCCTGGATTATACGTGGTGGTTTTTTTGAGCGGCGTCGCCTTGCTACTGGCAGTTTGATAGGGCATCAGGATGCACGTACGGGTAATGTCTTAATTCGGCGTGCGACGCTCACGGCTATTTCCGCGACCACGGTGTTTGATCCTGCCTTTGGCCGCACTGGCGGCGAAGACAGCATGTTGTTCCGAAAAATTGCCGCCTATGGCGCGAAAATGATCTGGTGTGATGAAGCTGCGGTGAGCGAAGACGTACCACCCGAGCGTGCCAGTGCGACTTGGCTGTTGCAGCGCTCTTACCGTACCGGGCAACTCTATATGCGTACCGAATTGGCGATGTTACACGGGCGCAGGCGTTATGTCCGGGCACTTTATCTGAGCGCAAGGGCGATCTTGCAAGCCGTCTTAGCTTCGCTTTTCGCATTTTGCCTGGCGCTGCCTAAACCACTTGCTGCCTTCCATTGGTGTCGCATAGCTGCTTCGCAAATCGGCAAAATTAGTTATTTCTTTGGCCGACAACAAGTAGCCTATGGTACCGATTAAACGTCCGATGCCGCGAGACAAACGGTGCAACCGTGCTGCTTTTCTATCGACTATAAGACTTGGTGCGTGTCTGGGGCGTATGCACAAGCGGGTCGGCGACGAGCGTCTGCGCTTGTAAGGTGCGATAACGCAATAACGATGAACTGACAAACACTAGCGAAAATAAATAATAAATATTTTGGAATAAGAAGCCACGTAATAAGCTACTTTCGGTGCTGTTACTGATTACAGTGATGAGCCATGCGGTCGCCCAAAACGCGCTTTCAAACTGGCTATAGCGAGCAAGTCTGATCAACAGGTAAAGCTGCCAGAGCAAAGTGAAAATGGCAAAACTCAATCCTATGTAACCTTGCTCGTTAATGATATCGAGGTAGCCATTGTGGGATTGCAATGGTATCCAATGCAAGTCGTCAATAATGAATTGCGATAAACTTCCCAGACCCAGCCAAAACGAACCATAGCCCAGACCAAGCCAGGGGTGCTTGTCGATTTCCAGCCAGACTAATTCCCAAATGTCGGTGCGGCCTGTTAAATCGGTGCCTTTGCCAAAGGAGCGCGCGATCGGTGCCGTTATTTCTGACATCATAGGCAAGCGTGACTCATACATGTAAAACACGAAGGTCAGAATTAAGCTCAGGGCGAACACCACTAAACCTATGCGTAATAGCCAGAATTTTGAGGATAACCAATTGCGTCGCAACAAATGAAAGGCGGCGCTAGTCAATAGCATGGTGCTAAAGCTGGTGGAACTTTTACTCATAATCAGCATAAACAGACTGAAGAGTATGCCGATAAACACCAGTTTTAAATCGACGGTTTGTTGACACGCTTTGGCTTGCCAGAGCAGCACGGTTAAGGCCGCGACCTGACCTAACTCGTTTTTTTGCGAGAGTGAGCCGCGCCAGGCACCGCCCAGGTCATAATCGATACCAATGCTGGGGTTAAGCAGCACGACGAAAAAAGAGAGTAGCAAAATGCCACTCAGACTGATAAGCAGGCTGTTAATTAATGACTTGAGAGGTTGCTGCTCCAATTGCAAAGCCAGCGCCATCATGACGATGCCATACAATTGGATCGCGCGTTTAACCGTGGTGGCAGGTAGGGGCGACCAGATCAGACTGCACATACACCAAACCAGCGACAAGATTAAAAATGGATTTAACTGGCGCATATGCCTGAGCGTTGCAGGCAAATTGCGAAATAAAATCAGGGCTGAGAGGAGAAATAAACTACCCGTTTCTAACTTAGTGACGATAGAACCTTCGCTGGTGGTGGATGATACCCCTTCATAATCCCAGCTCAAACCAAAGGGCATCAGTGAAAATAACACGAAGCCGATCAAAATCAGGCGTAGCCCCCACTGATCAAAAGCGCGCAAATTGGCAAGCTGTGTTGTATAACTAGGCATGGTGCATGGATGTTTAGCGTATCTGGCTATTTTATTCGACTTAATTGTCATACTAAGTAAAATTGCATTAAATTTTAATTTTCTTGTACGCAACTTGGCATAATGCATACGGGGTCATGTGATTGTGGCTAATTCGTATTTCAGGTGATGGTCAGGATATGGATCAAATGGTGCGCGGAGTGCGGCTTGTCGGTTTAGCGCTTATGTTGCTGAGTGCCAGCGTGCAAGCGCAAACAAATTGGTATAACTTCGCGATTCATGAAGATGAGTTAGCTGACGTAGTTGATTTCTCAAGCTTAAATAAACCCCTGGAAGCGAGTGATCGCGTCTTTGTGAAGCAAGCCCATTTTTATACCCTGGGAGCAGATTTAACGCGCGACACCAGTGACGATAAACGCTTGCGCTTTTTTGGCATTAATCTGGCGGCCAGCGCCAATTTTCCAACGCCGGAAATGGCCAGATTACTGGCAAAACGATTGCGACGCCTGGGATTTAATGCGGTACGCTTGCATCAGCTTGATAATTACCCGGGCGACTCCCTGTCACAACCACGCAGCGTGCTTTCGACAGGGGCATTTCCCAGTTTTAACGAGGAAGCGATACGGCGATTGCGCGCCTTGATTGATGCCTGCCATGACGAGGGAATTTATATCAATCTGAATTTGCATGTGGGCTACAAATTCCGTCCCGCTATCGATCAGGTAAGTAATCTGATGCCAGGCATGGAAATGCCCTATGCCAGCCATCCTTTTCATATTTTTGATACCCGCATGCAAGCTCTGCAAGTTGATTACGCCAGACAATTGATACGTCGTTTGGCCTTGCGCGATGAGGTGGCATTGGCAATGGTGGAAATTAATAATGAATCGTCCTTAATCGGTGCCTGGCAAAGGCGGCAACTTGATAAGCTCAGTGCAGACTATGAGCGGAGTTTGCAAGCACTCTGGCAAAAATGGATAGCCCGCCATTACGGGAGTCTGGAGCAAGCCTGTCAGCTTTGGCAGAGTTGCGATTTGCCGCGTCAGGGGGGCTTATTGGTCAAGGCATCCGAAGCCTTGCAAGTCGAACGCGGCAGTGGCTTTAGTGCTAAGTTGTATAACTGGGGACGACGTCTTTGGCAAAAACTCGATTGGCAATTACCACAAGCCTTGCAATACCATTATCAAATGCCAGGGCAGGGCTTAGCCAAACGGGTTTACGATTACGCCCAGTTCTTGGTCGAAACCGATCAACACTACACAACACTGATTGCGAAAACGTTGCGCGCTGAATTGGGTGATAGTGTACCAATTACCGGTACGCAAATGTATTTTGGGGGTATAGCCAATACCCTTAGTCAGCAAAACATGGATTACCTCGATGAGCACTTCTATGTGGACCATTATCAGTTTCCAAATAAGGAATGGGATTCCCACGATTGGCGCATACGTAATCACAGTGTGACCCGGCAGGGGTTTATCAGTTTATTGAAGCGCGGCTGGTATCGCGATATGCGTAAGCCCTTTGTTATCAGTGAATATAACCAGGCTTTTCCCAATCAGCATGCGGCCGAGATTATGCCTGCTCTGAGCATAGTCGCCAGCGCTCAGGATTGGGACGGTTTGTTTTTTTATCATTATATCGATGGGGATAACTGGTTAGCGTCGCCATCTGCCTTTAGTTTGAGTGGGCATATCGGACAACTCACTGGCAGTGGTGTCGCGGCAAGCCTGTTTCGTCAATTCTATTTACCTGCCAATCCTCAGGAGCAGGTGCTTGTGCTGAATAAAGAGCAGCGTCTCTTGCTGGCTAGTTTGGGTGATGAACCACGCGGTTTTGGCATCGCGGATTATGTGCGCAGCGAATATGGGTTGAGTGATTCCAGTTTGTTCTTGCAACGTTTAGGGCATAGCGCAGTTGCGACGCCGGATAAACAGTTAAGCAAAGCTGAAAACGATGACGCCAGCCTTAACTCGTCAGAGTGGCGTCGAGCCGATCAGCGTTTGCACTATCGTGCCGCGAATGGCGCCTTGCGCGTAAGCACGGAGTTTATACAAATTTATCTTGGTGCCTCCGCCAAATCGCAAGAAGCCGGACAGCAGGTATTCTGGCCCTATTTTTATAAATCAGCCAGTGAGCGGGCCAGCTTGCTCTTGGCTAGTCGTGATGGCAATAATCTGGTGCAGTCTCGTCGTATGCTGCTGGTGCTGGCTGGTGCCACCAGTGGTAGTCAGGGCGCGCTGCAACCTGCGCAAGTCAAAACCTTGCAAGCCTATCCCGGTGAGTTTGGTTGGTGGACCTTTCAACCTGATCCCGGTCAAAATACCAAACCTTCGGGGAGTTGGTCTGCGTACGCGCCGCTTTGGCAAGAGCGTATTGCGGTTACACTGCAAATCGCCAGTCGCCATAGTAAATTAAAAGTCTATCCCTTAGACGCCAAGGGTAAACGCCTGCAAAGCCAGGCCTTGCTCGAAATAAAGCGCAATAATCAAGGATTCTTGCTTGACATAGACTATCCCAGCCCGTGGTTTGAATTGATCGCAGAGTAATTTTGAAGGCGATAGGCATAAGCCAGCACCATTTAATGGGCACACGATAAGTCAAACTTAGAGAGCTCTGTAACACCGTCGCGAGCAGTCAACGAGGATACGGGGTAGTGCATCTGCACCAGTGCACAGCGAGCATGACGGTCATCAAATTGGGGCACAGTCCAATCTGCAGAGCTCTGGCTCAGTACCCACTCCCTATGCATGAAGCGATTCGCCAACGGCGTTCTGGCACACAAACGGTGTAGGCATAGCTGCGACCAGAATCATCAGTAGTCGACGTGGCCTGTAATCCTGCGCATTGAGCAATTGCGTTTGTTATGTCACCAGCGCTGCCTGGCACCTACACGTTATCCCGCTTTTTGATTAATCAAACTGCATAAGCTCAAGGTCACGAAATTGCAATTTCGCGGGTATATGCTGAGCAAAGAAAAAACGAGGGTATTTTTGTTATATGAAACAACGTTTTTGTAATGTGAAATTGCATGCTTCAACTGCACAAAATATTTTTCTCATTCTAAGAAAAAACATTTCGTATCGCGATAAATGAAATGTAAGTAATTGATTTAATTGAATAGTGTGTGTGATATGTGTCTTATATAAGACCTTGTTGCTGCGCAAAAATTCCCCTACTATTTATCCCAAGGACGACGCACGATTTATAGGATCTACGCGAAACAAACGCTGAAATTGCAATAGCGCTTTGCCGTACTTCAGTACTGTCATGGTCTACCTGCCGAGTCAGCATCACTGCATAAGCCCTGATTTATTTGATTGTAAGCACACCTTAGGAGAACACTATGAAAACTCGCCAAGAGCAAATCGCCGAATTGCAACATGACTGGGACACCAATCCACGTTGGGCTGGGATTAAACGTAACTACAGTGCGGAAGATGTCGTCCGTTTGCGTGGTTCGGTCCCCGTCGAGCACACGATTGCAAAAAACGGTGCGAACAAGCTCTGGAATTTGTTGCACGACGAGCCATTTATCAATGCACTCGGTGCCTTGACGGGTAACCAAGCGATGCAACAAGTTAAGGCGGGTTTGAAAGCAATTTATCTGTCGGGCTGGCAAGTTGCGGGTGACGCCAACCTGGCGGGTGAAATGTACCCCGATCAATCGCTGTATCCAGCCAACTCGGTACCGCAAGTTGTGAAACGTATCAATAACACTTTAACGCGCGCCGATCAGATTCAATGGTCGGAAGGGCGTGATGATATCGACTTCTTTGCGCCTATCGTGGCGGACGCAGAAGCGGGTTTTGGTGGCGTATTGAACGCCTTTGAATTAATGAAAGCCATGATAGAAGCGGGCGCTTCTGGCGTGCACTTTGAAGATCAATTGGCTTCGGTAAAAAAATGCGGCCACATGGGTGGTAAAGTTTTGGTGCCTAGCCGTGAAGCGGTGGAAAAATTAACTGCTGCACGTTTGGCGGCCGACGTCATGGGTGTACCAACATTGATCGTGGCTCGTACTGATGCGGAAGCAGCCGATTTGCTGACCTCGGACGTTGATGACAACGATAAACCTTACTGCACAGGTGAACGCACGGTCGAAGGTTTTTACAAAACCAAGCCTGGGCTGGAACAAGCAATTTCGCGCGGTTTGGCTTATGCGCCGTTTGCTGATCTGGTTTGGTGTGAAACGGGTAAGCCTGATCTCGAATACGCTAAAGCTTTTGCTGATGCGATTCATGCTAAATTCCCAGGCAAAATGCTGGCCTATAACTGCTCGCCATCGTTTAACTGGAAAAAGAATCTGGATGATGCAACGATTGCTAAGTTCCAGAAAGAATTGGGCGCACTCGGCTACAAATTCCAGTTCATCACATTGGCGGGTTTCCATGCACTGAACTATGGCATGTTTAACCTGGCGCATGGCTATGCCCGTCGTCAAATGTCGGCCTTCGTCGAATTGCAAGAGGCTGAATTCGCAGCAGCTGAAAAAGGCTTTACCGCGGTTAAGCATCAACGTGAAGTCGGCACTGGTTACTTTGACGCCGTGACTCAGGCTATCCAGCAGGGTCAGTCTTCAACCACGGCTTTGCATGGTTCGACCGAAGATGAGCAATTCTTTGATAAAAAAGTCGCCTGAGCTTGTTTGAGTTAGTCAGTTAAAAAGCCGGACACTGGTTCGGCTTTTTGCTTGACTGTCCGCATAATTTTATCCGTGCCGCTATTCTTGCGCTGGTAAAACCTGGCTACAACTCAAGCACACTTTGGCAATGCCAGCATGGCGTCGTGTGTTTAATGAAGCGTTCAACTTCGCAATGTGGTCTGAATGCCTATTTTTTAATCGTCTTGGTTTGTTGATGTAGTTTAAGAATGTCCAACTCAGTTAACTTTTCTAATTCCTGGTAAGCGGCCGCGGTGTACTCCTTCTTACCGCTTCCTTCTCCAACTAGTTGATAAGCACCGTTTTTGGGATAAAGCATAAAGTAAAAAGGCATCGCCGGATTACCTTCTGCGCTCATCACCACGATCGATTTGCCATCGGCACAGCCATAGACTTGCCAGGCGGTTTTGCCAAAGGTCTTTAATATCGGACCAGATTCACATTTCATTGCCGCATTCGTGGCACTCGCTGTGCCAGTTAGTAAGCTTAAGGCCAGTGAGGCCAGACTTAATCGCAAAAACCATCGTTTCATCATATTCCTTTTGAGTAAGAGCGGATTCTTTTAGTAACCATTGATGCAAAAAGAACGTCAGCGCGATGCAGCTTTGCGGCCACGCTCACGCCACAACAAACCTAAGAAGCCCCAGCCCTGCACGATGTAGCGGCGTGCCAGGCGGCGTGGTTCGCTGACTAAGCGCCAGCTCCATTCCAGTCCAGCTTTTTGCATCCAGAGTGGGGCGCGGCTTTTTTTGCCGAGTGCAAATTCCATTGCCGCACCAACGCATAGGCAGAGGCAGGGCGGTACATCGCTGAGCTCCCGATAGCGCAGCGCGAATTGCTCTTGCTTGGGCATGCCCAGACAAATGAAAAGAATCTGCGGTTGCCACTGTTTGATGTCTTGTAGCGCTAAATCGGCTTCAGCGCCCATCGCATCAAAGCCCATAGACGGGCAGCGAATTTTTAGCTCCAGGCCAGGATAGGTTTTGGCAAAGTCGGCTAACAAACTGGCTTCTTCGCCTGGCATGCCGCCCAGTACAAAGACTTTGAGCTTATCTTTAATCGCTTGCTGACACAGGCTGACAAATAAATCCGCGCCAGTCACCCGTTCTGGCAAAGCTTTACCAAACCAGTGGCTAGCCCAGACCACCGGCATGCCATCGGCAAAAATATAATCGGCGGTGGCATAGCGTTGCCGGAATTCCGTTTGCTGTGTCAGGCGCACCAAATGATCGACATTCGGCGTCACCACTACTTTGCTAGCCGCCCCCGCTTGCTGGCAAGCGCGCGCAGCAGTCGCCAATTCAGCACTGGCTTGGTCAAAGCTTAAGCGGCTGATGTTTAAATTAAATAAATCCACAGTCGGATGGGGTTGCGGCTTATTCATGAAGTCATCGTTTCAAAGTCGGGCAAGGGCTTGGCAGGCAGCGGCCACGGCGGGCAAAGCCTAAAGATGCATTATCGCAAACGATCAAGCGGCTGGCTATGCGCTTAGTGTGGGATAATGTTAATTTTGGCAAGTTGGTTGGCCGAGGCTAGCCTCAGATTGATTTGGACAACCAAAATGAAAAAGCATAGTAATTGCTTTCTATTTGGCTTAATTGGCTTGAGATGCTCGTTAAGAGTGTAATAAAACTGTCAATCGAATAGTTGCCAACATTTTGTTGTCGATAACTTCAGCTTTGAGCCGGAAAATGGATGTCTTATTAGCTGAAAAGAATGTCAAATAGGACTTACGCAAAACAGACGCTGGTGTTGTTGTGTTCGCCTCGTCGTACATTTGTACTGTCTGCGGCTCCACGCCTGGCCAGCGCAATTTTGCGTAAGTCCTATCGAACAATTAAATTGTTGAAATATTATCGAAATAAGTGATTTGGCTGGTAGTAAACAGCTTATTTCACTACAAATAAAAGTGATAACGACGGATACTTTGGAGGCATATATGTTAGACATGGCCAATACAATCGAATACTCAAAACAATCGAATGTTTTTATTGCGCAAGTATCTAATAGCGACAGCACTAAGAGGAAATATGTCGTTGGTGATTGTATGGGAGTTGACAATTCAAACGGTTTTACAACTGAACATTCAGGATTTACGTTTGAGCCAAAACTTGCAGCTTCGTATCTGAATAGAGTTACAGGAAAAAAACTTCACTTAAACTCAGAAGTAAACATCCTATTAGAACCTAAGCATGGAAAAATTGAAATCGGACGCAATGAAATTGGGGAGCCAGTTTATTATTACCATCCAAATAAAGATTTCTTTGGAAAGGATGAGGCAAGATTTATTGTCAAGTCCGGAAAGGTTGAGGTTGAGGTTCGACATTACTTTCATGTTGTAAATCATCCGATTGGCAATTTAACGGACAAAGAACTATGCAAAAATAAAACTCTTTGGCGTATTGCTGGAGCTAATGTGACTCAGCTCAAACCGCAAACACCAGCATCGGCCGCTTTGCCTTCGCCTATTGCTATCCCAGCTTCTTTCCTGAGTTTGGATTTACTGGCCTTTTCCCGCGTGCGTCGCGCCGAGTACGGCTGGGTACTCGATGCAGAAAAACTGCAATTGCAAACACGCTTGAATCCGGCAGCCTTAAATCAAGCGGCGATCACAGCACAAATGGCGGCCAGACTCCAGGTAGTCGAGTCGTAGGAATACGGGTTTAATGAATAAATAGAGTGACACCAAGTTGTGCTTTCCCCAAGTAACTTACGCAGTTTATCAAGATGCCGCATTTCGCCATGATTCATGCCACAAAATCCACCTGACTCTGGCAAAATAAGCCTCATTTGTCAGTCCTCGTTAGGAAGCCCATGCAAGTCAATAAAACTAAGACCCGTTTAAAAGTCTGCGGCATTACGCGTTTGGCTGATTTGCAGGCTGCGGTGGCGGCGGGGGCGGATGCCCTGGGTTGGGTGTTTTATCCGCCCAGCCCGCGTTACCAAACCGCTCAGCAGGCAGCAGCACTGGTGCAGGCTTTGCCGCCCTTTGTGCAAAGCGTGGGTTTATTCGTCAATGCCAGTCTGGCTGAAATACAAAGCGTGCTGGCGCAGGTGCCTTTGGATTTATTGCAATTTCATGGTGATGAAACGCCACAGCAATGTGCTGAACTGGCAGCGGCGGTGGGGCGGCCATTTATGCGCGCTTGCCGCGTGAAAGCTGACACAAATGGCGCAGATTTGTTAGAATATGAAGCTTCATATCGACAAGCCAGCCCGTGGTTCCGCGCACTTTTGCTGGATACTCATGTTACGGGCTATGGCGGTAGTGGAAAGGTATTTGATTGGTCAATAATCCCAAAAGAGCTCGCGCCTCGGGTCGTTTTGAGTGGTGGCTTGAGCGCGCAAAATGTTGGCGAAGCGCTTGAGCGCGTGCGCCCGTTTGCGCTTGACGTCAGCAGTGGCGTTGAAGCCGAAGATGAACACGGGCAGCCATTAAAAGGGATTAAAGATCCGCACAAGATTTGGCAATTCAGCCAGGCGGTGCGCGATTTTGACACTAAGCAGGACCTGTTTAAGCCTCTGTGAACTCGATGCCTAGTTGCATTAGTTGCAGCGCAAAGCGAAACAAGCATGTTTGCGTTGGTTTTGCGTGGGTCCTCAAACCAAATGCGGTAGTCGGCGTAGGTGCTGGCTACTTAACACTGTCGGCAGCCAAGGCTTTTACTACAAGCTAAGCTGAACCGATGGTGTGCTACTTAGGATAGATCGCTATGAACAAACCTCATTCTTCCGAATTTTCCCCATCCAGCCCAGTCTTGCCACAAGCGGAAGCGGCAATTTATCAAGCAGCAGGCTACCATTACCCTGATGCCCGCGGTCACTTTGGCACGTTTGGCGGCAGCTTTGTTTCTGAAACCTTAACCCATGCCTTGCAAGAGCTCAAAGAAGCCTACGCGCATTACCAGCACGATGCCGAATTTTTGGCCGAATTCCGGCGTGAGCTCAAGCATTTTGTTGGCCGGCCTTCGCCGATTTACCATGCCGAGCGTTGGACTAAGCAACTGGGTGGCGCGCAAATTTATCTGAAACGTGAAGATTTAAATCACACCGGCGCCCACAAAATCAATAATGTGATCGGCCAGGCTTTGCTGGCCAAGCGCATGGGCAAGCCTCGCGTGATTGCCGAGACCGGCGCGGGTCAACATGGTGTGGCAACGGCCACGATTTGCGCGCGTTTTGGTCTGGAATGCGTGGTTTACATGGGTTCGGAAGACGTTAAACGCCAGGCGCAAAATGTTTATCGCATGAAGTTGCTGGGGGCTACCGTGGTGCCAGTCGAATCCGGTTCCAAGACCTTAAAAGACGCCCTAAATGAAGCGATGCGCGACTGGGTCGCGAATGTCGATAACACCTTTTACATCATCGGGACGGTTGCTGGCCCCCATCCTTATCCTATGATGGTGCGCGATTTCCAATCGGTAATCGGCGAAGAATGCTTATGGCAAATGCCTGAGCTGGCCGGACGTCAGCCTGATTACGTGGTCGCTTGCGTCGGTGGTGGCTCGAATGCGATGGGGATTTTTTACCCCTACATCGATCATAAAAACGTGCGCTTAATCGGCGTTGAAGCGGCAGGCGAGGGCATAGCCACGGGCAAGCATTCGGCGTCGCTGACGCAAGGCAGTCCCGGCGTCTTGCATGGTAATCGCACTTATATTTTGCAAGATCAGGATGGCCAGGTCATCGAAACGCATTCAGTCTCGGCAGGTCTGGATTATCCTGGTGTTGGCCCTGAACACGCCTGGCTCAAAGACAGCGGTCGTGCCGAGTACGTCAGCATAGACGATGAGGAAGCCTTGCGCGCTTTCCATGAATGCTGCCGGATCGAAGGCATTATCCCGGCGCTGGAATCGAGTCATGCGATCGCTTATGCCACCAATCTCGCGCCGACCTTGCCTGCCGATAAAATCATTTTGGTGAATTTGTCAGGCCGGGGGGATAAAGATATGCATACCGTGGCGGAACGGGCGGGCTTGAAGTTTTAAGTCGGCTAGTGAAGCTGTTGCGCCACTTAGTGCCACTTATCGAGCAATCGCAAGTGCTGGCGCAGGCTAGCCGTGCTTTGGCTGAAGTTAGCTAGATTTGCTGAGTAGTTCAACCAGGCACGCTTGCTCTAACTTAATTATTTAGATACTCCCCCTGTTTTTTGTTCTCCGCAATGAAGACGCGCATGAATAGTGCGTGAGCAAGGTGAAAAAATTCATACTCGGGGGAGTATTAATTCAGAAGGATTCATAATGTCACGTATCTCTGCATGTTTTGCACAACTCGCTGCCACTAATAAAACTGCCTTAATTCCTTTCATTACCGCGGGCGACCCAGCACCTGAATTAACCGTGCCTTTAATGCATGCGCTGGTGAAGGGCGGCGCCGATATTCTGGAGCTCGGCGTGCCTTTTTCTGACCCCATGGCCGATGGCCCGACTATACAACGCGCGTCAGAGCGGGCTTTGGCTAAGGGCATGAATTTGAGCAAAGTTCTGGCTTGCTGCACGGAATTTCGCCTGACTAATCAAACCACGCCGGTGGTGTTAATGGGTTATGCCAATCCCATAGAGCGCATGGGGCAAAGCCAGTTTATTGCTGCGGCAGCCCAGGCTGGGGTTGATGGCGTATTGGTGGTCGATTATCCACCCGAAGAGTGTGCCGAGTTTGTCGCAGAACTGCGGCAAAATCAGATCGATGCGATCTTTTTACTGGCGCCGACTTCGACCGAAGAGCGCATGCGTCAGGTTGGTGAAATGGCTAGCGGCTATGTTTATTATGTCTCGCTTAAAGGCGTGACAGGTTCGGCAGCTTTGAATGTCAGCCGGGTTGCCGAGGTCATGCCTAAGTTGCGTCAGCATGTCAAGGTGCCAATAGGCGTGGGCTTTGGTATACGCGATGGCGAAACGGCACGGGCTTTGGCTGAGCATTGCGACGCTGTTGTCATAGGATCAAGAATTATCGAGGAAATTGAAAATGTTGCAATAGAAAATGCAATAAATTCAGTGGAAGGCTTTATTTCAGGTGTCAGAACCGCGCTGGACAGGTAAAATACCGCCAACACCGAGTACACCCTCTAAAACCGGATGGGTGTACCCAGTCCTGATAAGCAGGCAATATCTAACGGCGCTGGTGCAATTTGCTGGTTGCTGACACGACAACGTGATAAATATTGCCATTGCTCAGTACACAAGGAGAGAGTATGAGCTGGTTAGAGAAATTATTGCCCCCACGTATACAACGTTCGGAATCGGCAAGCCGAAAATCCATCCCTGAAGGTCTCTGGGTCAAATGCCCATCCTGTGAAGCGGTTTTGTATCGCTCCGACCTCGAAGCTAATATCCATGTTTGCCCTAAGTGCAGCCATCACATGCGCATCAGCGCGCGCGAACGGCTGGATGCCTTGCTCGATGCTGAAGGTCGGTTTGAAATCGGTCAGGAAGTCTTGCCTATCGATACCCTGAAATTTAAAGACAGTAAAAAATACCCGGATCGCTTGAAAACGGCGATGGATACCACGCGTGAAACCGATGCGCTGGTGGTCATAGGTGGTTCTATCATGACCGTGCCGGTAGTGGTGGCCTCGTTTGAATTTGAATTCATGGGCGGTTCGATGGGTTCGGTCGTGGGTGAGCGCTTTGCCCGCGGCGTGCAAACTGCAATCGAACAAAAAGTACCGTTTATTTGCTTTACCGCTACCGGTGGTGCGCGTATGCAAGAAGGTTTGTTGTCGCTGATGCAAATGGCAAAAACCACGGCCATGATTACTAAATTGGCCGAGAAAAAATTGCCGTTTATTTCGGTCTTGACTGATCCCACCATGGGCGGGGTTTCAGCCTCGTTCGCCTTTATGGGGGACATCGTGATGGCTGAACCGAATGCCTTGATCGGCTTTGCTGGTCAGCGTGTAATCGAAAACACCGTGCGTGAAAAATTGCCGGAAGGCTTCCAGCGTGCTGAATTCTTATTGCAAAAAGGTGCGATCGATATGATCGTCGATCGACGTAAAATGCGCGAAGAACTTGCGCGTTTAATGGCTTTATTGCAAAATCAACCGGCTGAAGCCGTATCTTAATCCAGCTCAAGACTCAGCAGAGCTTGCTGAGTCAGGTTAAAATAGCGTCTTAGTCAACTTAAGCCCGAGTTTTCGGGCTTTTCTGTTATGTCAGCATCCATGTCAGTACTCCCCACTACCTTATCGGATTGGTTAAGCCTGCTCGAGGCACGCCATTTTAAACAAATTGACATGGGCTTAGATCGCGTGGTCGCGGTCAAACAAGCGATGCAATTGCAATTCACTTGCCCTGTGATCATGGTTGGTGGTACCAATGGCAAGGGTTCAACCTGCGCCATGCTGGAGGCGATCTTGATGCAAGCCGGTTATAAAGTCGGCTTATACAGTAAGCCCCATTTTCTGGATTTCAATGAGCGCGCGCGCTTAAATGGCCAGCCCGTCGATGATCAGGCTTTGCTGGCGAGTTTTGCCGCTGTTGAAGCAGCGCGTGGCGAGATTTCGCTGACTTATTTTGAATTCACCACGCTGGCGATTTGCCATTTATTGGCGCACGCTGGCTTGGATGTGGCGATACTCGAAGTTGGCTTAGGCGGACGCCTCGATGCGGTTAACGTAATCGATGCCGATGTCGCTATCGTCACCAGCATAGATATCGATCACACCGATTATCTGGGCGACACGCGTGAGCAAATCGGCTTTGAAAAGGCGGGGATTTTCCGTCCTGGCAAAACGGCGATCTGTGGCGACCCTATGCCACCGCAAACCTTGATCGATCATGCGCAAAACATCGGTGCCGACCTTTGGTTATTTGGTCGCGACTTCAATTACAACGGCGATAAACAGCAATGGAATTACGGTGGTCGCGAACAGCGTCGCAATTCACTGAATTACCCGAGTTTGCGCGGCGCGAATCAACTTTTGAATGCGGCAGCGGTGCTGGCGGCCTTAGAAAGTTTGAAACTGGTGTTGCCAGTCGGTGCACAAGAAGTACGCACTGGCTTGGTATTGATCGATTTGCCAGGGCGTTTTCAAGTTTTGCCGGGTCGCCCTACCACGATACTGGATGTCGCGCATAATCCGCATGCCGCGGCGACGTTGGCGCAAAACCTCGATAACATGGCGTTTCATCCTTATACCTATGCGGTTTTTGGCTGCATGCTGGATAAGGATATCGCCGGTGTGATTGCTAAATTAAATGGCAAAATCGATCACTGGTATGTTTGCGATTTGCCTTTGCCACGCGCCGCTACAGCTGCTCAGTTGGAGGAGCAATTGCACGAAGCTAAGGCGATTCCTGCAGAAGGTAGCGTAGCGCAATTTGCCACCCCGGAAATGGCGTATGCAGAAGCGCTCAAGAATGCGGGTGAAAATGATAGAATAGTGGTCTTAGGTTCATTTTTAACTGTCGCTGGCGTAATGCGCGCCCGTCGTCAGTAAATTGATCAGGCCAGTGTGCTTGACAGGATCTGGCCTGAACACTTATTTAACCCGGCTTCTCGGGCTAGTTGGCTCAAGAAGTCGCTTAACTGATGCGGATTGACGATACACATGGGTTTGCTCTCACGTTTTAAGCAAAAGCAAGAAGCTAGGAATGACGATGATGGCGAGTTCACGCCACGTTCTGAAGAGGCGCAAGACTTAGCCAGCGGACGCAAAGAACGTACCCGGCGTAGCCGCAATCAAGATCCCTTATTGCCAGAGAAGAAGAAAGCGCGACGGCGTTTAATTGGTGCAATTGCGCTGACCTTGGCTGCCGTAATAGTCTTGCCCATGGTGTTTGATGCAGAACCCAAGCAATTAGCCGACGATATTGATGTTCGTATTCCAGCTAAAGATAAAGTCCCTGAGCAAGCGCAGTTAGAAGCGCAAAATCAAACTCAGATTGCAAAAAACAATCGCGCAACTGAATTACGGGAAGAAATAGTTGATCCCGCCAGCCTGAAGTCTGCCGTGGCAGCTAGCGATAATAAAGCAGCGCTAAGTAATACACCAACTCCGGCAAAACATGTCACCGCAAATTCTGTTGCTGCAACACCATCCCCAGCAACAGCTACGTTGCCAAAACCTGAGCCAAAGCTGGAGCTTAAGCCAGCCAAGCCCGAGAGTAAAACGGAACCTAAAAACGAAAAAGTCAGCAAGCCTGAACTTAAGCCTGAAAAACATGAAACGCGTAGTGAAGTGAAAACGGTCAAGGCGAACGACAAGCCTGTTGATAAGCTGGTTGAAAAAAGTACTGACAAACCGCAGGAAAAAATTATCGATAAGGCCGTGTTTGATAAACCAGCTAAAGTCAGCCGTGATGCCGATGCTGAACGTGCTTTAGCGATACTTGAAGGTCGTACCCCGGCCAAACCAGCGGCTGAAAAAACTACCACGTCGCGTTATGTCATCCAGGTAGCGGCGTTGGCCAATCAAGAAAAAGTGGATGAATTGCGAGCAAAATTGCAGTCGGCCAACCTCAAGTCTTACACCCAAAAGGTGAATAGCGACGGTGGCGAAAAAATCCGTGTGCGTTTAGGTCCTTATAGTTCGAAAGAAGAAGCTGAACAAGCTAAGGCGAAATTAGCCAAACTCGGTTTATCGGGTAGCTTAGTGCCAAATTAACTGGATAAATCGTGACACTCTTCGACTACCTGGTACTGATTATTTTAGTAAGCTCCATCATCATCAGCATGATGCGCGGTTTAATTAAGGAAATCTTATCCTTACTGAGTTGGGTAGTGGCATTCGTACTGGCCAACGCCTATAGTGAAACGCTGGCGAGTTGGCTACCCCACGCGATACCGGGTCAAATCATACGCTTAATGGTGGCGTTCATTGCCTTGTTCATCGGTGTGCGCATCATCATGGCATTAATTACTAAAGCGATAGACAGCCTGATAAAAGCCAGTGGCTTATCGCTGGCGGATCGTGGTTTGGGCGGTTTATTTGGTTTTGCGCGCGGTTGCATCCTGATCTTAGCAGCCGTTTTGTTAGCAGGCATGACTAGCGTGCCGCAACAAGCGTTTTGGCGTAATGCTTTATTTAGTCCGCTGGCCGAAACGGCTGCGCGCACGGTGA
This sequence comes from Undibacterium sp., assembly GCA_041913845.1. Classification (GTDB taxonomy): domain Bacteria; phylum Pseudomonadota; class Gammaproteobacteria; order Burkholderiales; family Burkholderiaceae_D; genus Undibacterium. The sequence goes on from JAYSEN010000028.1 coordinate 26,787, forward strand.
TGCCTTTGTTACCCAATTCAGTGGCATCACATATCCGGTTTTAATCAGTCTGAGAGGAGTCCACCATGTGTGGCATCGTTGGTGTAGTTTCAAATCAACCCGTTAATCAATTAATTTACGACGCCTTGCTGTTATTACAGCATCGTGGTCAGGATGCGGCTGGCATCGCCACCAATCAAGGAAATAAGTTTTACATGTACAAGGCCAATGGCTTGGTACGTGATGTCTTCCGTACCCGCAACATGCGTTCTTTGCCGGGAACCATGGGCATAGGTCAGGTGCGTTACCCAACCGCGGGTTCCAACAACGAAGAGGAAGCACAACCGTTTTACGTCAATGCGCCGTTTGGTATCGTTCTGGCGCATAACGGTAACTTGACGAATGCGGGTGAATTGAAATTGGAATTGTTTAAAAATGACCGCCGCCATCTGAATACCGATTCCGATTCCGAAGTCTTATTAAACATTCTGGCACATCAGATTCAGGAAGTGACCTCGGGTTATGTACTCGACGCCGATGCCTTGTTTAAAGCGGTGGCGGTGTTACATCAGCGTGTCAAAGGTTCGTATGCCGTGGTCGCTCAAATCGCCGGCCATGGTTTGCTGGCCTTCCGTGATCCGTTTGGTATCCGTCCGCTTTGCCTGGGTATGGCCGACAATGGTAAGGGTAAGGAATACATGCTGGCCAGTGAATCGGTCGCGCTCGAAGGCCTGGGCTTCACGTTCTTGCGCGATGTCGCGCCAGGCGAGGCGATCTTTATCGACCTGGATGGCAATGTCTCAAGTCGTTTATGTGCAGAGAACGCCACTCTGAATCCCTGTGCCTTTGAATACGTGTATCTGGCTCGTCCGGATTCGGTGATCGATGGGGTTTCGGTGTATTTAAGTCGTTTGAAAATGGGTGAATATCTGGCCGATAAAGTGCGCGCGCAAATTGGCGATGGTGAAATCGATGTGGTGATGCCTATTCCTGATTCTTCACGCCCGGCGGCGATGGAATTAGCGTTTAAATTAAACCTCAGCTACCGCGAAGGCTTTATCAAAAATCGCTATATCGGTCGCACCTTCATTATGCCAGGCCAGTCTGCGCGCCGTAAATCGGTACGTCAAAAGCTCAACGCGATTGCCTCGGAATTCAAAGGTAAAAGCGTGCTGTTGGTCGATGACTCCATCGTACGTGGTACCACCAGTCGTGAAATCGTGCAAATGGCACGTGAATCGGGTGCCAAGCGCGTAATCTTCGCCTCCGCAGCGCCACCAGTGCAATTCCCCAATGTGTATGGCATAGACATGCCTACCCGCGACGAATTGATTGCCTATGGTCGCAGCAGTGAACAAGTGTGCCGCGAAATTACCGCAGATGCACTGGTCTATCAAGACGTAGCGGCGATGAAACAATCCATTTACGATATTAATCCTGGCCTCAAAAATATCGAAGCCTCGTGTTTTGATGGTCACTATATTACGGGTGATGTCGATGCCGCCTATCTGGACAGGCTGGAGCGACAACGCGATGGTAATCGTGGCGAAGTCGAGGACGTGTTGCGTACTCCTTTAAATTTAAATACGGTGCCAACTCGCGAAGCCTGAAACTAAACGGATTTTTCATGCGAAAAGAATCGCCTTCGGGCGATTCTTTTTTTTGCCTGTGGTATTTATGCAAACCTTGCTAGTTATTAATAAAACGTAATGTAATACTCGTTTATTTTGTAGGCTATTTTGCTAATTCAAGCGGAGGTAGGGTGGATTTGTTCATAGAGGTAAAAGGTTTACGCAAATGCTATGGCGAGCGCGTCGCGGTCAATAACATAGACTTTAGTGTCAGGCGTGGGCAAACGCTAGGCTTACTCGGGCCAAACGGTGCGGGTAAGTCCAGCACGGTTGCGATGCTGGCGGGACTCTTAAAGGTCGATGGCGGTACGATTTGTTTTAATGGTCAGGCAATTAATCCGGAGCAAGCCAGTTATAAACAAAAACTCGGTTTAGTGCCACAAGAACTGGCGATTTATGATGAACTGACGGTTAAAGAAAACCTGCGATTATTTGGTGCTTTGTACGGTTTGAATAAATCGCAAATCGCACAGCGGAGTAGTGAATTGCTCGAGCTGGTTGCCTTGACTGATCGCGTCAATGACTTTCCACACAGTTTTTCTGGCGGCATGAAACGTCGCCTGAACATAGCGCTGGCTTTGATGCATGATCCAGAATTAGTGATTTTAGACGAGCCTACCGTAGGCATCGATCCACAAAGCCGGAATGCCATTTTCGAAGGCCTAGAAGCCTTGCAGCGCCAGGGTAAAACTTTGATTTATACCAGTCACTACATGGAAGAAGTGGAGCGCCTGGCCGATCATATTTTAATCATCGATCACGGCAAGGTGATTGCTGACGATAGCCCGGCCAATTTGTACCAACGTTTGAGTGTGCAAGCAGGGCTGCAACTCGAATTACTCAGTGAACCTGACGAAGATTTACTGGTGCGCTTGCAGAATGTGCCTGGCGTCGTGGCGATAAGCAAACCAAGCCAGCCAAGCTGCCTGCATCTGGAGTTGCAACAGCAAGCAGATGCGTTTGCGGTGTTAAACCTTATCACTGAGCTAGCAATTCCAGTGCAACACTTTGCCAGTGCAAAACCGAGTCTGGAAGCGATATTTCTACAATTAACCGGGCGCAATTTGCGCGATTGAGTCACTTATTTGGAAGGTGTAATGATGATGGCATTTTGGGCATTGGTGACCAAAGATCTTTTGCTGTATAAGCGCAATCGCCGCGCCTGGCTCTTGCATTTAATCATGCCAGTGTTGCTGGCAGCGTTTTTTGGCTATATAACTGGCGGCGCAGGTAAGCAGGCAATGGGAAAAATCAGTATCGCACTGGTTAATCAGGATGAGCATCCTTTGAGCGTGAAAATACAGACAGCCTTAGAAAAAGAAGCCAATTTAGAAATTGTGCACATGCCTTTGGATGAGGCTAAAGATAAGATAAAAAAAGCCAAACTAAAATTATTGGTGGTAATTCCCAAAGGATTTGCTGAGCAGGCGCAACAAGCGTTTTTTGGTCAAGGACAGAAAGCGCAGCTTCAATTCTTTTACGACCCGTCAGATACCATTGCGCTGAGCATGGTAACTGGCATGCTGACTCAGCACGTGATGGAGCAAGTCAGTCAGGCGATATTTACAGGGCAGGGTGAAGACGATTATCTGGCGAAAAGTTTGCGTCAACTGCAGCAAAGTGATCTTAGTCAGCAAAAAAATAAACACTTGCACGATTTGTTCAGCCAGTTAAAACTGGTGCAGGACGATCAGCGCCAGCCATCGGCAACACCAGCTTTAAAAGGTATCAGCTCTCCTTTTGAAATTGATCAGCAAGCCTTGTTGGGTGGTAATGATAAAGACAGCGGCTTTAATGGCTATTCACATTCCTTTGCAGGCATGAGTGTGCAATTTTTGCTTTTCATGGCGATTGATGCAGGGATCTCTATATTGCTATTGCAACGTCAAGGGATTTGGAATCGCTTAATCGCTGCACCCATCCATTTTTCCACTATCATTCTGGCGCGTGCGGTATCTTGTGCACTGATCGCGATGATCTTGTTATGCCTGATTTTTGGAATTGGATCCGTGTTCTTTGGGGTGCAAATACGTGGCAGCCTCAGCGCCTTTCTGGTGCTCGCCCTGGTTTTTTCCTTGATGACCGCAAGTTTCGGTTTATTGATTGCCGCATTTGGTAAAACCGCCGAAGCTGCGCGCGGCATGGCTACTTTTGCCACCTTAATTATGGTGATGTTGAGCGGTGCCTGGATGCCATCATTCTTGTTTCCCGCCTGGTTGCAACAATTAACCCTGATCATCCCCTTACGCTGGGCGGTAGACGGTTTTGATGCGGTTAGCTGGCGCGGTCTGGGTTGGTCCGATGTTGGTGTGGCAGTTATGGTGCAATTGGGCTTTAGCCTAGGATTTGCGGGTTTGGCAGTATGGCGTTTTCAACAACAACGTCGTGCCTGATTTTCCAGGCGCGACCTACCTGTTGCTAGATTGCGTTTCAATTCTATACAAAATCCATGCCTGAAACGCTGGCAATAAAATTAGCGCCGACCTAAAATCGGCGCTAATTTTTATTACTCTCTACCTGATCTGGCCGTAGTGTCAGTGCAGGGCGCGCTGATTATGGCTAATTATTCCGCATCACCTTCAGAATTCTCCATCAATAAACTGAGCCTGGCAGTTTTAACTTTATTTGCCAGTCTGCCGGTTTTAGCACAACAGCAAGCGTCAGAGACTAGCGAAGACGCTAAACAAAAAACGCCTGCTAAGCAAGTGGCGCCTGGACAGAAACCTGCGAACAGCGACAAAACGGTACAGAAAGTCACAATCACGGGTGGTCGTGACGAAAATGATAGTCGCCGTTATGCCACTGCAGCGAAAATGATTTTTGGACGCGAAGAATTGGATCGTGTCGGCGACAGCAGTCTGGGGGAAGTTTTGAAGCGTTTGCCCGGTGTCACCATGGGTGGCAGACCTGGCCGTGGTGGAGAAATTCGTATGCGCGGTATGGGTAGCGGTTACACCCAGATTTTGATCAATGGCGAACGTGCACCACGTGGCTTTTCTATGGATAGCCTCTCGCCCGATCAGGTTGAGCGTATCGAAGTCATACGCGGTACTACAGCCGAGTTCAGCACACAAGCGATTGCTGGCACCATTAATATCGTATTGCGTGAAGAGTATCGCCCTAAAACCACCGACCTTAAAGCGTCGGCAAATTTCGAGCAAGGTCGTCCGGCGGGTAACGTGTCCTTGAGTCTGCCTGGTGACTGGTCAGACTTGCATTATGTTTTAAATATTAATGTAGGCCGGAATCGGCAACATGATGAAAGTTTTAGTGACGCGCTAGAACAAGATGGCCAGGGTGTGACTCAACTCATACAGCATACTCACGAACAAAGCGATCGCCACAGCACCAGTCTGCACATCAGTCCACGTTTTAGTTATCGATTTGAAGATGGCGCTAATTTGAATCTGCAGCCATTTTTTATGATGAATCGCTCAGACAGTCATTCTGCTGGTGAGTTAAATGAAGCCCTGCATCTGCCGGGCTGGCTGACCACGCCAGCTTATGCATTTGCAGTGGGGGATGGCGAAGCTGAAAATCAAATGCTGAGGTTTTTTGGGAATTACCAAAAACGTTTTGCCACAGGTGGATCTTTGCAAGTGCGCTTCGGAGGCGGCAATGCGCGCATGGATAGCCATACTTTGCGTCAGCAAACGGATGCGACAGGCAAAGTGTTGGATTTTATCGAAGACACCAATAATACCCACGATAAAACACTGACCCTGGGTGGAAAATTAAGTATGCCCTGGGGCGAAGCGCATACTTGGGCGATAGGCTGGGATTTCGAAGCGGGACAACGCAATCAAACTCGCATTTCGCTCGATAATGGCAAACCCCAGTTTGCCGAATCGGGTGATAATCTGGACGCCAGAACACGACGCTTCGCAGTGTTTGCGCAGGATGAATTCGAGCTAAGTAAAAATTGGTCGGCCTATGCGGGCTTGCGTTATGAGCAGGTTGCAACACAAAGTCAGCGCCAGTCTGTGGCGGTCGATAACACCAGTCGGGTCTGGAGTCCGGTGTTTCATACGGTTTGGCGCCTGCCAGATACGCCACGCGATCAGATACGTTTAAGCCTGACGCATAGTTATCGCGCCCCGGCCTTAAACGATTTGATCGCCTTGCCCAGTGTTTCTAACCTAAATAGTCCAACCCGTCCCGATCGCACGGGTAACCCTGATTTGAAACCAGAACTTTCGCGTGGTATTGATTTGGCTTTTGAGCATTACTTGAGTCGAGCTGGCATACTCAGTGCCAACTTCTTTGTGCGCGATATTCAGGATTTAATACGCCGCCGTACCGTGTTAACCTCGACCAGTACAGGTCAGCGCTGGGTTTCAGCACCGATTAATATCAGTCATGCGCAATCTCGTGGGCTTGAATTGGAAGCTAAATTCCAGTGGCAAGAATTCTTTCCAGAGGGGCCAGCGATCGATTTTCGCGCTAATTTTTCACGCTTTTGGTCAAATGTCGATGATATCCCAGGCCCGAATAACCGGCTCGATCAACAGCCTGGCATGACTGGAAACCTTGGATTTGACTATCGGCCTGCGGGCGTACCCCTGACGCTGGGAGCTAATCTGAACTGGACCCCCGCTTACCAAACTCAAGTTAGTGCTAATCAAACCAGTGATAACGGTCTCAAGCGTCAGATCGATGCCTTTTTACTCTGGAAATTGAATGCGCAATACCAGCTGAGATTCTCGGCAAACAATCTGGCAGCGCGCGACTATGTGTCTGGTAGCAGCTTAAGCTCGCCCGTGATTAATCGTAGCGATCAAGGCTGGGAGCGCACTTATACGACCTGGGGCGTGCGTTTCGAAGCAAAAATATAAACCCGCTAAGGCCGGCATTGGATAATAAGGAGTCGAAGGACTCCTTTTTTATTGGGACGCATCCTTTGCTATCGCACAAATTATGATCTCTGCACAAGCTACAGCGCAGCTGACTTTGAAGTCTGCCACCTTTGCTGAGGGCTAAATTCCAGAGGATAGGGCAGTGGACTCGCGAAGTCGGGCAAAGAATCACTCATCGCGTTACAATAGCCATGTTCGCCGCACTTTTGATGGTGAGTATGCATCGCTTCAGGCTCGTCAGGACTGCATTGTATGTTTTCCGGTCAGGCTTACTATTTTGTAGTTGGAATTACCATGTCTGTGTTTGCCTTAAATGCTGATTTACATAGCCATTCGACCGTGTCTGATGGTGTTTTGAGTCCTGCTGAATTAGCTCAGCGTGCGAAAGCACATGGGGTTGAATTGTGGGCTTTAACGGATCACGATGAAGTGAGTGGCATCGCTGAAGCCAGACTTGCCGCAAACCACTTGCAATTGCCATTTCTTGCGGGCGTAGAAATTTCCATTACCTGGGCAAACAAGACTGTGCACATCGTTGGTTTGGGAATTGATGAAACCCATCCTGAGCTCTTGCGTGGTTTGGCGCAAACACGGGCTGGACGCCAGCAAAGGGCAATGGAAATGGCCGATGATTTGCAAAAGCGCGCTAATATTCCGGGTGCTTATGAGGGGGCGCTGAAGTACGTCAACAATCCCAATTTGATTTCTCGTTCCCACTTTGCGCGTTATCTGGTTGAAATTAAGGCTTGCCGTTCGGTAGGCGACGCGTTTCGTCATTATCTGAGTGATGGCAAGCCGGGGTTTGTGGCGCATCGCTGGGCCAGCCTGGATCAGGCTTTGACATGGATACATCTGGCAGGGGGGCACGCGGTGATTGCACATCCCGGACGTTATGATCTGAGTGATCTGGCCCGCGATGAATTATTTAAAGAGTTTAAGCGTTTAGGTGGTCTGGCAATTGAAACCGTCACAGGTAGCCACAGTCCTGATCAATATGCCGAATACACACTGTTGGCGCAACGTTATGGCTTTCTGGCTTCGCGCGGCTCAGACTTTCACGATCCTGCTGACTGTGAAGTTGATATTGGTCACTTACCAGTAATGCCTAAACTGGTCACGCCAATCTGGGCGCAGCGCTGGATTTGAGGGTGTGTACTGATCGCGGCTACCACGTGATGGTTTATATGATAGTCAGCTGAGTAGCGCCCGCAACAAGTGTCAGAGCCGTCGTTCGATTGCTCATGCATGAAAACACACACTAGAAAACGCTTATTTTATGCGGCCCTGGGCTTGAAAATGTCTGCTAAGGCGCAATTTACTTAGCTAATCGCTGTCAGGATATTTTGCAAATCGAACTTTTACCCAGGGACTAAGTCTAATCCCAGCTAAATCTGTTATGCTGACTGGCTCGTCCTGGCGACTAGCTAGTCATTTATCTGATGTGAGTAAGCGTCTGGGTTCAACGGTCAGACAACATCTAAATTAAAAATACATAACTATTAAAACGACTGAAGCTAAGCCAGCGATTGTCCGCACTTGCGAGTTCAGTCTATCTTTTCCGATTATGAGTCAATTTTTTCAAATTCACCCCGAAAACCCTCAGCCTCGCTTATTGAAGCAAGCGGCGCAAATTATTAATCAAGGTGGCATAGTCGCCTTGCCCACAGATTCGTGCTATGCGCTGGTATGTCATCTGGATGATAAAGATGCGGTAACTCGCTTGCGCCGGATTCGTCAAGTTGATGAGAAACACCATTTAACCTTGCTGTGCCGCGATTTGTCCGAAATCTCTTTGTACGCCAAGGTCGATAACCAGCAATATCGTATGCTGAAAGCGGCAACCCCGGGTGCTTACACCTTTATTTTAGAAGCGACCAAAGAAGTACCGCGTCGTTTGAGTCATCCTTCACGTAAAACCATAGGTTTGCGCGTGCCTGAAAATAGCATCACCCGTGCCTTGCTCGATGAATTGGGGCAGCCTTTATTGGGCACGACCTTGATCTTGCCGGGTGACGATGAAGCCCTGACTGATGCCGAAGAAATTCGGGAGCGATTGGAAAAACAAGTTGAGTTGGTGATTGATGGCGGTGCTTGCAGCCTGACGCCGACTACCGTGATTGATATGACGACCGCGGTACCTGAATTAATACGTCAGGGGCGTGGTGATGCGTCAATTTTTGGGTTGTAATGTCCAGTTTTTGCCGGATTGCTGGCAGGCCTGCTCTGCGACAGGCTTAAATTTAGGGATGAAGTTATGAATAGTGAAGTGATACAAACCATCGCAGTGTATGCCTTGCCCGTGTTATTTGCGGTGACGCTGCATGAAGCCGCGCACGCTTACGCAGCGCGCTACTTTGGCGATAATACGGCCTATAGTCAGGGACGTATGAGTTTAAATCCCATGGTGCATATCGACCCATTTGGGACTATTTTGTTGCCCGTATTAATGTATATGGCAACAAGTGGTGGATTTTTATTTGGCTACGCCAAGCCCGTGCCCGTGAATTTTGGGCAATTACGCAAGCCCAAACGGGATATGGCCTGGGTGGCATTAGCTGGACCGGGGGCCAATTTCATCATGGCAATAGGCTGGATGGTGGCCTTGATCATATTGCGTTACGCTGGTGTGCAAGAAGAGTTTTTTCTGCGTATGGCCGATGCTGGCGTGATATCCAATTTAATGATGTTTGCCTTTAATCTGATTCCTGTGCCACCCTTAGATGGCGGGCGGATTGCGATCAGTTTATTGCCAAATAAACTGGCTTATAAATATGCCCAGCTGGAACCCTACGGTATGATCATCGTTTTAGTACTAATGTTTTTTCAGGTGCTCAAATTTTGGATGATCCCGCTATTGAGTCTGGGTATCTATCTGGTTAGTTTGTTAACGCAACCTTTGTTATGGCTGTTGCAGTGATGGCTGAGCTACCCTCAGTCTGGGTACAAAAATTTATTCCCTGCATTCCGCGGAATGCCGCGCCCGTACTAGACTTGGCTTGCGGTAACGGGCGTCATGCCAGATTATTGCGGCAGCACGAGTACGCAGTGTTGGCGCTCGATAAAAATCCCGCAGCTTTTCTCGCTTTGCAAGAAGCAGGCATCACCACCCAGATCTGCGACCTTGAACAAGCTGGGCAAGGCTTGCCTTTAGCCGACGCGAGTCTGGCGGGGATTGTTGTGTGCAATTATCTGCATCGTCCTTTGTTCACTGAATTTGTGCGCTGTTTGCAACCGGGTGGGGTACTCATTTATGAGACTTTTATGCTGGGGCAGCAAGCTTATGGCAAGCCGGGTCGCGCAGAATTTTTATTGCTGCCCGACGAACTTCTGCAGTTTGCCCAACAGCATCAGTTTGAGGTGCTCGGGTTCACGCAAGGCGTGCAAACTAATGCGGCAGGCGGTCTCTGCGTACGACAAGCACTGTGTGCGGTTAAGCCTTAAGAATCTGAATAAAGTTATCTATGGTTTAAGTTGTGCTACCTGACTGACCAGTAGCCAGGTATTTTAATAAAAACTCAGGATTTGACTCTAAAATCTCAGGATTTCACTCGCAGAGCCTGCACTGATCAGCTACAATCGGGTTTTTATTTTTTTCGGCACGACGAATATGACGAAGATACAGGGAAGTCTGGTGGCGATAGTCACGCCTATGCATGCGGATGGTAGTCTGGATGTGTCTGGCTTGCGTAAGCTGATAGACTGGCATATCAATGAAGGAACCGATGGTATCGTTATCGTTGGTACCACCGGTGAATCGCCTACTGTCAGTGTGGAAGAACACTGCGAATTAATCCGTATCGCTGTCGAGCACGTCAATAAGCGCGTTCCTGTGATCGCTGGCTCGGGTGGCAATTCCACTGAAGAAGCGATCGCTCTGACACGTTTCGCTAAAGAAGCTGGTGCCGACGCCTCGCTGCAAGTTGTGCCGTATTACAATCGCCCGACTCAGGAAGGCATGTATCAGCACTTCCGTAAAATCGCACAATCAGTAGATCTGCCGATTATTCTTTATAACGTACCAGGTCGTACGGTCGCCGATATGTCCAATGAGACTATCTTACGCCTGGCCGAATTGCCGAATATCGTTGGGGTGAAAGACGCGACAGGCAATATTGCTCGCGGTATTGATTTGATACGTCAGGCACCCGCCAATTTCGCAGTGTATTCGGGCGACGATGCGACTGCTATGGCCTTGATGTTTTGCGGTGCCAAAGGGAATATTTCGGTAACCGCGAACGTCGCACCGCGCTCTATGCACGAGTTATGCAAGGCAGCGATGGCTGGTGAAATCAGTACAGCGATCACCATCAATAATCGTTTGTTGTCTTTGCATAATAAGTTATTCATTGAGCCAAACCCTGTGCCTGTTAAATGGGCTATGGCAGAGATGGGTTTAATACCTTCAGGAATTCGTTTGCCTTTGGTAACTTTATCCGGGCAATATCACGAAACCGTACGTGAAGCGCTGCGCTACGCGGGTATTTTGTAATCTGAAAGGCCAGGAACAGCGACGCTTGTCGCTGTTTTCTTTGATAATGATAAGTAGGAACTGACACATGGCGAAACGCTTAGTAGTAAACCATAAAGTTATTGGCACGTTGGCCTTAGTAAGTTTGGCGGGTTGTAACTCCTTAAACAGCATCATCGAACCGAATAAGATTGATTATCGTAGTGCTTCAAAGGCAAATACGGCATCGCTGGAAGTTCCACCTGATCTGACCCAAATTCGTCGTGATAGTCGTTTCGCTATCCCAGAAGCCAATAAAAGTACGGCAACTGCATCGGGTTATAATTTAGAGAAAAGCAATAAAGTGCTGAGTAACTCGGGCATAGTTGCGCCGAATCAGTTGCAAAGCATGCGCATCGAGCGCAGTGGTTCTGAACGCTGGTTAGTGGTTAAAGGGACACCGGAAGTTTTATGGCCACGAATTAAAGATTTCTGGCAAGAACTGGGCTTCCTGATCAATATCGAAAATCAGGAAACCGGCGTGATGGAAACAGACTGGGCCGAAAATCGCGCTAAGATCCCTCAGGACATGATACGGAATACCCTGGGCAAGGTATTTGACTCGTTGTACTCGACGGGTGAGCGCGATAAATTCCGCACGCGCCTGGAACGTGGAAGCAATGGCGAGGTAGAAATTTACATTAGTCATCGTGGTGCACAGGAAGTGTTAACCGGCTCTCAAAAAGAGTCGACAGTCTGGACTACGCGTCCGGTTGATCCTGGATTGGAAGCCGAGTTTTTAAGTCGCCTAATGGTCAATCTGGGTGCTGATGCCGATACCGCGAAAAACACGGTTGCGGCGACCAGTGCTGCTAAACCAGCGACAACACAGGCTGCAGCTAAATTACTCAAGGAAGGCGATAATTCTTACCTTGAGGTGAATGAGGGCTTTGATCGCGCATGGCGTCGCATCGGTTTGGCTTTGGACAGAATAGGCTTTACCGTTGAAGACAGAGATCGCTCGCAAGGCATTTATTTTGTTCGCTATGTCGATCAGGATGTTGATGCCAAATCAAAATCTGGCCAGGGCTTCTTTGCGCGCTTGTTCTCATGGGGCTCTTCTGATGCAGCCAAAGATGCGCAAAAATACCGCATATTCGTTAAGCCATCGAAATCGGGTGAGCTCAGCCATGTGACTGTCCATAACAATGAAGGCAAAGTTGATTCGTCGGCTGCCGCACAAAAAATGTTGCAGCTCTTGAATGATCAATTGAAATAGTAATTAATGTCCCCAATAAAGAGCGGGTGTTGTACCCGCTCTTTTGCTTTATTTGTATTGCGCATACTTGTTATGCGTACTGTCTCCAAGAAGGCTCTACGACATCGTCGTCGTAAAGCTAGCTCTGAGAGAATCTAATTTTAAATATGCAACAACACTACGACTCTGATCAACTTGTCACTCGGGTATGCTCTGAACATAATTTGCGATAACGCTTTGTTCAGAGCCTGCTTTTAAACCTTAGTTTTCTAAGTACATTGCCATGAAATGCTAGTCACAACCAAGATGTTGATGACATGCGTGCTCGTGGCTTTTTAAGGGCCATGGATAATGAGTTATCCATGGCCCATTTTGTTTAATCTGCTGCCAAGCAGTACATCGCAAACGAGCTGGGTCTTCCCAGCTCTTTTTTTTGCACTAAATTCAATTAAATCGGACTTTTAAAATGAGTAAGCATATGTCACAAAATATTTACGATAATCAAGATTTTTACAACGCCTACGCCAACTTACCGCGCTCGCAATTCGGCTTGAGTGCCGCACCAGAGTGGCCGGCAATACAGTCAATGTTGCCTGCACTGGCGGGAAAGCATGTCGTGGATTTGGGTTGCGGATACGGATGGTTTTGTCGTAGTGCGCGCGCCGCTGGAGCGGCTCAGGTAACTGGCTATGACTTATCTGAAAAGATGCTGGCACGTGCACGCGAGCTAACTGATGATACCGAAATCAGTTATCTGTGCCGTGATTTAGCGCAGTTGACATTGCCTTCGCAAAGTTGTGACTTGGTTTATAGCCAGCTTGCGCTGCACTATTTGCCGGAGTTAACGCCCTTATTCAATGAAATTCACCAAGCTCTGCGGACTTCAGGGCACTTCGTATTTAGTATGGAGCATCCTATTTATACCTGTTCAGTGCATCCTGGTTGGTTAACCGACGAAGCGGGTCGAAGATCGTGGGGTGTGAGCAATTATCAAAATGAGGGGCGCCGTGTTACCAATTGGTTGAGTGATGGCGTAATTAAATACCATAGAACCTTGGCAACGGTTTTAAATGGCCTGATTAGCGCAGGTTTCGCGATACGCCAGATTAATGAGTGGGGACCAAGCGAAGATCAAATTCAGAAAAATCCCACATTGGCTGAAGAGGCGGAACGTCCAATGATGGTCTTGATTTCAGCTCAGCGTTGCTAACTGAATGAGGTTGCATTGGTGTTGCATTGGCTTAGACTTGAGTCGGATGCTCAAACTCAATTTCTGAGTACGCTGGCGTGCGAAGTTGGAGTTTTTTTGGTTGCGGTTGGGTGACGTAGGAAGCTATCTGATAACAAAAAAGCCGGCAGAGCCGGCTTTTTCTACAGCTAATTACTAAACTAGTAATTATTTAGAAGCAGATGCTGCTTCAGCTGGAGCAGCAGGAGCTGCTGCAGATGCTGCTGGTGCTGCGCCAGATGCTGGAGCTGCTTCTGGAGCTGCTGCTGGTGCAGGAACTGCTGTCGAAGCTGCTGGTGCGGATGCTGCTGGAGCTGGTGCAGGAGCTGCTGCAGATGCTGCTGGTGCAGATGCTTCAGCTGGTTTTTTGTCGCCGCAAGCGGTCAAAGCGATAGCCAACAGGGAAGCGAGCAAGAGAGATTTTTTCATGTTTGTGCTTTCTATAGTTAGATCAAAACAAAAGATCAGATTTTTTGCGATGAATAATTACCGGTAATTATCGCTCGATTGGTTCTACCCAAGGGTCAATGCTTATACTGCATTGCAACCTTAAAAAGTTTCCCAGCCCGAGATTATAATGATTTTTCAGCTAATGGAATAGCTATCGCTTGCTTTTTCAAGCATTTTTTTCGAGCAAAATTGTATCTAATTCGCTGAAAATCGCTAGATCGCATACTCTAACTAGCTTTTAGGCGAAGTGAAGTTAAAATTGATAAGTCGCAAACCTCTGAAGAAGCTGGTGCGGATTGAATTGCAATCCTGTTCGCACTTTTCAAATCAGATAAAATCTGGTCAGAAAAGTGCGAAATTCTGCTTAATCAGCCAAACTGAGCCAGCCATCCTCGTACCAGATGCAAAGCGCCTCCATTACATCCTCGGAGACGCTCTCCATTTGTTGTGCATTTAAGCAGCGTTGATTGGCAAGTAAGGTCAGGCTTAGTTTGTCGGCAGCGTTGACATTAAACGATTCGCCATTCACAAAGACATGCTTGCCTTGGTATAACATAATGGTTTTTCTGTCGAGTTTTACGCCAAGTTTTCGCGCTTTTTGTTCGAACTTCGGCGGAGGCAAACAGGGCTTAGGGGAATCAAAAAATACATGCGATTTGGGGTCAGATAAATACTCACCTAAAAATAACAAAACATCTTGTTTGCTAAATTGTATTTTTTGAAATTCATCGTTGACCTGTTCCAGCATCGCTTTACTGATTTCTGCAGGATTATCGCTGAATTTGAGATCAGGATCGGCATAACGACCGGGCATTTCCACACTGTCAGACATAAATCCCATAAATGCTGAAGCCAGTTCCTGAAACGGATAGGCACGAAAGCCGATGGAGTAGGTCATGCATTCGCCGATTGCCACGCCATCATGCGCGCAATGCGGTGGCAAATACAGCATGTCGCCAGGTTCAAGGATGAATTCTTGTTCGGCTTTAAAATTACTCAGAATTTTTAACGGCAAGCCTTCAACCAACTCAAGTTTTTTTTGTGTGCTGATACGCCAGCGTCGTTGACCGTGTGCTTGCAATAAGAAGACGTCGTAGGAGTCGAAATGCGGGCCAACGCCACCGCCATCGACGGCGTAACTGATCATTAGGTCATCCAGGCGTGTATCTGGAATAAAGCGAAATTGTCGCAGTAAGTGATCAGCCTGGTCATTGTGTAAATTAACCCCCTGAACTAACATAGTCCAGTCTGATTTCGCTTTAGGCACTTGTTCAATAGGGCCACGCTTAAGTTCCCAGTGTTGATCGATGCAACTCACTAAGCGTGACTCAATATCATCACGCTTAGCCAGCTCGAGCAAGGCTTGTTTATCGATAAATGCCTTGAATTCGGGGATGGCTTGGCGAATCAGCAAAGGTTTCTTTTGCCAGTATTCAGCAAGAAATTGTTCTGGAGTTATCCCGCCCAGCAACGGTAGCTTAGTTTTTTTCATGCGCGTATTATAGGCTTGCAGGTGAAACTACTCCAGACAGGTATAATGGGCGCACATGAAAAAATGAAGGATATTTGATGAAAATCGCAAAAAACGTCGTGGTAACCGCAAGCTATACGCTGACCGATGCACAAAATAACTTAATTGAAGAAAGTCAGGAGCCCATGGTTTATTTGCACGGTGGCTACGATAATATCTTCCCTAAGATAGAAGCAGCATTGGATGGGCAGGAGCTGGGTTTTAGTACCACAGTACAACTCGAGCCAGAAGATGCGTTTGGGGAATATGATGCAGAGTTAATTAAGGTTGAGCCGCGCGCCGCGTTTCCTGATGCCATCGAAGTTGGTATGCAATTCGAAGGTGTGCCCGAAGGCAGTGATGAGCGTGGTGAGGCGCAAATTTACACGGTAACCGACATCGCTGATGATAAAGTTGTACTGGATGGCAATCATCCCTTAGCAGGCATGGCTTTGCGTTTCACTGTCAAGGTTGAGCAAGTACGTGCTGCCAGTGACGAAGAAATTGCACATGGCCACGTGCATGGTGAACATGGTCACCATCATGACGATGAAGATGGCGATAGTCACGACGAATACCGCACTCAGCATTTGCACTAATAATGACGAATGTAGCAACGCACTGAAAAATGGCCAGTTTAAACTGGCCATTTTTTATTCTCTGATCGTACTCAATTTAACACCTGATTAATGCGGGACTTTATTTGATATAAAACGTCCAATGCTGCGCGCGGACTCAATTCGTCCGGCTCAATATCGGCGAATTCCCTTAGTAAGTCTTCATGCTCCGAGTTAACCACTACCTCAGGTTCACTATCTGAAGATGGTTCTGGCAGTGCAGCAGCGAAAAGATCGAATTGTGAATTGGCTTGTAAGGATTGATTTTCAAGTTGCGCCAAATGCTTGCGAGCCGATTTGATCACGGTGTTTGGAATGCCGGCCAGTTGTGCGACTTGTAAGCCGTAGCTTTGCGAGGCCGGACCTTCTTGCACCGCATGGAGGAAGACGATCTTTTCTTTGTGTTCAACGGCGCTTAAATGGACATTGCGGGCACTTGGAAAGTGCTCAGGCAGTTGAGTTAATTCGAAATAATGCGTTGCAAACAAGGTGTAACTCTGCGTCTGACTGAGTAAGTGGCGCGCAATCGCCCAGGCTAAAGCTAGTCCATCAAAGGTCGACGTGCCACGACCCACTTCATCCATGAGCACCAGAGAATTTGTGCTTGCACCATTTAAAATAGCCGCGGATTCCGTCATTTCCACCATAAAAGTCGAACGGCCTCCGGCCAAATCGTCGGCTGCACCTATGCGTGTAAAAATTTTGTCGATAGGCCCAATTTCTGCTGCATCCGCTGGCACATAACTACCCACGTAAGCAAGTAAAGTAATCAGCGCCACTTGCCGCATATATGTCGACTTACCACCCATGTTGGGGCCGGTAATTAATAACATCTTTTGCTCGTGGCTGAGCTTGCAATCATTCGCAATGAATCGTTCGATCTGATTTTCGACCACGGGATGTCGGCCCTGAAGAATCTGCAGTACAGGTTCGCTGCTTAGGGTAGGGCGGCACCAGTTGTTTTTCTGGGCGTGCAACGCCAGACTCGCTAACACGTCGAGTTGTGCGATAGCCTGAGCAATAATTTGCAATTGCGCGATAAATTGCTGCAAACCTTGTAATACCTGGTCATAGAGGAATTTCTCCCGGGCCAGGGACCGCTCCTGGGCTGACAAGGCTTTATCTTCGAAGGCTTTTAATTCAGGCGTGATATAGCGTTCGGCATTTTTTAAAGTCTGACGTCTGCGGTAATTATCGGGTACTTTGTCAGCCTGTCCATTGGTGACTTCAATATAAAAACCGTGTACGCGATTGTATTCCACGCGCAGATTAGCAATGCCGGTGCGTTCGCGTTCTGCTGCTTCCATTGCACTCAGAAATTCACCCGCATTTTCAGATAAGGCACGCAATTCATCGAGTTCGGTATCGTAGCCGTGAGCAATGACGCCACCATCACGTACTAATACCGCAGGTTGCGCCAGCAAACTGCGCTCGAGCAAATCCTGGCATTCATCCGGTTGGGCGAGCTGGACCAGGAGCTGACTTAATACCCCCTGGCTAGCTGATGTTTGACACATACTCAGGTAAGTGCGTAAGCCAGGTATTTGGCTCAGGCCATCACGCAAAGCAGAGAGGTCGCGCGGGCGCGCTGATTGCAGTGCGATTCGGGTCGTGATGCGTTCAATATCGGGTATGGCATTTAAGGTGCTGCGCAAGCCATCCAGAACATCGGCCTCAAGTAAGGCCGTGATAGCTTGTTGACGGTTTTGCGCAATCGACTGATTTCTGCTGGCATGATGTAACCAATGGCGCAAAGTGCGACTACCCATGGTGGTCTGGCAATGGTCAAGTTGCGAGAATAATGTCGGCGACTCCTGACCGCGCAAGGTCTCAGTTATTTCCAGATTACGTCGAGTCGCACTATCTAAACCAATAAATTCATCGTCAGTTTCAGCTTGCAGGCTGCGTACATGTTGTAAGCCGCGACCTTGCGTGCTCTCGGCATAGCGCAATAGCGCACCGGCTGCACCATGTGCCACAGGATAGTCTTCGGCAGCAAAACCTGTCAGACTGGTGCAATTCAATTGCTGCAATAAGGTTTGGTAACCTTGTTTGCTATCAAAATACCAGTCTGGGACTTCACTCAATTTTCCGGGGAATAGTGCCACTTGCTCAGCGTCGAGAAGTAAGCCCGCCGAGCTCAGGATTTCCGCTGGCCCTATGCGTTCAAGCTCTTGTTTTAACTGTACATAAAACGTCGCTTCATCAGCATCAAATTGCATCAGTTTTAAGGCGCCGCTGGCCAGTGATAGCCAGGCCAGACCAAGTTGATACTGCTTACGTTGCTTATGCACGTGCATGGCAAGTAAAGGCCGCTCTGATTTTTCCGGAAGCAAGTCGGTATCGGTCAGGGTGCCAGGCGTAATGACTCTGACGACTTTGCGCTCGACCGGTCCTTTGCTGGTTGCCGGATCGCCTATCTGTTCGCAAATCGCGACCGACTCGCCAAGTTTGATTAGCTTCGCCAGGTAGTTTTCAACCGAGTGGAAGGGCACACCTGCCATCTTGATGGGATCGCCGCCAGAGCTGCCGCGTTGTGTCAGGGTGATACCGATAAGTTTGCTGGCTTTTTCCGCATCTTGAAAAAACAATTCGTAAAAATCACCCATGCGATAAAACACCAAGGTGTTGGGGTGATCAGCCTTGATGCGCAAATATTGCTGCATCATAGGCGTGTGTTTTACTGTTTCGACTGACATAGTAGACGTTAGGGGATGTGGGAAAACTTCGGCGCAGATCGCCTGGTTTGCAAAGCAAAATCAGGGACATGCGCCTCAGAGTTCAGGACTGTAATTTGTCGTTATTTTAACCAGCTTTTTGCGAATGCGAGAATAATGCTGCATTTCGCTTTGGACCTGGTTTGGCGTTGGTCGTCGATGTACGATGTTTAGTCGCTTGACGATCGGTGCGTGGGTTGTCTTGTTGGGCGCGAGCTTTGTTGTTCGGTGTGCGATTCGACCGGGGGTTAGAATTGCGAGCCTGATGATCGAAACTTCTGAACTGTATCGGTTCAGCTTTAGCATTTGGATCAGGGTTGAATCCGTCGATTATGACGCGATCAATTTTACGCCGCGTAAACTTCTCGATAGCACTGAGTAACTTATCTTCGTCAACGCAAACCAGAGAAATCGCGGCACCATCATTCCCGGCACGACCAGTTCGGCCTATCCTGTGCACATAATCCTCGGGCACGTGCGGCAGCTCATAGTTGACCACGTGTGGCAGCATATCGATGTCTATGCCGCGGGCCGCAATATCGGTGGCGATTAAGGCGCGCAACTTACCTTCTTTAAACTCTTGCAGTGCTTTGGTGCGTGCGGATTGGCTTTTATTGCCATGAATCGCCATCGCACTGACATTTTGTTTTGCCAATTGCTCGACTAAACGATTAGCGCCATGTTTAGTGCGGGTAAATACCAAAACTTGATGCCAGTTATTACTCAGGATTAAGTGGCCGAGTAACAGATGTTTTTTGTCGCGATCAACTGGATGGATGGTTTGGGAAATAACATCGACCGTCGAATTGCGCGGTGTCACTTCAATGACAGCGGGCTGGTTTAATAAGCGTTCTGCCAGGCTTTTGATTTCGTCGGAAAACGTTGCTGAAAACAATAAATTTTGCCGCTGCGCAGGCAAAATCGCGAGCACTTTTTTGATATCGTGGATAAAACCCATGTCCAGCATACGGTCTGCTTCATCCAGCACCAATGTTGTGACGTGGCTCAGATCGATTTGTTTTTGGCTGTGCAAATCAAGTAAGCGACCAGGCGTCGCAACCAGAATGTCCAGGCCTTTGCGTATCATGGCGATTTGAGGATTAATTCCAACGCCACCAAAGATCACGCCGCTGCGTAAATTCAGGTACTTGCGGTAATTGCGAATATTTTCATCAATTTGCGCGGCTAATTCGCGCGTCGGTGCAAGTATCAAGACCTTCAGACTGGGTTTGCCCGTTGTTGACGCTTGCAGACTGAGTTTTTGCAAGATGGGCAGGGTAAATCCTGCGGTTTTGCCCGTACCGGTTTGCGCCGCGGCGAGTAAGTCGCCACCTTTCAAGACGGCCGGAATTGCTTGCGCCTGGATAGGCGTTGGGGTGGTGTAGCCTTGTTCATCTAATGCACGCAAAATTGCATCAGAGAGGCCGAGTTCCTGAAATGAAGGCATGAATAAAGTAAAACAGAATGTAAACTAAGTGATTGCACTTAAGCTTGCAAAAATTGTTGGGGTGAAATGCTGAAGCAGGAAGCGGCAATTTGCAGCCTCCTGGATGTGAACAACAATTCGCTGACGAGCGGAGCTAGCGTAAAACCGCGAACTATAACTATTATTCGGCGCGCGGCATTATAACTATCAGGCCGCGTAGACTTGCAAGGTATTAACCATTTGGCCGAAAACCTTGGGTGTGCCCGCTAAAATATCGCCTTTATACAGATAATCGGATTCGCCGACAAAATTGCTGACGATGCCGCCAGCTTCCGTCACTATGAGTGCGCCCGCGGCGATATCCCAAGGCGATAATCCTTTTTCAAAGAAGCCATCGAGACGGCCGCTGGCAACATAAGCTAAATCGAGGGCGGCAGAGCCTGGACGGCGTAAGCCCTGGCACTTCGTAGTCATGAGCTTAAACATGTCCATGTATTGATCAAGAGCACGGAAGTCGCGGTAGGGAAAGCCTGTGCCTATCAAGGCATCTGCCAACTTGTCACAGCGTGAGACGCGGATACGCTTATCGTTTAAAAAAGCGCCAGCACCTTTGGTTGCTGTGAACATTTCATTGCGGCTGGGATCATAAACGACCGCCTGAGTAATGACGCCTTTTTGCTGCAAAGCGATAGAAACGCAGTATTGGGGAAAACCGTGGATAAAATTGGTCGTGCCATCGAGCGGGTCGATAATCCAGACATTATCATTTTCATCATGCAAATTGGATGAGGCACCGGATTCCTCAGCGAGAATGGCATGATCAGGGTAAGCAGTTTTTAACACCTCAATAATTGCCGCTTCAGCAGCTTGATCAACTTCAGTAACGAAATCGTTAGACTGCTTTTCTGTGACCTTAATACGGTCAATGTCAAAAGAGGCGCGATTAATTATCGCCGCGCCACGGCGAGCGGCTTTAATAGCCGTGTTCAGCATGGGATGCATAAGGTTTCCGATAAAATAGAGGGTCTGAGACCACTCACCAATTGAAAATGATAAAGAACAGCGTGCTTCACGTTGTCATCGTCGACAATTTGTATAAAACACGATCAAGATAAGCGTTATTTTAAATGAACTCGAACTACTCCGATACCTCTGTTTTTAATCGTTTGCGTTTTGTTTTGGTTGACACTAGTCATCCAGGCAATATTGGCGCAACTGCCAGAGCCATGAAAACCATGGGATTTCGCCATTTGGTTTTGGTGAATCCACGTTTTGACGATGCCTTGACGCATCCTGAAGCCATAGCGTTTGCCTCGGGGGCGCAAGATATTCTGGAGCAGGCCAGGGTAGTTGGTAGCTTTGCCGAAGCCATAGCGGATTGCAATTATGTCGCAGCAGTCAGTGCGCGACTGCGCGAATTTTCGCCACCCGTGTTGATGCCCAGGGAATTTTGCCAGGAAGCCAGACACGCATCGGTGCAACAGCTTGCTCTGGTATTTGGCAGTGAACGATATGGTTTGCCCAATGACATTGTGCTGCAAGCGCAAAGCCTGGTGAATATTCCGGCCAATCCCGAGTATTCCTCCTTGAATCTGGCCCAGGCAGTGCAATTATTAGCCTATGAGTTGCGTGTCAGTGAACTTGAGTTGGCGCAAGGTGAAAGCTTGTCAGAGGTGCAAAATCTCGCAAGCCACGAGGAAATTCAAGGCATGCTAAGTCATTTGGAACAGGCACTCATAGAAATTCAATTTTTACGTCCGGATAATCCTAAGAAATTGATGCCACGACTCAGCCGCTTATTCGCGCGTGCACGACTGGAACACGAAGAGATACACATCTTGCGGGGAATTGCCAAACGAATTCTGGATCGCAGCACCTAAATGACGCTAACTGCTTATTTTAAGCTTGTTTCGTATAACGAACTTCTCCCAGGTTTTAGCGATTACTTATAGGTTTTGAGTAAGTCAGGCGATTCTATGCCATAGAAATGTTGAAGATTGTGAACAGAATCACCACAAGCTGCAATTTTCCTTGCGCTCTGGCTTTAAGCTTTATTGTGAAGCTAGTAAGATAAACAGATAAACAGTTATTACTGCACCGTAGCGATTAACAGGTGCGTAGGAGAAGAAGATTAAATCCCGGCGCAAACTAAGCATGTTAATTAAGCAAACCAGTATAGGGATGCTGACCTCGGGCATGCTGAGCTCAGTATGGGCCTTAGGTTTGGGGAGTTTGCAGGTGACCTCAGGCTTAGGGCAAAAGTTTCAAGCCCGCCTGAATCTGACTGGGGCTGATGCTGCCTATCTGGATGCGCCGTGTTATCGGGCGCGCATAGAGAATTCCGAGGGCGCCATCGTCGCGCCGGTTTCGATTGCGGTGAATGACAGTGGACAGGGGCGGCACTTGCTGCTTGGTTCACGTCGCGACATTAATGAGCCGACAATTAAATTAATTGTTGAGGTCGCATGTGAAGTCCACTTGCAACGCGACTACACGGTATTGCTTGATCCGCCCGTATTTCCACCGTATCAGATAGCTAAACCTGTCAATCTTGATAAAAGCCAGGAATTAACTGCTACCGATAAAAAAAACCAAGCCGAAAAGAAAGCGCAAGCTAAAGTCGCAACGCCTAAACCTCCTGCAGACAACTTAGCAGCGCCAGCGCCACGTGTGCATGCCGAACCCGCTAAGCGTGCCGATAAACCAGAAGCGGCGCCGCAAAAGCCTTTGCAAGTTCGCGATAGCCTGAAGTTGTCCGATGAGGTCACGATTGCCCAATCGGGCTTAAAAATCAGCAATGAACTTGGCGCGCCGAGTCGTTTAGATGCAGCACAGTTAAAAGTCGAACAAGCCCGATTAGCTGCCTATTTACGCGATGATGCGCTTAATACAGGATCAGCTGCGGTTACAGCGGTAGTAACAGCGCCGCCTAAGGCTGCCGAGTCAGACAATCAAGCCCCCGAATTGTTAAATATACAAAGAGAAAGCGAGCTGTTACGTAAGCAAAACCAGCAAAAACAGCAAGCGCTTGATGAGTTGCGTGAAAATACTGTCTCACGTACCCTCGTCTTAGGCATGCTGGGCTTCATTTTTTTAGGCATACTCCTGGTTATTGCTTTGGTTTTGTATATATCGCGCTTGAATAAAAAAATGAAGATGGGGTGGTGGGAAGAAAAATCGGACCCGGTTGAGAGCGTGGAGGCAAAAAAAGATATTGCTGCGATAGTTGATCATGTGCAGGCTTCCTACGCTGATACGAACTCTTTGTACAAAGTTGAAGAAAAAAGTCCTAAGTCGGTTTCGATAAAGGTTGATACACCGGTTCGCGACACGTCGCAACGTAGCGAACCCTTACAACGAAATTCGGTTTTTAAAAAGAACCCGTATTTGCCTAGTCTGGAAGATAGTAATAGCAGTACTTTCAATTTTTTTGCGAGCAAAACCAGCTCAGTCAAAGTTGAGGAAATTTCGGATGTAACGCAAGAAGCCGAATTTTGGATGTCAGTTAATGATCCACAGCGTGCGATAGAGATACTGGAGCCGCAGGCTGATCTCGACATCCCTGATTCGCCCGTGCCCTGGCTTTATCTTTTGGATCTGTATCGCATAGTTGCGGATAAAATTAAGTACGATGCCTTGCGTGACCGTTTTATTGCCTACTTCAATGCAAATATTCCTGAGTTCGAGGCTGATTTGTCGACAGTCTCGGCGCGCCAGCTAGAAGATTTCCCTCATCTGATGGAAAAAATAATTGGTTTGTGGAATGGTAATGAAGTCTTGCCATTTTTAGAAAGTTTGCTGGTGGATGACAGGGATGGCAAGCGCATGGGTTTTGAGTTACCTGTTTACCGTGATATTTTATTATTAATCTCCGTGGCCCATGAGCTTGAGCGTAACCGCGCACTTGAGAAACAAGATAGACCCTTGCCTCGTACAGATCAAAATACGGCCGTCAACAGTGATAAGTCGGATGATAGCTTGCAGTTTGAAATGATAGAGTTCGAACCTATAAAAACTGAAAAGGACCTGTAGCCAGGCTACAGGTCGCTGGTTTTACACGGCGCGGCGCATCTTTTTGACGGTGTAGTTTTTCACTTCCGGTGGTGGAACTATGAGTTTAATAATTGCAAACGTGCAATTGTCGCCACGTCCACCAGCGCGTTCTCTGGCTTTTTTAATTAACATTTCGGATGCCTGGCGCGGTGTGTTGGCCGCGACAACCGCTGAAAGTTCGCTATCTTCAAAATAATGCCAAAGGCCATCGCTACAAAGTAAAAAATGGTCGTGGGCTTTTAATTGGCTATATTTGCCAAAGGTGACATAAGGCGGTGTTGTGCTTGAGCCCAGTACATTAATCAGTATGTTAGACAAACGATGTGTCTTGGCTTCTTCGGCTGCAATTTTTCCTTCTGCGACGAGTTTTTCAACATAAGAGTGATCAATGCTGCGTTCGCCGGGATTTGGTCCAACGAAACGATAAATACGCGAATCGCCAACATGAGCCCAAATGGCTTCATGTTCCGGCGTTAGCACGAGCGCGACCATGGTACTGTGCGGTTCTTTTTCAGATGAAACTGCAGTTAGTTTGATGATGGTGTGTGCTTCATTGACAATGTTTTCGAGTAATTTGTAAACATCATTGCCAGGATAGAATTCGTCAAACAATTGCTTGGCTGTGCGTATGACTTGTTCAGCGGCCAGTGCTCCACCACTCTTGCCACCCATGCCATCAGCAACCACGGCGAGTACATAGCCGGGTGCGTGCGGGGCAGCAAACAAACCTGCACGGTCTTGTTGCTCTTGACGGTCGCCGATGTGCTGGCCAGTTCCTGCTTCTAACTTATATTGACTCATGCCTTGTAAACCAAATTTGTGCGATTTTAAGTAATTGCCCGAACGATCTGAATCAGTCAGGCAAGCAGTTAGACTTTGTAAATTTATATTATTGTAAGTTGGTAAAATTAGTTGTAGCTAAAGTTTAACTGAAATCAAAGGCAAATTTTACTATGCTTGCTCTCGTAAAGTTCTATAATGGTAGTTTAAATGAATTTAATATGCACAAGAAGTCAGCGCCCATGACACAGACCGAGCAAATTCAAAGTCGCATCATTGAACTCGAGGTGGAGCATCGCGATTTGGATGCTGTAATCGACACCTTAACCCAGCGCACCGATCACGACGAGTTACAATTGCGCCGTTTAAAAAAGCGAAAATTGCAATTAAAAGATCACATTACTTTACTCAAGATGCAGCTTACACCGGATGTTCCGGCCTGATATAGCAGTGTTGCGTTTTGTTTCTAATTCTTAATAGTCACTATTTTGTCCGTATCACATTCCCCCCAAGCTTCCTCAATTTCCGATAGTGGTTTACACGACGAGGAAATTAATCAACTGTTTTCTGTAAATGGCGCACTCAGTGCTGGACTCTCCGGTTACAGCCCGCGAAATTCACAAGTAGAAATGGCAAAAGCGGTTGCCAAAGCAATCGCCGGGCAAAGCAGTTTGCTGGCTGAGGCGGGCACGGGTACGGGAAAGACTTACGCTTATCTGGTTCCCGCTTTGCTCTGGGGTGGAAAAGTCATCGTTTCTACCGGAACCAAGAACCTGCAAGATCAATTGTATTTGCGCGATATACCGACTATCCGTAAGTTACTTAAAGCCCCGGTTTCTATTGCTTTATTAAAAGGGCGTGCCAATTATCTGTGCCATTATCATCTGGAAAGAACCTTGCAAAATGGTCGTCTAACCAGTCGTGAAGATGTGGGCTATCTGCGCGATATAGGACGCTTCGTTAAAACAACCAATACTGGGGATAAGGCAGAATTGTCACGTGTGCCGGAAAATGCCAGTGTTTGGAATCTGGTGACATCGACGCGTGAAAATTGCCTCGGTTCTGAATGCCAGTATTATCAGGACTGTTTCGTCATGAAAGCGCGCAAAGAGGCGCAGCAAGCCGATATCGTGGTGGTAAATCATCACTTGTTTTTCGCCGATGTCGCGCTTAAAGATACGGGTATTGCGGAACTTTTACCTAGCGCGAACACGGTGATATTTGATGAAGCCCATCAATTGCCTGATACTGCGACGCTGTTTTTTGGCGAGAGTATTTCCACCAGTCAGATTCTGGAGTTGTGTCGCGATATACAAGCTGAGGGTTTATCCCATGCGCGTGACGCGGCGCCCTGGATACAATTGGTCGCACCGTTGGAACGTGCTTGCCGCGACATGCGTTTGGCTTTTTCGCAAGACAACGTGCGTTATGCGATAAATCAGGTTGCAGAGTCCAGCCCATTTTTTGAGGCTTTTGATCGTTGTTTGAGCGCACTCGACGAGGTAATTGCAGTTTTAGAAAAGCAAGCTGAGCGAGCCGAGACTCTTGAGCAATGTAGAGCGCGCAGTATATTGCTGCTAGAAGCATTGGAAAAATGGCAAAAACCCGTCGAAGCGAACGAAGGCGAATATGTGATTTGGCTGGAAGCATATTCCACTAGTTTGCAATTGCATCGTACTCCTTTATCAATAGCCCCTATATTTAACAAGCAACGCGAAGGGGTGGAGCGTGCCTGGATTTTTACCTCCGCAACCATGGCGGTAAAAAATGATTTTAGCCACTACAGTGCCCAAATGGGGCTCTGGGATGTACCCTCTCACAGTTGGCCCAGCCCGTTTAATTACCCAGAACAAGGCTATTTGTATGTCCCTCAAGGCTTACCGGATCCAAATAGCCGTGACTATACGGATGCGGTTTTGGAAGCCGCGCATCCAGTCATTTTAGCTTCAGGTGGCCGTTGTTTTTTTCTATGCACCACGCTTAAAGCCGTTCGTTATTGTGCTGAAGCGCTTAGACAGCGCTACGCTGATGAAAATGTCGACTTTCCATTATTTGTGCAAGGTGAGGCAGGTCGAACCGAGCTACTGGAACGCTTCAGACGCTCAGGAAATGGTGTTTTAATCGGTAGTCAAAGTTTTTGGGAAGGGGTTGATGTACGAGGTGAAGCCTTATCCTTAGTGATCATCGATAAATTGCCATTTTCGCCACCGGACGATCCAGTTTTGTCAGCGCGAATCGAGGCGATGGAGAAAAAAGGCTTGAATGGCTTCGTTCATCATCAATTGCCCGCTGCGATCATCAACTTGAAGCAAGGAGCCGGGCGACTGATACGCGATGAGGGTGACAAAGGGGTCTTGATGATTTGTGATCCCCGTTTAATCAGTAAGCCTTACGGTCGCAGGATTTGGCAGAGCTTGCCCGCATTTTCCCGTACTCGTGAATTGAGTGTAGTGCTTGATTTTTTTGGCAAAATTTTTCCAGCAAAAACTAAGTAGCACGGAGCTAGTAGTTTTACACCTGAAAATTCCCATTCTGCGCCACTTTCAACAGACGCCACTCATTGCATTTTGTTTAATGATTGTGGCAATCCCAAAGTCGCTTGGCACCTGACATTCCGGCTGTCAGGGACGTTGCCATCGCCATTTAAATCCATAGATTTTTACTCTCTTGTGCTTACATTTGACTTGTCATTTTTAAGCTCAGGCATGCTAATTTCTATCAACACATGATAAAAGTCTGACAACTTGGCCTAACTTGGTTAATTGATAATTTTGCGTGTCTAAAACAACAGCATCCAAGATAAATATATTAACTTGCAAAAGATTTATAGTTTTCTGAGTCATATTTACTTAATATATTAACGTCATATTCGTAAAATTTGTAACGTTTTACTAAAAATGACAACAACGATATTACCTTGGAGTAATGTTGCGGCCTTTTGCAACGCGCTTCGAGAAAAAAGAAGAATGTAGCATTAATTCTCAAAAATCCATTGACCTTAGGAGTAACTATGAAATCTATCGCAAAGCCCATGCTATTGCTGGCCTCACTGGCTTGTAGCAGTGCCTGGGTACAGGCTGAGGAGCATCATCATGCTGGAAAAAATGATCTTTGGAAGGGGGCAAATAAACCCGCAGTTCCACAAAATCTGCCACCTTCAGCAGAACAAAGCAAATTTGACTTGCATCCTGCACGTCTGAATCGTAACGATCTCGGCTTTACAACAGCAAAGAAAAATGGTCGCTTGATGGCGGCAGCACCATCAGCTGATTGCCAGGACATGAATAAACTGGCCAGCTATAGTGGTGCTGCATTAGCCGATTACATCGTTAATTTGCCCAGCTTTGAGTGCCACTATGGCTTGTTCTCCGTTAACGCTAGTTTAGCAAGCCGAGTATTCAGCGCGACGAATATGCAAGCTATCGCAAGCCGATTAAATACCGAGGCCAATAATTACAACGCTAGCAATATGGCCTTAGTGAACTTGGTGCTGTATGTTCGTGCTGCCTATTACCAGGCATCAGGTGGCGCGATTGCTACGCCAGATCGTGCAATTCTGACTGGTTTGCGTGCTCCGCTTAAAAAGCTGATTGATGGCACGGCCCTCTACCAAAACAATGTGGCAGGCCCAACGACTGCCTCAGAAGTCTATAAATTGGTTACGAATCTCAGTGATGAGGCTTACTACTTGCCTAGTGTTAAGGCGATCGTTGAGCGTTTCACAAACACCAGTGCACGTCCTGATGCGGTAAATGGCTTAAAAAATTCAACTGCAGCGGACGGTTTCACGGGTGCTCTGACGGTATTTTTCTACTCGCATTATCGTAGTGATGCCACACCATTGTTGCAAAATGATCTGGCTTACGCGACCGCATTAAATAATTTCGTTGTCAACAATAAGGCGGCATTATTAAATTCGAAATGGGCTTATCAATTAAAAGATACCGAAAATGAAGCATTCCGCTTTATGCAGTACACAGCGTTAAAAAACGGTGTTAAACCTATGGTTAAGTACCAGTTAGCTAACAGCACGATGACGGGTACGGACAGCGACTTATGGCTGGGTGCGGCCAGTGCAGTTAAGTACTATGACAATGCAAATTGCGCTGAATACGGTACCTGTAACTATGAAACAAAGTTGGCAGACACGGTTTTGAAAACGACGCATATTTGTAGCCCGACTATTAAAATCCGTGCTCAGGATATGACTGCAAGCCAGCTGGCCGATAGTTGCGCAGCTTTAAGTGCCGAAGAAAATTACGTGCACACCATGCTGCAAACTAAGAAACAACCAGTCAGTGGCGATAATAATACCGCCTTGGAAGTAGTGGTTTTTGATGACTACGCGAATTACAGCAAATATGCCAGCGTGATCTACGGCATTGATACTAATAATGGCGGTATGTATCTGGAAGGTGATCCATCGCAGGTCGGTAATCAGGCTCGTTTTATAGCCCACGAAGCGTCTTGGTTGCGTCCTCAGTTCAAAATTTGGAATCTGGAGCACGAATATGTGCACTACCTTGATGGCCGATACGATATGCGCGGCGATTTTGGTGCGAGCACAGCAAAACCAACAGTTTGGTGGATAGAAGGCGTTGCTGAATATTTGTCTTTGCGTAATAACAATCAGGCAGGCATAGATGCAGCTAAAAAAGGGACTTACAAGTTAAGTCAGATTTTTGGCAACACCTATAGCATGAGTGACTATGTAGAACGTGCTTATCGTTGGGGCTATATGGCAACTCGCTTCATGGTTGAGAAACATCGTAGTGATGTCGACGCAATTTTGGCGAAGTTCCGCGCAGGTGATTACGACGGTTATCAAACTTATATGAATTACATTGGTACTCGTTATGATGCCGAATTCAGTAATTGGGTGGCTACTGCGACCACAGCTGGTGAACCACCTGTACCAAGTGATCCTGTCGTGAATTTGCCAGATTGCGGCACCTATTACCTGGGCAAAAATTGCAGCATCCGTAATCAATCCTCATCGACCCAGACTTATGGCTTTTTGATCTTACCAGCGAACGCCAAAAATGTACGCATTTTTACTAGCGGTGGAACTGGTGACGTTGATATGTATGTTGCGTTGGATCGCTATCCAAGTTTGAGTTCTTACGATCAGGCTTCGGTAAATAGCGGAAACAACGAAAGCATTAATATAAGCAATCCTCAAGCTAATCGCTGGTATTACATTATGCTTAAAGCAAAAACACCATTTAGTGGTGTGACCTTAAGTGCGACTTACGATTAATCTCGGAAGATTGATTTAATTGTCCAGTCCTAAAATAGGTTGACAGCTAAAATTGTATTAAAGACGCCCGATGCA
>JAYSEN010000029.1:0-55701 GCA_041913845.1 Undibacterium sp.
GCCGTTCACTTGAAATTGTGAATAAGACTTGCCCGGCTTTGACTTGTTGTCCCGCACTAACATGGCTTTCGCTAATCACCCCGGCGCTATTCGCGCTGATGCTGAGCATGCCAGTGACTGGCATGGTGATACCACTGACACGGGCTTTGCGACTGATACTGCCGAGGCTGATGAATAGCACTAAGGCAATCGCGATCACTAAAGCGGCCAGGGCAATCAATTGACTAGAGAGCGGTTGCGCTAAACGGATCGCGCCCAGCCATTGTGCAGATAAGGCAGCGGTGACTTCGGGGCGGAACAGCGCAGTGCTAGCAGTTTGATTGGAGGTGTTAGTCAACGACATGAAAACAATATTTCACATATATTCACATAATTGCGACAAATTTATCACAAAGAGAGTTGCAAATCCTGATAGTGCCTTTTTCGCAACGCACCTGTTCTTTTCCATCACGCTGTGTTATTCGCGCGTTTACTTATGAAGTCATAAAGCAAACTCATAGCCCAACCCCTATCTGCTATAAAACAGGCTGTTTGTTGCTCACAAAAGCTTACATATAAACCATGTATCGTTGCAAAACGACATCAGCTTGATAAGCTTAGGGGCGGACAATAGCGCTGATGATGGCGGCAATAAATGCGCTGACTGGCTGAGGCCCCGCCCCTGAGAGATAACGAGCAGGCGTGACGGCTCTACGTTGTTTCAGGCGATTAATCAAAGTAGGAAGAGGTATGTTGAGTTTATTCAAAGTTTCGGCGACAACAGCGCGGCCAGGACGAGTCTGGGGGCTCAGCCTGCTGCTGTGCACCAGTCTGCTGACTCTGCCACCGGCTCAGGCGCAGGATAAGCCCGATAACACGAATTGCTGTGGGGCAGTCAGCCTTGCCGGGCAATTGCTGTTAGCAAAATTAGATCAGAGTGGCGTGGAGAAATTATGGCTACCCGGTCTCAAGGTAGATTGGCGCAGTGGCCAGCCTGACCCGGCTGACAAGCCTGGCAAGACCCATTGCAGCGCGTTTGTGGCGGCATTTTTAGCACAACAAAACATTTACATTTTGCGCCCACCCGAGCATAGCGCTAAATTGCTGGCGAACGCGCAAATGACCTGGTTAGATAGTGAAGCCGCCAGTGCGCAAGGCTGGCGGCAATTAAGCAGTATGCAAGCGGCACAGGCTCAGGCTAATTTGGGAAAAATCGTGGTCGCCGTGTATGCCAATCCCAAACCGGATAAGCCCGGGCATATTGCTATCGTGCGCCCGGCCATGCTCAGTGTGAGTGAACTGCATCAGTCTGGACCACGAATTACTCAGGCGGGCTACCACAATTATCTGTCCACCGATTTAAAAACCGGCTTTGCACGTCATCGTGGCGCCTGGCCTGAAGAAATTCGCTACTTTGCACACTCACCTTAAGCCGGTTTCGTGGTCTTTTTCTGAGTCACAGCGGCGCTACGTTTACGTGCGCTTGCTTTTGCCGCTACTGCGGGTTTTGCTTGCGCAGCGGCTGTTTTTACGCTGCGCTTTTTGGGTGATTTTGCTGCGGACTCTGGCTTAGTTGCAGCAGCTTTGGCTTTGCTACCCGGATTCACAGCAGCACTGTCAGCGCGAGCTGGCGTGACACTGGCCGCGGCCTTCATGGCCGCCTCACCAGCCTGACTAGTGGCTTGCAAGGATTTATCGACAGCGGCTTTAAATTGTTCTTGTAACATACCCCACCAGGCTGCCGGATTAGTGAATGCGGCAGCGCTCGGCGCTTCTGTCTCAGGGGAGGCTGAACTGGCAGCGGTATTTGCGCTTTTTTCTGCGTGTACGTCTTCGCTGTTGGATTTGTTGCCCTCGTCCCCGGCGCTGGCAGCTTCAGGCATGGGCCAGCCTTGCGCCTGCGCTGTACTCTGAGCAAAACTGCTGGCCATTTGTTCTGCAGCGCCGCCAGCCTGACGTGCATGGTGAGCAAAACTCTCGCCCAGCGATTGCAAAGTACTGATGGTAGCGCGCTGCACTTCCAGTGCTTGTATGGTTGCCCGCAACATATTCATATTCACGGTAAGCCAGGACTCGACGGTTTTTAAATCCTGAATTTTTTTATCCAATTCATCTACAGACATAGGTGGCGCGACCATGCCCGGCACATTTAAGCCACCCCACAGTTTTTTTATAAACCCCAATGTATCTGACATAGCATGCATACCTTCAAGATGACTAAATGGATTATTCATGACGGCTCCTGATATGTGGTTGTACTGACGCGAAATCGCTTTACTCTGTGTAGCATAGTAACCTGAAACCCTGGCAAACACGAATTCGGAAGTGCATTGACAGCCTACCCGGGGTTAACTATCCCAGTTCCTTTTGCTCTGACTTTAGCGAGCTGGGTGGCTTGCCAGTATAATGGCGCCTTCATTTTTGATGCATTTTCCAGTACCTGTTATGTCCAGTCAGACGCAGACTTCTGTCGATTTAGCTTTGTCGGCCAGGCCAGTGCTTAGCTGGCCAGGTCGCGCCTTCGCATTGGCATTAGCAGGCGCATTGGCGTTGCATCTGAGTCTGTTGACGCCAGGTTGGTCGGAGTATGCGCAGAGCAAACACCTGCCCACACCCGCACCCGCGATCGCGGTGCAATTGCAAGCGCCGCTTATCGAGCCCTTAGTAATAGCGACACCCAAGGCTGCAAGCGTGGATGCAGCAGCCCCTGCCACCAGCACACAGCCTGTTTCCGCCATGCCAGTCAAAGCCAAAGCCAGCAAACCGCGCGCACAGGCTGCATTGGTACAAGCCGATGACTTAGCTCAACCCAGCCAGTACAGCTTGCCCGATTTTAATGAAACACCCGCCATAGCCAGTACCTCGCCCGCCCCCTCTGTTAGCGAAACCAGTACCGCCACCGGCAGTGATTTATTGGCGGGGGAATTACCCTTTTACCCCGCCGCTGTGCTAGATAATGCCCAGTTAAAAATGGCGATACAACGTCAGGAACCCGGCAAAAATCCTGTGTATGGGGAAGGCATAATCAGCTACAGTAAAAATTCCGACAAGCTGTATCAGCTCGAATTACGAGCTTCCTTATCGCTGTTATTCGCCTCGATCAATTTGTACCAATTAAGCAGCCAGGGGCAAGTCGTGTCCGGGCAAATCGGTTTTCAACCCGCACTCATGAATGAAAAACGACGCAACCGCGCTGAAACTGCGACTCATTTCAATGCAACAGCGCATCGGGTAAGCTTTTCCTCGTCGAATAAAACCATGGCGACCAGTGCGCAGGTTCAGGATAAAGCCAGTTTTTTATTGCAGTTGAGTGCGATTGCACGGGCCAATCCTGACTTCATC
Organism: Undibacterium sp.; assembly: GCA_041913845.1. Classification (GTDB taxonomy): domain Bacteria; phylum Pseudomonadota; class Gammaproteobacteria; order Burkholderiales; family Burkholderiaceae_D; genus Undibacterium. The sequence goes on from JAYSEN010000029.1 coordinate 3,322, forward strand.
CAGGCGGGGCAGAAAATTCATTTGCAAGTTGCGGAAGAGCGCGACATGTCGGTGTTTAGTTTTGAAGTGATAGGACAAGAAACCTTGCAAACCAAGGCTGGCAATTTGATCTGCTGGCATTTGCGGCGCCCGGCCAAACCTGGTGCGTATAACTCGGTTTTGGAAATCTGGTTAGCGCCCGAACAGCAATGGCTGCCTGTACAAATACAGAATACCGAAGCGAACGGCGCGGTGACAACACAAACTGTGACAGAACTTAAAATCGGGTCAACTAACTAAACAACACCGCGTTGTTTCTTTATGCTCGTGGAGTCTTTATGAAAATTATCCCTACTGTAATCAGCTTACTCATTACTGCGTGTTGTCAATTGCCTGCACTGGCACAAACCCAACCTGACTTTCCACCGAATGCCGATCTCACTTATAAGATCAAAGCACGTCAAAGTGGCTTACCTTTATCTGGGTCAGCTACAGTACGCTGGCAACAAAGTGGTGGACAATACAGTATCGTGACCGAAACCCGGGCGATTTTGGTAGGAAAAATTTTGGATGCCAGCAGCCATGGCAAATCAGATCAGCAGGGTTTGGTACCTGAAAAATTTTATGAAAAGCGTTTTGGTAAAGACGCCACCACGACACGCTTTGATCACGTCAGCAAAACCATACAATTCAGCGCTGCGCCCGTAAGCTATCCGATTAAAGGTGGCGAACAAGACCGCACCAGCGCAACCTGGCAATTGATCAATCTGGCACGCAGTCAGTCTGAGCGCTTCGTTCCAGGTAGCGAATGGAAAATGTTTGTAGCTGGGCGGCGCGATGCTGAAGACTGGAGCTTTAAGGTGCTGGGTAAAGAAACCATAGCGACTGCACTGGGTGAGCAAGTTTGCTTGCATATCTCGAAAGCACCGCCACCGGATTCCAAAGATCAGCAATTGGAAATCTGGCTGGCCCCCGACCTGGATTGGTATCCGGTGCGCTTGAAATTCAGCGACGCCGATGGCGATTACGTCGACCAAGTCATAGAAAGTATCAAGAAATAAGCAAACCCTGGCAAATCGGGTAATTCCTGGCTCAGCAAATCCGACATATCAGGCTTAACAGACCGGTTAGCGCCGCGCCTGGCAGTCTTTGCCCAAGCGCGCATCCGGATTTTTTTGCGTTGCTCGCGGTGCACTCAGTTTGCTCCGCATTCCAAGCCAAACTTCGCGCTCGCGACAGTTACGCAGGTCACCCGATCAATCAGACTGACACTTAGGCGCCGGGCTTAATTACCAGAGCTTAACTTGCGCTAACGCAAATCCTTGCGAAACAAGTGTGGCGTATCAGGGTCTGGCCGCAATTCGTTACACTCAGGCTGATGAATTCAGTTATAATTGAGAATCATTATCATTCAATATTGTATATCTGATCATGCCGCCAACCGCAACTAGCGCGACTCAACAACAACAAAAACGTGCGTTTTGGTTGCGTCATCTGCATCAATGGCATTGGATCAGTTCCGCCATTTGTCTGGTGGCGATGTGCTTGTTTGCGTTTACTGGCATCACCTTAAACCACGCCGGGCAAATTGAAGCTCAGGCCAAAGTCAGCCGCAAAAAACTCAGCCTGCCTAAGGCTATCAGTCAGCACTTGCAAGCTCAAAAACAAGGCCCTTTGCCTGATGAAGTGCGACAGTGGCTGCAACAACAAAACCTTCCCAGCTCAAGCAATCCCGCCGAATGGAGTGAGGAAGAGGTGTATCTGGCCTTGCCTCGCCCGGGTGGAGACGCCTGGCTGCGCTTTGATCTGCTCGAACAGCAAGTTGAATTTGAAAAAACCGAGCGCGGTGCCATTGCCTACCTGAATGACTTACACAAAGGCCGCAATACAGGTGCGGCCTGGTCCTGGTTTATCGACATTTTCGCCGCTGCTTGCCTGATTTTCAGTCTGACTGGCTTATTACTCATCAAAATGCATGCGCGCCAACGCCGCCTGAGTTGGCCCTTGGTCGCAGGTGGTTTGGTGATACCGCTGGTGCTCGCGCTGCTGTTTATTCATAGTTAATCCGTTTCTTGTTGCCACCGTTTTATATGAGGTTATGCATGACTAAATTTGTACCTGTTGCTGTAACGAGTGTCGCCGGTTTATTCAGTTTGCCAGTTATGGCGGCTGATTTAAACGTCAAAGTAGAAGTGCCACGACTGAATGTTGCGGAATACCATAAACCCTATGTGGCAGTCTGGCTGGAAAAAAGTGATCAGAGTTTTGCTGGCAATCTGGCGGTTTGGTATGACCTTAAAAAACGCGATAACGAAGGTGCAAAATGGCTCAAGGATTTACGCCAATGGTGGCGCCGCGCGGGTCGTGAATTGAACACCCCAGCCGATGGCATTACTTCCGCAACACGCAATGCTGGCGAACACAGCCTGGTGTTTAGCGGTGAAAAATCGGTGTTATCGAAATTACCTGCGGGTGAATACCAAGTGGTGGTGGAAGCTGCACGCGAAGGTGGCGGACGTGAAGTGGTCAAAGTGCCGTTTCAATGGCTGGCAAAATCTGAGCAAAACGCCAAAGCCTCGGGCATCCATGAACTCGGCACGATCAGTGTCAGCGTGAAATAAGGAAAACACCATGAAAACCACACACTTCTTGCAAAATTGGCTTAAGCCCGCTGCGATCGCCCTGAGCTGCGCCGTGATTGCCTTACCTGCGCAAGCACACCGCACTTTCTTATTACCGTCATCGACTATCGTTGCTGGGAAAACCCCGTGGGTGACTATCGATGCAGCCGCCGCGTCGGATGTTTTTTTCTTTGATCACGTTCCATTAAAACTGGATACTCTCCAGATCACCGCCCCAGATGGCACGCAAATCAAGGCGGAGAACCCACATACTGGTCGGTATCGCAGTGTATTTGATATTAAATTAGAACAGGCTGGCAGTTATAAAGTGAGCCTGATCAATGAAGGCTTGTTTGCCAGTTACAAACAAGATGGCAAACCTAAACGCTGGCGTGGCACGGCAGAAAGTTTTGCCAAAGAAGTCCCGGCGAATGCTGAAGAATTGCAAGTTACCCAGCGCAGCAATCGCGTAGAAACCTTCGTCACGAATGGCAAACCCGGTGGTAAAGCGCTGGAGCTCACAGGTCAGGGTCTGGAATTGCAAGGCATTACTCACCCCAACGATTTGGTCGCTGGTGAAAGCGCCAGCTTCCGTTTATTCCTCGACGGCAAACCAGCTGCCAATGTTGAAGTCACGATTATCGAAGGGGGCATACGTTATCGCCAAAAACTTGGTGACCAAGTTTTGCATAGCGATGCTGACGGTAAATTCAGTTTTACCTTTAAAAATCCGGGCATGTACTGGTTAGAAGCAGAAATCAAAGACACAAAAAACCTCAAAGCCCCCGCCAGTAGCCGGGTTGCCGCTTACATCGGCACGTTTGAAGTGTTGCCTCAGTAAGTTGCTTTAGCACATGTCCGCCAGCCAGATTTACTTGCCCAGAGTCACTCAAGCGCCCGCGTTTGAGGCCGGTTTGCCAACCTGGCAGTGCCAGGGTCGGGCAATGGGCATGCAATGGCAAATCAATTGGCGTGGCGGCACTGAAGAGTTAGCGCTAGCCTTACAACAGCAATTTGAAGCCAGTCTTGAACTGGTCGAGCAGCAAATGAGTCACTGGCACGACGCCAGTGACTTAATGCGCTTTAACCGCGCAGCCTGTGGCTGGATCAGCTTACCGGCCGAACTGCTGTTTGTCTTAGAACGTTCGCGTTTTATTGCGCAACAAAGTGGCGCTTGCTTTAATCCTTGTCTGGGTGCGCTGGTGCAGCTCTGGGGTTTTGGCCCGGGCAGCCGCTATCGTCAGCCCGATTGGCAAATCCCCGAGGCCGCAGCGATAGACGCCGCGCGTGCTGCCTGCGACTGGCAAACTTTGCAGATTGATTTAGCCCGGCAACGCGCCTGGCAACCCGGTGGGATGCAACTGGATTTATCTGGTATTGCCAAAGGCTATGCCGTGGATTTGCTGGCGCAACAACTTGAGCAACACGAAATACGCCATTATCTGGTGGAATTCGGCGGCGAATTACGCGGCGCCGGTGTGCGTGCTGATCAGCAACCCTGGTGGGTAGAAATTGAAGTGCCGGCACGGTTTGGCAGCAAACCAGCCCGTCAATTGCTAGGTCTGCTCGGCTTAGCGGTGGCCAGTTCGGGCGATGACAGGCAGTATTTCGAAGTACAGGGTCAACGCTACAGCCATACGCTGGATGGTCGCAGTGGCTACCCGATTCACAACGAACTGGTTAGCGTCAGTGTGATTCATCGCTCGTGCATGATCGCCGATGCCTGGGCCAGCGCCCTTAGTGTGCTAGGTTGCCAGCGCGGTTTATTAATGGCTCAGCAAGAGCAACTGGCCGCCTTATTTATGACTACCCAGGGCGAATTGCACTTAAGCCCGGCCTTGCAAGAAATGGTTCATGACTGAAGTGGCTCCACCTGTGGCACGCGCCAAACTGGGGCTGAGTTTGCCCCGCTTGCTGGCACTCGCGAGTGCCGGATTTGGCTGTGCGGCCTTAACCGCCATTAGCGCCGCACAAGCGCCCTTACTCTCCAGCAGTTTAGTGATCATCAGCTATGTCTTGCTGTGCGCGTATTTTTGCTGGCCAGAACGCCAGCACCAGACCAATCGCAACAACGCTGCAAGCTGGCAACAAGCCGGCTTTGTGATTGCCTATGCCAGCCAGACTGGCTTTGCGCACAGTCTGGCGCAACAAAGCTGGGCGCACTTTGACGAAGCCGGCTTGGCGACCCGGCTTTGCCCAATCGAACAACTGGACCAGGCGGCTCTGCAACAAATCGATAAGCTCTTACTCATCGTCAGTACCTCCGGCGAAGGCGATGCGCCCGATCATGCTCAAGTCTGGTGGCAACAACTCATGCAAGCATCCGCACCCGCCTTGCAGCAATTGAAGTTCGCTATTTTGGCCCTGGGTGACAAGCATTATCAACATTTTTGCCAATTCGGCCATCAACTCGAGCAAGCCTTAAGCGCGCGTGGCGCGGAAGCCTGGTTTGATCTTATTGAAGTCGATAATGCTGATGCGGCGGCTATCCGTCACTGGCAACATCAACTCGCGCAATTAAGTGGTTACCGCCAGGCTAACGACTGGGAAGCCCCGGCTTATCAGGATTGGCAATTGCTTAACCGGGAATTATTGAACCCGGGCAGTCAGGGCGATCCTGTGTATAAAATCAGCTTGCGCCCAACTGATACAACGGTCAGTTGGCAAGCTGGCGATATCGCCGAAATCGGAGCCCCCGAATACACTGCCAGCGGCACAGCGGCACCCTTGCACTCACGCGACTACTCGATCGCTTCACTCAGCAGCGGGCAACAGCTGGAATTAATTGTGCGCCTGGTGCATGGCAGCGATGGTCAGGCTGGGCTGGGTTCAGGCTGGCTATGTCAGCGCGCCAGTTTGCAACAAAATATCGCTTTGCGCATACGCAGCAATCCGCATTTTCATCCGCACGCCGGCGCTCACCCCTTGATCCTGATAGGCAATGGCACGGGTATCGCGGGCTTGCGCGCTCATCTGAACTACCGCGTGCAAAGCGGTCAACGTCGCAATGCTCTGTTCTTTGGTGAACGCCAGCGCGCCCATGATTTCTTATGCCGCGATGAACTGATGGAGTGGCAGGCGCAAGGCTTTTTACCCGAACTCGAACTCTGCTTTTCACGCGATCAGGCTGAAAAATACTATGTGCAAGATGCGCTGCGCCTGCGTGCCAGCCTGATACAAAACTGGGTCGCTGAAGGCGCCGAGATTTTAGTCTGTGGCAGCTTGCAAGGTATGGCCAGTGCGGTGCAACACAGTTTGCAAGAGATTCTCGGCCACGACTTACTCAACGTATTACAAGCACAAGGCCGTTACCGGCGCGATGTTTATTAAAGCGAGGACCATCGACAACGCAGTCTGGTGAAGGTACCGGACTGATCGCACCGATGGATTGCGCTGATTATGCTTACATCGATAAACAATTCTATCGCATAAGCCGCTTTTCAATTTGCTACAATGCAAACCACTATGCTTGCTCCCCTCAAGCGCTGCCGGAAATTATCTGGTGTATCTACTGAGGTTTGCAGCATCCAGAGAGATCTTATCCACTAAAATCAACTAACAGCGCATTACTAGGGAGACCGCCTTGGCAGACGTAAGCACTATTTTAAATAATGGCGAAAGTAAAAACCGTGTCGATATCGTATTCGTTGCCGAAGGTTACACCGCCGCAGAACGCGACAAATTTTTAGCCGATGCAAAAAAATTTCTGAGTCAAATGCTGGGTGATGACAATGCCCGACTCAACGCGCCATTTTCTAATTACAAAAATTACTTTAACGCGCATGCCTTATTTGTGGCCTCGGCCGAATCTGGCACTACTGCACCAAATAGCGGGGTTAAAGTAAATACCTATTTCAATGCCTCGCAACATGGCAGCGATGGCCGTTTACTGTATGGCGACGAGTCCAAGGTCTTGCAAGAGGTGGGCAATGCCTTAGCCAGCAACGCTCAGGAAATGGTGATTGTATTAGTCAATACCGCGTTATATGGCGGGGCTGGCGGCAATATTGCCTGGGCTGCGGCGAGTAATTCGAGTGCGTCGGAATTGGTGTTGCATGAAATCGGCCATAGCTTTGCCGACTTGCAAGACGAATACGTCGATCTCTCTATCGCCAGCAATTATTCACTGACTTCGTCGGCCTTTTTAAACAGCGCCCATGTCACCGATTCCCTGGGCCGCATTCCCTGGTCAGCCTGGTTGGGGTATAACGATGGTGAACTCGGAGTGGTTGGAACCTTCGAAGGTGGCTATTATCGTGACAAAGGAATCTGGCGTTCAACTCAGGATTCGAAGATGCTGCACCTGGGTAAGCCCTTCAGTGCCCCCGAAAAAGAAGCGTTCGCCCTCAAATACTATGCCGCCATTGGTGACTATTTAAGCGTCAGTTCGCCGATACCTGGCATCTATCAGGCGGTCACGCCCGACAATAGTATGTTGAGTTTTAACTGGAAAATAAATGGCAAGACAACGACAGCGTATCAATCCGCGACTTTCGATGCCTATGCCAGTGGCATCTACACCAATAATGCCGTGGTGAATTTAAGCACCGTCGACAATACCGGCTATATACGTAAGAATCTCGCCTTAACCCAACAAACAGAAACCTTGCAAACCGCTACCGCGGCCAGCATCTTAAACGGCACACAATTAACCATAGGCCAAAGTAATTCGATTTTGCAATTTGACAGTTCGGATAACCTGATTAACTTAAGTAATCTGAACGACTTCCGCTTTGATTACTTCGACGGTGGCGCTGGCAAAGACAGCTTGTTGATTAATTCCAAACTCGCCAATAACCCAAGTTTATTTATCCATGCTGCAAGCGAACAAACCCAGTTAATCGGCATGAACACGACAGCATATTGGGCCACGCATAATTTTGAGAAAATTCAATTCAGCGATTACAGCGTCAACACCACGGTCTACAACAATGCGCAAAGTATCAAGAGTGGTGACCTGAGTAATCTGGAAAGTCTCTACGTCGCTTACTTTAACCGCATCCCTGACGCCGATGGCATGGATTACTGGATTAGCCAATTCAAGTCGGGCATGAGTATGAAACAAATTGGCGATGCGTTCTTTTATGCCGCGGCGCAGTATCCACAGCAAACGGGTTATACCGATAAGCTCAGCAATACCGATTTCATCAATATCATTTACAAGAATGCTTTAGGCCGCACGGAAGGCGCAGACACGGCGGGTTTGAAATACTGGCTCAATGAATTAGATACGGGTTTGCAATCACGTGGCACCATGGTATTAGCGGTATTAAATGGGGCGCGAGCTTTCACGGGCGATGCAACCTGGGGTTGGGTGGTGAATTTACTCGACAATAAATTAGCGGTAGCCCATCAATTCTCGGTTAACTGGGGACTTAATTATTTAACGCCAGAAGCCAGTATCACGAATGGCATAGCAGTAGCCAGCGCGATTACCGCCACTGACACCAGTGCCGCCTTAAAACTCATCGGGATTACTGAAGGACAAATCGACTTTGCCTGAAGCCGGTGACTGGCAGGGAACTTTAGTGTGCTTTAGCTATCGTAAGAGTGCTTGAATAGAAAATGACTGACGATGACTAAGCACACTGCCGAATTACAACTGCGCCCAGCGCAACTCAGTGAAGCAGCCCACCTGAGTGCGCTGGCCCTGCGTTCAAAAGCTTATTGGGGTTACAGCCCGGCGCAAATCGATTGCTGGCGCGAGGAACTTGCTATCAGCGCAACGCATTTCGAACTATCGCAGATTACGCTGGCAGAACAAGCCGGGCAAATACTGGGTTTTTATGTTTTAAATTTGCACGAGCCCGCCCGCCTCGAACATCTCTGGGTTGATCCCCAAGCTATCGGCCAAGGGGTAGGCAAACGTTTGTTCTATCACGCTTGCGAGTGCCTGCGGCTAAGCCCGATGAGTTTTATGCACATCGAAGCCGACCCCAACGCATTAGGCTTTTATCAGTCACAAGGTGCGCAACACGTCGGCAATGAACCAGCTCCGATCGCCGGTGAGCCAGCACGCACCCTGCCGCAATTGATCTGGCACGCGCACTAGTTTTTCCTGACCACTTAGCCCGAAACAATCGCAAGCCCAGCTATGCTTCAAGTTAAGCAGCTAAGCGCTAGTATCGTGCTACTCCTGATGCCCCAGCCTGACTTGTATACTTGGGTGTGCCTGAACTAAGCGATAGAGTTGTTGTAAGCTGGCGGCGTTACGGGCTGGATCCGAACTGAAGTCACCCGGTTCGACCTGGTTTTGCCAACCCCAGCGGGTGTGGCAAGTATCGCCTACAAAAAGTACCGGGCCATTGCGGGTGCGTGCCAGATAACTGACACTGCCGGCGGTATGGCCTGGCGTTTTGATCACGAACAGGGATGCATCAGCAAAAACATCGATCACACTCAAGCCTGCCGTCTCTGCGCTGGCAAAGCGCCAGATTTGCAATGCGGGGCGTTGCGCCAGCAATTTATCGGTGGCCCCCTGAATGAATGCATGTTTGACTGCCCGCTCTTCAAGTTCACCCGATCCGGTGTAAATCGGTATTTCAAGCGGTATTTCTGGTAAGCCACTGATGTGATCCAGATGTAAATGGGTCAGAAAAACGCCTTGCAAGGGTGTCGCAAATTGCTTCAGCATAGACGCGGTACTCAGGCGCAATTTTAATTCAGCTAAATTCATCGCCTTGGCCAGTATCCAGCCAGGGTAAGCCGGGTTATGCTGATCGAGTAAGGCGGCGGCGACTCCCGTATCTATTAAAAATTGCCCATATTTGGGGTGACGCAGGCTGTGTGCATAAACATGTATCGCTTCAGGCTTATCTTGCAAACCTGCTTGTTGCGCCTTAGGGTGTTTTAAATTCACTAAGCCCGATAGCGGTACTTGCCAGTCTGCACTAACCAGGCTTTGGTATTCCAGCGGTCCCGCTTGCTCAAGCACATCTTCCATCGCAGCCTGACTACTGACACGCCCCAGTGTCGCAGTCTGACCGGGATGACTGCTGGGAGCGCAAGCCACCAGCACAAAGGCACTCAGGACGACGACCGCAAGGGTTTGAATCGCAAAAAAAAACAATTTATTCGACATGGGATTACTCTTTCATCGCTTGAATTTGTGCTTGTCGCAAACGCGCGGCTGCATTGGCAGAGTGTCCACTGACTGGCCTGACAGCCTGAGCGGCACGGGCTAAACCAAACTGCGGCATATTCAGGTAGATACTTGCTGACGCACCGCGCTTAACCTGATAGCTTTCATGCCAAATCCCAACGCTGTCATTGTGCGCGGCCTTGCTGGCTTGATTAAAGCGCTGCCAGGCTGGCAAATGCAAAGCATCACGACTATGCGCATAACGCTGTAAATCGTCCATGCTACGCCAATATTGCACCAGGATCAGGGTGCGCCCCATCCACATTTCCGCATGCAAAAAGCCCGAATCAGCTTGCCGCCTGAGTTCATCTAACATCGCTGGCATAGCGCGTGCAACTGGCCACCATTTATGGATGGCCCAGTAGCGGTTGATCCGCATACCAATCAAAAACAGCACGATATCATCGGAAAAATCAGCGCATACGCGCTTTTCGTTGTGCATGCTTAGTCCCCCTGAAGTTGGAATACTGCGATCTTCACATAGCCGTTTTTGATTTACAATTCACTAAATTTTGATATCGCTATCCGTTTTTGAATAGGACTTAAGCATGCGTTCATTAACGCAATTTAACTGGGATGATCTGGCCTTATTTCTTCAGGTTGCGGAAAGTGGCAGCCTGAGCGCAGCAGCACGGCGCAGCGGGCTGGGGCAAGCCACAGTAAGCCGGCGCATGGCTGAACTGGAACAACAAATTGGCGAAGCCTTATTTTTACGTCATAACACCGGCGTCGTCTTAAGCCCCTGTGCTGAGGCTTTATTACCAGCGGTGCAAGGCATGGCAGAATGGGCGCATGTGGCAAATCTTAAGGTACAAAAGCTCGGGCATCTGGCCAGCGGCAAAGTCAGAGTCGCCGCACCACCCGGTATCGCCGCTGAATTAGTCGTCCCCTTAGCGGCTGAATTGCGTCAACAGCACCCAGCATTGCAACTGGAAGTGTTAGCGGGCATCGAAGTCTTGAATCTGCAGCGCGGCGAAGCGGATATTTCTCTGCGCATCAAACCGCCTGCCGATCCCGACTTGTTATTGCTGGCCAGTGTCAAATGCCCGGTGCGCGCCTATTGTGCGTCAAGTTACGCCGCCAGACTCGGGCCTGCGCCTGAATTAGCCAGTCTGGACTGGATTTGTTGGGCGCCGCCGTATGATGATTTAATCGTCAATCAGGAATTGGCGCGACAAATCCCGAATTTCAAACCAGCATTTAGCTCCGATGACTATCTGGTGCAATTTCAGGCATGTCAGCAAGGTTTGGGCGTGATGGCCTTAGCCAAGGCTGCGCACCGTTTTTCAGTATTGCATACCCTGCACGAACTCGATCTCGACCTGGGGCCGGAGGCGAGTGGGGAATTACATCTGGTTTGCCATAAGCGACAACGTGACTTGCCCAAAGTCGCCTTAGTGCTGGCCGCCTTGCAAGCTGAATTTGCCGCGCTGCAATCAGCGTAGCAAGCAACTGGCAAGCACTGTTACACTACAGCCGGTAGCAAATTTCCTCAGTCAAACAGCGGTTTTATCGAGGTGAAACCAAAACGTCGAGCCATGCCCGAGATGGCTGTTAAAACCGATTTCCCCGCCCATACGCTCAATCAGGATTTTGCAAATATGCAAACCCAGGCCGGTACCTTCCTGACTGCGTGTGGTGCTGACATCTTCTTGGGTAAAGGGTTCGAAAATCTTTTGTTTAAAATCGTCGGGTATGCCCTTACCCTGATCTTGCACCTCGAGCTTAAAGCCTTGCTCAGTAGCGCTCACGCGCAGCGTAATAGTTTGTCCGGCACTGGAAAATTTGGCGGCATTCGACAAGAAGTTCAACATCACTTGAATTAATCGCTCACCATCGGCTTGTACCGGCAAACTTTGCTCAGGAATTTCGGCTTTGATTTGTACGTGCATTTTATTGCAATAACCGCTAATACTCTCCAATGCCTGATGCGCCAGCTGGCGCAAGTCGACAGGTTGCATACTGAGTTGCACCTTACCCAGTGACAGCTTTTCCATATCGAGTATATCGTTGACCAGCTTACTCAAACGCAAGCTGTTATTGTGGGCAATGTCGAGTAATTTCTTTGCCTCGTCAGGTAAAGGGCCAGCCACCCCGCCCAGCAATAATCCAAGCGAGCCCCGTATCGAGGTAATCGGGGTGCGCAATTCATGACTCACCACCGAGACAAACTCTGACTGTATCCGGGCCAGTCTGGCTTCATCTTCTTGCCAACGCAAGTGACGCTGGCGCAAATGCCAATACACACCCAATGCACCACAGAGTAAAAACAAGGCCAGATAAACCGCCACATTAATTCTTTGCCACCACTCATGACGTATAAACACCGTTGGCGTGACGATCGATAAGGTTGCTGGATAATTACTCAAACGCTGGAATACATTCACCGCATCGGTTTTCAACAAGCGGCTATATCCGGAAACTTCACCCTGACGTGGGAAATTATTCTTTTGAATATACGTAACCAGGGTCCCGCTACGCCGCTCGCTATACATGGCTGCAAAATCAAAGGGCGGACTGGGTACGGGATAACGGCTCAGCAAACGTCCATCATCGCGGACCAGGAAAATTGCGGAATCGCGTGAAATCGGGGCATCCTTCCAGAACGCCACCAGAAAATCCGCACCGAGTTGCACTTCGACGATATATTGAGCCTGCGCTTTTGCGTTACGTAAGACTAAGCGCAAGGGGATGACCCAAACCCGCGAACTGGTATTGTATTCGACCTGACCGACATTAAAATCCGGCCCGTTTCCCAATTGACTCAGGAACTCGCGAAAGGAAGCCTGATCAGTCAGTAAATGGCCTTGCCGCGATACTGACTGATCGGTTGCATACCATAATTCACCTTCAGGACTAATCAGCCGCGCCGACTTCACCATTTTATGAAATTCAACAAAACGCTGTAAATCCTGATAAGCCAAATCCAAGCTAAACGTATCATGTTGTTCTTGTTGATCTCGCCAGTTTTGCCCCAGGTTACGCAGATCAGATTCGACCTCAGCAAAGGTGGCATTAATGAGTTTTTCACTGGCTTCGACCACGGTGCGCATTTCCCGCGCATGTTCTTTGTGCTCTTCCAGCCAGGTTTGGTAGACGAATAAAGCCAGGAAAATACTGGCTAGCAAAAAAATTCCAGCTACCCAAAAATTGGTACGCTGATTGGCGAAAATACTTGTTTTAAAGCTCATGCAAACCACCTCATGCCAGGATTCTTCAGAACTTCCTCAGTTCCGGGTACAGCAATAACTTTGCTGCCGCGATACGCTGAATCTGCAACACGGTTTATACGGCTAAAGCATCTAATGAAAACCAGAAACGACTACCCTGCCCTAACTGACTACGAAATCCAATTTCCCCACCCATGCGCTCCATGAGTATTTTGCAAATATGCAAGCCCAGCCCAGTTCCTTCCTGGCTACGAGTCGTGGTGGTGTCTTCTTGCGAAAAGGCTGCGAAAATCTGACTTTTGAATTCATCAGGAATTCCCTTACCCTGATCTTCCACTTCGATCAGATAACGCTCGCCCTCGCGATATAAGCGCAATACCACGGTTTGTCCCGAATTCGAAAACTTAGCAGCATTAGATAATAAATTCAACATCACCTGGATGACACGTTCACCATCGGCTTTGACTAAACATGCCTGATCCGGCACGTCAAATCGGGTTTGCACATTCAGTTTGGTTGCATAACCAGCGATACTGTCAGCGGCTTGCAGCGCAATTTGCCGTAAATCCACAGTTTGCATATTCAAGCGCACTTTGCCCAGTGAGAGCTTTTCCATGTCCAGAATATCATTGACCAGTTTGCTTAAACGCACGCTATTATTGTGTGCGATGGCAAGCAGCTTGCCAGCCTCCTCATTGAAGTTACCTGCCATACCCGCTTGCAACAAGCCCAGCGAGCCGCGAATTGAGGTTATCGGAGTACGCAATTCGTGGCTCACAACGGAAATAAATTCGGATTGAATCTGCGCTAACTTTTGCTCTTCCGCTCGCCACCTTAAATGACGCTTGCGTAAATACCAATAACTTAACAAAGCGGTCAGCATCAGACTGACGGCTAAACTGATGGCCACATACACACGCTGCCACCAGGCAGCAAGGATGTAGCGACGTTCAGTAATCACATTCAGGGTTAGCGGGTAATCGCTTAAACGTTGAAACACGTTGACCACTTGCGCCTGAGCCAGGCGGCTATAGCCTTCAGTGGTACCCTGACGTGGGAAATTCTGACTAATCAGATAATCGATTAAGCCACCGGTACGGGGTTGCCCATAGAGTTCATGGAAATTACTTTGCGCTGGGGTCGGGAAGCGATTGAGCAGGTAACCATCATCGCGCAGTAAAACTATCGACGAATGGTTAGAAATTGGCGCTTCTTTCCAGAACATGGCTAAAAAACTCACGGGTAATTGCGCCACCAGGATGAAACGCGCTTGCCCATTTTTATCGCGCACCAGTAAGCGCAAGGGAATTACCCATAAGCGGGTGGTGGGGGTTAGTACAACCTGGCCCACCTTAAAGTCAGGGCCAGTCAGCATTTGCCGCTGATATTCCTGAAACGAGGCTTCGAACTTCGCCTGAGGCAAATCAGCCGAAGGAGGCAGCAAATATGAAAACCAGACTTGACCATCCAGCCCCAACACCGCTGCATTCACCAATAATTTGCGTAATTCAACAAAGCGCCGGATATCCTGATACGCGCGCTGACGATCCAGTGGTACAGGGCGGTCTAACCAATCCAAAGCTAAATGTCGCAAATCAGCCTCAAACTGGCTGATTAAGACATTCACCGATTTCTCCCCCATTTCCACCACACTGCGCATTTCTCTGACGTGGGCAGCGCGCTCACTTTGCCAGGATTGGTAAATAAACAAACCCAGAAACAGGCAAGCCAGAACAAAAATCGCGGCCGCGATTTGATTCGCGCGGGGAATAGTCATCAAGTTTTTTTGCGTGTCCATCCAAGCCCTCATGCCCGAAGTGGAATTCTGTTAGAAACTGTTGCAGACGCCGAAGTCAGCATTTTACTCGCTGCCGTCGTCAGATGTAAGCAAACAATCAGGGAATTCCAAAATAGGTGGAGGTGGAGCCAGATGATAAGCTCTTAACTTATGAATAAGCTGGGCTGCGTCTGAGATCGCTCAGCAAAGGTTGCCACTGCCAGACCCGCCGATAGCGCTCGTTAAGCAAAACGGCGTCACCATGGACGCCGTGGTTTCTGCACCAGAAACAACAAGTTCAGGGCAAGTTTAAGGCCTGACTAATCGCTCGCCAGGGAACGTATTTGAAATTTTGCGCGCCATCAGGCAAGCGCTTATAGCCATCCTGAACCACCAGCAAGCCCGCATTAAATGCCCCACCCAGATTGGCCGAACTGATTTCTATCCCATCCGTTTCCGAACTGCCATCTATGCCCAGCGTGGGATTCATACCGATGCGGAATTTACCACGCAAGCGATACGGAGCGTGTGCATCCAATACCAGATAACTATGATCGCCCTGGCTCGATACCACTAGATAATCGGCGTGCTGACCATGATACAAGGCCAAACCTTCAGTATCAGCGACCAGATGCTGGCCTACCGCATGCACTAATTGCATCACTGGTGCAGCCTCGGCCGCCGCTGGCAAAACCCAGACCCCACGTTTTTCTTCTCCTAGGAATAACTGGCCCCGCTTATCGTCGGCGACACAGGCTTCGGGTTGAGTTTGCGTACGAAATTGTCTGACCAGTTCAGCAGCAAACCGGGAGTTGGCGTACGTCACTCGATATTGCAAGAAACGGCCATCTTTGTCATTGACGATCGCTTGCAAGCCACCTTGTACTGGCTGGTACAGACAAAAGCCATAAATCTTATCCAATGGTGTCGCAAAACGCGTCACTTCACTGACTTGCCCATTGCCGTCAATTTGAAACAACACCAGGCTATTTTCATCACGCTGGCTGGCCATTGCTAAATCAAAACGTGCGCCATCGGCACCGAAGCTGACATTTTGCCGCACATCGACATTATTCAAACGGCCACTCGCTAATGCTTGCGTTTGCCGCCCTTGTAAGTCATACACCAACAACCCGAACTTTTTATTCGTACCCAAAACCCGCGATAAGCTGGCGTCGCTGGCATGGCGCCAGATAGCGGGATCATCGGCGCTGTCGCCAAATTGCTGCATACTGGCACTTTGCACGCTTGGCTCGACGATGGCGAAAGGCAAGCTGGCAGGCTGATGCCGAATTACGCCTGAGTGAGCCTGGCGCATTTGCCAGCTTTTCGCGCCAGGCTCCAGCCAGCGCAGCGTGGGCGTCTGCGCCGCTAAAGCGATACTCATAGACGCACTGTTGGCGCGCACTTGCCGGGCGACGCTTTGCCAGCGACCGCCCTGATCGACTTGCCATAACTGTGCCAATCCGGGTTGTTGTAATAACACCTGACCCGCGGCCAAGGCCAGCAAATGGCGACCATGCTTGTCTGCCGCGCCTAGCGTAGCCAGCAATTCCGCTTGCAACGGCCCCTCAGCATCAGCACGATAACGCCAGAACCGGCCACTGGCTTCCAACAAGAGCAAGCTCGCACTCTGGTCATCCACCAGACATTGCTCAAGCCGCGGTGGCAAAGCCAATTGCCGTACCAGCCGGGCCGGACTTGCCGTCTGCCCCGGGTTTAATAACCATTGTTGACTGATGCCTTCTTTACCCAATAAAAATGCTTGCAATAAGCCTTGCTGATCACGATACAAACAAGTCGTTTCTAGCGCAAACTCAGGCGCGGCGATGCGTTGCAACTCCTTAATTTTGCCAGCCTGGTTATCGATATGCCAGAGCACGGTTTCTTGCGTATCGGCATCGGCACTCACTGCCAGCCACTGGCCCTGATGCTGACGTAAGTCGAGATGCTTGGCGCGAATTTTAAACTGCGCCAGAATCGCCCCGTGCTGATCACTCAGGCGCAAACCCTGTTTATCTAAACTCAGCCAATGCATGGTATCAAGCTGAAAAACTTGCTGTGCTTTACTCAGGCTAAATGCCGGCAAGCTAATCTTGGCCTGGTCGCTAACAGGGTGGCTCTGGCTATTCACAAGGCCAGGATAAGCCAGACTGCAGGTCAGGCAAAATAAGATGGAGATGAATTTCATAGTTTAAAAAGTCGCCCTCTGAAAACGCGCTATACATGCGCCTTACCAGCCATATTGCTTGGAAAGGCGCATGCCACCTGCGTTCTCAGAGCATGCTTAATTAGAGTAAGTTTCAGGATTCTACGCTTAGAGTCCCCCTGCACAATTGTCGCGAGCGGTCAAAGTTGATGTCGGGCAGCGCACCTGTGCCTGGGTACAGCGAGCATCACAGACTTCAAATTTGGCCGCGCAGTAAATTGTGCAGAGGTCTCGCTTACAGATTCGCTTTAATCGTTAATTTATAACTGCGGCCATATTGCTCGTATTGCGCGTTATACGCTTTGCTGCCCTGATACACGTAGTATGTTTCATTGTTGAGATTGGCCGCTTCAAATTGCGCGCTCCAGTTTTTGGCGAATTGCCAGGACAAAGAAAAATCCACTTGCTTTTGCGCGGCGACAATACGGTCTTGTTCTGCGCGCAAAATATCGCTACCGAGTTCCAGCAAATAGTCCGATTTACTATTCAAAGCCAGACGCGCACTCCACGGCCCGTTTTCATAGCCTAACTGCAGATTCAGCAAACGATCCGCCTGCCCTGGCAAACGGATTTGCCGGATCAAACTACGGCCACTCGCCACATCAAAACGCGCCACCTCGGCACGGCTACTGACATAGGTGAAGTTCGCACCCAACATGAAATTATTCCAGGGCGCGGGCAACATTTTCAGTGGCTGGTTATACGACAATTCCAGACCATGCAAACGGGCATCGCCACCATTGGCATAGCTAATCACACTGGTGTAATTTTTCCAGGCCGGGCTACCGGCGAGATTGGTGGTGTAAGTAAAATTTCGCAAATCTTTGTGGAACACGTAGGCCGAAACCACGCCATCGTGTGCCAGCAATTTTTCCACACCCAGATCCAGCCCACGCGCCGTTAAGGCTTGCAAGTCAGGATTACCCAGCTGCGCTTCGGTCGTGCTGATTAAATTTACACCCGGTGCTAACTGACTGAAATTGGCGCGCACCAGAGCGCTGCTCCAGGCCGCGCGCAAACTGGTTTGCTGATTGATGTCATAGCGCAAATGCACAGAAGGCAGCCAGTTTTGATAATCGCGTTGCTTGCGCACCTCGCCAATTTGCGCGCCATTAACTTGCTTACCTTCGGCGCTGAAATGCGTGCGTTCGAGACGACTGCCTAACAATAAATGCCAGGCTTGTCTATCCCAGCCAAATTGCAAATACGCAGCATCGAGATCTTCTTGCAAGCGGTAATCATTAATTGCCGATTCCGTCGCCAGCCGCGCCGCATCACGATTCAAACCAGCCACACGAGCGCGTATCAAGTCGGGGCTGATTGCCGCACCGATTTTGCCAAGCGGATAATCGAGCGAGCCACGCACAAAATCAGCCAGATTCACCGAACCTGCGCCCCAGTAATTACCACTGCTGGTTTTACTGCTGTTATAAGCCCATTGATTGGTATCATTGCGTTTTTCACGGCGACTAAATTTCACCCCGGCTTGCCAGCTAAATTCAGCCTCGCCCCAGTTCAGCGTTTTCTTATAATCACCCTGCAATTGCTGAAGGCTATCATTGGAATAGCGCTGTTGCAGCGTAATCCCATTCAGGTTGTAATTGGCTGCCTCATAGGCTGCGGCGGGCGCTGTGATTTGCGGCTTTTCAGTGTTAGTAAAACTGATGCCACTCAGATTATTGACGCCACGAAAACGCGCATCGTTAATCGATTCTGGCGTATCTTCATTGGCCTTGCTGCTTGCTGCGGCAAGCTTCCACCAGGCATCAGCCGTTTTCCATTCCGCACCAAGATTCAAAGAATGCAAAGTCTGGGTGTATTTACGTTGCCGCAAACGGCGCTCTACCCGCGCCGTGCCGCTGGCATTTTCCAGCACACCACCATTGCTAAAATTCGAATACGTTAAGCGATCACGCACTTCATCATCGCTGAAATCACTCAAGAAATAACGCAGATAATATTGTGCATTCGGGTTAGCGTGGTAATCCAGATTCAAGGCCAGCGCATGGCGTTCGCGCACCGGCAAATAATCGCGCAATTCCACCCCGCCGAGTTTGCCATTATCCCAGCTGCCACCGGTTTCGATATTGTCCGAGGCAAAGCTGCGTTTCTCAGCACTGACACCGACCGCCACACCGAGCTTGCCACCGACCCAGCGCTGCGCCCACAAGGCGCCAACATTCGGACTGGTTTTGCCACTCGCACCATCGTAACTGGCACCAGCATAGGCATTCAATAAAGCACCAGGCAAATCAAAGGCCGATAAAGTTTTGACTTCGACATTGCCACCCAGAGCGCCAGCATCGTGTTCAGGTCGCAAGGTTTTACTGACTTCGAGTGAACGTATCATGCCAGCTGGTAAAATATCTAAAGCGATGGCGCGACGGCTGGCTTCGGGCGAAGGAATTTGATTGCCATTGATGCTGACACTATTTAAATCCGGCGCCAAACCACGCACCACCACATAACGCCCCTCGCCCTGATCACGCTGTACCGCGATGCCAGGCAAACGCGCCAAAGCTTCCGCAGCATTTTTATCCGGCAAACCACCAATATCATCGGCACTGATGGCACTGACGATGTTGTCGGCTTTTTCTTGTAAGGCGATGGCTTTGCGCAGACTGGCGCGCTGGCCCGTGACCACGACGTCGGGCGCGGCTTCCGCAGCCTGCACCGTAACAGCGGTAAAAACTTGCATTAGTGCCAGTGACATCAGGCTAAAGCGCAGCACCTGGCCTTGTTGACGCTGGCCGCTTAAAATAAATTCAGACATACCCAACCATAAAGTGAAAAAGAATGGCGCGCAGTCTAGGCAGGCTTTATGTCAGATTAGTGACAGTATTTGCCAGAAAACGTTGCTGGACTTAGCAGGGCCACGGCTTGCCGCTGAATTTGAGCTGGAATGACTGGCGCTCTGACTCTGTTACAGCATGATGCGGCGACCTGATAAATTTGGCATGCGCTGAGCACCAACTTCAGCTTGGCGTCAGTGATTGAAGCAGGCAACTGAGCCGTTTGCACCCCTTTTGCAAAATAACGCTAACTGCGCGCTTTACCACAGTTCGTCGCCGAATTCATCAAATTGTCATGTGCGCTGGCTAGCATGTGGCGCTTTATTCTTACTGCAGTGGCGCTTAAACCCTGCCTGCTCACCATGCTCGCCTTACATCGCTATTTTTTATTCGCCGTGGCCGCCTGTCTGCCAGTGTTAATCGCCTTGTATGCCAGCCTGGGCCAGCTCAAACCTTACGCCAACTGGAAGTGGATAGATATTATCGGTGAAGGTGGCACGGCGATCATGGCTGCGGTCTGGCTAGGGATAATTTGTTATAACCGCCCACGCGGCTTAGTCACGCGTTGCTTTGCGTTTGGTTTTGCGGCTTTGATGCTGGGAAATTTTGCCGATTGCCTGGATGAGTTTTTCGCCCTGCCTAAATCCCATCTCTGGGATAATATTCTGGAATCGGGCTTAAATTTGGGTGGGATGTTAAGCCTGACCGCAGGTATGTATTACTGGCAAGAAGAACAACGCAGCCTGAATTTGCATATGCAAAAACGTGAGCGTGTATTTCGCGATCACCGCAGTCTGGACCGGGTCGCGCAAATCGCCAATGTCGATTATCTGCGCCAGCAAATTCAGTGGCAGGCGACGCAAGGTCCAGCCTGCTTAGTTATGCTCAACATCGTCGGTTTCCATAAAATCAACCGCGAACAAGGGCTGGCTGCGGGCGATCAACTCTTGCAAACGCTGGCACAATTTATCGTCTTGAATTTGGATAGCAGCGATTTACTTTGTCGGTATGCGGCGGATCATTATGTCTTGTTATTGCCCGGCCTAAACAACGGGCAAGCCCGGGACTTCAGCGAAAAACTGTGCGCCTTGATACAGCTGGCTGAATTCCCTATCAATCCCAGCCCAACTGCTGCGCCAGCAGCAAACACCAGCGATACGGCGCAAACCGCACGGCTACGCCTCAGCTTGCAGATGAACTTTGCGATCAGTGAACACTTGCAGCAAACAACCTTGAGTCAGTTGAGTCGCCAGCTTTCAGAATCCCAGCGGGCAGCCTGATGAATACGCTCAGCTTTCATCAAATACATGACGAGGTGTTAGCAGGGCAAGGGCAAGCCGCTTTGCTGCTGGAATTTGCCCGCACCCAGGGTTTGGATCTGAGCCCCTATCAGGTCGTGGCGCAAGCCATGCAAAGTCAGCGCAAGCTGTCTGCCGCCAGCTACCTGCAAGCCCTGCACGACTTTTTTAAGCAAAGACCCGAGCGCGACAGTAGTTTTTTACTCGGGCAAAATCTATTACCTGGCCATTACGGTCATCGCAGTCAAGCCTTGATACATGCACCCGACTTACGCCATGCCTTGCGTCATTTAGTTCAGCATTATCAGCAACTCAGCCCACTGCTAAGACCGCGTTTACTGGAAAGCCCACGCTATCTGATACTCTATTGGAGCGACAGTTACGGCGTGCCTGCGCTGCGTAATCACTTGGTCGAAATGCACATGGCGGCGCTGACCGGCTTATCGCGCTGGCTGGCCGAACGACGCTTGCCCTGGCGCTTTTGCTTTAATCGCTGTAACCCGAAAAACCTCGAGCATTTGCAATTATTTCTGGGTTACGATTTGCATTTCGATTGCCAGCTCGACGCCATGCTAATACCGCGTGAACACGCCGATTTAGCCTGGCCACGCGCCAATCAGACTGCCTGGCAATTGGCGCAGCAACAAATTCCCGCACTCAGCGAAAGTGCCAGTTTATTAAATGCACTGTATGATTACCTGCAAAGTCGCTTGCGACAAAATCCAAGCTTAGAGCAAACTGCCGCTGATTTTGGTTTAAGTCCAGCCAGCCTGAAGCGTTATCTGAATAAACATGGCAGCCACTTTCAAGCCGAACTCGACGCCTGCCGCACCCACATGGCCTTGTATTTGCTAACGGTGCAAGGCCTAGACACAGAACAAGTCGCGAATTGGCTGGGTTTTCACGACGCCAATAATTTCCGCCGCTCCTGCAAACGCTGGACTGGCCTGAGTCCGAGTTTGCTGCGCGCAGGCGTGCTGGAGCGCTTAAATCAATTCAGTCACACCTGAGTTTGCGCTTAAATGCCGACTCGTGCGCAGCGATTTTTCCGCTA
Organism: Undibacterium sp.; assembly: GCA_041913845.1. Taxonomy (GTDB): domain Bacteria; phylum Pseudomonadota; class Gammaproteobacteria; order Burkholderiales; family Burkholderiaceae_D; genus Undibacterium. The sequence goes on from JAYSEN010000029.1 coordinate 25,363, forward strand.
ACCCTGGGTGCCCGCGTGTAAAGCTGAGTAAGCTTTGCAAAAACGAGCCGCGCTGCTTATGATGTCAACGATGCCGCCTGCCTCTGATAAGCGTTAAGCCTATCATTTAACCTTTAGTCAAGATCACTCTGCCATGAACTGTTCCTTACCTAAATTAATTCTCAGCGCCGCCTTGCTTACAATTTGGGCAGGTTCTGCGCATTCTGATAACTTAAAAGAACATCAAACCAGCGCAGTAACGCCACACTATTTGGCGGAACAGCAAGCTTGTGCGATTTTAGTCGGTGGTAGCGTTGGCAGTCGGTTCGAGGATACGAAGGTCGCCAATTTTTGGCATGCTTTAAGTGCAGGCATTAGCGAATCACTCCATGACAAATTGCAGCAAGACCAATATCGTGTCGTCATGCTCTTGATACGTCCCGAGCAGAATACCGCGGTAGCCACGCTGGTTTTGCAAGCCATGGCGAAACACCAATGCAGTCGAATTATTCAGCTAAGTAATATCGTCGAACAGGATGAACAAGGTGCTTTTTTTCGTTACGACATCAGTCTGATGCAAGCTCAAGCTGATGCAGGTAAGCGCCCAGACGAGCGCGGCACCAGTGTCACGATGAACAGCAATTATTCACGTTCGTATCGTTACGCCAGAACCCCTGAAATTTTTAAATCATTTCAATTTGACGAGTTCAGCCTGACGGTTTATGCGGACTTAAAAGCCAGCGGTGCCTTAGCGCCGCTCTACCAGGCAAGTTCAGTAAATGGACCGCGCGAATACCAGGTCAGTCATATTTTACTGGCCAATGAAGCTGAAGCCCAACGTGCAGCACAGCGTTTAAAAAACGGCGAGTCCTTTGAAAAAGTCGCCGCAGAAATGTCTTTAGATACGGGCACAAAAACGCATGGTGGAAAACTTAATCGCTGGACCAAAGCCAAAGACTTTTCTGCAAATTTTGGCCGCGAAGTGCAAAACTTAAACCTCAATCAATTCTCGACGACGCCAGTCAAGACTGAGTTTGGCTGGCATCTGATACGTGTCGACGCAATACGCTAAATTAACTCCAGCGAACCAGCAGCTATCAGCGGCGCGCCCCAGCCGCTGAGAATTAAGCCAGTTTAACCCGGCGCCAGGCACGCAGCCGCAAGCTGCCAACTATGCCTGCGGGAAAGAAGTAGATCGATAAGATAAATAACACACCGAGCCAGAGTAACCAGCGGTCGGGTTGAAATAAATTGGCGAGCCAGGGCAAACTAGTCAGTGCTTCCGCGAGCCAGGCCATCGCTTCCTTCAGATAGTTTTGCGCGATTAAAAACACCACGCTACCGACTATCGCACCATACAAGCTACCCATGCCACCGATCACCACAATCAGTAAAATATCGGTCATGACTTCAAACGAGAGCATGGTTTTAGGCCCGACATAGCGCAACCACAAGGCCATCATCACGCCTGCCAGGCAAGCCAGCAAGGCGGCGATCAGATTGGCTGCGAGGCGGTAATACATGGTGCTGTAACCGAGCGCTTCGGCACGAAATTCGTTTTCGCGTATCGCTTGTAAGACCCGGCCAAACGGCGAATTTAATAAGCGCAGCAAGCCCAAAAATGCGCTCACGGCTAAGAAAAAGATCAGGTAATAGCAGAGCAATTTGCCATCGATGGCGCGCCCAAACACGCTGTAATCCTGCCATTGCCACGCCGCGCTTAAGAGTTCTGGCACACTAAAGGTTTTGCCATCTTCACCACCCGTCCAGTCTGAGAGTTGCGAGGCCAGCACACTAAAGGTCGCAGCGACCGCCAGGGTCATCATGGAAAAAAAGATAGCTTTAACACGCAATGCCAATAAGCCTATCGCCAGCGCCAACACCGCACTCAGTAAAAACGCCAGCACGATGCCGCATAAAAGACGCAGACCATCCACCTGCTCGGCTAAGGCCAGACCGACGCCATAAGCCCCTATGCCAAAAAACATGGTGTGGGCAAACGAGACGATGCCGGTATAGCCTAACAATAAATCATAGGACGCCACCAGCACGATATACACACAAATCGTCGCCGCCATATTCAGGGGCCGCGCACCGCTGCTGATGAAAGGTGCCAGTGCCAAGGCCAGCACAAATAAACTCAATAGCCAGGCCAAGGGCTTACTGCGTGGTGTGTCAGCCGATAACAGACGTTGTTGAAAGAAATCAAGGGCACGCATTATCGCCTCGCAGTTGCATACAAACCCATGGGACGCCAGAGCAAGATTACAAACATCAAGGCGATGTTGGCAATCAGGGCGAACTTGGGTAATAAGAAGCCAGCGTAATTATTCACCAGCGCCAGCAGCAAGGCTGCAATAAAGCAACCACTGACAGAGCCTAAGCCACCAATGATAATGACGATAAACACCATCACCATGATGTCGCCACCCATGCTGGCATGCAGGGTTTCTTTGTACAAGCCCCATAACACACCACCTAAGCCCGCCAAGGCCGAACCCACGGCAAATACCAGGACGAATAAGCGCCGTACTTTATAGCCAAGTGCTTCCACCATTTCACGGTTTTCCACGCCCGCGCGTATCAACAAACCCAAACGGGTGCGTTGCAAGGTCCAGTACATCAGTGCAAACACCAGCAAACCCAACACCACCGCAACTAAGCGAAATTTCTCTATCGCAGCGTCCCCGATAAAAAAAGCGCCGCGCAAGCTGGCTGGCATACTGATAGCAATTTGCTCTGCACCCCAGATTGCCTGCAGCAATTGTTCAACCACGATCATACCGCCCATGGTAATCAAAATTTGTTTCAAGTGCTGACCATAAACTGGCATGATCAAGACGCGCTCAAACAACCAGCCTGCCAGGGCTGTCACCAGCATGGCAAAAGCCAGTGCCGCTAACAAGGCCAGCGCATTTAGCATAAATTGTTCAGCTTGCAGCCAGCCTTCTAAACGCAACAGCACGATACTGGCGCTATAGGCCCCCACCGCGATAAAAGCGCCATGGCCGAAATTCAAGACATCCATTAAACCAAAGGTCAGGGTTAAGCCGCTGGCCATGATAAAAATCATCATGCCCATGGCTAAGCCCGCAACACTTAAGCTGAGCCAGCCAGAGGTACTGCCGATTAGTGGTAAGCCGAGTAGCAAGAGCGCCGGAATTAATAGCATGGGCCAGTAATCTCGCGGGGCTGCCGCCAGCATGGCGGTTTCTTGCGGCAGTTTGCTAACGCTGCTGTTTGCTTGCAGGTTCGCGCCAGTGCCAGGTGTCAGCGCCTTAGTCATCGCCGTGCTCCCGATAAATTCATGATGTGCTTCCTCATTGGTGGCTGGCCAAACTTAAACCCAGCAAGCGCTGTTGCAAATCGTCATCAGCAGCCAGCGCCGCCATCTTGCCCTGATGCACGATCTTGCCATCATCCATCACCGCGACCTGATCGCCCAGATCGCGTACAAAATTGAAATTTTGTTCGACGATCAAGATCGTGGTCTGACTCGCCTTGAGTTCGCGGAAGGCTTGCAACATATTATCGATAATCGCCGGTGCTAAACCCTTACTCGGTTCATCCACCAAAATTAATTGCCGTGGTTCTATCATGGCGCGGGCGATTGCCAGCATTTGCTTTTGCCCGCCAGATAAATTCCCGGCGGGGTAATGCCAGAATTTTTTTAAAGCAGGAAAGAAACCAAATACCCAATCCAGCCTTTGCTGGTCTATGCCTTTGCGACTGGCTGCCAGCAAGATATTTTGTTGCACCGTGAGTTCGGCAAAGATGCCCATGTTTTCGGGTACATAAGCAATGCCGGCGCGGGCTATCATCGGCGTTTCGAATTGCGTGATTTCTTGCTCACGAAAGCGAATACTGCCAGCGCTGGCGCGCCACAAGCCCATGATGGTGCGTAGACAGGTGGTTTTACCAGCGCCATTTCGTCCCAGCAAAACCGTGACCTGGCCCGCTGCCACATTGAGATCTACGCCATGCAAAATATGGTATTGCGCGATGTGGGTATGCACCCCTTGCAGACTCAGCAAACTTTGACTCATGCGGCCTCCGCTTGCTGCTGACTCAGCTTGCCCAAATAAGCTTGCTGCACTGTGGCCGAGGCCATCACCGCAGCAGGTTCACCATCGGCGACCAATTCGCCCTGATGCAAGACCACCACACGATCGGCCAGGCTACGCAAGACATCCATTTTATGTTCGACCAATAAGATCGCGGCATCGCTATCACGTTTGTGCTGCAAGATCAGATCAAGTATCACTGGCACTTCATCAACACTCATGCCTGCCGTAGGTTCGTCAAACATCATCACCTTAGGCTGCAAAGCCAGCATTAAGGCCACTTCAAGTTTGCGCTGATCGCCATGCGACAAAGCACGCACGGCATCATGGCGGCGTGCCGATAAATTCACGGCGTTAAGAAAATGCTCAGCGCGCTGATTGACTTCATGTAAATCGCGCCAGACTTGCCAGAAATTCCAGCCACGCTGTTGCTGAGCTTGAACTGCCAGGCGCACATTTTCAGCCACCGTCAGATTCGGAAATAAATTGGTCAGTTGAAACGCCCGCCCTATCCCAGCTCTGGCGCGGCGCGCCACACTCCATTTGGTAATATCTTGTCCCTCCAGCAAAACCTTGCCGGTGCTGGCTGGTAATTGCCCTGAGAGCAAATTAAAGAAGGTGGTTTTACCCGCGCCATTCGGGCCGACTAAGGCGGTCAAAGTCGCTGGATAAAAATCCAGGCTGACTTGATTGACCGCCTGGTGGCCACCAAAGCGTATCCCTAAATCACGGGAACTCAGACGAGCTTGCATAGTTCAGCGTTTATTTTTAATCGGTAAAGGAATTTCAGTCGCGGGAATTTCGCGCACCAGTTCAAGCAAATCCCATTCGTTCTTTTGCTCTTTCTTAATACGGAAATGGTACATCGCTTGCAATGCCTGATGATCTTCTTTGCGGAATTGCATCTTGCCCTTAGGCGTTTCAAATTCCATGCCTTCCATCGCCGTAATCAATTTTTCGGTGTCGCTACTCTTGGCTTTTTGTAAGGCGGTAACCACTGCACTGGCGGCGGCAAAGCCCCCAGCGGTAAAGAAATCAGGCGGTAACTTATAGCGTTTCTGGTGCTCTGTCACGAGCCAGTCATTCATTTTATTTTTAGGAAAATCGTAGTAATAGTAAGTTGAACCCTCAGTACCCGCGAAATTTTTCCAGGTTTTGATTATGGGTAAAATATTCCCGCCTGGTGCCAGCGCAATCCCGAAACGTTCGGGTTTTAAATCCGCAATTTTATTCATGGGGTTAGCACCAGCCCAGAGTATCGCTAATACCCGAGGCGCTGGCTTATCTTTCAAGGCATCAAAAATGCGCTGCGATGCGGCGGTAAAATCGCTGGTATTTTGTGGCACATATTCTTCGTGCACCACTTTCGCTTTACTACCGACGGCACTCAGCGCCTCTTTGCCAGCTTTCACACCATCGCGACCAAAGGCATAATCTTGCGCCAGAAAAGCCAGACTACCGCTCTTTAATAAGCCCGCGGCGGCTAGTGCATCCTGAGTTGAATTACGGCTGGTGCGGAAGATATAGCGATTCCATTTTTCACCGGTAATGATGTCAGCCACCGCTGGCTCCACCAACAAGATTTTTTTGTATTCGGCGGCCACCGGCAACATCGCTAAGGCTGACCCCGAAGAAGTTGTGCCTACCGCGATGTCGGCCTTATCATCACCATAGGCTTCAGCCAGTAAGGTGCGCCCCAAATCAGGTTTGCCCTGATCGTCTTTGAGTATGACTTTAAGCTTACGGCCATTGATTTCCATCTTGCCGTTGGTCAGGTATTCCAGACCCAGCATAAAACCAGTTTCAGTTTCTTTGGCATAAGCTTCTAATGCCCCGGTTTTTCCGGTAATTAAAGCGACTTTAATTTCTTGCGCCAGGCTACTGGCACTGCTCGTCATCAATGCCAGGGCTAAACCCAGCGCACTTAAACCAGCGGGAAATTTGACTCGGTATTGCTGCTTCATACGCTAACTCCGAAATGAGATTGTGCTTCACAGTATCACCGCCTGGCGGTGTGGAATTTACCATTCTGCGGTATTTTTCTGCTCTTGTGCTATTCCAAAGCTGCTGCTGACTATTGCTGTTGCGCTAAAAATTGCGCGAGCCTGTCACTGACGGCGGCTTCAGTCAGCATGGGTGCGTGCCCTATGCCGGGCACACTCAGCAAAGCCAGCGCCGGGGCTGCGGCCAACAACTCATCAACCTGCTGCTGACTGAGTAAATCGGATAATTCACCACGCACCAATAAACACGGACGTGAGCTGGCCAGGCGCAAAAAAGCAAACTTAAGCAAGTTGGTATCGGCTTGCAATTGACCTCCCGCCAATAAGCGCGCTATCGGTGGATCGTAGCGCAGCACTGGCTTACCCTCGGCGTTTAAACGAAATGCGCGCTGCGTCCATTTCTCCCACTCCGCTGCGCTATTTTCGGGAAAGGCCGACAGATTAATGGTTTTGATGTATTGCACGGCTTGCGCCCAGTTTTCCAGTGGCAAATTTTGCCCGGCATAGCTGATTATCCTTTGTATTCCAGCCTGATTTAATTCCGGGCCAATATCATTGATGACGGCAGCCTCGACCAGACCGGGTTTATGCCAGGACAGCAGCATCGTGATCAAGCCCCCCATCGAGGTGCCGATAAAAATCGCCCGTCCTATCCCCAGACGATGACACAAGATCGCGACATCATCGACATAGGTTTCCAAGCCATAGTGTTGCACATTACTATCGTAAGCCGAATAACCACGTCCACGAATATCGGGGGCGATCACGCGGTGCCCCTGCGCAGCCAGCCAGGGTGCTAATTCTTCAAAATCACTCGAATTGCGGGTTAAGCCATGCAAACAAATCACTGGCAAACGAGCGTCTTCGCCCTGTGCCGCGTAATCACGCGCATACAAAGACAAGTTGTCATGACTCGAATAATGAATCACTCGAAATTCTTGCACGCTATCTTTCCTCTCAGCTTGAAAAGTCATGGAGCTAACCGTGTCCAGCCAGATCGCTGAACACGCTGCAGGGTCGCGCCAATTACTCAGAATTTGTATTCGAGTGTGGCGCTGACAGTGCGAGGGTTGCCATAGAAAGCCGTGGTTGTGCCTTCTAAACCCAGGGTTGGGAATAAATAGCCCGCCGTTTTGTAACGGGTATCGCTGAGGTTTTTGCCATGCAAACCTGCGCGCCAGCGTCTATCCTGGCTAGTCCAGACCAGGCTGGCGTCGACCAGGCTATAAGCGCCCTGATCGAGTAAGGCATTCGGGGTTTCAAATTGATTGGTGGCACCGCGATAAGAATAACTACTGATTACCGACATCAAGCCATTTTTACCAAAGACACTCATAGGCCATTCATAAGTCAGGCTCAGGTTAGCACTTTGCTTGGGTGTATTCTGAAACACTTTTTGCGACGACACATCGACCCCGGCGACCATAAACCTGGTGTACTTGGCATCGATATAGCTATACATCGCCGACAACTTTAAGTTATCAGTGAGACGTGCCAGTGCTTCAAATTCAAAACCAGAGATTCTCGCCTTACCGGCATTGGTGGTAACACCGGCGAAGTTATCGTCTTTACCATCGCCATCAGTATCCACTGCAATCGAACCCGGGATTTGCACGTTTTTATAATCGCTAAAGAAAATCGCGGCATTGGTCTGGATACGACCTTTATCAAACTGCGATTTCAAACCGAGTTCCCAGGTGGTGATTTCTTCGGGTGCATAACCAGCGCGTGCTTGTGCGGGACTCAACTTGGTGCCAAACACATTTAAGCGCGGATCAAAACCGCCGCCTTTAAAGCCTTGCGACCACGAGGCATAGACATTGTGTTCAGCACTGGCTTTCCAATTCAACGCCAGTCGTGGCGTGAATTTGGTATCGGTACGATCTAAATCTTTCTCGGTGAGGTTGGTATCGGTACGGAATAATACGGCAGCCGGATTACCTAACACGGGCGAACCTTTATTGCCGAGGAAAATTTGTCGCAATACGGTTGCGCTACGATTATCTGAGGTATAACGACCACCAAAAGAAACGCTCCAGTCATCGCTCAAAGCCATACTGGCATCGGCAAACGCGGCCCAGGCCTTGGTATTCACATCACCCTTGGTGTAGACCGAAAGCGGTACCGCACCACCGAGTATGGTATCGAAATGGTTAAAGGCATTGGCGTCGATGTAGTAAACACCTGCCACACCTTGCCAGCGCTTGCCGTTGTAACTGATTTGCAATTCCTGGCTGAATTGGCGGTTTTTGTAGATTGCCGGCACTTCCAGATCGATCACTGATAAAGAATCAAAGTCGATGGGTGCATACGAGGTATCACGCCGGCTCGAGGTGATCGACTTCAACGTCCACTCATGATCGGCGCGCCATTCCAGAGTCGCAGAGATACCATGTTGTTTGACTTGCTGGGCGTGGCCCAGAACACTTACCATATTCGCGCGGGTATCGTATTCATTGGCGAGTACCGGCGCCTTGCTGGCATTGGCCACGGTTAAGCGATGGCCATTTTTCGGACTGGAATTGTCTTCGGTGGTATCCGCCGCGACCCGGATAAACCAATCACTGTTGGGCATCCACTCGAGCGACAAGCGCGCTGCGGCCAGGTCCTTGTCATAGTTTTCCATGCCGTTATACAAGTTCTTACCAAAACCATTGCGTTTAAATTTGGCCAGGCTGGCACCCACGCGCAAGGTCTCCGACAAAGGGGTACTGGCCGTAATCACGCCTTCGGCCTGACCATAGCTACCCAAGGTGGTTTTGACACGCACATCGGTAGTCGGGCCGAGTTTTTTGGTGACGTATTTTAAAGCGCCACCTATGGTGTTACGACCATACAGCGTACCTTGCGGGCCACGCAAAACTTCGATGCGTTCAACGTCGTAAATATCGGTCACTGCACCCTGAGGCCGCGCCAGATACACGTCGTCCAGATAAATCCCCACCCCGGCTTCAAAACCAGCCAGCGGATCTTGCTGCCCCACGCCGCGAATAAACGCGGTTAAGGTGGAGTTAGTACCCCGCGAGGCTTTCATGGTGGTGTTGGGCAAGCTTTGGGTCAGACCGACAATATCGGCCACCGCTGTTTTGGATAATTGATCGGCGCTGTAGGCGGTCACTGAGACTGGCACATCTTGCAAACTTTCATCACGACGACGTGCTGATACCACCACCGTGGCTGGCTCAGTTTTATCCGCGGCGACTGCACCTGATGCCTGACTCACGGCTTGCTCTTCGGCAGCGGAATTTTCAGAGTTAACCGAAGTCGCCCAGCCCAGCGCCGGACTGGCACACAAGAAAACAGCGGAAAGCGCAGCGGCTAGAGGGTGCAAGCGTGGTGTAGTACGTGGCTGAGTGGCCATGGTGAGTCTCCTGTCGTCGAAATGGGCAACAAACACTGATAGGAAACGCCACAACGCAGACTGGTACACAACGCGCCATTTACTTGATAGGCAAGTAAGTGCTGGGCCGATATCTGGCTGATTTTGTCCCCTTTTTTTGTGTTGCAAGTGTGACCTGATTTTTCACAGACAAAAACATTCATCTTTGCTCAGCATTTGTGCAAATTTGCACATTACTCGTGTATTCGCAGAGAAATTGTGTGGATAGACTGAGGCAGCGTCTGGCCAAGACCATGCCCAGGCCAGACAAAATGCACTGTTTTGTGGCAAATATCAGGTCGCTTAGCAAGACGCTATTCCTATCGCTTATACGCCAATAAGCCCGCGAAATACCTGGTGATTGTTGTTAAATTACAGCAGTTTTAGTCATTTCCACACGACTTAACCTTGCCCTCTTTGCTAAGACATGACGGTGATGACCTTTAATGTGCAAGTCAGAGCGCACTCGATACATGCGCATGAACGTTTCTGGTGCAGTGCAATATTCATCCTGCTTTACTTGTAACTCTGCTTTATTGCACAATCAAGCCATGAATAAGATGCCCGAATGGACCGATCTCCGCTATTTTCTTGAGCTTGCCCGCACGGGTACTTTGTCGGGCACGGCACGCAAACTCGTGGTTGAACACACCACGGTAGCGCGCCGCATTGATCGCTTGGAACAGCAACTTGGTTCGACCTTATTTGATCGTAGCCGTGAGGGTTATCAACTCACCGAATTAGGCCATGCCTTAATGCCCCATGCTGAAGCCATGGAAAGTGCCGCGATTGCTGCAGCCGATCAGTTAGGACAAGCCAGCCTGACTGTGCAAGGGGTGGTGACCCTGGGGGTACCCGAATTATTTGGTACGCTGATACTGACCCCTTTATTGGCGAAACTCTTAAAAGAACAACCTGCGCTAAGCATAGACTTGCTGGTTTTACCCAGTTTTGCCAATCTGGCCAATCGTGAAGCCGATCTGGGGGTAATGTTAGACCCGCCACATAGCGGGCGTTATGTATTTGCGAGGATGGCGAGTTTCGAGTTGAATTTGTATGCCTCACCTTGCTACTTACAACAGCGCCCCGCCATATTGAGTGCAGCAGATTTAGCGCAACACGATTTCGTCGATTATGTTCAGGATCGTCTGGCCAGCAGTGAATTGCGTTTTTTGGAAAAACTCGGGTTCCAGCCGCGCCGCCGTCTTTGTTGCACTGGCATGATGGCGCAAGCTCAGGCAGCTGCGGCCGGACTGGGTTTATTTATGGCTCCCCCCTATGCCATTCCGACTGATGGCAGCCTGGTTCCAGTATTGCCAGGTACCAGCTTTGGTGAGCGCAGTTACTGGCTGGCCGCACCCAGTGATTTATACCGACTGCCTCGTGTCAGACTGGTCTGGAATAGCTTGCGCGAATTTGCTGAGGAAAATCCTCAACTCTTCCGCGCCACACCAGCATCGCCGTAAACACACCCTATCAATAATTGAATTCGAGTTGCAAGCGACTCAAATGCTCATCCGCATTAATACTCTGCCTTTGCCAGCGTGTATGCTGATCTTGGTAGGTGGTAATTTGCGTGCCATCGCCGCGCAAACTTTGGCTATGCATGAAACTGATCTTAAGTTGCGGCGAAAATCGGTAATGCCAGGCCAGTTCGATCCGGTTAGTTTGAGTTTGTTGATTACTGACAAAAGCATTTGCCTGGGACTTGCCGCCCGCCTGCACTTGCCAATTCAAACTGGCTTGAACTGGGCCTCGCTGATAATCAAGCAAATAACTCCAGCTATATGGTAATTGCCCGGGTAAGCGCGCCGCATCCCAACTTGCATTTTGCAAATGCGATTGATGATAGCCAGCATGCAAGCGCATAGACAGCTTAGCTTTAACTCGCGTAATCTGCAGTGGCAAGCGCAAGTCCAGCTCTAGCCCTTGTACACTTGCGGCAGCCAGATTTGCCGGATGCACCAACCAGCGCTGCTGGTACTGAACCAAGTCGTTGACCACCACATTTTGTATACGTTTAGTGTAGCCACTCAGGCTCAGCCAGGTACCCTCGCCCCAACTGTATTCATAAGCCAGATCGGCATTCCAGGCCAGTTCAGGCTGTAATTCCGGATTCCCTGCATAATCGGCATTGGCAGGATTATTGCCATTATTTACGGTATAGCGTCGCGGAATAATTTGCCGGGGCTCCGGGGCTTTATAACTGCGCGCAAGGGCCAGACGCCACTGCTGAGTTTGCTTTTTTGCCGCTGCCTCTGGATTGCGCCAGAGCAAATTAAAAACTGGACTCCAAACCGCCGCGCGATTTTTAATCAAACCTTCGTGCTGTAACGAGGCATGGCTATCCACTTCTGTACTCAGACTTTCCCAACGCAAACCCAAATAACTGCGCCACACCTCGCTAATATCCCATTCATCTTGCAAATAGAGCGCCACTTGATTAATTTTTGCACGGTAGCGTTCATCAAGTTGCGTCCCTGTCGCCTGCTCACTTAGCAACGCCGACACAGCAAGTCGTGACGTATCGGTTTGTAATCGTTGTTCCTCTCGCTGGATTTGCGCCAGGCTCCAGCCCAGGGCCAGACTATGCTGTGCTTGAAAATTCCAGTTAAACTGACTGCTTTGCTGCCATTTTTTCTCATTTGCATTTGACACCACCTGACGTTGAAATAAACTCCCTGCATCGACAGTCTGACCATTAAATACGTAATCAATATCACGATCACTGTACCAGGCCGCCAGCTTATTTTGCATACGCAAGTCCGCATTCAACCTTCGCTTCCACTGTGCTTCCAGGCGCGCCTGAGTTTGTCGGGTAGTGCTAAAAAAGGCATTATCGGGATAATCATTAGCCTCACCTCGTTGCATGCTTTCCTGAGCATGCCCTTGCGCCTGATTGTGGCTTTGTTCCAGCCAGCTTTGCACCTGCCACTGCTCGATTGACGATGGTTTTGCGGACAAACGCGCTTGCACGTTAAAGCGCCGTAATTGGCTATCGCCCTGCTCGTGAATTTGCCTGTCCAACAGAACTTCGCCACGCGTCAGATCAACTTGCTGTTCATAATTTTTTTCCAATCCTGAATACAGGTTGTCTTGCGCTTGCACGCGTAAGCCATATTCCAGCCCCGCCCAATGGCCATTGATATCATGCGCGAGTAAGCGATTAGTCTGGGTTTTTCCGTGCTGTAGTTGCACCTGAATTTGCTTGGGCAAATTGACGCTGGTGGATTTAAAAATCAAATTGATACTACCTGCTATCGCCTGACTCGATTGATCGGCACGTGTACCACTGTTAATTTCTATACGTTCCAATTGCGCTGGATTAACGCTATCCAAATTAAAGCCTGCCGGTGCTGGCTCGCCATTTATTAAAATCTGCGTGTAGTTTGCAGGCAAGCCACGCATACTGATTTGGCCATTGACCAGGTTCACACCGGGTTGCCTTTGCAATACCGTGAGCACAGAAGTATCAGCGAATTGCTGTAACTCCTTAGCATCAACTATCTGGCTTGCATTGGCTTCCGCTCGCTGCTGATTTAAGCTGCGCTGATTTTTAATCAGCACTTGCTGGCTATTTTCGCTGACTGTTTGGACGAGGTCGTCGGCAATCGGCGTCAATGCCATGATGCCGGATGAAATGAAGAGTGAGATCACTGGGCTTACCTGAATAATAGGAACACGAGGAGGGGCGGATTCTAGCAATTTTGCTAGCAAAATCAGCCGGTATGTGACGAACTTGCAGCCTGGCGTGATTAAGTCCTAAACACTCTCACCGAAGGTTTGAATGCGCCTGATATACTGAGCGCATGAAGACTCGTATCCTCTTACCCGATACCGATCAGCGAGCTGGCTGGTCAGGTTTATGGCTGATCATCAGCTGCCATTTTCTATTGTGGCTATTCCTTGATGGCCTGGGGGCATTGGCTCGTTTTGGCGACCTCGAGCATCAAGGCAAGGCCGTGGCCTTTCTTCCCCTATGGCGAGATTGGCTGGTCAGCTCGCTAGGGTATTTCATCCTGAGCAGTGGTTTGCATCTGTTACTGAATTTTCGTCCGCATTTAGTGCAATCCCGGCGTGCACTGATCTTGCTGTATTTCGGTGTGCTGGGCTTGTATCTGCCTTTGGAATTAGTGTATTGCGCTACGTTGAATCTGTTCGAGAGCCAGCCAGAATTAAGTTGGACAGGCTTAATCAAAGCTTATCGAGCTTTACGTCAATCACATTGGTTTACCGATGGCGTAGTGATGAGCGCGGTCTACTTTGCGATAGTCAGTTTGCAAATCTGGCGTCAGCAAAGGCAGCACGAACTCAGCTTACAAAAATCCCAGACCGACAATTTGAATTTACAACTGCAGTTAGAGCAAAGTCGTCTGCATAATTTGCAGGCTCAACTGGAGCCCCACTTTATCTTTAATGCCTTGAATGCGATTTCTGCACTGGTGCGTAGTGATGACAAACGACTGGCCTTGAGCGCGATTAATCAGCTCAGTCATTTGTTGCGTTATGCCTTAAGTGTGATGCAGCAAAGGCAGGTCAGTTTACAGGCGGAACTCGCATTTTGTCGCGATTACCTGAGCTTGCAGCAATTACGTTATGGCGAACGCTTGCAATTGCAATTCGCCAGCCTCAGTACAGAGATGCAGAACTGGCCATGCCCACCCCTAATTTTGCAACCCTTATTAGAAAATGCATTACGTCATGATTTAGATAAGCATCAGTTGCACAGCACGATACACCTTGATGCCGAAATAATTTCTGCAGCAAACAGCGCCTTTTTGCGTCTGCGTGTACGTAATCCCATTCACCCGGATTTACCTGCCAACCCGGGATTAGGTTTGGGCTTAAATCAAGTCAGGCAACAATTGCAGCACAACTATGCGGGATTGGCCAGGCTGGATATTCAAACGTTGAATCAGGATTTCATTGTGACACTGGATTTACCTGAACACATGCTACATGCTGAAGCGGGGCAATAAAGATGTTGCGTTGCCTGATAGTTGATGACGAAGCACTCAGTCGTTTAAATTTACGTGCGGCGCTGGCCGATTATCCAGATTGCCAAGTACTGGCGGAAGCCAGCGATGCAGAAGTTGCGCTGCAACTCCAGCAACAGCTTCGACCCGACTTAGTTTTCCTCGATATACAAATGCCAGGAAACAGCGGTCTGGAATGCGCGCGCCAAATCTTGCAGCAAACACCCAAGGCTGAACAACTACCCTTATTCGTTTTTGTCACCGCTTACTCTGAACATGCCTTGCGTGCGTTTGAAGTGCACGCACTCGACTATTTGCTCAAGCCTGTCGATGACGAGCGTTTACGCGAAAGTCTGCAGCGAGCCTCGGCATTAATGCAGCAGCAACAGCGTGCAAGCTATGCGGCGTCCTTGCACGATTTTTTAACACCACCAGCAGCGGGCACCGAACCAACCTACTGGCATTACCTGAGCATTGCCACACCAGGGCGACTGGAACGCATCTCGCTGTGCGATGTCAGCCAGGTTAGCGCCGCAGGTAATTATGTCGAACTGCATCTGGCGGAACGACGGTTATTGCACCGTATCGCCATTAGCAAACTCGCGACGCAGCTTGACCCTGCGATGTTTTTACAAATTCATCGCAAGCACATCATCAATCTGAAATTCTTAAAAGAATTGACCTGGCAATCTGAACGACAATACGAGGTTGTGCTAACGAATGGCCAGCGCCTGAGCGTCAGCGAACGTTATCTCGAGGCCTTACGCAAAGCGCTCAGACAACCCCGATGATTTAAGCATGCATTAAGCGGCCACCCGCAAACGACCAATTTTCCCAAGCGGTTTCTTTGAACACCACCATAAGGTTTTCCGTGTCGTGCCCTTCGGCCTGAAATGCGGCACAAATATCGGCCAGAACTTGCTTCTTAACTTTAACACTGCGACCAACTGACCAGAGAATTTCAACCAGTACGAAATTCTCATTTCTTGCGGTCGCCACATCTGGAAACGCCGCATCGTAAACGAAGTTTTCTTCACTCAATTCAAATACGCGTTGAAACAAGTCTTTGGGTGGTACACCCGATTTCAGCAGGGCTTGATGTACGCTGGTCAAGATTTGACGTTTAAATTCTGTGCTTTTTGGCTGACGTAAAGTAACACTGACTAAGGGCATAAGCACTCCTGAAAAATTTAATGAATTCTTACCTAAACCAGGCCGCCTGAAAAAGCAGAACCAAGTTAAGCCTGGCTCTGAATCTTCACATACTTTCTTGATTTTGTCCTTATTTACCAGGCTCACTGCTTCCCACTTCTGAAAATAGGCGGCAACTACTTGATAAGATCTTCATAATTTGCAGATGTTTTTGCAAAAAAAATCGCTGCTCAAGCATCGAATCGAACTGCTATTGGCGAATATGGAAGCACCCCGAGGCTGATCATTTCTGCGTCGTCGAATTTAAATAAATCACAATGTTTTCAAAGAGTTACGCTTGTAAAAAAGTTTGACATTTATCCTTGAAAGGGCTCCCAAGTTATCCTAGAGTTAGATCGTTAAATCTTGTGTCACGCATCTAAGCAAAGTTTCATTGTTTCAAAGGCAAACCTTCCGAAAGGCTGGGACGCAAAACTACAGGGTCCTCGCGAGGTAATGCTTTACCTCGCCGGACAGCCAGTTACCGTATTTCCTTAATCGTAGGATTTTCGTAAAGAGGCTCACATGACTCCCATGCAACCCGCACCGAATGGTGCAATTCAACGATTCACCCTGGCCGTACTGGGTTTAAGTGATTATGAAATGCGCTTGGTTCGCAGTGTTATTAGCTTGACTATGGCAGGTGGCAGGACAATCAACTTTCACTTAAGCGATGATCATGAACATGCAGATATTGCCTTACTTGACGCTGATTCCAGCGTTGCCGTAAACGAAATGCAAGGCATATTAGCCAAGCCCGATTTGGTTCCTCCTGTGGTGCTCACAATTGCGGGGAAAACCTTGACACAAACAGGAAATTTTCATTTGCAGCGACCATTGGCGCCCAGCAAGTTATTGCATTTACTGGATCAGATTGCGAATGAATTAGGTAAGGTCAGTCATATCAAACCCAGCAACGCTGCCTTAACTCGTGTCAGCAATCCTATGCTGACACCACAATCTGCAGAAGTTATTTCTGAAAGCCTGATACAACCTGGGCAACTCGCTTTAATTATTGATGACAGTCCCACCGCCCGCATCAAAATCACCCAGGAATTACGTGATATGCAAATTCAATCGGACAGTGCGGAAACTGGCGAGCTTGGGCTATATATGCTGTCGCAAAAAAGTTATGACTTGATCTTTTTAGATATTGTGATGCCAGGCGCTGATGGTTATGACGTTTGCAAAATTATTCGTCGCCATCCCGATTACAAGAAAGTACCGGTCGTCATGCTTACCAGCAAGTCCTCGCCGTTTGATCGTATCCGCGGCACGATGGCAGGTTGCACAAATTATTTGACCAAGCCAGTTGAACATCAACGCTTTCGCAGCACGGTGGAAAAGTGTATGGCTGACTATGCTTTGCTGAATCAACAGAAACGACAAAACGTGGCGTTGGGAACATAAGGCGCTTAATTGCTACGGCATGCCATGGGGCTGCCGAGCTTAACTACTGAGGAGTACTACCATGTCATTAAAAAAAGCTCTGGTTGTGGATGACTCTGCGACTGAACTCGCGAATATCAAAGCCATACTCAGTGACGCTGGCTACATGGTTGTTACTGCCAGCAATGGTCGCGAATCACTTGATAAAGCTCGTGCTGAAAAACCCAGCATCATTTTCCTCGATATCGTCATGCCTGAAATGGATGGTTACGAGGCTTGCCGCAATCTCTTACAAGACCCGGAAACCAAAAGCATACCGATTGTTTTTGTCAGCAGTAAAGGACAAAAAGCAGACAAAATCTGGGGTCAGATGCAGGGCGCAAAAGGCTATGTGGCCAAGCCATTTACCGCTGCGCAAATAATCGAGCAATTAAGCGTCGCTGCCTGAACGCTTGCGCTTCACTGCGCTGTACCTTGCCACCTTAACCAGGCTTAACCGACTAGCCTGGTTGAGAGCAATGTTTTGCTTGATTCGTGCTATGTGGTGAAACACTGAGATCAGGCACAATTTCTTTGATCAAAAGAAATTTAAATCTAAACGCTGGACTCTGCCACCATTCCATGATTGGGATAGCAATATGACGAGCGCAATGACCGATTGGCAATTACCTAGCGAAGCCTTATTAGCCGCTCAGATTCCTGCACTGGCCTTGTCTGACACACCTGGTCAGCGACGTAACGATAAACGTTACGGCTTCCGTTGTGCAGGGCTGAACTTCCTGATTACCGCCCGCACTTACTCTGAACTGGCCTATGCAAAAGACATTGCAGCACTACCAGGTGCACCTGACTATTTACTCGGTTTATATAATCAGCGCGGTAATTTAATCCCCGTATTTAATCTCGCGCTCGCTTTGAACAACCTGACAAGCCGACTTACGCCTGCTTATCTGTTAATCCTTGACCAACGTGAGCAGGCACTGGCTTTGGCAATCGAGCAGCAGCCTGAAACGGTTAGCGATTTAAAATTACTTTCCAGCCAGCATACTTTACCTGAGCAATTACTCGCCCATGTCAGTCAAATTTTCCTGGCGGGAAGTCAGGCATGGTTAGAGTTTGATCACCGTAGTTTCTTCCGTAACTTAGCTAAAAGTTGATAACCCTGATTAATTATTTAAGCCAGACTAGAGGAATATGTTATGAAACTTCGTACACCCACTATTGCAACCCGGCTGGGTCTGGGTTTCGCTATCGTTTTATTGCTGCTGGCGGCATTTGCCTGGCTATCCAGTAGTAACTTAAGACAGATCAATCAGGGTACACATAACGTTGTTGATGGTAGTTACCCCAAAGTCTTGCTTGCATACAAAATGCTGGGTAATGTGAATGCGAATGCGCTTTCCATGCGTAACTTACTCTTATTAAGCGATGCTAAAGCTATCGATGCTGAACAAAAATTGATTTTAGGGCGTCGGCAAAATCAAGAAACCAATATCAAAAACTTTGAGAAATTGATAGGTAGCGCTGAGGAAAAGAAAATTTTCGACGACGCGACGGCAGCGCGGAACCGCTACGGCGCCGCGCAGCGGGAGTTTATGCGTTTGGTCAGTGAAAACAAACACAACGAAGCCAGCCATTGGTTACTGGTTGATCTGCAAAACGATCAGGAGCACTGGTTCGGCGCTATGGAAAAATTGATTAACTATCAGACTCAGTTGGTGAAACGAGATGGCCAAAATGCGGATCAAACTTTCATCACTTCGCAAAATCAAATGCTGTATGTGGGTATCGCAGCCTTGATATTAGCGTCAGTCATTTCTTATTACATTACACGCAGTATTACCAAACCCGTTTCACATCTGGTCGGCGTTATGCAAAAACTCGCTGGTGGTGATGCTTCGGTGCGGGCACGTCTGCAACAAGAAGACGAAATCGGTAAGCTTGCAAAACAATTCGATAGTATGGTGGATGAACGCGAAGCCAGCCGCGCCAAGATAGAGCAAGAAAACGAACGCCTGAATGAATCGGTGCTGGTTCTGTTGCAGGCGGTAGCGCAATTAGCGAATAAAGATCTGACGGTCAAAGTACCCGTATCTTCCGATGTGACTGGTGCGGTTTCTGACGCATTGAACTTGCTAACAAGTGAAACCGCTAAAGTACTGCTGGATGTAAGTAATATTTCTGCCGACGTGACCGAAGCCAGTTTAAAAGTAAAACAACAAGCAGACCTGGTGATGGCCGCCGCCGCCGAAGAACATAATGAGGTAGAACACACTGCAGTTTCACTATCGCAAGCCTCACGTGAAATGCGTCAAATTGCTGAGTTGGCACAAAATTGCAATCGAGCTGCGGACAATGCCATACAAACGACACAGCAAGCGCTGGATATCGTTAATAATACGGTGGGTGGCATCAATAGCACACGTGAAATCATACGCGAAACAGAAAAACGGATTAAACGCCTGGGTGAACGTTCACAAGAAATTTCCGGTGTCGTTGGCTTGATTAATGCGATTGCAGAACGTACGCATATCCTGGCGCTGAATGCGAGTATGCATGCGGCCTCAGCCGGTGAAGCAGGGCGCGGCTTTGCAGTGGTAGCTGACGAAGTGCAACGCCTGGCAGAAAATGCCCGGCAAGCGACTATGCAAATCTCCAGCCTGGTTAACAATATTCAATTAGAAACTGCCGATACGGTTAACACGATGAACTCAGCAATCTCACAAGTTGTTGAAGGCAGTCGTCTGGCTGAGCAAGCGGGGGCACAAATGCAGTTAACCCGTAACGCGACAGCCGAACTGGTTGAGTCAGTGCAGCAAATTGCTGAAAAATCCGACTCTCAGGTGAAGGTTAGTCAGGAATTGCTAGAACGTGCCATGCAAATCAAAAAGACTAATCAACAAACCAGTCAACAATTGGATGCACAAACTCAGCAAACCACGAATTTGGTGGAATATGCGCGGATGTTACTCTCTACAGTACGTGTCTTTAAACTCGTTGCCTGAGGAAAATCATGGAAGCGTTGCCTGCTGAAGATCAAGGTATCGAAGCTGTCGTACTGGCAGCCATGGATCAGATTTTCCTGACCTTAGAACAGCAACAAAGCGAAAATCTGGCCCCCGCGCTCCATGCCTACATTCAACATTTGCGCGATATAGAGCAAGCTGCCAGCTTACGTAAAGTCCGCGGCTTGCACTGGGTTTGCCGATTAATTGAAGGCAATTTGCAAAAACTGCTTGAACAGCAACGCTCACTCAGCAATGAAGAGGTGAATTTACTGCGTGAATGGCCAGACCTACTAGCGAGTTACGCGCTGGATCACGGTGAGAAAAATATTCAGCCTTTACTCCGGCATTTGTCTGAACCCAATTGGCCAGAGCCTTTGAATGAGCATGCGCAGTGTGAATTGCATCAATTATTAAGTTGCGATGAACCTGAGTTCCATTTGAACTCTGAACCTGAGGTTCCTTTACTGACTGAAATCATCACATCAACTGAACAAACAAATAATCCGGATGCGCTGGAACAATTTATTTCCGTATTAGCCAGTCGTGAATTAACTGCAGCCGAAGCGGCAGCGATGTTGCATCAACTCGCTACTCTTGCAAGTCCTGCCATTAAAGAAAGCTTGTCGGATTTACGGCGCAACCTCCAGGCACTGCCAGAAGTCAGCGAACTTAGTGACGAACAAGTTCAGGTTTTGCAAGAAGTAAGTCTGTTGTTACTCAAGCAAACGGCTTACACACCGGAAGAGTTAACTAGTCAATTGATGGATTTGGCATTTTCGCCATGCTGGCAAGCCGATGATATAAGCGACGAGGGGTATCTATCCAGTCTTCCCGAAAATGTGGCCACATTACACGGTGCATCAGTAACTCCGGCGACAGCGGAAACCGATCATACACTGGATAAACCAGCAGTAAGTACCGTGAATCGCCAGTTACTCGAAATATTTTGCCACGAATTGCAGCAAATTTTGCCGCAATTAGATGAAGACTTAGATAAGTTCACCGCAGAACTCAGCGATTCGGATTACGCTTTATTTACCGTCAATTACCTTGATGATTTATCGCGAATTGCAGATACCGCCGCATCCTTAAGTTTAACTGGTGTTCAACTGTATCTGGCAAGTGTCGTCCAGTTAGCGTCAGCTTCTGAATTGCGTAGGCAAACCCTGCAGTTAGAGTTACGATTAATTCCTTTGAGTCTGATTGCTTACCTGCAAAGCCTGGTAACTAATCAAAAAGTCGCCGACTTAGTACCTCCCCTACTGAGTCATTTGCAGCATCCGGAATGGAAAATCACACTTGGCGATGAGCAAATCCATGAATTGGAACAAGCGCTGCTGCAAATTGAAGTCAGCGATGAGCACGCCATTGATGATGAAGATAATCGCGACCTAACCAGCGTATCGCTTGCCTTACCGAATGACTTGAATTACGAGTTATTTGAAGGCTTATTACAGGAACTGCCACAGCAGTTAGATCAATTTTGTTCGGCACTTTTAAACATACAAGCTGAAATGGAACTGAGCGCGGGGCTTAGTTTATTGGAACAGGCGCAAAGGGCGGCACATACCTTAAAGGGTGCGGCAAACACTGTAGGGATAGCTGGTATCGCCAATCTCACTCACCACCTGGAAGACTTACTTCAAAAGCAAAGGCAAGCAAAACAATTACCCGACCATGAGCTACTCGCCTTACTAATACAGGCTGGAGATTGTTTGCAAGTGATGGGAGAAGCCATACTGGGCTTGACTCCAGCGCCAGAAGACGCAGCGGAAATTATGTGCGCTATTCTTGCCCGGATTCAAAATAGTCACGACCTTGCATCCACATCCAGTGCCAGCACAGTCAGGTCGCCTGTGGCGGATAAAAATATCGTTGCTGAGATCAAGCCAGCGAGTGTCGCGACGCCTGTGCCCGAACTGAATAAAGACTTGATCGTGAACGAGACACAGCTACGCGTATCAGAAAATACCGTCGATGAATTGTTGCGTTTAGCCGGCGAAAACCTGATTTCTAACGCGCAAATTCAAGAACAATTGAAACAAACCTTAAAGCAAACCAAACTAATACAACAGCAAGATCAGCATCTGCAAAAACTGGTGGAGCAATTAGAACACCTGGTTGATATACGCGGATTCAACCTCAATCCTGCCAGCACCAAAACCCAGGATGGATTTGATCCACTGGAATTTGAACGTTACAACGAACTCCATACTTTGACTCGCCAATTACTGGAGGCGCGCACCGATGCTCAGGAAATGAATCAGCAGATGCAACAGCAATTGCATAATTTATCGGAATTACTTGAAGGTCAGCGCAACTTGCAGGTAGAAAATGAGCATGCGGTGTTGCGTACACGCTTGGTACCGATTGCACAATTAAGTGCGCGATTGCAACGTGTAGTCAGGCAAACTTGCCGCGTAACAGGCAAACAAGCGCTATTGCAAATTGAGGGCGAACAAACTCAGATTGATAGTAAGTTACTACACGAACTGGCTGATCCATTAATGCATATTTTGCGTAATGCGATTGATCATGGCATCGAGTCGCAAGAGCAAAGGCAACTCCGGCAAAAGCCACTACAAGGTAACTTAAAATTGAGCTTTAGCCGCGCCGGAAATGACTTGCGCCTGGTTTGTCAGGATGACGGTGCCGGTCTGGATTTCGCTGCGATCCAGCAAAAAGCCTTGAGCAAGGGTTTAATCAGCGCGCGACAAAGTTTATCTGAGCAAGAATTAGCGCGCTTCATTTTATTGCCCGGTTTTTCAACCCGGAATGTGACCACGCAGACCTCGGGGCGTGGCATAGGTATGGATGTTGTCTATGAACGTATTTTGCAATTAAAAGGCAGCATAGACATACACTCGGTCAGTGCGCAAGGTTTAAGCCTGGTCATACAATTACCATTGAGTTTGCTGTCTGAGCATGCATTATTAGCCAGACTAGATAATAATTTACTAGCGCTTTCAAGTCGACGGGTAGTCGACATTCACTACTACGATCAGCAAAACATCGTAGAAATCGGAGCACGTCGCATGTACCGCTATCAGAAATCCGCGCGTGACGAAGTGCAATTACTCAGTTTATTTGATTTGCGTGAACTATTGCATTTAGCCGCCACTGAAAAGCTAGCCAAAGCGATATTACTGGTACGTCAGCAATCCGGCGAACTAGTCGCAATACAGCTAGATGAAATCAGCGATAGCCGCGATATCGTCGTGAAGAAACTTGGCCCTTATGTCCCAAGGTTAGCTGGCATTATTGGTGCAGCCTTACTTGGTGACGGCAGCGTGAGTCCTGTAATCGATCTGGCTGACTTGATAGATCAACCAGCGCAGCAAAAACAGCTCTGGCATCAGCGCCAGAATTTAAGCCCAGCGCTGCTTGAAACGCCCGCCGTAAGCTCAGCCTATACCGTCTTAGTCGTCGATGATTCTTTATCAGCTCGTCGCGCCACAGCGCAAGTGGTAAGAGATGCCGGATTCCATGTCATTACTGCCTTAGATGGTCTGGATGCTATTACTAAAATGAATGACATTACACCCGATCTGATTTTGCTGGATATGGAAATGCCGCGTATGAATGGTTTGGAACTTACCACACATATACGTGCACGCGATTGGTCTAAACGTATCGCAATTATCATGATTACCTCTCGCTCTTCCGACAAACACAAGCAACAAGCACTGCAAGCTGGCGTTGACGACTATCTGGTCAAGCCATTTAACGAAGATCAATTGCTACAGAAAATTTCCTCTTTTGCGGGAGTCTACTCATGATTAGCTACCAAACGCTGACCAGTACTGCATCCTTAGGCAATGTTCAGGATGGTCTGGTGTCTATGCGTATCAATTCCTTATTACTACTCGCCGATCAGCAGCAAATTGCCAGTATTATCAGCTTAGCCGATCTGGTTTGGGGGCAGGCCGAATTTCCGGCTTGCGCCTGTGTCTACTACCAGGGACGCGATTGGCCTGTGTATTGTTGTTCAGAACAAGTCACTTGCCTGACCAATATTCCGGCTGAACGCCGTGTCTGCATTTTACTGAAAAATCAAGATGGCTATTTCGGCTTACTTTGCAATGAAATCGCCATGATTAAGCCCGGTGAAATTCACTTGCACAGCCTGCCCGCCCCCCACTTACCTGAACAATTACCTTGGCGTGCAGTCACACAAATAGATGGTCGTATGGCGTGTAGTTTCGATAGCCGTAGTTTGCTTGACCGCCTGCAACACAGCGAATAGGAGTTCTCATCATGGCACAAGCTGACGCCTGGCTTTGTGATCTGGGAGCTGCTGGCTACGTTGCGGTAGGTCAGCGTGAAATCCTTCAGGTCAGTAATGAACTGGAGCGCTCGGAATTAGCATTGGCTCCGGCTTATATCAATCAAGTCGTGTTTTGGCAAAATCGTCCGCTCGCGGTGATGAATTTAGGCTTACGGCTGGGTTTAAATGCGACGCCCGGTGCTTGCCTGGCGATAATTGCTTACTTTGACGCAGGCAAGCAAAGCCATCAGTTTGCAGCACTGGATCTGGCCAGACCACCTGAAAAAATTCAGGTTGATGATAGCTGGGTCAGTCAGGATCTTGCCAGCATTTGGTTAAACATCGTGCGCTCTGGCTTTCACTGGCGCCAACAAAGTGTACCTATACTCAACCTGACCAAGTTATTCACCTTGCCACAGAAACTACCCAAACTTAAATTAGCGATCAGTAATTAAAATTGTGCAGCAGCAAACTGCAGAGTAGGCAAGCTAATCCGAGTACCACAGACCTATCGGGCGCACTGGCTTGCTTTAAGCCTATCTTTTAAGCCAGTGCGAATTGTAAGTTTGAATTTTGCCAGACCGCAGCCCTAGCCCTGCCTCAACAACGCCTGTTGCAAACGCGTGTAGAATTCCTGGTCTTTTTGCATTTGCGCTAGCCCGATGTAAGGCAATTGCGCGGGCAAATTAGCGAGCAAACTCGCCAATACCTCAGTGTAACTCTGCAATTTATCGGTCGCATGTAAAGGCGCTTGCGACAATGTTGTATCGACGCGTATGCCGACCACAGCAACATGCATCATCATACTGTAAGTCATGACGTCGCCTTCATCCATGTTATCGATCGTTTCTGCCCAGGCTTGCTGAAATTTAATCGGAGCATCGCGTGGCGGAAATCCTGAGGTCAGAGCTAAGCCGATTTCTTCATAGCCATCATGATTTAAATCCAGCGTATACCCAGTCGGTAATAATAAGTTGCTGGCACCTTCTTTACTCAATTGCGCAGGCTGAATCGGCTCAGCCAGACTTTTTTCACGCTGTATGATAGCCAGCTCTGCGGGACTTAAGCTTTGCAAAAACGCCTGGGGATACTCCATACCGCGACCGCTGTAAGCCTTATTTAAAATACCAGCGTAAGCGAAACGATCTGCCTCAGTGATACCACGCCGATCTGCCATTGCGGTGTACGTTTCACCCATGAGTTTTTGCAAACCCTGGCTGAGCTTGACCGTATCAGTGACCGGATTGTTTGCCTGGTCTGGAGTTGCCGACAGCGTTTGGTAAGTAGTTTTGAAGGTGTCGTAAAAATTACTATCCGGCGTTTTTTGAGCACGATAAATTTTACTCAAGCCACCAGGACCACGATTAACAGGATCAATACTCATCACGCTCTCCCGATAACAATTCTGATATTCAACGATGCCCTTCAAAGCCTTATTCAGCACCCCGTTTTTTTTCACTCCGATACGGGAAATAAGCGGGCTCTGTGAACAGGATGCTACTCGCTGACTAAATACGATAGGCAGTTCACGATAACGCGCAGCCCCCGGTGCCAGCATACTTACACGGCTTAGCCGGAAGCCTTTAAGAATATCGGCAAGAAGCCCGAAAAGTGAAGCAATTCGTTTACTATTTTGGGATCTCGGCACAACTCCCGCGAGTGCTCAATGCAGATGCCAGGAGCGCACCCGTGCCTGGGCACAGCGAGCATCACTGGCTTCAAACTTGGCCGCGCAGTCAGTTGTGCAGAGGGCTCATTTTTCAAAACATTTTGACAGCCATCAGTTTAATTTGTGTAGTTTCTGGGGCAAAGCGCAAGCAGATCTGCATTCACCCGGCTATTCCGCTAATCAAACAACAAGTCTGGAGTGGGATAGCGACGCGGCGTATGCGAAGCATGTAAAATAGCTGCTTTATTTAGCTGAAGTGCTTGCCATGTTACCTACTACCGTTAAAGTTGTTGAAGTTGGCCCACGCGATGGTTTGCAAAATGAAAAAGAATTGATTTCTGCCGAAGTTAAAATCGAGCTGGTGAATCAACTCAGTAAGGCCGGCTTTCAAAATATCGAAGCCGCTTCATTTGTTTCCCCCAAATGGGTGCCACAAATGGCGAGTTCAACCGAAGTCATGGCCGGTATTACGCGCAAGCCTGGCACTATCTATTCAGCGTTGACGCCTAACTTGCAAGGGCTGGAAGCAGCACTCGCGGCCAAAGCGGATGAAGTGGTGATATTTAGCTCAGCCTCAGAAGCCTTTGCGCAAAAAAATATCAATTGCTCGATTGCCGAATCGATACAACGCTTTGTGCCTGTAGCACAAGCCGCTAAAGCAGCTGGCGTGCGCCTGCGCGGCAGTATCAGTTGCACTATGGGTTGCCCCTATCAGGGCGAGGTAGCAATCAGCAGTGTGACCGAGGTGGTACAACGTCTGGCCGAACTTGGCTGCGATGAAATCGACATTGCCGATACCATAGGCGTAGGCACGGCAGGCCAGGTACAAAATGTGATGCAAGCAGTCGCTGCGATTTACCCGATCATGCAAATTGCTGGCCACTTCCATGACACCTATGGTCAGGCTTTAGCGAATATTTATGCCAGCTTAGAAGTCGGCGTGACTATCTTTCATTCCTCGGTAGCGGGGTTGGGTGGTTGCCCTTATGCCAAAGGTGCAACCGGGAATGTCGCCACCGAAGATTTGCTATTCATGCTGAACGGCCTGGGCATACACACAGGGATAGATTTAGCCAAGGTTGTCGCCGCTGGTCAGTATATTTCCCAGCACTTAGGTCGCAAAGCGAATAGCCGCGCTGGCAATGCGCTGGCCTTACGTTACGCAGCAAATTAAATCCTGGCTTACAAAAAGGATGAAGCAAAACAGCTTCATCCCAACCAGCTTGGCACTGACTTACGCAGCCTTCCTGCCGTTACACAGCGTTACCTTACGCAGTTAAACTGACATATCCATAGATAACGACAAACGTACACTTACTGTACCGTTATCGTCAGTCAATAAGCGCCGCAGAGTCGGTGAAAATGGCATTGAGCTCGATAACCGGACACATGTTTATCTGTTAGTTGGAAATCGATACCGCCGTTTGCCGTAGTCAGTCTGGAGTTAGTTATGCGTCTCTATTTTTGTCTCCCTTTGTTGGCCCTTGCACTTAGTGCTTGCCAACAAGTCCCGCAAACACCGCGCAGTCCGGCAATACATTTAAGCCACGCTCAAGCCCAGGCGCTCCAGCAAAACGAAGCCTGGCAACTGGCCAATCGCCTGAGCTGGGGCGCCAACCTCAGCACCGTACAGCAAGTTCAGCAACAAGGTCAGGCGCGCTGGCTGGAGCAGCAATTACAGGCACGTAGCAGCGAACTACCGGCTCAAGTACAGCAGCAAATCCTAAGCTATACCATCAGCCAGACTCCCCTGCCCGACTTGATTTTTAAACTCGAAGCGCAACGTCGCGCAGCCGAACAACAAAAAGGCACTGACGATAGCTTGCGCAAAGCTTATCAACAGGAATTAAATCGACTGGCGCGCGAAGCGGCTAATCGTACACTGCTACGTGACCTGTATTCCTCTAACCAGTTGTATGAACAAGTATGCGCATTCTGGGCCAATCATTTTAATATCCACACGGGTAAGCACAACCTCAGAGCGATGGTGGGTGACTTTGATGAACACGCGCTGCGTCCTCATGCGCTCGGTAAATTCGCTGATTTATTGCGCGCTACCGTGGTTCACCCGGCGATGTTGCGCTACCTCGATAATGAGCATAACGCGGCAGGCCGTATCAATGAAAACTATGCGCGCGAACTGTTGGAATTACATACCATGGGCGTAGACAGTGGCTATAGCCAGGCCGATGTGCAAGAACTGGCGCGGATACTGACTGGCGTCGGCGTCAATCTGAGCCCGGAAAACAGTAAGATCAAAGCGGGGCTGGATAAATTTTATCTGCGCCGTGGTTTATTTGAGTTTGTGCCGCAACGTCATGATTTCGGCGATAAAAAATTACTCGGCATCAGCATCAAAGGCACGGGTTTGGGCGAGCTTGAGCAAGTGATACAATTGCTGGCACGCCACCCCGCGACCGCTCGTTATATCAGTCGTAAGCTGGCGCTTTACTTTACCGGCGAAACCGTCAGCGAAGCGCTGGTGAACACATTAAGCCAGCAGTATTTACAAAGTGATGGTGATATTGGCGTGGTGCTGGCCAGCTTATTCAGCCAGGCAGAATGGCGACAAGCACAATCCCGGCACTACAAAGATGCGCGGCACTATTTGCTCAGCAGTTTGCGCCTAAGCCTGGATCAACGCCTCATCCTCAATCCGAATCCCGCCGTGAATTGGCTCACCCAAATGGGGCAATTGCCCTATAACCGGCAAACTCCGGACGGTTACAGCATGTATGCACGCGATTGGAATAGCCCTGCACAAATCACGCAGCGCTTTGACATTGCGCGTCAGATAGCGCAAGGTGCACCGGCCTTGTTCAAGGCCGAAGGAGAAAGCCAAAATCCAGCACGCGTGCCACTCGAAGGAGCGCAACTGCAATTCTTAAAAGACTGGGGCCAGCGTTATGCTAAACCTAGCCAGAGCAGCCTGAGTCAAGCCAGTAATCAGGCTGAGTGGCTGCACTTTTTATTGATTGCCCCTGAAATGATGTATCGCTAACGCTGGAGTTTCCCATGTTACGTCGCACTTTTTTACAAGGTCTGAGCTTAGCCGGCCTCAGCTATCACAGCAATTTGTTGGCCGCACCGTCCTCATCCGGTCAGTTTTTATTGATCTTTTTACGCGGTGGCTACGATGCCGCGAATTTGTTGGTGCCGTATAGCAGCAGCTTTTATTACGAAAGCCGGCCCAATCTGGCACTCGCCAAACCGGGCAGTCAGGCCGATGCTGCACTGGCACTAGATAGCAACTGGGGCTTACATCCTGCGCTGGCTGAGAGTATTTACCCCTGGTTCGCACAAAAGCAACTGGCTTTCATCCCATTTGCTGGTACCGATGACTTAACTCGCAGCCATTTTGAAACTCAGGACAGCATAGAAATGGGTCAGCCCACGGGTAGCCGGCGCAATTATCAATCGGGTTTTTTGAATCGCTTAGCGCAAGTCTTAAGCAACGGCAGCGGCAAGAAAATCGCCAGCATGTCATTCACCGAACAACTGCCCTTAGTAATGCAAGGCCAGGTCAGTGTCAGCAATGCTGGCTTACGTAACCCTGCCAAAAATAATCCCGATCAGCGCCAACAACAATTGATACGCCAGATGTATCAAGAGAGCAGCCTGGCCAAGCCCGTCGCGGACGGTTTTGCCACGCGCGATGAAATTGCCCGGGATATGCAGCAAGAAATGAATGCAGCGAATCGCAATGCCATCAGCACCAAGGGCTTTGAATTAGAAGCCGAACGCATAGGGCGCATGATGAAAGAAAAATACAGCCTGGGCTTTCTTGATGTGGGTGGCTGGGACACCCATGTTAATCAAGGCGCAGCCAAAGGTGCCTTAGCCAATAAATTTGAAGAATTGGGGCGAGGCTTAGTCGCTTTACGACGCGGTTTGGGTGCAAGCTGGGCCAGCACCAGCATCGTCGTCATTAGCGAATTTGGCCGAACCTTCCGTGAAAATGGCAAGCAAGGCACCGACCATGGTCACGGCAGCGTTTACTGGCTGGCGGGCGGCGCCATCAACGGTGGCAAGATCGCAGGCCAGCAAACCCAAATCAACGCCAACAGCTTATTTCAAAACCGCGACTACGCCGTCCTTAATGATTATCGGGCGCTACTCGGCGGCCTGTTCCAACGTCAGTTTGCTTTAAGTCCAAGCCAGCTCGAGCAAGTTTTTGCAGGCGTGAAAGCGCAAGATTTAGGCTTGTTGTAATGGCGAAGTCAGGCGCCGCCCGCACCGCCAGCGTGCTCAGGAGCCTGATTAGCTTGCGTCAAAGCATAAAAAACAAAACGCAGTATTTATGCGCCTTGCAGACTCATTTAAACCGATAAGGCTCATGGATATTACGTTTTCAACTTCAGGGAACTTCTAAAAACCTCCACCTCTAATAGTCATAGAAATAAAGCCGACGACA
>JAYSEN010000030.1:0-55281 GCA_041913845.1 Undibacterium sp.
GTTTGGGCGCCGGCACCGTGCGCCAGCTTACGAAGGCTTGCTGCGCCTGGCTGATCTTCTGACTAATAGCACCCGCCTCATCGCAACTCAAGTGCGCCAGGATGGTGCCATTTACCGGAGTCTTCGCGGCCAATTCAGTACCCGTATAGCCTTGCAAATCCAGACCTAGCTGCTGACAAATCGTTTGAAATTGTGCTTGCATTCTGTCTCCTTTAAACTAACGCGACATCGCTTTGTCGCTCAATTAATTCAGCCTTGCTCAAAACCTGTAAGTGTTCAACCGTGACGTTATCCAAACGCTTTAACAGCAAGGCACCCAATTGCACTCCCGCCTCAACTAGCGAGGAATAATAGGTCGTCAAGGGTGGGATGAAATAGGCGCTGACGTTGGTATCGTCTGTTGCAATCAGGCTCACATCTCGCCCAGCCTGCCAACCTAATTCATGGAAAGCAGAGAGCGCACCTAAGGCTGCATATTCATTGGCACAGATAAACGCACTGGGGCTATGTTTAAGTTGCGCCATTTTCAATACCAGACGCTTGCCATCAGCGGCAGATAAATTGGAAAAACTGATCCAACTTTTTTGCGGCCTTATACCAAATTCTTTCATGGCTCGCTGATAGCCAGCTAAACGATGTTGGCTATACAGCAGATCTTCGGGAGGGTTGAGTAGCGCTATCGCTTTGTGTCCCTTTTCAAGTAAGCGCCGGCTGGCCCGATAAGCCATATCTTCGTGGTCAGTGTCGTACCAGGCATGCGCTTGACTGACCTCGCTACGACCATAACTGACAAAGGGAAAATTCTGCTGTTGTAAATAATGGATACGCTCATCGTCCGCCTTGGTTTGCGTGATGATAATCCCATCGGCCATTTTCCCCTCGACCAGATGCGTAATCGCGCTGAGTGGCGCTTCATTGGTCAATTGCGGATGCACGATCAGGCTGTATAAACTTCCACGCAAACTCTGATGTATCCCCGATACCAAGGCCATATAGCCGCTGTCGGTAAAGTCGTGGGCGTCGGGTTCAACCGGCAGCACGATATACAGAGTATAGGTTTTCCCGGTGCGAAGTTTCAATCCATCTAAGTTCAAACTATAGCCGAGTTCAGCGGCCGCTTTTTGCACGATTTCTCGCGTCGCGGGCTTTACCTCGGGGCCATTTTTTAAGGCACGTGAAACCGTCCCTAAGGAAAGCCCGGTATGCGCAACCAGGGTCTTCAGAGTAACTTTTGGCGTGTTTTTTATTGCTGACATAATCTATAGAGTAAATGACTTATCAGAGGTAGCGGGCAATTTATGCCGATTACCTTTGAACAGACTAAGAAAAACAGCGTAACTATCGATGAGTGTGGCGCTCTGCTCTAACTCGTGTTTTCTGGATTTTACCGTGCTTTAAGTGGCTTGACAGCTAGTCAGCGCTTAAGTCAGCTATTTCTTCAAGGTGAAGCTGACACTATTTCTTTGTGCCTGGACGGGCTTGCTCAGCTGATTTGCTTTCCCTGCAAAATCCGGGTGGCAAGGAAGCTCCCCCCCAGGTTCAACCCGCATCAGCCTCGATTTCAAGCTGATGAGCTAAATACAAAAACACGCTGGAAGTCCAGGTAAAAGCCGGATCGCGCAAGCCTTTGCCATTTGTCGCCGAAAAATTTTCAGCCATTCCACTATTGGATGCCATGGAGGTAAATTTACGCGCCAATTCGCTAGCCGCAGCGTATTCCTGATTACGCCTGAGCGCTTCATACAGGAGCAGACAAACAGGTGCCCAAATCGGCCCACGCCAATAACCGTCTTCTTGATAATAGGGACTAGTTAATGATTCGCTTGCATAACCATAGTCAGTCAAAAAACGTCCTGGCTCAGCCAATTGTTGCAATAAACTTTGGCGCAACGACTGCGGCAAACTCGTTCCCAATAGTAAGGGCATAAACTGTATCAGGCTATCGCCTTTATCAAGCACTTCATGGCTTAAGGCATGGCGAGCGTAGCAACGGTTTTCATCACACAGTGTTTGCAAAAACGCCTGCAAAACTTGCTGGGCGCGTTGTTGCCAGCAATTGGCCGCTTCTGCCTCATCCAGACTTGCATACAAGGCGGCTTGCTCTTGCATCTGTAAAATTAAAAAGCTTGCCAGATCGGGACTATGTAATGGACTACCGGCTAAAAATATGGTGCTGTTATCCCACCCTGCATCATTACCGTGATCGTAGAAAGGTAAACCCTGACTGGCATGGTTCAACCAATAATGACTCAGCTGATTCAGCCAGCTAAGTACCTGACGACGTCGTTCTGCGGTATAGAATTCGGGCGCAAGCTGCCGCAATAATGAAAATGTCCAACCATGAACTGGTGGTTTGGTAAACCGCCAATAACAAAACTGATCATTGATAAAGTCGGGCAAACGGCCAGATGCAGCCTGATGTTCAAACAACACGGCCATTTGTTGCCAAGCCAGATCGGGCTGATTTTTTGCCAGTGCCAAGGCATTAAAACAATGATCCCAACTCCAGATATTGGTCATCCAGTTGTGCGACATATACATTGCTGGATAACGCAATTGACCCTCGGCTGGTACCAGGCAAGACCAGCAAATATAGGCCGCCAGCAAACGTCCTGCTTGCAACGCATCGGGGACTCGTAAGCTCCGCGCCAACCAGGCCGCGAAGCTGGCTTGATTTGCCGCGCGTATCGATGAAAATTCCTGGTACTCAGGTGGCGTAATCACTAATCGCGACACATGAAGACAGGCGCAAAGTCGCGCTTGCTCAGGCAGTAAATCAAGCCGTATGTATTCGGCACGCAAACCCTGCCAGGGCGCATCCACCACGCGCAAACCTTGTCGTTGCTGCACCCAGATATCGACATCTTGCCGCGCATGACTGATCTTACTATGCTGCTCCAGTTGTTGCAGGTAGTCGTAATTTAAAGCTGGCATACTTATGCGTAAACCCAGACCATGCCCTGAAACCCCCAGCACATCACCTGTGCCTATGCTGATATAAAGACAGGCCTCACTGGAAGCATTACAAGTTCGTGGTCGCAAACAAAGATGATCGGGATAGACACTGATTGCAGCCGGAATTAGCTGGCCAGCTTCATCGGTTAACTCGAGTTTGACTAGCTTACCCGCATCATTCCGCTCATCGCCACCACGTAATTGGCGTAAATAGAGATTGCCGTCGTCTAACACTGAAATTGCAAGAAAACTCAAGGCCGTCGAGTAAGCGACTTTGTGCGCATCGAATAAATGAGCCTGGTAGCCAGGCCAAGTCATGTCCGTCGCATTTGTCTCAGCCTTTAACTGCACCATCTTGTGTCCCTTCCATAATATAGCGCTGTGCCAGAAAAAATAAGAGCAAAGGCGGCAGGCAAAGCACCAAGGTTATCGCCGCAATAGCCGTCAATTGACTCTCATGCAAACCTTTAAATTGCGCGAGTCCTAATGGCAAGGTGTAATTAGATTGATCGTTTAAGAAAATCAAAGGACCCAGATAATCATTCCAGCTCGCTAAAAACTGAAATGTTGCCACCAGAATCAGCGCGGGCAACATCAGTGGCAAATGGATGCGACTGTATAATTGCCAGGGGTTAGCGCCATCCATGCGTGCGGCATCATCTAATTCTTTAGGAATGCCGAGTAAATACTGACGTAATAAAAAAATATAAAACGGGGCTGCAAAAAAATTCGGGATAATCAGCGCTTTCAAGCTATTAATCCATCCCAGATAATTGAACTGCATATACTGCGGTATCATCGTCACATCCCAGGGTATCATCATGCTCGCCAGCACCAGCATAAATAAAAAGTCTCTGCCTTTAAATTCGAAGCGCGCAAAACCAAATGCCACCAATGATGAAGAAAATACTTGTCCCACGGTCGACAAACTAGCGACGAGTAAAGAATTTTTTAAATAGCGAGTAAACTCCTGGGCTTGCCAGGCTTCCACAAAATGCTGCCAGTTAAGCTGCTGTGGAATCCAGACTGGAGGCCAGGAATACAATTCATGCTGACTTTTCAAGGCTGTTGATAACGTCCACAAAAAAGGGAGCGCAAAGAGGCTCGCCAGTATCAAAAGCACGCAATACGCCGCGATTTTTCCCAGACCTGGCTTAAGCAATTGAATTGACGTCATCGTAGTCCCTCAAGCCTGATATGACCAACGTTTAGCTATCGCCAACAAAATCCCGGTGCTAATCAGCATGAGCACAAACAGAAACCAGGACATCGCAGCAGCATAGCCCATATCGAAATACCTGAATGCGGTGTTATAAATGTACATCGCTAAAAAATGCGTGCTATTCACCGGTCCGCCTTTGGTCAGCAAAAGCGCCAGTGTTAATTGCTGAAATGCCGCAAGCAGGGTGGTAATGGTATTAAACAATAAAACCGGACTAAGCAAAGGCAATGTAATGTGAAAGAAGCGAGCCCACGCGGGAACTCCTGCTAAGCGGGCAGCCTCATACAAATCAGCCGGTATATTTTTTAAGCCAGCCAAAAACACCAACATACTACCGCCCACACTCCATAAGCTGGCCAGTAAAATAGATGGCATGGCCCATTCCGGACTGCCCAGCCAATCTACCGCAGATAAACCCAGGGATTCGAGTAGAAAGTTCAACACGCCGTACTGACGGTGATACATGGAACTAAAAATGCCAACCAGAGCAACGCCAGAGATAATCGAAGGCAGATAAAACAAGGTCCGAAATATTCCTTGTCCGGCTAATTTCAGATTCAACAACAAGGCCAGCAATAGGGCGAAGCTGATACACATGGGCACATACATCGCGGCAAATTTGCAAGTTAAAGTTAAGGCATCCCAAAAATCCGCATCGTCGAACCACATATGACGGTAGTTTTCCCACCCCACAAAGCGTGCCGATTCCAACAACGGCCAATCGTAGAAGCTGATGATCAGCGAATACAATAAAGGGCCGATAGTGAAGAAGACTAAACCAAGCAACCAGGGGGAGATTAATAACCAGGGCCAGAAATGGCGCCTGAGCGCCGACCTCCGGGCAGTGCCAGCTTGCCTTGCAGTAGCTTGAAATTCGGGCTGAGTCGCGGCGAGATAGTCTTGTGATGTGTAAGCCGGACTGTTTTTGTTGCTAAGCTCAAGCATCGTGTTTGCTACCTTGTGCGTAAATGGTATTGGGCTTGCAAAGCGGCTTTATCGAGCCACGTCGCTACATCACTGCGATACGTAAAGATTTGTTGTATCGCCAACTCCAATCTATCCTGTGCCCGGGCCCAACGCGGATTTAGTAAAAAGGCCGGTACCTGATCATTCGCTTGCATAGCGCGGTAAAAAGCCTGGATGAGTTTGTCCTCGGCAAAACGTGGACTGTTGGCCAATGACTTCAAGACTGGCAAGTCGATATTCGCACGCAGTAACACGGCTTCTGGACTGGTGTAAAAGCGGATAAATTCCCAGGCCAATTGTTTTTGCTGGCTGCTCTTTGCCATCGCCAGGGCAGAAATGCTCACTGCGGTTTTCACGGGTAAATTAGCAAAACGTGGCAAGCTGGTAATACCAAATCGTTTCCCTTGCTTTTCCAGATCGGCTTTGAGCGAGACCCCGGCGTCTAGCATCGCCACTTTGTCGCTGATAAACAAATCACGCAAACTCTGACTTTCAGCCACACCCAGCACTAACATTTGCTGTTTTTGCTGCATCGTTAAGAACACCGCAAACATCGCTTTGGCAGCATCCGAATTAAAATAGTTTGCGATTTGCTTTCCGTCGGCACTTACCATGCTGGTGCCAGCACTCCAGAAAAAGCTTTGGAAATCATATAAATCCAGCGCCAGCGACATCGCATACCCGTATTGACGTTTTTCAACCTGCCTCAGCCTGGATGAAATTGCCGCGCATTCCTGCCACGTCCAATCATCAGGCGGATAGGCCAGACCTGCTGCATCAAACATGTCTTTGTTGTAGTACATCACACGACTGGTAAAGCCGGCGGGAATACCCAGAGTCTGTCCCTGGTAACGGCTATATAACTGCAGGGCGGGCAAGATGTCGGCTGCATTAAACTGGCTGTCTTGCTGTATCCAGGCATCGAGTGGTTCCAACGATTTTGCATAACTGGGAAAATCCCACATATACATCACATCGGGCGCATTTCCTGCGCCAAAAGCAGCTGCAATTTTTAAGGGGAAACCAGTACCATAGGCTTCGATTTGGACTTTCACGTCGGGATAGCGCGCCTCAAATCTTGCGGCGATCTGCCTTTGTATCGCCAGGGCCTGATTACTATCCCAAGTGGCAAAACGCAATACCCTGGTCTCAGCCTGCGCTTGCTGCATGATGAGCAGAGACAGCCCCAGCCACATCAGTTGAAGCAGCCTACGCCTGGGCTGGCGACTCCACCTGCTAAATCGCTCAATAACTATGGCAAACTGACGCTGTATCCCATTTAGCATGATTTACCCTTGCAAACCGAGCAATTGCCCTAGCTCGGCCCGACTCAGTTGGTTAGCGGCAAAATCATCAAATGCATGTTGCGCCACCTGGATGATGTGCTGACGAATAAATTGCGCCCCTTCGCGCGCGCCTTGCTCACTGTCTTTCAGACAGCACTCCCACTCTAAGACGGCCCAACCTTGAAAATCATAGGCCGCCAGTTTGCTGAAGATCGCTTTGAAATTTATCTGACCATCACCGACACTGCGAAAACGCCCCGCCCTTTGCAACCAATCGGCATAACCACCATACACTCCGCTGCGGCCATCGGGATTAAACTCCGCATCTTTGACGTGAAACATGCGCACACGCTGATGGTAGTAATCGAGGAATTTAAGGTAATCCATTTGCTGTAAATGCAAATGGCTAGGGTCATACAAAATTGCGCAGCGCGGATGATTGTTAACCTGCTCTAAAAAGCGCTCGAAACTTATGCCATCGTGTAAGTCTTCGCCCGGATGCAATTCAAAACACAGATCGACGCCACACTCTTCGTAGACCTCCAAAACTGGCTGCCAGCGATTTGCCAGTTCTGTGAATGCCAGATCGATTAAGCCTGCTGGACGCTGAGGCCAGGGATACAAAAAGGGCCAGGCCAGTGCGCCAGAAAAACTCGCGACCGCATTCAGTCCCAGGCGACGCGAGGCATGTGCCGCCGCTTGCAATTCCTGCCTGGCCCAGGCTTGCCGGGCACTGTTTTGATCTGCTACATGCGCAGGTGCAAACCCGGCAAACAAGCGATCGTAGGCTGGGTGTACCGCTAACAACTGCCCTTGCAAATGGGTCGACAATTCCGAAATCTGCAAACCATGTTCTGCGAGAATGCCACGCACTTCGTCTGCATAGGTTTGTGAACTGGCGGCCAGACTCAGGTTAAACAACGAGGGTAAATTGCCCGGCATTTGCACAGCGCTAAAACCTTTTTCCGCTGCCCAGGCGGCCAGACCGTTTAAATTATTGAAGGGTGCGACATCACGAATAAATTGCGCCAAAAAGACGGCCGGACCTTTAATAGTGTGCATGATGACTCCGCTACCGCGTTAAGAATATGAACTCACTGTGGTTTTACTGAGGGCCTGACCGCTAGCATCAAATAAATGCATGGAATGCTCAGGAAAATGCAGTCCCAGATTTTGTCCCAGGCTAACTTCGGCATTGCCATTCAGGCGCACACTCAGCTTGCCAGCCGGACTGTCAAGATAGAGCAGCGTTTCAACGCCCAGACGCTCTATAAATTGCACCTGAGCCGGCAAATCAGCCTGTTCTAACGCGCCGATTTGTATGTGTTCAGGACGTATTCCTAATTCCAGCTCCTGGCCACTGATCTGCGTCAGCGTTTTGCCTGACCAGCTCTGGCAATCGCGGTTTTTTCCAGCCAGCCTGAATTGCAAACCTTGTCCCTGCGCAGAAGTTTGCGCGGTAATCTTGAAAAAGTTCATACGCGGACTACCTATGAATCCTGCCACAAAGCGATTGCGAGGATGGTGATATAACTCCATGGGCGCGCCAAATTGCTCCAGCTTACCCGCATTCATAATCAAGACTTTATTCGCCAGTGTCATCGCTTCAACCTGATCGTGCGTCACATAAATCATGGTTGCGCCCAAGGCCTGATGCAAACGCGCCAGTTCAACCCGGGTGTGCGTGCGTAATTCAGCGTCCAGATTCGACAGAGGTTCGTCAAACAAAAAGATTTCTGGCTTACGTACGATAGCGCGACCAATCGCTACACGTTGCCGCTGACCACCCGACAATTGTCGGGGCTTGCGCTCTAATAAGGCGTCGAGTTGCAAAGTCTGGGCTGCTTGCCTGACCCTTTGCTGGATTTCCGCCTTAGCCACCCCTTGCAGACTCAGTCCAAAGGCCATATTTTTTGCCACGGTCATATGCGGGTATAAGGCATAACTCTGAAACACCATGGCCAGGTTGCGCGCCGCTGGTTCCGTGTGTGTGACATCATGCCCATTCATCAGTATGTGTCCTTGCTGAATGGGTTCCAGACCCGCAATACAGCGCAATAAGGTCGACTTGCCGCAACCGGATGGCCCAAGAAAGCAAACAAAATCACCCGCCAGAACACTCAGATCTATGCCTTGTAAAATGGCTTGATTCGCATAGCTTTTATGCAGATTGTGTAAACGCAATTTTTCAGGCTGTTTGCTCATAACGATTTATGTCCCGGATTTCAGCCAGCTTTGCAATTGACGCAAACCGCACTCTGCCATTTGCAAGGCGTCTATGGGTTGATCGTGCTCGACTATATAATCCTGCAACTCAATGGGGAGTTTTGTAAGATATTCAGGCCACGGTAAGTCCCCCTGGCCGAGTATGGCCCAGTCATTTTCCGCTACTGAAGTTTTTTGCAAATGCAAGTCTTTAACGTGCACGCTGATAATGCGTGCGGCATAGCGTTCGATCAGGCTAGTAACCGGCGCCCCCGCTCTGGCTAGCCAGGCCAGATCGGCTTGCCAATACAACGTTGGCGCATGCTGCAACAAGCAATCGAGTACGCTGCTTTCCGCAGTCAGCATTTGCATTTCGAAAGCATGATTATGGTAAGCCAGACGCAGTCCAAGGTCGCGACTAGCTAGCGCGTAATCTTGCAA
The DNA here is from genome assembly GCA_041913845.1 of Undibacterium sp. Taxonomy (GTDB): domain Bacteria; phylum Pseudomonadota; class Gammaproteobacteria; order Burkholderiales; family Burkholderiaceae_D; genus Undibacterium. The sequence goes on from JAYSEN010000030.1 coordinate 9,076, forward strand.
ACGCTGAGCCAGATTACGCCACTCAGCTAGCCCGTTGGGACGCTCTGCTTCATCAAGCCAGGGCATCACCAGCGTGGTGCACTGACAGGCTTGCATGATCTCATGCAAAGCCTTTAAATTCGCCAGATCGGGCAAATCGACGTGCATCGAAACCAAGCCCAACTGATGTCTGTGCAATTGTGTACAAAATTCGTCCAGGCTTAAACCGTAAGTGCCCTCGGTTTCCACCCATTGAAAACCAGCTTGTTGCGCCAGGTCACAACGCGCCGCAAAATCGCCCGCGCTGCGCACACTGTATAATTGCAAGGCCAGACGGGCGCTGCTGTTTAAGCGCGACATAGCAATTCCTCCTTCGCAAAATCGGTAAGTAGCGGACGCTGGCAACGTGTTTGCAAACGACGCAATTGGCCGTCATCGCAACATTGAACTATCGCTTCCATCGCTTCCAATACATGCAACGCTAACTCGGCACTGGCACGGTGTGGGCGTCCCTGGCGGATTGCGGCAGCCATTTCCGCGACACCCAAACCGCGCAGATTAGTTTGAAAAGGTCGTGAATTTGGCAATTTCTGCCAGGCGCCATCGCGCAGGCAATAGCTGATTTCACCGCCGAAATTATTCGGGTCGGGCAATACCAGACTGCCAGATTCGGCGAATAATTCAATATGCTGAGCCTGGTGCCGCCAGACATCAAACGAAGTCGTTAATTGCAGTAAAACCCCCTGCTCAAATTGACAAATTGCGCTGATATGACTGGGAGTATAGACTTGAATGGTTTGACCAGCGGCAGGCCCCCGCTCGACCTGACGCACAGGCCAACTGGCCTGACCAGCCGCTTGTACTGCGGCGATTGGCCCCAGCAATTGCACCAATTGGGTTAAATAATACACCCCCATATCGAGCATGGGACCAGCACCACGCCCATAAAACAACGCGGGATTAGGATGCCAGTCATCCGGGCCGCGTTCCATCAGGTTAGCTTGCGCTGCAATAACCTTACCAAGTAACTGGCTGTCGAGTAATTCACGCGCTGCCTGTCCAGCCGCTCCCAGAAAGGTATCGGGAGCGCAAGCCAGACGCAAGCCGGCTTGCTGCGCCTGCTGTAACAAGGCCTGCCCTTCGGCAAAGCTGGCAGCCAGAGGCTTTTCGCTATAAACATGTTTGCCAGCAGCGAGTATTTGTTGACTGACGCAGTAATGTGCGGTGGCCGGGGTCAGATTAATGATGATCTCGGCCTGGCTGCTTAAGAGTTGCGACACACTTGACGCAGCAACCCCAAATTCAGTTGCGCGCGCTTGTGCGACTGCCTCGTCGCGGTCGGCAATCGCCAAAATTTCTAATTCAGGAAATTGCCTTAAACCTTGCAGGTAGTTGGGAAAAATATCCCCACAGCCGATTATGCCCAGTTTGCAGCTCATGCTTGCTCTCCTGGTTTATCCGCCAGATTCAGCCAGGCTAATTCCGCATCGCTAAGCCGCACACTTAGTGCACGCATAGATGCCGCAGTTTCTTGTATGGAACGTGGACCTATCAGGCTGAAGCAATTAAACGGCTGTTGCAATACCCAGGCCAGTGCGATCGTAATCGCACTCACGCCATGTGCTTGCGCCAATTCGCAGGCACGACGCTGACGTTCAAAATTATCGACGCTGTACCAGCAGCGCACTAATTCCGCATCGTGCAAGTTATCGGGCTGGGCACGCTCAGTAAAAAAGCCGCGTGCCTGACTCGACCAGGCAAACAAGGCCAGATTGTGCTCAGCCAATTGCCGCCTCGATTCACTATCGGCCGCGCTGACACAACCTGCCCAGATCGGGTTCAGCATGCGCGCCAGGCTCAATTGATTCGACACCAGAGAAAACCCTTGCAAACCCTGTTTTTTGGCATAGGCATTCGCTTCCAGCAAACGGGGGAGTGACCAGTTTGAACCACCAAAAAGCTTGAATTTTCCAGCCTTAACGTGCTGGTTTAACACGTCGACAAACTCCGCTACCGGAACTTCGGGATTATCGCGATGCAAAAGGTAGATATCGGCGCTCTCCACTTGTAAACGTTGCAGACTTTCAGCGAATTCTTGTTGCATGCCTTCAGGCGTGCAATTGGGTGTATGCGCCCCTTTGCTGATTAAAACCAGTTCATCGCGAATCTGACGCTTTTGCAACCAGTCACCGAAAATTTGCTCGCAATGACCGCCATCAAAGTCATAAACCCAGGCGGTGTCGAAGGCATTACCGCCGCGTTCGTAAAAATCGTCAAACAAGGCGAAGGCATGGCTATGCTTCTCTTGATTATCGACCCCCATTACCAGACGCGAAATCGGTTTAGCCAAACCAGAAATTTCACCATAAAGCATGCTTGACCTGGCTGGCTGACGCAACGGCAGTCCAGCTAAATTCAAGTCCGATGGCAGGTTTTCTAAACGCTCACGTGGGTAAACCAGCCCCAGTTGAGCGCGCCACTGATCCAGCACACGTGCATTGGCCAGACTATCTGCCGCTGATAGCGCAGGATAGGGAATCTGCCCCTGGCTGATCGCCCTTGCCATCATCTCGGCTTCCGCAGCATACATGCCAACGTCCGCATGCACTTCCCAACTTTGCTGCAAGACCTCATCCTGTATCAGGTCGATACGGCTGACACCGGCGTGCTGGCCATTTCCATACCAGGGATTTGCCACAACCAGCGCCGCTTTAGAACCGGCGATACGCAAGGATTCTTCTTGTTCGGCGTTGATCGCAGTCGCAATTTGCGCCACCAGATTTTCGCCATAGCGCAAATTCGCAACCGCCCAATCGTCGACACCGCTGGCGCCGATTTGCCCCATCGCCTGAATGCGCGTAGGCTCAGCATAACTACGTTGTAAGGCGATACCGGCAATCAAACCACTCATAGATAAAGGATAGCAACCCACATCGAGTATGCCTCCGCCTGCTAATTCTGGTTCCCAGGTGCGTGAACCCGGACGTGGCGTTGAGCTATAACAAAAGCTGGCCTGAATTTGCCTGATCTCGCCTATCACCCCAGCTTGCAGCAACTCCACCAGCTTGGCGGTTTGCGCGGTACAGCGATACATAAACGCTTCCATCAGAATTTTTCCAGCGCGTTCCGCTTCGGCATACGCCAGCATGGTTTCAGCATGATTTAATGCCAGCGGCTTTTCGCACAAGACATGTTTGCCAGCACGCAGCGCCTGGACACTCCAGTCAAGATGGCTAGTATGTGGCAAACCGATGTACACCACATCGACCAGCGGATCGGCCAGCAAACTCGCATAATCGCCATAACAGTTTGTGTTGTCCGCAAGCTTGTGTTGCGCCACAAAGTCGCGCGCTTTTTGTTGCTCGCGACTGGCAACAGCAACCAGCTTAGCATCACGGGTCTGCAGTAAGCCTTTTGCGAATGCCGCCGAGATATTACCCGTGCCTAAAATACCCCAATTTAGTTTTTTCATCGTTCATCACTTTTCCGCTGAAGATCAGGCTGGCTGCGACATCAGCCTCAGCCAGCCGACCAGGGTGGTCTTTGGTAACGATCTGCTTTGCGCTAAGTAGTTTCGGCTCACACGACACCTGGTGATGCCTGTGCTTAGTGCTTAACTGCCCACTTACCTAAGTCCGGTTGAAATTCAAATTATTGCTTGCTCACTTATTTTTTGAAACGTTATAATTAATTCGACTCAACGATATTTTTTCGTCGCCAACTTGTCAAGAAAAAATCTGAAAATCGCTTGTGCAACGCAAAAAAAACTGCAGCAACTCTCGTGAGATCAAGGTTTGTCAAACTTAAGCTCATGCGGGAAATTTATCGGGGCGTTTTTTTAAAAAACATAGTCGCGTCATTCGTAATGGCAGGCAAGTAAATTGACTCTGCTTTTTTCAACTATGCGGTTTTCGCGATGATTAACGAGGTAAACCAACCAATCAGGAGAGCAAACCTATGTCGAAAAAAATACGCGTAGCGATGGTGGGCGGTGGCCGTGGCGCCTTTATAGGCCAGGTCCATCGCTGGGCGTTGGGTTTAACACAACGCTTTGATCTGGTAGCCTGTTGCCTGTCGAGTGAGCCACAGCGTGCGGCACAGAGCGCGGAAGAATTAGGCTTAGCGCATTTACGTCACTATCCTGATTACCAGCAGCTCGCGGCTCACGAAGCGGCACGCGCTGACGGCATCAATGCCGTGATCATCGTCACGCCCAATCACAGTCACTTTGACATTGCGCGTGAATTTCTAAGGCGACGGATTGCGGTTATTTGCGACAAACCTTTGTGTATCAGCCTGGCCCAGGCCAGCGAATTGCGAGAACTCAGTCAACAATTCAACACCCCACTCTGGCTGACTTACAATTACCCGGCCTATGCCATGGTCAGAGAAGCACGTCAGCGTTTTGCAAGTGGTGAATTGGGTGAGCTCCGCTTGGTGCGTGTCGAGTATCAGCAAGATTGGTTATTGCAACCTCTGGAACTACAGGGACACAAGCAAGCCAGTTGGCGCACCGACCCGTGTCAGGCCGGCCCGCTGGGTTGTCTGGCTGATATAGGCAGCCATGCCTATAATCTGGCGGCTTATATCACCCAGAGCTATCCGCATCGGGTGTTAGCCGATTTAACCACCCAGGTTGCTGGCCGCGCCTTGGATGATGTCTGCCAGGTATTCCTGCACTATCCGAATGGCGCAAGAGGTAGCTTGTTTGCCAGTCAGGTTAGCAATGGCAAAGAGAATCGGCTACGTATAGAAATTTGTGGCAGCCTGGCCAGCCTGAGTTGGTGCCAAGAGCACCCAGAAGCATTGCACTTCAGTTCCTCAACTGCGGCAAGTCGCACGCTACGGCGCGCTCGTGCCGATACCCAGGCGGCGAGTCAGCAATTTGCATTTTTACCAGCGGGTCATAGCGAGGGTTATCTCGAAGCCTTTGCGCAGTTGTATCACAAAATTGCCGATGAATTATTGCAAATACAAAAGCACGAAGACCTCTGCCGGGTGGAACAAGCCTGGCAAGACATGGCGTTTTTACACGCTTGCCTGGAATCACAACAGCAAGGAAATAGCTGGCAAAATTTGCCAGCCTTAGGTTGTACTCAATAATGTGGCGGGCGCTCGTCTATGATTTTTTGCCCTTGCATTTGCGCGACTTCACGCAAACGTTGCGCTAATTGCTGACACAAGGATTCCAGCTCATCAATGCGTTTTTGCTGACGATAGACGGTGGTGTTCAAGGTCGTCAGCAAATCCTCCATTTGATGCCCTTGCAATTCCAATTGCATAATTTTTTCTTCTAAGTTCATCATTCTTGCCCATCGCTAAAAGCCGCATTGTAGGCTATAGCACGAGTTCAGTCACAGTGAACCAATTAATTTAGCAATTAAGGCATCAACCGTGTTGGTGTAAGCGCCCGCACTTCCAAGCAAATGATTAATTTCGCCATGCGATAAATCAACGGCGACTAATTCCGCGGCAGAACCCAGGGAGCGTGCCTTATCGACAAAACCCTGTGCTTGCTGGCAAGCACCATCGCGTCGCTGACTTGAGCATACCGAGATAAACGGGAAAGTGGCTTGTTGCATCTGCACTAGAGGTGACATCTGTAACCAATAACGGCTATCTTTACCAAAAGCAGCATCATACAGCGGCAAATGCCGGGCTTGCATCAAGTTAGGCACATCATAAACCGCACTATCTAAAGCGATACTCAAGCGCCAGGGATGTAGTGCAAATTGCTGCTGCAATGAGGTAGATACACTCAATAAACTAATTAAGTGCGCGCCAGCAGAATGTCCCATCAGGATTATCCGTTGGGGATCACCACCTAATGCCGGCAATTCCCTTTGCAGCCAGGCCATCGCGAGTGCCACATCGCTGACTTGCTGGTCGGGCTTAGCTTCAGGCAATAAACGGTAATTCAGACTGACCACCATCGCGCCCTGAGCGCCCCAATGCTGCCATTTGTTCTCAACCACACCCGAATTACGTTTATCGCCGGTGCGCCAGGCGCCACCATGTACCATGACGATGACCGGGGCCAGCTGAGCACCTCTTACTTGCGCTGGATAGATATCGAGAGTTTGTTTGTCTTGCGTACCATAAGCATATTCACGCGGCGCCAATTGCTTGAACTGCGCGGATTGAAGTTGATGTTGCTGTCGGCGTTGCTTTAAGCTTTCGCGCAGTGTCTGTGCCTTAAGTTCGGCGCTCACTGTCGTCAGCGCCACGCTTAAACCACACACCAAGAGTAAAAAGAGCCAGCCCCGGCCCAGGTATTGTGCTGAAACTTTATGTAAGAGAATTCGCTTAACCATGGTTTTCTCACTATGCTAAACAAGTTTGTGCGAAGATTAGCCGTATTGCCACTTTGACTTCAGCAGGTTCTCGTGTGTTTAAATTACTCCGCCAATTAATTTCTCCCGCCTCAGCCCTTCGCGACGACGATTGCCTGCCAGATCAAATGCTGCCTGCGCATACACAAATTCACGCTGAACACGAGCTCAGCATCTGGTCACCCGGCGCCGACCTGGAACTGTATTTTCTCAAGCAATTACTGCCTAACGACACCAGCTTGAATGAAGCAGAAAAAACCATACTCACGGCCTTAGAACGTTTATGTCAGTCGGAATGGCAGGGTTCCAAGTTAATTCCGCGCGTTCCCACCGTTGTACCACAGCTATTAAAAAGTTTACGTGACGAGAATGTATCGGATAGTACATTGGCACAGTACCTGGCCAAGGATGTTTTACTGGTGGCCGAACTGATAGCCGAAGTCAACAATGCCTATTACAGCCCACCCAATAAAATTACCAGCCTCGACCAGGCGGTGCGTATGCTGGGCATCAATGGCTTACGCATGCTGGTGGCGCGCGTCGCCTTTCGCCCCTTAATTCAATTGCAAAGTGGCAGTCTGGCAAATGCCGCGGCCCCTTACATTTGGCAACAATCTGACTGGTGTGCCAGCGCCGCACATGCGATCGCGCAACGTCGTGGTGAAGATAGTTTCGCGGCTTTCCTGGCAGGTTTGACACAAAGCATAGGCTTGATGATCGCCTTACGCACAGTCGATCAAAGCCTGATCGCGCATGGCTTGCCTGATTCACTTAATTTTCGCTTACGTTTTTTGCAAACTGCCACCTTACTTTCAGCGCGCATGGCGAAGTACTGGCAATTTCCGCCCGCTGTCTGTTCCGCGCTGGTGGCGCAATTACCGATCTTTGATAACTCCAGCTATCACCCACATAATCTGGCGCTCTGCGTGCGTCAGGCAATAGGTTTGGGGAAACTGCGTTTGTTGGTGGCACAAAAGAATTTAAGTCGCGCTGAAGCTGAAGAATTATTTGGTCATGACGAAGTTGCACTGGATTGTTTTCAATTATTGTTTGACATTCCCGACTAAGCCCCCCCCCCTACTCAAACCTGCCGGACTGCACTGCGCCTCGTCCGGCATTTTTTTTGCCGCAATCTGCTTCTCCATCGCTTGATCAGGCACAAACATTTGTAGTTGTTGCAGAAGTATGACGCCTTGTAACAACACATTACAAATTAAAATGTTGCAATTCAATGACATTCACAAAACCAATAACAGTCATCCTTACTTGTGATTGGATCAATAAAATTTATTTGTTTAAGATACGCACATCGAAACAGATTTTTCTTATTAATCAGGAGTTTACTATGCTAACCATCATGCTCGCCATTCAAGTTGCTGCCACTATCGTTGCCGTTACCATCGCTTTGGCTGACTAAGTAGTTCATGTATCATTAGGCAAGAGTCAGCCTGAAATGACTTATCATGTGGCAGCGCATCTTGACAAGCGTCGTACAATAGAGGTTTTTGTCGAGATCAGCCATGACGATTCTGTTGACCACACTTAACGCCAGATACGCCCATGCATCACTAGGCTTACGTTATCTGCTGGCCAATATGGCGGAATTGACGGAACAAACCCGCATCGAAGAATACGTCATCGGCTTACGCAGTACCGATTTGCTGGAAAAAATTCTCAAGCACCAAAACCCCGGTGAAAAACTGATAGTTGGTTTTGGTGTGTATATCTGGAATGTGGTGGAAACCACGCAAATCGTCGCATTATTAAAACGGGTCGCGCCTGAAGTTGTCGTCGTGCTTGGCGGCCCGGAAGTTTCTTACGAAACCGAGCAGCAAGAAATCGTTAAACTGGCCGACTATGTCATCACTGGCTGGGGCGATGTCAGTTTTCCTGCACTCTGCCGGCAAATCTTAAACGGGCCCAAACCCTTGATGAAAGTCCACGCGGGACAACAACCCGCGCTGGATCAGATCAAACTCCCCTACGACCTGTATTCCGAGCACGATATACGTCATCGCACGATTTATGTCGAAGCCTCGCGTGGCTGTCCATTTAAATGCGAATTCTGTCTGTCTTCGCTGGATAAAACCGCCTGGCCTTTTGATCTCGATCATTTCCTGGCGCACATGGAAAGCCTGTATCAGCGTGGCGCGCGCTTATTCAAATTTGTCGACCGCACCTTTAATCTGAATATCAAGAGCAGTTTGCGCATCATGCAGTTTTTCCTGGATAAATTGCAAGCAAACCCTGACGACCCGGTATTCGCGCATTTTGAAGTCGTGCCCGATCATTTGCCCGATGCGCTAAAGGAAGGGATTAAGCAATTCCCGCCCGGTACCTTGCAATTCGAAATCGGTATCCAGAGTTTTAATCCCGAGGTACAAGCCTTAATCAGCCGCAAACAAAACAATCAAAAAGCGGCAGAGAATATCCGCTGGTTAATGCGTGAATCACATGCGCATTTGCATGTCGACTTGATTGCGGGCTTACCTGGTGAAACCATGACTAGCTTTGCGCAAGGCTTTAATCAATTAATCGCGCTCGGCCCCCATGAAATCCAGTTTGGTATTTTGAAGCGTTTGCGAGGTACGCCGATTATTCGCCATACCCAGGAATACCAGTTAATTTTTGATCCGGCACCGCCTTACACAATTTTGGCGAATCGCGATATTCCCTTCGCCGATATGCAAAGACTGGTGCGTTTCGCACGTTACTGGGACATGGTGGCAAACTCTGGCCGCTTTGCGCATAGCCTGCCCTTATTGCTGGGCCAAGCACCGTTTGAAAATTTCCTGGCGTTTTCTGACTGGTTATTTGCCAGCACTGACGCGACCCATAAAATCTCGCTGGATCGGCTCTCTGCGCTGGTCAGCCAATGGCTGAACTTACGTGGCGATCTGAGCGAAACCGCGATTTTAGAGGCCAGTGGCCAGGATTACGCGGGTCAGGCTCAGCATAAACAAGGCAGTGGCCGCAAACCTGCTAAGCCTGCAGTAGCCGATACAGGCAAGGCGCGCTTACCCGAACGCCAGGCCCGGCATCTGGCGGCCTGATACAGAGCCCTGGCCTTGCCGGGCATGGCGCCCGGCGTAATTTGCCAATTCAAACAAATTTTTCCAGCAAGCTGGCGAGTAATTGATTATTCGCCCGTATCTGCGCCAAATCCTCAGTCTGATCCGTGTGGTGCACTAATGCATGGCTAAGTAAATGCACGAAAGCGCGGTCCAGCGCTTTACGGGCTGCCGATAACTGCTGCGCCAAGGCCAGACAATCATCAACCGGACCTACCTGACCGAGTAATTTTTGCACCCCGCGCAACTGCCCTTCTATACGCGCCAAACGATGCATCAAATCCTTTTTTTGCGCCTCACTTAAGGCTGCGTGATTTTCATTCAAATCCGCGCTTTGTGCTGCGACCAAGGGAGTATCCATATTTATGCTCCAATTACGCCGTGTTTATTACGTTATTTACGTGAAATTCTCTATACTCCACCCAGTATAATTCAAAGTCTGAAACTGACTACGGCTATCCCTGGAAATTTTTTATCGCTGTTGCATACAACGCAAAGCCTGCCTGGACAAAAGACGTGCTGACAGTATTTAACAGTTTTAACCGCGCTTCTTAGTCAGGCGGTAATGCTATTTGAATACATGGACACTAAGCTAGATAAGTTAGCTTGATATGGGTTCCTGGCCCACGCTTGTGTATGTACTTCGATCTTACTCGCCTGCTGCAGGTAGCCGCATCCGCATTTTGCACCACGAACACCTTAAGCCTGGCTGGCTTGGTTAATCGGGTGGCATTAATCTGTATGCTGGTTTTCTGTGTCGCACCTCGCGTCAGTGATGCAGAGTGCGGGCGATTGGACCTGGCATTTTATGAATTAGGCGCCCTTTACTATAAAACCCCACAGGGCGATTACACGGGTATCGACAAAGATGTGGTGGATGAGTTAAGCCGGCGCACCGGTTGCCAATTCCAGACGGTACTGGAATCCAGGGTCAGAATCTGGTCGCAACTTAGTCAACATGAACTGGATATGAGTGTCTCTGGGATAGAAACGCCCGCACGTAACGAATTTGCTTATTTCATTCCCTATTTCGCAACCCGCAATTTCGCTTTGCTTCAACCCTATTTGCCCGCCAGTGCCCATACCATGGAAGGTTTTTTGCAAAACCCGCAACTTCGCGTGGCGGTAGTAAAAAGCTTTAAACATGGCCAGCAATACGATCTCTGGTTAGACAAACTGCGGCAGCTTGATCGCGTCGTTGAAGCCGCCGATTTTGATAGTGTGATGCGTATCTTTATGGCCAAACGGGTGGATGCGATGCTGGCTTTGCCCACCAGCCTGGAACCCTTGCGCCGCAAAGATTTGCCCTTGCCGTTTATCGTTTTGGATTGGGTGCCCAGCGATTATGTGCCACATGGTCTGATAATTTCGCGCAAACGCGTCCCCAACGCCACGGTCGAGTTGCTGCGTACCCAAATTAAACACATGCAAGATGATGGCACCTTAGAGAAGATTTATAGCCACCACGTTGGCGCCGACTTAGCAAAAGCCTTAAAACTGCGTCACTAAATTGGCGTGTAAGCCCAGCATAACTAAAACTTATTTGTTATTTAAATCTGTGTTCGACACTGCACACAGTTCGCGCTTATTGCTTGGTAACGCTAAATTTTCCTTACCCCTGCCACTTATATCGCTGATAATGTCAGCAAACGCCGCCACTACCCACGCAGCTTCTACTGCATAACCAAGCCAGACTTGCGCTAACCTGCAGGTCTGCTAAGACGGGTAAATTGGCAACTCAGTTAAGTCTCAGGCTCCATGATTTCTGGCTTATGGCTACGCGTATCGACGATTTTTTTCAACCCACCTCGCTAAACGGCAAGCTAGGCAGACTCTGCCTGATCGCCGCGCTCGCTGGTTTGGCCGGAATAGTCAGCCTGCACTTTCAATACACCGATCCTAAAATCAGTTTGCTCTGGTTACCAACAGGTATCGCAATTTGTACCTTTTTACGTTTTGATAAAATCGCCTTGCCTTTTTTATTTCTGGCTGGCGTATTAACCGAGCGATATGCCGGTTTTCCCTGGTTGATTTCTATCGCCATCAGCGCCGGGAGCGTTATCGGCTGCTATCTGAGTTATCGTCTACTACGCTGGCAACAGTTTTCCGCCAGCTTTAACCGCCGTCACGATGTGGTCGCTTTCAGTCTGGCCGTCATAGCCGGCATGTGTATCCCCGCAACGGTAGGAGCGAGTGCACTTTATCTGGGTCACTTCAGTCAGGACTGGAGTGGCGTCTGGCTAACCTGGTGGGCAGGTGACTGCGTTGGCGCCATTCTGGTTGCCCCTATGTTGATGAGCCTGCCATTTCTGACTCAGCAAACCCAGCGTATTTCGAAACGCGAAGCCAGTTTATATATCGTTTTCTTTCTGTTAGCGCATTGGTTAATTTTTCTTTCACCCTACAGCCAATTACACCTGAGCTTCGTCATGGTTGGGGTGATGGCCTGGGTGGCATTACGATTTGGTCTGGCATTTGCCACCATCAGCGTCATGCTATCTGCCATATGCGCAGGCAGCGCTACGCTCTGGCATCTGGGACCGTTTACCGGCAATAGTCAGAGTCAGTTGTTAATTATGTGGGCCTATATTTCGACCATGAGCGTGCTAAGCTTATTGGTCACCGCTTTACAAGCGGAAAGCACGGCCGCCGCACAAGCCACCGCCGCTGCATATCAACGCATGAACAAAATCGCTTCGCGCCTGCCCGGGGTGATTATGCAATACCGGATTTCACCGCAACGGGTTGCCAGCATTCCTTATGCCAGTCCCGCTATCTTGCAGATTTTCGAAGTCAGTGCTGAGCAAGTACGTGACGACGCCAGTCCGATATTGGCACGTATCGATGCTCGCGATGCTGAAGAAGGGATAGTCAGCTTACGTTTAGCGAAACGCAATCTGAGCACCTGGCAAAGTGAGTTTCGCTTTAATCGTCGCGATGGCAGCGTACGCTGGTTGTATATTGACGGTTTACCGGAATGGGAGGCTGACGGTTCCTTACTTTGGCATTGTTTTGTCACCGATATTACTGAACGCAAGCAAGCGGAGCGCGATTTACAAATCGCAGCCTGCACATTTGAATCTCAAGAAGCGATGTTTGTGACGGATGAAGACTGGCGTATCTTGCGCACGAATCAAGCCTTCACACACATCAGCGGATACCAGGCAAGCGACTTACTAGGCCACCATCCGCCACTTTACTTTGGCAAGCAACAAGGCAGTGAATTTTATCGCGCAATTTTACGCAGCTTGCGCGAGAATAAATTCTGGCACGGCGAAATTTGGGGAGAGCGTAGCAATCACGAAGTCTTCCCTTTCATGATAACGCTCACGGCAATCACCGATAAACGCGGCGAAATCAGTAATTTTGTGGGCTCGTTTACCGACATTAGTCGCCATAAACATTATGAAGAAGAAATTCGCAACCTGGCTTACTACGATGCCTTGACCCAGTTACCGAATCGTCGTTTGTTAATCGACCGCTTAGAACACTTGTTGAAACAAAGTGACAAACATCATCATGCCATTTTATTCATCGACCTGGATAACTTCAAAACCCTGAATGACACGCGTGGCCACGATGCCGGCGACTTACTGTTGATAGAAACCGCACATCGCTTAAATGATTGCATACGCAGCAGTGACATCGTCGCCAGACTCGGCGGCGATGAATTCGTGGTAGTGCTGGAAGACCTCGATGAAAATGCGCAACACGCTCACAAGATGGCTGAGGTGGTGTCACAGAAGATTCGTCAGGCACTGGAGCAAGTGTATAAGATAACGGACTTTGAGCATCATGGCTCCAGCAGTATCGGTGTCAGCTTATTTCGCGCCCAGCAAGTCACTGTCAAAGACTTGTTCAAACGCGCCGATACCGCGATGTATGAGGCGAAAATGGCTGGCAGAAATGCGGTACGTTTTTTTGATCCAGCCATGCAGGCAATACTGGTAGTTCGCATGCTATTGGAATCGAATTTGCGTTTGGCGCTGCCTAATCAGCAATTCCAATTGTTTTATCAGGTCCAGGTCAATGCCGCTGGCAAGCTAATCGGCGCCGAAGCCCTGCTACGCTGGCATCATCCTGATCGTGGCTATATTTCACCGGCCGAATTTATTCCCTTAGCTGAAGAAACTGGTTTAATTGTGCCGATTGGCAGCTGGGTTTTAGAAACCGCTTGCGCACAAATTAAACGCTGGGAAAATGATACGCTGGCGCGCGAACTCACCTTAGCGGTGAATGTCAGTGCGCGCCAATTTCAGCAAGCTGATTTCGTCGAGCAAGTCGTGGAAATCGTAAAACGCCATCAAATCGATCCAACCCGTTTAAAAATCGAATTAACCGAGTCCACAGTTTTAGATAATGTCGAAGCCACGACCGAAAAAATGCGACAATTAAAACAGCATGGTATCGTTTTTTCTATGGATGATTTTGGTACAGGCTATTCATCGCTGGCGTATTTGCAACGTCTGCCCTTGAATCAATTAAAAATTGATCAATCCTTCGTACGAGATATCAGTGACGATGAAAATGATGCGACAATAGTCCGCACCATTATTTCGCTGGGCACGAATCTGGGTTTGAATGTGATCGCCGAAGGCGTGGAAACCGATGCTCAGCGCAACTTCCTGATTGAACACAATTGCTATGCATTTCAGGGCTATTATTTTTCCAAACCCTTGCCACTGTCGGGCTTTACCGCACTGCTGGAACAACATCAGCAAAATTCAGCGGAGAAGCACGCCTCAAAAATCAATGAATCTGGCCCAGCCCCAACCCCACCAGCCGAACAGCGCACCGATTGAGATCGCCAGTAAGTAAGTCTGAAGGTCCAACGCAGACGATATGCCTGAGCTCGCGATTAATGCCGCCATAAATCCGGCCAGCCCGCCGCCAACCAGGCAGCGAGTTACAGGCCGGTCAATTTTTACAAATCCCGCGCTGGCATCAAAAGCACAAATGTTGCCATAGTAAGCACCCAGCAGCGCAAATAACAAACCCAGCCTTAACACCTGTTGAGCCTGATGCCAGGGGAGATAATCAAATCCATGCAAGACCATGGCGAGCACAAACATCAGCGCAAAAAATAGCAGTAAACCTAAGCTAAAGCTAATTGCCTTAAGTCGCGATGAACCACCTGACTTCATAGCAAAACTCCTTAGCATAAGGTCACAGCTCTGGCTTGCATTAAATTGCGTCGTGTTATTTCAGGAAGTGCTCAAACAGCGCTGCGGACACCAATAATACGCGGTAAATTCAGGTTCACTGAATTTAAACAAGCTATCCAAAATGCCATCTTCAGCCCCCGTCATGCGCCGTAACTGAGCCTCAAAAGGCGTCAACTCGGTAGCAAATGCCGTGAAGTATAAACCTCCCTCGGTTTGCTCCACCCACGGCATAGAGCGCCGTAATACAAACGCGGCAGGCTCAAAATCTTCCTGAGCGGTGCGTTTGACATGAGCCGAAGCGGGGGCATCGTCCAATTCCACATCATCGCTTTGACGCCGGCCTATCAGCAAATCTTGTTGCGCTTCGGTGTAGCGTTGCAAATCATCGAAGCGATGACGCCAACGTTGCACGGCAACCAGACTACTGCCATCGCTACGCAAAGCGCAGGCACGTGCATCATCGCCCTGAGGATTTTCCGTGCCGTCCACAAAACCCGATAAATCGCGGCCTCCACGATGACTATGCGCCGCAGTAACCTGTTGCAAGCCAAAGGCAGGACCAAGGATTTGCAAAACTTTTCTTTGTTGATGAAACAGACTGCCCGCATCATCCCCTCTGAGCCAAAGCCAAAGCCCGCTAGTTAATGGGTTTAAGCTAATCTGGCTGCCTGCAATCCCGGCAAATTCACGCAAACCAGCCACGTTCAAACCTAAACCCTGGCTCAGTCCAGCTGACAAGCCCAGCACATGCGCACCTTGCAAACAAAATTGCTGGACCGCATGTAAACGCTGAAGTAATTCTTCAGGATTCAGATCTGCCCCCACGCTCAGGTGCAGATAGCGCGCCTGTGCTGGTATCGTACTTAAAATTGGATTTATCATTGCTTCTCTCATCAAGCACCATGCCCCAGGCTAAAGTTTGCGTTTAATCTCACCTGGCGCGAAATTATTCTGGCCAAATTGAATACACGAGTTCTTCAATATCAGCGTTAGCATTCAGTTTTTTTCTGGCCTCAGTAAATTCAGCGGGTTCAGGTATAGCTTTTTTGGTATGCACCGGGGTATCGATCGCCATTTTTATAGCGAATACAACAATGCCTTTTTTAACCTGAAATGGTGCGATTTTTTGCACAATTTCGTCGATTTGCTGGGCATAGTACTCATGCAAGGCAGGTTGCATATCCAGCCAGGCAGCAGCCTGACCATCTTCACGCATAGCCACGACGACATAACCACTGGCAGGGCCCAGCTTATTTTTCTTTAATAATTTGTAGACTTGCGCTTGAAACTGCCTGGAAAAACGCGCAAGGTCTTCTGCTTTAATGGCTTTTTCCTGTAACTCAGTTTCGCTTTGGAAAAAATAGTGCGCATCAAAACGCGTTTCTGCTGCCATTGTGGTCAGGCATAAACTCAAAAGCAACGCGGTCAACCAGGCTTTCATAGCGAATGCTCCTTACTTACTGATAAATACTCCGGCACTGCGATTTTTTTGTACATTATCCCAGGCGAAGATCTTTCCATTCATCGCGACATGTACCCCGGCAGGTAATAATTGTGCGGCGGCACAAGCAAATCCCAGATTAAACAAGGCGTCCGAATTCGCGATTTCAAATGGAATCATGGCTCCTGTAAAGACTATAGTTTTGTTCAAATTCGCGGCGCCCAGTAGCTGCGCTGTTTCCGCCATGGTATCGGTGCCATGAATGATGACGAGAGCTGGCTCACTAGCATTTTGACAAGCTTGCAAAATTTGCTGTCTATGGCTATCTTGCATATCCAATGAATCCATTAACATGCATACTTCGAGAGCCACTGGCAAAGTCAGGCGTGCCTGTTGCAAAACTTGTGGTAAATGACTCTCGGCAAAGCCCAGCTTACCTGCGATTTCATCATAGTGTTTATCAAAAGTACCGCCAGTCGCCAAAATACGTAAGCTCATAATTACCCTTTTTTCAGAATTTCATGGTGATGTTTGCATTGTAGCTGGTTTCACCGCCAAGCTTAAGCCGCTCCGCTGACACGATGACCCATCTTAAACTACCAGCTTATACTCTAACTTTGTCTCAATTTTTATCCCGACTATGAAGCCTATCGCGCCAGGTACTGTTATTTTCCACCGCCATCGTGGTTATGGTGTACTGACCGCAGTCAACTTATTGACGGGCTGGGTTAGCGCTCGCTTTGGTTCAGAGCAGCGCAGTCTGGATTTAAATTTATCCAGCGACGAACTTGCTCATGCCGATGGCGAAGCGATACGCTTTCGTCTGGCACCACCTGAACGCATGCCGCACGCTCGTTTAATTGCTATGGTAAGGGCTTTGCATCTGGCTGGCTATCAGCGACTCTACTTAGCGTCCTGGCCTAAACCATCGGGATTACATTGGCATTGGCATTTACTTTGCGGTCCGCGCAATTGGTTGCAAGCAGCGTGGCGCCCAGGCTGGTTTGGCTCGGGGGCTGATTACAATATGAACCCGGTGCTGGGTTGGGGAGATGCGCCGGGTGCGACGACGGCCGAGTTGATCCAGGCTTTGGCGCAATTTGATCCGCAGGGTTTAGCGCAAGCGCTGGGGCGTGATGAAGACCATACAAACTGGTTTGCCGCAATACACGAAGCCTTGTCGCCCGATTTCGCCTACAGTTTCGCGTCAGGCTTGCCTACTCAGTCCGCCTCGGCAACAGCACGGCACTTAGCGGTGATGTCCGTGCGTGCGGATCAACGCAGTTACCAAGGCAAGCCTTTGGATTTTCCACCTGGCTGGCCGATTTCAACGGCTCTCAATGCGAGTTATCCGCTCGAACGTGTACGTTTTGATATTTTGCCACCAGCCCGACATTGCTCATAGCAGAGTGGGCCCACTTAACCGTATAAAGCATCGTTGGCTCGTGCTTGTTGGTTTCCCACCCATTGTCTGAAAACCTCGGCCGACATTGCTTTACCATACCAGTATCCCTGACCAAAATCACAACCCAGTTCACGCAACTGCAATTCGGTACGCGGGTTTTCTATACCTTCCGCGACCACGCGCAAATTCAAATTATGTGCAAGCTGTATAGTCGATTGCACAATGGCGCGGCAGCCTGCATCCAGAGTTAATCCCCGCACCAGGCTTTGATCTATTTTCAATTCATGCACAGGCAAATCTTTTAAATAAGACAAGGATGAGCAGCCACTACCAAAATCATCGATAGAAATTTGTACCCCGAGATTAGCCAGGGCTAACATGGTCTGTCGCGCCAAATCCGGGGAGTCTCGAAATGATGCTTCAGTTAATTCTAAAATCAGCTTTCGTGGCGGTAGTTTAAATTCATCTAATAAGTTGTACACGGCATCGACTAACTCAGCATCGGTAATACTGCGAGCGGAAATGTTGACCGACAAACTGATATCCAGGCCTTCCTTATGCCAGCGCGCCAAATCACTCAAACCCTGACGCAATACCCAAAGCGTAAACGGTTTAATCAATCCTGACTTTTCCGCTACAGGGATAAATTCTAACGGTGGCACGCTGCCATTCGTGGTATCAAACCATCTCGCCAGGGCTTCCGCACCGATTAAGTGCCCGGTATGTAAATCTACTTGCCCCTGATAATGTAAGCTCAGACTTCCTTGAATTAAGGCTTCATGCAGTTGTCCAAATAATTGATGGCGTCTTTGCAACTGTAGTTCCATCGAGCTTTCATAAACAACCAGATCCAGATTACTGAATTGCGCGTGCAGCATAGCTTGCTCGGCTTTATGCAAGAGCAATTCTGGCTCATGGCCATGCAAGGGAAACACAGCGATACCGCAAATATGTTGCACCGGAATAGAAAAGTCATCGCTTCGGTACGCCAGTTGAAAATTCAGCATATCGCGTAACATTCTTAAATCGTCGAACTGGCTGCTGTGATTACGATAAAGACAAATAAATTCATCGCGACGTATTCTCGAAAACGTCCCACGTGAGCCTACGCTGGCTTGCATACTTCGGACCACATGGCGAATTAAGTCATCATGGGCGGCGGGGCCAAGTAAGCTGCTTAATTCAAACATGCCGAGCAAGCGCAGGTGAATTACCAACACCCCCTGTTCGCGATCTGCCGCGGCGGCCAATTCTTGCTGTAACAGATCCAGCAATTGCAGACGGTTAGGCAAACCGGTTAAGGGGTCACGAAATATCGCCGCATTTCCGGCTTGCTGCAATTCGCTTGGTGCAGCTTGATGGCGTTCGTCTCTGGCATGTTGCAAGCTCAGCGAAATCGCTTGTTTGAGGATGCCAATGAGCAGGGTGTAAAACATAGCGGCCGCATAAAATTGCCCCCAGGAATAGCCAGACCAGGGCAATGCAGAGGGTGCTAAGCCAGAAATTTGTGTCAACAAAACCAAGCCTGAAAACCAGGCCAGATTCCAGCAATGCGCCTGAAATGGCGAGCAAATAAAATAACTGAGAAAAGGAAAGCTAAACACCCAAAACAGCGCAGCTGCATTACTGCCGGCAAACAGCGCTAGTAACCAGTTAAAACTCATGGCGAAGGCCAAGAGTAAAAACTCGGCCCAGATTATGCTGGCCGTATCAGCGATCAGTGCTCTGGCTGGTAATAAAAGGCAAGCTCCAAGCACAAATTGAATTACGGCCAGTTGCACTTGCTGAACTACAAAATAATGGTAGCTGACCAGTAATAAGAACATTGGAAGGCTGACATGCCATGCCCATAGGAAATGCCGTCTGCGTTGTGCAAAATCAGCTACATTCTGGTTTGCTAAACCAGTCCACGCCAGCAAGGTTTTTTGCCACGATGAATTTAAGCCCATCGCTACCCTCCCAAGGTGATACCTGCCTTCACCCACATCAGAGCATGCCTAAGAATTTCGCAGTGTATACATTATTTAGAGAACTTAAAGGATTAATAATTACTGCGCGTTGCTACCAGGTACTTAGCGCTAAATTCAAGGCAAGCATGTTTAGCCAGCCGAGGCATTTACTAAGGCTGAGGTTCACTGCGACTGTCTGCTCCGGGACGTGCAGAAGTTCACAAGTTTCATGCCTTAGCGCGGACTTGATTTTAACTGGCCTCGAATTATGCCTATTTCTACATTGCATCCTGACAGAGCTATCAAGACCCAAAGCTGAAACTTAACTAAGCTGTTACCAGGCTATCCAACAGGAATTCACGATGAGCAAGCTCCACACCCAACAAATAGGCGGTTCCGATGCCGCCAGCGAATTAAACGCGATTCACGACTATGTTGCGCAATATGGCAAATTAGCGAGTACCACGGGGATTAGTGATGCCGAACGGCAGCAACGTCGCGATCAAGCCTGTTTATTAATGCAACAGCAAGGGATCGCCGCCACACTATTAACGGCTGGCAGTAGCTTGTACTATTTCACGGGTTTATCCTGGTACCCCAGCGAACGTTTGACCGCCGCTCTGCTCTGTGCTAATGGGCATTTGCGTTTTATTTGCCCAGCCTTTGAAGAATCAAAATTGCGAGAAACTCTGGGCCAGGCTGCCATCATCGACTTATGGCAAGAAGAGGACAGTCCTTGCGCCTTGCTGGCTAAATTTTTAAGTGCAGAAAATCTGAGCACAGCCAAACTGGCTTTGGATGAGTCCGCCGCATTCTTTATTTACGATAACTTACGTCAAGTGTTACCACATGCCAGCATCGTCAATGCAGCCAGCGTAACGGGGGCCTGTCGTATGCACAAATCGGCGCAAGAAATTGCCCTCATGCAAAGCGCTAAAAACATCACATTACGCGTGCAAGCCCATGCTGCACGGATCTTGCGTGATGGTATAGGCTCATTTGAAGTGGCTCGCTTTATTAACCAGGCCCATCAGGCCTATGGCGGCAGTGCTTCAACCTTTTGCATCGTCTCCTTTGGTGCCGCCACGGCTATGCCACATGGCCCGGATGGTGAACAATTCTTGCATGAAGGAGACATGGTGTTAATCGACACAGGATGCAAAGTCCAGAACTACCATTCTGACATCACCCGCAGTTATGTATTTGGCGCGGCAACAGCGCGTCAGCAAGAAATCTGGGATTTAGAAAAAGCCGCTCAGGCTGCCGCGTTTGCACGCGCTGAAATCGGTGTTCCCTGTGAATTAGTTGATGCCGCGGCGCGTCAGGTTTTACAAGCTGCAGGCTTAGGCCCCGATTATCGTTTGCCTGGCTTGCCGCATCGCACTGGCCACGGCATAGGCCTGGACATCCATGAATGGACTTACCTGGTCAAGGGCAATAAAACCCCCTTGGCCGCCGGCATGTGTTTTAGCAATGAGCCCATGATTTGTATCGAAGGTGAATTTGGCGTACGCCTGGAAGATCACTTCTACATGACGCCAGATGGCCCGCGCTGGTTTTCTGAACCTAGCCCTGGCTTACAACAGCCATTTGCCAGCGACTTACTCAATTAATCGGCACCAGTAATCTGCGCCAAAACCCAGCCTGGCGTAATCCAATCGAAATAAGTGATAGTCATGCAGCAGAATTACCCGGAAATTTTGGCCAGACAATGGCGCGCACCAGCTCAGGCTTTGCGTATTGAAGCACTCGACTACCATACCGGTGGCGAACCCACACGTCTGCTGCTACGTGGCTTCCCTATCCCCGAAGGCGCGACGATCTTGCAGCGCCGTCAGCGCTGTATGCAAGACCATGATCATTTACGCCAAGCCCTGATGTTTGAACCGCGCGGCCATGCGGACATGTATGGTTGTCTGATCGTGCCACCGCAACGCGCCGATAGCCATTTCGGCGTGCTCTTCATGCATAACCAGGGCTATAGCACGATGTGTGGCCATGCTACCCTGGCCTTAATTCGCTATGCCTATGATAGTCAGCTTTGGCAAATCGACGATGGCCTGGCCGAACTAAAAATTGATGCGCCTTGCGGCCAGATTCACGCTTATGCCGAACTACAAAACGGTCAGCTAAGTCGCAGTTATTTCGATAATGTCCCCAGCTATGTGCTAGCCGATGGCTGTAGCTTATTACTGCATGGCCAAACACCGCTTACTTATGCGCTGGTCTATGGCGGCGCTTATTATGCATTCGTTGATGCGGATCAGCTCGACCTGACGCTTAGCCCTGAGCATTACCGAAGCCTGATACAACTCGGACAAGCCATCAAATTACAAATCCAGGCTCAGACCCGTATCACGCATCCTAACCCAGCCGAAGCTGATCTGGGATTTTTGTATGGCACCATTTTTTACTCACGACGCTCACGTGTGCATAGCAAGAATGTGTGTGTGTTTGCCGATGCCGAACTTGATCGCAGCCCAACCGGTAGCGGGGTCTCAGCGTATGCGGCCTTGTTGTGGCAGCGCGGCGAATTAGCGTTAAAACAAAGCATTACGATAGAAAGTCTGATAGGCAGTGAGTTTAGCGTCAGCCTGCAACAACAGCTCGATTTCTTCGGTCAACACGCACTGATACCGCGTGTCGAAGGGCGCGCCCACCTGAGTGCCCGCCAGGAATTTTTTATCGAACCGGATGATCCATTTCCGCAAGGTTTTTTACTACGATGAAGCTCAGAACCTGCACGCGTCAAGACCCACGCTTACTCCACAGACTGACACAAGTGCGTCAGCAACTAACCGCTGACACGGTTTTTTTGCTGAGCAATCCAGCGAATCTGCGCTATCTGTTCAATTACACCGGCGAAGCTGCCTGCGCACTGATAAGCCGCGAACAGAGTTACTTAATTACGGATTATCGTTTTGCACAACAGGCACTCGACGAATGCGCCAACCTGCAGGTAGTCTGTCGTGATCGCGAACAACAAAGGCTGGGGCAAACTATCGCCGCCTTGTTGCCACTTTGCGCCGCCCAGACAATAAGCCAGCTCTGGTTTGAAGATGCCTGGATACCGCAGCAAACTTATCAAGCCCTGCGCACTGATAACGCGAGCCTGGAATTTAGTCCAGCCCCCGACTTATTGAGCCGGCTGCGCAGCGTCAAAGATCAGACAGAAATTCTGGCCTTGAGAGGCGCGGCCGAAATTGCCGATCAGGCCTTGGCGCACTGCGTTGGCTTACTCCAACCGGGCATACGCGAAACAGAATTTGCCTTGGAGCTCGACTATCAATTGCGCAAACTTGGCGCTGATGCTCTGTCCTTCGATACCATTGTTGGCTTTGGTGCACGTTCGGCCTTACCCCATTGTCCACCCGGGGCGACACGTTTGCAGGCTGGCGATTTAATCGTCGTGGATTTCGGCGCCAGGCTGGATGGCTATGGTTCTGACATGACACGCAGCTTTGTCGCGGGAACCGCAACACCGCGTCAAGCGGCCATGTATGCCACCGTGTTAGCCGCACAGCAAGCCGCTTGTGCCAGCCTGCGTGCAGGTCAATCGGCGGCCGACGCCAATCGGGCAGCGAATACGGTCTTACAAGCCTCGGAGTTTGCGGCCTATGCGAGTACCGGACTCGGCCATGGCATAGGCTTGCAATTGCATGAATTCCCCATCATTACGCCACAACTCGAGCACCACTTCCAGGCCGGACAAGTCATTACCATAGAACCCGGCATCTACATTCCTGGCTATGGTGGCATCCGCATCGAAGATGATGTGCTGATTACTGAGCACGGTTATGAATGCTTAAGCCGGGCTGAAAAAAAATTCGAATTGCCTGTCGCCGCCTGAGGCGAGCGCACGCTACAACACACGAAAACCAGACTGTGAAAGTACCAACACAGCATGCAGCAAGACCCTGGCAGTCAGTCGTACTTAAAGAATACCAGTGGATCTCACGGCGAACTAGCCCACTTGGTCGACTTCGCAACATCACTCTTGTGATCTTGCGAAAAACGGCGGCGTGACTGGTGCTAAGTCGTGCTTATTGGCACCGATTATTCTTAAGTACGGCAGGTGCTCAGCAAAAAAACTAAGCTCGGGCTGCCACCTGTAACGTGGCAAACCCAGCCTTACCCGGAGACATCAAGATGCAAACCAGCCGCACCAGCGAGCTGCCCTTAAGTCAGGGCCGCCCGCGCTTTCACCGCAATTTTTACATTGCCAACACCATGGAGATTTTTGAGCGCTTGGCCTGGTTTGGTTTTTTTACGCTCTCGTCCTTATACATGACCAGTCCACGCGCGCAAGGCGGCCTGGGATTTAGTGATCAGGAACGCGGTTTTTTACAAGGCATGATCCCCTTTATCTTGTATCTGTTGCCAGTGTTAACTGGTGCGTTAGCCGATCGTTATGGTTATCGTAAAATGTTCTTACTGGCGTTCAGCATCATGGCACCGTCTTATTATCTGCTTGGGCAAGTACATAGTTTTAGCAGTTTTATGCTGGTGTTTTTGGCGGTAGCGATTGGCGCCGCCTGCTTCAAACCCGTGGTGGTAGGAACCATTGCACGGAATACCAATGCGAGTAACCGTGGCCTGGGATTTGGCATTTTTTATACCATGGTAAACATTGGCGGCTTTCTCGGTCCCTTGATCGCCGGCTATGTCAGAGCAATCAGTTGGGACTTAGTGTTCATCATGTCAGCTTGCTGGATTAGTCTCAACTTTTTGCCAGCCTTGTTCTTATACCGCGATCAGGAAGCCCAACATGAATTACAAGACCGGCGCGGGCTGGCTGCAGTTCTTGGTGAAACCCGCGCGGTACTCGGCAACGCCCGCTTAGCCTTGTTGGTGGTGCCGGCAATTCTTGGCGTCATGCTGGCTGCCAAAGGCGTTTTTAGCTACACCCAGTATGCTGTTGGTATGTCGCTGTGGCTGCTACTGAATCTGCTCTGGAGTCAATTTTACTCCGATGCGAGGTCCGACAGTGCAACGCCGACAGCGAGTCGCTGGTACCGCCAGCGCATACAAGTCGGCGACCGCAAATTCGTCATGTACTTGCTGATCTTAACCGGATTCTGGACCGTGTATAATCAATTACCGTTAACCGCGCCCTTGTTTATTCGCGATTACATCGATACCGCCGATCTGGTGCGCTGGTTAGCGAACTGGAACCCGGCCTATCTGGACTTCTTTGCGGCAGTCAATCCTCAGCAAATTCAACAAGTCTTACCAGAGTTAATGCAAAAATGGCTGCAAGCAAGTGACGCCACACAACTGAACCAATTGCGCCTGGAATTGGTGAATTACAAAATCATGGTACCGCTGGATGAATTGCAACGCGGCTTTAGTGCATTACAAGCGCAGCAATTAAGCCCGGCGGAACTCACTCAACGTTGGATACAAAATTACCGGCAAATCAATCCCGAGTACTTAATTAATCTCAGCTTTGCTGTGATCGTCTTGCTGCAAATCTGGATTAGTCATGTATTGCAACGCTGGCGCGCTTTGCCAGTGTTAGTCGCAGGCACCTTATTACTGGCCGTGGCCATGGTTTTGGCGGGTTACGCCATGCTGGGCTTAGCCGCAGGTGCATTGACTGTCGTTGCCATCGTAGTGTTTTCATTCGGGGAAATGATCGCCTCACCAAAAAGCCAGGAATATGTCGCTGCTTTAGCGCCACCCAATAAATCGGCGATGTTCATGGGTTACTATTTTGTCTCGATGGCCCTGGGGAATTTATTTGGTGGTTTGTTATCGGGCTGGGCTTATGGCGAAATCGCAAAAAAAGCCAATCAACCTTTGCTGATGTGGATAATGTTTGCCGTGATTGCTGTCGCCACAGCCCTGCTAATGTTAATTTTTGATCGCCATTTGAAATCCTCGCAAGCGGCGCAAAGCACAGGCAACTGAATTAGCAAAGAAAATCGCTTGCTGTTATACTGCCGCGCTATGCGACATTATTTAGCGATTTTCTTGTTGATTTTTATGCCACTGCAACTGAGTTGGGCGGTGGTGGCTGCCTATTGTCAGCATGAACAAGTCGCGACAAAAACCCATCTGGGTCATCACCAGCATGAGCATCAGGCTGATCAGGATGCGGCTAAGCCCGCTGGCAAATTAGCCAAGGGCACGACCGACGCCGATTGCGCCGCCTGCCATGTCGCCGCCACCCCGCTCATCATTAATTTGTCTGAAATTCATTTCGCCCAAACTGGTTCGGCCTTGGCGAGCTTGTACCATTGGCCGGCCAATTCGGCCCCCGCTTCCACCATAGAACGCCCACAGTGGGCCAGCCTCGCTTAAAACGGCGAGTTGCTGCTCATTTAGCCCGCTCTGCGTTTGTCTTGATTGTCACGATAGCTTGCGATGTTACCTTACCGCTTCGAGGTATAGGTTTGCTCGTTTTTAAACAGTGAAATTCACACTACACGCCTGGCACTGGCTTACCCGGTTTTGCAATTGACTCGTCGTTTTCCCTGTACCTGATTTTTTCGAAAATTCTATGGAGAAAACCATGTTTAGTCTGCGCTTTTATAGCAAAGGCTGGCCTCATGCTATGCGCATGCCTGGCCGCGTTAGCCTGCTCAAACTCAGCCTTTGTGCCAGCCTGAATCTGCTCTTGCCCGGCGACGGCTGGGCACTGGCCAGCGCCGAAATAACGGCTGCAACACCAACGACTACGCGCCTGAGTCTGGCGCAAGCCTTACAAGCTGCCAGACTCACCATGCCAGAGCTGGCGCTGGCCAGGTCAGAACTGGCAGCTAGCGAAGCACAATTACAACAAGCCCAAAGTCGCCCCAATCCTGAATTCAGTTACAGTCTGGAAGACTGGCGCGGCCAGAATCAAAGTCGCAGTTTGCAACTCAGCCTGCCTGTAGAAACTGCACAGAAACGTGAGTTACGCATTGCCGCCGCCAACGCCGGACAAGCACAGGCCAGAGCCGACGTGCAACTAGCGTGGTCAGTTAGCCGCAGCCAGGTCAGTCAGGCTTATTTTGACGCTTTGCTGGCACAACGTCAGCTAAGTCTGGCGCAAGCGGCGCTGGATTTGGCGCAGTTATTTACTCAGAGTGTGCAACAACGTATTCGTGCCGGCAAGTTAGCTGCGGCTGAATTACACAAAGCCAAAGTCGCTGAAAATAGTGTGCAACTTGAACGGCTGCAAGCAAGTCAGCAGCAACAACTCAGTCGTTTGCACTTACAAAGTTTGATTGCGCGCAGCGACTGGAGTGAATTAGATGACAGTAGTCTGGACTTACCTGAACTCAGTGAACTCAGCGTGCTCCATGATCAACTGCTGCGTTCAGCGCAATTGCAAAAAGCGCAGCTGGAAGTACAAAAACGTCGCAGCCTCAGCGAACTCGAACGGCGTAAACGACTACCCGACCTGAGTGTCAGTCTGGGAATCAAGCAAAATCGCGATAGCACGGGACAACAAGTTTTACTCGGCGTCTCGCTGCCCTTACCGCTATTCGATACCAATGCCGGCAATATCGCCGAAGCGCAACAGCGGGAACAAAAAGCCGCCGATGAACTCCGCTTACTGCAAAGGCAATTGCGCGATGAGTTAAGCCAAAACCATGCGCGTTACCGCAATTTGCAACAACAGGCTGAACTCTTAAAAACACAAATTCTGCACGATGCGGAACTCGCCTATCAAGCGGCACGCCTGGGTTTTAGCCACGGCAAATTCAGCTTTCTCGAGGTCTTGGATGCCCAGCGTAGCTTATTTAGCCAACAAGCGCTGTATCTCAAAACGCTCGCTGAAGGGCACAAACTTTACTTCGACATACAGCGCATAAGCGGCGATCAGCTAACGCTGAATTTACCTTAAAAAAAAACCAGGATACGCTATGACAAAAAGTTACTTAAAACCGATGACTTGGAAAAAAATCGCCGTCCTTAGCCTGCTCCTAAGCCTGCTCGCGGCAGTGGCCTGGCGCTTGAGTATGCCAGCCCCGGATAGCGCCACAGGCAAGCAGCACGCTGAGGCAGAACATCAGCACGAATCAGGCGAGCAGCACGCGACGTCGCGTCTGGGACAACATGGTGGCGAATTAATCGCACAAGCCGGGTATACCCTGGAAGCCCTATGGTCGGAACAGGATGAGCAGGTAAGCCTGCGTTTCTGGTTATATCAGGGTGAGCAACTGCTGGATAACCAGGCCATCAAAGTCGAAGCCCAGCTTGAACGGCTGGATGGCAAGCAACAAGCGCTGAGTTTTAAGGCTGAAGCAAACTATCTGCAAAGCCTGGAATCTATCGCCGCACCGCACGCCTTCAATTTGCACCTGCAACTAAGCTGGAATCAGCAAACCTTGAAGTTCGACTTGCAACGCAGTGAGGGTGTGCTGAAATTAAGCCCGCAACAAATTCAGGCCGCGGCAATCAGCATTGCGCAAGTTGAAAAATCGGGCCTGCAAACCCGTCTCGAATTGCCCGGCGAAATCAAACTCAATCAAGATCGCACCGCCCATGTGGTACCACGCATTGCAGGGGTGGTCGAGAGTGTGCATGCGGATCTCGGACAGCCAGTTAAAAAAGGGCAATTGCTTGCTGTCATCAGTAGTCCGGCAGCATCCGAGCAGCGTAGTGAACTACAAACTGCGCAACAACGTCTGGCTTTAGCACAAACCACGTTCACTCGCGAAAAGCGTTTGTGGGAACAAAAGGTCGCAGCAGAACAAGATTACCAGCAAGCCGCACAAGCCTTAAGTGAGGCACAGGTGGCCGTCAACAATGCCCGACAAAAACTTGCTGCCCTGGGCTTAAGTACGAGATCGGCGCAGGGCTTAAACCGCTTTGAATTGCGTGCGCCATTTGATGGCATGGTGATAGAAAAGCACTTAAGCCTGGGTGAGGCCGTGAAAGAGGATACGGCGGTGTTTACGGTATCGGATTTATCGCAAGTCTGGGCAGAAATAAATATTACGGCGAAAGATTTAGCATTAATCAAAACTGGTACCAGGGTGGATGTCCTGGCTTCCGCACTAAATGCCAGTGCCAAGGGTAACATCAGCTACGTGGGCGCTCTGCTGGGTGAACAAAGCCGTAGTGCCAAGGCCCGGGTCCTGTTAAATAATCCTGATGGTGCCTGGCGACCCGGCTTATTTGTGACGATCAGCTTAGCCCAAAGTGAAACCGAAGCAACACTGCATGTGTTGGCCGAGGCGGTGCAGCAAATCGAACAAAATCAGGTGGTTTTTGTGCAAGTACCCGGTGGTTTTCTGGCGCAAACAGTAAAAACCGGCCGCAGCGATGGCCAGCGTCTGGAGATCCTGAGCGGCCTGAGCGAGGGGCAGCGCTATGCCGCGAATGGCAGTTTCATCCTGAAATCGGAATTGGGTAAAGCCAGTGCCGAACACAGCCACTAAACGAGGTCAGCATGTTTGAACAACTCTTACGTGGTGTGATACGCCAACGCTATCTGGTGATGCTGGCTGTCATGGCCATGGCGCTGCTGGGTTTTTATAACTTTCAAAAACTCGCCATCGACGCCGTTCCCGACATCACCAATGTGCAAGTACAAATTAATACTGCGGCACCCGGTTATGCCCCGTTAGAAACCGAACAAAGGATAAGCTATCCGATAGAAACCGTGATGGCGGGTTTACCAGGTTTAGAACAAACTCGCTCAATCTCGCGCTATGGCTTATCGCAAGTCACGGTGATTTTTAAAGACAGCACCGATCTCTATTTTGCGCGCCAGTTGGTCAATGAGCGCTTGCTAGAAGCACGCGATAAATTACCGGCTGGCTTAAGTCCAGCCTTGGGGCCGATTTCCACAGGCCTGGGTGAAATTTATATGTGGACGGTGGAAGCAAATGCAGACGCGCGCAAAGCCGATGGCAGTCGTTACAACGCCACGGATTTACGTGAAATTCAGGATTGGATCATCAAGCCGCAACTGCGCACAGTCGCTGGCGTCACCGAAGTGAATAGTCAGGGTGGTGAAGTCAAAGAATTTTTAATTGCGCCCAAGCCCGATAAGCTGGCCGCACTGGGGATTTCTTTGGCCGAAGTGGTTAGCGCAGTTGAGCGAAATAATGCCAATGCCAGCGCGGGCTACATCGAAAAACGTGGTGAACAATATTTGATACGCGCACCGGGCCAGTTACAAAGCCTGGCCGATATCGCCGCTGTGGTGGTGCGTAATCAGGCGGGGGTGGCGATACGGGTTGCCGATCTGGCCGACGTCAGCCTCGGGCGTGAACTGCGCAGCGGTGCGGCGACTGCCAATGGTAAGGAAGCGGTGCTGGGCACGGTGTTTATGCTAATCGGGCAAAACAGTCGTGCAGTGTCGCAAGCGGTGGATAAAAAACTCGCTGAAATTAATCGCAATTTGCCGCAAGGTGTACGTGCTATCACGGTGTATGACCGTACCGTGTTAGTCGATAAGGCGATCAACACCGTCAAGAAAAACCTCGCAGAAGGGGCGATTTTGGTGATCGTGATTTTATTTATTTTCCTCGGCAATTTCCGCGCTGCCTTAATCACGGCAATGGTGATTCCTTTGGCGATGTTATTCACCTTTACTGGCATGGTCAGCTTTAAAGTCAGTGCGAACCTGATGAGCTTAGGGGCACTGGATTTTGGCATCATCGTCGATGGTGCAGTGGTGATTGTGGAAAATTGTGTGCGCCGTTTAGCCCTGGCACAGCAAGCCCAAACTGAGCGATTGAGTTTGCCGCAGCGCTTGCAAATCGTCTTTGAAGCGGCACAAGAATCGCGTCGACCGCTATTATTCGGGCAAGCCATCATCATGGTGGTGTATTTGCCGATCTTTGCACTGAGCGGTGTCGAAGGCAAGATGTTTCATCCTATGGCGTTCACGGTGTTGGCAGCGCTGGCAGCAGCGATGCTGTTATCGATCAGCTTTGTGCCTGCGGCGATTGCCTTGTTTATCGGTCAGCAGGTGCATGAAACCGAGTCGCGCTGGCTGCACGTTTTGCAACAGCGCTATCAGCTGGTTTTGAGCTGGGCGCAAAGCCAGCGTCGCGCGCTGTTTGGCGCTGCCATCATCTTCACCCTGGTTTGCCTGGCACTGGCAAGCCGCCTCGGCAGCGAGTTTGCACCGAATCTGAACGAAGGCGATTTTGCCTTGCAAGCCTTGCGCATCCCTGGTACCAGCCTGAGTCAATCGCTGGCGATGCAACAGCAATTAGAGCGCAGCTTGCTGGCACGTTTTCCTGAAATCGAGCGGGTGTTTGCCCGCACTGGCACGGCAGAGGTCGCCTCTGACCCTATGCCACCGAATATCTCGGATGGCTATATCATGTTAAAGCCCGAATCGGCCTGGCCCGCGCCAAAAAAGACGCGCAGCGAATTACTCACGGCGATAGAACAGCATGTGCAGCAAATCCCCGGCAATAATTATGAATTTTCGCAACCGATACAATTGCGTTTCAATGAATTGTTATCCGGTGTACGCAGCGACGTCGCGGTGAAATTATTCGGTGATGAGTTAAGCACACTGAATCAATCTGCACAGGAAATCGCTGAAATCTTGCAAAAAATTCCTGGCGCGAGTGAAGTTAAAGTCGAGCAAAGTTCAGGCTTGCCCGTGCTGACCATACAAATTAAGCGCCAAAAAGCCGCGCAATATGGTTTAAACATCGCCGAAATTCAGGATGCCATCAGCATCGCCATGGGTGGACGGGATGCCGGCCAGCTGTATCAGGGTGACCGCCGCTTTGCCATCGTGGTGCGCTTACCCGAAGCCTTGCGCAATCAACTTGAGCAACTCCAGCGCTTGCCGCTGGCCTTGCCAGCTAGCGAAGGGGCGCCACGCCATTTCATCCCGCTGGCAGAAGTGGCCGAGTTTGATTTAAGTCCGGGCCCGAATCAGCTCAGTCGCGAAAATGGCAAGCGCCGCATCGTCATCAGTAGCAATGTACGTGGTCGTGATATTGGCAGCTTTGTCGCTGAAGCCGAAACTGCATTGGCAAAATTGAAGCTACCCGAAGGCTATTGGTATAACTTTGGCGGTAGTTTTGAAAACCTGCAATCTGCCAGTCAGCGTTTGCAAATTGTGATACCAGCAGCGCTAGTGCTGGTGCTGGCCTTGCTGTATCTGATGTTTGGCAATCTCAAAGAAGGTTTGCTGGTATTCAGTGGCATCCCCTTTGCATTAAGTGGCGGCATCCTGGCTTTGTATTTACGCGATATTCCACTGTCGATTTCAGCGGCCGTCGGTTTTATCGCTTTATCGGGGGTAGCGG
Organism: Undibacterium sp.; assembly: GCA_041913845.1. GTDB lineage: Bacteria > Pseudomonadota > Gammaproteobacteria > Burkholderiales > Burkholderiaceae_D > Undibacterium. Next base: position 40,642 of record JAYSEN010000030.1, read on the forward strand.
TATTGAATGGCTTGGTCATGCTAAGCAGCATACGGCAATTGCGCGAACAAGGTCAGCCTTTGGCATTCGCGGTAGAGCAAGGAGCATTGAGCCGCTTACGGCCAGTCTTGATGACTGCCCTAGTCGCTTCTTTAGGTTTCATCCCTATGGCAATCGCCACTGGCACTGGTGCTGAGGTGCAAAGGCCACTCGCCAGCGTGGTGATTGGTGGCATACTCTCGTCAAGTTTGCTGACCTTATTGCTATTGCCTTTGCTGTACCAGTGGCTGTTTGGGCGTGAGGAAGCGGCGCAAACGACAGCGCCCGCAGTAAAGCCTGAATCGGCTGCGCCGATCAATCCGCTTTAATCCAGGTTGCATTGCATGAAATCAAGCCAGTCGCACACTGGCTTGATGAAACGAGATTACTTCGCCGCGCGCTGTAGCGCTGTTTCAGCCGCCGCGATGATAGCCGCTGCATCGACAGCAAAGTGCGCACGCAATTGCGAACGTGTGTCACTCATGCCAAAACCATCGGTACCCAGACAATGGTAATAGCGCCCGGCTGGCAAATAAGCGCGCACACTTTCAGGCACAGCGATCACATAATCACTGGCAGCGATGACCGGCCCCTCGAAATTCGCTAACAGCTGGGTCAGATAACTTTGGCCATACTCAGCCGCCCTGCCTTCGCGTGCTAATTCACTCCAGCTGGTAATGCTAAACACATGAACCCGCTGACCTTGTGCCGCCAGTTGTTGTGCCGCTTGTATGACTTGCGGCAAAATCGCGCCCGAACCCAGTAAACAGACTGCGCGAGCTGCTGCATTGTGTTCACCATAACTTTGGTAATGATAGCCACCTTGTATCACGGCATCCCGCTTAGCCAGATCGAAATCAGGCTGAGCATAATTTTCATTCATCAGCGTCAGGTAATAAAACACATCGCGCTGTTCGACCAGCATGGCTTGCATGCCGTGCTCGAGTATCACTGCTAACTCGCCCGCAAAAGCCGGGTCATAAGCCTTGCAATTCGGTATCGTCGCCGCGACTAAATGACTGCTGCCATCCTGATGTTGCAAGCCCTCGCCACCCAGCGTGGTACGGCCAGAAGTCGCACCGAGTAAAAAACCGCGTGCACGCTGATCAGCGGCAGCCCAGATCGCATCACCTATGCGCTGGAAGCCAAACATGCTGTAGTAAATATAAAACGGCAGCATTGCAATCCCATGCACACTGTAGCTGGTGGCGGCGGCAGTCCAGCTGGCGATAGCACCGGCTTCACTGATGCCTTCTTCTAAAATCTGACCATCGGCCGCTTCGCGATACGACAATACCGAACCGATATCTTCGGGGGCGTATTGTTGCCCGACATTCGAATAAATGCCGACTTGCTTGAATAAATTCGCCATGCCAAAGGTACGCGCTTCATCGGCGACGATGGGCACGATGCGTGGCCCCAGCGTCGCGTCTTTCAGTAAGTTGCCCAGCATACGCACAAAGGCCATGGTGGTACTCATTTCTTTATTCGCCGCAGCCACGGCAAATTGCGCGAATTGACGGAGTTCAGGCACGGCGACGGCTTCAGCTTGTTGATTGCGCTGCGGCAGATAGCCGCCCAAAGCCTGACGACGCTGCTGCAAATACTGCATTTCCGCGCTATCGGCCGCGGGTTTCAACCAGGCCAGCGCCAGCGCTTGTTCATCACTGATGGGTAAATTAAAGCGTTGTTTAAACGCCAGCAAATCATCGTGATCAAGTTTTTTCTGGCTATGCGTAGTCATCCGCCCTTGTCCGGCACTGCCCATGCCATAGCCTTTTTTAGTATGCGCCAGTATCACGCAAGGCTGACCTTGCACGCGTGCGGCAGCATGGTAAGCCGCATAGATTTTCACCGGATCATGGCCGCCGCGTTTAAGCTGATCGATTTGCTCATCACTCATGCCTTGCACCAGGCGCTGCAACTCAGGATGCTGACCAAAGAAGTTTTGGCGATTGAACGCCCCATCATTGGCGGCGAAAGTTTGCATCTGACCATCGACCGTGACATGCAAGGTATGCTTGAGTACATCGTGCTGATCTTGCGCGAATAAGCCATCCCAGTCCGAACCCCAGAGGCATTTAATCACTTGCCAACCCGCACCTTTAAACAAGCGTTCGAGTTCATCGACGATCTTGCCATTGCCGCGTACCGGGCCATCGAGGCGCTGTAAATTGCAATTCACCACCCAGACCAGATTATCCAAACCTTCGCGCGCCGCCAGCGTCAGCGCTGACATCGATTCAGGCTCATCCATTTCGCCATCACCGAAAATACCCCAGACCTTGCGCTGACTGCAATCGAGTAAATGGCGATGACTTAAGTAACGCATGAAACGCGCTTGATAAATCGAGCTGATCGGCCCTATGCCCATAGAACCGGTCGGGAATTGCCAAAAGTCGGGCATCAACCAGGGATGCGGATAACTGCATAAGCCTTGTGCCTGCTTGTTTTTGGCACTGATCTCTTGGCGATAATGTTCAAGATCGCGCTCAGTTAAACGACCTTCGAGAAAGGCGCGTGCATACACACCGGGTGCGCTATGTGCCTGAAAAAATACCAGATCACGCTGTTGCGCTTGTTCACCGGATTTAAAGAAATGGTGAAAGCCCGTTTCAAATAAATCGGCGGCGCTGGCATAACTGGCGACATGACCACCGAGTTCGCCATACGCGAGGTTGGCGCGCATCACCATCACCAGCGCATTCCAGCGTATGATGGCGGCGAGTTTTTGTTCAGTTTCGAGGTCGCCCGGATAAGCTGGTTGCTCAGCCGCGGCGATGGTATTGCAATACGGCGTATTCAAAGGCGAGATCCAATTTACACCGAGTTTTTGTGCTTGCAAATACAGGCTGTCGAGTAATTGGCGGGCGCGTTCTTTGCCTTCCAGCGCCACGATTTGTTGCAGCGCTTCGCACCACTCTTGGGTTTCTTGCGGATCAGGATCGGTTAAGCCCCGGCTCTGTGCCGAGCTTAAAGCCAGGATGGGAAATTCTGCGGGTAAATTCATAGCGGCTCCTCGTCACAGGCCGCACCTGCCCTGCCGGGGCAGGCCAGGCCTGTCTCGCTTTTGATATCGGGAATGGGATGTGCCAGTCACCCGGCACATCTTCAGGCACAAGCTTAAACTTGCGCTAAAGCTTGCAAAATATCGCTTTGGATATCCTTGACGTTTTCCAGCCCCACCGATAGACGTATCAAGCCATCGCTGATACCGTGTGCCAAACGTTGCTCCGGGGTGTAAGTCGCATGCGTCATGCTGGCTGGATGTTGTGCCAGCGATTCCGCATCGCCCAGGCTGACCGCGCGGCTAATCAATTTCAAGGCATCCATAAAGCGTATGCCAGCTTCCATGCCGCCTTTTAATTCAAACGCGATCATGCCGCCAAAACGCTTCATTTGTTTCTTGGCCAATTCATGCTGAGGGAAGCTGGGCAAACCCGGGAAATACACGGCACTGGTTTTTTCATGGTGTTCCAACATTTGCGCGATGATTTCTGCGCTATCGCAATGCCGTTCCAAACGCAGCGACAAAGTTTTCAAGCCGCGCATAATCAATTGCGCATCATGCGGCGACATCGCTGCACCCGTCATATCTTTCAAGCCATAGACACGCACTTGCAAGGCCAGTTCGGCATCTTTAAACGCCGCCACACCCGCGATCAAATCACCATGACCACCTAAATACTTGGTCGCCGAATGCACCACCAGGTCCGCACCCAAGGCCAGTGGCTGTTGCAAATACGGTGTGCAATAAGTGTTATCGACCACGGTTTTGGCGCCATATTGTTGCGCTAATTGGCAGACTGCGGCGATATCGACCAACCGCATATTCGGATTCGCCGGAGTTTCGAAATACACCACTTTGCGCCCTGCTTTGCTATTTGCCAGAGCCTGTTGCAAAGCGGCGTGATCATTCATGTCGATAAAATGCAAATTCACGCCAAACTTGGCAAGACCCGCATTAAAGAAGGCAAAGGTGCAGCCATACAGGGTAATGTCGGCAAACAAATCATCACCGGGTTCTAACATAGTCCACAAGCAAGCGGTAATCGCGCCCATGCCCGAGCCAAACGCCACTGCTGCGGCCGCCCCTTCCAGAGTGGCGATGCGGCCTTCTAACAAGGCCAGCGTAGGATTCGAAATCCGCGTATAAAAATGGCCAGCTTCTTCACCCGCGAAACACTTAGCACCATAGGCAATATTTGGGAAAGCAAAGGTCGAGGTTTGATACAGCGGTGGTACTAAAGCACCCTGATGCGCCTGGGCATCGTAACCGTGGTGTATCGCGCGGGTGTCAAAACCCAGAGTCGCTTGCTGTTGAACTTGCTGTGGCGCGTTGGCGCTGGTGATTTCGTCTCGCATGGTTTTATCCTGTTATGGTGAATGTTGTAGCCGCTGCCTGCGCAAGCGCACTCATCGGTGTCACGCCTGGCTAACTGGGCTTGCCTCAACTGTCATAAAACAGCGAGCACACAACACATTGTCTGTCAAAATCTGCGCATGATTTTGGCTATTAAACTGGGATTTGCGCGATAATTGGGAAGATGCATCCAAAATTTAATTCAATTTTAGAAGATTCATGCCATGAGCTTATTCGACGCCACCGACAAAAAGATTTTGCAGGAATTGCAACACGATGGCCGCCAGTCGATTGCCGATCTGGCTGAAAAGGTCAATCTCTCAGCCTCGCCGTGCTGGCGCCGCGTCAAGCAATTGGAAGAGAGTGGCATAGTCAGCAGTTATGGCGCGCGCCTAGACCGGCGCAAACTCGGTTATGGCGTAACTGGCTTTATCCAAATCCAGCTCGAACACCACTCACCCGACAGCACCACCGCCTTCGAACGAGAAATTGTCGCGATCGCCCAGGTCATCGCCTGCCACAACCTCTCGGGTAAATACGATTACATGCTGGAAGTGATCGCGCGCGACCTCGAAGAATTTTCTAACTTACTACGCAATCAAATCCGCTCGATCAAAGGCGTCAAAGAAATCTCCACCAGTTTTTCTTTACGTGAAGTGAAAAGGACGGATATTTTGCCGGTGGGGTGAAATCAGTTAAGGGAGCTATCGCCTTATCCAGGTCAACCTGGTAGTAAAATCTAATTCGCAATTTTTTGACTTATCACCTGACTCAAGCACCGCCTCAAACAAATTTATATAACCGATGACCAATACATTCCCCCAATTTCCTGAATTTAATTTAGGTCAGCTTCGCTTGCGCGCCATCCGTGCCAGCGATAAGCCGCAAATTTTTCAGGGGCTATCAGATCCCCGGGTTACCGCACACTATGGCATCGCTTACGATAGTCTGGAAAACACCGAACTGCAAATGCAATGGTATGCCGATTTACTCGAGCGTCGGCAAGGGATTTGGTGGGGCTTGTGCTTAGCGGAGAATGATAGCCTGGTCGGTGCGTGTGGCTTTAATGATTGGCAGCATGAACATCATCAACTCTCACTCGGTTATTGGTTACTGCCTGCATACTGGGGGCGGGGCTTAATGCAACAAGCCTTGCCGGCGATCTTAGCTTACGCTTTGAATCACCTGCAAGTGCATAGAATTCAGGCTGAAATTGAGACTGAGAATCCCGCTAGTCAGCGCCTCTTAAAAAACCTGGGGTTTAGCTATGAAGGCACGTCGCGCGATGTCGAATTCAAAGACGGTCGCTATCTGAGCTTGCAGCACTATAGCTTATTGTCCAGCGATGCCGCCGCTCAGCACTTGCGACAATATAAGCCTGACACTGCTTGATTAGCTTAGTTATGACCTGCCAGGGATTATGATACGTTTGCACATACTGCCAGTGCTTAGCTTAGTCTGTTTCTCAATTACACAAGCTCGCGAGCAAACGTGTGATCGTAGTAGCCTTAACACTCAGGATGTCGCGATGTGTTTGCAAGTCGATTTGGGAAAAGCCGATCGTCATTTAAATCGCCGCTATCAACAACTTTATCAAAGTTTGCTGGCTGAAGGCACGGAACTCACGTCCGAAAACAAAGACGCGGCTAAGCAACTTAAGCTGGCGCAAAAGCAATGGCTGACGTTTATCGAAACCGATTGCTACGCTAAATAGCAACTCGCAAGAGCCGGAACTGCGCGCAATCTCGTCGAAATCAGCTGCTTACTCGAACACAAAAAACTAAGGACCCGGCAATTAATAGACTGGAACAAATAATTCAAAGCGTCTAGCAAAAATTAGCTCGGTCGAAAAAGTAATGTCTTGAATATGCTTGCTATAGGTGCTTTCACGCCTGTTTCGATATCTCTTGCGCGTATGTGGTGACCTGCCCTTCCCAGGCTCTATCAAATTAATACCAGCCTATAGAAAGTGAAACACCCTATTTCTGCAAACTGGAACTGAACTATAATTTGCGCGACGTCATTGGGAGCCGCCTTCATGTTACATTGCAAATTTGCATTTATTTGCACCAAACTATGGTCAGATTTAGCGCACACAAGTGACGCCAAGATAAAATTCTGCAACCATTGCCAAAGCAGCGTTTATTTGGTTCAAAGTAAAACCGAGTTTGTTCGACTTGCCTCTGAGGGGGAGTGTGTAGCAATTGAGCTGGAGAATAATACAATGCTTGGTTTTCCCGATGGGCACCAAGAATTCTGCATTCAAATTCCTCCGCAAAAACTCACAGCCAAACAATTAACTGCATTAAAGTCTATGCATTTTCATACTTGGAGTTTTTCCGAAATTAAGCAGCTATTTGAAACTGGTACGAATGCATTTCAGGTGTCTGACTCCCTAACTCAGCTAGAATCTGTTTCCGCATGGCTTGATGAGCTTGGGTTAGTAAACACTATCATGCCAAGCCCCGGCTAAATCCAAGTAGATGTTCATTTGAAATTTATCTCAAACAGATATCAAGGTTTTAAACGCTTTTCACGCATCGACTGCATAAAATAGACATGCACTTTTCCAAATACCAAGCGCTCGGCAATGCTTATCTGGTGATTGCCCAAACCCATGCTGACGACAGCTGTTTGCCTGACCTGGCGCAACGCTTGTCAGATTTTCGTTTAGGCATAGGCAGTGACGGGCTGTTAGTGGGGCCACTGCCATCTGCTGTGGCAGATTTCAAATTGCGGATTTTTAATCCCGATGGTAGTGAGGCAGAGAAAAGTGGCAATGGCTTACGAATTTTTTGTCAGTACTTATACGATCAGGGCCTGGTGCAAACCCAGCGCTTTTGTCTGGAAACCAAGGGCGGCTTAGTTAGTGCCCAGGTTTTTGCCGAAAGCGGACTCGTACAGGTGGAAATGGGACAAGTCAGTTTTGCAGCTCAGCAGATTCCGGTAGCGGGACCGGCACGTGAGGTGCTGGGTGAGGTGATACATGTAGCAGATCAGCGCATTACGATCAATTGCGCCACTATAGGCAATCCGCATTGCGTGGTGTTTTGCGATGCCCCCAACGAAGCCTTGGCACGCCAGCTCGGGCCTTTGCTCGAACAGCATGAGTTATTTCCGAATCGCAGTAATGTGCAATTCGTCAAAGTCCTTGATCGCCATACTTTGCAAATGGAAATTTGGGAGCGTGGTGCTGGTTATACCTTTGCCTCGGGCAGCAGTAGTTGTGCCGCTGCTGCAGTAGCGCGCAAGTTGAATTTAATCGAAGCAGAGGTCCGCGTCAAAATGCGCGGCGGCGAAATCAACATCGACGTCGCACACGATTACCGCGTAACCATGACAGGACCTGTGCGCAAAATTGCTGAAGGCGATTTAGCGGGCTAAACACGGTATTGGTGAAAATGGAGCAAAAACCAGAGACGCACTATCCATGAGCATTTTGAAGGATTTCTCCTTGAAAAGTCGCACCCAGCCTGCGTCTCTCTTTTTTAAGAAAAGTTGGTGTTTCTACTCATTTTTACATGGGTAGCCGATACCCTGAATTTTCAGGAAGTGCAGGTGCAAAGGTATCTGCTTGTGCAGGGATTTTTTCCAAACCTGCTGAGCCGCCAGCAAAGCAGACAGCCATTTTTAGGTGAATTTGCACAAGGTCTGGCCTATTGTGCTGCGCCAGCAACTGACAAACAAATTGGGGGCAACTATGAAACCCAACCTTCTTCATCCACAACAGCGCAGGCAATTTCTGTCTGTCATGCCTTTATTCCGCACTACGCCAAAGCCTGGCAGATAATCGTCAATTTTTTCCGCAGCGCCAAAAATTGCTAGTCACTTATCAATTCCCGGCGAGTCGCCATGCAAAGTCAAGTACCCTGCAGAATTAGTAATTCCTAAATTTTTCCAAAAGGAAATTTTGCAAATAAATCAAAAAACTTAAGAATCCATTTAATTACACTTTTGGTTAGCATTTCGTCTCGCATTTACAACGAAATGTCGAAAAAAAACTACAGTTTATTGCATAATCATCATGCTGCAATAAAACAACAAGTGACCCCACCTATACATTTGCGCAAATTTGCTGCTTTTTTAATCAAAATTAAGCGCTGTAACTAGCATATTTGCCATATAGACAATCACCCTAGAGATTCAGCAAATTCCATCGACCTTATACGTTGAGGGTATTCCGTTTTCTAAACGACTTGGGAATCAATATGAAAATTAAACAAAAACGTTGTACATTGGCCGTTCATCTCGCACTAAGCGTGATCGCTGGTGTCAGCTCCAATCTGGCTTATGCACAAACGGCAAACAGCGAAGAAAAAGTTCAACGCATAGAAATAACCGGTTCGCACATTAAGCGTATTCAGTCCGAAACTGCCGATCCGATGACGGTAATTTCCAAAGAGGAAATCATACGCTCGGGCGCGACTTCGGTACTCGACATTATGCGTAGCCTGACTTCAGCGGGTGGTAATGGCGGTGAAATGGCTGGCTCGAACTCATTCCGCAATGGCGCGACTGAAGTGAGTTTGCGCGGGTTGCCGACGCTGGTTTTGTTAAACGGTTATCGCCTGCCTTTATCGGGTTCCGATGAATACAGCGGCCAAACCTCCGTCGATTTAAATGCGATTCCCACTTCGGCAATCGAACGCATAGAGATTCTCAAAGATGGTGCCTCCGCTGTTTACGGTACGGATGCCGTGGGCGGCGTGGTTAACTTCATTTTGCGCAAAGATTTTACTGGCCTGACTTTAAATGCGGGCTATGGCCGTACCACGTATAACGATGGTGCGGTAAGCAATGTCAGTGGCGCCTATGGTTTTGGTGATCGCGCCAAAGATGGCTTTAATGTGACCGCCTCCCTGTCGTATGAAAAAGCAGAAGTAATACGCGCCGTGGATAGACCATTCTCAAAGTCGCTGGATAAAACTAACCGTGAAAATGGTTTGCACAGTGGCAATGTCTTCGGTAACTACGGTAATGACCCGGGTACTTTATCGCTAGGTGGTGCGCAGCGTATGCCTGACCCGGCCTGTCGCGCGGAAAACCGTGCTGCCTATCCAAATTTGCCGGAATGGTTCGCATCACCAGAACGTAACGCTTGCATGTATTTACGTCCTGAAACTACCGATCTGGCACGCCCTTACACGCGTTACGGCGGTGCTCTGACAGCGAACTGGGATATCGCACAAAATACCAGCTTATTCTTCAATGGTTTTTATAATCATTTCGATACCACGCTGAACTCATCGCCGCTTTACATACAAAACGCGACGCGTACTGGTGCGTTGCGGGTTGAGGCGGACCATCCCAATAACACGTATAACACACCTGTTGTGATACGCCGCTTGTTCCCTGCGCAACGTGGCGGAACCGATACGACGACAAAAACTTCGTGGTTTGTGACAGGTGTCAATGGACAGACTGCTGGTTGGGATTGGACGGCCAGCCTCGGCCATGCCGAAGAAAAAGGTCACGTACAAATGTACGGTGCCTATATGTTTGACAAGTTGCAAAACTATGTCGCAACAGGCAAGTTCAATCCTTTTGGTGGCAATAATAATTCGGCTCAAATCATTAATGAGTTATCGGCCAATGTTTATGTCGATACCAAATCCAGCACCGATTTCTTGAAATTTGTCGGCAGCACAGAATTCGGTAGCCTGCCTGGCGGCAAAATTGGTTTCGCTGCGGGTGCAGAATACAAGAAGCAATCCCTGCGTTATGATCCTTCGCAAAATTACCAAAACGGTGAAATTGGTAACTATACGATTTTGCGCAGCATTAATGGTTCTGAATCTTTATCGGCACTATTTACTGAAGTGAATTTGCCTATATTGAAAAACCTCGAAGCGAATGCGGCTTTGCGTTACGACAAATACGAAAATTCAGGCAACACCACCAATCCTAAAATTGGTTTGCGCTGGACCGCAACACCGACGTTTATGCTGCGCTCGACCTATAGTACAGGTTTCCGCGCCCCAACCTTATCGCAACAATACAGTGGTGGCCGTGGTGGCTTTAGTACCGCACGCGATCCGCGTCGCTGTGTAGCGGGTAACGTGTACTTTGATAATGACTGCAGTAGCTCGGTACTCTCGCTGCTGTCCGGCACTAAGGGCATTCAACCTGAAAAATCCAGCAATGCGAATATCGGCTTCGTATTTGAACCAGTGAAAGATTTGAACCTGGCGATGACCTACTGGCGCATTACCTGGAAAAATCGCATCGAAAATCTGGACAAAGAAACCGTCCTGGCTGGTGAATCGGGTAGCTACGCCAATGCCATCGAGCGTAACGCTGTAACCGCCGAAGACCTCGCCGCCTATAACGCTTTGACTGCGGATCAGCGCGCCAAACTTGGGCCTTTAGTTGGGAAACTCAAACAAGTAAAAATCGGCTTAATCAATCGCAGCAAGGTGTTTACCGACGGTCTCGATCTGGATGGCTCCTACACCATGCGCACGGCCAGTGGCAAGTACAAGGTGTACACTGAAATTTCGTATACCAAGAGTTACGAGAAAGCCTTGTTGCCCGACGATCCGGATGTCAACTGCCCTAACAATACGGCGTGTGAAGCTGGCGAACATTCCTATCCACGCGTCTTAGCTAAGCTGGGTTTAGATTGGGATCATGGTCCCTGGAATGCAACCGCTGTGGCAAACTTTGTTTCATCCTACAAGGTGACTCGTAGCCCGACTGAGGTAATCAATGATTACTACGGCCAATATGCAAATGGTGTAATGGTAGGCAGCTCGACCTTGTTTAATGTCTCGGCTGGCTACAAAGGCTATAAAGATCTGACCTTACGCTTCGGTATCAATAACTTGTTTAACCGCGAACCACCTTTCGATTCGGGTGCAACCAATGGCTACGACACCAATTACGGTCAACCACGTGGTCGCCATGTTTATGTAAGTGCTTCTTATAACTTCAAGTAAGCTTTAATAAGCAACGCATGACACTTCAAACGCCATCCTCAGGGATGGCGTTTTTTTGTTGCGGTATTAGCGTGCAAACCTGAACTGAAGTTTGCCAGTCATAGCAGCATGGCTGTCAGTATCGTAATCAATGCATGTCGCTGCAAAATTTGAGCCGTGTAAAGCAGTTCCAACTAACTGATGTCTCCTGATACTCATCGTCGCTCAATAAATTCTTTCCTATAAAGCACATACTCAAAGTAACACCACCAACTTTCCGTTGGCCTGATTTTTTTCCATCAATGCGTGCGCCTGAGGAATTGCATCAAACGGAAATACACGAGCTGGGCGGCCATTCAATTTGCCACGCTCAACATCGGTCACGATAGACTGCAACGGGACATCTGTTAAAGGAAAATCCTTAGATCCAAACGTAAAGCTACCGAAGAAACTGAGCTGCACACCGCTTGGCATCTGTGTCAGCGGATTGAAGCCATCGATCGCAGCAAGTCCACCGAGGAATCCTGCCTGACAAACCCGCCCTCCTGTCTTACACAGGCTCAGCGAATCAAGCAGGGTTGAATTCCCGACCAGATCGAGTACTGCGTCAACTGGGCCGTCCCAGCCTTCGACGGTCGACTGCAGCGGTAAAGACTGCAAAACACGGACCAGTCCATTTTGGCTAAGATGCTTGGCACGATCTGGATTACGGGTCGTAACGATAACCTCAAGCCCGTGACGGATAGCAAGATCGGTCGCCGCCCTGCCAAGCCCAGAACTTCCCCCACGTATCAAAAGACGCTGTCCCGCCTGTATTTGCAAATTACGATGCAGGCAACTCCATGCGGTTGCATAACTTTCCGGGATTGCAGCTAAGACTTCCCACGCAAGCGAGGTAGTTAACGGGAATACATTCGCCTCAGGGACCAGCACCAGGCTTGCATAGCTGCCCGCAATACTACGCCCCATCCCGCCCATCAAAGCTGCTACTTTCTGGCCAGGACGCAAATTTCCGGATGGATCATCCCGAACCTCACCAACGCACTCGATACCGCTGATCGCTGAAACATCGCCCCACAAGCCCTGACGCATATACAGTTCAGCACGATTCAAACCCAGCGCACGCACCTCGATCAACACATAACCAGGCTTAGCAACTGGATCCGGCATAGTCTGGACTTCCAATACTTCAGGCCCACCAAATTGTTTTCTGACCATTGCACGCATTTCTGACTCCTGTTTTATTTGTAGAGCCATCAGCATATTGATTTCAACGTTTATTTGAAATTACAATATTCAAACAATCAATGTAATTTTGCTTTACTATGTTTGAACCCACTCTGTATCAACTGCAATGTTTTGATGCCCTTGTCAAAGAGGGTAGCTTTGCGGCGGCAGCAAATCGCATGCATCGTACACATCCTGCGGTATATGCGGCGATACGCTCACTCGAAGAGCAAGCCGGAGTCCGTTTATTTGATCGTTCGGGCTATCGCGTCTCACTGACGGCAGCTGGCCAGGCATTCATGGCACACAACGACCTCTTCCTCAATCAATATCAGTCGCTTTGCGATTACACCCGCCAACTCGCAAATGGCGAAGAACCAGAATTAACTGTGGTGGTTGGTGATCTTTGTCCGCTGAGCGAAACTTTAGGTTTACTACGACGTTTCTTTTCGATGTGTAAAACAACCCGGCTGAATCTGATGTTTGAATCCATCAGCGGACCGTGGGAGAGCTTAAGGCGGAGCGACGCGGATTTGATATTCCATCACCAGGAACAAGCATCAGACGAGTTCGAACGCCTGCCTTTGTTTGACATTCAGCTTATTCCTGTTGCGGCGCCGTCCATGTTTGCTGGCCCGATACCGATACATCCACGCGCAGCAGATATGCGCCACTACGTCCAGTGCATTATCCGTGACAGTGGTTCAAATCCTGATCGTTTTAATTACTATCTTATACAGGGAGCGCGGCAAGTCATCGTTCCTGATCAACTTATGAAAAGGGAATTCATACTTCAAGGCCTGGGCTGGGGACATATGCCTGTCAATCTGGTAAAAGAGGATCTGGCAAATGGGCGTTTAGTAAATCTCCGCAATCAGCATCTTCCCGGTAATACCCTGCCACACTTTGCCATGCGTCAGCGCCATGCAGCGCATGGCCCGGTGGCACAGCGACTTTGGGATACCTTGCAAGGCATGCGCAGGCCACTTTGGTCAGAAGGTGGTGGAGAGCTGGCCTCGCCATCAACTTCATCATCGCTCTCGTAGGCCCAAGCCACAATAATCTGCCGAGCCAATCCCATCAAACTGTTGACTGTCAGATTGAGTTTAAGCTTAGACCGCTTATTGAAGCGTAACTCGTTGCACAAAAATCAGACTTGGCGCTTCGGTCACAAGCGCAACCACAACATAACCACCTTGCTTAAGATTTGACTTGAGCGTATAGCGACAAAATGCTTGCGCGGCATTTTTTATGCAGGCGATGTCATAAGTTTCGCGCATTGATCTGGGAAGAAATGCTTTGGCTACGTCTGTGGTCGTGGCCTGGTATTCGCATGTCGCTGCACAACCTATATCCGTCCAGGGAGAACCAGCCTCTTTGCCCTCCATTTTCCAATGCGTGCCAACTAGTGACAGGCGGTAATATAAATCCGTTTGCTTCCCATCCTTTCCGATCACAACATAAGTTCCCGTATCCATGGCACTCATGGGGCTAGCAAAACTAAACGCTGTTGCGAGGAAGAATGAAACAAAAATAAAGAGCATTTTCATCAGAGTTTAGTCAGGCGTAAATTCAAATAACAAAACAAGTATACCCAATTAACCGTGTTCACTTTACTCCTATAGACCATTGGTTATAAGCGTTGGAAATTGATACCACCGCTATGCTGCTAGCTAGATAAATAGCGCTTGAAAGTGCACCTACGCGAGCAAATAGATAACATCTTAAGAGATACATTCGTAACCAAGTTAATTTAGCTGCCCATGCTAAGAACGCTTAGTCCATGCGCCTTCCCAAGGCAATTCTCTGCTAAGCCTTATCCTGCTTGCGTTTCCAGCCTGGCTTTTTAAGTATTTTCGAGAAATGACGCGGTCCGTTGTGGGCTATGTGCCGAGTTGAGCAGCTGACTTTGGGTTCGACTTTCTTGTTGTGAGGTGATTGCTGAATGGGAATCCGTCGTGATCGATGCCTTGTATCGAATGACGAGGTCCTCGGAACGAGCTGCGCAGTCGAAACCCTTCGTCGAATTGGCGGACTGTTTTCAAGCGCCTCGTTTTTTAGCGCCGTAAAAGTAAAAACCCCGCCTCTGTTGGAGAGCGGGGTTTTTGAATGGGG
>JAYSEN010000031.1:0-55048 GCA_041913845.1 Undibacterium sp.
GCTTTAACGGCAGCGTAAATTCATTGAGCTTCTGTTGACGCTTATCAGCCGCAAATAAGTCATTATTTCGCATCGCCATCACCTCCACCTCAGTTTGTCGTCAGGTTTATTTCTATGACTATTAGAGGCGGAGGTTTTTAGAAGTTCCCTAAAGGGCACTTCTAAAAACCTCAAATTTAAAAAAACGGCTTCAATAAAATCAACTACTTAGCCTCATCAAATTGCTAGAAATCGAGGTTTTTAGAAGTGCCCTAAAAAAATAACGCAGCATTGGTGCGGCTTTTCAAGATTTTTTACCTCAAAAGCCGCACCAACACTGCGTTCCTTATTTTTTCCTTTCTTAGCTACTCAACTGTCTCGCACTCAAAGACCTAGTCACAACTGTCGCGTAACAGCTTGCGCAGAGCTCTCACTCAGTCTTGCGATAACACGCCCACCTTCAACTGACTCGCTTGCCCTGGACCGTAATACACGCGGTGAGTGGCCTTGATGAAATCCTCAGGTTTGGCCTGGTATATGTTCTCGACATAACGCTGCGGATTGCGGTCGATAAACGGGAACCAGCTCGACTGCACTTGCACCATAATTTTGTGACCGCGTTTAAAGGTATGTAAGATATCATTGAGCTTAAATTTGACTGGCACGACCTGGTTCGATGGCATCGCCTTAGGCACTTCAAAACTCTCGCGGAAACGCGCACGGAAGGGTTCGCCGCGTACCAGAATTTGCTGATTCCCTAAATTGCTTTTGCCATCGGCTTGCGGTAAATCCATTGGTGCCACATCGATCAGTTTCACCACGAAATCAGCGTCACTGCCGGTGGTGCTGACATACAACTCGGCATGCAAGGGGCCAGCCAGCGTGGTGTCTTTGCTTAAGACCTCGCTGGTCCAGCTCAGGACATCGGGACGACTGGTGGCAAAGCGCTGATCCGCAGCGATGTAGTCGGAACTCCAGCGTGTGATTACTTCGGTGGTATAAGGCACGGGTTTTGCGGGGTCGCTCAGGTAATCCTCAAATCCGGCTTTCGCAGCCGCTTGCCAACTCAGTTTACCCTCCGCATTCAAAAACAAACTCTGGGTTTGCACAGGCTTAGGTGGCCAGGCGTCAAACTGGCGCCAGCGATTCGCACCGGTTTCAAAGACATAGGCTTTAGGTAAGTTTATTTTTTCTGCCCCTTTTAAATGCTGTTTAAAAAATGCCAGGCTGATGGCCTGATAAGCGGGCACGGTTTTATAGCCAAAATACGCATCGCCAACGCGGTCGCCATCGGTACGGTTCCAGCCACCGTGTATCCAGGGACCGATAATCATGGTGTTTTGTATCCCAGGATTATTTTTTTCGATTTGTGCAAAGGTGTTCAAAGGCCCGTATAAATCTTCAGTGTCATACCAGCCACCAACCGTCAGCATAGCGGCTTTGATGTTTTTCAGATGCGGCAAAATGTTCCGGCTTTGCCAAAAACTGTCGTAATTGGGATGCGCCACGATGTCATTCCAAAACGCCATTTTATTTTTGAAATGCTGTTGATTGACATTGCTGAGTGACCCCAGATTCAGGAAAAACTGGTAACCATCGGGCGTACCAAAATTAAACGGCTTCCACCCTGCTTTATCCGTTGGTTCAGGACGCGGCTGATCGACCGCATACATAAAACCAAAGGCCATGTTCAAGACCAGCGCGCCATTTCTATGCATATCATCACCGATGAACCAATCGGCAATCGGTGCTTGCGGCGATACCGCTTTCAAGGCGGGATGGCCATCTATTGCGCCCATCGACGAATAAAATCCCGGATACGAATTTCCCCACAAACCGACCTTGCCATTATTGCCGCTCACGTGTTTGAGTAACCAGGCGATGCTGTCATAGGTATCGCTGCTTTCATCGATGTCCTGAGCAGTTTTTTTATTGGGATTATGCGGCCGCATGTGCACAAATTCCCCTTCCGACATATTCCGGCCACGTACATCTTGCAAGACAAAAATAAAGCCTTCTTTTTCGAAATCCAACGATGGCCCTAGCTGAGTCCGGTATTGATCGGCACCATAGGGCGCGATCGAATACGGCGTGCGTGTCATCAGGATAGGGTAAGTTTTGCCCAGCGTCACATCATTCGGCACATACACCGCGGTGTATAAATGCTTACCATCGCGCATAGGGATGCGGTATTCAAACTTGCTATAGCTTTTGCGCAGGTAGTCGGCGCGTTGCCGTGCCAGTTCAGCCTTATCGTCCAGTTGCGAACCAGTCGCTGCGGTTGTCAGTGCATAGGCTGGTGCGCCCAGGGTCAATGCGGCACAAAGTGCCAGTGTCAGACGTCGATATGAGAATGATAAGCAAGAGCGTGGCATGATGTTCCTGTGAAAGAATTGTTTTAGTTAAATAGACAGCATTACGCTTGGGGTTAGACGCCAGCACGGCAAGTTACTCACCACGGCGTCTGAAAAGATGCACTATCCCAGGCACTTAGTCTGACAAATGCCGCTCAAGTTCCGATATTGAACTAAAATTTCCGTATGGCACTTTTTCGGCTTTAAGGGTGCAAGCGGCACGACACGCTACGATAGTGGCTGGCTGGTACTGAAACACAAAACTGCGCCGCGAGTGCGAAACGAGTCGATCACCAGGAACGGTGCTTTCTGCGCAGCAGCCAAGGTTAATTTTCATTAATAAATTCTTATCTTCCATGCAGGCCCGCACTGTCTTCATCTACAATGAGGTTTTCTTTGCTGTCTGGAGTGATCGTGTCTGCTCGCTATCGCCTTTTAAGTTTATGTTGTGCCCTGGCTTTGACTGCCTGTGGTGGTGGATCGGGAGGTAGCACTACCCCGGGAAGCAATACCGGCGGCAATGGCGCTGCCCCCTTAAGTGTCAGCGTGCCAGCCGAACTCACCGTCACGACTGGCGATCCGCTGACCTTCCTGGGCCAGGCCAGCAGCAGCGCTGGTGCCATCACCAAAATGCAATGGCAAACCGAGCCACTGACTTTATCGGCCAATCCCTTAGCCAGCGTTAGCAATGCCGATTGCAAAACCAGCAGCACCAGTAATAATGGCAATGATGCCAATTGCACCCTGAAAGTCACGCCACCCGCGAAATTGACAGCGGATTACTGGTACAAGCTGACGTTTAGCGCCACCGATGTGCGCGGCAATACCGCCTCCGCCAGCACCACGCTGATCGTCAAACAAGATGCGTCGGTAACAAATAACCCGGTCGCCAAGACTGCCGGGGAAATCACCGCCACCTCGGGCGATAAAGTCAGTATTAACTGCAACGGCAGTGGTGGCACGCCCGCCGATGGTGACTTTCCTTACTCGTTTCAATGGGTAGTCAATGATGGCAAAAATCTCACGATTAAATTTGCTAACCCGGATAGTGCCAGCACCAGTTTTATCGCCCCGGTGGTGACCGAAGCCACCACCATTAAATTGCAATGTCGCGTCACCGATGACAAGCAAAAAGTCGGCACGGCTTTGCAAACGGTAAATATCAATCCGATAGTCAAACCGACCGTGGTGCCACTTTCTTACAGTGGCGGTTTAGTCAGCGCAGGCGCGACAATTACGCTGGATGGCAGTAAATCGCTGAAATTTGATGCGAATGGCAAAATCATCGAAGGCGGTCAGATTTTCTATTTATGGAAACAAAAATCCGGCCCGACAGTCCAGGTGTTCAATCCCAGCGCCAGTGTTGCCAGTGTTTCTTTACCCAAATTCCTGAGCGTACGCACCGCCTTTGAATTCACTCTGTATGCCTCAAATTCATTGATTTTGCCTGACGGTAGCTCGGTCGATCCGGTGAAAAGCATGGATGTGGTGTTTTTTGTTGAACCCTTACCAGTGATTTCACTGGTTTCGTATACACCGATACAAACCACTATCTCGGGCACTGCAGTCACGCTGAAAGCCGACGCCCCAGGAAATGTCGGCAATGGCACGATTTACTATAGCTGGACTCAGGTCGCCGGGCCAGTTGTCGCACTCGCCGCGGCAAATACCTCAAATGCGGGGTTTATTGCACCATCGGTTACAGCCAGCTCGATACTGGTGTTCCGCGTTGCCGCCAGCTATCAGCCAATTACCACGGCCAATCCTGGCTCAGCCACACTGGATGTGATCGTGCAAGTTAATCCTATCCCGACCACACCGTAATCCTGAAGCGCAGCCGGCATCAGCTGGCTGCGCTCACTTGAGCTCGGTTTCATACGTCATCAACTGCCAGGCACCGCCTGGCGCGATTTGCTTACACATGCCGCTAAAGCTGCTACTGCTGAGCAAAAAGTTCCGTCCATTCCAAACCCATTCCTGACTGCTCCAGCAATCGCCTATGCCGCGCCCTTTTTGGCTGGAAAGTAGCAAGCCATCGTTGAATTCCGTAGCATTTGGCGTCACCAGACTGGCTTTAAACGGCTTCGTTGCGTTCACGACCCAATAACCCTCACCTTCGTTATAGGCGGCGCGCCAGCACAAAATTGAAATCAAAAACTGGGTTTCTGATAAACGCAGTGAACTCAGTTCAGGTTTGGTTTCGGCATCCGGCGCCAGCGCCGGGCAATCATCGTGCTTGACACTTTGCCGCAAAGCCGCGAGTAAGTCGCGGTAATTCCTTTGCGCAAAGCTGGCATCCTGGGCTAGTGCCTTTGGCAGTTTAGCGCGCTGAATAATCGGCTTAGGCAAGGCGGGTAACACCGCGCTTTCTGGCTTACTGCCTTTCTTGATCCAGGCCTCGCTGGTGCCCAGGCGCCCTTGAAATTCATCGGCTTTTAACAACACTGCGGCCGCGCCCTGATCGGATAAGCGCCAGCTTTGTTGACCATGCTCAAACACAATCTGTGCTTTACCAGCCAGCGCAGTGACTAAGGCGCGCGTTTGTTCAGCGCTGAGCTGTCCACTCAGGCTAGCTTGTGCAAGCTTGATTTTTCCCAAGGGGCGTTGATTGATTTTGAAATTCAAGGCAAAACTCGCTGGTAAGCCCGACTTGTTCGTAACCTCATCCATTTGCGCCAGTTGCAATTGCGCCGTAATCGGCTGATTAGCGCCAGCACGACGTGTTAATAACACCGTCACACCATTTTCACCCTCGTCTGCCTGATAGCCAGCGAGCTGACATTGCCGGGTATTACTGCATGCCAGTTCCCAATCAGCATGAGAATAGCGTAGTCCTGTCAGCACTTCGCTCTGTACGGGCTGACTTATGGCACTAGTACTTATCGCGCTAACAAGCGTGATGATGATCAGGAATTGAAATTTCGGCATAAAGCAGAGCAAAGGAAATGCTTAAAAATTGGGCTATGGCTGTAATACGTCGACACCTTGCGCACGATGGAACTAATTTTACCGTGACTGAGTCCGAGATCATAATGTGCTGCTTGTCGCTTAATGCTGGCTAAAGTATGCACAGAGAACTTCCTTCTCGGGTTTTGAGCGCTAGGTAAATGATGCCCTTCCAAGAAAAATGGTGCCAGGTACTATCTCAGTTAGCACAATTGCGTGACTACGATAACAATCAGGTGGTATTTGGTGCCCAACACCATCACTATATCTTTCATCCCCGCGCTACGGCGTCTGAGATTGCCAACACAGAAAAGCGGCTAGGATGCACTTTCCCCCAGGAATTGCACTATGTTTATGGTGAGATCGGCAATGGTGGCGTTGGCCCGGACTGGGGCTTACTGCGATTAGATGAGCTGGAAGCGATTAGCGGCGAAAGCGCCGGACTTGCTGGCGCAAATAACTTCATCGGCTTGGTCGCGCGTTACTACAATTACTATGACGCCATGCAATGCGAAGGCCTTCAACAAGGACAGCTTTTCGCACTCGAAGAAGAGGCGTTTTGCTATTACACGGCACCTGATTTAGCCACGCTATACCAACTTTGGTTAGCGCCCGAACTCAGTCATTTTGCACAACTGCATGAGGCGATTCTGGCGGGCTGCAGCATAACCGACATAGCGCAAAACTATACCCGGCAAAATCGCACAGGACCAGAAAAAATTCTGCGCTATGCAGCGAGCTTACTCGGCTGGAATGAGTTTGCGCGGGCAGAAATGCACACTCAGGATTACGCTTATCGCTGGCTGGATATGCAGACCTATGTGATCAAGGATTTTATGCGCGACTTATTTCAGGAAAAATTGCTGAGCTATCGGCAACGCCATGCTCAGTTATAAACCTGGGCGCTATTTTTACCATGAATAACAAGCTGAGAATTTAGGCCATCAGGTCTCACTCGCAAACAAGCCACTTTGATTAACGATTTCAAAGGCGATTTCGGGGTGCTTTTCGAGGCTGCGGCGAATTGCTGCGGGCACGGCTTGCCGGGTTTTGCGACACAATCCTGGCATGGGAATAACCTTGATCAAAATCCCGCGCAAAGTGCGTACGGTGGGCGTGGTACTGATTTGCAAGTGCAGGCCAATTTGTTGCTGCATCTTGAGTTCAAGATGGCGTAAATCAGCCAGACTGGTCAGGTTTTCCAGCCTTTCCAATAAGCGCAATTCATCGGCTTTGGTCAGACGCATAATCCGCAAATCGGCCTCAGGTGTGGCCAGTAACGTGTCGCGCTCGCAATCGCAAGCGCCTGGTGGGCAAGGATTGCGTAACGGGAAGTTCGTTGGCGTGCTCATGCGCTTTATCGGTATCGAGGCGTTGTGGAATTAACTGAACTGGAATTGAGGCATGATAACTGAGCCTCACCATTGCGCTGACTATTTTTTCGTAAGCTGTAGCAAAAGCTGCCACAGCTAAACGGCACATCAGTACTGCCCCGTTTCCCCAACGAATTACCCAGCTAATTCAGCTGGCCGGGCGGGGTAAGTGATATTCCACTTCGATAGCATTCAACATCGCACCACGTTGCCAGCCTTGCGCCAGATAAAACCGGTCGGCCCGGGTATTCGCCGCGGTGCCTAAGCTTATTTGCGCGGCACCACGTGCAAATAAGTAATCGCAAGCCAGTTGTAAGAGCCGTTTGCCCGCCCCTAAGCCTTCGCAAGCCGGATCCGTAAATAAGGCCCAGATCGAATTATCCTCGTGCGCGGCATAACTGAAAGCGATGATCTTGCCGTCCACTTCGCAAACCCAGCCGCAGCCCAGCTCGTGCAAGTAATCGGCATACATTTGCGGGGTGATGCGCTTGGGGTCAGATAAGGCATTTTCTTTGACGGCGATACGTATCGCTGACATGGCCGGAATATCGGCCAGGGTGGCCTGACGGAACGCTAATTCTGGCCGTATGGTTGCTGCTGAACTCATTTTTCTCGCTATGCTTGCGCCTTTATTATGTAGGCGTCTACCATGCCAGCAAGTCAGCCGGGGTGTCAATATCCACAAGTATGCCTGGCTCCTGAGTTTCCCAGAAATGGCAGGGATGACTGCTCAGAATCGCACGCGCGCCCTGATCGGCCTGCGCAGGATCGCGTCCGAGTTGCAATAAGTCATCGCGAAAACAGGCGGCAAATGCCACCGGATGACCGCGCTGGCCGCGATATTGCGCTTGCGCCAGGCTGTGGCCCGCGGCCAGATGCTGGCATTGCTGACGCCAGATCGCACTGCTGATAAATGGCATATCAGCCGGAGCGATTAACCAGCCAGCGGCATCTGCGCTATGCTGGATGGCGCAGACTATGCTCGAGGCCATGCCGCTGGCTGCCGCCGGATTGATCACGGTGCGAACCGGAAAGGCTGCACATTGCGCCTGCAATTCAGCCAAATGTGGGCCATCGGCTAACACCACCAAGACCTCGCTGATGGCGTCACAAACCTGAGTCAGACTGGCTGCCAGCACGTTTTGCGGCGCGCCTGCGCCAGCCAGGGTTTGCAATAGCTTATGGCGCTGACCGCTGGCGTCAAAGCGCTTACCTACACCCGCAGCCAGCAACACCGCTTGATAAGTCTGATGATAGGTCTGACACTCAGGCAAGCTATACTCCCAGGGTTAGTTCAGCGAACAGGCCGATCCCACCAGCGTTTCGACAGTAATACTCTCACCAGTATGCAGGGCATTCTTTTTTTGTATGATTTCCGCCATGATCGCGATGGCGATTTCTGCCGGAATTTTGCTGTGCAAATTGATGCCGATGGGCGCATGCAAGCGGCTGATTTCAGACTCGCTTAAATCAAATAAGCCCAGCCTTTGCCGCCTTGCCGCACTGTTTTTCAAGGAACCCAGCGCGCCGACATAAAACGCCGGACTCTCTAAGGCCGTCAGTAAGGCCATATCGTCGAGCTTGGGATCATGCGCCAGACAGACGATCGCACTTTGATTATCTGGCGCAAATTCTTCAACCGCATCATCTGGCATTTGCAAAATCCACTGGCAACTGGAATCTTGCCAGGCTGCCTGGTATTCGCTGCGCGGATCGCACAAATAAACACTAAAGCCGCAGGATTGCGCCAGCGGCACCAGCAATCTGGCAAGCTGGGCCGCGCCTATGATGAGCAAACGCCAATCTGGCCCCAGCGTGACTTGATAGCTTTGCTGATCGGCGCTGATCTGGGCTGCCAGCGCTGGCGTCGTGACGGGGATTAATTCAGTCTGAGCGCTGGCTAAATCCAAACGCCGCACCACGCGTTGTTGCTGGCTCAAAAAATCCAGCGCGGTTACCAGCCAATTTTCATCGAGTAATGGCTCGACCAGCAAACGCAAACTGCCGCCACAAGGCAAGCCCCAGCGCAGCGCGTCGGCACGATCAACGCCATAATGTAAATCGCTGATCTGCGCGGGCAACTGGCCGCTTTGCACGCGTTGTATCAAATCATCTTCGATACAACCACCCGAAACCGAACCTTCCAGCCAGCCATCTTCACGCAAGGCCAGCATCGCGCCGGGATGACGCGGTGCCGAGCCCCAGGTTTGTAAAACATGACAAAGCCAGACGCGATGACCAGCGCGCCGCCAAGCCAGCGCGGTTTGCAAGACCTGGCGGTTATAGGGGTCACAAATCATACGGCGACTTTATCAAACGGTAACTGGCTTGGCCATTTCCCGGTAATCGCCGCCAGTGCATTCGCCACCGCCGGAGCCAGTGGTGGTACACCAGGTTCGCCTATGCCTGTGGGTGGATTCGCCGACGGCACGATATGCACTTCAACTTGCGGCATTTCAGCTATACGCAAGCAAGCAAAATCGTGGAAATTGCTTTGCTCAACCGCGCCATTTTTCAGCGTGATTTGCTGGTATTTGAGTGCCGACAAAGCCATGCCTATGCTGCCTTCGATTTGCGCCTTGATGATGTCAGGATTAATCGCAATGCCGCAATCGACCGCGGTAATTACTTTGTCAACGCGATAGCCGCCATCGGCTAGCACGCTGACTTCAGCAACATGCCCAACCACGCTGTTGAATGAATCATGCACAGCGATGCCACGAGCACGTTTGACGGCCGCAGGCTTGCCAGCCAGATTTTTCAGCGAGTAATTGCAACACGCCCAGCTGTCGTTTATCGCTGGTATGTTGCAAACGGAATTGCAAAGGATCTTGCGCTGCCGCCTTGGCCAGTTGATCCATCATGACTTCTTTGACATAGGCGGTATGCGTATGCCCGACCGAGCGCAACCACAGCACCGGCACTGCCAGCGGATAAATATGGCTGTCCACTTTAATTGCTGCGGTTTGATAATTAACTGGCGCGATGCCTTCAACGCTGGTGTGATCGACACCATTTTTCAACGCCATGCCTTCAAACGCCGAACCCTGCATTATCGATTGCCCGACCACGCGCTGCTGCCAAAAACTGATTTTTCCATCAGCATCGACTCCCGCACTGACTTGATGCAAATACATGGGGCGGAAATAGCCCGCGCGCATATCATCTTCGCGGGTCCAAACCAGTTTGACGGCTTTGTCCTGGCCCAGCTTGGCGGCGATCTCGACCGCTTCCATGACATAGTCCGCATCTTTATTGCCACGTCGACCAAAGCTGCCACCCGCGTACAGAGTGTGGATGACGACGTTTTCGACCGGGCAATTCAGGCGCTTGGCGACATAGCCCTGGTCCAGGGTTTGGATTTGTGCGCCATACCAAAGTTCAGCGCCCTTGGCATTCAGTTTGACCACGCAATTCATAGGCTCCATGGTTGCATGCGCCAAAAACGGAAAGCGGAATTCGGCTTGCACGGTTTTTTTGCTGGCTTGCTGCGCCGCTGCCAAATCACCTTTTTGCAAAGCCAGCGCGCCATTTTTCGCGGCTAAAGCCTGATACTCTTGCCAGAGTTCTGGCGTGCTCTTTGCCACCGCCTGGCTATCATCCCAGACCACTTTCAAGGCATCGCGGCCTTTTTTGGCGGCCCAGAAATTGCTCGCCACCACCGCCACCCCTTGTGGAATGGCAAACACATCGACCACCCCAGCGACCTTCTTCGTGGCCTTGGCATCAAAAGACTTCACTTTGCCGCCAAAGCGTGGCGCGTGCGCCACCAGTGCAGTCAGCTGACCAGGCAATTGTATGTCTTGGGTAAAGATCGCTTTGCCCGTGGTTTTTTCCAGGCTATCGCGGCGCGGAATTTTTTTACCGATTAAGCGAAATTGCGCAGGCTGCTTGAGGGTGACTTTTTCAGGCACGGCTAACTGACTCGCTGCCGTCACCATATCGCCATAGCTGGCGCGTTTGCCTGAAGCATGGCTCAGAACGCCGTCTTGTGCCTGCACCTGCTCGGCCGGCACTTGCCAGCTTTGTGCGGCGGCTTGCACCAACATCGCCTTGACGGTGGCACCCGCTTTGCGCATTTGTTCCCAGGAATTCGCCATTGCCGAACTGCCTCCAGTGCCTTGCGTCGGGCCCCAGAATAAGTTGTTATATAGCTTGGCATTTGCAGGCGCACCGATCACCTGAACGTTTTTCCAATCGGCATCCAATTCTTCCGCCACCAGCGTTGCCAGTCCGGTATAACTACCCTGGCCCATTTCTAAATGCTTGGCATACACGGTAATTTTGCCACTGGCTTCCAGCCGCACAAAGGCATTCGGTAACCAGCTGGCCGACTCTGCCGCCTGCGCTTCAGTTGCAGTGAAAAAGCCCAGGCTCAGACTCGAAGCACTGGCCGCGCCACTTAGCAAACCCAGCTTAATAAAACTGCGACGGCTCAAGCCTTGCGTTGCAGTCGCGTCGACTGATTTTAATAATTCATCCACGTTGAGCTCCCGGTTTATTTCGCTAATTTACTGGCCGCCAGATGAATCGCAGCGCGGATACGGCTATAGGTCGCGCAACGACAGAGGTTGCCCGCCATTGCTGCATCGATCTCAGCATCCGTCGGTTTAGGGTGTTTTTGTAACAGCGCGGTGGCCGAGACGATTTGGCCAGATTGACAATATCCGCATTGCACTACGTCGAGTTCTTGCCAGGCCTGGATGATGGCTTGCGCATAACGATCTTGCAAACCTTCTATGGTGGTGACTTTGGCATTCGCCACGCTTTGCACGGGCGTGCTGCAACTACGCACAGGCTGATCATTCACCATCACCGTGCAAGCACCACACAAAGCCATGCCACAGCCGTATTTGGTGCCAGTCAAACCCAATTCATCGCGCAAAGCCCAGAGCAAGGGCGTATCTTTACTGGCCTTGATCTGGCAAGGCTTACCATTGACTTTGAGTTGCATGCCATCCTCCGTCTTAAAGAAGACTAAGATAGCTTAAGTTTTACAAAGTTGCACAGACTTTAGTGGCTGCAACTCAGACTGTTGCTTTTAGCAAAGTTTGTACAGGCAAAATGTGCTCAGGAACTTAGTCATGTTGCACCGCAATCTTGCCTGTATCCAGTTAATTCACATAAATCGTGCCAGATAATCCGGGTTATCGAGTAATTTGCCGATGATTTCTGGCTGACTTAAGTTTTGCTGGAGTAATTGCGCCAAGCTCGCTGCATCCGGCACTTGCCCCATCAAGCCCAGATAATCCAGCGTTACACTAACTTTGGCCTGACTGACTTGCTTGAATTCAGCCGATTCGGTAAAGCTCATCAAGACATCGCCGCGACTGGCTCCGGCGTTTAAACTCGTCAGCCAATAGCTTTTACCTGCGGCGTCAGCCGAACGTTGCAAGACGCTTTGATACACCTGATCAATGAACTGGCTGTTATCAAGGTTTCCGAATTTACTTTGGAATTCGCTGCTGGCAACGAACGAACCAGCGATGTCTTTCAAGGCCATGCCAGCCTTTTGCTGGCCTATCCAGTAAGCCAAACCCTCGCGATCGGGCAAGCGGCTGAAGGTGCCAAAGTAGAGTCGTGCCAGGCTGCCTATCTCTTGAAACTCGGCTTGCTGCATGAACGAGGTCGCCATTTGTTGGCGATTGATCGCGCCGCTATCGAGCTGGGTTTGCCAGTATGCCAGTCCCGCGCTATCGGCTTCGCGGTACAACACATCACGGTAGAGTTGTTTGACGAATAAATCACTGCGCAGATGCACGGCATTGTCTTTAAGCAGCGGGTTGGTGCCATTCGCCGCTTCCAGCGCATCGGGTATGCCATCGCCATCAGCGTCGCCAGGCTTACCCACCAGCGCTTTGGTGTACCCCAGTGCCGCCTGAAAATTCAGGCTGCCATTGCTTAAGCCATCCAGATCAAACTGACCACCATCTTGCAGACTAAAGTCGATTTTAAGACGCCCCGCGACACTGCCAATTTGTGCCGCCACTTTATTCCAGTGCCCCGCACTATCACGCAGCCACAAGCCATTCACGGCGCTCAGGGTTTCGCTATACAGCGTGAAATCCAGTGTGCCAGCGCGGCTAATGCCACTGCTCTGGGCTTGCAGCATGCCGTAGTCGAAATGCAGTTCGCTTTGCTCTGTGGCGGGCAGTGGTGCGGTGCTGACCTGGCTTTGCGCCAGTTGTTGCTGATTACTTAAACTCAGGTAACAGGCTTGGTTTTGCTCTGGCGTGATATGCCAGCGCAGCGAACTGACATGGGTCTGCGTCGCATCGGCGACGCCATCACCATTACCATCGCCCTGGCCCTGCCCCAGCAAATTCGGTACCGCGAGTTCCACGGCTTGAGGAATACTGTCGCCATCGACATCATTGGGATCGACATGCACGGCATACAAACTACTGCTAAAACCGGGGTTGCTGACTGGCTTGCCAGCCGCATCGCTAATCCCGAGGTTGGTGCCGTTCAGCATCACGCCCAGGCTACCCTGCCCCTGGATATTGCCGAGCGTGAGTATCCAGTCATCCGCATCGCCCTTGACCAGACTTATCAAGCTTGCCTCTACGCCGTTTTTAAGCAGGCTGAAATCCGTTACATCTACCCCGCTGACGGCTTTATTAAAGCGCACCAGAAAGCTCGCGTGATTGCTAGTGATCTGCTTCCCCGTCATTAAGCTGAGGCTGGTGATTTGCGGTACCAGCTGATCCACCCCGAATACACTGAGCGTGCGCTGTATCGCCGCACCATGGGCATCGGTACTACGTATCAGCACGGCATACTCACCCAGCCCCAGTTGGCTCGGGTTGATCGCCACCAATTGTTGCCCCTCGATACGAAATTGCGTGCTGCCTATCACTTCATACTGATGTGTATCGCCGGGATTAGGGTCAACACTGATTAAACTGCCGACCACACGCGGCCCGCTCTCATTAATGTCCACTTGCTGATTCGTCAGGCTGATCGCGCTCGGTGCCAGATTGGTCGCGCTGCTAACCACGGTCGTCAGGCTATCAGTGACTGCTGCCGCGATACCGTCATTGACGCTGATGGTGAATGTCGTGGTTTCGCTCGCACCCACCGCCACGCGCCCGGTGGCTGGCTGAAATACCAAACCCCGCAACGCCGCCTGTATCGCCGCCGGTGTGCCAGCCGCATGGACATACGTCAAACCGCCATCGCTACTGGAAAAACCGGTGGCCGCCAATGACGCGGTGGTGAAGCTGCCTTTGGCGGCATGGTCGAGTTTAACGCTTATCGTTGCACTGGCGCCGATGTCGGGATCGGTGACGGTCACATTGGTAAACGGTGTCAGCGTGTCAGTGTCGAGCGTGGTTTGAGCGGCTTTGCTACCGCTTAAGCTTGGCGCGGTATTGGTATTAATCGCATACACAGACGATGCGCTGGTGCCGCTACCGATATTGCCAGCCAGATCGGCGACACCGGCAAGTTTCAGGCTAATCTTATTATTCGCGGCAACGATACCGGGATTGGGCGTCAGGATTGCGGTATACGTTTTGCCTCCGTCGCTACTGCTGAGTGTACCCAGACTGGCATTGCTGAGAGTCAGGTCTGCCAGATCAAAACCTTTGACGATCTCACTAAATTTGAAGCTCACTGTTGCACTTTCACCCTGAGTTAAATCGGTGTCGTCGAGGGTGATAGCAACGGTTGGCAATTTGGTGTCGACGCTAAACGTAGCGGTTTGCGTTGTGCCTTTACCGGGATTACCAATTAAATCGGTTAATCCAGTGTTATCCAGTGTTATCAGATTAGCGCTCGCTTCAGTGTCTGCATTCGGGGTGTAGGTTGCGCTCCAGGTCGTACCCCCATCTGACGATGTCAGACCCGACACGACCCCATGTGCGGCACTCAGATCTGCGGTAGTCAAGCCCGTGACCTTTTCACTGAAGCTCAGACTTAACTTAGCAGTGTCACCTTGCTTCAGCACGGTTTTGTCGAGCGTCAGCGTAGCACCAGGGATCTTGGTATCTATCGTGAAATTCGATGAATCGGAGATAGCGGTTCCCGCATTCCCAGCCAGGTCAGTTAATCCCCGGGTGTCGATGCGCAAGGCATTGCTGCTGCTTTCTGTGTCCGCGTCCGGCGTGAAGGTCGCGCTCCAGGTCTGGCCGCCATCGCTGCTGCTGACGGCAGTAAGCGTGCCTTTGGCTACCGTGATATCGGCATTATCAAAATTGATGACTTTTTCATTGAAGCTGATGCTGACATCCGCAGTTTCTCCGGCTTTCAAACTGGTTTTGCTCATAGTGATTGCCGAGACCAGCGGTGCCTTGGTATCCAGCACATAATCAAAACTAGTTTCGTTACTGCTGTTTCCAGCTAAATCGACGACGCGGGCTTTTAAGGTATTGGAGGCCGTCAGGGTTTGCCCAGACAAGCTGAAATCCCGAAAACCGACATTGCCTGTGGCGTTTTGCCAAGTGCCACCATTGTCCAGTGATATTTGTATGGTTTCATTTGCTTGCAGATTTGCCGCGAGCTTACCGAAGATAGTTTGCGCCACAGTTTTGGTGATCAAATCGGTGCTGCTGGAACCAGTATCATCCGTAAAGCCTATACTCGTGACTTGCGCTGGCGCGGTTTTATCTATCGTTACACTGTAGGTCGACGAAGCGCTGCTTAGCGCGCCCGCGCCATAACTGGTTTTGATACTGACATCATGCTTGCCTTCGCTCAGTGTGCTACTGCTAATGCTCCAGTTACCCGCGCCATCAGCCTGAGTCTGACCCAGATTTGTCGTGCCATTGCTGTCGTACAGATACACCATCAAATTTGGTGCTACCGTGCCACTAAACACCGGGCTATCGATCTTGGTATAACCATCGCTGCTGGAGGCACCGCTATCACTGGCTGCAGCAAGTTGTGGTGCAGTTGGTGTGCTGGGTGCGACCGGATTGGCTTGCAAGTTGACGCTGACATTGCCAGTGACATTGCTATTTCCGGCGCCGCTGCCATCATTAAAAAGCCAGTCTATTTTTACCTTGCCAGAAACGTTGTAATTGCTGTTGCTATAGCTGATCTTTTGCAGCGCGCTATTCACCAGGCTTTGCGTGGCGTTAGCATTAAAGTTTAGCGTCAGACTGCCATTCGACTGACTGACGCTACCGATTTCAGTGCTGCCGACGGTCAGTTTATTGCCCGCAAAACTTAAACCCGAACTCGCGCTGAAGACGTCTTCAGCATTTGCACCACCACTGCGTGATAGCGTCAGGCTGCTGCCATGGTAGTTATCAGCCAAACTCAATTCTTCATCATAAATCTGGACATCGCTATCGAGTACCACAGCGCTGCCCCCCAGATAATGAGTTGGCGTGGCATCCAGCGTATTTACCGCATTAAAACTTTTATCCAGACTGCCATCGCTGTTTAAACGCACCGCAGTCAGGCCTATACTATTCGAACCACCCAGTAAAATTTTGCCATCACTTTGGACGCTGACGCTGTAAGCGGCATCCAAATTGCTACCCACCTGAAGTAACAACTTGCCACTGCCGTTGAAGCTGGTATCCAGACTGCCATCGCTATTCAGACGTAGCAAACTTTGGTAATTGCCACCACCCGAGCTACTGCCAGCGACCAGAATTTTGCCATCACTTTGCAAAGTCATACTTTGTGCGAAAGCAAAATCCTGACCGGTAGAAATGGTGGTCTGACCCGTGCTATTAAACGTGGTATCCAGACTACCGTCGGCATTTAAACGCGTGATCACATTGTAGTATTTGCTGCCGATCTGGCTATAGCCTGAGAGGACGATTTTGCCATCGCTTTGTAGCGCAATGGCAGTGCAATAATCACCGACCGAACTGCCTGCCAGCGTGACTTTGCCATTGCTATTAAAACTGGTATCTAAGCTACCATCGGGATTCACCCGTATCACCGCAACCCGCACCCCATTCGCCGCGAAATAGTCACCCGCCAGTAAAATTTTGCCATCGCTTTGTATCGCCACCACATTACCAAAGTCACCGCTAGAGCCTATGGGCACCAGTAATTTGCCATTGCTGTTAAAACTGGTATCGAGTGTGCCATTGGTATTGACGCGGATTAAGGCAAAATTGGTGGTGCTGCCTATCGCCTCACCCCCTAAAATGATCTTGCCATTGCTATCAATCGCTAAGCCCCTGGCCTGATCTCTGCCACTACCGACGGCAAAACTCGCCTTGCCCGAGTTATTAAAGCTGGTATCGAGGCTGCCATCACTATTGAGCCTGACGACGCTGTAATCCTCATTGCCGCCTATGCTGCTATATCCAGAAACGACGATTTTGCCGTCGCTTAAGATTTGCATGCTGGTCGCCGTATCAGCCGCGCCAAAACCGAGCATGGCATTGCCGCTGCTATTAAAACTGGTATCCAGGCTACCATCGCTATTCAATCGTATCACGCTGAAATCGGTATCACTGCCGTTATAGCCATTCCCCGCCATGACTATCTTGCCATCATTTTGCTGTTTGATACTGACAGCTCTTGAAGCTTGTGACAGCGATAATTTACCGGTACCGATT
Organism: Undibacterium sp.; assembly: GCA_041913845.1. Taxonomy (GTDB): domain Bacteria; phylum Pseudomonadota; class Gammaproteobacteria; order Burkholderiales; family Burkholderiaceae_D; genus Undibacterium. Next base: position 17,182 of record JAYSEN010000031.1, read on the forward strand.
TTGAAACTGGGCGCAACGTTGGCAACGGCCAGCGGTGCGGGGTTAGCAAAAGCTGATTCAATTGAGCTTGCTACCAGTGCGGTGCTGGCCAGTTGAATTGACGAGTTAGTTGCTATCGCAGCCAAGGTGGTGGATAACAAATCAGCTTGTGGGTAATTCGAATTCATGGTGTACGTCGTTAAGTCAGCGAAGAATAAACTCACCCGTAATTGCCTGGCTTACTCAGCTAATCGCAATTCAAGCTAGTAGCCCGCTCTGCTAATCGTGACAGGCGAGCGAGAACAGGAAATAGACGGTGAAAATCGGCTAATTGGCTAGCCGGGGTCTCTGGCCAGTTAGCATGCGCTGCTACCCTAACAAGGCAGCGTTAGAACAGCGTTAGACAGTGGGGGAAACTCGGGTGCACATCGTGAGGGCGTGCTTGAAAATAACTGGTTTAATTAACCCAGCGTGAGAAAAATTGAGCTAAGCCACTAACTGCTTTAATTGGCTTAATCTGGCTTTAACTGGCTTTGGCCAGTAACACCACATCGTCACTGACTTGACTGGCATTCGCCGGACTGGCGATACGCTGGCTAAACAATAGTTCAAAACCGGCTCGAGCGACCATGTGCTGAATTTCGGATTCCGCGCGAAAAAAACTCACCACGCTATCTCCTGCCGCATTGGTTTGTACGCCACTATTGGCTGCATCGCCAGCAACCGTACTCAGCAATAACAGCGCATCCGGCTTTAACACCGCGTGTAACTGTTGCAAAACCTGATACGCATCGTCCTGATCAAAATAACTCAGACCAAAACAAAATGCGGCCGCATCGTAACCAGGGCTGAGTTGACTCAGGTCGCGGCAATCGGCAAGTATAGGCTTAGCATAAGGCAGACGATGCTGCACTTGCACCAGCATAGACTCAGACTTATCTACGCAATCGAAACTAAGCTCTGGCCGTTGTTGCGACAAATACGCCGTCACATTGCCCGGGCCACAGGCCAAATCCAGAACCCGGCTGGCCGTAGCAGGCAATTGCTGCAGCAGCATATCGTAATAGCTGTGGTAATCACGCAGATCAAAATATTTTTCCACGTAATTGCTGGCATGTTTATCAAAACACGCCACGCTCACGGCATTGTAATCAACTTGGGAATCGGCCATAAATGCTGCGCTAAATAGGTCGAAAAAGCCGCAATTAGCTCAGGCTTTTTTTACAAATTCCGACTTCAGTTTCATGGGGCCTATGCCATCGATTTTGCAATCGATATCGTGATCGCCTTCAACCAGACGAATATTTTTGACCTTGGTGCCGACTTTAACGACCAGTGATGAGCCTTTCACCTTGAGGTCTTTAATCACGCTGACGCTATCACCATCTTGCAGCAAATTACCATTGGCATCTTTGACTACCAAGCCGGTTTCTTCGGCGGTGATTTCACCCGCTTGCCATTCATGGCCACATTCAGGGCAAACCAGCATACTGCCATCTTCATAGGTAAACGCAGATTGGCAAACAGGGCAAGGAGGTAAAGAACTCATGGGAATTTACACAGAAAAAACAAAAAGAGGGAAAAATCACGAAGTTCTGCGAATATAGCACGAACTCCGCCGAAAAGCACGCTGTGTGACCGTGCTAAGGTTTGCGGTTGCGCAAGGAATCAAGCCTCAGCCAGGATTTGCTGTGCCAGATTATCCACCAAAACCGGGCTATTAAAATACGTGACGCTGGCCTGGGTCTGGTACTTTTCTTCAACAAAGCGATACCATTCTGGGGTGTACATAGCTTGCGCATCGTCGAGTGACTCCCATAGATAAATGCCGCCAACGCTAAGCCCATCCTGCGATAACAAATAATGTTTCTTGAGCAAACCTTTAACCTCACGATAGCGAGGTGCGGTGCTTAAAAAGATCTCGCGGGCCTCTGCCACACTGATCGCCTGGGGTAAGGCAAATCGTGTCATCGCAATAATCATAGTGAACTCCCTAAATGACAACACCATTAATTCGTCGCAAAGCAATTTAGCGTCACCGCATTGCATACGCACCGTGAAGACGCTGTGCACTACCTTAGCATGCTTTAGCTGAGAGTGCTGACGAGCCAGGTTTTCAGGTGCTTTTCACGAAATGCCTGGCTATCGCTAACACAACAAAATTCGCCATCGAGGCTGGCTAAATGTGCCTCGTGCAGCGCTTGTGCGGTGTGCAAGCGGCCATGACGGTCGGTTTTATCGAAACTAAAACACGCATCCTCCAGTAAGAAATTCCGGTAGCCTAAATTCGCCGCCATACGTACCGTGGTCGAAACACAATGATCGGTACTGATACCTGCAAACACTAAAGTTTGCAGTTGTTGTGCTTGCAAATAGGCGTGTAATTCTGTACCTATGAATGCACTGTTGACCGACTTAATAAATTCCACTTCGCCAGCCCGGGGCTGTGCTTCTGGTTTATAGGCATACCCGGGTTGATCGGCGCGCAAGCTCGAGTTGGCTTCAAGCGAAGCATGCCTTACATGCACGATAGGCCAGTGCAGTTCGCGCCAGAGCGCCAGCATGTGTGCAATCACTGATTCGGCCTGGGGATTATTTCGCGGCCCCCAGCAAGCCTGATCAAACGCGGTTTGCACATCAATCAGCAGCAGAGCGGGTGGTTTAAGGCGGGTTTCAGTTTTCATGGTGTCGTTTGAATTGAGAAGGTGGCTGGTGAAATTTGTCTTGCCAATAGCGCCGGAATTGCCGCGTTGACCCAAAGCCAGCTTGTCCGGCTATCTGTTCGATCGACCAATCGGTTTGCTGTAAAAATTGTTGCGCCAAAGTCAGACGTAAAGCGATCAGGTAATCATGTACCGTAATGCAGGCATGTTCTTTAAATAAGCGATTCAAATGCCGGCTACTACTCCCTGCCAGCGCCGCAAGTTCAGTCAATGACCAATCATGTGCCGGATTTTCACTGAGTAAATCTTGCACCTTATGCACAGTGCGATGCAAGTGATTGCGATGGTTGAGCCAGGGTGAAAGTTGCGCATCCTGACTACCACGCCGAAAGTAAATCAGCATCGCATTCGCCACGGCTAGCGCCAGTGCCGGGCCCTGCGTCTGGTGCAACAGTTGCAGGGTCAAATCGATGCCCGCAGTCACCCCCGCGCTGCATGCCAATTGCCCATCATCGGTATAGATACGATTACTCACCACCTGAATACTCGCGTCTATGCTGGCTAATTCGCTTAGGTGCGTATGATGCGTGGTGGCCGTTTTATGGCGCAATAAACCGGCATGGGCGGCAATCAACGCCCCCGCGCATATGCAAATAATGCGCTGTTGTGGCGCGAGACACTGGGTTAGCCAGCTTATCGCTTGTTGCGCTGCCGCTGTGTCTGGATTAAAGCGCTGACACAAGGTGCCAGGTATCACTAACCACGCCGTTTGCGGTAAGCGCTCGGGCAAAGCGGCCAGACCTGTCAATTGCAAACCCAATGAACTGTGTGGCTGCGCTTCTGGACCGATGAAGTGCAACTCAAACAAGGTCTTACCCGCGCAACGATTCGCAAATAAAAACGCATCGGCAGCACCCGCCAGATCAATCAGCAAAACCTCAGGCAACAGCAAGAAATACACCGCTTGCGCTGCCATAATCAGGTTCTCTTAGTCAGCGCGTGTGCCGCTTGCCGTGCCAGTAAAGCCGCGTGCGCCGTCAGATCAACCGGCCGGTATTTTCTTTGCTGGCTGGCCGGATAATGGCTGAGGTTATTTTGATTTTTCCAGTCTTCCAGCGGACGTTGCGGACGCACACTGAAGTTGCCACCGCAATTTGGACAAACCTCTTGCAAGACTGTCGTCACGCAGTCGCGGCAAAAGGTGCATTCAAAACTGCAAATCAAGGCATCGCTGGCATGCGGTGCCAGATCTTTATTACAGTGTTCACAATTTGGACGTAGTTCTAACATCGGCATCTCCGGTTTTTGCATAGGCAGCCGAAACTTTCGAAGCGGCATCAGCAAGCCAAATGATAGCATTCAGAACTTATCCGACAAGCCCAGAACCAGACCGTTTGCGGTCAGATCAGGACATCAAAAAAGCCAGACGAATCCGGCTCATTTCAAAGTACTCCGCACGCAGCTTTCGAGGCTGTATGTGTAGTTTAATGATTCATACTGAGTAGCAAACGATAACTGCGCGGGCGGCCCATGATAAAGGTGTTGTCGCTATCGACTTCCCAGGTATCCCGATTGAATAAATTATCAATTTGCAAGCGCAACTGCGCCTCCAGTCCGGCCAGTTTGACTTGTTGGCGCAAGCCCAATTGCGCTAAATACTTGGTCGCTAAGCGGCGGTTTGAAGTTTCGCTGGTGACTTGGGGCGAAGTGTAGTGCAAACCCAAATCGAATGAGGTCGCACCTGAAGACAATTTATAGTCGAGATAAGCACGTCCTTCCCAAGCCTGGCTTGCCACCGGCCTTGCTTTAACCGCACTGTTTTGCGCACCTGCGATACGTGCATCCAGAAACACCGCCGCCAACATCAGATTCCACTGCTCGTTGGGTTTCAAAGCCAGACTGGCCTCCATGCCACGATGCCTTACTTGCCCGGTTTGCATATACGTATTCTCTGCATCAAAACCAAAATGCGGCTTGCTGACATCAAACCAGCCCAACACCGCAGTGACCGCAGCGGACTCACTCGCGCTTTGCCAACGCAAGCCCAGATCACTTTGCCTGGTTTGAATCGCGGGTAAGGCCAAAAAGCGATTGCTGGCACTGACGGGCGCCACCCCACTCTCTTCCAGTCCCTGAGTTTGTCCGGCATACACAGAAAAAGACGCTGGCAAATTCAGGCTCAGATTCCAATAACCAAGCAAAGGCTGGGCGCGATTTTGACTGCGTTGCCGTTCTGCACCGTCGCCATTCCAGCTTTGCATATCGTAATAGGATTTCAGCAAACCCAGATTGGCACCGCCGCGCTGACTTTGGTAGTCATACGCCAGGCCAAGATTGTGTTGTTTGATTTTATCCAACGTCCGTTCTGTGTAATGAAAATCGTAGCCCTGGGCCGCATACGGCTGGCGCAAACGGCCGCTTTGCAAATCCAGTTCCGGCAATTCCTGATAGGCTTCGCCGCCATAACGTTGCTCCACCTGACGCGCGCGCCAAACCGCATGCACTTGATGCTGCGCATCCGCATTGCGCCAGGCTTTGCTGACTCTGATTTCACTACTACTTGCTTGTTTTTGATTATCGCGCTCAGAATAAAAGGTATTCAGCCACCTGCCATTTGGCTGTTGTTCAAACACATGGCTGCCGCGACGCGGATAAGCCGATTCAGAACGTATCAAGCTGGCCTGAAGTTGCCAATCGTGCTCAAACCGGTGTTTGTAGATTGCGCCATAAGTACGGGCCAGGCCATGATCACGCATCCAGTTCGCTTTCAGGCTCGCCATATCGGGTAAATGCTGCAAGCTCGCAGGTGGTAATTGACCTTCCTGGGTATACCAAAAGCTGTGCGGCATTTCATACGGTACCTGATCGATGCTCAAAAACGGTAGAAATTCAAAGCCTGGTCCTGACTCGTTCTGACTACGCAGATGCCCCACCAGTGCCAGTGAACGATAGAGTGAGGCCTCGCGATGCGGAGTGGTTTCCTGCAGCACCGAAGCGGCCAGTGAAACTCCATAATAGTGGGCTGCACCTGGCTGACTTAAAGGTAATAAGGCATTGATATCGGCAGCTCTATCACCTGCACCGCGCGCTGAATGTTCTAGTTCGAGCGCATAGCTGAATTCCGCCTGTTGAGCGGGCTTACGCAATTGATAGTCAACAATGCCAGTTGGTGCAGGAAAAGGATAGGCATTGACCGTGGTTCCCACTCTGACCTTAGAGCCCTCGAGCAATAAATGCCCCAGGTAGGCGCGCCGGTCGAAGTACATGCCCTCAATGCGTAAATTGCCCGCCTTAGACGGGGAAAATCCACGCACATTGCTATCACTGTAAATGCCTATGCTTTCTTTGCCGGCCTGATTACCGAAACCATCTTCAGCCTGGGCTAAGGCATTATTTTTATCCTGGCTGACGGGCTTGGCGCTGCTGCTTGCGGGCAGTGTCACTGCGTTATCCACAATTTTTTCGGCGTCTGCTTGTGCTTGCGTAGTCCCGCTATGCGGAGTCAGCGCCGCCACTGCTGAACCCATTCCGAGTAACAACAGCGTGCTGGCTAAGGGCAGCAATTTGCCGCCAGACGGTACATGTCTACTTTTTCTAACCATAGTTTTGCGTATTTTTTGGGTACTTAGTCGATCAACTCGACTTAAGACTTAATAAATAGCAAACAGTTCCATACGCATGGCAGAGCCAAGCATCTGCCATGCCTGACTTTTTGTCGCGATACTTGTCGCGATACCAGGCCACGAGGAATTAACACAGGCGAATTCCCGCACTGAGAATGCTGATCAGTATGTCTGAACTGGTTTGGCGATAAGGCGCGCCGCCGATAGCGCAGCCTCAGCCCTCAAGAATATTGCAGCGGGGGCTGGGCTAAACCATATATTCAAATTCGCTGCACGCTGGCAAGCCGGGACACCGCTAACGGTAGTGATGAAAAAATCAGCCGCCACGCAAATACGGTGCGACTTTCACTTCCAGTAAGCGCACCAGCGCGGGCTCCATGTAATCGTAATTATCAGGAATCGCCAGGCAGATGACGCGCTTATTGCGTAAGTGCTGACTAAATTTTTTGCTGAGTTTATTTTTATGCGTGGTTTCCATGACAAAAATCATATCAGCCCAGTCGATTAAATCGCCACTCAGGGTGGTGGCTGCATCGGCATTAGTGCCGCAGGAAATTGCCTCTATGCCAGGGTAGGCGGCAAACACGGCTTCTGCAGTCGGACTGCGCAAACGATTTTGACTGCAAACGAAGAGTAAGTTCATAGCGTTTTGAAGTATTTTCCAACTAAGCAAAATTTAAGTGTAACTTGTATTAAGTTTCACTGCTGGCTTGCTGTCATCACAAAGAACAACACCGCTCAACATTCTATCTCGAACTATTACGATCGATGGCCCAACACGCGCTATCCATGCGCCTTGCCAGCCCTATGCCTGAAAACCCGCATGCTTATTGCGTTTTCAGGCAGGCATAAAAAAACCCGGCGTGGCCGGGTCGGGTTGTTTGCCAGATTTGGAATTCAACGTTGCGGCATGCTGGACGGTGCGGGCATGCGCTCGTCTCTGCCCATGTGTTTATCATGCATACGTTGCTCCATTTTTTCCATCATGCGCTTACCCATTTCATGATGACTTTGGTCGAAAATCGCTTTTTGTTCCGGAGTTAGTACTGCATACAAGCCTTTGACTGCGGTCAGACGAGTTTGCATTTGTGCCAGGCGCTCTTTCTGACGCTCCAGGTTTTGTTCAAGGCGCTCTGGGGTTGAACGCATCTCAGCCTCTTTCATGTCTCTGGGTGCGGGCATTGCCACCGGAGCCATCGCATCGATAAAGGATTTCCAGGCGGGTTCCTGCGCTGGTGTGATTTTTAATTTGTCGTGCATGCGTGCCTGGTGCATAGCCAGGCGCTCTTTCATTTTTTCAGCCCATTTGGCTGGATCGACATTCGGTGGTGCGGCATGCTGATGTTGTGGTGGCATCGGTGGCGGCGGGGTCTGCGCCATAACCGAAGTCGAAGCCACAAGGAAAGTCGCGATGACGCTAAGATGATGGAGTCTGTTTTTCATAGTCTGTTCTTTCTTTACTATACCTGCCGCACAAGAATTTGCCACTAACCGTATCATCCTGAGATACTTGAGGACGTGTGACTATCTTGCCTTGCGCTTGTAACACCTGAATTTCCGCAAACGCAGGCTTTGTATCGACGTGTAACATTGGCACGGTATATAGTATCAAGTGCTTACCCGCCTTGGTTAAAATTGACACGGCGATACAATAGTCGCCTGAATTCACCGCATAATTGAGTCATATTAATTGCCAGTTCCCGACCATGAATAAATCTGAACATATTTTAATCGTTGATGATGATCGCGATATACGCCAATTGCTGGCGGATTACTTACAGCAAAATGGTTATCAATGCAGTGTGGCGGCTGAAGGGAATGCGATGTGGGCCACGCTCAAAGAGCAAGAAGCTGATTTAGTGGTACTCGATATTAATTTACCCGGCGATGATGGTTTAAGTTTGTGCCGTAAATTACGCGCAAAATCCAGTGTTCCGGTAATTATGCTAACTGCACGTGGTGAAGCGGTCGACCGTATCCTGGGGCTGGAAATGGGAGCCGACGATTACCTGGCCAAGCCTTTCGAACCACGTGAATTGCTGGCACGCATACGCAGTGTGTTGCGACGCAGTCACAGCCAGAGTGCACCACGGAATGCGGCCAATTTAAAAAATATTCATTTTTCTGGCTGGACGCTGGATACCACGGCGCGCCATTTAATCACACCCGAGTCAACCATCGTTGCGTTATCGGGCGCTGAATACAAAATGCTGACGATTTTTCTGGATAACCCCAACCGCGTGTTAAATCGCGATCAGCTCTTGAATATGACGCATGGTCGCGATGCCGATCCGTTTGATCGTTCTATCGATATTCAAATCAGTCGTCTGCGACAAAAATTACGCGAAGATGCGCGCGCGCCACAAATTATTAAAACGGTACGGAATGGCGGCTATGTGCTGGCAGTTACGGTCAGCGTAGAAGAGCTTGAATGAAACTCTGGTCGGCGATGTGGGGGCGGGTCTTCGTGATCCTGCTCCTGGGTGTAGTGATTACGGCGATCTTAACCTGGTGGCTGGCGAATAATGAGCGCCAGCGTACCTTATCGGAATACCGCGACAATCATGCACAGGAAAGAATTGAACAATTAGTGGTGGCGATGGATGCCTTACCCGCGCAAGATCGCAGTTTATTTCTCGAAAAAGCACCACCTTTAGGCCTAGCCATCGCCTACGAAGATTTTGCCCAACGCCCCAGGCAACTGGCACAAACGGCCTACGCACGCCAACTAATCCGTCATTTGCAAAACAACTTTGCGGTCTATCCCTTAGGGCGTGATCCGCAGGCTTGCCCTCCTGAAAGCGACACAAAAAATATCGCGATACGCTGTGAAGCACTCGGTGTGCGCTTGCGTGATGGCATGGGCTTACGTATCACGGTGATACCGCCACGGCCGCCAGCTCCCGTCTGGCGCACCAATTTCAGCCCCTTTTTATACCTGGTACTGGGTAGCCTGATTTTATTTTCTTACCTGATCGCGCGCATGAGTATGCGCCCTTTGCAAAAAATGGCGGCAGCGGCAGCAGCATTGGGGCAAGACATAGACAGACCACCCTTAGCGGAACAAGGTACCAATGAAATTATTCAGGCGACGCGTGCTTTTAATGCGATGCAGGCGCGCATACGTCAAAACATTACCCAGCGCACGCAAATGCTGGCTGCGATCACCCATGACTTACAAACCCCCTTGACGCGTATGCGTTTGCGCTTAGAAAAAGTCAGGGACGATGAATTACGTGATCGCCTGATTAATGACTTAGGCGACATGCAAATCCTGATCAAAGAAGGTCTGGAACTCGCACGCAGCTTAGACACCAATGAGGCGATGCAAACGCTGGATCTCGATAGCTTGCTCGATAGTATTTGCGCCGATGCCAGTGATGCTGGCCAGGCCGTGACGTACCAGGGTTGTGGCAGCACCATGGTCATGGCCAGACCACAGGCTTTAAAACGTTGCCTGAGCAACCTGATCGATAATGCGATTAAGTATGGTGAACAAGCTCAGGTCAGCCTGCAACTGCGTCAAAATAAAGTCATCGTGAAAATTGCTGACAAAGGACCAGGTATACCTGAAGCGTTTCTGGAGAAAGTCCTGGAACCTTTTTTTCGCCTCGAAAGTTCGCGTTCCCGCGAGTCGGGTGGCACCGGGCTGGGATTGAGCATCGCGCAAAACATCGCGCAGCAACATGGCAGTAGTTTGCGCCTGACGAATCAGCAAGAAGGCGGCTTATTAGTCAGCCTGAGTTTGCCATTACTCAGCAGTCCACTAAAATAGCAGAATTAAGCACTTTTACTGGATGATTTTTATGCTTAATCTGCAACTTTCTGATGTCAGTCACATTATTCAATTGGCGATTGCACCGGTTTTTTTATTGACAGGTGTCAGTGCAAAATTGTCGGTACTGACCAGTCGCCTGGCGCGGATTATCGACCGTTCTCGCGTGGTCGAAGATTTACTACAACAACCCGATCCGGCTCACCATGAAGTCTGGCTGCAAGAATTGCACGAGCTTTACGAGCGCTCTCATTTAATTAACCGCGCCATTATGCTGAGCACCAGTTGCGGTTTATTGATTTGCCTGGTGGTGGCTAGCTTGTTTTTGGGTGATGCCCTGAATGTCTCGCTGGATAAGCTGATCGCCTTGTTATTTGTGCTGGGGATTTTGTCCTTGATAGGTAGTTTCATGTACTTCATGCGCGAAATCCAGGTCGCAACACGCACCCTGAGCCGCCAGCGCAAGCACGGTAAAAAACGTTTGCAAAAAGCGCCACCGACGGCCTAGCAGCCTGTTTTTAGTCCCCTGATTTGACAAATCGTGGCATTCAACTGGCAATTCAGTCTGGTACCAAACTTTGCTTGCTCTGACTCCATTATCATGACTTTATCGTAGCGATGATTCCCGGAGAATTCAGGCATGAATACTAGAAAAATGTGGCTGTTTTATACGCTGGCCTGGCTTGCCTATGCGATCTTAATTAGCCTGGCTTTGCTCGCTGACCAAAAGCCCTTGAGCGAGCAAATTTTCTGGTTTGGCCGCAACTTGTTTTTTGTGGTGCCTGCCCCCTTAGCACTGGCCTTACTCTGGCCGCTGAGTCGCTACTTAAATCAGGCTCGGTTTTCTGGTCTGGCTAAAGTGGCGGTGCATGTCGTCGGTGCGCTGTTGTTCACCTTGTTTATACAATTATTTTATTACGCTTGTTTTTTACTGAATCTGATAGGCCCGTCGGCAATTAATCGCAATCAGGCATTCTGGCCTATGATTTACAATGTCATGATGTATGCAGCGCATGCGTTGATTTTTCATAGTTTGCGTGCTCATCAATACCGCATCCAGCAAGACTTGAAACTGGCTCAGACTGAAAAGCTACTGATCGGTGCCGAATTAAATGCCTTACGTAATAAACTCAATCCCCATTTTTTATTCAATACCTTGCATTCCATCATAGCGCTGGTGCGCAAAGACCAGCAAGCTGCCGAAGTTGCCTTATTTCGTTTTTCGGATATGTTGCGCTACATTCTCGACACCGAAAAAAGTGGTCAGGATAAAGTCAGCCTGGATGAAGAACTGAGCTTCATACGCGATTACCTTGATCTGGAAGCCTTGCGCCTGGGGCCACGCTTGCAAGTACAATGGCACATCGACGCCGATTGTTTAGGTGCAAGCATTCCGGCATTGTGTTTGCAACCGCTGGTTGAAAACAGTATTAAGTATGCGTTTAATCCACGTAGCCAGCCGGGGGTATTAAGTCTGAGTGCGAGTTGCCAGAAATATCCGGGACAACTCTGGCTGGCCGTCAGTGACGATGGCCCGGGCTTCGATCAGGCGCAAATGCAAGCGAGCAAGGGCATGGGTTTAGCGACGATACGACGCCGTTTGCAACTGGAATATGGTGAGTTGGCTCAATTCACTGTGCACTCCGCTGCGAGTCAGGGTACTCAGATTGAATTGCGTTTGCCATTAGCCTGAAAGAGACATCATGCTGAACTTACCGCTTACCGTGGTGATTGCTGAAGATGAACCGCTAGCGCGTGAAACCTTGCGCCTGGCGGTGAATAGCCGCAGTGAATTAAAATTGCTGGCCGAAGCCGAAGATGGCCGGCAAGCACTGGCATTAGTCGAACAACATCAACCCGACTTGTTGTTACTCGATATACAAATGCCAGAAATGACTGGGCTGGAGTTATTGCAACAACTGACCCATCAACCCATGGTGGTGTTCACCACGGCATATGACCAGTATGCCGTCAGTGCATTCGAATTAAATGCACTCGATTACTTACTCAAGCCATTTACGTATGAACGCTTTCATGCGGCAATTAATCGGGTGTTGGAAAGCCCGCGACAAATCACCACGACGCCACTCAATACTTTCAGCGATGCCTGGTCGGCACAACCGGCACCGCTAGAACGCATTCTGGTGCGCGATCGTGGCCAGATTTTGCCAATCTTAACGCGCAATATCGCTTACCTGAAAGCCGATGCCAAGTACACAGCCCTGTATGTCGATGGAAAAACTTATCTGGTCAGGCTGGGCATTAGCGAACTTGAGCAAAGACTGGACCGGCAACGTTTTATCCGTATCCATCGCTCGGTGATCGTGAATCTGGATTACGTCCTGACCATGAAAGCCGATGAACAATCGCAATTGCAATTGCACATGCAAGATGGCAGTGTCTTGATAGCGAACCGCGATGTTTCGAAATTCTTACGCGATCAAGTGATTTAACTTGGGTATAAATCCCGATTTTATTTGCACAAAATGCAATTACATTCAATCCATTTTTTCGAGGTGTGACTCCAGAATTTAGGTAATAAGCTTGTCATGTAGTCTACTTAGGATGGCGGCCCGAAGTAAAAAAATCTATCAGGGAGAGATTGCATGAAACCGATTTACCTCGCTGTCGCCTTACTTACCGCCGCCTCGGTTTGTGCTCCCGCACATGCCTGGAAACAAGAAACTCACCGTCGTATCGTGTTAGATGCGGTGACGTTTATGAAAAACAATCCCGACCTCACCAATTACAACAAACTTGCCGCTGGCGTGGCACGTGCTGGTTATAGCATGGAAGCGTTTGCCCAGGCATTGGGTCAAGGCGCTTACGATGTTGATGATTTTGCCGATACCTATATTTGCGGCACGATTACCGGTAATTGCCAGCAAGCGCCAGTCTGGGGCGCTGCTTCCGGCATCGTCAAATACACCACCTACTGGCACTTCCAAAATCACACGGCGGGTCGCGATGTGCATGGCAATCCTTACGGGGGCTATAACTATGCGAAATTGACCGTGGCTGGCACCATAGACAATATGGCGAAAGCCTGGCTGATTGGCGACCATCTTGACGATGGCCCTGGTGGCATGCGCGGCACCTTTGGCGATGGCAGCAAATACAATAGCTACGGTGTGACTGAAGCAAATTATCGCCACGGTGGCTATTCCACACCGCAGCAATATGCTGATTTTGAAACCATGCCATTTCAGCCTATTGATAATTTGGGTCAGTACTGGTGGCAGCAATTTTTAAGCAAACCGACCGCACAAAGTCTGGGTTTCGTTTTACACACCACCGACTTATTGCAACCCCATCATACCTGGACCACCTCAGATCGAAATCACTCGAGCTGGGAACAATGGGCACAAGACTATTACGATAAAGAAGGCTTGAATAACCCCGCCCTGGTCAAAGCAGCACTGGCTGATTTCACGCCAATTGCAGTCAGCGCAATCGATATTCGCCCGCTACTGACACAAGGTGGTTCGTATTCTTACGCGAATGGCGGCATCGTTTTAAACTCGACGGAACACGCCGACCGCGCCCGGGTTGGCCGTTTGATGATACCGCATGCGATTGCGATGGTAGTGCATGTGTTAAACCGTGCCGCGGAAAGGCTCAACAATTGAGAGCCTGGTTAATCGCCGGAGCTGTGCTGTGGCTAGGTTTTGCCACGGCCGCCCCCACTAACGCAGCTGCGCCACTGGCAAGCTATCAGCAACAGCAAGTGTATTCACTGAGTCTGAAAAGCTTGCCGAAAACCGCAGAAACCAGCACGGCCTCACAGTTACAGCAAGTGGTCGCGGACCGTTTACTGGCGCAAGCGGCCTTGCAGCGCTATGGCGAAGCCGCTTTGTACCCAGCGCAAACGGTGGCATACAGCCGTCAGCGCTTAATCGAGCAGGCTTTGACTCAACAGCTGTATCAACTTTGTCGCCAGGAAATTGATAGCAAGCTGGGGGCAGCACCTGCTCAAAGTTTAGTGACCTGGGCCAGGGCCGAATGGCAAATCCAGCAGCAACAACTCGACGAGTTGTTCGGCAAAGATCAGCAATTACAACTCGAATACCGCCTCAGTCCGGCGCAATTCGCTGCAGCACAAAACATCATCGTTTTACGTTATCAACTGGCAGATAAAACACGCAAGCTGAATCTGGCTGAGTTATCCCAGCAATTCAATGTGCAAGGTCGGGTCGAGCTTTTTCGTGCCAATCTGCCATTCATACAACAACAAGCCTTGCAGGTTTTGTTCGCCGCCTATGTGCACGAAATCGCGCGCCGGCATTGGTCTGCTGAAGAAATCGCCGACCTCAAAGTAAGCTTAGCCGCGCAAATCGATTTGCAAGCGCTCGCTGAATTATATGGTTTGCCCGAACATAGCGACCGCCCCAGCGCCATTTTGCAAACGCTGCAACGCGATATTCGTGCGGCCGAAATCAGCAAGTATTACCACGCGCATCGTCAAAATTTCAAAGTGATTCATCAAGTCAAGGCCAGACATATTCAATTGCGCGATGAAAAATTAGTGCAAACGGTGCGACTCGCCTTGCAGCAAAACACGGATTTCGCCAGCCTGGCGCGACAGTATTCGAGCGCCGCCGATGCCAGTCTGGGTGGCGATTTAGGCTGGCGCAAAGCCCATGCTGGGGCTGACTGGCTCAGCCAGTTCGCCTTACTGCAAACCCCGGGGCAAGCCTCAGCTGCAGTATTGGCACCCGCTGTCGGCACTAAGGACAGGTATTGGGAAATTGTATTGGTTGAACAACAACAGCATGGATATGCTGAGTTGCAATCGATGGGCGTGCAAGACCAAATCCGGCAAACCCTGGCGCGCGCTAAGGCCCAGGCTAACTTGCGACGCTGGCGTCAGCAATTGCTGGCACAAGCGAATCTCAAAATCCTGGTTGACCCTGCCACGCTGACCCAAATCGGGCGCCAGGTCGCGGGGCGGAGTCAGCCATGAGCAAATTCTGGCTTAGTCTGTCAGGTCTGATCGTGATGAGCATGGTTGCGCTCGTGATCTGGCGCGGGCAGTCTGACGCCGATACCGCAACTGCGGTTGCTGAGGGGCCGGCACCTGCCACGACGTCGCTGGCGCAGCCCCAAGCATCTGCCGCGGCCAGCGCTAACTGGCCACCACCTTTTGCTAGCGTTACCGGTACCGAGGGCTACGTGCCCTTATTGCCTTTGGCTCGTCAGGAATCAGCTAGCCAAAGTTTAAATGCCGCGCGGCTGGCCGGCGATTCGCGCGCTCCGGCGCTCAATCCGGCGCATGCTGAATTCAAGCCCGATCCCGCAGACCTAGCCGACCTGCAAAAATATGCGCTCTGGCAACAACAGCAAACCCAAGTGCTATACCGTAATTTTGTCACCGCGGCTGAACCCGAAATCGAGAACTTGCGCACCCTGCTGGCGACAGCTCAGGGGCAGGCGCTGAGTATCAATGATCAGCAAAAAATCCAGCGCAAACTCAGCGAATTGCAGGCGATGCAGCAACACTTACAACAAAAACTTAGCGGCAAGCGGCAATAAATACGTTACGAAAAACCCGGCCAAGTAATTGCTGATCGGCTGCGTAAGCTTCGAGTAATACCGTGCCACCAAATTTATCTATTTTGCCAGTCAAATTCATGGTCTTGACGGTTTTTACCTGATTCAATTCAAATGGAATATCCAGTTTGTTCATCGCCTTAATCTCCGGCCTGGTTTGCATTTGATGGATGTGGGTGAGCGAACGCTCGGCCGAGTTATAGCTCGCGAATTCTGGGCCGTAGGGATCAGCCAGCAAATTCAAATTTTCACGCACAGTCTCGCTGACAAAACGGGCTGGCTGTGGTTGCAACTGTTGATTCAGACTGACTGCATATTGCCCATCGGCCAGTGGTTTCAGGTCAATCTGCTGCTTTGCTGGCAAAAAGAACGGCGCCAAATCGGCAACACAGCTGATTTGCGCCTGCGCCAGACAGGTGTTCAAGCTGACACAGGCAGCAAGCAAAATTCGAACGGTACGAATCGGGGTCATGACAAACAACTCCTCGCAAGGAAAAATGGGTGGCAGGCTTAGTTCGAATCCAAGCCCGAGCGAACAGCAAGAATAGTGCCGTTCAGACCATAATGCAGCAATATGCTGGCTAGGCGCAGTGGCTGCAACCTTGAGCACTGAGGCATAAAGCGTGAACGCACATGCCGTGCTTGAGTTTCTTCAGTTCATGCCCATGTGGTGAATTCAATCCAGCGTCTCGTGCAATGACATCAGCGAGTACGCCGCTCCCCCCCCTTGAAAGAGTGCATCATGGCATGGCTGTTGTTGTTAGCAAGTCTGATACTGGCATGGCTAGTGCTGCCACGCTGGCGCTTGCGACTAATCCAGAAACAAGCATTTCCACTGCATTACTCGCGCATACTGCGTAAGCGTTTGCCTTGGTATAAACACATGCCCACGCATTTGCAGCTGCAATTGAAACAGCACATCAAACGGTTTTTATTTGAAAAGACCTTTGTCGGCTGTGATGGCCTGGTGATTAACGATGACATCCGCCTCAGCATTGCCGCACGCGCCTGCCTGCTGCAACTCAATCGAGAAACTGAACTGTATCCGCAACTCAGTCATATTCTGGTGTATCCCGGGGCTTTTGTGGTCAAGCGTCAGCAGCAATTAGCCGGTGGCGTGGTGGCAGAAGAACGGACTGGCTTGAGTGGCGAATCCTGGAGCGATGGCCGGGTTATCCTGGCCTGGGATCAGGTGATACAAACCGAGGTACCTCAGCAAGATGTCACGCTGCACGAATTTGCCCATCAGCTTGATAGCGAAACTGGCAGCACCAATGGCGCGCCAGTTTTACCAAGTGCCGCAGCATACCAACGCTGGTCAGAAATTATGAGTCAGTCTTATCAACAACTCTGTGAGAAAACCCAACGTGGCGAAGCGGATGTGATCGATGCGTATGGCTGCACCAATCCAGCGGAATTTTTTGCGGTCTGCTGTGAAGCCTATTTTTGTAATAGTGCGGCCTTACGCCGTGATCATCCTGAGGTTTATGCGCTACTGCGTGATTATTTTCGGGTTGATACGCTGAACTGGACCTAATTCATCGGCTCAGGCAGCACCGCCATAGGCGGTGGCCCAGGTGCGATCAGCGTTTACCTAACATCCGCGCCAAGGTTGCATCCTTATCCAAAAAGTGGTGCTTGAGTACCCCGGCCAGATGCAGGCCAAGTAAAACTAAAAACACCAGAGCTAAAACTTCATGGACTTCGTGACCGAGATCGGCCAGCGCTTCATGGTAAGGCACTACTTTGCTGGCATCATCTGGCGCATGATGGGTCGGCACTATGGTCCAGCCAAACAGCGCAAAACCGTGACCACTGGCTCCCGAAAACAACATACCGCTGACTGGCATCGCCAAAGTTACCAGCAATAAGCCCCAGTGTACAAATTTTGCCAGTGCGGTTTGCCAGGCGGCGGCTGGCGTTAAGGCTTCGGGCCAGCCTTCTTTGATACGCCAGGAGATGCGCAAGACGATGAAGATAAAGGCCAAAATGCCAAAAGATTTATGGAGTGGGTATAAGGCCCAGGCTTCTTGTTCTGCCATATAAAAACCGACTGCGGTTAAGATCAGCATGAATAGGGCGACTATCCAATGCAAGGCGATGCCAAATTTACTCAATTGTGGTATGTGTTTCATGTCTGTTCTCCAACGTGGATAGCCTGGTCAGCTGGCGCGCCAGGATTTTTTTATCTGTTTCTGGTGCGCTCTGTTTTTTATCCGAGTCGCTTAGCACCAGTCAGCTACTATGCCCGATTGCCTGACTTCCTGTAAATACTTGCGGCAGCGGAAAAGTCACAACTTATCCACAACCACGCGTATCAGACTCGGGTTGTGAGGTTTTTGTCCTATCCGATAAGCTCTGATTTATGAGTCGCAGACCTCAGATTTCGTTGGGGTCGACTTCAATTTGCCAACGTACGCGGGTTTTGATTTGTCTCAATTGCAGCGTCCAGTATTTCAAAAACTGTTGCAGCATGGGACGAGTTGGCGATTCCAGCAACACCTGGGCGCGATGCACATTGGCCAGTTTAACTAAATTCATCGGCACCGCGTCATGCGCTTGTATGCCAGCAATATCAACCAGGCTGCGTGCATGCTGCAAAAACGCTAAGGCTGGCTCCAATTCCCTGGCTTCAGCACGTAGCAAGGCTTGATATACAAAGGGTGGCAAATGTGCTTGTTGCCGTTCAGCAATCAGACTATGAGCGAATCCCGGGAAATCGTGTGCACTTAAAGCATGATACAAAGGATGGTCGGGATAACGACTTTGCACCAAGACTTCAGCCTGATGCGCAGCCTCGGCCAAATGATGCCGGCCAGCTCGGCCAGCCACTTGCATGAGTTGTGCGAATAGGCGCTCACTTGCACGAAAATCCTGAGCAAATAAGGACATATCGGGATTCATTGCGATCACCAGGGTGAGTTTACGGAAGTCGTGCCCCTTTGCGACCATTTGCGTGCCGACCAGAATATCGACCTCACCCTGATGCACTTTGGCAAAGGCTAGTTCGGCACTGCCTTTCAACCGTGTGCTATCGGCGTCGATGCGAAACACCCTGGCCTGGGGAAACAATTCTTGCAGCCCCTCTTCCAGCCTTTGTGTGCCGCGCCCCCAGGCTTGCATATCCTGATTACCGCAATCCGGACAAGCGCGCGGAATTCGTTGTTCATAACCACAATGATGACAACGCAAGCGCTGGTCACCTTTATGCACCACCAGTTTGACACTGCAACGAGGACATGGACAAACCCAGCCACAAGCATCGCAGCTTAAAACTGGCGCATAGCCACGCCGGTTCAAAAATAGTAGTGATTGCTCACCTTTCTGAAGACGATCTGAAATCGCGGCAATTGCCTTGTCTGATAAACCATGTTGGGTTGTGACACGGTTCACATCGAGAATTTTGACCACCGGTAGGCGGGCGCTGCTGACTGCGCGTTGCCGCAAGCTTAACAAGCGATATTTCCCTTGTTGTGCGGCCTGCCAGCTTTCCAGCGAGGGCGTGGCCGAGCCCAACACCACGGGAATTTGCAATTGATGGGCGCGCCAGACTGCCAGATCACGTGCCGAATAACGCAAGCCTTCTTGTTGTTTATACGAAGGATCATGCTCTTCATCGACGATGATTAAACGCAAATGCGGTAGCGAGGCGAGGATGGCCAGACGAGTACCTAAAATGATGCGGGCAGCCCCCTGATGCGCCGCCAGCCAATGTGCCAGACGTTCACCTTCAGCCATCGCGCTGTGTAACGTGGCTAACAGATAATGGGGAAAACGTTGCCGTATTTGTGCTTCAAACTGCGGGGTTAAGTTAATCTCAGGCACTAAAAACAGAACTTGTGCATGCAGCTCGCGCGCCAGAATGCCAGCCGCAGCCTGCAAGTACACCTCGGTTTTGCCACTCCCGGTTACACCGAAGAGTAAATGCGCCTGGTAAGATGGACTTGCCAAAATGGTGTCGCAAGCTTGTTGTTGCTCACCGTTTAAGATCGGGGTGACGCTTACATTTTCATTTAAGGCGGCTTGCCATTTCTGGAATTGCTTTGTTGCTCGTCGCAAAGAACTGGGCTTCCCATGGCGCAGGTGTTTGGGTAATGCTGGTAAAGCAACTTCGCCCAGCGGCCGCTGATAATAATCACCAGCAAAACGGCACAAGGCCAGCCAGTTTGCTGAGAGTGCAGGCAAACTGGTTTCGGCATAAATCACGGTTTTAATTTTACTTGCGTCCACCGCCGTTGTTTCAGGCAGTGCCACCACCAAAGCACTGACTTCCCGACGTGCGAACGGCACCCGGACTAATTGCCCAGGTTCAGGTATTACCTGGTTTGCTTCGTATTCATACCAATAATCGAATTGATTATCGAGCGGGCTATCCAGCACCACACGTAATAAAACCCGTTCCAAATGACCTCTTAGCTTCGCAGTAGATATGATATAAACGCCAGCCTCCAGTCTGTCTGATCTGGGGCATGCACATACTAACAGTGTTGTGCGATTTGGCCTACTGTACGCGCCAGAGCGGCATGCCAGACAGTTGTCAACAGTTGCCGGAATTCTGTGGATAACTTTGTGAAAAAAGCCCTATTGACAGGCTTGAAAGCTAATAGGGACGCGCCTTTCCAGCGCTCGTCAGCTTCCCACAACAAATTTTTTATCGTTTAAAATCAACGACTTACAAATCATTCAGAAGCTCATCAAAAATATTTTTTGTTATATCGGAAAATCAATGTTGTTGTGCATAAGTACTGGAAAGAAATTCCACTTGTGCTAGCTAAAACGTCCATTTTTTGGACTTTCCCACGCTATTTTGACCTGCAAGCCGCATAGAACCGACGTTTTGCAAAGCAACAGGTTTAGTCCACGAGCTCAGGCTGAGACTTCGGCTGGCAACTTAGCGCCACCAGCCTGTAGGATTTCAGGCGCGTAAGCTGCGACTGTATTCGTGCACAGTTTGCACCAATGCCGTCACGTTCTCTGGTGGAGTAAATTGGGATATGCCATGACCAAGGTTGAATACATGACCATGACCAGCACTGGGGCGACCAAATGCATCCAAGACCGCTTTGGCCTGGGTTTCCACTTGCGCGGCATCGGCCAGTAAAATGGCAGGGTCCAGATTTCCTTGCAACGCTACTTTGTCGCCGACTTCGGCACGCGCTTTAGCCAGGTTGACCGTCCAATCGAGTCCTAAGGCGTCCGCACCGCTGTCCGCCATTTCCGCTAGCCACAAGCCACCACCCTTGGTAAACATAATCACAGGGATACGTACACCATCAACTTCACGACGCAATTTCGAGATTATCTGGCGCATATAACTGAGCGAAAATTCTTGATACGCACCATCAGCCAGGGCCCCGCCCCAGCTATCAAAGATCATCACAGCTTGGGCGCCTGCAGCAATTTGCGCATTTAAGTAATCCGCCACGGCATCGGCGGTAACTTGCAAGATGTGCTTGAGTAAATCCGGGCGTTTATACAACATTGCCTTGATATTATGAAATTCGCGCGAGCCCTGACCTTCGACCATATAGCAAGCCAAAGTCCAGGGACTGCCAGTGAAACCGATTAAAGGTACGCGGCCATTGAGTTCACGCCGAATTTGTGTGACCGCTGCATAGACATAGTCGAGACTGCCTGCCGGTGGTGCTTGTAATGCCAGAATGTCGGCTTCTTCGCGTAAATTTCGCTTAAATTTCGGACCTTCACCTTCTTCGAAATACAAACCCAAACCCATCGCATCGGGCACAGTCAGAATATCGGAAAATAAGATAGCGGCATCCAGACCATAACGGTCGATCGGCTGCAGTGTCACTTCCGTTGCGAAATCGGGATTTTGTGCCAGCCCCATAAACGAGCCAGCCTGCTTACGTGTGGCACGGTATTCAGGCAAATAACGTCCAGCCTGTCGCATTAACCAAACGGGGGTGTAGTCAGTAGGCTGACGTAATAAGGCACGAATAAAGGTATCGTTTTGCAATGGGGCAAATGGCTGACTCATAAATATCCGGGGTTAAAGTGACACAGCGAACCTGGCTAGCCTTGGCTTACGAAGTCAGGTTTGCTGTGCGACCTTATCAACTTTATTCACAATTTTTGTGATGCTGCACTGCACTCTAATACTTACTAATAACTGAGGCCCAAATTACCCTAAATTCTGTGGATAACTTTGTGAATAGTCTCTGCCCTAATTTAGTGTTTACCTTCCACTTTTTATAAGCAAATCCAAGTTAACTAAGTAAGTCATTGTATTTTATCGATTTTTTCTATAAGCAATATCAAATGTCGTTGACACTGTATATAAAATCAGTATTTACAATTGTGAATAAGATTGTGTGTATTTTTCACGCTCACACGTCCTTATTCCTGACTAGCCTGGTACGATCAGGCTTGAAATGCCAGATTGTGCTCAATTTTTAAGCACTTATCCATAACCACAACAATTCCTTTATTTTGCGCAATATCGGCTAACTCAGTATTGATTATGCCCAATTGCAGCCAAATCATTTTGGCTTGAACTTGCAACATGGCTTCCAAATCTTGCATTAAGTCATCTGCACGTCGAAAACAATTAACGACATCGATTTGCTGGACTTGTGCAGCACTAACTAAGTCAGGAAAACACTTGCACCCTAGCAAGTCTTGCCCGGCATAAACGGGATTCACCGGGACAATAAGATGTCCTTGTTGCTGCATATACTGAGCCACTTGAAAACTGGCACGATCCGGGTTGGCCGACATACCCAGTACAGCGATGGTTCTCACTGGTGTGAAATACCGATGTATTTCTTGCAAATCCATAAAGTCAAAAGGCAGCCGTAGCTGCCTTTCCTCCGCAATGTGTACTGCGAATTAACGTTTTTGACGCAATTTTTGAATCGCTGCCAACTGTGCCACCGCTGCCGCCAATTCCGCCTGTGCTTGCGCATAGTCGATTTTGGAATCGCGATTGGCCAGTGCTTCTTCAGCCAGTTTCTTGGCTTCATTGGCTTTGGCTTCGTCCAGATCATGACCGCGTATCGCTGTATCCGCCAAAACAGTCACGGTATTCGGTTGCACTTCGAGCAAACCACCGGCGACGAACACGAATTCGTCTTCTGTTTTACCTGGAACTTTAATACGCACTGCACCCGGTTTGATACGGGTGATCAGCGGTGTATGTTTAGGATAAATCCCCAACTCACCAGCCTCACCTGGCAACGCGACGAATTCAGCTTCACCTGAAAAAATCGATTCTTCAGCCGAAACTACGTCTACGTGAATAGTGTGTGCCATGTCAGACCCTTTATCTACGCTGGAAAAAGCGGCTGCGGGCTAGCCCACAGCCAGACCGGGGATTAGCCCAGTTTTTTCGCTTTTTCGATAGCTTCGTCGATAGTACCTACCATGTAGAATGCTTGCTCTGGCAAGTGATCGAGTTCACCCGAAGCAATCATTTTGAAACCACGGATGGTTTCTTTCAATGGTACGTATTTACCTGGCGAGCCAGTGAACACTTCCGCAACGTGGAAAGGTTGCGACAAGAAACGTTGCATCTTACGTGCGCGAGCTACCAGTAATTTGTCTTCTGGTGCCAATTCGTCCATACCCAGAATCGCGATAATGTCACGCAATTCTTTGTAGCGCTGCAAAGTACCTTGAACAGCACGGGCTGTTTCATAGTGTTCTGCACCCACCACTTGTGGATCGAGCTGACGGGAAGTCGAATCGAGTGGATCAACCGCTGGGTAAATACCCAAAGCAGCGATGTCACGCGACAAAACAACGGTCGAATCCAAGTGAGCAAAGGTGGTTGCTGGCGAAGGATCGGTCAAATCGTCGGCTGGCACATAAACGGCCTGGATCGATGTAATCGAACCCGTTTTAGTCGAAGTGATACGCTCTTGCAAACGACCCATTTCTTCAGCCAGAGTCGGTTGGTAACCCACCGCCGATGGCATACGACCCAACAAAGCCGATACTTCTGTACCAGCCAGGGTGTAACGGTAAATATTGTCAACGAAGAACAAAACGTCACGGCCTTCATCACGGAACGATTCCGCAATCGTCAAACCAGTCAAAGCAACGCGCAAACGGTTACCTGGTGGTTCATTCATCTGACCGTAAACCATCGCTACTTTGGAGTTAGGCAAGTTGTCTAAGTCAACAACTTTTGCGTCCGCCATTTCGTGATAGAAGTCATTACCTTCACGAGTGCGTTCACCGACACCGGCAAACACAGACAAACCACTGTGAGCTTTAGCGATGTTGTTGATCAGTTCCATCATGTTAACGGTTTTACCTACACCGGCACCACCGAACAAACCAACTTTACCACCCTTAGCAAACGGGCAAACTAAGTCAATAACTTTAATACCGGTTTCCAACAACTCTTGCGAAGGCGAGAGTTCATCGTAAGCAGGCGCTGCACGATGGATAGACG
Source organism: Undibacterium sp. (assembly GCA_041913845.1). Lineage (GTDB taxonomy): Bacteria > Pseudomonadota > Gammaproteobacteria > Burkholderiales > Burkholderiaceae_D > Undibacterium. The sequence goes on from JAYSEN010000031.1 coordinate 41,191, forward strand.
CGGTGTGTTCCAGACTGATTTCACCACGTTCATCGATAGGGTTACCCAATACGTCCATAATACGACCCAGTGTTGCTGGACCGGTAGGAACCATAATTGGTTTGCCAGTATTGCTGATCATCATGCCACGACGCAGACCATCCGAAGAACCCAGCGCAATGGTACGGACGATACCGTCACCTAATTGCTGCTGAACTTCCAGAGTCAGTTCGGAGCCTTCCATTTTCAAGGCATCGTAAACCTTAGGCATCGCGTCACGTGGGAATTCAACGTCCACCACCGCGCCGATACACTGAACGATTTTGCCAGTTGCCATGTTCGTTCCTTCAATAATTTTAAATTCAGATTAGACCGCTGCCGCACCGGCGACGATCTCGGACAGCTCTTTGGTAATCGCAGCTTGACGGGTTTTGTTGTAGACCAATTTGAGTTCCTTGATCACATTCCCCGCGTTTTCACTCGCTGCTTTCATCGCTACCATACGAGCCGATTGTTCAGACGCCATGTTTTCAGCTACAGCCTGATAAATCAGTGCTTCAACATATCGCACCAGCAATTCATCGATCACGGTATTTGCATCTGGTTCGTACAAGTAATCCCAGGCATGGGCATTCTTGTCTTGTTCCAGTTTGTCCGCTGACAGTGGCAATAATTGCTCCATCATCGGCTCTTGTTTCATCGTGTTAATGAAGCGGGTATATGCGATGTAAACGGCGTCCAACTTACCTTCCTGATAGGCATCCAGCAAGACCTTGACCGGACCAATTAATTTGTCCAGGTGCGGGGTGTCGCCGAGTTGTACCACTTGCGATACCACTGGCGCGCCAATACGATTCAGGAAGCCGAGACCTTTATTACCAATCGCGACCGTTTCTACCTTGCAACCCTTGTTTTCGATTTCACGCAGTTTGGCGGTAACCAGACGTAATACGTTGGTATTCAAACCGCCGCACAAACCTTTGTCGGTGGTTACCACGATCAAGCCAATTTTCTTGGCTTGATCCTGGGCAACCATGAAAGGATGCGTGTACTCAGGGTTGGCTTGTGACAAATTAGCAGCGATGCTACGAATTTTTTCACTGTAGGGACGAGCAGCACGCATACGATCTTGCGCTTTACGCATTTTCGAAGCGGCCACCATTTCCATCGCCTTGGTGATCTTTTTCGTATTTTCTACGCTTTTAATCTTGCCACGTATCTCTTTGCCTGCAGCCATGAGTAGACTCCTTTAGCTACAGTCAATTAATAGGTGCCGGATTTTTTGAAATCAGCAATTGCGGCAGCCATGGCAGCTTCGCCATCTTTGTCGAGTTGCTTGGTTTCTTCGATCTTAGCCAGTAAGGCAGCGTGGCTGGTCTTCATGAAGTTATGCAAACCAGATTCAAATGCCAATACTTTCGCCACAGCGACGTCATCCAGATAACCTTTGTTAGCAGCAAACAAGCTGACTGCCATCAAAGAAATCGACAATGGCGAATACTGTGCTTGCTTGAGCAATTCAGTTACACGTGCACCACGGTCCAATTGCTTACGGGTGGTTTCATCCAGATCCGAAGCGAACTGCGCAAACGCGGCCAATTCACGATACTGTGCCAAGTCGGTACGAATACCACCGGACAAGTTTTTGATAACTTTAGTCTGCGCTGCACCACCCACACGCGATACCGAAATACCCGCGTTAATCGCAGGACGAATACCGGCGTTGAACAAGTTGGTTTCCAGGAAGATCTGACCGTCAGTAATCGAAATAACGTTGGTAGGAACGAAAGCGGAAACGTCACCAGCCTGAGTTTCAATAATTGGCAAAGCGGTCAAAGAACCGGTCTTACCTTTTACTGCACCTTCAGTGAAGGCTTCAACGTAGTCAGCATTAACGCGAGCTGCACGTTCCAGCAAACGGCTGTGCAAATAGAATACGTCACCTGGGTAAGCTTCACGGCCTGGTGGACGACGCAACAGCAAGGAAACTTGACGGTATGCGACCGCTTGTTTCGACAAATCATCATAAATGATCAGTGCATCTTCACCGCGATCGCGGAAGTATTCGCCCATGGCGCAACCCGAATAGGCCGATACGTATTGCATCGCTGCCGATTCAGAGGCAGTGGCTGCCACAACTATCGTGTACTCCATTGCGCCGTGTGCTTCTAAAGCACGTACCACGTTTTTGATCGACGATGCTTTTTGGCCAATCGCTACGTAGATACAGGTCATGTTTTGACCTTTTTGATTGATGATGGCATCAATCGCTACGGCGGTTTTACCAGTTTGACGATCGCCAATGATCAATTCACGCTGACCACGACCAATCGGTACCATCGCGTCGATCGATTTCAAACCAGTTTGCATAGGTTGCGAAACCGATTCACGAGCAATAACGCCTGGTGCGATTTTTTCGATAGGTGCGCTTAATTTAGCAGCGATAGGGCCTTTGCCGTCGATAGGCTGACCCAAGGCGTTCACAACGCGACCGCGCAATTCTGGGCCAATTGGCACTTCCAGAATACGACCGGTACATTTAACGGTATCGCCTTCAGAAATGTGTTCGTAGTTACCGAGAATAACGGCACCAACCGAATCACGCTCTAAGTTCAGCGCCAAACCAAAAGTATTACCTGGGAACTCCAGCATCTCGCCTTGCATCGCGTCGGACAAACCGTGAATGCGGCAGATACCGTCGGTAACGGAAATAACCGTACCTTGATTACGGATCTCAGCGCCGTCGCCAAGGCCTTGAATACGGCTCTTGATCAGCTCGCTGATTTCAGATGGGTTGAGTTGCATACTAACTCCTAATATGTATTACGTTCTTACGCTGCGATATTACGCAGTCAGGGCGGCGTGCATTTTTTGCAGCTTGGCACGTACCGATGTATCCAGAACCTGGTCACCAACCACGATGCGTACACCACCGATGAGGTTGCTATCAACCTTCAGAGTGGGGTGCAATTTGCGGCCAAATTTTTGTTCCAGCGTTTTTGCCAGTTCCGCTAATTGCTCTGCCGACAATTCAAATGCACTGGTCACTTCAGCATCGGCAGCGCCTTGATGGGCGTTTTTCAATGCTTGAAATTGCACAGCGATTTCTGGCATAGCAGTCAAACGGTCATTTTCAACGAGCATGTTGAGGAAGTTTTTGGCTTCCGCACTGACTGGAGATTTGAGCGCAGACAAGAAAATCTCAGCTTTTTGTTGAGCTGAGACTTTCGGGTTGTGAGCAAGTGCCTGTACCTCGGGATGCGCGCCTGCCTGGCCCATCTCGGCGACTAATTCCGACCAGGCGGATAAGTCAGCAGAGCTAGCGACGCGGAACAGCGCCTCAGCATAAGGACGAGCAATCGTTGCGAGTTCGGCCATAATTACAGCTCGGTTTTCAATTGATTCAACAAATCAGCGTGAGCGGATGCGTTGATTTCACGTTTCAGAATCTGCTCAGCGCCTTTGACTGCCAGAGTTGCAACCGAGTCACGCAATTCTTCACGTGCTTTAGTTACCTGGTTATCAGCATCAGCTTTAGCGGCAGCGATAATACGCTCAGCTTCTGCAGCAGCTTGTTTTTTCGCTTCTTCGATGATTTGCAGCGCGTATTTTTCAGCATCGGCTACTTTTTTCAGACCATCTTCACTTGCTTTAGTCAGCAAGGTACGAACTTGTTCTTCACCTTGTTGTAAAGCAGCTTTACCTTTGTCTGCTGCAGCTAAGCCGTTAGCGATTTTTTCGCGGCGTTCATCCAGTGCACTCATGATTGGTGGCCAGACGAATTTCATCGTGACCAAAGCCAATACAAAGAAAACTATGCACTGATAAAATAAGGTTGCATTTAAGTTCACAGTATTTCCCTATCTAAATGGATCAAGCCGGAAGCGCAAACCACTCCCGGCAAAGAAAGGAAACAGCGGATTAAGCACCAAATGGTTTTGCGAAAACGAACAACATCGCGATACCAACGCCAATCAGGAACGCCGCGTCGATCAGACCTGCCAACAAGAACATTTTAGTTTGCAAAGTGTTCATCAATTCAGGTTGACGAGCAGAAGCTTCCAGGTATTTACCGCCCATCAAAGCGATACCGATACATGCACCAATCGCGCCCAAGCCGATGATCAAGCCGCAAGCCAAAGCTACCATACCCAATGTTGTCATGATATTTCCTCAAAAAATTAAAAATTAAAAACTAAAAAAACTAAAACCAAACTAAAAACAGAAACAAGTTGCTATCGTGCTTGTCACCTATTCCAACCAGATGCTTAGTGCGCATCATGTGCCTGACCAATATAAACCAAGGTCAGCATCATGAAAATAAACGCTTGTAAGAACACGATCAGAATATGGAAGATAGCCCAAGCCGAACCCGCGATAACCTGGCCGATACCGCCAGCCACGCCTACCATGCCGCCCAGTAAGGCGATCAGCAAGAACAACAACTCACCGGCAAACATATTACCGAACAACCGCATACCGAGCGAAACGGTCTTTGCTGCAAATTCAATCAATTGCAACAACAGGTTGAACGGTGCCATTTTGATGCCGAATGGAGCCGATAATAATTCATGAATAAAGCCGCCCAGACCTTTAATTTTGATGCTGTAGTAAACCATCAAGAAAAATACGCCCAGAGAGATACCGATTGCGCCATTTAAATCAGCGGTCGGTACTACACGGTGATGCATTTCGTGAGGCAAGCCCAGCAGTGGGAAAATCACGCCAGAGAACAAATCGACTGGCAAGAAGTCCAGCGAGTTCATCAAAGAAACCCAGACAAATACCGTCAATGCTAACGGTGCGATGAATGCACGGTTACCGTGTACGATAGATTTCGATTGTTCTTCGACCATTTCAACCAGGATTTCTACCGCAGCCTGGAAGCGAGTCGGCACTCCGGAAGTTGCTTTAGCCGCAGCTAAACGCATGATGATTAAGCCCAGTATGCCGCAGAAAATGGACCAAAATAAGGTATCCATATTCACGATAGAAAAATCTACTATGCTTTCCTGGTGTTTGGTCGAAAGATGTCCTAAATGGTGGACAATATATTCCGACGCCGTTGGTGCGTGCTCAGTTGCGCTCATGGTCGATGTATAAAGAGTAAAATGAAATAACTTTTTAAGGTCACGATAAAGGCGATCAAAAAGGCCGGCCAATTAATATCGGGATACCCGCTAACGAATGCCCACATCATGGCAAGCGTTAATATAATCTTGATGAATTCCCCAATGAAAAAGGTCGCTGGTGTGCCATTTCCCGGTTTTTTGGTTGCGATAAATAAACGCAAAGCAAAAAAGGCATTCGGTAGGGCGCAAATTAAACCACCCGCTAAACCCGAAATTGCCGCCGGAAGTCCTGCAAACCAGCCTGCCAGGAGCGCCACCACGACTGCCGCAAGTAATTGCAGCAAAACGATACGCCCCATACTCCCCTCATTGATGACCTAAGACTTACGCAAAACTGCCCGTTAGTCTTAAGCTTAACGACAGGTTTTGTTTTATTACGTTGCAGTATGTGACAATTTTGCGTAAATCTTGTGTGAACTAGCTGTTGAATTCTTTTAAGCTGCACATATATTCGGGCACAGCGAGTTTCAACAATCAAAACCACGGAATTATACGTGGATGTATAGTTTTGCGTCAAACTTTGCATAAGAGATGCACTAAAATCGCACACAAATAAATATTGCAAAAACGACAATAACGCACCTACAGCCATACTTAATTATAAATAATGCAACATTTGTATTTCACGTGAAACCTCCCCCTCTTGCTAATTTACTGCTGATACTCAATCCACTTTCCATCCACTCTGCCCCATAAAATTTGTTTGTATCCTCACTTGATTTAACCCAGCTTTAAACTTTAGCCTATGTTTCACGTGAAGCTTTTAACCGTCGGCACAAACTCATGCTGAGGCATAGTCATCGGCATTTCGTTAAGCTTTTAAAACTTCAAGTTTACGACCGCGTCCACTTACCAGCTTGATACATCACGCCTCCACAGTAACAACGAGCAATACTCACCATCGCTAAGCCTGGGCAATTTTTGGTTAAGCAGGGTTCTTGAAATTTGGCGATGAGCTTCAGCTAGAAATTAGTAAACGCGTACTGCAGCAATGATTTCACGTGAAACATTGCGACTGCGTAAAAATAGGAAATGAAGATGGCCCAGCAACAGACGTTACAAAGCGAAGTGATTTGGAATTGCAAAAATTGCGGATGACGGGATGGGGGGACTGCGGAATTGAGGAAGAGAATCACGCTGAGTTTAATTGTTCACCCAGCGTGGATAGTGCTTAGTGGCCGCGCAAGCGCAATAAAATTCCGTCCAGACTATCGAGGTCAGCAAAGTCAATCAAGACCTGACCTTTACCTTTGTTGCTGACTTTCAGGCAAACCTGGGTGGCTAATAAATCCGAGAGTTCTTCTTCGAGGCGTGTGATGTCGCGCGACTTTTCAGCCTTCTCGCGTGGCTTGGTATTTCCCGCTTGTTCTTCCAAAGTCTTGCTAACTAATTTTTCAGTTTCGCGCACTGACAAACGTTTTGCCACGATCAGATTTGCCAACTGAATTTGTGTTGCAGCATCGGTTGCAAGTAAGGCACGCGCATGACCCATATCAATATCGCCAGCCATTAACATGGTTTGCACCGGTTTAGCTAAATTCAGCAAACGCAATAAGTTAGTCACCGCGCTACGTGAACGACCAACCGATTGTGCCGCTTGCTCATGGGTAAAACTAAAGTCGGTGATTAAGCGATGGATGCCTTGTGCTTCTTCGAGCGGATTTAAATCTTCGCGCTGGATATTTTCTATCAGCGCCATTGCCGCGGCGGTTAAATCGTCAACATCTTTAACCAGCACCGGAACCTGATCCAGGCCGGCCATTTGCGAGGCACGGAAGCGCCGCTCACCCGCAATGATTTCATAGCGCAATTCCCCCTGGTTTTGTCCGATAGGACGCACCAAAATCGGTTGCATCAAACCCTGGGCTTTAATCGATTGCGCCAATTCAGCCAAGGCCCCCTCATCCATACGTGTGCGTGGCTGATACTTACCTGCTTGCAGCTGAGCGATTGCCAGGCTGGCAGGTGCACCTTCGAGATTGGGCACGGCTTCAGCGAAATCCGACGCACCACCAAGTAAAGCGTCTAAGCCACGACCTAAACCTTTTTGTTTTTTCGTTACCATATTATTTTTCCAATTGCTTAATCCGTTCGACCATCTCTGCGCCAAAAGCGATATAGGCTTGCGCGCCTTTTGAAGCTGGATCAAATACCACACCGGGCTGACCATAGGATGGCGCTTCGGCCAGACGGACATTGCGCGGGATTAAAGTCTTAAAGACTTTGTCGCCAAAATGTTGCTCCAATTGATCAGAAACTTGCTGTGATAAGGTCATACGTGGATCAAACATCACACGCAATAAGCCGACGATTTTGAGGTCGGTATTCAAGCCCGCCGAGACCTTTTTAATCGTATTGGCGAGGTCTGAGAGCCCCTCCAGCGCGTAATATTCGCACTGCATAGGGATCACTACACCATGCGCGGCACACAGCCCATTCAGGGTTAATAAGGACAAAGCGGGGGGACAATCGATCAGTACAAAATCGTAATCGGCATCGACTTTGGCTAAAGCCTGACGTAAGCGTTTTTCGCGTTGTTCGAGCTCCACCATTTCAACTTCAGCACCTGCCAGATCACGATTGGCTGGTAAGACATCGAAGCCCCCGCTTTCCGAACGCAAACGGGCACTTGCGACATCAGCCAGGCCCAAAAGCACTTGATAGACTGAGCTTTGCAATTTGGCTTTGTTTATGCCAGCACCCATGGTGGCATTACCCTGAGGATCAAGATCAACCAGCAACACTCTTTGCTTTAATAATGCCAGACCTGCAGCCAGATTCACCGTTGTTGTGGTCTTACCTACGCCACCTTTTTGATTCGCTATACAGAATATTTTTGCCATGCTCAGTCCTTATTATTGTTGGCCGCAGCCTGTATCCAGATCAAATGCCGCTCTGCCTCCAAGCCAGGCACGGCCAGACTTTGAATTTGCGTAATTTCCCAACCTGCTGGTAAGACTTCGATTTCGTGATCTGGTTTTTGCCCCTTCATCGCCAGGTATTTTCCCTGCTCAGCCAACAAATGACATGACCAATTAATGAAGTTGGCCAGTTCCGAAAAGGCACGCGAAGTTATCCGGTCAAACTTGTGCTCGACTTGCATGGCTTCAACCCGTCCGGTATGCACGCGCAGATTTTTTAAGCCCAGCTCAGCTTTGACCTGGCTTAAAAATGCGGTTTTTTTACTGACGGTATCGACCAGCGTAAATTCAATTTCTGGGTAACAAATCGCCAGAACGATGCCTGGCAAACCACCACCTGAGCCCACATCTAACACCCGTTTGGCATCGGCGAAGGCGAACACCACCGACAAAGAATCCAGTAAATGCTGTCTGACCATGTCTTCGGCCTGGCGTATCGCGGTCAGGTTATAGACCGAATTCCACTTCTGCATCAGTTGCAAATAACTGAGCATTTGCGCCACTTGTTGCTCAGTCAGCGACAAGCCCAGTGTTTGTATGCCCTGCTCTAATTGGCTTTGTAAGCTCATTCTGTGACCTCAGCCTGATTTTGAAATTCCTTGAAGCCACTTTTCTTCAAATGCACCAGCAATAAGGAAATTGCTGCGGGAGTAATGCCTGAAATCCGGCTGCACTGCCCCAGGGTTTCGGGCTGGAATTTATTCAGTTTTTGCCGCACTTCTATCGATAAACCCGTCACTTCCATGTAGTCAAAGGCGCTGGGTAATTTTAGATTTTCATAATGCGCATGGCGTTCAACTTCGCGTGCCTGGCGTTCGATATAGCCCGAATACTTGATCTGGATTTCGACTTGCTCGCGTTCTATCGGGTCGTTCAAGGCTGGACCTGCTAAGTCTTGCCCCTCCACCCCACGCAGGCCCATTAAGCCTTCATAAGTCACCTGTGGCCGACGCAATAAATCGGCTAACGAGTATTCACGCTCCAGTGCTTTACCCAGCACCCGCTCGGCTTCTGTCGCGCTTAAGATACGTGGATTAACCCAGCTACTACGCAAACGTTCAACTTCACGCGCCACCGCTTCACGCTTGGCTTCAAATTTTTGCCATTGTAAATCACTGACACAGCCTAATTGACGACCAATTTCGGTCAGACGCATATCGGCATTGTCCTCGCGCAAACTCAGGCGATATTCGGCACGGCTGGTGAACATGCGGTAAGGCTCTTGCACTCCCTTGGTAATCAAATCATCGACCAGAACGCCGAGATAGGCTTCATCACGACGCGGCACCCAGGCGTCTTTTCCTTGGGTCTGCAAGGCCGCATTAATCCCGGCCAGCATGCCTTGGGCAGCGGCTTCTTCGTAACCAGTGGTACCATTAATCTGGCCGGCAAAGAACAAACCTTCAATTTGCCGGGTTTCCAGGGAGGATTTCAAGCCACGTGGATCATAGTAATCGTATTCAATCGCATAGCCGGGACGCAGAATATAGGCGTTTTCCATACCGCGCATAGAACGCACTAAATCGAGCTGGACATCGAATGGCAGGCTGGTGGAAATACCGTTTGGGTAAAACTCATTGGTCAGCAAGCCCTCAGGTTCGAGGAAGATTTGATGAGCCTCTTTATCGGCAAAGCGATGTATCTTGTCTTCTATCGATGGGCAATAGCGTGGCCCTACGCCTTCAATCACGCCGGTGTACATAGGGCTGCGATCTAAGCCAGCGCGGATGATATCGTGGGTCGCCCGGTTGGTATGGGTGATCCAGCACGGCAATTGCTTAGGATGCAAACCAGCGTGGCCCATGTAGGAAAAGACTGGGATAGGATCGCTATCACCAGGTTGTTCCTGCATCTGTGAAAAATCGATACTGCGGCCATCAATACGCGGTGGCGTGCCGGTTTTTAAGCGCCCTTGCGGCAATGCCAGCTCTTTGAGACGAGACGACAAGGATACCGCTGGGGGATCGCCAGCGCGGCCTGCAGCGTAGTTATTCAAACCAACATGGATCTTACCGTCGAGGAAAGTGCCCGCAGTCAACACCACAGCACGCGCTTTAAAACGTATCCCAACCTGCGTCACCGCACCAACTACACGATTACCTTCGAGGATTAAATCGTCTACGGCCTGTTGGAATAGCCAAAGATTAGGCTGGTTTTCTAAACGACTGCGGATAGCTTGCTTGTAAAGCATACGGTCGGCCTGGGCACGGGTTGCACGCACGGCTGGCCCTTTCGACGAATTCAGCGTACGAAATTGTATGCCTGACTCATCGGTGGCGATCGCCATCGCCCCGCCCATCGCATCGACTTCTTTAACCAAATGGCCCTTACCTATGCCACCTATCGATGGATTACAGGACATCTGCCCCAGGGTTTCAATATTGTGAGTAAGTAACAGGGTGGCTTGGCCCATGCGAGCAGCAGCCAGGGCTGCTTCGGTTCCGGCGTGACCGCCACCGACCACAATTACATCAAATTCTTTAGGATAAAACATAGCGCCACCCAGCAAATACTTTCAGAGAGGCTCGATTATAGTGTTTTTTGGCAGCGCACCAAAGATTGTGCACCAGGGTTTTGAAGATATTTATTTGGTTTCACGTGAAACATTGTAGAAAACCAGTTTTTATTTTTGGTTTCACGTGAAACATAGCTGTATTTTGGTCAGTCCAAAATTAGCGTAAGAAGGCATCGTAAGTGGTTTTACAAATCAGGGCACAAACCACAATTAAAAACATTTTTCGTACAAAGCCTGCACCATGCTTTATTGCTAAGTGACTGCCCACCGTCGAACCTGCCATGCCGCACACCGCCATCACAGCACCAAGCAACCAAATGACGTGGCCGCTAAAACCAAACATCAGTAAGGCCGCGCCATTACATGCCACATTCAAAACTTTTGCTATCGCCGAGGAGCGTAGAAAGTCATAGCCAAACCAGCGTACGAATAAAAACACAAAGAAGCTGCCCGTTCCCGGACCAAAGAATCCGTCGTAAAACCCAATGAGGGCGGCGACTAACAAAGCCCAGATAATTTCACTGCGCCCCTTAAACCTGGGTTGATTGTTTATCCCCAAATCCTTTTTCATAAAGGTGTAGATTGCCACAGCAATCAAAATAAACGGCAAGGCTTTACGTAAATAAGTCGGTGGTATCTGAGTCACCAACCAGGCGCCAAAAAATGCAAATACAAATGCTGACAACGCCGCTGGCAAAACCATACTCCAACGTAGTTGTACATTTTTCAAATAAGTTCGTGCCGCTAGCGCAGTTCCCCAAATACTCGCAAACTTATTCGTTCCCAGCAAAGTCGCTGGTACCGTACCCGGCAAAGTCGAAAATAATGCCGGAACTTGTATTAATCCCCCACCCCCAACTATCGCATCAACAAAGGCAGCGAAAAATGCCGCCACACCCAGAAAAACATAATCACCCATTCCTACTCCTAACGCCAAGACATATGCAAGTTACTACCATTAACTGAAAACTCTCGCCATCCTAAAATCAAATCGTCGGGGCCGTCACTGATTCCCTTGTATGACTTAACCATACGTAACTGCAATTTGTTGGCAAACCAACGATAGCGAAATTGCGGTGCCAGCTCACCGACATCCAACAACTGGTCAAGTACCTTATGGCTTTGACTATCCACTAAAAGTACGTGAAAACGGTCCAACCGTGGACGGCCATCAAAGCTCAACACAAGTAAAAGCTTTTGCCCGGATTGCACAGGATAAAGCGCTAGCCCCTGGCATAAACTGCCGCGCCAATTCGGTAATTGGCTGTACCAGGCCTCGGGTAATGTCAATTGCTGAACATCGCCATTACGCCAGATCACCTGCACTTCAACATCATCATTCGTGAGATCGCCTGAACGAGATTTGAAATTCAGGCTCTTGATTGGACTCGCCGATAAACACGTGGCTTGCCAGGCTGACGGCTGATTCTCCGTCGCGGCAAAAGCCCAGCCAGCGCTGACTACCAGCCAGCTAAAAAATAAAGGTTTAATCATGAAAATATTTTCTCAGGACCTAAGCTAAACAAGACCCGTTTTCGGGCTCATATCTCGCCAGTGTAATTTAGCCCAAGTCCAGGCTTTAATAATGGTTATAGCCCCACCTATTTACTGTGCCAAAATAGCATTAATTTCAGCACGATGTAGCAGTAACACGCGATTTAATTTTTCTACTTCCGCACTGTACTTACCGGCAAGCACCGCAAAGTACAAATCATCTTTTTGGATAAACTTACGCGCCACCGTAAAGCGCGCATCACTCGATAATTCAAAACTAAAGCTTTTCAATTGCCGGTTTAAGGCGGCTTCGACCACCGCCCTGTCACTATGCCAATACCCCCACAATAACGCGTCGACACGTTTTAAATCGAGCTTTTTCAATCGTGCGGGCAAGGAACTAACATCTTCTTCAACTTGAAACAAGTGATTCCGATACGATTCAAACTCATCGCCATAACTAACCCCACGTATGATGCCCAGACGTTTTCCCTTCAAATCAGACCACTCATTAAATGGAAACTTATCATCAGCGCGCTGTATCAGCCAAACATAATTGCTGAATAAAAGTTCGGAAAATTGAAACTCTTTTTGTCTTTCACTGGTTTTACTCAAACCAAAAATAATACCTTCGCCTTGACGCGCATTCGCCAAAACACGATTCCAGGGATAACGATGAATTTCAAACCGTAAATCTGCTTTTTGTTCCAAAAAACTCAATAAGCGTTGTACCTGAGATTGCAAAGCCTGTAATTCGCCGGATTCGGTTCTTAATTCACGAATTAATAAGGTAACCGTAGTTGCCGCCTGTACAGAGATTGCGCTTACGCTCAAACAAACAACAATCAAGAATTGAGCCAGGTAATTCATGCCGCAATGCTTTCTAAAATGATACTCAATGTTGAGCTGGCAAGGTGACAAGACTGGAATCCTTTCCCAGCAGCCCCCTCTGACATGATACTGTTTCAATGGCACAAAGGCCACGGACTTCAACGAGCTTTTTGTAAGCAAGCTTTGGCAAAACTTAGCACTTCAACTATGCTAAGCTTGAGTGCATTCATTCTTTCTCACAGGAAAAACTATGTACATCTTGTATATCGGCAATAAAAATTATTCCTCCTGGTCCTTACGCCCCTGGGTTTTAATGCGTAGTTTAGGCATACAGTTTGAAGAACGAGTGATGACCTTTGATAAAGAAGATAATAACGAGAAATTCCGGCAATTTTCACCGAATGGGAAAGTCCCCTGCTTGCATGATGGTAATCAGGTAGTTTGGGATAGCATGGGTATCACCGAGTTTCTGGCTGATCGTCATCCACGCATCTGGCCAGAACAAGCCGAGGCAAAAGTATGGGCGCGTTGCGTCGCCGCAGAGATGCATTCGGGCTTTACCAACTTACGCGGAAACTGTCCCATGCATATTGCATACCGCATCAAAATCGATGCAATTCCGGCTTCGGTTAAACAAGACCTGCAACGCATACAAGAAATCTGGAACGAAGGCTTACAACGCTTTGGCGGGCCATTCTTAACGGGCGCACAATTCACGGCAGTCGATGCATTTTTTGCGCCCGTTATTTTTCGCATTCAGACTTACCAATTGCCAGTGAATGAAGGCGCTGCCGCCTACGTGCAACACATGCTCAAACACGAAGCCATGCAGCAATGGCAAAGTCAGGCCTTGGCTGAACCCTGGCGAGAACTAAGTCACGATGAAGAAGCCTTGAAGATAGGCCGCTTACAAAGCGATCAAACTAAGTTCAAGGGAACTTCTAAAAACCTCCGCCTCTAATAGTCATAGAAATAAACCTGACGAC
>JAYSEN010000032.1:0-51962 GCA_041913845.1 Undibacterium sp.
GCAATGATGCGAAAACTAATTCATGTCGCTTTTGGCGTCCTTCGATCAGGAAAAAACTTTGATAAAAGCCTTCACGCTGCTTGACTTGGATAACAGTATCTACACGCTGGGACGAGCGTCAGGGCATTAAACAAATCTGGTTTGCCGGGGTTCATGCCGATGTCGGTGGAGGTTACCAGCAACGCGGTCTGGCTGATTTAAGCTTGCGTTGGATGTTGGATGAAATCGTGCAACTCGGTGGTTTGTTTTTGCGTAATGACTATCAGCAAATTCAGGGTTTGCCGCAAGCCAACCGGCATGAACAAGCGAGTGATTTAGTCTGGCAATTGCGTCCCCGCCAGGCGCGGCAGATTCAAGACGATGATGAATTACATACTTCGGTGCTAGAAAGGCTGAGTTTGCGTCTTGATTACCGCCCGCTGGCATTAAAAGCGGTGCGTGCTTGCAAGGCGTTTTTTGAAAACTGGCAACAAGCTGATGAAGTTTATGATCACTACGATAATGTCAGCCACGCCGCTGAATTAATGATGGGAGCAAGTATGGTTGTCCAGGTGCAGGCACAAAATCTCTGGAATAGCGCTAACTTGCGGGTCGTAGCCGGACAAGTGTATGAAATCCAGGCACAAGGAAAATGGTCGGACCGCGAATACGAAACCGATGCCAATGGGATAGAGTCACAATCGGTGATACAAGGCTGGTTTGCACCCGCGCGCCGGTTTAAATCGGGTGATTGGGGTACCTTGATTGCGGCGGTGCATGAGAACGCCGATCTGGAACAAAAGAATCCGAATACCAATAATGCGGTCTTTCAATTTTTTGAAGAAAACATAAATCAGATCGAAGCAGTAGATCAGCAATCCGAAATGCAGCGTATAGGAACCCAAAGTCAGATTACGATAGGCCGGAATGGCTATCTGTATTTATTCTTTAATGATGTGCGTTTTGCCTATGGCAATAACCGCGGTTTGCTAACCGTAAAAATCAGCCGTATCAGTTAGTAGCAGCCGGAAGTGCGAGTTAGCCGCTGACGCGCACACATCGCCCGGCCAGAATGAAACAGCCCGCATGAAGCGGGCTGTTTTTTTATGGCTGCAAGTTTCAGAGTTGGTCGCGGTAAAACGCTTCGACTTTGCCTTTTAACTTAATCATCATAGGGCGGCCTTTGCGGTCGCGGGTTTTGCCAGCCTGAACACTGATCCAGCCTTCGCTGATGCAGTATTCTTCAACGTCGTGGCGTTCTTTATCGTTAAAACGTATGCCCACATCGTGTTTTAATACCTCGGTATGGTAAAAAGCACTTTGCGGATCGACCGATAAACGGTCAGGGATAGGGGGGCGTGGTGTAGTTTCAGTCATAATCGCGAATTATCTATCAGAATCGCGCCTCAGGCAATGGCTGTCAGGCTGGCAATACGCTGATGCACTTCATCTTGCCAATCTATCCTTTGCTGCTGCTTGGCACGGCAATAATGCTCCATATACAAATCGAGCCAGGCGTCCAGCGCGGTTGCTGCGGCACTATCGCCGGATTGTTGCAAACACAAGGCAGCAACTTCGGCGGTGCATAAATGATCGTCACGCTTAGAGCGGCGCAAGCGATAGCGTGAGATTTGCTCGGGCGACAAACTCAGCACTGGTAAATTCGCCAGATACGGGCTTTTCTTGAAGATCTTGCGCGCTTCTGCCCAGGTGCCATCGAGTAAGATAAATAAGGGACGTTTGCCCGCAGTCTGGCCCGAGGTTGAGACTGCGGTGGAATACGCCGCAATATCTTCCACCACGCGTTCAGGCACGACAAATTCGCCGGGAAACACCACAAAAGCTTGCCATTGCGGGTCGGCCAGCAAGGTCAGTAAGGACTGAGAAGTCACGGTACGCGCCCATTCAAAGGCAAAGGTATCAGCCACCACATCGGCAATCAGCCAACCGGTATTACTCGGTTTCAGCGCTTCGGCCTCGGCCATCAGCAAACAGATAGCGGCGTGGCTGGTGAGCCGTGGCCGCAGCGCACAGACACAGTAAGGCAAAAACAAGCGGCAACAGGCACAGCGTTCGGCCGAGGCTTTGCCGCGCAAACGATAAGGCTCGGTGTGTGAGGCAATGCGCGCCTGGCGCAAGCGTGCGACTGCGTGCTGTGCTAAGTAAGTGGCGGCGTCAGCCGGGGCATGCGTCAGCGCATCAGGTGTGGGGCAAATCATGGCGGGCAAAAAAGCGAATCGACAACTGGCGTCAGGAAGGCGCGGTGCTAAAGCCCGCCATTGTAGTGCAAAACCCGGGCTGCGCCCAAATCAGCTGGTGCTGATGGCAGGCTGATCTGCACCAGCGCTTCTGGGTATAATCGGCTTTTGTTTGCCTGATCCCCGTTTATGCTCGCCTTTTTACAACAGCGCCTGGCGCAAATTAACCAAGGGCAACTCTTGTCCGCTAGCTATTATGCGCAATTAAACAGCGCGGCTTTACTCGATGCGCGTGACCATGACGATGCCTTTGCCGAAGCCTGGCAACAGGCATTTGATGAAGTCGAGGCGCTCTGGCAAGAACGCACGAATGCCGGGCTCGAAGCCCTCATCGTCGAAATTCGCAAAGCCAGTTTCTTGTTGGTGGGACGTGCCAGCACCCAAAAGGAAATTGCCAGTTATGTCTCGGACGACATGGAATTACTCGCGAAAGCTCAGGCGCTGGGGCTGCAATCGGCCTGGCTGGAGCAACTCTGGCGGGCTTATCAGGACGGCCGCTTTGCTTATCCGCTATAGCGCGCTCACCGGCTGCTAGGCAAAGCAAACCACGCGCGTTGGCGATGAGTGTGCAGAGTTTGCTTGGATGTTAAAAAACAAAACGCAGTATCGATGCGGTTTTTCAGCGTAAAATGGCTGAAACATGGCGTCAATGCTGCGTTTCAAAATTCTCAGTTTTTACCTGCTGCCAGCTTGCTTAGTAAATGCTGGCAGCACGCCAATCTTAAGCCTGAAACTTGGCGTAATAGGCTTGGATTTGTGGCAAGTCAGCGATGCGCTGGGCGTGCTCAACTAAACCAGGCGCGATCTCAGCGACCAGCGTGGTGGGGATATGATCGAGACGACCCGAGCATAAACCACGCGTATTGATAAATACTTTCAAGTCCGCAATGCTGGGCTTGTCGCCGCCAAAAAAGCGGCCACCCTGGGCTTGTAATTTATCGCCCAGCCAACGCAATAACACTGGCAAACTGCCATTCACCAAGGCCAGACGCGCGGTTTTTTGTTCTTCGCCAGTTAAACGATAAGTCGGGTCCATTTTGATGGCGTGTTCTTCCACCACAAAGCTGATCTCATCGCAAATCAGCGCTTGCAAGGCATCGTCGGGATACAAGCCAGCCAGCTTACCGGCATAGCGCAAAATCGCATCGGATTGCGAAATCAACTGGCCATCTACACTCAATACCGGAACCTGACCAAACGGGGTGTTTTTGCGGACTTCTGCGAACTCAGGGAAACTAAAGCGATGGTCTTCAAACGCAATCCCGCCGAAATGCAAGGCCAGACGCACGGGTTCACCGCGGCCACCGTGAAAATCAAAATACGTGAGTTTTAATGCAGACATGGTTTCTCCTGAGAAATGAGACGAAGTTCCAGCCGCCCCGGCTGGCGCAGCGCATCATAGCATGGCTGTAAATTTGCTGTTGGCGTGACAAAATTTTCCGAATTGACATGTAACGGCGCTTGAATTTCATGCTTTTTTATCTACAATTAAGCCGCATCGCCGACCATGTCGACTATGCACTATTTGCCCCGATTAGCCTCCCGCGTTCAGCAAGTCAGAGATGGTACAGAACTTGCAAAGCAGTCAGGGCGATTCATCAATAACACCCCGCCTCACCTTTAAGCCCGCATCTGGCTGTTTCAGATTGACCCGCATCGCAGAAGTTGTTGTTCCGGCTCGTCGTACTGCTGCTGCGCCTCAGCACGACGCCCCAGTTGTTGCGGCTTGTGTCCGCTGTATTCGTTAATAGCCTAACCAGGAGACGATGATGTCGAATCAGGTGTTTACCGTAGCCGATTATTTACTGACGCGTTTAAAGCAATTGCAAGTGACCCAGGTGTTTCAAATCCCTGGCGACTACGTCAAAAATTTCACCACCACGCTGGAAGTGTTTGACGGCGTCAGCGCGGTGGGTGCCGTGAATGAACTCGATGCGACTTACGCAGCTGACGCGTATGCCCGCACGCGCGGCCTGGCGGCGGTGTCGTTGCAATATGGCGTGAGTACCTTCAGTGCTTTGAATGCGATTGCCGGCGCCTATGTTGAGCGCAGCCCTATCGTCGTGATCAGTGCTTGCCCGGGTGCTGACATGCGCAATCAAACCGATATGTATGGCATGATTTTCCATCATTCGACCGGGAATTTAGATGCCGATCAAAATGTCTTGTCGAATGTCACGGTGGCGGCTGAAACCTTGTCGAGTGCGGTCGGCGCAGGTGAAAAAATCGATCAGTTATTAATTGCCGCGCTGACCCATAAACGGCCAGTTTATATCGCTTGTTACAAAGAAGTCTGGGCCGAAGCTTGCCCACCGCCATCGGCTCAGCCACTGCAGCCACGTCCCGTAGTCAGCGCCAAAGCAGCGCTGGAAAATGCCGTTGAAACGGCCTGGAAAATCATTAGCGCAGCTAAGCAACCCGTGATACTGGCGGGGGTAGAAATCCTGCGCTTTGGTCTGGCTGATTTATTGCAAAATCTGATTAAGGCCAGTGGCATCCCCTATACCACCACCACGCTGGGCAAAAGTGTCTTAAGCGAAGACCCCGAACATTTCATGGGCACGTATTCCGATGCGGCTTCAGTTTGCGCAGTGCGTGAGCGCGTGCAACAGGCCGATTGCATCATCGCGCTGGGCACTTTGCTGACCGATGATTATTTGTGGCTGATGGAAAATAAATACGCTGACATGGTGCTGGCGTCGTGCGATCAGATACGCGCTGGCTTTTTCAAATACCAGGATGTCAGCATGCAAGACTTTATGCTGGCTTTATTGCACAAATTCCGCAGCAGTAAACAACCTGCTTATCCTTTACATTTATCGGTACCAGCCTGGCCTGTGTATCCCGAACCCTGGCAATCGAGTTCGGATGCGCGCTGGGATAAACAACCTGAAGTGCTGACCTTTAACCGTTTCTTTCAGCACACCTTTCAGCATCTGCAACAACAGCGTTTGCTGGATAAAGTGAATCTGCTGTTTGGCGTTAGCAGTTCTTTGTATGTGGCGGCGAATGCCACCGGTTTAAAACAAGGCAGCTTCATCGGTTCGGCCGCCTGGCAATGCATAGGTTTTGAAACCGGCGCGGCGAGTGGTGCACAACTCGGCAATGGCAAACGTTCGCTGACGTTTGCCGGTGATGGCGGCTTTATGATGGTCTGCCAATCTTTATCCACACTGGCCAGAAATAAATTGAACTCAGTCATTTTCGTCATGAGCAATGGCGTTTATGCGATAGAACAAGTCTACGTGAATATCGATGCCTTCAAGGCCGGCCCCAGTCATCAGTTTGACAGCTTTGACATCTTGCCGAAATGGGATTACCTGGCCCTGGCGAAAGCCTTTGGCGCCAAAGGCTTTCGCATAGAAAGTGTCAGTGAATTAAGCAGGCTGTTGCACGAATTAGATCACATCAAAGACCAACCCACGCTGGTTGAAGTGGTGATCCCCGAAAAAGATTTACCCGCGCAAATGAAACGATTGGGCGACGAAAGCTTGCCTATCTGAACACCACACAGGAGACTTTTCATGAGACAAAAAACCTATGCAATTTTTGGTGCTGGCGCGGCAGGTTTATATACCGCCTGGCGCTTATTAAATGGCCAGGCGAAAGATAAACATGCCGAGGGCTTGCAACTGGGCAGCAATGACACGCTGGAATTGTATGATTGGGGCCAGTATGATTTTAACGAACGCCATCGCGGTTCACGCGCTGCAGGCGCGCGCATCTGTACCTGGCACTATCGCAATGATAAAACCCAGTCGTATGTCGAATTAGGTGGCATGCGTTATTCGTTTTGGAATCAGCAAGCCACGACGGAATTTCCGAATCCGAATGATGGTTTAGCGCCGGGTCATCGCTTAGTCACCAAGACCATAGAATTACTCGGCTTAGATCGCTACTCCGTGCCCTTCAATGTCACGGGGAATCAATTGTTTTATTTGCGCTCGCAAAACTTCTACCTGAATGACATCAGCTCAAAAAATCCCGCACCGTATGCGGCAGCAAACTACGGCGCATCGATGTCGCCTGACCAGGGCTTTACCACGGTGCAGGATTTGGCGACCACGAAGCCGTGGGATCAATTCACACGACGCGACTGGTGCCGTTTTTATAAACACGGCACGATCACGGCAACGCTGCCAGCGTCCAGTGTGTTTCAACAAGGTGACCACCTCTGTGACATCGGATACTGGAATTTACTCTACGATCAATTAGGCCAGGAAGGCTATGAATATGCGGCCGATGGCAATGGTTATAGCTCGAATGTGATTAATACCCATGCCGGGGTCTCCTTCAATATCAACAATGAATTTACTCCAGGCAGTCAATACCGGACTTTGTCTATAGGTTATTCCGGTATGTTTAATTCCTTATTCGATGAAGTGGTGGCGCTGTGCCGCAAGAAAAATATTGAATTTTGCTATAAACCCAATCAGCGCTTGCACTCCATCTTATGGAAAGACGGGCAAGCTCATTTCACTGTAGCCAGTCGCAAGCAACCTAACTTTGCCGATCATAGCGGGGTCGCGGATGCCGCCTGGTTAGCCATGCCGCGCGCAGCGATCGATTTAGTCGCCCAGGCTACCCGTTTTCGTAAAGAACATCATGGTGAAATTGATGTACTCAATCACGAAAAAGTGCAGCTGTATCTGGAATCCACCATCATGCAACCTTCTTACAAAGTCGGGATGTTTTTTGATCAGCCCTGGTGGGCACCAGACGCCGCCAATCCACCAACTTATCCGGCACAAATCATCGGCTACACCATCACTCCGGCTGATATCGCCACGTTGCAACAACAAGGTTTCCCCGATAGCGCTTTGCAAGCCATGAGCACACTGACTTACACGCCCTATACCTCCGTTCCTGAGATGGTGGCAGCAATCGAGGCACAAACGCTGCAAGCGCTCGATCTGGCGCAAACCAAGAGCCTGGCAGAAGTGACACGCAATGACACCATAGGCCCGAGCGTGACCAATTCGCCGATACGCATGGTGGTCTACTTTGGCAATAATGCCACCACCCAGCATAGCAAGCCAGTCTACGGCATACTTGCGAGCTACGATGATGAAGACAATACCGATTTCTGGCGTGAACTCGAACTCGGGCCAAATCGTCAGCGCCACCAGCCACTTGCCAACGATACGCAACCACTGGATGGCCCGCGTACTGTGCCACCGCGCATGGTCAAGATGTTGCGCAAGATGCTGGCGCGCATGCACTTTGGCCCGGGCGCAGATGAAAGCGCAGTACCAGAACCGCTCGAATCGGCCTATGTCGATTGGTCTTTGCCCCCCTTTAATGCGGGTTACCACGAATGGGCGCCGCATTACGACATCGGCGATGTGCAACGCAAGATACGCAAACCTTCGCAGTTAATCCCAGGTGCGGATGCGGCGATTTTTATCGTCGGTGAAGCCTATTCCAATGACCAGGCCTGGGTCGAGGGTGCTTACTGTACCGCTGAATCGGTATTGAACGATTTCTTTGGGATTAGCCCGTTGATTGATGACCGCGAATACCCCTTTATTTGCCCCGAAGAATAAGTCCCATAACAGAGCGCACCTGGCCAGTCTGAGTGCGCTCAATTTTTGAGTTTTCGTTGTGCTCAAGGCGTAGCGCAGTTACTGGCTACGCGGTTTTTCCAGCTTTAAATAGCGCCATTTCATTCACAATTTAGCGAGGCAAGTATGTCAGATAGCGACGTGGTACAAACTCCGACTCCACCATATCCGGTGTATACCCCAGCCGTGCTGGATCAACCAGCAGACTATGGAATTTTGCAGCAACTCGAAGGTACCTGGGTCAATCATAATCCCGATAAAATCAATAAATGCTGGGGTTTGCACACCACCTGCATGCCCTCCCCCGGCACGAATTCTGAAACCATTTTTGGTATCTTCCATTTTTTATGTGAAAACTATACCGAAGAATTGACCTTCAGCCTGGTCGAAGGTGGCGTGCGTAATCGCGGTGGCACGAATGAACAATTTGCCGGCGCGGTCAAATACTACCAACGCATACAGCGCGTCAGCGACGGTGTTGGCATCCACGCCGAAGATGGCATGTATTTGTGGCTCAATCCCATGTACAACCACCCCGCCAGCGAGCAATCGGTAATTACTGATAACGGTTTTCCAGGCATTGCGATAGGTGCGGGCGCCAATGGCCCGAATTTCGTGCCACCGTATTCGATCGCGCGTAGCGGCACGATACCGCATGGTAGTTCGATCTTAATTACAGGTGGCTTTCAAGCTGACATTCCGGGTAAGCCCCACTATCCACGTGGCACCGATTGCTGGACTCAGCCCTTTAGCCAATCCTGGCCAGTCACGCCGAATCCTGACGACCCAAATCAAGTGCCTGCTGCGGTCGCTGCCAATCCGGTACCTTTAGCAGGTTCACCGCTGGCGATCTCACCGAGCATGGGGGCTTCAGCCTTACTAAGCGTGCCCGGTAGTTCCAGCCCAGAACCCTTGAATCTGGATGAGCCAGCACCAGCCTGGGCGTTTGATAAATCCTTACCCGCTACGCAGCCCGATAGCAATTTGACGTATTTCCAACGCATCGTGGCTGACCCCAACTACCCGTATTCGGTGCGCCCTGATTTGCGTTTGCGCGATGTGATTAAAGATCAGGAAATGAAAAAGTACACGCTGATACAGCTCTCCAGCAAGCACGATAGCGGGCCGCAAGGCGGGATTTTAAATACACCGTTTGTGCAAAAATTTGCCAATGTCACGGAAATGAATCTGAATCTCTGGATACAAACCGTGCTCGACGATGATGGCAATGAAGTCTTGCAACTGCAGTATGAACAAGTGTTGTTCTTTGAATTTATGTTTGGCTCAAATGGTCAGGTCACACGCTGGCCACATATTCAGGTCAATACCTTGCGTAAAAAGCCGTCTTGCTAAGGCAGATTCACACGATCAGTTCGCCCTGTTAGTTTGCCGCTGGGGTGCGCT
This sequence comes from Undibacterium sp., assembly GCA_041913845.1. Taxonomy (GTDB): domain Bacteria; phylum Pseudomonadota; class Gammaproteobacteria; order Burkholderiales; family Burkholderiaceae_D; genus Undibacterium. Next base: position 9,206 of record JAYSEN010000032.1, read on the forward strand.
GATCGCGCAGTGTTTTGAAAAGCTTAAAAACTGGCCGGGTAAGATGGACTTGAGTGAGATGGGCTGCGGTAACACGGGCTTTACACTCAGAATGCAGGCCAACTTGTTCTGGCCAATTTGTACCGCTTCCGCTTTGCAGCGCAGACAGCAAATCTGCCCGCGCAGCAGCTTGTGCAGTGGACTCTCAAACTGAAATTCTTACGGAGCTAGGCGCTTATGGCTGATTACGCAAAAAAGACCGCACGTTTGATCCAGTTGAACGCGGCGCACAGCACACCGCGCTCAGCGCACTCCGCCCGCCCTGCCCCTGCCAGCGCGGTGTTGCGCGATCAGCGGCCGCAAGCCGTGGCACTACTTCAGCGAAAAAAAGCACCGGACAACAGCGCACAAGGCTTGCCCGCCAAGCTCAAACACGGCATACAGCAACTCTCTGGCATCTCCATGGATGCGGTGAAAGTGCATTACAACTCGACCCAACCCGCCCAGCTTCAGGCTCATGCCTATACCCAGGGCGAAACCATACATCTGGCACCCGGACAGCAGCGTCATCTGGCGCATGAAGCCTGGCACGTGGTGCAGCAAAAGCAAGGCCGGGTCAGCGCAGATAGCCAGTTGCAGGCTGGTGTTGCACTGAATACCGATCCCCGGCTCGAACAGGAAGCCGATCAGATGGGGGCACAAGCTCTGCAACGCGCCAGTCAGTCAGGCGCGGAGTATGTCACGCCGTCAGCCACATCGTCGCAGTCAGCGCCTGGCACCGCGCTGCAATTGCAAAAAGCCACAGGCTGGTATCGCTTGTCAAAGGAAGCAAATTTTCGCAATGACGATGCGGAATACTCGGTCATCAAAAAACTCGCGGCGCAAACTGTGGTCGAAGTGCAGGATAAAGGTGGACGTACTTCCAAGTTTAAAGCCGGTTCTGTCAGCAATGAGCATTCATGGATAGAGAACCCTATCGGCCACGAGCATGGCTGGATAGAAGACGGAAAGCTCGCCAAGGCAGCGGCTTATGATCAACATCCGCGTGATTTGGTATACAGCCATTTACTCGGTCAAGCCGCACAAAATTACCCATCCAGCGTGACTCAATATGTGTCAAAAACCGATCAGCATCTGGGTTTTAACGTGATTAAAACCGGCAATAAGTTTGAAATACACGGCAATCGTCAGGGTATGGCTGGCTATCTCGAATACAAACAAGTCGGGCAAGAAATTGATATTCGCCATTTTGAAGCGCAACCCGAAGGCATGGGCTTAGGTTCTGCGCTGATGTATGAATTTGCGATCTTCGCCAGCTCTCTGGGTTTGCGCAAGGTTGCGGTGCAGACCCCGGCTTTTTCCGCCATGGGCGCGTATAAAGCCTTTGGTGGCAAACCCCAGGCGAGCGAACAAGAGGAATACGAGCACAAGCAACAGATGTATCAACATGTCATGGGTTTGCGTCATGACCACGAACAAGGTGAGCATATTATTGCTGAGCATGAGGACGACACTTACGATCACTTCATCGAAGGGGAAGCCAGTGCCATGGGGAAATCGCGGGCGAATCGGGCCGCGTTTGATAATCCGGAACTATCCGAAGACGCCTTAAGCGTGATACGTGAAACCAAGGAAGCTGAACATCGCGCTGCCAATCCACGTACCGTTGAAAATGTAAAACGGGTTGCCGAGCTGCGGGCGCTGTCACCACACCTGAGTTACGACATCGCCGAATTAAAAACCCGCAGTGCGGCGATGTTGAAGAATAAATGGCATTTGCAATAACAGCGTGTCAGCAAAACAGCGAGTGCGGCTATTTTTTGCAGCGCTCAGACTGAAATGCTACGGCAATTGAATTTCTTTTTGAGTGAGCCTTACGGAAAACCATCATGGCCGATTACGCGAGCAAACCCCAGGCAATGGCTAAGCAGCGCCAACTAAGCAGCAGCCAGACCAGTAAAGCTGCCGTGCCTGGGGCGCTGACTAGTCTGGCTGACCACAGGCCAGTCAGTAGCAACAGCTTGCAGAGAAAGGCCGAGTTGGCAGATCAGCGGCAGCCAGCTGTGCAGCGCAAAGCCCAGGCTGGTGGTTTGCCCGCGCCCTTAAAAAGCGGTATCGAATCCTTGTCTGGCATGGCTATGGATCATGTGCGGGTGCACTATAACTCGCCGCAGCCAGCACAATTGCAGGCCCATGCATTTGCCCAGGGGCATACTATTCATCTGGCTCCGGGTCAGGAAAAACATTTACCGCATGAAGCCTGGCACGTGGTGCAACAAGCGCAAGGCCGTGTACCGGTAACCCGGCAAATGAAACGTGGCTTGGCGATTAATGATAATCAGGGCTTAGAGCGCGAAGCCGATAGCATGGGCGCGCGGGCAATGGCTAACGGCGTGGCGCATGCGCGCCACTATACGCAAACTCAGGCTGACCCGGCTTCCGCAAACTATCGTACAACTTACCCAGCCGTGTTGCAGGGATTTTGGCCTAGTCCCCACCAAATCGCCCTAGGGGGCATGGGGATGTTAGCGGGTGGTTTTGCCGCAGTTACGGCACCGATTAGTGTGCCCGCCATACTGGCTGGTGCAGCGCTGGGCGGTACGGCGGGCTTTGCCCTGGGTAGCGGCCTGGATTATTTAACCGGTGCTGGCAAAACCACCCCAGCGAAGAAAGCAGCAGTCACAAACAAAGCCGCTCAGCCAGGTTCAGGCAAGGCGGGGAATGGGCAAGGGCAATCAGCATCGAATGCGAATAAAGCAGCCAGCAGTGGCGCGAGTGGCAGTAAAGCCAAGGCCGGTAAAGCGATAACGGATGAATTATTAGCGACGATTGCAAAAAGTTCAGAAAACCAGATTGCCCGTGATCGTGCGGTGGGCAACTTGCCTAAGCGTGAAGCCATTTATAAAGCGTATGCAAAACTGTCTGGTCTGACTTTATCCGAAGTTCATTTGAGAAAAATTGATCAGATCTGGAAAGGCAATGTCAATCCAGATAAACCCAAGGCGACGGTCAGTAAAGCTGTGGCGCGGTTACCCAGCGGGCCGCCAGTGCCCTATATACCCAGAGCGGTTTTTGACTACGACAGCGCCTATGCCACCAAAGCGAAGTTACTGGACTGGGTGAAGAAACCCAATACGGATGGCACGCGCGATTCCCAAGGAGGCGGCTCATGGAAAGAACATCAGCACGAAAATACCGCGCGTGACTATGCCAAACAAGGTAAATACCAGGCCGCTATCAAAGAATTAAATCAAGCAATAGCAGCGCGCAGCGGCAACACGGGTGGCCAGTTCGCACAAAATAGCGGACATAGGTACGCTGTAACTTATCTGAAAGGTCTGGTGAGTGATTTAGAAAGCTTTGTATAATCCGCCCCCACTCAATTCTAAGCTGGTGCAGCCTTGAAAACAGTGCCAGCTAAGCTGATTTCGGTAAAGCTTAAGTCCTGCGCATAATCACCGTAAAATCATCCAGACCATAGTCGTGGTGTAATTCAACGTCACCGCAAAGTGATACACAATACTCGAGGATTTTGCTGCGTGAGTGCGCCACTAAAAATTCGCCATCATGAAAGCGCTGCGCATCCAGCATATTGAAAGCAAAGCCACGGCGGGCAATCGCATACAGTTTGGCAATCGCGGCTGAAAAATAATCGGGTTCGCGACTCGGGTAGCAAAACACGCCGCTGGCATACACGTAATCGGCACTGGGTAATTGCGCTTGCGAGAAATCGGCGCGCACAAATTGCGCCGTGTCCTGGTTGGCATAAGTTTGCCGGGCGCGTTCGATAAAGTCGTCTTGCAAATCGATGCCCAGATAATGCAGCCCTGTCACTGCAGGCTGCTGCTGTTGCAGGTAGTGATACAAATCGCCCAAACCACAGCCCACATCCAACACCAGACTGTGCGCCGTGGGTTGCAGGCGCAGCAATTGCGCAAAGCGGATTTGCTGACTCGCCAAATCGCGCCAGCCTTGCAAGCGATACGCTGGCGTAGCCGGTGCCGCACCAAGGCGGTGAAAGGCAATCAAATTGGCTTGGTCGAATATGTGCATACGAAAATAAGCTAAAGTGGCGTCGGCCAGGACTCAGTTTGCAGGGTTTTGTTAAGGCGAATTCTGATCGGGTGCGCTGCCATCTTTACTGCCACCACCAAACAAAGCATCCAGCGCCGCCCGTTGCGGGCTTGCCGCGCCAGCACTGCCTGAGGCATTACGCGGCGCAGTTTTAGCGACAAATTCTTCTTCAATATGATCGCGATAAAAACTCCAGGCCACGCCCGAGGTCGAAAAGCGCCGCCACAAATCCGCACTCACCCCCGCATACTCGAGCGCCGCACCACCCTCCAACTCCACCCGCAACAGCCGCAAACGCTCGTCATAACCGATTGCCCGCAATTTACCGGAATTGATTTTCTTCATTTGCATCATGGGCTCCTTGCAGTCAGAGTGCCTTGGCGAATTCAGCCGGGCTAGCCAGCTATTGTGAAATTAGACGTGCGCAAATGCAAGCCATGCTTAATAAGGGTGTTGTTATTGGTGTTTTCGCCAGTTTTGTTTGAAACGCTGGCGAGTCGGGCTGATAGGTTGAGCCTAATTTTAGCGCTGACGCTACGAAAATTTCGTGCAAACTGCATTTGTTACGCATAAAGGTAAGCAAATAAACTTACCTGAACGGTCTAGTCCGAATTTAGAGTTTTCGGCTAGGCATAGGGTGAGGACGTTGCTGCAAGAATAATCTACAACTTTGCAGTTTGTGTTGGGGATCACAGTAGCAAATTTTGGGGCCACCTAGAATACAAAGCTTATCAATTTGAGACGCGGATCAACCGCGATCTAAGCTATGCCAGAAAAAAAATACACCAGTATCGCGAATTGGCGCTTAAAAAGTTGGAATCGACGTATGCGCAAAAAAATGCACGTCGCTGAATTTCAAGAAATGGGTTTTGAATTTACCGCGAAATTTACCCACGGTCTTCAGCAAGATGAGTTTTTCAATTTTACCCATCAATTTATTCAGCTCATTGAAGCGAATAATTTGGCCTGGGGCGGCGGGGGTGATGTCAATAAAATCGGTGGTTTTATCTCCGCTTTTAATCGAGGCACGGTCACGTCACAGCAACAGCGCACTGTAGGAGATTGGTTGCGACTACAAAATGAAGTGGCTGAAGTTGGGCTTCAGCCATTGAAAGATTGTTGGTATGGGGGTGTTGAAGAATAATAAAACTGGGAAAAACTAGTCCACTTATTACCGGGCTAATTATCACAAGAGATAACTGTCAGGCGATAAACGATTCAATAAGCTTACTGTTAAGACTGCTGGATTACTTAACTCAGATTTGATCAGTTATTTGCAGAATTATCCTTGTGGCCGCAGAATTCAATGAATTTAACTTGCTCTTCACACAACCAGGCTTCTAAATCATCTAAGAGTATGCCGGGGTCGAGTCTGGTCTTTCCTTTCAAGGCACATTCCCAAATCACAGCATAACGCCACTCACTTGCGAGTAGTCTGTGACTGTTATCCAGGTCACGCTTCATATTGGCAGATATTTTAGCCAGCCAGAATTCTCGCCTGGTTGAGGGAACTTTGGACAAATGACATTGATGTCCATGCCAGAAACATCCATTGATGAAAATGAGTGCATGGTATTTTTTTAAAACGATGTCAGGTTTACCCGGTAAGTCTTTTCGATGCAATCTGAAGCGAAAACCACGCTGAAACAAGCCCCGACGCACCAGCAATTCAGGTCGCGTATTTTGGGCTTTGATCGCCTTCATATTTTTACTGCGAATTGCCGGGGTATGAACGTCGGTCATATTTAAAAATGGTACAAAATAATATACTGATTTTAAATACAGTAAAATATCTTGACTGGGACAATATTAGGACGTATTGTCCTGCCTTTATACCCAGAATTTCTGCACTAATTATGTCGAAAAAGCAAATAAAAGAGAATCCAGTCACCGTTCTCGAACGACTTCTGAAGATCGAACAGTATAAAACCCAGGATGAAATAGCTGAAGCCCTTGGCGTAACATCAAGACAAATTCGGCGATGGAAAACTGGCGAGAACGAGCCGCCTCCATATCTGGATTATGCGTTGCAATCTGTTTTCCCATTTTATGAAAGCACTGGAAAAAACGGTGATCCAGGTAAATTTCGCTTCATTGATTTGTTTGCTGGCATTGGTGGTTTGCGTCAGGCGTTCTCCAGTGTTGGTGGCGAATGCGTGTTCACAAGTGAATGGGATAATTACGCACAACGCACTTACATTCATAATTTTCCGAATCATGAAATTCATGGAGACATAACAGCTATCACTAATCAACGTCTTGATCTGATTCCGGAGCATGATGTATTACTTGCAGGGTTTCCATGCCAGCCGTTTTCCATAGCAGGCGTATCGAAGAAAAACGCTTTAGGGCGTGCACATGGTTTTTCTGACGAAACTCAGGGTACATTGTTTTTTGATATTTGCTGCATTCTTGAGGAGCGCAAGCCGCGCGCATTCTTATTAGAGAACGTGAAAAACCTGACCTCACATGACAAAGGACGAACTTTTGATGTAATTAAGCGTTCTCTTACTGACTTGGGCTATACCATTAGTTATCGTGTGATTGATGGAGCACATTTTGTGCCACAGCATCGAGAGAGGATTTTGATTGTCGGATTCCGTAACGACTTGAACATAAAGTTTGATTTTGACTCGGCACCATTACCACCTAAAGGGCAACATACACTCAAAGATATTTTGCACAAGACTGATGGTAGTGAACCCCTTTTGCCTTGGGATGGTGACGCTTATTTTGACCACAAAAACAGGAAGGTTCACGACAAATACACATTAACAGACAAACTCTGGGCGTATCTGCAAAACTATGCTGCTAAACATAAAGAAAAAGGTAATGGTTTTGGCTTTGGATTAGTTGGGCCATCAAATATTGCGCGCACTCTATCGGCCCGATACTACAAAGACGGATCTGAAATCCTGATCGATCAGGGTGAAAAACGAAACCCGCGACGCTTAACTCCACGCGAATGTGCAAGGCTTATGGGCTTTCCAGATGAATTTGTAATTCCCGTTTCTGATACTCGCGCATATAAGCAGTTTGGAAATTCGGTAGTGGTGGATGTTATGCAGCATGTGGCAAAGATGATGGTGAAATCCTTGTATGAGGACAGGGTAATATCAAGTGAGTAAAAAATGTGATTATTGAAAATGCTCAATCAAACGATCCTTGATTGAGCATTTAAAGCAAGTCATAATGATAAAATTGAAAACAAAAATAATAAATTTTTGCCTTCATAAATATTGTTCCGCTTTTTGTTTCGTTTAAATCGTAGTGCCATTTTGGATAGCATTAGTGTTTGATGCAAGCATTGTGTGAATCCTATTCTGCTTTCTTAATATAATTGCGTATGAAACAGGGATATCTGTCTGATTATTTTGAAGGGGTTGCTGCTAAAAGGTTGAGTGCAGTCGAGGCTGATGGGACGCGCTCAAACCAGCATGAATACAACGCGACAAAATCGATGCTGGCTTTTCTTGGCAGGCCAGAGGAAAAAACCAGAATTCCGGCGCGCTTTCTCTATCTAACTGATGACAATTCAGAACCAATCGTTGAGGATGCTTTTCTCACCTTAGGCAATCGGAGGCAGGGCAAACCAAGAGCGCCAGAATTTCGTCTTTATTTTCCTACCACGGCCGTCTCTCTGAATGCGAGTGAGGGCGACTTGCTTGTAATCGCCAAAAAACGTGACGGTGGCCTACTCGTCATCATTGCAGAGAATGGTTCTAGTATCGCGAAACAGATTGAATGGTTGTTTGGGTTCGCCGACTTAATTCACCCTGGGTTCTCAGTAAAGTCCGAGTTAAAAACAGAACGGGATCGTATCGAATTTGCGTCTCGGTTTATTCTTGAAAACATTGGCATTGTGGTTGAGGCATCTGAGGATATATATCTTGATGAAATGCTCAGTCGCTTCAATGGTCGCTTCCCAACTACTCGAGAGTTTTCGGCTTATGCACGCTCAACTCTCAAGGAGCTTTCTCCAAAGGATCAGCCTGATTTAGTTCTAATGACATGGATGGAGCGCGAGGAAGTCCTATTCCGAACACTCGAACGCCACCTTATCGCTGACCGATTGTCAGTCGGTTTTATTGCACCATCAAAGACATTGGCTTCTCCAGCGGGATTTCTCTTACAATCAGATAAAGATCTTGATGGCATCCGTAAAAGTGTAAATGAGATCGATGTTGACAGCTTTATTTCATTCTCGCTGTCGGTGCAGAATCGTCGAAAAAGTCGTGTTGGTCTTGCGCTGGAAAACCATCTGGAATTGCTGTTTTCGGAGAATGGCCTTCGATACACGCGAACAGCCGTAACAGAAAACAAGGCCAAGCCTGATTTTCTATTTCCGGGCGTAGCTGAGTATCACAATCAATCGTTCGATTCTCTAAAACTCACAATGCTTGGAGTGAAATCGACCTGTAAAGACCGCTGGCGTCAGGTGCTTGCTGAAGCTGACCGGATTGATGACAAGCATCTTTTGACATTGGAAACAGCTATTTCCACGAATCAGACTGATGAAATGGCTGCAAAGCGGCTGCAGCTCGTTTTGCCTCGAAGTTTGCACCAGACCTATACGTCTACGCAGCAAGCATGGCTTATGGACGTGGAGGCGTTCATTAATCTGGCCCGACAGCGTCAGAGAGGTTAATGGAGACCAATCTGATATATTGGTGAGGCATGAACGGCAAAGATCCGCGGTTAATTGAACTTGAAGTTAATAAGTAAAATTGTCTCCACACTGCAGAGACAATTTTGTTATTTAGCGTTTTTCTCGAAATCGTTCAGCGATTTCTTGTTTACTCTTCCTTAGCAATTCGATTTCTGATCGTGTCAGCATCCTCGGTCCTCGTAAGGTATCTTGCTTCTGATTGAGTAAGGCAGTCGAAACGGTGATCGAAGTTAGTTCGCCGCTGGCGTTCAGGTTCTTTTCCATAGTTCGATCACAATTCAGCAAAATGTTCGATTGACGGCATCTATGTACGCTTACTTCGATGCTGAAAACGATTTGCATTTGTTGCGCAATCTGTCTGACCTTCAAACAATTTTATGCCGTGCAGATTGCACGGCATAGTTTTAAGTTTCAAATGATTACAGCAAACTCACTATCACACGTCAATATTCCCCGCCCTTAACGCATTCCCTTCAATAAACGCACGGCGTGGTTCTACATCATCACCCATCAGCGTAGTAAAAATCTGATCCGCAGCAATCGCGTCTTCGATTTGCACTTTGAGTAAGCGGCGTACTGTCGGGTCCATCGTGGTTTCCCAGAGTTGTTCGGGGTTCATTTCGCCCAGACCTTTGTAGCGCTGTTTGGAGACGCCGCGTTCGGCTTCGTCGCGTAGCCAGATCATCGCGTGGTGGAAATCTTGTACTGCGATTTCTTTGGCTTTTTCGCCTTCGCCACGGCGGATGAAGGCGCCTTCGCCTAACAAGCCTTTGAAAGTGCTGGCGGCGTTGGCTAAGACTTTGTAATCGGCACCATCGACAAAGTCGGCGTCGATGTTACTGATCTTGTAGTTGCCGTGGTGCAGGCGGGCGATGCGTACGCTGAAGGCGCCCGAGAGTTCATCGGTGGTGACGCTGGCTTGCACGCTGGCGTCGTTGATCGCGGCGGTCATGGCGGCGGCCGAGGCAGCGGCGTTGTCGGCGTTATCGAGGCGCAGCTCTACGCCCGTCATGATTGCGGTTAAGGCGGCGCGGTCGATCACGCGTGACAGGCGCGACATTACGGCGTTGGCCAAATTGTATTGGCGCACCAATTCTTCGAGTGCGGCACCCGTGATGGCGTCAGCGCCAGTTTTTGGCACTAAGGCGGCACCGCTTAAGGCCACGCTCATCATGTATTGCGCTTCTTCGGCATCGTCTTTCAGATAGCGTTCATCGCGTCCGGCTTTGACTTTATACAGCGGTGGCTGGGCGATGTAGATGTGGCCGCGTTCTACCAATTGTGGCATTTGGCGATAGAACAGCGTCAGCAACAGCGTGCGGATGTGGGCACCGTCAACGTCGGCGTCGGTCATGATGATGATGCGGTGGTAGCGCAGTTTGTCGACATTGAATTCATCCGGGCCTATGCTGGTGCCTAGCGTGGCGATCAGCGTGGTGATCTGTTCGGATGACAGCATTTTTTCAAAGCGCGCTTTTTCTACGTTCAAAACTTTACCGCGCAAAGGCAAAATCGCCTGGAATTTACGATCGCGCCCTTGCTTGGCTGAACCACCCGCCGAGTCACCCTCGACGATGTAGAGTTCGCAGAGTGCCGGGTCTTTTTCCTGACAATCAGCCAGTTTCGACGACAAGCCCAGGCCATCCATGATGCCTTTACGACGCGTCAGCTCGCGCGCTTTACGTGCCGCTTCACGGGCACGTGCGGCTTCAACGATTTTGCCGCAAATGATTTTGGCATCGTTGGGTTTTTCCATTAAGAAGTCAGTCAGGGTTTTGGCGACGATTTCTTCCACCGGGCCGCGCACTTCACTCGAGACTAATTTATCTTTGGTTTGCGAACTGAATTTCGGTTCGGGCACTTTGACCGATAACACGCAAGTCAAACCTTCGCGCATGTCGTCGCCGGTGACTTCGACCTTGGCTTTTTTCGCGAATTCGTTTTCTTCTATGTATTTGTTGATGACGCGTGTCATCGCCGCGCGCAAACCAGTTAAGTGGGTGCCGCCATCGCGTTGCGGAATATTATTGGTGAAGCACAGCACTTGTTCGTTAAACGCATCATTCCATTGCATAGAGACGTCGACGCTGATGGTGGTGCCTTGGTCAGAGGCTTTTTCGCCAGTGGCCTGGAACACGGTGGGGTGCAAGACAGTTTTGGCTTTGTTAATGTATTCGACGAAACCACGGGTGCCGCCTTCAAACGCAAAAATTTCTTCTTTGCCGTTGCGGTGGTCATTGAGTTTGATGCGCACACCGTTGTTCAAGAACGAGAGTTCGCGGATACGCTTGGATAAAATCTCGTAGTGAAATTCAACGTGGGTAAAGATTTCTTCATCGGCCCAGAAATGCACTTCGGTGCCGCGTTTATCAGTCTCGCCAACCACTTTGATTGGCGAAGTCACGACGCCATCGACGGTTTCGATTTCGCGGTTTTGCACCACACCTTTGGCAAATTCCATGTGATGGGTTTTGCCATCGCGGCGGATAGTCAGCTTGAGTAATTTCGATAGCGCATTGACGCAAGAAACACCGACGCCATGCAAACCACCCGACACTTTGTAGGAGTTTTGATCGAACTTACCACCGGCGTGCAATTCGGTCATGACGATTTCAGCGGCGCTGCGCTTAGGATCGTGTTTGTCGTCCCACTTAATGCCAGTCGGAATACCACGGCCATTGTCGGTAATCGAAATCGAATTATCGGTGTGGATGGTGACGTTAATTTCGGTACAGTGGCCAGCTAGCGCTTCGTCGATGGAGTTATCCAGCACTTCAAATACCAGATGGTGCAAGCCCGTGCCGTCCGAGGTGTCACCAATATACATACCGGGGCGTTTGCGCACCGCTTCCAAACCTTCGAGGATTTGTATCGAGGAGGCGCCGTAATTGCTGGCGGGAGCGGCCGGAGTGGCTGGTGCTGCGCCGTTTTCTGCGGAATTATCGGGAGTTTGATCGGACATGGTTACTTTCTCATCTGTTACCTGACAGCGCAGGGTTAACCTGCACTGCGTCTATGCTCGCTTGCTACATCGGCAAGCGCTGAAAATTATTTTGGTATGGCCTGAAAACGCTTGCTGCATGCGGCTTTTCAGCTTATTTGCCTGAAAAGCCGCGCCACGCTTGTGTTTTCAGCCTGTGCCTGATTTAAAACGAATTTGCTGAATGCGACCAGCTGGCCGCGTCCGGCTTAAATACGCATAGGCATGACCACGTATTTGAAGTCCAGATTTTCTGGGATTGTGATCAGCGCCGACGAATTGGCGTCGCCCAGCGAAATCTCGACTTGATCGCATTTCAGGTTATTCAAGACGTCGAGTAAATAACTGACGTTGAAACCGATATCGACCGAATCACCACCGTAATCGATTTCGATTTCTTCGGCGGCTTCTTCCTGATCGGCATTGGTCGATAAAATTTGCATCAAACCTGGTGCAATCACACAGCGCACGCCTTTGAATTTATCGCTGGTCATAATCGCCGCACGTTGCAGCGAACGCAGTAATTGTTCGCGACCGAGGATGAAACTGTTTTTATAACCCTTAGGAATCACGCGATTAAAGTCGGGGAATTTGCCTTCGACTAATTTGGAAATTAATTCGATGTCGGCAAAACTCAGTTTGATTTGATTATTGGCGATATCGATTTGCACCGGGTTGTCGGAATCATCGAGTAAGCGCTGCAATTCCAAAATGGTTTTGCGTGGGATGATGACTTCCTGACGCGCAAATTCTTGCTCAACTTCGACCTGGCAAAATGCCAAACGGTGACCATCAGTCGCCACGGCCATGACGTTTTTACCATCGACCACCAGTAACAAACCGTTTAAGTAATAACGGATGTCTTGCTGCGCCATCGAAAAGTGCACCATGTTAAACAAGTGCTTCAAAGTCTTTTGTGGCAGGCTGACGCTGGCATTGAATTGGCCCGCTTCGGCAACCGTAGGAAATTCTTCGGCGGCCAGGGTTTGCAAGGCAAAGCGCGATTTACCGGCTTGCACTGTCATGCGTTTGTTATCGAGTTTTAACACCACATCGTGGTCATCGGGCAGGGCGCGCAAAATATCCAGCAATTTACGCGCTGCCACGGTCGTGGCAATATCTTCGCCACCCGAACCGATTTCGGCCCGCGTGGTGATTTGCACTTCGATGTCCGTGGAGAGAAACGAGACATTTTCGCCGTTTTTGCGGATGAGAATATTGGCCAGAATCGGCAAAGTGTGCCGACGCTCGACAATACCACTCACAATTTGCAATGGACGGAGCAAGGTGTCCCTATGGGTTTTAACCAATTGCATGTGAATTCCTCGCTATCTTGCTTGGGCTTGCAGCAGCATGACTGCCAAAAGTCCGGGGTTAATCAAGTGTCTTGCTCAGTCGCCCGATTCATCTTTGCCGCATAGCGCAGATGGGCGGGCAACCAGGGTACAACATCTACTGCTTTTCTTGCTGGCTTAACCCTTCAGGGTTTGTTCCAACACGTGTAATTCGTGATTGCATTCGGGGTTTTTGGTGCGTTCTAACGCAACCTTACGCACCGCATGCAAGACCGTGGTGTGATCACGGCCACCAAATAATTCACCAATTTCGGGCAAACTTTTTTGGGTTAATTCTTTCGCTAAATACATCGCAATCTGACGTGGCCGCGCAATATTCGCCGGACGCTTTTTCGAATACATATCAGCGACTTTGATATTGTAAAAATCAGCCACGGTTTTTTGGATATTTTCAACCGAGATCTGGCGATTTTGTACCGACAACAAATCTTTCAGCGCTTCTTTGACGACATCGATGGTGATGTCTTTGTTGTGGAAGCGCGAGTAAGCCAGAATCTTGCGCAATGCCCCTTCGAGTTCACGCACATTCGAGCGCAAATGTTTGGCGACAAAGAAGGCCACATCGTCGGATAATTTAACGCCATCGATGTGCGCTTTTTTGAGCAAAATCGCCACCCGCATTTCTAATTCAGGCGGTTCGATCGCAACGGTTAAACCCGAGTCAAAGCGCGAAATCAAGCGATCATCCATGCCCGTGATTTCTTTGGGATAGGTATCGCTGGTGATGATGATTTGTTTTTTCGCGGCGATTAAGGCTTCAAACGCGTAAAAGAATTCTTCCTGAGTACGGCTCTTGCCGCCAAAGAATTGAATATCATCGATTAATAATAAATCGAGCGAATGGTAATAGCGTTTGAACTCATCGAAGCCGCGTTTTTGGTAAGCCGTGACCACGTCGCGCACATATTGTTCGGCATGGATGTAGCGGATTTTGGCGCCGGGGTTATCGACTAAAATCTGATTGCCGATGGCGTGTATCAAGTGCGTTTTACCGAGGCCGACGCCGCCATATAGAAACAGCGGGTTATATGAAACCCCGGGATTATTCGCCACTTGTATCGCGGCGGCGCGCGCCAATTGGTTGGCCTTACCGGTGACCAGGCTTTCAAAAGTCAGGTCGGGATTAATCTTGCTTTGTTCGCGCCGGTTTTGCGATTCGGCCGCCACGGCGGCAGCTTCGATGATATCGAGGTTTTCACTACTCAGCGCACCGCCATTGCCGGCACTGCTCGTGCCACTACTGGCTGGACGCGGCGCAGCGCCGGGTACGGCTTTTTTCGGGCGATTATCCAGCACGAATAACACTTCGACTTCGTCATCCCAGTATTGCCGCGCCAACTCAGTAATGCGTGAAGCAAACTGCGTTTTCACCCAATCCAGCTTAAAGCGATTGGGCGCAGCAATCCGCAGCGTGCCATCGGTGAAATCAAGCGGCACTAAGGGCTTGATCCAGGCGCTGTATTGCTGCGGCGGCAGCTCTTGCTCGAGCTGGGAAGAACAGGCTTGCCAAAAATTTTCCATGTATCGATTCTGAATAATAAATTGCGTTGCAAGGATGTCCGGCTCGCCGGCAAGCGTATTCGCAGGCCGCAGCAAATGGCGACAACAGTGCAACTCAATTCTGTAAATGCAAATGCGCGAATCCCGATCACAGCTTGCCTTTGGCGTTTGCGTAAAACTTTGCAGTACTAAGCACAGGGCTGGGGCAAAAGCCTGCATGCATTAAGCGTTGCGCTCTGACTGGCACAGCAAACTCAGATTGGCAATCGTTTGCTGCAGGCTAGCCAGGGATTTCTCTATCAGCAAAAGGGCGGACTAAATGGTCACGCGGATTGCTGTAAAATCGTTGCTTAAAATGCATGTATCGGTATCGCGCTAATCCGCTATTCTACCCCCGAGTCGAAAAGTTATCCACAGCCTTTACAGGTTAACTCAGGAAATTTATTCCTTGCATAGGCGACCAGCTTTTGCTAATAAACTGGGCGCCATAGTTGTTGCAAAAGTATTACTTGTTTGGGTAAGTCCGGCGCTGCCTGAATGGCTGATTAATGGTTGACTTCACATAAATTAGGCATAAAAACTTGTCTGATAGGCACAACATCCTCAATTTTGGCTGGTGCCTCGTAAAAAAAATCCAGCCGATACAGTGACTTGCCAGATTTTCTGAAAGCAGCGTGTTTACACTGCGAAGTCAGGCTGTTTTGTAAGCGAGAGCGGAGGTGCTTTAAGGGGTGGAAGCTGAATTTTTAAGCAAGTTCTTTGAACTGAGGCTGCGAAAACTATTTGACAGTAAACGCAAAAATGGTGTCTAATTCAGGGTTCCCTACCCTCTTAAAGCTGGAAAAGCCTCATTAATAACTCTGGATTAATGTGTGCACGCAGCCATGAGCAGCGGTTTTAGGGCAGTGAGGGTCAGGCCTGCTCTTACCCGTGATCCCGAATTTTTAATTGCTCACCTAGCGAGACCAACATGAAACGTACATACCAACCTTCCGTAGTTCGCCGTAAGCGCACCCACGGTTTCCGCGCACGCATGGCAACACGCGGTGGCCGCGCAGTTTTGAATGCTCGTCGTGCCAAAGGCCGTAAGCGCCTGGCAGTCTAAGCCTGACTGTGTGAATTTGCAGCTTAGTCGCTGTTTGACTAGTCCTGTGGCAGTTGTATGACTACTCAGCTAGCCCAGTCAGTGGCTAAGGCAGATGCCAGTCTCAATGAGCTGGCAAACACCGTTACGGTGACATCAGTGGTTCAGGCTGACGCTGCGGGTTTCCCGCGCGTTAAGCGGATACTTAAAACGGATGAATTTTCATCCGTTTTTCGTTTGCGGCCAGTCTGTAAAACAGCGCATTTTGTTTTATATGCACGAGCTAACGGTTTAGAACATGCCCGTTTGGGTGTGGTTGTTGCAAAACGGCTGGCGCCGCGCGCAGTAACACGCAATACCGTAAAGCGAGTCAGTCGCGAAATTTTCCGGCAGACTCATTTAAAGTCGGTCGATTTTATCGTTCGCTTAGCTCAGCCGGTGAATCAACGTAAGCAAGCGGCTTGTACGCAAAACTTACGTAAGCTCATCCGTAGCGAGATTTTGAAGTTGTTTGCCAGTCAGACACTGTCATGACCAAGCCACAGTCTAGTTGTTGTCAGCATCATTTGCCGGCAACACAGCAACAACCAGGCCGCACTAAGCTAGCCTGGTTTTTTGCGTTGCCAAAAAAATTGGTCTTGATTTTCTTGCGCGGCTACCAATATCTGATCAGCCCTTTATTAGGGCAGAATTGTCGCTTTTACCCCAGCTGCTCAGGCTATGCATATCAGGCAGTGGAAATTCATGGCATAGTCAAAGGCAGTTGGCTGGCACTACGTCGTATAGTCCGTTGCAATCCGTGGAATCACGGTGGGGTCGACTGGGTGCCCGATAGTCCGCAAGCCCATCAGGCTGCTGCAGAGCAAGCGCAGCAAAAAAATACTGAACAAACGCATTCCCAACATTCTTCCTGATTGAATAACATGGAAATTAAACGCACGATCTTGTTGGTGGTTTTCTCGATGTCGCTGGTTGTTCTCTGGGATAACTGGCAACGTTACAATGGTAAACCATCGATGTTTGCTCCTCCACCTGCCAGCCAAACTGCCAAAGATGGCAAAGGCAAGGCCGCCAGTGCTACGGCGAGTGCCAGTGCGCTTGCCAGCGCGAGCGCCACCGCTGAGGCGACGTCTCCGGCTACGCTGACTGTAAAAGGTGAACGCATCACCATTACTACCGATTTAGTTAAAGCGGAAATTGATACTCTGGGCGGTGAAGTCAAGCGTCTGGAATTGCTCAAACATAAACATGACGATGAGCGTGGTTTGTTTGAAGTGTTATTGCAAAATCTGGGCATCAAAGCCAAAGATAAATTGCCTGAATTAAACGTTGAGTTATTCACTGAAAACGCTAAACGTACCTATCTGGCACAAACCGGTTTGGTCGGGGGCAATTTCCCTAATCACAAGAGCTTGTTCCAGGCTCGCCCGGGTGCGCGGGTTTTAGGTGACGCCAATCAAGTGCAATTGGTGCTGGATGCGGAACAAGGCGGCGTTAAGCTGACCAAAACCTTTACCTTCAAACGCGGCGATTACAGCATCGATGTGCGTCATGATGTCAGCAATGCTGGTACTGCTGCAGTCACGCCATCGCTGTATATGCAATTACTGCATGATGGCACTAAGCCGCACGGCTCGATGTGGACAGGCAGCGCCGAGTTCTATGCGCCAGCGGTGTACACCGAAGCTGACAAATTCCAGAAACTGGATTTCGAGAAAATTGAAAAAGGCACCGTCAATCATGCTAAATCGGCAGATAATGGCTGGGTTGCCGTGTTACAGCATTTCTTTGTGTCGGCACTGATTCCACAAGAAAAAACCCCACGCGAAATTTTCACCAAGAAAGTCGATACCAATATTTATGCGGTTGGTACCGTGCAACCCGTGGGTAATGTGGCGCCTGGCGCGACCGTCACCTTGAATGCGAAATTGTATTCAGGTCCGCAAGAAACCAATCGTCTGGAAGCCGTTGCACCGGGTTTCGAGTTAATCAAAGACTATGGCATTCTGACTATCCTGGCCAAGCCTATGTTCTGGCTGATGGACTTGTTGCACAAAGCCTTGGGTAACTGGGGCTGGACTATCGTTGCCTTCACCATCATTATCAAACTGGCTTTGTTCCCCTTGTCGGCCGCAGGTTATCGCAGCATGGCGAAAATGAAAGTGGTGACACCGAAGATGCAAGCGATACGCGAGCGTCATAAGGATGAGCCACAAAAAATGAACCAAGCCATGATGGAATTGTATAAGACTGAAAAAATCAATCCATTTGGCAGCTGCTTGCCTATTCTGATACAAATGCCTATCTTCCTGGCCTTGTACTGGGTTTTGCAAGCCAGTGTGGAAATGCGTGGCGCGCCATGGATGGCCTGGATTACCGATCTGAGTAAGCCTGATCCCTGGTTGATTTTGCCGGTGATTTATGCGATTTCCATGTACATCACCACTAAGTTAAATCCGGCGCCAGCAGATCCTATGCAAGCCAAAATGATGATGATGATGCCTTTGCTGTTTTCGGTGATGTTCTTCTTCTTCCCGTCGGGTTTGGTGTTGTACTGGGTGGTGAATAACGTGTTATCGATCGCGCAGCAGTGGGTAATTAATAACAAATTAATTCCCCCTGAATTACGCAATACCTGATTGAACTGCGCATTTAACCTGGGTTAATTGCGCAGCAAGGTGTCAACCCGCTGCGACTCAGTAGCGGGTTTTTTATTTGTCGTATTCAACTCACAGTCGGTGTTTTCGCCCTTCATGCAAAATGCCACGTCAGCCTAAAATAAAATTATGCTATACGAACCTATCCCCATCGTTGCGATTGCTACCGCGCCAGGACGCGGCGGCATTGGCGTGATACGCATTTCAGGAAAAAACTTAGACGCCCTACAGCAAGCCTTGTTTGGCTCGTTGCAACTCAAACCCCGCCATGCCACGTATTTGCCATTTACCCAGGCAGATGGTGAATTGATTGATCAGGGTATTGCTCTGTATTTCAAAGCGCCACATTCTTACACTGGAGAAGATGTGCTGGAATTGCAAGGTCATGGTGGCCCCGTGGTGCTGCAAATGTTATTGAAGCGTTGCCTCGAAGCGGGTGCCAGCGCCGGTTTGCGTTTGGCACAGCCCGGTGAATTTACCCAGCGCGCCTTTTTAAACGATAAGCTCGATCTGGCGCAGGCTGAAGCGGTGGCTGATTTGATTGAAGCCTCGAGTGAAGAGGCCGCGCGTTCCGCTTCGCAATCCTTATCGGGTGCTTTTTCCAAGGTGATACATGACTTGGTGGATAAAGTCGTGCACTTGCGCATGCTGGTCGAAGCGACACTGGATTTTCCTGAGGAAGAAATTGAGTTCTTAGAAAAATCGAATGCCCGCGCGCAATTAGCCAATGTGCGGCAAGCCTTGCAAACCGTATTTGAACAAGCGGCCCAAGGAGCCATCTTGCGCGAAGGCTTAAACGTGGTACTGGCTGGTCAACCCAATGTAGGTAAATCCTCCTTATTGAATGCCCTGGCTGGTGACGATGTGGCGATAGTCACACCGATAGCCGGAACCACACGCGACAAAGTCACCGAGACTATCCATATCCAGGGCGTGCCTCTGAACATCATCGACACTGCGGGGATACGCCATGATGATGAAGATCATCTGATTGATACGGTAGAGCGTATAGGCATCGCCCGCACCTGGGCTGAAGTGGATAAAGCTGACGTGATTTTGCATTTGCTGGATGCGGCGCGTGGGCCGACTCGTGCCGACGAAGAAATTGCTTTGCGCTTTCCTGACGGCGTGCCAGTCATACGCGTCTGGAATAAGATCGATATCTCCGGGCATCATGCCAGTATCGATCAAATGAGTGATGCGACTCATATCTATTTATCGGCACAGGAACATCATGGCGTTGAATATCTGCGCGATGAGCTCTTACGCATCGCTGGCTGGCAACAAACGGGTGAATCCCGTTTTCTGGCGCGTGAGCGTCATTTAATCGCGTTAAAGCAAGCTGGCGAACATTTACTGCAAGCGGCTGAATATGCTGCGCAAAACGATCAATTACTCGATTTGTTTGCGGAAGAGTTGCGGCTGGCACAAGACAGACTAAACGGCATTACCGGCGAATTCAGTTCTGACGACTTGCTCGGTGTTATCTTTTCGCGTTTCTGCATAGGCAAATAAGTTTCAAAGCCTGAATTCGCTCTACAGCCTATGCCGCCCCCCGACCTAAGTATGGCGGCATAGCGCATCGCACTGCGGCACAGCGTATAGTATCTGAATGCCAAGTTCAGACAAATAATCCCTGACGGCTCATGCCGCAAAATTTGCATTTCAACCCGCAAAAAGTGCAACTGATACCAAACCGTCTTGTCTAAGCCGACAGCTTGCTGAATACTCAAGCATCCCCAAATTGTTGCACTAGTTTTGAGACTAGCTAGTGTTCGTATATTTATCTAAACAAGAGAGCCATCATGTTACGTAAAACTTTGACCGTTGTTGCCATCGCTGCCTCGCTGGTAGCTTGTGGTCAGCAAAAGCCAGCGGCCAGTGCCAGTGCGGTTGCTGATGCGAGTAAAACCGAGAAAAAAGACAATAAACCCGCAAAGCTGATCGTGGCTCAGGAAGATCTGACAACGGTACAAAGTAATGCGCTGGCTTCCGGCCCGGTCATCACGGGCTCGATACAACCTGAGCGCCGTGCGGATTTGCGCGCCGAAGTTTCCAGCGTGGTTTTGCAAGTGTTGAAAGAAAATGGCGATGTCGTGAAAAAGGGCGATATCCTGGTCAAACTTGATGAAACGGCGATACGTGACAATGTTAATTCTGCCGAAGATGCTGTGCGTAACGCCAATCTGGCATTTGAACAAGCCGAGCGCGCAGTGCAACGCTTAAAGACTCTGCGCGCTTCCGGGATGACGTCGTTACAGGCCCTGGATGATGCTGAAGTCAGACGCAATGCAACCCAGGCTGAAGTGTCGGCCGCAAAAGCACGTGCCGTGCAAGCACGTCAGCAATTGCAACGCACGCTGGTGCGTGCACCATTTGATGGTGTGATTAGTGATAGAAAAGTTTCGGCTGGCGATACCGCCGCCGCGGGTAAAGAATTGCTTAAAGTAATTGACCCTACCAGTATGCGTTTCGCTGGGCGGGTAACCACCGATAAAATCGGCATGGTTAAACTGGGGCAAGCGGTTTCTTTCCGCATCAATGGCTATGGTACCCAGGAGTTCCGTGGCAAGGTCACACGGATAGATCCCGCCGCCAACGATATTACACGTCAGGTTGAAGTCTATGTTGGTTTCGCCGAATCAAATCAACCCCGGGTATCGGGTCTGTATGCAGAAGGCGCGATCGAAGCCATGACGGCCAGCGCGTTAACCGTGCCTGAAAATGCCGTTATAAAAAGTGGCGATAAAAGCTATGCCTGGAAAGTCGCTGATAAAAAACTGAAAAAGGTCGATGTACAACTCGGCAAACGTGATCAGCGCACCGGTAATTATGAAGTGAAAGCAGGTTTAATTGCTGGCGATATGCTGATGCGTAATCCTGGCTCTAACCTCAAAGAAGGTCAGGTCATAGAAATGGCTCAATCAAAATCGACGGTTGCGCAATCGACTGCGATCGCTGAAGGAAACTAATATGTTTTTATCCGACTTCAGTATTAAGAAGCCCTTAGTTACCATCGTCCTGATTATTTCCTTGATGGCGGTGGGCTTGCTGGCTTTATCAAAACTTCGCGTTAATCAAAATCCTGATGTGGAAATTCCGGGTTTATCAGTGATCATTTCTTATCCGGGTGCTTCCCCTGATACGGCTGAACGTGAGATCGTAAATCGTCTGGAAAAATCGCTACTGAGTATTCCCGGCGTTAAAAATGTCTGGGCTCATGCCAACGAGGGGCAAGCCAGTTTTGATATGGAATTCGACTTCTCTAAAAACATGGTCGAAGCCAGCGATGAAATTCGGAATGCCATTTCCATGGTGCGTTATAAGATGCCGGTGGAAATGCGTGAGCCATTTATTGTGCGTTGGAATAATACCCAACCAATCGTGAACCTGGCGTTGTCGTCAACCAAGCTCTCTCATGCCGAAATTTCGCGTCTGGCTGAAGATGTGCTGGCGGATAAATTCCGCGCCTTAAACGGGGTTTCGAATGTGACGGTAAATGGCGCATTGAAGCGTGAATTATCGGTTTTATTGCGCGCCGAAAAATTACGCGAATTTAATGTGTCGGCGGGTGAAGTCGCCAATGCAATTCGTAATCAAAACACGAATGCACCGGTGGGTAAACTCCGTGGTCGTCTGGAAGAAGAAAGCCTGCGACTGGTCGGCCGCATAGAACACCCGGATGAATTCCAGAATATCGTCGTTAAACGTAATGGCGAACAAATTGTGCGTCTCGGCCAGTTAGGTGAAATTAAGGATGGTTATGCCGATGTAAACGGCGTCAGTATTCGCAGCGATAAACCGAATGTCAGTTTGAGCGTGAAACGCGCACGTGAAGCGAGTACTGTGGGCGTCGCCAAAAAAGCGCGTGAACTGGTGGCAGACATTAATCAAGATTTAGCGCGCGATTACCCGGGTACTTTGCTGGAAATTACGCGTGATGGCGGTGATGAGGCACAAAACAGCTTAAATAATGTGATTGAATCGCTGATACTTGGCGCTGGCTTGACGGTATTTGTGGTCTATGTCTTCCTCAATTCCTGGCGTTCAACACTGATTACAGCGATGTCCTTACCAACTTCCGTAATCGCTGCTTTCATCGCCGTATGGCTGTGTGGTTTTACCTTGAACTTCATGACCTTGCTGGGCTTGTCACTGGCTATCGGGGTCTTGATTGATGATGCGATTGTGGTGCGCGAAAACATCGTGCGTCATATGCAAATGGGCAAAGATCGTCGTCGTGCAGCGCAAGAAGGCACGGCTGAGATTGGTCTGGCAGTTGCGGCAACCACCTTCTCCATCATCGCAGTATTTATTCCTGTGGCCTTTATGGGCGGCATTTCGGGTGAATGGTTCCGTCCATTTGCTTTAACTGTGGCTTGTTCCGTAATGGTCAGTTTGTTTATCTCCTTTACGCTGGACCCCATGTTATCGGCATACTGGGGTGATCCACCCGATCACCATACTGCGCCTAAAACCGGGATAAGCAAGGTATTGCAAAATTTTAACGATTGGTTTGATCATCAGGCGAATCGCTATGGCAATGTGATTGCTTGGGCTTTACATCATCGTCGCTCCATGGCTGTGATTACCGTCTTGAGTCTGGTTGCTGCGTTGGTGATACAAGTAAAATTTGGCGGTACGAGTTTCTTACCAAAGTCGGATTCGAAAAATATTGCGATTGAAGTCCGTATGCCAGCTTCATCGTCGCTTGAATATGCGCGCTTGAAAATGGAAGCCGCTGCAAAAATTGCGCGTGAATTACCGGAAACCAAAGAAACCAATAGTAATATCAGTGCCAGTGGTGGTCGTATCTATGTCGATATAGGCAAACGGAATACGCGCAAACGCAGCGCCAAAGATATTGCAGCGGATTTACGGGTACGTATCAAGCCTTTGGTCGGTGCCGAGTTTGTGGTCTTAGATGACATGAATAATGGTGCGAACAAACCAGTACAAATTGAATTTACCGGCCCTGATTCGCGTAAGTTGATGGAAATCGCGACTCAGTACATGGAGAAATTGCAAAGTGTGAAAGGCGCGGTGGATATCGGCTTATCGCAGCAAGATCCTAAAAAGGAATTGAAAATCGAATTGAACCGGGGTCTGGCGAATTCGATGGGGATTTCTTCGAACGATGCGGCGCAAGCCTTGCGCATAGCCTTTGCTGGTATTGAGGTTGGTGATTGGGTTGATCCAGGTGGTGAGACTCGTGATGTGGCTATACGTTTGCATCCGGATGATCGCGTCAGCAAAGAGAATCTGGAACGCTTGCCGATTGCCGTGAATGGCACCAATCAATTAGTTCCTTTGGATCAGATTGCGACGATCAGTATGGGACGCGGTCCTTCAGCAATCGACCATGCAAATGGCAAACGCACGATTACGGTGTCGGCCAATGCCGAAGGACGCTCGAATGGTGAAGTGATTAAAGACGCGATGGAATTGGCGAAGAATATTACTTTCCCACCCGGTTATGGTTTGGATCTGGGGGGCGACGGTGAAACCCAGAATGAAGTGTTTTCCGCGATGCTGATTGCCTTATTAGCGGGTATAGGTTTGATGTATTTAATCCTGGTGATACAGTTTGGTTCGTTCACCGCGCCTATGGGGGTGATGTTGTCCCTGCCTTTGTCACTGATCGGTGTCGTACTGGCGCTGTATATGGCCGATGCCACGCTGAATTTGATGAGTTTTATCGGCATTATCATGCTGATGGGCCTGGTGGCAAAAAATGCGATTTTGTTATTGGACGCGGCACGTAAGCAAGAAGCCGAAGGTATGGATAGAGAAGAAGCGCTGATGCATGCGGGGCGGGTACGTCTGCGTCCGATTCTGATGACGACTTTCGCGTTAATTGCAGGTATGTTCCCAGTCGCATTGGGTTTGGGTGAAGGTGGCGAGTTTTACCGCCCACTGGCAATTGCCATCATAGGTGGTACGATTACATCGACTGTCCTGACCTTGTTAGTGGTGCCTACTTTCTACGACAGCATAGAAATCAGCAAAGACAGAATGCTGGCGAAAATGAAGCGACGTATTGAAAACGGGAATAGTCTGGTGGCCGTCGTGGTGACTTTACTGGAAATGCTGCTGACCTTGCTGTGCATACGTTTTGTTTATCGCAATCTGATGCGTTTGTTCGGATTTGCGAAAAAAAGCCAGGTGGTCCAAGCGGGTTAATTGGCGAGCGTTGAGCTGGTTGTAAAAGAACGGGTCTGATTATCAGACCCGTTTTTCTTGTTGCATCAAGTATTGTTTTAATTCCAGAGACCTCTGCCTGGGATTTACTCGGTACGGCGATTTTTGGCGAAGGGGTCGCCATGATTCCAGCGTGGCAGGTGAGGCCAGTCGGCAATTGCGCGACCTAAATTCAAGGTGAATTGGGCTTGTTCACGCATCCCGCGTAAATCCCAGCTTGGGTCGTACTCATCGCTGACCTGATGATAGCGTTGGCCATACGCACGGCGTTTTTCAGCAGAAGCTTGTGGGGCTTCCAGATAATCGGCACCGCTTCCAACTGAAAAGGCGGGAACCCCGGCTTTTGCAAAACTAAAGTGATCACTGCGAAAATACACCCCGGCAACGTCAATACGTGGCGGTGCGATGTTGAGTTTCATTTGCTGCGCGACCTTTTTCGCAATATCAGCGAGTTCACTGCGCTCGCTACCAAAGGTACTGATGTCTCTTGTCTGGCCGACAAAGTTCAACGTATCGAGATTTAAGTTGGCTGCGGTTCTTGCTAAAGGCAGCAGCGGTTGCGCGGCATAATATGCGCTACCGAGTAATCCCTGTTCTTCGGCTGCGACCCAGAGAAATAACTGGCTGCGTTTGCCGGGTTGTTGCACGGCGGCTTTGGCCATCGCAAGTAAGGCGGCTGTGCCTGAGGCGTTGTCGACGGCGCCGTTATAAATCGTATCCCCCTTGCCTTCTTGCTTACCCAGATGATCCCAATGGGCGCTATAGATAACGACCTCATCTTTCAATTGGGGATCGGTGCCGGGTACCAGTCCTGCGACGTTAAATTGCTCAAGTTGACGCGTAGTCGTTTGCAATTTGCCGCGCAAGCGAGTTTGCAGGGTAAGTGGCTTAAATTCCCGGGTTTCAGCTTGCGCCCGTAGCTGCTCAAAATCTATTCCATTGGCCAGGAATAAACGTCGCGCTGCATCTTCTTGCAGCCAGCCTTGTAAGGCTATGCCGTCAAGTTTGTCGGCAAGCTGGAATTGCTCGTTCACGCCAGAATGGCTGACTACCGACCAATTGCTGAGTGCCGAAGCTTCGGTATGGATAACCAGCACACCCGCTGCACCCAGGCGCATTGCTTGCTCCACTTTATAACTGCGACGGCCATAATAAGTCATGGCTTTGCCCGCAAAGCGTTGAGGTTCAGTCGCAGTTGGTTGCGGGTCATTGGCTAACACTATCAGGATTTTGCCACGTACATCGATACCTTTAAAATCATCCCATTGTTCTTCAGGGGCTTGAGTGCCATAGCCGGCGAAAACCAATTCATGATCAAATTGTTGACTGGTTTTACCATTTGCGGTGTTCCAAACCCAATCTGTCACAAAGCGCAGCCCCAGGTTTTTTCCTGCCGTTATCAATTGCAAGTCACTTTGATCCGGCAAGTTTTTTACTCCGAGTATAGGAACAGACTGGCGATAGGAACCCTGATTCAAGCTGAGTAAACCAATCGCCTGTGCCTGGCTTTCCAGATAGGCTACCGTTAAATCAGCGCCGCGTTGGCCAGTACCCCGACCTTCAAATAAGTCCGACGAAAGTAGGCGTAAGTGTGCGCGCAAAGCAGGCTCATCAACTTGTGGCAAGTTTTGTGAATGCGCCTGCAGCGAAACGCTGAGCGTGCTGAGTGCCAGCAAGGTGCGAATATTCTTTGAGTGTCGTGACATGAAGAGTCCAGTCGAAGTGAGCGGTAAATAATCCGGCTGCTTGGACACAAACCCCTGTACTTGGTTCCCAGCCAGGCTCGCGCTGCAGATTACAAGCTGTCGCAAATTAATTCGATGCGCCTGGCGCTTCGTTAGTGCGTGTGACTAACAGTTGATCTATACGGTAATGATCGATATCGACGACTTCAAATTTGTATTCGCCCAGCATCACGAAGTCGGTGCGTTTAGGTATGCGTTTGAGCATGGTCATCATGAACCCGGCTATCGTTTCATAACTTTCCTGATCCGGCAATTCATCTAAACCTAATGCCCGGCAAACATCTTCGACCGTGGCGGTACCATCAATTAGCCAGGAATTGGCATCGCGGGCGATGATGGTTTCTTCCATAAACGGATGAACTAATCCGCCCATCAAAGTAGCCAGTAAATCGTTTAAGGTGATGACCCCCATGACCAGCGCATATTCATTGAGTATGACTGCAAAATCTTCACGCGTCCCTTTAAATTGCTCCAGCATTTCAGACAGGGTCAAGGTGTCGGGGACTACCAAAGCCGTGCGTATCGATAATTCCTGTACTTTGGTAAAAGCCTGATTGGTCAGCACGCGCTTTAATATGTCTTTGGATTCAACGTAGCCGACGATCTGATCAATGCCGCCGTCGCAAACCAGAAATTTACTATGGGGATGTTCGGCGATTTTTTGACGTATCGTGCTATCGGTGTCTTGTAAATTGAAGTAGACAATATCATCCCGCTGGGTCATGGCCGAGAGTACGCTACGGTTATCCAGCTCGATCACATTCCCTATCATATGATGCTCACTGGCTTGCAAAATTCCCGCTTCGGCGCCAGCATCAACCATTGCATGAAATTCATCCTGAGTCATTTGTTCATCGCGCTCAGTGGGCAAATTAAACAGGCGAAATAAAACTTCGGATAAGCCATTAAATACCCAGACCAGAGGTTTGAACACCTTGCCGCATAACAGCATGGGATTCACCACCCAGATCGCGACTTTTTCTGGCGCTATCATTGCCAGTTTTTTAGGCATCAGGTCGGCAAATAAAATGAAGGCGGAAGTGACAAATAAAAATGAGCAGGCAAAACTTAAAGTTTCTATCCAGCTTTGTAAGCCAAAAGCATGTGTAAATAATTTTGCGAAATAGGGCGTCAGGGCTTGTTCACCAAGAATACCACCGAGTATTGCAATCGCATTCAAGGCAATTTGAACTACCGTGAAAAAATTCCCAGGTTCTTGTTGCAGTGCTAAAACCCGACTGGCGCGGTTATCACCTTCCGCTTCGAGGATTT
This sequence comes from Undibacterium sp., assembly GCA_041913845.1. Classification (GTDB taxonomy): domain Bacteria; phylum Pseudomonadota; class Gammaproteobacteria; order Burkholderiales; family Burkholderiaceae_D; genus Undibacterium. The sequence continues at coordinate 36,722 of JAYSEN010000032.1, forward strand.
GTAAGCGCACTTTACGTGCCGCCGCCAGAGAGATTTCTGACATCGAGAAAAACGCACTGGCGGTAATTAACACCAGAATTATCAGGATATGATCAAACAAAGCCATGGATTCACCTGTGCAGTCGGATGCCTGAGCCAGGCATCGATTTATTATGTGTTTTGCAGCAAGTGTAAGCTTAACCGCCGCAGATTGCCAGCGTGAGCCAGCTTACCGTTGAGCTTAAGCAGATCAGGCCCTGTGTTGCTGAATAAAAAAAGGGTTGCCGGACTAGCCAGGCAACCCAGAGGGGGGAGCAGCATATGAAAACGGGACGCAAACAGGTTTGCTGTCTGCCTATTTAGCGGTAGTGCATGTGATTCTCTTGCTTATCTAAAATGCGTTCTGGTGCATTAGCTTCGAGTGGGGTTTCTTGATTTAAATGACGGTTGAGTTCCAGCATATTGACATCGCCACCCCATTTCGCCACCACAATAGTGGCGACGCCATTGCCTATGATATTGGTCAGTGCGCGGGCTTCTGACATAAAGCGGTCAATTCCAAGTATCAGTGCCAGGCCAGCGACGGGAATGCCGCCAACTGCTGACAAAGTTGCCGCAAGTACAATGAAGCCACTGCCGGTAATGCCCGCCGCGCCTTTTGAGGTGAGTAACAAAACCGCCAGCAAACTGAGTTGTTGCATCAGGGTCATGGGCGTATCAGTCGCTTGAGCGATGAATACTGCCGCCATAGTCAGGTAGATCGAGGTGCCATCAAGATTGAATGAATAGCCTGTAGGGATTACCAAGCCCACCACGGATTTTTTAACGGTCAGGTTTTCGAGCTTGGCCATGATGCGTGGCAAAGCCGATTCAGAAGACGATGTACCCAGGACGATGAGTAATTCCTCTTTTATGTATTTAATGAATTTCCAGATACTGAAACCATGCAAGCGGGCGATAGTACCGAGCACGAAAAAAATAAAGATCAGGCAGGTAACATAAAAGGTCGCCATCAGATTGGCTAATTGCTTGAGTGAGCCAACTCCATATTTTCCTATGGTAAAAGCCATCGCTCCGAATGCGCCTATCGGTGCGACTTTCATGATATAGCCTATGATCACAAACATCACATGGGAGAATTTCTCCACCATATCGAATACCAGCGTACCGCGACCACCAAAACGATGCAGGGCAAAACCAAAGAACACCGATATTAATAAGATTTGCAGGATTTCACCCTTCACAAAGGCATCAAACATCGTGTTGGGAATGATCGCCATCAAAAACTCGGTCGTGGTTTGCATTTTTCCCGGTGCAGTGTAGGCGGCTATACCTTTTGTATCCAGCGTTTGCACATCTATATGCATACCCGCTCCCGGTTGCCAGAGATTTACCACCAGCAATCCAACCAATAAGGCCAGGGTTGACACCACTTCAAAATACAATAACGCCAGGCCCCCGGTTTTACCGACTTTCTTCATGTCTTCCATACCGGCTATACCAACCACGACGGTACAAAAAATAATCGGGCCGATAAGCATTTTGATCAGCTTAATAAAGCCATCACCGAGCGGCTTCATAGCGGTGCCAGTTTGCGGATAAAAGTGGCCGAGTAAGACCCCAAGCAAGATGGCGCAAATGACTTGAAAGTAAAGTGAGTGCCAGATGGCAGGTTTGCGATTCATAGTATCCCCTCTGGTTTGGTGAGTCGTAATTTGATTTTTACCAGTGTAGGATGATTATCGAAAGGCAAGGAGGTTCGGCATATTGTGGCTATCCACGTAAAGCTAAGGGATATCCACAATAAAATTCCAGGGGCTGTCAGCTAGTCGTAAGAAAACCTTAAAATAGGCGAAAATGCTGGTGCTCCTGCTGATTTTTTGGCTTTTAATGCAGCACTGAACTTAAATAGTTCACACACAGTGTGTGGTTTTTTGGGGATAAATCAGACAGTATCAGCCAGTTGTCGCACAATGCCAGCAATTTCTTGCAAGGCCTCCAGACTGTCAGGATGTGAGCAATTTAAACGCAGGCAGTGGTCAAAGCGGGCAGAGTTAGCATACATTAAACCCGGCGAAATCAGGATGCCGCGCTGCAATGCTAATTCAAAGACCAGACGTGAATGGATCCCCGCAGGCAATTCCAGCCAAAGCGAAGCGCCACCATTGGGAATGCTCAGACGGCAATTTGCAGGAAAGCAATCGGCGATTTTATTTGCTGCTTGTTGACGACAGTGTGCCAGCTGGTGTCTGAGTTTGCGCAAATGGCGGGTATACGCGGGAGTTGTCAGGTAATCGGCACAAACAACTTGTGATAATTCTTCGTTGTAACGGGTTTGCGCATATTTCAGCATCGCCACTCGGGCATGCCAGCGCCCGGCTTCCATCCAGCCTACCCGCATACCCGGCGCTAAGACCTTATGCAAAGAGGCACAGTAAATCACCGTACCATCTTTATCCCAGTGTTTAATCGCCAGGGGTGCAATCTCGCCTTCCACCATGCCACTGTAAGAGTCATCTTCTATCAGTGCCAGCTGGTGTTCATTGCATAAATTGAGTAAGGCTTGTTTGTGCGCATCGGGCATCATCGCCCCCAATGGGTTTTGCAGATGTGGCACCACCACCACGGCTTTGATCTCCGGGTGATGTTGCAAGGCCAGTTGCAAAGCCTCCAGTGACATCCCCTGAGCGGGACTGGTTGGAATTTCTAATGCGCGCATGCCCAGGCTTTCGAGTATCTGCAATAAGCCATAAAACGTCGGCGTTTCAACGGCGATCACATCGCCACTTTGCGCGACCGCACGTAAAGCCAATTGCAAGGCTTCCATGCAACCATACGTGATGATGAGTTGCTCAGGCACTAAACTCATGCCGTAATCCAGCGCGCGCTTTGCCAGTGCGGTTTTGAGTTCAGGGCGGCCCGTTGGCGTAATCGCCCGCGTCAGCATGGTCGGATCACGCCGCAATTGCTGCAAGGCGAGCTTATGCAAAGCCTGGTGCGGATAGAGCTCAGCTGCAGCAGTTGCGCGTGCCAGATTGACACGCACTTTGCGTTGTCCTGCCGCGATAATTTGTGAGACCTTTTCATGGATACCGACAAATTGGGCAGTGCCCGTTTGGGTATCAGGTTCCGTGGCTGGCGCTAATTGTCGTGCTACAGGCTGACTGATGTAAAAGCCGCTGCGTTCACGTGCCACCAGCCAGCCTTGTTGTTCGAGGTGGCGACAACATTGCAGGGCGGTGGATAAGCTGACCTGATGAGTTTGCATAAGCTTACGCACACTGAGCATGCGGCTTCCCTGCACCAGACTGCCATTGCGTATGGCGTGTAAATAATGGCGCGCCAATTGTTGATAGAGCGGTATATCCATAGTTGCAATAATCAATCGGAAAAGTCAGTAAGCATGCAGCCAGCGCGCATCTTAGGCTGTGGTCGTGGCCTTGAACAGATACAGTTTTTATTAAGTCTGGCAATAACAGAGGTGAATACTAGCATCTGTTTCGCAACAGATATTGAAGTTGTGTCCCTGTTTTCACGCAGCAGAAATTCTTACACTGTGTTTGCCTTAATTCCAGGAGAGCAGCATGCATATCACTACATTAAGACGTCATCACAGTATCTTGATTTTCGCTGATGCGGGAACCATCTGGCATTTGAATACCGGACAAGTCAGTTGTCAGTTGCCAGGGCAGTTGTTTGATAACTTAGAAGTACAGCAGCAAATCGTGTTATACGAAGGTGCGAGTTTTCAACAAGCAACGCGTGGCCTGATCAAGCTCACTGCCTTACGAGATAGTGAAATCTTGCAACAGGCGGCGCCAGTACTGCCACGCTGGCGCTTACGCAATCTGGCCTTAAGCCTGGGGCAGTGTTTGAATCGCTGGGGTTTGCAAGCTGTGAACTGGCATGGGCAAAGCCGCTAAGTCGAGTAAGTGTTGGTAAGCCGCGCGCAAACGTGGACTTGGCATGCAGGCCTCGCCAACAGGGTCGCCGTGCCAGCTCAGACCCGATTTAGCATGACGCTGACTACGTTGCTGCATGGCGACTAACTCAGCCGCATTGCAGGAAATTTGCCATTCAGGTAGCAGGGTTTGCCAGAGTGCCTGCGGTAATTCGCGGTAGTTGATCAGTCTCAAGCCCTCACTCTGATGCAAGCGGGCTGCCACTTCATATAAATGCGTGAGTAAAAAATCGGGCCAACTCGCATAATCCCATTCGGCTTCACGCTCTTTCAAACCCAACATGGCTAAGTCCAGCATGCCCGGTATCATTTGTGGGCCGGTCTGGCGCGCATGCGAAGCCAGGATTTCAGCGGGTTCACGAAAGATAAACAGCGCAGGGGTATGGGGAAAAATCTGACGCAGTAAAGGCAATTGCGGCAAATGCCAGCAATCGGTTTTGATCACGGCATACTGTTGTTCAGGCTGGCGCTGCAAACACAGCGCTTGTAAGGCGTGAGTAAAACCGATACGCCCAATTTTGCCGTGATACCAGGCCGATAGCGCGACATCCAGCAAAGGGGGCTCCGATAAAGCCAGAAAGCGAGGGTCCGTGGCCAGCATTTGCATTAGTAAAGTCGAACCGCAACGTGAGCTGTGAAACACCAGGGCACGAGGAGCCAGACTGGCGTAGCCGCTGTACAACATGGGGGGATCTTGCAGCGGCCGTAAATGCAGTTGTCGCTCAGCCTGAGTTTGATGTAAAAACTGATCGGTAAAAAAAGGGGCATGCAAGCGTGAAGCTGAGGCTTTGCGCCAGACTAACTGATCGGTTTGCAAACCAACGGCAAGCCAGTTTGTCCAATCGTCCAGCTCGCTGAGAAAATTACCACGACACAGACGCTGTTGTGCATCGGCAAAAATCGACATAGTGCTATCAGAAAAAGGACACCCAAATCAGGGTGCCCATTCAAGCTTAGTTACGCGAAGGGAAAATACCTTCGGTGGCGCAGATATAGTTGAGGCCAGTGTAAGGTTGCATGACGGAAGTTGGGGTAGAGGCAGCGCTGATAGGGAAAGTAACCGCTGCACCTGTACCAGTCGCGCCAGAAGTTACGCTAGCATCGCCTGTTAATGTTGTCGTGACGGAGCTGCTATCTAAGGTGTATAGCGTGCCACCAGCTGGATTGTAGATTGAAGCTTGACCAGCCGCCGATCCGGTACTGTTACCAAGCATAGAGCCATTCGATGGCGCATAGCTTGCTGGGGGAGTACCTAGATTACCTGTCGCTTTCAAGGTTGACGTTGCCGTAAAAGACGAGCCTGGCACGGTGACGGAATGGGTGTGTGAGGGCAGATTCGTAGAATTCAGTGTAAAACTACCGGTGGTCGAGGTAATCACGGTGACATTATTCGTACCCGCCATCTGTCCTTGTACTACGTTTTGCAAGCCGGGTCCTTGGGCTTGCGAACCGACGATAGTGCGTCCACGCAAGTCAGGAATACCAAATGTCGTTTGACCATTCCCGCCATACATGGTGCCAAACAAGGCAAACAAGGCAGAATTTTGAGAAATCGCCATTTGTTGCCCATTACAAAAAACCCAGCCACGAGGAGGATAATTAAATCCGACTGGCAAGATGGTACCGATGAAAGCTTCCATACTCTTTACTCCTGAAAAAATAAAGGAGGCGGTGTTCTGCCCGTGTTACAAAAAAATTGCAAGCCCGGCGATGCTGACGAAATTTTGTAAATTTCAGTTTCCTGAAAAAAACTCAATTTTGTGAGACTTCGTAAAGTTACAAAAGTATCGGCGTTGAAGTCAAACACTAATTTGCAACGTTCTTAAAAACAACAAGCAAGTGCTACTGCCATGCTAAGCAATTTCAACGCGCGTTTTTTCTGACCTGCAATTCTCGTGCCAATTGCATCGATGTTGCATCGCCACGGCTGAGTAAGGCGTCGATAATTTGCGCCACGTTGTCGTCATTAACGCTGGTGTCGCCATAGTAAGCTGGGGCATTTTCGCGCCAGCCTGCATTCAAAAAAACTTCCCGCAACCAAGGGTTAGGTATGCAATCAATCACCAGATGAATGCGATTGATGGGACTGGGATTTGTCACGGCGTGCAGGCAATTCGCATTCATATACCAGCAATGTCCGGCAGAAAAATGCACCGTTTCACCATCAATCACAAAATGAATTCGGGGATCGGTAATAATTGGTATATGTAAGCGGGCTACCCCATCTTCAAAGCCGCCGCCGGGATCACGATGCGCTAAGATGCGTGCGCCCGCCGCCAGTGACATAAGTCGTACCGCTATTTTTTCACAGGCCAATTGGTGCAATATTTCAGCAAAATATGGGCACAGGCTTAACCATTCGGTGTCAGCATAGGTTTCGCCATTATCGGCATAAATATTATCGCTACGTCCTGACGCGGCGCGTAAGGGCAGACAATTCCAGTCCCCCTGATGTGCTTGCTGATTGTAATGTGGCAGCCAGTTTGCATGCAGCACCCTTGCGTAATCGGCTTGTAATGCCGCGAGTTGATACTCAAATGGCAGGCGTAAAAATGCCGTGGCTTGTGCAGTCATCTCAAGCCTCAACCAGGCTGACTGAACGCCAGATCATTTGGGCATGTATCGTATCGTGCTTGATTGGTGCAAAACCCAGCCGCGTGTATAAAGCCAGAGCTTGCAGGTTAAAGCGCATCACAGCAAGGCTGACAGTGCCCTGAGTCAGTCGTGCCTGTGCCATAACAGCTTGCATGACCTGGCTGCCCCAGCCTTGATTGCGGTGATCGGGCATGATCGCAATATCGACTATGCGCCAGTCATTGTTGCTAAAATCAACAATCAGCCTGCCAATATCGGTGCTGGTTTGAGACGCGACATCGTGTAAATAAATCGTCCATTGTTGTGCTTGAGGATAAGTCATACGCACGCCATGCTCTTGAATTTTTTGTTGCGATAACAGGAGCTCGGCGAATTGAGCAGGTGCCAGACCCAGTTGTTTTAATTCGTCACGTGTGGTGGCATACAAGCGTTGAAAAAAATCCAGATCATCGACACTGGCTAAGCGCATATGCAGCGGGGCAGTCACAGCAAACATGGTAGTTCTGACTCCAGGTGAAATTAAATTGTGCCGGGAAGCATAAAAGTTCTGATTTCGTCACTTCGCATCAGGTATGCAGAGGTGTAAATTCTGTCGGCTACAACTGGCAGCAAAATGCGCGCCAGTTGTGCTGGCATATCAATGCCGGTGTCAGCTTAACATTCTCGCCACTTCTTGGGGAGGGGATAGGCTTGATGTCGTGTTAGCCAATCCGGATACAGCAGCAACATCATGCACCTTGTCATGGGTGTCTGAATTTCTGGCGCCTTAACCACTTGTGATAAGCTAAGATCAGGCAATCTGGTATTTTTATCTGTGAAATTATTGGGAGTCGTGATGAAGTTAGTCAAAGAAGAATTTATCCCCTATCTGAATACGGTATTTCAAATTCAGACCGAGTTGGGGTTGGTAGAGTTAATCTTACGCGAAGTGAACCCTTTACCCCGCGGCGTCAGGCCCGCCGTATTTCGCGATCCATTGGCATTGGTTTTTGAAGGGCCCGATCATATCGTGTTATTGCAAGATAATTTTGAATTGCATCATCCTGAACTGGGTATCAATACCTGGTGCCTGGTGCCTGTCGCTGGTCCTATGCCCGGGGTGGATCCGCATGCCAAATATTTGTACCAGGCTACCTTTAATTGAGCCTGACTTAAACGCTAGCGCTTATTTCGCTCGCCCTGTGCGCCCGCACGAAGTGCGTAGCGCGGGTATCGAACGGCTAACTGAGGCACATTTCGTTCAAGCTGAATTTTCGCTGTGCCTGCCGTGAGCCTGCATAGGCAGTCGTTGTAATGACGTGTAAATGACGGCGCAATAAAAATTGACATGTCAATTAACAGCGGAAAATCGTCGATTTTCCGCGTAGTTTTCGCTGTTTTGTTCTGGCCTGAAACTTGCAAATCAAACAGTGTAGAAGATTTTGTTAGAGATTGTGGGCTAATTCTGACGCAGGGCAGCAAATGAATTGTCTTTTCATAACAGGCAAGCGAGAATGCTGAAATTTTGTGCAAATTCTGACAACTTGTGGCCATCGCCTCAAAGTAGACGTCCTGCTTAGTGTTTTAAGGTTGAGCTTAATTGAAACAGTATCATTTTATTTCTGGGTTGCCGCGTTCTGGCTCCACCTTGCTGGCCGCCATACTCTTACAAAATCCGCGTTTTCTTTCTGGCAAGATCAAAGCCAGAGTGCTGCGAATGTGATTACGGTTAAAAGTCAGTTAGCAGCATAAATCAGGCGTATCAAGTGTTTCGCCATCTAAGTTTTAATAATTACGTCATAGTGAAAATATGAAATATCACTTTATCTCTGGACTACCACGCTCTGGTTCAACCTTACTTGCAGCGATTTTGCGGCAAAATCCGCGTTTTCATGCAGGTATGAGTAGCCCAGTGGCGGGATTTTTCAATTCATTGATTGCCCAGGTTAGTGCCGGTAGTGAATTTGCACAAGTGGTGAATCTGCAGCAGAAACAGCATTTATTACGAGGTGTGTTTGATGCCTTTTACCATGAAGAACAAAAAAAAGACGTGATTTTTGATACTAACCGGGTTTGGTGTTCACGCTTACCTGCATTGTTGGAGTTATATCCTGACGCGAAAATTATCGCGTGCGTTCGTAATGTTGCGTGGGTCATGGATAGCATAGAAAAGCAATACCGTAGTAATCCATTCGAAAACACCAAATTATTTGGAGCGATGGCACGCAGCAATGTCTATCAACGTCTGGAAGGTCTGGCGCAACATGATCAATTAGTCGGGTTTGCCTGGGCGGCCCTGCGTGAAGCTTTTTATGGTGAACATGCTAAGTCACTCCTGGTAGTCGATTACGATTTATTAAGTCGGCAGCCACAAAAAGTTATGCAGTTAATTTATCAATTTATTGGTGAGCCTTATTTCAAGCATGATTTTGATCATGTGGAGTACGATGCGCCCGATTTTGACTTGCAACTGGGTGTGCCAGGTTTGCACAAAGTTCAACCTAAAGTTGAATTTAAGCAGCGACGCACCGTGATCCCTCCCGACTTGTTTGAAAAATACAGCAAATTAACATTCTGGTCTGATCCCAGCGGTAGTGCCGCGAACATCATTGCTCCTACGTCCAATCTGAAGGAACTTGCATCATGAACGATCACAAAATTAAATCTAATACCGAATTCGAAATCGTACGTGGTGTCAATGAATGGCACAACTCGGCAGAGCTTTTGCAACCTCATGATGTGAGTCTGGATATCATTTCTGCTACGGCGAAAGCATCGGTCGCTAACCTGGTTCCCGCTCCTTTGCTGGCCGGGCGCACCGAAATAGTATTTATCGAGAGCAATGTCGCCGACATTGATGTGTTGATCGCAGCAATAGGTCAAGGTCGGGAAATTCACATACTCGATGCCAGTCAGGATGGCCTGACACAAATCGCCGACTTGCTGGCTGGGCGCACAGGTATCGATGCGCTGCATTTGATTACCCATGGTAAAGAAGCGTCGCTTAACTTGGGTAGCCTGATACTGGATAGCCACACTTTAGCCAGTCACAGCGCGCAACTCAAAACCATAGGGGAGAGCATTAGCCAGGATGGCGACATTTTGCTTTACGGTTGCGATGTGGGGGGCGGGCAAGGCCATACTTTTGTTGAACAATTGGCGCTGATTACGGGCGCGGATATTGCGGCCTCGGATAACACCACAGGGGCTAAGGCACTGGGTGGTGACTGGAATTTAGAGGTAACACAAGGGCAAATTAATGCCATGCCCCTGGTCAACCCGGAATTGATTAGTCATTACCATCAAGTATTGGCGTTGGGTAGTACCACAATAGATTTCAGCGCAGCCAACGGTGATCCTGGCGATGGATCCTACACAGCCTCGCAAAACTCAGGTTATAAAGTCGCTGGTGGTACGACTTATATTTTTCGCGCAGATGGGGCCGATACTTATACTAGGGTCGATTTTTTGCCAGGTAATGATAAGGCATTCCAGATAGGCGACATCGCTGGCAACAATGAATCAAAAGTTACTTTTTCCTTCGATAAGAACATTGTCTTTACCCCCAGTTCGATTAAATTTCTTAATACATATGCCAACGGTAGTTCTGTTACAGCGCAGACCTTGTATTTGCAAGCTTATGACAGTGGTGGTGTCGTAGGCAGTAAGCAAACGATCTCACTGGGTACTACTTCCTTGTCATCCCAAACGGTGACCTTCTCAGGCGGGACGGCCGTCAGCAATATTACCAAGTTGGTATTGACTGCAAAGAGTGGCAATATACTTAATATGTATGTTGATGACATTCAATTCACCAGCATCGGCCTCCCTGCGCCCACGACCACGGTAGCTACTGCCAGTTTATCGGCTGATAACGGCGTGAGTGCTACCGACTGGATAACCAATACCGCTTCCCAAACTATTAGCGGTACCTTAAGTACGGCTTTAGCGACGGGTGAAACAGTGGAAGTTTCGTATGATAACGGTAGCACGTGGAATCCTGCTGTGCTCTTTGGGGTAGGTTCTAGCACCTGGAGTACCACCACCACTTTATCTGGCGCATCAACCTTTAAGGCACGAGTCACCAACAGTGTTGGCAGTAGCACAGAATTTAGTCATAGTTATACCTTAGACACCATCGCCCCCACCACTACCGTATCCACCCTGGCCTTGTCTGCAGACACCGGTAGTTCATCGTCGGACTTTATTACTAAAACCGCAGCGCAAACAATCTCGGGCACTTTGTCGGCGACAGTTGCGGCCGATGAGGCGGTTAAGATCTCGCTCGACAATGGTTCGACCTGGGCCACGGCAACAACTACCGTGGGGCAAAATACTTTTTCGCTAGCCGGACAGACTTTGAGCGGAAGTAATACGCTGAAAGTTAAAGTGGTGGATACGGCAGGCAATGATGGCACGATTAAATCGCAAGCCTATGTCTTAGATACCACCGCACCCACTACCACGGTAGCGACCGTGGCGTTCTCTGCTGATACGGGTAGTTCCAGTACGGACTTCATCACTAACGACAAAAACCAGACGATTTCAGGCACTTTGTCAGCGAATGTAGCCAGTGGCGAAATCGTGCAAGTGTCGTTAGATAATGGCTCGATCTGGGCCACGGCCTCAACGACCGTAGGGCAAAATACCTATTCGCTAGCCGGACAAACTTTGAGTGGCAGTAATACGCTGAAAGTCAAAGTGGTGGATACCGCGGGCAATGATGGCACGATCTATTCGCAAGCCTATGTATTGGATACCGCGGCACCCAGCGCCCCATCCACCCCAGATTTAAGCTCGGGCAGTGATACCGGTAGCTCAAATAGCGATGATAACACCAGTACCACTACGCCGAGTTTCAGCGGTACCGCCGAAGCGAATGCCACGGTGACGCTCTACGATACCGATGGCACCACGGTGTTGGGCAGCACCACGGCCGATGGCAGTGGCAACTGGACTATCACCAGCAGTAGCCTGTCTGATGGGGCGCACACCGTGAGCGTCAAAGCAACGGATGCCGCTGGCAACGTCAGTTCAGCCTCGAGTGGTTTGAGTGTGACGATAGACAGCACCGCGCCAACGACCACGGTTGCAACGCTGGCGTTCTCTGCAGATACGGGTAGTTCCAGTACGGACTTCATCACTTACGACAAAAACCAAACGATTTCAGGCACCTTGTCAGCGAATGTTGCCAGTGGCGAAATCGTGCAAGTGTCGTTAGATAATGGCTCGACCTGGGCCACGGCATCAACGACCGTAGGGCAAAATACCTATTCCTTAGCCGGGCAAACTTTAGTCGCCAGTAACACCCTGAAAGTTAAAGTGGTGGATACGGCTGGTAATGATGGCACGATTTATTCGCAAGCCTATGTCTTAGATACCACCGCGCCCACTACCACGGTTGCGACCGTGGCGTTCTCTGCTGATACGGGTAGTTCCAGTACGGACTTCATCACTAACGACAAAAACCAGACGATTTCAGGCACTTTGTCAGCGAATGTAGCCAGTGGCGAAATCGTGCAAGTGTCGTTAGATAATGGCTCGACCTGGGCCACGGCCTCAACGACCGTAGGGCAAAATACCTACTCGCTAGCCGGACAAACTTTGAGTGGCAGTAATACGCTGAAAGTCAAAGTGGTCGATACCGCGGGCAATGATGGCTCGATCAAATCGCAAGCCTATGAATTGGATACCGCGGCCCCTAGCGCCCCCTCTTCCCCCGATTTAACCCCCGGCACTGATAGCGGCAGTTCGACTAGCGATGACTATACCAGCGACGATACGCCGGATTTTAGTGGTACCGCAGAAGCGAATGCCACGGTGACGCTCTACGACACCGATGGCACCACGGTGCTGGGCAGTACCACGGCCGATGGCAGTGGCAACTGGACTATCACCAGCAGTAGCCTGGCCGATGGGGCGCACACCGTGAGCGTTAAAGCAACGGATGCCGCTGGCAATGTCAGTTCAGCCTCGAGTGGTTTGAGTGTGACGATAGACAGCAACGCGCCAAGCACCACCGTCAGTGGTGTCAGCTTTTCGAATGACACAGGGGTGTCCAGCACGGACTTGATTACCAGCATGGCGTCGCAAGATATTTCGGGCACGCTGAGCGCAAACCTGCAAGCCAATGAAATCGTTCAGGTCTCGCTCGACAATGGCAGTACCTGGGCAAACGCCAGTGCGAGTGTGGGCAGCAATACCTTCACCCTGGCGGGTAAAACCCTGACCGCGTCAGACAATTTAAAAGCGCGCGTGGTCGATCTGGCCGGGAATACCGGCACGGCGAGCACATTTGCCTACGTCTACGACACCACTGGTCCGGCGACCGTGACCACCAAGCTCAGCACGAGCTCACTCAAAGTAGGCAGTACCGCGACGGTGACGTTCACCTTCAGCGAAAAAGTCGGCAATTTTGATAACAGCGACATCACGGTCGAGAATGGCACCCTGAGTGCGGTGAGTAGTGCCGATGGTGGCTTAACCTGGACGGGGACGTTCACGCCGACGGCTGACGTTGAAGACGCCACCAATGTGATCACCGTCGATAAAGCCACGCTGACCGATTTAGCCGGCAATGCTGGCAGTGGTACCACCAATTCATCGAACTATAAAATCGACACCAAGCGGCCAACGGTATCGATAGGCATGAGCGACACGGATCTCAAGGCCGGGGAGACCTCGACCGTGACCTTCACCTTTAGCGAAGCGGTTTCGGGCTTTACCAATGCGGATTTGTCGATCAATAACGGGACCCTGAGTGCGGTGGGTAGTACCGATGGCGGCACCACCTGGACCGCCACCTTCACCCCAAGCACCCAGATCGATGACGCGACGAATCTGATTACGCTGGATAACACCGGTATCACGGACGCCTTTGGCAATGCCGGCACGGGCAGCACCAGCACAAAAAACTACAGCATCGACACCAAGGGCCCAAGCGTCACCATCACGATGGATGACACCGATTTGCGCGTGGCTGAAACCGCCAATGTCACCTTTAGCTTTGGCGAAGCGGTGAGTGGTTTTGATAATGCCGACATCACACTCAGCAATGGCACATTGACTGCGGTCAGTAGCAAAGATGGTGGCCTGACCTACACCGGTGTATTTACGCCGACCGATAAGTTGAACGCGCCGACCAATACCATCAGCGTGGCGTTGTCGGGTGTGAGCGATGCCTTGGGCAATGCGGGGACCGGTACCGCCAGTTCGGCCAATTACAGCATCAACACCACCAACACACCGCCCAGCTTAAGCGGCAGCAAAGCCGGGCAAACCACGCTCGATACCGGCAGCGTAACGCCATTTGCCAACGTCACCATCACCGACCCCGATATCGGTGCCAGTGAAACCCTCAGCATCAAACTCGATACCGCTGCCAAAGGTGCGTTTACCGCTGCTTCGCTGACAGCAACTGGCTTTAGCACCAGCGATGGTGGCTTAACTTACACCCATGCTGCGGGCACCCCAGCCGCCGTGCAAGCCGCCTTACGTGGCTTAGTGTTCCAGCCAGCGACGGGTCGGGTGGCGGTGGGTGCGAGCGAGACCACGACGTTTACCCTCAGCGTCAACGATGGTATCGCCGCTGCGGTCAATGATAGCGTGACGACGGTGATTAGCACCGCGACCAATCTGGCGCCGACGGGTATTACTTTGTCGGGTAACCGATTTGATATTAACAGCACCAGCCCCAGCGTGATCGGTGCACTCAGCAGTCTCGACCCGAATCCGGGCGATAACCACAGTTATCAAGTGATAGGCAGCAGCCAATTCCGTATCGAAGGCCAGCAATTAGTGGCGATAGATCCGAGTCAACTGGGCCTGGGTGAATACAGTGTTGTGGTTCGTAGTACCGATACAAATGGGGCATTTGTTGAGCGTAGCTTTACAGTACGCGGGGTCGATTTACTCGAACCTAAAATAAGTAGTCTGGGCTTACAGAGCAATAACCAGATTAGTAGCAGCATGGTGACTTTTTTGGTACGCTTTAATAAACATGTCAGTGGCGTTGACTTGGGCGACTTTGAGTTAGTTAAAGACGGAGTAGATGCGACCATGCTGAGCCTGGTCAAAGGGGATGGCGACGACTGGTTGCTGACGGTTGGGCAAATTCAAGGGCAGGGCAGTCTGGCGCTGAAACTCAAGACCGGCAATCTCGGAATTATTGATGCTGCCGGTACCCCCATAACTAATCCGGGCTTTAGCAGTAGCAGCTATACCGTTAATCTGAGCACCCCAGTTGATGATCAGGATGACGATCATGATTCGATTCCGCATATGGTTGAATCGCAAGTGCCGAACCTGACCGGCAATGGCCGTGGTGATGGTAATGGCGATGGCGTAGCCGATGACATCCAGGGCTTTGTGAGTTCACTGGTCTGGCAAAAAGCTGACGCGAAAAACCATTATCTGACCATGACAAATACCCAAAAATTGGGTCAGGTAAACGTCATGACGCTGGAGAACGTCGATAAAACTCCGGCCGAGGTGGAGTTCGATTACGGCGCGGTGAATTTACAAGCCGTGGGCGGCAATCAGGGTGGGCAAATTGAATTTACCTTATTCAGCGATAAAGTCGACACCTTAAACGGCATCTGGTTACGCACTAAAACCGGCGACTGGCAACGCGTGATGGCTAAACAAAGCGAAGTAAATGGCCATTACAAATTCAGGGCACTTCTAAAAACCACCTAAAAACCGCAAAAAACTGAAAGCTCAGAGTTT
>JAYSEN010000033.1:0-47305 GCA_041913845.1 Undibacterium sp.
AATTCTGAGCTTTCAGTTTTTTGCGGTTTTTAGGTGGTTTTTAGAAGTGCCCAAAAGGGGACTTCTAAAAACTCCGATTTTTGGTAATTCTCTGAGGCTAAGTAATTGATTTTATTGAAGCCGGTTTTTCAAATTTGAGGTTTTTAGAAGTCCCCAAAAACAAAAACGCAATATGGCTGCGCCTTTCAGAGCAAAAAAACCCTGAAAGGCGCACCACAACTAGGTCATCTCCGGCTTCTTATTTACGACGCTGATAGTCATCCATCCCGACTTGGTGTTTGATGGATTATTAAAAATAAACTAAATGGACACCCATAATTTCTTGAAAGCACTATTTGGCAACAGTGTGCAGAATTTTTGTCGCATTCAACCAGACTGATCTGCATCGTGGAAAAAGCAAACCATTTCGCCACAATGCCGGCATTTTTACCGTTAGCGAAATTTAGATGTCTATCAATGAACAAAGAATCAAAAAACCCTAGTGGCAATCCCGACTAACTTTCCCCCTTTTTTAATGGCCCTTGCCACCAAGTCAGTAAATGCGACACCTGACTACAGACTCCAATTGCCAATGCTGCTGTAGCGAGCAGTATCGCACCCTCTTTCAAGGTTTTTTGTATGCCTGCATGTGTCGCTCATCGCCTTATAATTTAAATTCCATTCGGATACCAAACTGGGTATAAGTCGTTTTCTGACTGCGGTTCTGTAGTGTGGAGTCGGTGGTGCGGTATTCCACCAGGCGTGTGCTATCGGGGGCGAATAAATTAGTCAGATTCGTCACCAGGCGCAGCTTGGGGTTGACGTTCCAGCTTGCATTTGCACTGATGTTGCGGCTGCGTGATTCATAGGTGCTTTGCGTCAGGTTATTGCGCAGCCAGTCACCGGGTAACCACGATGCATCCACATCCAATTTGATCGGTAAGCTGTTGAACTGATAGCTAGCGCCCAGCTTGGCGCGCCAAGGACTCACGCCCTCGAGTCGGTTATGCGGCGCAGGCAAATCATGCATGCGCGACTGTGCCCAGCCTAAGCTGCCGCGTAAATCCAGTTTTGGCGCAGTCTGGATAAAGTCGCGTGCAGCCAACCGCCATTCCAGATTGATGCCTGCCACATCGGCTTGTCCGAGATTTGCTGGTCGTTCCAAATAGCGTGGCAATTGCGACCAGGGCACATTCATCAAGCGAATTTCTTGACCAATTTTGCCCTGAATTTCGCGTGCATAAAATTCCAGCGTGATCTGGCTATCGCTACTCAAGCCATGTTCATACGCCAGATTTAATGCCAGCGCGCGTTCGGGGCGCAAGCCAGGATTACCGCTATCGTCAGAGGTATCGGGAGTGTTTGCCTCACACACCAGCATGGCACTGCATGCTGCTAAGGGATTAATCCTCGGGTTAAGCATGAGTTGATTATGTCCAGGCGCTTGAAAGCTGCGCGCCAGCGAAGCACGCAGCCGACGTTTTTGATCGCTATCGAATTTTTTGGATACATGCAGCGAAGGTGACCACACGCGATAGCGTGACTGGCTCAGGGTATTGCCTTCGTTGATTTCCATGACGCTGTCTTCCATCGACAAGCCCGCATTGAATGCCAGATTTTTTTGAATACGCCAATCGTCTTGCAGATAAATTCTGCGCTTGTCTTGCCAGATTTGCCTAGCTTGTCCAAACAGGCGCAAGCTGGGATCCGGTGCGTCATTTAAGCTGTCTGTGCGTGTCATATCGTGCCGCGCATGAGTTAAATGCAAACCGGCTTTGAGGTCATGACCACCCGAAAAGGTGTTTTTATAATCCAGTGTTAAAAAGCTGGAAGTTTGTTCATCCAATTCGGCGTGGCGTCGCACCGCATTGCCTAAGCGGGTATCTTGCTCTTGTCGCGTGTCGTTTTGTTCGAGTCGAGAACGTGCATAGCGCAGACTGCTCTCGAATTGCCCACGTTCGCCTGCATCATGGCTCCAGCTGAATGGCAGTTGCAGACCTGTCAAAGGTGGGTTCGCGCTTTGCTGCAGTGTTAAACGACGACCATTACTCCAGATGCGCTGATCGCTGAACTCTTCTTTATACGTGACCTGACCTAAGTTAGGCTTAAAATTAACGCTGGTTTTGTCATCGAACTTGTATTTGAAGTCACTCGACAGACTAAAGATCTGCAGGGTACGCAGTGTTTCCGATCGCCCCTGGTATTGCTGGAGCGGCGTGGCAGCAGCCAGGATTTGTTCATACGACTTGCTACTTGGCGTCGGGGTACGTCTGGCGGAAATATGTAAATTCCAGCTAAATGGACTATCAGCTAAGACTTGATTGTAAGTCCACGCCCCATTCACACCCACTTCGCCCGCAACGACAGCCATGCCGGCATGGGCTTGCTGAAAAGCCTTGCGCTCTATTTTTCGGCGAATGATGTTAATCGTGCCGGCTATACCAAAGGGCCCCGTCTCAGCCGTTGAGGTTTTGATGATTTCGATTTTATCGACCTGGTTGACATCGAGCTCCAGCGGACTTATGCCTATTGCCGGTTTACCATCGATCAAAATTTGCGTATACCCGGGTAAACCGAGTAAGCCGATTTGCCCATTTTTGCCCAAACTGATCGCGGGTTCGCGTTTTAAGATTTCACTCACATTTTGCACACCACTTTCGGCTAATTGTTTGCGCCCTATGATGAGTTTGCCTGCAACGAAATCACGACTTTGTTCTAAATCGGTTTGACTACCATTGATTGTCACTTGTTGTGGTGTGGATGGCGCTGGCGGATTTGCCTGGATTTTTTCTTGTGCCCAGGCTGATGCGCCCGCGAGTAAGAGCCCATACAGGGGCGTGATGCGTTTTTTCATAAAGTTCAGGGAGTGTTTATGTGGAATAGCACAGGCAAATTTGCTCTCACCTCGTGGCCGCAGTTGCAAGGAGCTTGCTGGCCGGTTCTTGCACTTGATGTTACAGCGTCGTGATGGCACCCGCTGCATCTTACTTGACTAGCACTGCGCGAATGCCCCTGAGATCAGCACGCGAAGCGATGTGTTTCTCAGGCAAACCCAGCGCACCCAAAGCAAGTCGCGCGGTAAAGATGGGACGCAATTTTTTGCTGGCTTTCATGTCTGGTTTTTTATTATTGGCAAGATAGGGCAAGTTTCGCGTGTTGAGATGCGCATTTATTCAGGAAGGTGACTACACATACGCGTCGCAAATTGCTCAACCTCGTCGATCATTTTTTCTTTTTCTTGCTTTTCCTGAGCGTCGAGAATTTTCAATTTTTCAGGGTCGGTTTCCATCGATTTAGCAAGCATAATTTGTCGCAGTTTGGCAGTAAATTTTGACTCTACATTGGGATCGCTATAACGCTTGACCATTTTGTGATAGCAGTCGCCGCGCTTGGCCGGTTTTAATTCTTGTGCGAAAACAGCACAGCTAAATAAGGCGCCGAATGCCAGTAAGAGCAGAGGTTTTTTAGGCATGAGTAAATCTCGTGGTTGACCTGCGATTTAAAGGAAATCACGGCAATTTGCCGCCGTGATTATTACTTAATTAATTGGCTTGTGTTTCTGAACGCTAATCAACATCAGTCAGAACTTCATCCTATTCCTATCCACCTGCCCATTTTTCTACGCCTTGCCTGGCAGGCGACGCTGTAGGCGTTTATTTTTAATGACCTGACGTTGCAAATGCGACAGACGAACTCATCAAAAATACAAACAAGCTTTACGCGATATCGTTATCGCCTTAACTTAGGTTTGGCGCGGCAACAGTATCTTTTTCTCAACAATTCTGTCAAGCATATTTTTTATCATTTTTAAAATACATTTTGCTATTAACGCATTACCAGATTGAGCGACAAGCCTACCCACTAATATTGAAATAACTTCCCAGGCACAGCTTGGCGATCCAACTTGAGAAACTCATTTCTCGAGTTGGATTGTAGACTGCGCTTACCCCGGCTTTTTTGGCACTTCTGCTGACGGCGTAATGATCAGATAGCGCATTTTCATCCAACACTAAATTCACGTTTTTTGCCTGTTGCTCAAGCACGCGCACAAAATAGTCATCGACTTCAGACTTTAGTAAAACAGGTGGCGCTGGTAACAGCAAGATGCGTAGATCCCCCTTACTCGTTTCATACAGGCGTGCCAGAACATAGGCGAAGACACTTCCGCTGCAGACGGTAAAGCGCATCAGGAGCAAGCTTTTCATATGCCCACTGGAAAAAATTGTTTTATCAGATGGTGGCAAATAATCAAATCCTAGCCCATGCTGACGCAAGCTTCAGGGATGAAGTTTGCGCTTGACAGTAACCAACAGATCATCCAAACTTGCTGATTATTAGTCACTCGTCTAATTAAACTGAAATATGGCCAGGCCTTCACAAAACCAGGATCAGGCATTACTACAAGCCGGCCGTCAGCTCTATCCTCAATTCGGCTGTGCGGGCTTATCAGTCCGTATGCTGGCGCAACAAGCCGGGGTGAATATCGGCATGTTTCATTACCACTTCAAAAGCAAAGAGCTGTTTATTCAACATTTGCTGCAAGATTGGTATGAGCAAATGTTTGCGCAGTTACAGCTGGAAGTAGCGGGTGAAGCTGAGACGCTGGAAAAACTTCGCCATGCGATCTTACTCATTGCGCGTTTAATGCGCGAGCATGGCGACTGGTTTGGCCGGGTTTGGCAAGAAGCCGGGCAAGGACAAACTGTTGCTCTCAGTTTTTTACAGCGCAATGGTAAGCGCCATGTGCAAGTGTTACTCGGTTTAATTCAACTCGCGATAGCACAAAAACAGTTACCTGCCCTGCCCCCGGTACAACTCATGACTTATCTGATGGGGGCAGTAGTCAGCCCCATGTTTATGGCGCCGCGCGTGATTCAGTTAGGGGTAGCCCCGGTCGAATTACAGCAAGCCTTAAATGCCAGTGTGGTTAGCGATCAGGGTATTCAGCAACGACTTGAGCTCGCCTTGGCGGGCCTGACTTCAGCCTTATCCCAGCAATGCCGCCAGGAGAGCCTTCCATGATGTTTGCCTCACTTACCCCGTTTACTGCCACCCCCAGACAGCGCAGCTGGCGCGCAGTCTTTCGTTTAGGTTTACTCAGTGCAGTAATCCTGAGCAACAGTGCTTGCCAAAAATCCCCCGCCGTTGGCTGGACGGGCTATGCCGAAGCGGAATACATCTACCTGTCCAGCCCGGTTGCCGGGCGCTTGCAACAACTGCCTGTGCAACAAGGGCAAAGCGTCGAGGCTGGCAGCCGACTAGCCGAAATTGAAGCGGGTCTGGAAGAAGCGGCATTACGGGAAGCCGAGCAAAAGCAGTTAAGCGCTGAAGCTCAGGCAAAAAATGCTGAAAAAGGACGCCGCCCCAGCGAACTCGCCGCGATTCAAGCGCAGCTACAAGCGGCCCGACAGCAACTTGAACTAGCCGAACGCGAACTGCGCCGGCAACAGCAATTACTGGCGCAAAACTATATTTCCGCCGCACGGGTCGATGAAGCGCAAACTCAGAAAAAACTGGCACAACAACGTTTAACTGAAGTACAGGCGAATTTGCAAACCGCGAATTTACCCGCGCGCAGCGATGAACGTCAGGCCCAGCAAGCGTTGGCTGCAGCGACCGCTGCGCAAAGTCAGCAAGCGGCCTGGCGTGTCGCGCAAAAAAGTCTGAAGGCACCGCAAGCCGGCTTAATCAGCCAGATTTACTTTCGACCTGGTGAATGGGTAAACAGCGGCCAAATCATTTTGGCGCTCTTGCCCGCAACGCATCGCAAGGCCAGGTTTTATGTGAGTCAGGCTGAACTTGGGCAATTCAAACTGGGGCAAACGGTGTATTTACATTGCGATGGCTGTCAACGACGCTTGCCAGCAAGCATCAGCTTTATCGCCAACGAAGCCGAATACACGCCGCCCGTGATTTACTCAAATCAGCAACGCAGCAAGCTGGTGTTTATGTTAGAAGCCAGACCCTTAGCAGAATACGCTAGCCAATTACATCCAGGCCAGCCGCTGGAAGTTTTCTTAACAGCACAGCCATAAGCCCAGGGAGCTAAGCATGACAGCAAACAGCAATTGGGCCATCGATGTCACGGGTCTGAGTAAGCGCTTTGGCGGGCGCACGGTGGTTGATCAGCTGGATTTACAAATCGCACCCGGACGTATTTGTGGCTTTTTGGGCCCAAACGGCAGCGGCAAAACCACAACCATACGAATGTTATGCGGCTTATTAAGTATCGATGCTGGTGAAGGCCGTTGCCTGGGCCTGGATATACGCAAAGAGGCGCTGGCAATACGTCGTCAGGTTGGGTATATGACGCAGAAATTTGGTTTGTATGAAGACTTAACGCTGCGTGAAAATCTCGACTTTATCGCACGTTTATTCGAAGTAGAAAATCGCAGGCAAGTCGTCGATGCGACACTCGAGAGACTGGGCTTAAGCAGTCGCCATAAACAATTGGCGGGCGCCTTATCGGGTGGTTGGAAACAAAGGTTGGCACTCGCCGCCTGCCTGATACACCAGCCGCGCTTACTACTGCTGGACGAACCTACCGCCGGGGTTGATCCCAAAGCACGCCGCGAATTCTGGGATCAGATTCATGCCTTAGCAGCTGATGGCATCACCGTGCTGGTATCTACCCATTACATGGATGAAGCCGAACGTTGTCACGAATTGGTCTACATCGCCTATGGCAAAATTTTAGCACGCGGCATAGAAGCCGATATTCTGCAGCAAGCCAATCTGCAAGTCTGGCAAGTGCAACTCGCAGCTGCAGCAGGCAGCAGTCACACGCTCGCGCATTTCCTGCCCGAGCTACAAGCTATTCCGGGTGTCAACAGCGTTGCTGCGTTTGGCAATAGTTTGCACATCGCCGCTGCGCGCACGGATAGCGATGAGATGACGTTGAGGATCGAACAAAAAGTCGCACAACTGCCTTTACAGATAAAAACTTGCGCGCCCAATCTTGAAGACGTGTTCATCAATTTGCTGAATCAGGCACAAGATAATTTCAGTTTAAACAGTGAGGTTAGCGCATGAAATCCGCACGATTTTCCTGGGCGCGCTTGCTTGCGGTCTTCATCAAAGAATTTCAGCAAATGGTGCGTGATCGCCTGAGCTTTGCCACCGCCATAGGCGTCCCGGTATTGCAGCTGGTGTTGTTTGGCTACGCCATTAATACCGATCCCAAAGGCTTACCGACGGCTTTAGTCAGTTATGATCAGGGTTCTTTAGCGCGTAGCCTTGCAGCCAGCGTACAAAACAGTGGCTATTTCAAAGTCACCCACTTAGCGCTATCCGAAAGTGAGGCCGAGGAACTCATGGCAGAGGGGCGGATACAATTTATACTGGTCATTCCACCAGACTTCACAGAGCGTGTGATACGCGGCGAAAAACCCGCCATCTTATTGGCAGCCGATGCGACCGACCCCTCAGCCTCGGGCAATGCGCTGGCTGCCTTAGCGAATTTAAGTCAGAGCGCATTGCGCTGGGACTTGCATGGCAAGCTTGCTTACCTGCAAAACCACGCTCCCGCTTTTGAAGTGCGCACACATAAACGCTACAACCCCGACGGCCTATCGCGCTATAACATCGTACCGGGCTTAATCGGCACGATTTTAACCATGACGATGGTAATGCTGACGGGACTGGCGATGACACGCGAACGTGAGCGTGGCACTATGGAAAATTTGCTGGCGACACCCGTCAAAGCAATTGAAGTCATGCTAGGTAAAATTCTGCCCTATGTCTTAATTGGTTATCTGCAGCTTGGCATTATTTTACTCGCCGCATTCAGCTTATTTGGCGTCCCCATGTTGGGCAACCCATTACTCTTAATGCTGATGATAGGCATCTTCATCATCACCAATCTGGCCGTCGGTTTCACGTTTTCTACTGTCGCCAAAAATCAGTTGCAAGCGATGCAAATGACGTTCTTTTTCTTCTTGCCATCGATCTTGCTATCTGGATTTATGTTCCCATTTCGTGCCATGCCAGTATGGGCGCAATATCTGGGTGAAGTTTTACCACTGACACACTTCTTACGTATCGTGCGCGGTATCTTGCTAAAGGGTAGTGATTTACCTAGCCTGCTGCCCGAAGTCTGGCCACTCTTACTCTTTCTACTGGTCGCGGGCCTGCTCGCGCTAAAACGCTATCAGCAAACCCTGGATTAATTGTAGCCGCGAGCAATCGCTTACTTAAACTTGAAAGTCATGCACGGTAAAACCAATTTCAGTCCCATAACCTGCCTGACTTTTAAGATCAAGCTCGCCCCGCAAGACTTCTTTAACCAGATTGTGCACCAAATTCAAACCTAGGCCAGAGTTACCCCGACCTAGCTTCGTGGTGTAAAACGGATCAAATACTTTACCGAGACACTCTTCAGCGATACCCACCCCATTGTCTTTAACGACGATTCTGCATTCATCACGCTGTATGAAATGAGCATTAATTTCTATTTCGCCAGCAATCCGCCCATCAAAGCCATGTTGTAAAGCGTTCAAAATCAATTGTTGCAATACCTGAAGCACTACCAGTGGGTAGCTGTTTAAGCTTAATTCGGCTGCGACCTCATTGATAACACTTACTTGACACTGAGTGGTGACTGGAAATAAGTCTTTATGGTGATACGTAATCAAGTCGCATAAATTGAATCGTTCGGTTTG
Source organism: Undibacterium sp. (assembly GCA_041913845.1). Lineage (GTDB taxonomy): Bacteria > Pseudomonadota > Gammaproteobacteria > Burkholderiales > Burkholderiaceae_D > Undibacterium. The sequence goes on from JAYSEN010000033.1 coordinate 8,640, forward strand.
ACTCGCTTGTTCGATCTCAGTGATTTGCTTAAAATTCTGTATCAAATTGGCCGAACGCATCAAATTCTGACAAATGATTTCACTGCCTTGCTGTATCAGCGTGGCGTGTTGCGTCAATACAGAACGTCGTGGTTTTTGATTGCCCAATTCACACTGTAATTCTTTCGCATAATCCTGCACCGTACTTGACGAAGTCAGGCAATTGCCAATTGGCGTGTTTAATTCATGCGCAATCCCCGCCATCATCAGACCTAATGCAGCCAGTTTTTCAGAGTGAATTAATTCTTTTTGCATACGGGTCAATTGATCTAAAGCCGTTTGCAAACTTTGCGTTCTTTCATCGATACGTGACTCCAACTGATTATTCAACTCTCTGATCTGATTTTCAGCCTGGCGTAGCTCAGTGATATTGATGGGCGAAAAAATACAGCTATCCTGACTAAACTCACTCAAAATGCGAGAGGAAATCAAACAAGTAAGCGCTTGCTGGTTTGCATCGAATAAAACTGCCTCAAAATTATCGACAAAATTCACTTGTTTCAATTTCCTCAGGTATGCGGGCCTTAACTCAGGATCGCGCCATAATTGTAAGTCCGCGGGTGTTTTACCGATGACTTGATCGGCGCTGTAATGAAACTGCGTCAAAAAACTGGCGTTTGCATCGCTCAGGCAATCCGTTTGTAAATTAATGATTGCCAAAGGAACGGGGGAATGACGAAAGAATGCGGCAAATCGCAGTTCGCTCTGTTTCAGCTTATCTTGAGATCGCTGTAATCCCCGCATATGCTGATATAAAAAAACACAGAGTAATACTAAGATGCAGACGATCAGACTAGTCTGTATCAGACGATTCCGACTGCGCTCGTACCAAGAGGTCAGCACTTTATCCTGATCGCGACTAAAAATAACGAGCAAAGGAAAATTCTGTACTTTTCTGTAGCTTAATATCTGCTGTGTCGTTTTTTCCTCGTAGTTAGCCATCAACAGACTTCCTTCAGACAAAGCCTTACTTCGCAATTCCGATATGACAGGGTGATTCACATAACTGCGTCGTCCGGACTTAATTACGTCATTGAATTCCACGATAACTAAGCCTGAATCTGCCAAAAGCAAAACACTGGAATCATTATCTTTGGCGATGCGTGAGTAAAAGCTATCGAAGTAAGTCAGGGAAACGTCAGCACTCAGTATGCCAATATACCGTCCCTGTTGATCATAGATATTTCGTGCCAGCGGCAAAATGTGTTCATTATCGATAGCACGATAAATCGGCGCACCGACTATCAGTTCCTGATATACCGGCTGAGCCAGCAACCAAACCAGATAATCGCGCTCCTCGTTTTCAAATACATACGAGGGAAAGTCATAGGTACTGACCCAGCGATTACCTTGCGGGTTAACATATTGCAGTGCAGAAGGCGTTTTATTGTCTTTTAATTTGGCATCAATAATCGTCTTAATTTCTGACTCACTGATGAAGTGTGTGCGCGAGGTGGCTTTGATTGCATTAGAAATTTCATCAAACCGCGAACTCGCGAGCATGAGTTGTTGGCGGGCATGCTCCTCCAATAACCTGACCGCGAACAAGGCATTCTTTTTCTCGGTATCTAATGTCAGTTTTTTATCTTCCTGTATCGATTTCGCAGTCAGTAAAGTGATGGCTGTTAAGGTAATTAACGCGATAATGACAAGTAAGGTGGCGGGTCTGGTTTTGCTACTGATCACATCGTTAAACTTTGCCAGAGTAATCAAAGATGGCATTGCAAACACCTTTCCCGATACTTACTTTTGCGGTTTGTATATGCAACATCCTATCCAGATATCCCCGACTTTTTCTATGTATGATTCCTTTGCTTCTAATTGCTTAGTCATAGAATTGGGCCACATATAACTAATCCAACCTTTACCATCTGCGCTGGCTGCAATTTTATTCGCCTCACGTATCAGATACACACCATTGACATCTTTCATGTCGAGTAAATTTTTCCCGTTCATCTTAGGATTTTGTCCATGCGCCAGATTAATGCCATCACCGTTTGCGCCGTAGACAAAAAAAATACAACTCGCCTTTTACGAATTCACCATTCGGATCATTGAAGGCTGCCAATGCCTTCTCTTTACCATTCTTTTTTTAGAATTCCACCCCTTTTTTAACGAAGGCCACCGCATCATCGCGACTGGCTTTCTCGGCTGCAAAACTGGGGCATTGCATGCTGACACACACGCACATTATGCTCAACAATTTCAGAAGGTATTTCATTGGCGACTCCTAAATTAACTACAATGATCCACAGTATTCTTTACTCTGGCTTTTCCACTGTAGTTCGTCTTGAATTACCTATCCAACGTCCCATTTGTTAAATTCTGCAAACACCGCCGACGATGCGGAAGTGCATGGGTGGGCGGCGGAGAAAATAGTACCGCCCCGGCGAAGTGACTACGGGCCTAATCATTGGATCATCCTCAATCTAGCCATTTATTTGCATCGATTTTCTGGCCACGCTGTTTTATCCCCAATTGTGCTCAGACACCTGAATTAATAAGCCTTATTCCATGAATTTTGTTGTTAGCGTTAACTCATAACCTCAATTTGTAAATTCCATCAATTTCATTTGTCAGAATTTACAAAACTCAGCTACTATCCTTGCCATTCTGTGCAGATAACTGCGTTCATGCTGTAATGCGTCAACTTATGATTCAAGGAGAGACTAATGGCAAATCAAAAACCACAGGGATCGGCTGGCATTAATACTGCCCGGCGTCAATGGCTGGCTTCAGGAACGGCGGCAATTGCTGCTGGTGGCCTGGCAGGATTAAGTCAAACCGCAGCCGCTCAAACTGCCGCTGCCGCCGCTGCACCTGTGGCTGCAGGCGCCAAGCCTTTACCCGCTTATGTCAGTTGGAAAGATGCGCAAGCTTTAATTGTGCACTCGACCAACACGATAGAAACCAAGCGCAGTGCATTTGGCCACAGCGTAATCACCCCCAATGAACAAGTCTTTGTGCGCAATAATCTGCCTACGCCCGATGCCGCATTTGTCGCCGATCGCGATGCCTGGGTCTTGCAAGTTGAAGGGGTGAAAAACCCACGCAGTCTGAGCTTAAAAGAATTAAAAAGCTTAGGTCTGGAAACTGTTACCACAGTACTGCAATGTTCAGGCAATGGTCGCGGCTTTTTCCCAAGCAAACCCAGTGGAACTGGCTGGAAAACCGGTGCTGCAGCCTGTGTGGTCTGGAGCGGCGTGCCAGTACGCGCTATTATTGAAGCCCTGGGCGGCATGGCTGATGGCATGCAATTTATAACCGCGACGGGCGGCGAAAAACTGCCTGACGGAATAGATCCCAAATCCGTTATCGTCGAACGCTCCATGCCTTTGCAAGCCATCCCCGATGCGATTCTGGCTTGGGAAATGAATGGTGCGGCGCTGCCTTTAGCTCATGGTGGCCCGCTGCGATTAATCGTCCCGGGTTACACAGGTGTGAATAATATTAAGTATGTAAAACGTTTGGCTTTCACTAGCGAACAAACTGATGCCAAAATTCAGAAGCATGGTTACCGCATATCACCACCTGGTGAAAAAGGTAACCCCAGCCATCCATCCGTTTGGGAAATGTCCGTCAAATCCTGGATTAACTCTCCCGCCCCCGATCAGGCTGCAATCAGCGCTGGTCAAACCATTATCAGCGGCGTCGCTATGGGTGGGGTGAATGCCGTCAAAGCGGTGGAGGTTTCTATCGATGGCGGCAAAACCTGGAAAGCTGCCAAATTTGTCGGGCCAGATATGGGGAAATACGCCTGGCGTCAATTCGCCTTGGCCGTCAAATTAGAACCGGGCACTTACACTCTGGTTTCACGCGCTATAGATAGCAAGGATCAGGCACAACCTGAACATCGCGTTGAAAATGCAGGCGGCTACAACAATAACAGTTGGCAAGACCACGCTGTCACGATTACGGTGCTTGCATGAAGCTGCAATTAAGCGTAGTTGGTGCAGCGCTTGTTCTGCTTTATGGTTACAGTACGGTAGCGAACGCCGCCGACAAAGACGGCGTGAATCTCGAAGCAGGGAAGAAGATTTTTGTGCAAAAAGCAGTACCTGCTTGCGCGGTTTGTCACACACTCAAGCATGCTAATAGCAGCGGTGAAATTGGTCCGGTTCTGGATGAAATCAAACCAGATGCCGAACGTGTGGAAAAAGCAGTACGCAATGGCATAGGGCAAATGCCAGCCTTCACCAATTTATCTGATGCGGAAATTAAGCTGGTGGCGAAATATGTCGCCAGCGTCGCAGGGAAATAAATCTGTTGACAAAAAAAGACCAGAGCACTTGCTCTGGTCTTTTACTTACATCCTGGTCTGACTATCAAATCAGGTCTTTGCTTCAACGGCCATTTTGTGATTACGCCAGTCCGGCATGGCACCGCAGTACCAATAAATTTGGTATAGCCTTTCATGCTGCTTCATACGCCACTAAGAATTAGCCGTCGCTGTTACGCGCTATGGATTCTTAAACGCAGATTTATTAAATAAGACTTGCCACTCTTGGCCATCGAAAATACTCGCGCCATTCATACCTGTGCTCAGCATATGCAAACCATCGGCACTCAGACTCAGGGAACCACGAGTCAAGTCAAATTTTGGATCCTCCAATTGTGCTGGAGTCGTCAATTGCGCCGCCTTTACTACAGCAAGTCCATTCCCGCCTGCACACCAGAGCTGATCAGCAAACCAATGCAAATTTTGCATAATATAGGGATTGCTACTCTCTATCAGGCAGCGCCAATCATTGCCACGACCACACCATAGCGCGCCACTCTGAGTACCTATATACACCAGACCATCACCAGCACAGCAGACACTTATCAGATACTCTTTGGCGGGAAATTCAAGTTGCTGCCAGGACTCACCATCAAAATGCCATAAATCAGCGATGCCACCCACTGCATAGACGTCCTGTTGGTTAAATTCAGACATATCACTAAAGCCATCATTGAAACTTGATGAACTTTCAGTTAACCAGGAATCCGGGAGTGGGATATCTGCTGCCTCAGACCATTGTGCTATGCCCAGACGGCGCACGATAGTGCGCCCTGATCCTAGCGCATAGAGACCAGAAGGAAGGCTGACCAGACGGGATACGCCCCAACAATATTCCGTTCCAGGCACACTCATATTGATACCGGTTTCAGCACATTGCTGCTGCGTGTTATAGCCGAACACCCTGCCGTAGAGATCAACCCCAAGCATCTCTCTGACCCCATCATTTCGCAAACCTATGCAAGATTTATACTTTGAAAAGTCAGAGAATTGGGTGTAGTTACAGCGTTCCGCCATTGGCCGCTTGGTATCGACAGAAATAAATCGCGTATATCCGCCCTGGTAAGAGCGGGCTAAAAACCACATCCGCGTGGCATTGCTCAGTACGCCATCAACCAGCATAAAACCGTCGAAAAAAGTGTCCCAGTTCGCTTTATCTATGATCATCGATTGAATTACCTGTGAGACATCGAGATCAAGTGCGTGATTCAACGGCCATTTTGTGATTACGCCAGTCCGGCATGCCGCCACGGTACCAATAAATTTTGGTATAGCCTAATTTTTTGATCACGACACTCGCTTTATAGGATTTCCAGCATTCGTAGCCATTGCAGTAAAAAACCAGAGTCTTATCTTTAGGTAATTTCATGATGGCGCTGTAGTCATCCTGAGTGGCATCGAACTCACGTTCTTTTAAGCTTTTTTCGATATAGGGAGAATGGATTGCCCCCTTGATATGCTCCTGATCAAATTCTTTAGCAGAACGGGTATCCACTAAAATCGCACCGCTTGTGCTGAGTTTTTGCACCTCATTTGCCGCCACAGTTTGCACCCCGGGGATATTCGCTGGTGTCAGAATACCCAATGAAGCAATGTATTGATATTGACTCTCATCAGCTTCAGAACTGGCTTGCAATTTACCCAGGCCAGCCTGATCAGCATCATTGCTGGCCAGCCAGCGTAATAATTTTTTACGCTCGGCATCACTCATACTTTTCTTGACGAGTACCGCCAAACCCGAAGGCAGAGCCTGAGTCGATTTAATCACATTTCCGGTTTGCGCATTGGTCTTCAACCAGGCATCAACTTCATCTTTGGAAGCGATGGTTATATCTGCCAGATTAGAACTCAAGGCCAATAGACCAGCGCCGCTGGTTTTTCCATATTGCACCGCCTTCAAACTTTTCAGACTGAGTCCCGCTTCATCGATCAAGCCTTTTGCAACATAGGCGCGGACAGAATCTTGTTGAGTCAGGTATAAGCGCTTGCCGACGATTTGATTGATTTGTGCGATCTCTTTCCGCGCCACTAAAACAAATTCAGAATTATGTTTTTGCCGCGCCAGCAATTGATAGTGATGGGAAATCGCCGATGCGGCAACGTGGGCTGGGCCGATAATGATGTCATTTTCCTGAGTACGCGTGGCCCGCATCACATCGGTCAAATCATTGGTTTGCTTCAGGCTGATCGATGAGCCAAGTGCTGCACTTAAGGAGGTATTGGGTAAAACGCCTGCGGTGATGGTTTTTTTGTTGGCTTCATCTGCCGGGTCAATACCGATCAACACTTTGTATTCGGCGTGGGCGGCCGGGCTGGCCAATAAAGAAAATGCGAGTAGTGCGGGTGAAAAGTGGCTAAGTAATTTCATGATTAGAAAAAACAAGGTACGAAAATTCGAAGGTGCTACAAAGTCATTAAGCTCTGAGAAACTGAAATTTTGCCGTATTTTCTATACAGTTTCGCAAGTAAGTTCAGCGATGTTGTGGCGTCACAATCCTCTACCTGCTGCTACGCTGCTTACATTCACAAATGGTAATATTTCGATACAACTTCATCATTAAAAATTACCTAAACTGCGGCCAATTTCAAGGCGATGCGGGTATGCTAAAGCTTTTCAGAGTGCAAAAACATTTTGTTAAAAACTATTACAATTTTCCTGCTTATAAAAATAAATCACGGCTAAAATGCAAGATTCAATCTTGCTTAGCGGAAATTTTTAACTAAAATTCACACTGTCTCAAGCGATGAAATTCAAACTCAACGTTGTCAGGAGTCTGACATGGATAAGTTAAGCATCTACAAATCCCTGGCTGAGCGAGCAAATCAAGGCGACTTAGTTTTTCCCACCAGTGTGCGCGAGACGCTCAAATTGAAACGCCTACTCGATGATCCCGATTGCCATCTGGATTATGCTGCCAAATTAATTGCAGCCGATCCTTTGCTATCGGCACGTAGCGTGGCGTTGGCGAATTCTGTCGCCTATCGCCGCAGCTCCAGTGAAATCACTAATGTTCGCAGTGCTGTACAACGCTTAGGTTTCCGCACCTTAAAAACCTTACTCAGCGCCATGATCGTGCGGCAAATGAGCGCTCAGTTAAAAGATCCCGAACTCCAGAAAAAAGCCAATAAGCTTTGGGAACACACCGCTCACGTAGCTTCACTGGCTCAGGTTATTGCGAAAAACGTCACCAAGGTCGATGCCGAAACCGCAATGTTTGCGGGTATCGTGCACGAAGTCGGTGGCTTTTATCTGCTGTCTCAAGCTGAAACCTATCCCGAATTGCTCGAGGCAGAAAACAATATCTGGATGGATTACGGCGAAAAAGTCATAGGCCGTGGCGTTTTAAAAGCCCTGGAAATTCCGGATGCCGTCATGCGCGGTGTCGAGTACATGTGGCAAGGCATTACCAATATGCCGCCAGAAACCCTGGGTGATACCTTAATCCTGGCCAACGATATTGCCCCCGTCGCATCGCCACTGGAAGGCAAATCCCGCCAGCAATTACAAAACTACACACGCCATATCGATTTCGAAGTTGACGATACCACCTTACAAGAAATCCTCGACGAAACCGATGGTGAAACTCAGTCACTAACCCAAGCCCTGCTGCATTAAATCTGGCCAGTGCTGCAATCAGCGGCGCTGACCTGCCCCGTTCAGGCTGAGATACCAACCTTAGCCTGACTCAAATTACCCAACGCCATTGTTTGCGCCAGGCAAAATGCGCTAACGCCGCAAACAGTGCCATATTCATCAACGCAAACAACAAAGACGCCAAATGCAAAGGCTGGGCCACGCCCGCCTGGCTCAGCGTGGCAGCCAAAGGCCGGTATATCGCTCCCTGCATATCGTGCCAGGCGAGTAAGCAAGTCAGTACCCAGGCCGCGCCATAAACCGCAATCGCATTACTGCCCATCGCCCGCCCTATTGCTGGCCAGCCGCGCAAATCGATCAGGTAATACGCCAGCGCCAGCAACAAGCTGGAGCAGGCTGCGGTCCAGAGCGCAAACGCGGGGGTCCACAAGGACTTATTCCAAACTTGCACGCTGTTACACAGCAAGGCTGCCAGCAATAAGGCCGCAGCATAGGCGAGCAAACGTAATAAACCCTGACGCCGCAATAAGCGCATGGCAAACACCCCGAGCCAGGTAGTGACGATTGCCCCCAGCGTCGAAAATACACCTTCAGGATCGTGCGCTAAGCCAGTTTTCGCGTCATAACTTAAGGCCAGCTTACCGAGTAGCACCGTATCTAACTGATCGGCCAGATTTTGATTCGGCAATAAACTGCCGCCCAGCCACAAACCAAGCCCACTGACGAGTAATAAGGCCAGCGCGAACCAGGCTTGTTGCCACCACTGCCGCCAATAACTACAGGCCACGCCGACCACGGCATAACACAGCGCAATCCGTTGTAAAACGCCGAGTAAGCGAAATTCACGTCCGGGTATGAACAACATGGCGATCAGGTGCAAGGCCAGGCCAAACGCGAATAGCCTTGCGGCGCGCCGCAATACAGCGCTGGCCTGCTGACCAGCTGTCAATTGAACCGGCTTAGCTGCCGCCAGCTCAAACGAGGCGCCAACGATAAATAAAAACAAGGGGAAAATGTAATCCGCGGCATGCACACCATGCCACTCGGCATGCTCGACCCAGGGATAAACCGCATCCCAATTACCCTGATTATTGACCACCAACATCGCTGCGACACTCAGGCCTCGTAATGCGTCCAGCGAATTGACGCGTTGGGTTGATGACATACCATGCTGCTTTCTTATCAAAATAAAGTACAACAAGCCCTTAGACAAAATGCGCCAGACAAGCAGACCAGCTGGGAATAAAACGACAATTCATCACTATTTTTTAGCGAGTTAAGCAGTCACATGCAATGAAACTCAGTTCAACTCAGCTCGTAATGGCAGACTAAACATCGCACGCCCGCCCTGATTCTGACAACGTGTGGCGGAGCGCAAGCCGCAGCCAGCCTCGCGTCAGGGTAGATAACCAGGACCAACAAGTGCGCCAGTCACCTTAGCCAGCGCTTAAGCAGCCACTGAGATTGCAAAAAAACAGCAAATTCATTTTACTGGCATTTAAGTGGCATTGCAAATTCAAAACCAGTTGACCGGAAAAGCACATACCAGTATGGTTACACTTTGGGGGTGTCGATCAGTTTGCAACAGCCTGATCACCACATAAACAGTGCCCTGAGCGCACCATAAATGAAGAGACGAAACCATGACTACACCACAAAAAAAGCGCCATCCCATGAGCTGGGTTCCGACCCTGTACGTGGCCGAAGGCTTGCCTTTTTATGCGGTCGCACTGATTTCCGGGCTGATGTATAAAAGCCTGGGTGTGGCCAATGATCAAATCGCTTACTGGACCGCCTTAATCGGCTTGGCCTGGGTTTTTAAATGCCTGTGGAGCCCGTTTCTGGAATTGGCTGGCAGTAAAAAAGCAATGATCATCATCACCCAGTTCATAGGCGGCATCAGTCTGGTACTGGTGGGTTTATCCTTAAAGCTGCCGGCCTATTTTTCCATCAGCCTGATCTTACTCGGGGTGGTGGCCGTGGCGTCGGCGACCCACGACATCGTTGCCGATGGTCTCTACATCGCCAGCCTCAGCAATAAACAACAAGCTGAATACGCGGGCTGGCAAGGGGCGTTTTATAACTTCGCCAAATTACTCACCTTAGGCGGTTTAGTCTGGCTGGCGGGTCATCTGGAACGGCAAATGGGCGCCAACTCAGCCTGGATGATTATCTTCACCATTATCGGTGTACTCTTAGTCGGTCTGGGCCTTTACCATGGCTGGGCCTTACCCGATGTAAAGCGCGAAAACCCTGAACAAAAAGCCGCCGATGTCTGGCAAACCCTGAAAGAAGTCATCGCTGACTTTTTCAAAAAACCTGGCATCTGGATGGCAATCGCTTTCATCATTTTATTCCGTGCTGCCGAAGGGCAAATTCAAACTATCGGCCCCTTGTTTTTGAAAGAGGCGCGTGAAGCCGGTGGCCTGGGTTTAACGAATGAACAAATCGGTATCGCCTATGGCACAGTCGGTTCGCTGGCCTTTTTAGCCGGCTCGATACTCGGTGGTTACTTCACCTCATGGTTGGGCTTGCGTCGCGCCATGCTGTGGTTAATCCTGGCGATGAATGTGCCAAATCTGGTGTTTTATTTCTTGAGCCAGACTCAGCCTGAAAACTTTTACGTGGTGCTGACCGCCATCAGCTTTGAAATGGCAGGCTATGGTTTTGGCATCGTCGGTCTGACTTTGTTTGTGATGCAAGTGGTCGCCCCGGGTAAATTCCAAACCGCCCATTACGCGCTCGGCACTGGGGTCTGGCAACTTGGTTTTGTGTTTTTCAAATCGATTTCCGGCAGCGTGCAAATCAACCTCGGCTACAAACAATTTTTCATCTGGGTCGTCTTGTGCGCAATTCCGGTGCTGATCTTAAGCCGCTTTATCGATTACAAAGATCAGGCACAAACTGATGAACACGAAAAAAACACTAACGCTGCCAGCGCGGAAACTAACCAGGACATCAAACCCCTGACACAAGCCAGCTAACACCGCGTTAAGCAACAGCGTTTCAAACAAAACGTTGCAGTGAAATAAAACAGCCAGTTTCCCTGGCTGTTTTTTTTCGCGCCTGGCTCAGTCAGTGCCACAGCCAGTTATCTTAGCAGGCAAACGAGAACGCTCACCAACTGCAAGCTGCCAACGCAATCGCCATGCGCCTTGCCAGCCAATTACCTCGCTAAGCCGCATCAGTACTGCGTTACGGGCACACCGATTATTTTTTACCAGGCAAATGTCTTAATTGAGTTTTACCTTGACCACTAATCGCTAAAGATTTCTTAAACCAGCTGACTGTGTTATCGCTGATTTCTCCAACTTTATATACCGGGAATGAACAGTCAACACCCGGCTTTGGGCTTTCTCCCGGCTGCAGCCCTTCACTCTCACACTCGCCTTCGATTCCTTTAAACCACAGCTCTAAATTATCATCTCCGTCAATATCGCTGACCCCACTGATACCGCCATCATCATTTTGAAATGTATAAATACTGGGTATAGTAACGACTCGCGCCGATTGCTTGCGCAATTCTATCAATAGCTGCCTATCATTATTGTGTTGCCAATCGTACTCATTGACTTCAAACCGCAGTTGCCCCGTGATCAGCAATAAACGCACCGGGGAATTTGGATGAGTGTATAAACCTACCGAATTAATGTCGCTAACATGCTTTTGCAAATAATCAGCGACGATAAGTAAATCCTCAGCATATCCTGCTGCCTTAAACACTGCCAGCGATTTCAACCAGTTCAAGGCCCAATTTTTATCTTCAAAGTTTATGTTGACTGAGGTCTGATACAAACTTTGAAAATGAAACTTATCTTTTTTACGTAAGGTTAAACCGCTGTGTTGTAAACGTCGTGGATGGTTTATCGTTGCAGGCTCAGTAGCCCATTGCTTACAAAGCGTGCGCCTCCAGTTTGGCAGGTCTTTATTGCGATCATAAAAACACGATTCGATGTGCAAAAGCTCTAGTAAGCGATACCGTATATTCCCAGGTAATTCTGGTAAAATCTGTTGGAGTTTTTGCCTGTCACTGTCTTCTGCGATTAAGCTTTGCTCGATTAGCTTGATGGCACGCTGATAGTCATAGCCCCAGTTGCTACAGTTTGGTAAGCGTTTATGACCAAGGACTTGCCATAAAAATTGCTTAAAAACCTTTTGATTTTGCTCGTCAAGAGGTAAGACCAACTGCAGAGCCTGACAATTTTTTTGCTGATCTAACCAAACTAACAACTCCAGTTTTTCTGTGTTATCCGCACCTGTATGAAGCAAATCAGTTGGTGTAATCACCTGTTTTAACGCTTGTTGGTAGCCTGAAAACTGACTGACATAGGGATGTTCAAATTCCTTCATTAAGCTAAAGATTTGCTTAAGCGTCTGTGTTGCGCCCTGTGCTGGCCAAATCTGTGGGTTCTGCCTTTGCGCATGCCACTTTACTTTCAGAAAAACCAGTTGTCGTAAGAGTTGATCGAAATACTGATTACCATCAGCAAAGTCATAGCGATGATCAGGCTGAGCAGGTTTTACGACGTTTTTTTGTGTGAAAGTTGCTGGCAATTCAGGCTCTAATTTTTGCAGCATTTGCGCTAAAGCGGCACTGCCAGGTTCTAAGCTAGCCCAAGTCGCCAGCAACACGACGCAGTCATCCGGGCCCTGTCCTGAACAAGCCTGTGTGTGTAAAAATTTCGCTAAGTACTGTGGTAAGAGTGCACGTAAACGCCGCGCAATCAACTGATTTTTATTTAAGTTAGCTAACTCTTCGGTATCGGTTTGAGCCAAGCGATAGCCTATTCGCAATTCCATACAATAAGCAAAGTCTTGTTCGCTTTGCTCAGAGTTACGAGCATTGACTGGCAACAGCCCCAGGCCACGTAAATTCAAATCAAGCCGGTAAGGGTTTAACTCAGGCGCTAACCATACCTGTCGCGGTAAACAACTCCATAACAGACCAAAGACGGCGGCATCATCGCTAAAATTTTCATACGGGCCCCATAAACGGATTTCGCTTTGACTCAGACGTTGATTACTACGCGCCGACCGCATTTCATCTGCAAACCAAAATGCCATTTTCCGTGAAATATCACTGGGCTTGTCGAGCTTAAACAATTGACTCTCTGCACCTGCCAGGATTAAGCCGTTTTCACGCACGGCCCGGCTTTGCTTAGTCAGCTCGGCACTGTTGTAAAAGTCTTCTAACTCATTGAGCTTCGCTGCCTCTAAGTGAACTAGTCCAACATTTTGCTCATTTACTTTTCTCATTCTGGCAATATCCGCCAACACGTTTTTTAAAGCGAGATCTGTGAGTCCGGCCGTGGCAGACTGACTTGCCGCCGCCCCTGGACAAAAGGCAATCAAACCAAAGTGGAGCGCGAGTGAAAAGCCAATAACACCTTGTGTTGCAAAACGTTGTACCAACTCAAGACAGCTGTTTAAGGTGTGCGAAAAAACCATTCTTAATGAGGTGCTAAACATAGTGGCATGAACTATGCAAAGTAAATGCCAAACCTTAACTTAATACCAAATTTTTGCCAATCAGATTCTGCCAGACGCAAACTAAATTGACAGCAAATGATAACGACCAGAAATCAAGCCAAAGGCCTTGCGGTCTGGTGAAAAGGTTTGAGGTTAGTTAGATTTATTCACGACCAAGCAAACCTTAGCATATCTGCCAACGCAGGCCCCATGCGCCTTTCCAGCACACCACCTCGCTAAGCCGCACCAGCTCTGCGTTTCTGGCCACCTGTTTATGACAAAACGATTTAGTCCAGTTCGTCGAGCCTAATGCGCCTTTTTATTTTTAATGCCATTCATGAGGTCATTGACCATAAATTGATTGCGGCTATAGGTTTGCTGGTCTTCGATATTTAATTGTGCTTGCGCCAGCATATAAGTCAGGGCGCGAAAGCTTTCCAGCTCCAGGCGCAGACTCAGGTTTTGAATGGCGACGTGGACCACGCCACATTCTGGGCAAATTTTGACATCGCCAACTGGGCTGGAGGCGATTTGTACATGCTGGCAAGTGTTGGCTGAACTCATGATTTTTCCTTAGTTGACTGGCTCGGCATGCTCAGGCTGGCACAGGGATCTGGCCGCGCTAAAGCGGGGATACTGATGATCTGATCGGCATAGCTGGCGCTAGCTGGCACGGTTTCCAGATAGCCGACGCTAAGCCAGTTTTTGCGACTGCCCCCAGGCTGAGCTGGGGTTTCAGCCTGTGGCGACGACGCCGTCGCACCTGCTTGCTGCTGTGCTGCAAAATTCAACCAATATGGCACGCCACGGTCTTTGCGCACATGACCATTTCCTGCCACCAGCACCGCCACGCCGGATTGTTGCAGCAAGCTTTCTGCCATCAAAATATCGCGGGCGATTTGCGCTTTCGCCATGCCATCGGCGAGCTGTGCTGGAACTTGCTGACAATGCGCCTGCATAACTTCATCGCGCTGTGCTCGGTGTAGTTCCTGATGCACGCCGCCTTGTTGCCCCAAACTGAGTTGCCAGCGCTGCAGTTGCGCCGGACTGAAGACCTCGGCATAGTCGGCGCGCATCAGCTTGCGCGCTTGCTCACGCGATAAATTTGCTGCCACAATCGGTATGCGCTGATCTAAAGCCAGTTGCAATAAAGCGTGATAGTTAGGCCAGTGCCAATTGCTGCGCGCTGAAGCTTGTGCCGCGCCACCGGTATGACTCTGTGAGGTGGCGGGCTGCGCCATGTAATCGAGTGAGCAACTGACTTCGCGACAGCGCTGCTGGGCCTCGTTTAAGCGTGCCTGCTGTTCAAAATCAAATTGCTCCATTAGCAGCACTACGGATTGATGCTGTTGCACGATCTGCCTGATGTGGTTTAAACGCAGTTGATGGCCGGCTGGATTATCGTGCACTTCACCCAGCAAATACAGTTGGGCTTGCGGTTGCAGCGGCACCGTGCTGGCTGGCTGCTGTAGCGTGCTGCAGGCACCCAGCAAGACCGTGCTGAGCATGAGACTGACAGGTATCAGCTTGCGCACGACCAAGCGGGATGCGTGAATTAAATTCATGGCTTTAAACCTTCTCAAGAAATACAAGCTGGCGGGTGGTTTCCGGCAAGCAGTTTGGGCAATCAGGCAACCCGATATAACTCATTACTGGTGTGCGGCGTAACAGGTGCCTGACAGGCATAAAATGGCTGTCCGTTTTGACTGCGCGCGATTTGCCAGGGCACGCCATACACCTGCTCCAGCCACGTCAGCATATCGTTAGTGGCGGCAGCGTTGGCAGTATCAGGGATGTCGGCAAGCAAACGCCCTTCACGAATTAACCAGACCCGCGAAAAATACTGCAAAGCCTGATTAACATCGTGCAATACCGCGATCAGTGCATGTGCGCGGCGTTGCGCATACTGATGCAAGCTCTCCAGTAATTCCAGTTGTAAGCCAGGATCCAGTGCGGTCAATGGTTCATCCAATAAAATCAAGCCATGTTGCTGATCCCAGAGTTGCGCGAAAACACGGGCTAAATGGACCCGCGCTTTCTCACCACCGGACAGTTGATTGTAGTGACGTCCGAGTAAATGACGGGCATGTGCCAATTGCGCCGCTTGTTGAACGATTTGCGACAAGTGTGGATCGTGCTGGTGCGCAACCCGGCCCAAGCCTATCACTAAGTCCACCGCCAGTGGAAACGCGACTTCCGTGGCTTGCGCTAACACGGCGCGCCGACGCGCCAGCTCGGCGGCGGTGTAGGTTGCTAAGTGACGCTGCTGCAAGCTGACTTGCTGACGCCGCGCTGCACTGTCACCAGCCAGACTACGCAATAAACTGCTTTTACCGGCACCGGAACAACCGAGGATAACAATTCGCTCTGGTCCTTCCACTTGCAAATGAAAGGGCCCCAGCGTCAGATCGCCTTGCTGCCAGGCTGGGCAAGCAATCTGCAAATGCAAGCGCTGCTGCGCATGATCAGTCAAACAATCAAAATGGGGTGGCATAATTTAATACAAGCTGCGGCGTGATTGCCGGAGTAAAAGTAACAGCACTGGACTACCAATTAAGGCGGTCAAAATGCCAGTCGGAATTTCGGCAGGCAGCGCCAGTGTGCGCGCCAGCGTGTCGGCCAACAATAACAACAAGTCCCCACTCAGCATCGCCCCGGGTATCACACGGCGCTGATCTGCCCCTAGCAACATCCGCACCCAGTGCGGCGCTACCAAGCCAATGAAACTGATGGCGCCACACCAGGCCATCGCGGCACCGGTTAAAATCGCCACCGTTAACACCACTTGCCAGCGTAAGCGATGGATTGCCACGCCGCTTTGCTGCGCTGCCTCGCTGCCTAAGGCCAGTGCATTTAACTGCCGTGCCAGGCGTGGCAAGCCTATGCAAGCCAGCAGCAATAGCAGACTGAGTGTCGCCAGCAAAGGCCAACTCGCGGCCGCTAACGAACCCAGTGTCCAGAACGATAAATTACGCAATTGCTCGTCGTTACTCAGATACGTGCAAACGCCGATGCAAGCTGCAGCTAAGGCGTTTAAGGCAATCCCGGTCAGCAATAAGCCACTGACTGAACCCGGCGTCAGCCAGCGCGCCAAACTATCTAACAGCAAACAAGTCAACAAAGCACCGAAAAATGCCGCCAGCGGCAAACTGATGCTACGCCATTGTTCAGGCAGGCTAAACGGTAAGCTACTCAGTAACACAATACTCAATGCAGCAGCGCAAGCCGCTCCGGTGGTCACGCCCAGCAAGCCAGGATCAGCCAGTGGATTACGAAATAAACCCTGACTCAATGCGCCACACAACCCCAGCGCGGCACCCACCAGTAAAGCAAATAACACGCGCGGCAAACGCATATCCCAAAACACATAGGCCTGACTTAAACCTTGCGGCTCCAGTGCCGCGGCGGCTTCCCGGCCTTCTTGCCAGCTCAGCCAGCTATACCTGACCAGCTTAGCCCAGTCGAGTTGAATCGCGCCGGCATTCAAGCTATACCACAGTCCGATGGCAAACACGCCTAGCAGCACAGCCAGCCCCGTAGCGGTGCTTGACCGATTCCGACGAAAGTCGCGACTCAGCGGCTGCAGCCACTTAATTGGTACTGCGCTTAGCTTCATCCTTTGACACTCGCATAGGCGGCCTGATGCAAGCCAGCTACGGCCTGTGGTAAGCGCGGGCCAAAGCCCAAGACCAGCATCGCTTCTTGCACCACCAGGCGTTGTTGCCGTGCGGCCGGAGTTTGCGCCATCCCTGGTAAGGCAAATAAAGCCTGACTACTACCCAGAGTTTTTAAGCCTTGTTCAGTAACAATCACTAAGTCGGGGGCGCTTTGCAGCAAGGCTTCGGCATTGATAGGTTTATAGCCACTGACACTGGCAAACGCATTCGTTAAACCAGCATAGTCCATCATGGTATGGGCATGGGTGTCGCGTCCCGCCAGCATAACCTGACCGGGTGCGTGCGCCAGCACAAATGCCGCCCGTGGCTTAGTCTGACTGGTTTTCGCCAGGCTGGTTTGCAGTGCTTGCCATTCTTGTTGCAATTGCAGTTGCAAAGCCTGTGCCTGCGCACTGCGCTGCACCAGCTTACCCAGTTCAGCAATACTGGTTTGTAAATCGGTATAGCTTTGTATCGCTGGCATTTTTGCCAGGCGAATACCGGCGGCTTCGATTTGTTTTAACACCACTGCCGGGCCAGCTTCTGCACCAACAATCAGCAAATCGGGGCGCAGGCTTAAGATGCCTTCGGCCGATAATTTGCGGGCATAGCCAACATTCGGCAATTGCTGTAAAGCGCTGGGATAATTCGAGGTGGTATCCACTCCGACTAAGTTCTCTTGCGCTTGCAAGCGCGTGATAATTTCGCTGATCGCACCACCGACACTGACTATGCGCAGCGGTTTGGCTGCTTGTGCCAGAGCCAGTCCAGGTGCTGCGGCAGCAACGCCAGCCAGTAACAACTGCTGGCAAAACTGACGTCGTTGCTCGCCCGCTGGCAAAATTAAGCGGCGCACAATACATGCTCCTCACGCAATTGATCGAGTAAGGCGCGCCATTCACACAGCTCAGGCTGACCTGGTTTGCGTTCGCCAAAAAACATCGCGATCACGTCGCCATGCTGATCAAATAATTCCAGCGAACAAACTAAGCCATCCACCGTCGGTTTGCGTACGATCCAGGCTTGCGCCACTAAATCGCTACGCAAATGCAAGTTAAAGTCGGGGTCCAGCACATTCATCCACGGTCCCATCGCCATCACTTTACGTACCACGCCGCTATGAATTTGTATCATGCCGGGGTTACCGGTAAACACCATAATCGGCACTTGCTGTTGCGCTGCCAATTGCAAAATCTCATTGGCAACCGCGACATCCAATTGCTCGGCATAGGCCGCTTCCGCTTGCGCTAAGGCCAGCGTACGGCTTAAGCCATGCTGCCTTAACATCGCAAAGAAATCGTGGGTGTCGCGCAACGAGCGCCAGTCCGCACGAAATGCAGCCTGGTCAAAGCCCGCTGGCAATTCGGCGGCAAAACGCTCAGGTTCTGGCAAGATCGGCAGGCTGGCGCTGGCAGGGCTGGCAAATTGCGCCAGTAACTCATCGTATGCCGCATAATTGCTGTGTTCTTGCAAAAAGATTTTATGGATCGCAACACCGTATTTATCGTAAAACTGCAAACTCAGTTGCAAACCTTTTTCGGTATTTTCACTGACCGCAAAACCATAGTACCAATGCTGATAAAAAATTCGTAAATCGATCGCCCCCGCCAGCACCAGGCCAGTCTGAC
This sequence comes from Undibacterium sp., assembly GCA_041913845.1. Taxonomy (GTDB): domain Bacteria; phylum Pseudomonadota; class Gammaproteobacteria; order Burkholderiales; family Burkholderiaceae_D; genus Undibacterium. The sequence goes on from JAYSEN010000033.1 coordinate 27,306, forward strand.
CATTCACGCTACTGTGCTGATAACTGCCTTTTTTTTCATGCACGCAAGCTTCATTGCGTGTCAACGCCATCACCTTGCCCAGATTTTCCACTTGCTTGATGAGTTCAGCCCAACGCGGCTGCAACGCTGTGGCGCGCAGGCTGATATCCAGATTAGCCAGACTCAGGCCAGTGTGCGCAGCAATTAACTCTGCCTCGCTGATTCCGAGTTGTGCAGCAATATCGCGATGACGCATTTTTTGACTGCGGCGCATTTCTGTAAATAAGGCGGGGATATTTAATTTGTCATTCATGGCTACTCCTGAAGTCATAACGTAAGCTCAGTAAGAATTGGCGACCGGGTGCGCTGTAAGCATCTTTAATCGTGCTGCTATCGCTTAAACCACGCACGTCTGACCAGCGCCAGTATTTGCGATCAGTCAGATTTTGTAGTTGTGCCTGCAACTTCCACGAGGCATTAAGTTGCCAGCTCGCGCCCAGGTCGAGTGTGGTGTAAGCCGCCGGCGCAAACGGTTTGGCATTGCCAGCCGCTGGCGGTATGTCAGCCAGTGCTTTGCCGTGCTGATGCTGGATTTGCGCATAGGCCGACCAGTTCGCTTGTTGATACGTCAGTGTCGTTTGCAAACGCGCCGGATTGATCGTCTCTAAAGGTGTACTGACACCCGCACTGCGCACTTCACCCCGGCTTTGCGCATAGGCGGCTTGCCAGCGCCAGTGTTGATCGAGCTGCCAATCGAGGCGCGCTTCGGCACCGCGTATGCTGGCTTGCTGCAAATTGATGTACTGGAAAATCATCGGGTCTTGCGGCGCGCCTGTGCCACGCACCAATTGCTGACTGATGAAATCGTCGTAATTATTTTTATAGGCCGCGACCTGGTAACGCAAACCCGTAATTTGACCGCGCCAGCCCAGTTCTGTACTGCGCGCAGTTTCTGCACGTAAGTCAGGATTGCCCAGCGTGGCATAGCCCATGACGGGATTACTGAAACCATTATTCACCTGATCTGGCGTTGGTGCGCGGAAGCCGCGCGCCAGATTCAGATAGGCTTGCTGGCCACGCTGCACTTGCCAAAGCAAACCCAAACGCGGGGTAAAGGCACTGTCACTGAGTTGCACCAGCTTACCCTGATAGCCATCGGCCTTGGGCGATAAACGATACTGGTCGTAACGCAAGCCCGGCGAAATCGTCAACGGCCCACTTTGCCAATCCCCCTGCCAGAATGCACCAAGCAATTGATACGTCGTGATCGGGAAAGGTCGCGCTGGAAAACTCTCGCCCGCTGGCGGCACCGTGCCATTACGCAGCGCAGAAATTTCTGCGCGGCTCCAGTCTATGCCATAGCTGCTATCGAGTTCGGCGAACTTGCCTTGCGCCGTACTGGAAAATGACCAGGCCTGATTTTTGTAGACATTATCGCGGACCCGGTCAGCCGCAGTGTAACGGTCTTCTAAACTGAGTTGTGTCGCGCGTGATTGCTGATAACTAAGACGGCTTTCAAGTTGCTGCAACCAACTTAGTTGCGGCAACTGCCAGCGATGTTCGAGACTCAGCTTATCGCGTGAAATTTCATCGTGCGCAGTCAAACCTATCACACTGGTCGCGGTGTATGGCGCGACGGCGCGCGCACTCAAGACCTGGCTATCCAAATCCTGACGCATCGCTTCGAAACTTAGCCCCAGACGCTGTGCTGGCGTTGCTTGCCAATACGATTTGGCTAAAACACTGCGCTTCACGAAATCCTGCGGATTCGGTTTGGTGCGACGACTATCGGCGAAATCGGCCTCGGCCTTATTCGCCACCTCATGGCCACGGCGCTGACTCAGCAAAACCAAATGTTGCCAGTCACCACTACGCCAGGCCAGCGCCGCATTCGTCAACCAGGATTGATCCAGGCTGCTATAACCCGCCTTGGCAAAACCAGCAAACTTATGCCGCGCTTGCAAAAGGTCTTCAGGGTCTAAGGTGGTGAAACTCACCGCCCCCGCCAAACCATCACTGCCATGCTGTACCGAAGCTGGGCCGCGCAACACCTCTACCGCTTTTAAGGCGTCGGGATTCAGGTAATCACCACGCCCGGTAGCAAAGGCGCCAAAGCTGAAACTGTCGGCGACGCGCACACCATCGATCAACATCAACACCTGATTCCCTTCCAAACCACGGATATTGATACCCTCTTGCCCGGCTCGCCCAGCGGCACTACCCGCGGCAGTAAAGCGTGCTGCGCTGGCGCGTATGCTAAGGTCAACTTCCTGACTGAAGAGATCGCTCAAGCGCCCGGATTGGGCGCGTTCGATTTGTTCGGCATCGATCTGAGTTTGCGTCAGCGCTTGCGCTTCTTTATCGCGCGCACTGCGACTGGCGCGCACATTGATTTCTTTAAGCTGGCTGGCCGCTTCCGGCTGCTTGACTGAGGCGGCCAGCGCAGTACCAGCCTGCTCGGTGGCCGTGCTGGTGTTTTGCGCTAACACTGGCTGAGACCAGCCAAAGAATACGCCGCTAACTACGCCAGTAACTACGCCGTTAAATGCAAATGCCAATGCAGCGGCCATGGTGGTTTTCTGATACATACACTTTCCTGAAAATTCAACATGGCTGGCACGCGGCTGGCGATACGATAAAGAGCAAATTTGCCTTCGTCTACGACACCAGGAGGATTTCTAAAAACCTCAAGCTATCGAAGACAACCAGACTAAGCAGCTTGAAAGGGCGATTCAAATAAGCAGCTCAGGAAAAATCAACAACCTAGCCCGAGTCACTTACCGAAATTCGTGTTTTTAAAATTTCCCCGTAGTGTCACAAGTGCGACGAAATAGCGACGCATAACCACAAGATGGCGTAGCAACGCCACTTGTGGCATCCGGGGAGATGATGCGTGGACTAATTATAAATGCGAATCATTATTATTTGCAACTACATTTATTTTTATTTGAGCTATTCTGACAACATCGTATGGGTAATGTGAGAGTCAGCCAGGTGGTATAGCCTGGCGTTTTTTAGACTAAGCACTCACTGTGAGGACAGATTTTGTGCACCAGTGGTATGCATAGGGAATATTGATGCGGGTGTTTTTGCGCTGAGAAAAGATGATAGCGGTGCTCATCAACTATCGGTCATCCGAAATCTTTCAAATTTTCATCTAAAAAGTGAAACCAACTCAGCAGAAATTCCATAATCCCGATAAGTTAAGGCATTCATTTTCCTTAAATTCTGGCACAAACCCTTGTCGTTATTAAGGTAATCAGCGAATTGCCCTATGCGCGCTATCTCGTCATAATCCGCACATAAATTTAGCAATATGGATTTATTCACCTCCGCGTGCTTAATCAAAATATGAGTAAGCTCATAGATTGCAAGGTCCTTAGTTTTTGATAGCTGATACAACGCACTAAATTCAGCCAATTCCAGAGTCATCAGACAGGATACATCGCAGAACTATCAAAAACTGTTTACCCCAAACGATTGCACCTCTGCACCGTCTACAAGGCTAGGTATTCGGCTTCCTTCAATATTGCGAACACAGAATTTAAATTTTCCTCGGTGGGAGGATCTTTCCTTAACCATCGAATTTCGAACCCGATATACAGTGCCCAGTGAATTGCTTTGTTAAAATCTCTTCGCTTATTATTTTTTGCTGCGACTTCAACAAACTGATTTACCAACTTGTATTGATCGTTGCCAGCACAGTACTTAGCTTTGCTAAAAGCCTCTTGAAAGAAAGGGAAAGCAAGAATGTATTCTCGTCGACGATAGTGATATGTTCCTTTTAGCCAAGAAATCATCCAAGGTAAAGCACTATTCAGATTGCTCTTGATCAGGTCGGACTCATACCCTGCGATAGCATCTAGCAAAATATGAGTATCGTCTTTCAGTTTAATGCCTCTAAACAAAAATTTTGCAAAATCTTCTGGTGGTTTATGAAATTCTGGCGCAAGTAATTTATCAGTCATTGACGAAACGCAGAATTTTCCAAATTGTTGTTCTAACTGCTTAATTTTTTGTGTATCTCTAAATATTTCACACTGTTCCTCGAATGAAGATTCTTTGAGCAAAATTGCTAACGATATTTGCAAGTCAGCATATTCAGAAAAAAATTTCCTAGTCTCGCTTTGACAGATTTCATCACGCAGTGAAGGTGAAAGTGCGCGATTCAATTTTCTATCTAGGTGGTATTCAAAAAGCTGACAATCGGCATTAATATTAGCTACCTGTTTCTTGAATTTTTCGCATATCTGAAAAGCGAATTCCGTGCCGAATATTTCGACAATTTGTTTGAAAACAAAAGTGCTTGCTCGCGCCATAAAAAGGATCAATTGAAAATTTTCTTGCATGTGTTTTTTGATATTCACGCAATCGTCAGTTTTGCTGGCTTTATTCAAAAGGTCGATTGAAAAATCGAAAGTCCATATTAATTCGGATGCTGACGGTAAACTCTTACTCGACTTCCAATTTTGTGCATTTTCCAAATTTCTTTCCTGCTGAGCCGAACTGATGGTACATTTTGGATACGGGCAATGAAATTGTCTTTGGGTTCTGTTAGCTCTTCCATAGACCCACTTCATGGCTTTTTCTAGTGGAAAAATAATCGCGTCCTGCTCAATTGTCGGTAAATACCAAAATCTTCCAGGAGAAATGTAATTGTCAACGGAGAGATTGAAGTAAAGCGAATGCTTTTTAATCGAAAAAACAATACGCGTGATAATAAATTCGATAATCAACCATCTTACTGTTTCAACTTTGCTGAGATATGTCCCGTCATCTCGAAGGACCGCCTTGTATACTACGAAGATATCCAATAACGATTCACCAATGACGATATTGGCTCGTGGGCTAATTACGAATCTCGCGACAAGAAACGCAAGTTTTTTAACTAAGTCGTCAATGTTTTCATTAAGATTCCCTTCTTCATCAGAGAGCCGAGATAATGCTTTCTGAATTGACTTTTTTTGAGTCTCGTCAATGCCATCTTCGCGACCACTACGCTTACGAGGAAGGACACCAAAAGCATCGTAAGTGAATTGAACAAGTTCGCCTAAGGTTGGAAATCCTACATTTGCATTCATAGAATAGATTATTTACGAAAAGCCCCGGTTTTTTATCCTAGGGCTGTATAGTTATTTCTTGTTTGGGTTCAATTGCGCTCCACGATTGCCATTTGCTTTGGCATTCGTTGCATTATTGCCTGTCGTTCCACGATTTGGATTCAATGCGTCTGAACGTTGATTGTTAGGTGTCGGAGGACGCTTAGTCATTTTGGATTCCCAAAAGAGTTAGAGGAAGCCCAATTTTATGGTTTGCAAATTCATTTCGATAGGGGAAAATTGGCGACGTATTTTTTGCACACGTGCTAGGGTAATTAACCTAAATAATAGCAAAACACAATGCATTTTCCGTTACGCCCTACTCATGCGCCTTGCAGCCTATTTTTGCTTGTTAAGGCGCGTCAATACTGCCTATGGCTTTTCAGATTATTTTATCCTGTATGAGTGTCAGCCTCGCCCCTGCGTTAGCATTTCCAGGTACAGCCTGCCCCCTGCCATCAAGGAAATCAACTGACGATGAAAAAACAGAGGATAATAGGCGCTCGTATTAAGTAAAACCACGCTGGCTAGCTGGTCTTGCGACACGCTTTTGCAATTCAATTAAGGAAATATCATGGCAAAGAAGAAAGAAGAACTGGACGAAGAAACTCTGGCACTGATCAACTGGTGCATAGAAGTTGAGGGCTTTCTGGTTAAGGGCGGCGCCACCCAGGAACAGGCGCAAGAGTTTATCGAAGAAGAGGTCGAATTTTTGACCGATCAGTTTTATGAGGGCTTGAGCGCAGAAGAAGCAGCAAATATTGCCCTTAGTGATTAACGACCCGGATTCATCCGATAAGCAGGTCAGCGCCTGCTTAGTCTGGTCAAACCAGTTACGCTCAACACTTTCTTGCCTGGCAGCCGCAGGTTAAGCAAAAACGGCTGCCATGCGCCATCGCAGCTCATGCAGCCATTTTGCAACGCCAGTTTATTCGCATCCTCAGTGCATTTTCAGCACGGCCACTCAGCAGCGCACGTGCTAACTATCTCAGCAACTATCTCGCCAACTAACAGCGCCTATTCCATCAGCGTGCCAGCCTGAGTCAAGACGCGCGCATAAACCTGATGATCGATGTTACCGCCGGTGACAGGCAAACCCAGTTTTTTCCCGGCCAGCTCATGGCGCAACTGCCAGGCGGCCGCGACAGCCGCAGCACCCGCACCCTCGGCAAGATTATGGGTGGCGCAAAACAGCAACTTAATCGCCGCGGCGATTTCTTCATCACTGACCGCAACGATGCGCTCCACCCCAGTCAATAGGTGATCCAAAGCAGCGGGTTCGGGTTGCCGGCATGCCATCCCATCGGCAAGTTGGGTACTGACTTCGGCACTGATGACGTGTTTTGCCGCGAACGATAACTGGTAAGCTGGTGCATGGCTAGACACCACGCCTATGATGCGCGTCGCTAAACCCAGTGCATTCCGCGCAGCAATTGCAGCGACTATGCCTGAGCCCATGCCTATCGGCACGATGACATAATCCAGCCCCGGACAAGCACGGAAAAACTCCAGCCAGTAACTGGCCACACCTTTGACTAAGGCCGGATGCAGAGACGGCACCAAATGCCAGCCCTGTTGTTGTGCCAGCGCCTGGGCGTATTCGCGACTTTCTTGAAATTCCATGCCGTATTCGATTAGCTCAGCGCCGAGTGCGCGCATCGCCGCATTCTTTTCCGTGCTGTTACCAACGGGTACCACGATTTTTACCGGCACACCGTATTGGCGTCCGGCTAAGGCCAGTGACTGGCCGTGATTACCACGCGTGGCGCTGATGAGGCCAGGCAGGTCAGACAACTGCATTTGACGTGCCGCTAAGTCCTGAATTAATTCATGCAAATACACCAAGCCACCGCGCACTTTGAAAGCGCCCACGACAGTGTGATTTTCATGCTTTAGCCAGACTTCACTGAGTAAGGCCTGACTTAGCAAGGGCCAGTGATATTGCGCTGTAGCTGGCATGGTCTGATACACCAGTGCCGCAGCGTGTTCGATTTCAGCCAAGGTAGGCAGAGCAAATCCAGACATACTAACACTCCTCAAAATTCAGTTGGCGAAGAACACCGGATACAAGGACAGCACTAATAAGGCCGCCATACTCCAGTTAAACCAGCGCACATAGCGTGCTTGTTGCAAGTAGTGGCGCAAGCGCGCACCAAACAAAGCCCAGACTCCGACACTGGGAAAACCCACCAGGCCAAACAACAACACCGACCATAAAATTACCCAAACCCCTTGCTGCGTCGGCACATAGGTACTGAAGGTGCCGATGGCCATAATCCAGGCTTTAGGATTGACCCATTGAAAAGCCACGGCATTCCAAAAGCCCATGGGTTTGGCAGCTTGCGGTTTGGCTGATGGTGCGCCGGCATTGGCGATACCATAAGCCAGATACAGCAAATATGCCGCGCCCAGGTATTTCAAGACGCTGTACAGCACAGGCCAATGTGCAAACACCTGTCCCAGGCCCAGCCCCACCATGGCCAGCATAAACATAAAGCCCAGCTCTATGCCCAACAAATGGGGCAAGGTTGCGCGTAAGCCAAAATTCACACCCGAGCTCAGCACCATTAAATTATTCGGCCCCGGTGTGATAGAGCTAACCAGGGCATACAGCATAAAGGCAAACATTGCTTGAAATTCCATACGCTATCCATTTATCAAATTCAATTGGTCTGGCTGCCAGGGAAGGCAAGCAGCGCAGTCGGTGTTTGCTATCTCAAGCATTTCAGGGCGGCTGCAAAAACCACACTGCTCAGCCTAAGCTAAAACGACTTGCCGCAACCAACTATAGAGCACAGTGATAGGCATCAACAACATAGCTATCCGCCACTCACCGCCCTTGGCGGTAGCAAGAAAATCGGGCACGAGCCGATTTATCGTCTATCCTATACAGCAAAACCAGTACAGTACCTGTACAATATGTCAGTTATACTCTGAACTGTCATGCTGATTTTTCCATGACAGTTTCCCTTATTCCAGGATTGCCAGGTTTATGCTCACGCCCCCCAGCTTACCAATCTATATTTCGCGCGAATCCGGCGCCTCTCTGGTTGAACAAATTGTGCGTCTGATTGCCGCGCGTATCGATGATCGCTTATTGCGTACCGGTGCACGTATGCCATCTATCCGGCAATTTGCCGATGAACACAAAGTGTCACGGTTTACCGTGGTGGAAGCCTATGACCGCCTGGTCGCTCAGGGTTATCTGGAGTCACGCCGTGGCGCGGGTTTTTTTGTGCGTGAACGCAGTAGTCTGGTGAAAGCCGCCCCCTCGCCGCATCCGGAACCGAGTCAGCAACTCGATGTGGTGTGGTTAGTCAGAAACATGTTTCGGCAATTGCCACCGCATAAAATGCCGGGACTTGGGGTCTTGCCGCATGACTGGCTCGATGGGGATCTGGTGGCGAATGGTTTGCGCGCAATTTCACGCTTAAACCAAAACCTGTTACTGCACTACGGTACACAACAAGGCTTTTTGCCCCTGCGTCAGCAATTGCAATTAAAGCTGGCGGAAATTGAAATTGCCGCAGCACCCGAACAAATCGTCCTGACTAGCGGCGTCACCCAGGGCATCGATCTGGTGGCGCGTGAATTTGTGCATCATGGCGATACCATATTTGTCGACGACCCTGCCTGGTTTTTAATGTTTGGTTCGTTTGCGATCCTGGGTGCCAAAGTGATCGGTATTCCACGCTTACACGATGGTCCGGATGTGCAAAAGCTGGCCGAACTCGCCGCAATCCATAAACCGCGCTTGTATATTATGAGTTCAGTCTTGCACAATCCGACCTCGACCTCGCTCTCTGCAGCGAAGGCGTTTCAGATTTTACGCACCGCTGAACAACATGATTTTCTGGTGGTGGAAGACGATGTGTATTGCGATATGCATCCCGGCCCTATGGTGCAGGCTGCCACCCGCGTGGCTGCCTTAGATCAGTTAAAGCGCGTGATTTATCTGGGCAGTTTTTCGAAAACTCTGGCGGCGAATTTGCGCGTTGGTTTTATCGCGACATCGCCCGAACTGGCGATACGTTTATCGGATCGCAAAATGTTATCGACACTGACGACCACCGAGATTGGTGAGCGTGTGGCGTATAAAATTCTCTCAGAAGGTCATTATCGCAAACATGTAGACCGTATCCGTGTCAAACTCGATAGCGTGCGCGATCCGATTACCAAACGACTGGAAAGTCTGGGCATGAAAATCGAGTATCGCATCCCGGCTGGGATGTTTTTATGGACAGATACCGGGCAAGATACGAATAAGCTGACTGAGCAAGCCTTAGAACAAGGCTATCTGTTAGCCCCCGGTAGTTTGTTTTCGCCTAGCCAGGCACCGTCTACCCGCATGCGTATCAATATCGCGGCGATGAGTGACGCCGGAATTTGGAAGTTTTTAGAAAAAGCGATGCGTTAAGCGCTATCAATTTTTCGTACTGATTTTACTGCGCCAGCCTGCGCTCAAAGCCAGGCCAACAGCTAAATTAAATACGGATAGCTTAGACGCGAGCGCTGCACAAAGTCGCGAGCGCTCAACCTTGATGGCGAGTAGCGCAACTGTGCCAGGGCGCAGCGCGTTTCACCAGCTGCAAATTTGGCTGCGCAATAAGTTGTGCAAAGGTCGCGAGAATACGCTGGCCGTTTCGCTTGCCGTTTCGCTTGCTGTTTTATTCCAACTCTGTTTATAATCGCGCCCAGAATTATTTCACTCACCATCACGTTTAAGGACATTCGACATGAACACAGCTGCTTAAGTGTCGCTTAGCCGGCACCCACTTAGTCCGGTTTGCTAACTTTTGTCAGAGGAGTGTTATGTCCTTATTTCGTCTCTCAGGCGTGAGCCTGAATCTCGCGGCTAACTGCTGCTTTACTGATTTTTCCACCCAGGTCGAATGGGGCCAGAAAATTGCCTTAGTCGGTGCCAATGGGACTGGCAAATCCAGTTTATTAAAATTTTTAGCCAGGTTGGCTAGTCCTTGCGAAGGTCAGTTGATTGCTGACTACGATTACGGTTGTGCGTATCTGCAGCAGCATGAGGCAGAGACGCAGTTGAGCGGTGGCGAATACATCGTCCAGCAAGTGCAGCAGGCATTGCGTCAACAAGCGGATTTACTACTACTCGATGAACCTACCAATCATCTCGATACAGAAAATAAAGCCGCGTTATTACGCCAGTTGCAGCACTATCACGGCAGCCTGATTATCGTCAGCCATGAACTTGATTGGCTCGAAGCCTGTTGCGATACCTTTTGGATTATCGAACAACAACAAATTCAGGTCTTTCACGGCCGCTATCGCGATTGGCTGGCAGAACGCGAGCAGCAAGCCCAGCAATTGCAAGCCCAGCGCCAGCAACTCAAGCGTCAGCAAACAGCCCAGCATCAGCGCTTAATGCATGAACAAGAACGCGCTGCCCATGCACGTCAGCGCGGTATCCAGGCGATACAAGAGCGGCGCTGGGCCACGATACGCTCGGCCAGCAAATTAGCTCGCGGTTGCACCACGGCAGTTGATCAGCGCGCCAGCATCACACAAAAGTCTCACGACTTAGCACAGCAATTAGCGCAGCTAAGACCAGACAACAAGCTGCAACCGGAATTCTTTTTACCGGCCAGCTATCGCAAATCCGATAAACCCCTGGTGCAATTAACTGCGGTTGAATTTGGTTATCGCCATGCCTTAAGTCCTCCGCTTACGCTGCAACTCTTTGCTGGTCAGCGTTGCTTGTTGAGCGGCCGCAATGGCAGCGGTAAATCTTGCTTACTCAAGGCCTTGCGCGACCAAAATAATCAATTGAACTTACGTAAGTCGGGCACCTGGTTTACACCAGCGCCTGAACAAATTGCCTATTTAGATCAGCACCACCACGATTTGCCTGCGACCTTAAGCGTGCTCGATTACTTTGCCAGCCAGACCCCTGCCTGGAGTCTGACCCAGCAAAGGCAACATCTGGCGCGTTTCTTATTGCGCGGGGCGCTTTGTGAACGACCTTGCACGCAACTTTCGGGCGGGGAGCAAATGCGCTTGCGTCTGGCGCTCATCGCCGCACAAGTGCCGCAGTTACTGATACTGGACGAACCAGTCAATCACCTGGACTACGTAGCGCGCAGCCATTTGCTCGAGGTATTAAAGCAATATCCGGGTAGTTATATTCTGGTCTGTCACGATCAAAACCTGCTGCAGACGCTGGAATTTGATCTGCATATAAGCTGGTGATTTTTCCAGAACTGGTAAAATAAACATTACCAAATAAGTATGTTTATAAATTCATTTTGCAACAAATCGTAAATTTTGTAATCAAAAAATCGGATTTTTATTGCGCTGCGGAAACGAACTACTTTAAAATTCGTTTGTTTCCACATGGAAATTTTCCAACTCTGGATGCAGGCCCACTTACTGAGTCGTCGTCTTACTCAGCTGACTAAGCTAAACATGAGCTCAACATGTGCAAGCTTAAATTCGCTGGCCTTAGCCCAAGTGAAATAAATCCTTTATCTTTACGAATTTATACTTTGCATATGAAAAAATTAGTACTCGCCGCCGCCGCATTTTGTCTGACTCACTTCGCTACTGCTGCAGAAGTCGCACCCAGCGTGGAAAAGCAAACGTGCGAAAAAGCAGTTTACCCTAAGGCATCTTTAGTTAACGAAGAACAAGGCACCGTTGTGTTATCGGTGTTGATCGGTACCGATGGCGCCGTGGTCGATTCCAAAATCGAAAAATCCAGCGGTTCGAAAACTTTAGATAAAGCGACCGTTAAAGTATTTACCTCGTGCAAATTCAAGCCAGGCTCAAAAGATGGCAAACCAGCACAAGCCTGGACTAAAGTCGAATACGCCTGGTCTTTGTCGTAATCGACAGGGGCAAGCTGAATTAGCCCCCGATTCGCAATTTCATTACAAAAAGCTTATGTTTTGCGACATAAGCTTTTTTCTTGCAAGTTACACCAACTTCCCCCGGCATTACCAAACTCTTGCACAGCTGAGATCAAAAGTCTGAGTAGGAACTATGTTAAACTTAAGTTCTTCCTTAATTCCGTTTCTGCAGGCTTTATCGTGTCGCATCCTAGTGAAATCAATCAATTATTCCCTCGTCCACTCTGGCAATGGTTTGAACAAATTTGCGCCATCCCCCACCCTTCTAAGCATGAGCAAGCCTTAAGCGACTTCATCCAGAATTGGGCGAAAAATCAAGGTATCGTGGTACAAGTCGATCAGGTTGGTAATTTGATCTTGCGCAAACCTGCTACTAAGGGCATGGAAAACCGTAAAACCGTGTGCTTGCAAGCGCATCTTGATATGGTGCCGCAAAAAAATGCCGACAAACAGCATGATTTCACACGCGACCCGATAGAACCACGCATTGATGGTGACTGGGTCAAGGCGAATAACACCACACTCGGTGCTGACAATGGCATAGGCATGGCTTCGGCGCTGGCAATCTTAGGCTCACAGGATATTCCACATGGTCCGCTCGAAGTCTTGCTGACGGTGGATGAAGAAGCCGGCATGACCGGTGCGTTTGGCCTGCAAGCCGGGCAATTGCAAGCGGATATTTTAATCAATACCGACTCAGAACAAGAAGGTGAAATTTACATGGGTTGCGCTGGCGGCGTCGATGCGCTCATGAATTTACCCATCAGCTGGGAAAAACTACCGGCGAACTTGCAATTTCACCGTATCAAAATCAGTGGCTTAAAAGGTGGCCATTCCGGCGTGAATATTCATCTGGGTCGTGCGAATGCGAATAAGTTGCTGGCGCGCTTTTTAGCCAGTCAGGCCAGCGCACTGGACTTGCAACTAGTCAGTATCGAAGGCGGCACGTTACGTAATGCGATTCCGCGTGAAGCCAATTGCGTGCTTGCTTGCAGCGGCGATAAACTGCCCGCGCTGCAACAAGCAGTCGACGAATTTGAAACACTCTGTCAGCGCGAATACGCCGCCGTCGAACCCGCACTCCGCATACAATTGGAAACGGCAGCGAGCGCTGAACTCGGCTTGAGTCGCCAAACCCAAGCGCAGTTAATTCATCTCTTGAATAGCTGCCCGAATGGCGTCATGCGTATGAGTGATGAAATCAGTGGTGTCACTGAAACTTCGCTGAATCTGGGCGTAATCAAAATGGAAGCACAACATGTCAGCATCATTTGCCTGATACGTTCACTGATAGACAGCGGCCGTCGCTATGTCGAATCGCAATTGCATTCCTTAGCCAGCTTAGCTGGTGCCAGCATAGAATTTGCCGGTGCGTATCCAGGCTGGAAACCGGATATGCAATCGGAAGTGATGGCGATAGTCCGTGACACCTATCATCAGATTTATCAAAAAGATCCCGTGATCATGGTGATACACGCAGGTCTGGAATGTGGCTTATTCAAAGAAAATTATCCGGCGATGGATATGGTCTCGATAGGTCCAACGATACGTTACCCGCACAGTCCCGAAGAAATGGTGAATATCACCACAGTAGGTCAGTACTGGACTTTATTGCTGGCCTTACTCGAACGTATTCCCGCCAAATAAACTAATCTGAAAATTCAATTCAGCAAAGGGCGCCTTAGTGGCGCCCTTTTGTTTAGCTTGCCCCCTGGCTAGAGCGCGGCGTTTTCTGCGCGTGTGCTGACACAACGATTACGCCCGAGATTTTTTGCGCTATACAAAGCCTGATCGGTCTGCTTAATGAGTTGTTCGGCAGTGGTCGTCAGATCAGGTTTTACGGCATGCACGCCGACACTCACACTGACTAAGCCCAGACTATTATCCAGGTGTTCAATTTGCAAATCGACGATGGCTTGCCTGATTTGTTGCGCGATTTGTTCCGCCCCTTGTATATCAGTCGCGGGTAAAATCACGGCCATTTCTTCACCACCATAGCGTGCGGCGAGATCGGCGGGACGTTTGAGGTTTTGCTTGATCGCTTGTGCGACACGACGCAAACAATCGTCGCCCGCTAAATGACCATAGCGATCGTTGTAGCGCTTGAAATAATCCAAATCTATCATTAGCAAGGCCAGCGCTTGTTGTTCGCGCCGCGCTCTTTGCAATTCTTTTTCCAGGTACTCATCAAAACAGCGGCGGTTAGCCAATTCAGTTAAACCATCTTGCATGGATAAGCGTTGCAAGGTTTGGTTCAATTCTAACAATGCGACACGATCACGCTCACTGCGCATTTCTGCGTGCAGCCTTAAGCGAATTTGCGCCACCAGATAAAAACCAAAGACGATAAATAAACTGACCAGTATGACGGTGACGGATAAATGCATTAAGGAATCCGAACGCCAGGTTTGCAATACTTCGTCATACGACAAGGCGGCGGCAACAAATAATGGATAATTTTCCAGTCGCTCAAAACTATTTATCCTGACGATTCCATCTTGCGCTGATTTAACCGTGAAATTACCGCGCGTATAGCGCTGACTTTCGCGAAAAACCGTGGTTGCCCGCATGTCTTTACCGGCCGAATCGGTTTGCACCGGCCGTCGCGTTAGCATGACGGCGGCATTGTGTCCCAAGACGATAGCGCCCTTGGTGCCCAGTTCAAAGCGTTGATAAAACCGGTTGAAGTATTCAAGACTAATGGTGGCCAGCACAACACCGATAAATTGCCCCTGGTCGTCATTTAAGCGGCGTGAAATCGTAAACACCCATTCGCCAGTCGATTTACTGCGTATAGGTGTACCAACATGAGCAGCACTACCACTATGATTTAAATGATATTGAAAATATGCCCGGTCCGAATTATTTGCGGGTGTTGGCGTAAATGGCAAGGAATGCACGACACGATTCCCCGCCTTATCCAAAACGAATAAGCCATTTATTTGCGGTACTTCATTAACTCGCAACACCAGGCTATCACGCAAACGCTTCAATGCGGGTTCACTCCAACCCTCGCGCAATAATTGCTGTTCGATACCCAGAATCGCGACATCCGCGGCTTTAATCGTGTCATCAGCGTGCTGAGCAATCGCACGCGCCATATTCCGTGTTGCAGTTTGAGCTTCGGCTACTTGTAATTCACGGGTATTCCAACTCCGCCAGCAATCAATTAAGAATAAAGAAAATGAAACAAAGGCAATAAAAGCGATAGCGGTTCTGACGACTTTATTTTTTCTATTTATGCCAAACGAGCGACTATCCAAGCCGGACGCGCGAGGTTTTGGCGTTTGGTGATTCCACATAACGACTCCGATACGGGTATTTTTCAGGCAGTCTCAGGCGAAACAGCCACGTCAAACCCGATGAACAGGTGGGCGATCAAAGCCCATGCTGACACTGCAAACTAGCTCGCAACCCAATTTTTACGCGGGCTTCGATGCAATTTGGGAAGTGAGCGCAGTGATAACCCGCAAATTGCAGATAACTTCATGCTAGCAGCCTGGCTCTGGCAGGCACTAGCGACTTTACCGTTAACCCTGATCTGCGCTAAACGCTTTTTGCAATGATTAACATACACAGCAATAAACCGGAGTCGCCGTTGAGGTTCATCGTGAGCTCGTGGAGCGGCATGGCAAGTACACTACCTGCTTCACTTTTCCAGGTAGCGCTTGCGTAAGCGCTCTACGCTGCCATTAGCTTTAAGATGTTCAAACGCCACTCTTAATTTTTTCAGTAAAAGAGGATTGGTTTGCTTGTTCAAGGCAAAGTAATAAGGACTTTGATCGTCCAGTACCCAGGCGACTTCGACGCTATCGGCTTGCGCACTGATACGCTTTGCCTCATAAAAAGTCACCCAATCTGAACCCACGATTAAATCAACGCGTCCCGCCATTAATTTGCGGATATTTGATTCACTGGTCGGAGCGAAATCATAGGCCGTATCCGGCACCAGGTTTTTCGCAATCATCAACTTACTCGACGCCATTTCCCGGACTAAGCCCAGGCGATAATGTTTCAATTCAGTCAGGTTAGCTAACTGGATATCGCGACGTGAGCTTAATTTCAAAAGACAGATACGCCTGGGACTAATAGGCCCTATCCATTCAAATAAGGGTATCCGTTCAGGCGTGCGTGCGATACTGAAAATCAGACTATCAGGTTGTTGCAAGACTTGCTGGTAACTTCTGGCCCAGGGCTGCAGTACAAATTCGGCATGCAGATCGGCATGCTTTAACATCGCTTGCAATAACTCGGTACTAAAGCCCGTCAGTTTTCCCTGATGGTGGTAATTCAAGGGCGCCAGATTTTCGGTAAACGCCTTGAGCTGCGCCTGACTAAGTACAGGAGACAGGACCATGCAGAGTAAAAAGTAGCGGGTGAGAATGCGCCGTAACCGCATCACGCTTATCGTTAGGCCTGACAATTTCTTCAACTCCTGATTTAGTAATTGCGGTCTGCGGCCACAGCAACAGACCTGTGAACTGGCACTGCAAATCACTCATTTCAGAGTAGAACAAGGCCAACAATTTGCTGAGTTTTTTCTGCCACCCCGCCAAATCAAATCGAAAAATGCAGATAGCGCGGCAAAGAAAGCGAATTTAAGCATGTTTTTCGCATAGTGTGAGTAACTTATCAGCTTTATAATTAGTCCGTGGAATCCTTGAGTTAATTCAAGAAACCCAAGCCATTGCTTGCTTTCCACGCTAACAACTATCACGATAATCAGGAGCACATCATGCACAAAGTGTTACAAGTTTGTTGTCTCGCGCTGAGCCTGGGGCTGACGCAAATCGCCAGCGCCAATAATCCACCCGCCAGTACCGCGTATGTTGTGGCGCAGACTTATAGCTTGCCCTCGAAGGTTTTAAATGAACAACGGGAACTCAATATCATGCTGCCAGAAGGCTATGCCGAGCACCCCGAGCTCAGCTACCCGGTCATCTACTTACTGGATGGTGGTCAGCATGAAGACTTTACCCATATGGCTGGGGCAGTCCAGTACGCCAGCTTTTCCTGGGTGCAGCGCTTACCTCCCTCAATTTTGGTGGGCATAGCGAATACCGATCGCAAACGCGATATGACCTTTAAAGCCTCTGCTAACTTTGTCTGGCCCAAGTGGATGCATGCGTATAGCGATGCGTATAAGTTTGCCGGGGGTTCGGCGAATTTCATGAGCTACCTGGAAAGCGAAGTCATGCCGTTTGTGCAAACCCATTTCCGCACCAATCAGGAAAAAACCTTGCTCGGTCAATCCCTGGCTGGTTTGTTTGCCAGCGAAGTTTTATTAAAAAAGCCGCAGCTATTTACCAATTACATCATCATGAGTCCTAGCTTTTGGTGGGATAACCAATCCTTACTTAAGGCAGCACCGGCTTATCTGAAAAATTTGCCCGACTCGGTACATCAAGTGTATTTGGCGGTAGGCAATGAAGGGCCGGAAATGGTGGCCGACGCCAAATCCTTTGCGCAAGCGATTAAACGTGCACAACCCAAATCCATGCGCTTTGTTTTTGAATACTTACCCAAAGAAGATCACGGCAGTATTTTGCATCCGGGCAGTCTGAATGCATTTCGCTATTTTTATCCTGACTTAAAAAAAGAGCACTAAGCGTTGCGCCCGAAAAAACGGAAAAATTCCCTTACTATTTTTCCGTTTTTTGCAGCGAACTTTAACGCTAAATTCGCGGTCTCAGGGTTTGTGGCACAATATCCGGATAAAACCAAGCTGAGCAGCGTGACTCTGCCATTTGCTTAGTTGTCAGGCTCTACTACGCCCGCAACGATTAACCCCTGCCACCTTAACGCCAGCCCTGCATGAACTCTGCCAGCTTCAATCCCCGCGCCAGCGCGAATTTAATTTATATCGGTGTAGCGATCGCCTCAGGCGGTGTCGCACTCTATACCCCCATCATTGTTTCTGAAACTGGCCTGGCTTACTCAGGTTTCTGGGCGGCGTCGATTTTATTTGGTTTGAATCTGGGACGTTTAATTGGCTCCTGGGCCGGCACACGCTTTCCCGCGATTTCTGACCACCCCTACTCGGTCACCGCAAATATTCTGGCTGAAGGTTTAGCCTTGTATTGCATGGCGTATCTGAAGCAAGCCTGGGCTCTGGCTTTGTTTGCTTTTTTAGCCGGTTTAGGCAGTGGTATGTCGTTTCCGGGTTTAAAAAATTACTTGTTGAAATTGCGTGATCTGGATAAGACCAGCTTATTCAGCGGCCTGGCGATGGCGATACGGCTGGGCGTCGTAATCGGTTATTTAGCCGCCAGCTGGATCCCGCATCAACAATTGCAATTAGTGTTTACGATAGTCTTTGCCACTTTCGTTATTTATGGTCTGTTCATGTTAAAAGCGATGCGCCAGATCAGCGCTCACCAACAAGCTCAGCTCGAACAATCCAGGCAAACGCTCACGCCACCTAGTAAAGTAGCGCCAGCAAAAAAATTGCCCCTGTTATTTTTATTATCGAACGCCGTATTTTGGTGTTTCGCCGTGCAACCCATGATAGGTTACAGCTTACACATCCCCAAATACACGCCAGAAATTCCAGTTTCCACACCATTCTGGATTTCTGGCTTGATGATAATTTTGCTGCAATTACCCTTAGCCCGCTTAGCCAAAAGCCCGCAACAACACATGCAATTTTTAACGCTGGGGTTTATCTGCTTGTGCCTGAGTTTCAGCGTCATGACACTGTTTGGCAAATCCGCTACCGTAGTCGTGTTGTCGGCGATCTTGCTCTCGTTCGGACAAATTTTTTACGGCCCCTCATTGGATTTTTTACTCGCCAACTTTGCTGAAAAATCCGGTAGCGAACCCGGCCCTATAATGTCGGGACAAATGTTTTATCAGGCGCTGGGAAATATGCTGGGTAGTTTATGTGGTGGTTTTTTATTCGACCTGGCACAACACTGGAAAATTGACTGGCTCAACTGGCTGATACTAAGCCTGATTACTTTAGTCATGAGTGTTTTAAGCTGGCATCTGATTCCCCAACTTTATTGGCGACATTTAAACAGCAGCGCACGCTGCTGACAAAAACTGACACAAGCGGGTTTTACACTGACAGCTCTTTCACCCACAGAGGAGTTTGTTATGTCAGCAGCCACTTTATTTGCGATTCCCGCCGTCAGCTACCAATTACTGTATGTGCGCGATGTCGCCGTCAGTGAAAAGTTTTATCAGGATTTATTGCAACGCCGCCCAATTGAATCCAGTCCCGGTTTTGCGTTGTTTCTGCTGAGCGACAATTTCAAACTGGGCTTGTGGAAAAAAGACGCTGTACTGCCCGCAGCCACGGATGCAGGCGGTAGTGAAATCGGTATTGCGCTGAATAGTCAGGCTGAAGTCGACGCTTGCTATGCATCCTGGCAAGCGGCAGGTATCAGCATCGCGCAAACGCCATGCCAGCTTGATTTTGGTTACACCTTTGTGGCTTGTGACCCCGATGGTCATCGTTTGCGTGTTTTTGTACTGAGTATGTGATGGACGCGCGCCGTAACTGGATTGCCGTGGCATCGGCAGAACATGTGGCGATAGGCCGGGCTGGCGGTTTTATGCAAGTTTGTCACGGTAAAGCCTGGCCCTTGCGGCGCTTAAGTGCGGGCGACCGCGTGGTTTATTATTCACCGGTTGAAGTTTTTGGTACGCGCCAACTTTGCCGCAGTTTCACCGCAGTAGGTGAAGTGCAAGCCAGAGCCGCCTATCAAGTCGAGATGGGGCCGGGCTTTCTGCCTTACCGGCGTGATGTGCGCTGGTGGCCTGCACAACGCGTGGCAATCTCACACTTAGTCAACGAGCTGGAATTCAGTCGCGCTCAACGCCATTGGGCGGCCAGTTTGCGCTTTGGTTTATGCCAGATCAGTTCACACGATATGGATTTGATCATCGCAGCCATGGCGGCCCAGCCCTGCTTGCCAAGCCCAGAGGCTAGCAGAGCAGAAATCCAGCAATATGCTCTGCCCTGGTAATAACCTGAAATCAGCCAGGTGTGCGATCTAAAGTTCGAATTGCGACAACCTTGAGGTAAAAAAACAAAGATTGA
>JAYSEN010000034.1:0-46656 GCA_041913845.1 Undibacterium sp.
ACTCTGAGCTTTCAGTTTTTTGCGGTTTTTAGGTGGTTTTTAGAAGTGCCCATTTTGAGCACTTCTAAATCCCTCAAATTTAATAAAATGGCCTCAACAAAATCAACTACTTAGCCTCAGCAAATTGCCAGAAATCGAGGTTTTTAGAAGTGCCCTTTCCGCTTGTATTCTGATATCAACGCGCTGCCTGAACTGCGGTTTGCTGTCTAAGTGCCAAACCTCAACCTCTGCCTTACTCTGTCTTACTAAGCGATCTGAGCTGACATACCGGCTGCGCTGAACTTCCTGGCCTTCACTCAGTCAGAGTGTTGCGGCGTGCCGTAATAAAATGAGACGGCACGCTAAACAAGCAAGCAAGCCCTGCCAGACTACCAAGTCCGGCCAGGTCTATAAAAATAAACCACCACAGGGAGTAATCATGAAGTCATTCCTGCCCCACAGCATCGCCTTTGCTGCGGCCTTACTCTGCGCCACCAGCCAGGCGCAAACCCCGAATAAACCAGTCGAACCACAGAGCAGCAAAAAAGCAACTGCCGCTGCGGCAGATTTATTGCCATTTAAAGCCAGTGAAAAAACCTTGCCGAATGGCTTAAAAATTATCGTCGTACCGACCGGTTTGCCGAATTTGATTTCTTTGCAAATTCCCGTGCAAACTGGTTCGCGTAATGAAGTTGAGCCTGGCAAATCAGGTTTCGCGCACTTTTTTGAACACATGATGTTCCGTGGCACTAAAACCATTTCGGCCGACCAATACAAAGACATGCTGACCAAGATGGGCGCACGGCAAAATGCCTACACCAGCGATGACTTAACCAATTACCACACCACCATCGCCAAAGAAGGTTTAGAAACCTTGCTGCGCATCGAAGCTGATCGCTTCCAAAATCTGTCTTACAGCGAAGCCGATTTCAAAACTGAATCGCGCGCCGTGCTGGGCGAATACAATAAAAATAGCGCCAACCCGATCAGCAAATTGTTTGAAGTGATGCGCGACAGCGCTTACCAAACCCACACCTATAAGCATACGACGATGGGCTTTATTAAAGACATCGAAGATATGCCGAATCAATTTGACTATTCCAAAGTGTTTTTCGAGCGCTGGTATCGCCCCGAATACACCACCCTGATTATCGCTGGTGATGTCGAACCTAAAGCTGCTTTTGCGCTGGTAGAAAAATACTGGGGCAAGTGGCGTCCAGGTAAAGGCCAGGCGCCGGTTCCCGCCGAACCTGCTGCCACCGCCGCAGTCTACAAACACGTGGCCTGGCCCACCAATACCCTGCCCTATGTTGCGGTTTCTTTCCATGCGCCAGCGTTTTCAGAAGTCAATAAAGAGCACGCTGCTTTGAATATGTTGATGTCTTTGTCGTTTGGCTCCACCTCAACACTGAGCAAACGCTTGCAACAAGACGAGCAAAAAGTTGATCAATTGTTCGCCTTTACTCCCGCCAATCGTGATCCCGGTTTGACCACCGTAGCAGCGCGTGTCAAAAAAATCGATGACGCGGTCTATGTACGCGATGAGATTTTAAAAAATATCGCGCGCATCAAAACCACCCCAGTCAGTGAAAAAGAATTGAGTGACGCCAAATCAGCGATGAAATTTGGCTTGATACGCACGCTCGATAACACCGACCAAATCGCCGCCACACTGGCGCGCTACGTTCAGTACCAGCGTTCATATGCAACCATTAATCACTACTATCGCTTAATCGATAGTTTGACACCGGCCGATTTACAAGCCGTTGCCAACAAATATCTGCACGATAATAACCTGGTGGTCACCACTTTATCGAATGCCGCCATGCCCGCAGCGATGGCAGACTTACCGAAATTAGCCAGCCTGGAACCGGGCAACGCGCCAGCGAAACTGAATATCCTGGTGCAGCAATCTGCCTTGCCACAAATTCGCTTCAAACTGATGTTTAATGCAGGCTCGGCGCACGACCCGGTCGGCAAAGAAGGTTTGGCTGAATTAACTGCCGCCATGGTCAATGCCGCTGGTTCACAGCAAATGAAGATAGCTGAAATTCGCAAAGCCTTATTCCCACTGGCTGCGACCTTTTCTGGTAATGCCGATAAAGAAGTCACGACTTTTAGCGGTGCCGTGCATAAAGATAAGTGGAGCGAATTTGTGCAAATCGCGCTGCCACAATTATTGACGCCGGGTTTCCGCGAAGAGGACTTCAAACGACTCAAAGATGCGCAAAAAAATGCCTTGCTGTTAGATTTAAAAGATAACAATGAAGAAGAACTGGGCAAAGAGCGTTTGCAAACCAATATCTTCGCTGGCACACCCTATGCTCACCCGGTATTGGGCACGCTGAAAGGCATAGAGTCAATTACACTCGAGGATGTCAAACAATTCTGGAAAACCGCCTATACTCAGGGCGCTTTAAAAGTCGGCATCTCGGGTGATGTCACGCCAGCGATGCAAAATGATTTGCAAAGAGAATTGGCGAAATTAAATCCAGCTGCAGGCTTAGCGCCAGTGGCACGCCCGCAAGCCCCAGCCATCACTGGTTTGCAAGTTGAAATCATAGAAAAGAATACCCGCGCAACGGCGATTTCTCTAGGTTCAGCGATTGAGGTCACACGCTCGCATCCCGACTTCGCCGCACTCTGGTTAGCCAAAACCTGGCTCGGTGAACATCGCGCTTCGCCTTCGCATTTGTACCAACGCATACGTGAAGTGCGCGGCATGAACTACGGTGACTATGCCTATATCGAAGCCTTCCCAGGTGGCATGTTCCAATTCTTCCCTAGCCCGAATCGGCCACGTCAATCACAGATTTTTGAAATCTGGATACGTCCGGTCGCGCCAGAAAATGCCCATTTTGCCTTGCGTATCGCCTTAACTGAATTAGACAAATTAATCAGTCAGGGTTTAAACCAGCAACAATTCGAGCTCACCCGCGACTACCTGATGAAAAACGTTTTCATGATGACCGCGACGCAAGATCAGCAACTCGGTTATGCGCTGGATGCAGAATGGTATAAAACCCCCGAGTTCACCAAAATGATGCGCGACAACTTAAGCAAACTCAGCGTAGAGCAAGTCAATGCGGCGATGAAAAAACATTTATCGAGCAAGAATTTGTCGGTCGTGTTTATCGCTAAAGATGCCAAAGCTTTGCAAGCGCAATTGCTGAGCGATGCGTTTTCGCCCATCAAATACAATTCTGAAAAACCCAAAGAATTGCTGGATGAAGATCAAATCATAGGCCGCCGCAAATTAGGCATCGCCGCCGACGCCGTGAAAATCACCCCAGCGGAACAGGTATTTCAACATTGATTTGACGCGATCATGCCAGGCTTGAAGTCGTGAAGTCTTGCAGTGAATTTACGACTTCAAGCGCTGCGGTTTGGCTGCTTACGTGGGCACTATCGTGCCCACGCTACGGAGCTAATGAACGTCATGTGATCTTGAAATTGACGAATCGTACTTTTGCGTGAACTCGATGACGCTTTCCGAATTACGCCAAAGGTCTGAGATGTAATCGAATTCGTCATCAAATGGCGTTTGAAAGTCGGGCACATCTGTCGCGTACTCACAATTCCTGGCGAGCATCATCAGCCAATCAGGGCGACCCAAGTCGTAATAAAGCCGCCATAACTTGGGTTCGAGTGAAAAAGTCGTCTCGCCCCCGTCTTTATAGGCCTGATGAAGTTTGACTATAAACTTCCCAGCCGCTAGCACGTCGCTCAGCGCTCCCTCACCAAGATAACGTTCCACAATCTGCAAGACCAATGAAGGCACTTCATCGGGAAAGGTAGCCGATGCCAACATGACGATATCAAGATCGTCACCCTCATCATCGTTCCTGAGGCGTTCGATGGCCCAGTTGACGTAGTCCTGCCAGTTCGCTTCAACAAAACGTACTTGAAAGTGGATTTCACGCAGTTGTTCAATGTTTTTCACGAAATTCTCATAGCTTGTTGGCGGTGACTTCACGAGCGACAATTTTGGCAGCTTCACGAGATGAAAGCTGACAAGCATTTTGTACGGCTTTAAAAAGAAGTAATGCTCCAGCATCGGAACTTACTGCCACGCTTCGTAGCGCTTCGCCGAGTGGCTGACCTTCTCTCAGTAGATCAACAAGTTGCTTAGCTAAGGGGCGCCAACCATTGGGATCGATAAGTGTCATGGCGTTCTATTGCGCGGTATCAAGGTCGTAAGACGTTTAGGGTAGCGTGGGCACTTTTGTGCCCACGTAAAGAAGCCAAGCAATTAATTATGCTTCATCTTTTGCCTCATCTACAATGCGCTTGAGAAGTGAAACAACTGGACTGAGTTGTTGCCACTGCTCCGGTAATTCCTCGTGCCATGTGTACTGAGCGGTGACAAAAACAGAGTCAACTTTAAGATGATAGACAGTGGGATGCAGCCAAACATTAAACTTTGGACAGGGGGCTACTTTCGCAGACCCAAGTTCCTTCAGCAAGGTGAGTGCAAGGTCTGAATCCAGCTCAGTTGCGCGCTGCTCCCAAAGCTCGCTTGTGGTTGGGCCGAACAAAGTACGCCACAGTCGATAATCGGCACCGACGCCCCCATCTCGCTCGTAGATGTTGACTTGTAGGACGACTGCAAGTTCATCACTACGTTCGATGTCGGTCTCAATCCGAAATTCTATAAGGGTTCCAGGCATGTGTTCTAATTCTCAACGTTCAGCAAGCACTTATACAAACCGCTATGCAAATTGTAAAAAGTCGATAATAAATCCAGACCCAGAGCAAATCAACGACATAGTTGGTGTTTTATAACTTGCAGACATAAGTTGTAGTTGGCTTTACCAGTGAGGGAACCTTGAGCGTGCCGCAATTTTTTAAGCATAGTTTGCCTGGCGTAATTTGATGCAAAGGCTTCGCATTTTCAACACGCCCATTCGACGCGCCTCAGCACAGCATTTTGGCTGCAAAGCCGCGTCCCGCCTGCGTTTTCAAAACCTGACTTAAATCCTCGCCACAAATAGCTAATGGCGCGCCCAGTAGTCGCGATAAAAATCGATGAAGGCTTTGACCTTGGCGTTGACGAAACGGCCGGGTGGCATTACGGCGTAGACGCCACCTTCGGGGAGTTGGTAATCAGCCAGGAGCTGGCAAAGCTTGCCTTCGGCCAGCGCCTTGGCCGCACTGTATTCTTCTAACACCGAAATTCCTGCGCCCGCTTGTAAGAGGTGGAGCAAGACGCTGGGGCTATCCACTTGCAATCTGGCCTTCATTTGCAGCTGCTGGCTTTGTTGCTGGCTATCGGTAAATTGCCAGGTCAGCGGGCTGGGCAATAAAGTCATGGCGATCCAGGGGAAGTGCTGTAATTCAGCCGGGTTGCGCGGTGGCGGGCGCTGTTTAAACAAGTCTGGCGAAGCCAATACCCATTGCCGGAAACTGCCTAGCTTAATCGCGCGCTGGCTGGAGTCGCGCAACCAGCCTAAGCGAAAAGATAAGTCTATGCCTTCGCTGATTTGATCGCTGATGCGGTCACTGGCGCGCAAATCAATTTGCAGCGCCGGGTGGGCTTGCATAAAAGCGCTGATCACGGGCGCTAAGCGCAGGCTGGCAAAGGCCAGGCTGGTGGAAATGCGCAAGTGACCGCTCAATTCGCCGGGCTGGGCGTGTTGATCAAGACTGTCTTGCAAGGCTTGCAGCAAAGATGCACTGCGTTGGTACAAAGCTTGTCCCGCTTCAGTCAGACGGATTTGCCGGGTGGTGCGATGAAACAAAGGGTAGCCCAATTGTTTTTCAAAGCCGCTAATACTCAGGCTGATACGGGCTTTACTCAGATTTAAGCGCTCTGCCGCAAGGGTAAAGCTGGCGCTTTCTGCGACGCAGATAAAAATTTGCAAAGCCTGATAATCGCGCAAGGCCATGGTTTTCCTCCTGCATGCCGTTAAGACCCGCTAAAACGGGGCAGCCGTGTCGCCACTGTTTAATTAATCGAAACAATCAATTATAAATTAAGCGATTTATCAAAACAATTTAAACGCGCAAAATAGCGTCATGCTTAAGCAAGCAAATGCCATGCACAGCAATACACAGCAAGACAACGCAATGCTGCCAAAGCTTAAATTGAACAACTTTTACAGTTAGGACTTACGCAAAATTGCGCTGGCTAGGCGTGGAGCCGCAGACAGTACAAATGTACGACTAGGCGAACACAACAACGCCAGCGTCTGTTTTGCGTAAGTCCTAACAGTCAGGAATACTATGAAAATCGCAATTATCGGTGCCAGTGGTTATGTCGGTTCAGCCTTAACTCAAGAAGCCTTAAGCCGTGGCCATGAAGTCACCGCCTTAGTCAGTAATCCCGCCAAAATCGCCGCTGCGCCCGGCTTACAAGCACTCGCCGCGAACGTGCAAGATGCGGCCAGCCTGCCCGCAGTATTGGCTGGCTACGATGTCGTGATCAGCGCCTTTAGCGGCCATGCGCAAGCCGATACTGAAGCCTACTTCGTAACCGGCTTTAAAAACCTCTTAGCCGCCGCCAAAGCAGCGGGCGTAAAACGTCTGGCGGTAGTTGGTGGCGCCGGTTCGCTGGAAGTCGCACCGGGTTTGCAATTAATCGATACGCCGCAATTCCCGGCCGAATACAAAGCCACCGCCGAAGGCGCCCGCACTGCCTTGAACTTACTGCGTCAACAAAACGAGTTAACTTGGGTAATGTTAAGCCCGGCAGCAATGCTGCAGCCAGGCCAACGCACCACACAGTATCGTCTGGGCGGCGATCAGTTACTGGTCGACGCAGCAGGCAATAGCAAAATCTCAGTGCAAGATTTTGCCCATGCGATGATCAATGAAGTAGAACAGCCACAACATCACAATCAGCGGTTTACGTTGGCCTATTAAGGATAGGGCCGGAATTATCTGTGATACAGGCGGTATAGTTGTCCGCAGCGGAGCATCCTGAATCACTAGGATGGATAGGTAACTTAGTGATGACGACAAGCCCCAGTCTGGTTAAAGATCAGTGATTTCCCAGACTGAGATGCCTAATATGAATGTCCATAAGTGTTCCGAGGGCAAATGCCCTATCGATGCGCCTTCACACCCGGTTTAGGCTGGCAAGGCGTATCAAGTCGGCGTGGTAATTTTAGGCGATAATGGCGGTAGGGCAAACGTAGGGCGCAATGCATTGCGCCTTACGGCCTTGGTAGAAATTTTCCATTCTTGTTCCTTGCATAATTTCTTTACATTGGCACCGCTATCTAAATTCAGTTTCGTTACTTTGAAGTAGTAAAAGACACGAACGGGGCCTCCTTCCGTTTCGACTATGAACTCAGCTTTATCCGCACCGAGATAGCCAACATTAGGGATATAACGCCACGAATCAATACCATCGCCAGGAAATACATAAGGTGAAATTGTGCCATATTGAGGAGCACTAATTAGTTGAATTAATTTATATTTAGGCAATTCAATATTTTTCTTTTGAAATTTTTGAAAGTAAATCCTTGCATCATAATCAGGACTGATTGTTCCAGCTCCTGTTAATGGTTTTCCTTCATTAAACTCTACCGTCGCGCACACTCCAAGTGCATAAGGTTTTTTATCCTGCGACTTCTGCACTACGATGGTTGGCGGGGATTCATAATGAGCTAATTCAAAACTAAGCATATCAATTTCCTCTTTATTTTTTGCTATTTTTCACTAAATAGCTTAATGAAGTCTGCACAGATATCGTCACGATTAAAACCTTCTAAATTTAATTAATCAAACTGATTATTAGCATTTATTGAAGTTGCTGACTTGTTTATGGCTATTTCTACCAACACGGGAGCTCGAAAATCTAAATGAAAGTGATTAGGTATAAGCGACAAAATGTTGTCCAAAAAAACATCTCTGGCGCAGAACACTCTACAACTCATCTCTCCAAAGATGCTTGAATACCAGCTTCTGACCGACAATCTGTACATTTAAATAGCATTAAAATTTGTTTAGTCGGTGACATGATAGCGTCGCATTCTACCTAGCATCCAAAGCATGTCAAGGAAGCAATTCGCAATATGCTTAAGGCTTGCAAAACGAGGAAGTTCACACCGTTGGTGGAGTTGTGTTTTAGGACTGCACAAATTGAGCCATCCGAAGCTACTGCGTGGGAGCAATGCTGCGTTTTTCTGAGTCAAAGAGAAGTCGGCAAAGGCAAAAACGGCACGGCGTTTGCTGCTTGTTCTGGCAACTATTAAAACACAAGCCATTCTTTCCCAGCTTTCAGGCACACCAATCTTACTGACGCAGATCTTATGCCTGCCATACTTCAGACTCACCCAGTTACCACTAGCTTTGCACTACAATGGCGAAATTTCTGCATAGTGGGTTAAGCAATGATAGATGGTTTAATTTCGGGTCGTTTGCACGGCCAGGCTGAGGCGGGTCAGGGGCAGGCGGGGTCACAGTATGTCACTTGCAAAATCAAGGTCATCAGCGATGAAGGTGATAATTTGCTCTGCAATGTGATCGCCTTTAATGACAAGCTCTGTCAGTATTTACTGAGTCTGGACGACGGTGCCAGTATTAGTTTAAGCGGTGCGCTGCGGCCCAAGGTGTGGTTTGATAAACAAGGTAATGCCAGACCCGCGCTGGACTTGGTGGCGCATCGCTGGTTAGGTTTGGGTAAATGAGCACCTTGGTCTGGCCGATTAACTTACGCCCCGTGCTGATCTTGCTGCTGGTCTTGCTAAGCCTGAGTTTAACGGCCTGTGAAACTGACCACTATGACGAACCTAAGCCAGGCGTGCCCGACCAGCGCTTGCTGGGTTTAAGCGCCAGCTACAATTTGAGTGTGCGTGGCAATAATCGCTTTTTGGGTGGTTTTAGCGACTTTGAGCAACTGGAATTTAAAACAGCCTTGCAAGAGATTGCGGCTAAACACCCGCTGCAATATCTCGATAGCGCGCAGCAAGCCTTGCTACAACAGCGTTATCAAGCAGAATTGCGGCAATTGGCACCCCGACATTGGCCAGCTGAACCGCGCTTTATCGCCGCGACGGTGATAGATCAACCTGCCAATTATTTGATATTGCTGGTCGAAGTACCGCGGCCAGGCAAAGCATCGACTCTCGCCATGCTTAGAGCGCAAACTAATTTGGAATTTTTTTCACCGGCCATCATGGTCTCAGGTTTGCTTGAGGACACATCAGACCGGCCTACGACTCAGGCAGAGAGGCATGGTAACTATCAGATTGCGCAACTCAATGTCGAGGCAATGCAGCACCTCAATTACCGCTATCATCTGTATCTGGATCAGCTATGTTCGGCGGCACACCCCGAGCGGCTGGGGCTGGCAGCGATAAAACTGGTCGCGGAAAAATTCGATGCTAAAGAAAATCAGGTGCTAGAAGACACACAATATACGTTGGACGATGTCAAAACCAGCGACCTCGCCTGCTGGCAGCAAGACCCACTTAAATCCGAGTCGACATTGCAAACAGTGGCGCGCCGCGCTGCATTTTTGCGCCTGACTTACCTAAATCAAGACGGGGCCCTACTGGAACTGCGTTTGACGCAGCAACAGCGCGCTTATCCGGCCAATACGGATGAACAAAGCAAAGTGCTCTTGATCTGGTGCGCCAAATATTTGCAATGCCAGACCGCCTATGCTTCAGCAGCTTACAGCAGCAGGCGCGACGGTTTTTCGACGCCGCTTAACAGCAATTTTGGCTTGTTTTTAGCTAGCGATAATCAAGCTGGACTCCATTTGCAAGAACTGGATTTCAATCAATCTGGCTCAGCTGAACAGTCATGTTACTTAAGCCAGTTGCGTCGTGATTTACAATTAAACGCTAGCGGCATACACGCAAGCCAGACAAAGCCTATCTTGCCCGATCTGCAAATTATGGCGGCAGAGCGCGACTTTGAATTTAAGCCTGTGCGCCGCATTCCCGCTCTGGCGCTACATGGCATTAATTATCCGAATCGTTGCTCTAGTCCACCTATTTCACCAGTCGTTCGCTAAATCGACCGCTATCTCAAGGTGGGCTAGCCCTTTCTGAATCGAGCTAAAAATGCCGCCAAGCCGCATTTGCAACTGCAAATCAGCGGCTTGGCGGCATCGCGCGCCATCGATAATACTGGCTTTAGTATTTCTCTCTGGACTTCTATGTTTCTCGCCAGCCTGAGCCGTCATTGGCAAATTGATCCCTCGCAAAGTAGCGCCATCAGTTGCCAGTTAAATCAAGCCTTGCATCGCGGCTTATTTTTTAAAAATCACAAATTCAGTCAGCCGCAAACCGATCTGGCTGCCAGTGTGAGACTCAGCGACGATCAGCGTTGCTGGCATTTTCGCTTAAAGCCGGCACGCTTTGCAAATGGCAATACGATCACGCTCCAGCATTTGCTTACGAGCTTACAAGCCGTGGTTAGTCCTGGCAGTGATTCACTATTCCATGAAGTTTTGGCACCCGTGTTTAGCCCTGATGATGTGGTGCTGGATCAGGCAAATGCTGAAGTGCGACTGCATTTAGCCTACCCCTACCCTACGCTGCCTGATTACCTGGCGCACCCGGCGCTGGCCTTGTTCGATCATGAAAGCGGCTGTGGTGCCGGGCCTATGCAAGTGGATGCCAGTGCCGCAGACCCAGCAAGCGCGGACTATCAGCGAATTCGCTTAATCACCAACCCGTATTACGATGGTCCGCGTCATTTAGCGGCCATGCTGGAATTACGGCTGTATGCCGATTGGCCTAGCCTGTCGGCGGCGCTGCACGAACACGATATGCGCGAACAGGGCGTCATCGTTTGCGAACGTCATCATCAATTGCGGCTGGCGGCATCAGGCTTATTCCATAGCACGCCAGCTTGCGATGACTGGCGCAGTATCTTGATCGCGAATGCGGCTGGCAGCCTGGCTGATGCCAGATTACGGCAAGAGTTTTTTGCCTTGCTCAGCGCCCATCTGGAGCTAAGCCTGGGCGCACAGCGCGCGCGCCAATTTGTGCCGGAACACTTACTAAGCAAGACCAGCGAACCACGCTTTGCGCTGCCTGCGGCAAGCTCTGCCAGTGATTTTGCACAGCGCTGGCAAGCGCATTTCCAGCAACAGCCACTGCGGGTTTTGTACGCAGCCGAGCGCGGCGTGATCACGAGCGCACTCGATGTGGTGCTCAGTATGATGGAAGAATTAGGACTGGCATATCAGAAAATCGCGACACACAAGGCCAGCGAAGTTTATGAGTATGTCGCACGCGGCGACTTTGATCTGGTGGCACGGGGCTGGATGCAAGACGTTGACGACCTGGCGCAATATGCCGCCGCCCATCAAAAACAAGCGCCTGAGGAATTGGCGCAAGCGCCGTATCAGCGCTTTTATCGTGACTTAGCCAAGGCTTATCAACACGATCAAAGCGCGGTGGCCTTATGCTGGCAAGCGCTTGAGCAACAGTACTTATATTTGCCATTGGCGCAGGATTATCAAAGGCTGTATCACGGCAACCAAGTGCAGCTACAAGAATTCGCTCGCCATCCGTTTGATTTGAGTTGATTCGAATTTAGGATCAGCTTAAATCGCCAACCCTGAAGCTTGCTTGACGATATCCATCACCACGGTGGTGCGAAATTTTTCTATTGCTGGATTGGGGAAAAAAATTTCGCGGCTAAACGCTTCATAGCTGGCCATGTCGGCGACGTGCAGGATGAGTAAAAAATCAAAATCACCGGCTAAGTAATAACACTGGGCAATCGCAGCATGGGCTAGCATTTGTTGTTTGAATTGATCGATGGTGGCAGCCAGCCCTTGTTTAAAACTGACTTCGACAATCAGACACAAACTCAAGCCCAAGGCCTGAGGATTAAGCCGGATTACATCCTGCAATATCACGTGCTGCTGGCGTAATTGCTTAATCCGTCGCTGCACTGCGCTGGCCGATAAACCTGTGGCAGCACCGATCGCAGCCGCCGGTTTATTCGCATCCGCTTGCAGATGGCGCAAGATCGCCAGATCAAATTGATCTAATTCCAGCTTCATCTGCGGCAAACTCATCACACATTACCAACGCACAGGCAAACGCTGACCCGGCATCATCTCATAAGGATCACGCCAGCCCGGCAATTGTTTTAAGCGCGCGATCCAGGCGGCGATATGTGGAAAATCTTCACTGGCAGGCAAACCCGATTCGTCGGCGGGATAAAACAAATAGGCGGACAGTGAAAAATCGGCAATCGATAAATAATCACCCAGCATAAACTGGCGCTCGGCCAAATGCTGATTGACGATACCAAACGCGGAATAAGCGCGGCTTTTAAGCCAGGCCATCACGGCCGGATCAGGCGCGCTTGGGCCAAAGGATTTCATAAAACGATAGCTGGCAAAATAGCTGGTGAATTTGTGATTATCAAACAATATCCAGCGCAAAATTTCGCGCCGCTCAGCGTCATCACGTCCACCATATTGCTGATGTTTATGCGCCAGATAGTCGAGTATCACGCCTGATTGTGTCAGCTGCAAATCGCCATCGATCAGAATAGGGATTTCACCCATGTCATTATGCTCAGCACGCCAGTCTTTATCACGCGATATACCACTAAAAAAATCCACGTACTGAGCTTGCCATGCCTGCTCAAGCTGATTCAATAAGAAGGCGACTTTAAACGAATTGCCGGATTGGGCAAAGCAATGCAATTGATACATACTAAGGCTCCTGAAGTTCGTAGACGATTGAGGATTAAGGTTTTAAACGACGCCTCTCGCGATGGCCGTGCTCAAGATAATGCTGCAAGGGATCGACGCCTGCGGCAGCAACATCGGGATTTGCCAACAGGTAGGCGACACTATCGAAATGATAGGGACCATCTGGTTGTTGCGACTTTACCGCCTGAATAAAGTGCTCAGGCACAGGCCAGCCGGCATAGTGGTGCTGCATGCGTTGACCTGTGGCGATATTGCTCAGCGAACGGAAATAGATTTGCCCATAAAACGGATCGGAAAATAATGGGGCATACCAGGCACAACCCTCAAAAAAATAATGCGTGACTTGTGACCAGCGCGTTAAATCTCGCAGCAGATGCGGGCTACCTCCGTGCATCAAATTCGCTGCCCAAATCAGGGCTTGCCCTTTTTTTGCCAAAAATTGCTGGGCTTGTGCGCCATTGACGTCAACCAAAGCTTGCCACATGGTCTCGAATTCCCGCTGGCTGGGACGCGCAGGAAAGGTCGAAACACAACGTCCGATATGTTCATTGCCATAGACTGGCCAGCGATGACTACCGGGATAATAAAATAAAGGGCCGTTGTCCAGCGTGACATCTTCCAGTGCGACCCAGACACCGCACATAAAACGTTCAGGCACGGAGTGAAAATGCACCGCATCACTGTGCATCGCTTGCTGGGTCCCCACTGGGAAATTTAAGGTTTGAAATGGCCAGGCGCGCGCGCCATATAGGCGCGTCAATAACTCAAGGATCACAGGATTGGCGGCGATACGCTGCACATTCGCATCATAGCGCCAGGCATCGCGCAAGCGCAGATCGGCCGCTTGCCCTTGCCGGAACGCTTGCCAGGCGCTGGCATCGTAGCGCGGACTCAGGTTTTCCTGTATTGCTTGCGCCAGTTCAGCAAAATCGGGGTCTGGGAACTCGATGACAGCGTAACCAAATTGCTGTAAATGGCTGGCAATGGCCTGCAAGCCAGGCTCGGCATGGGCAAAAATTTGCGTAAAAAATGGAGACTCGATTGCCGGCACACCGGGCAAGGGATTGACAAACTCAGCGCTGGAAGTAGGCATGGTCGCGTCGCAAAAACAAAGGCAATTCATTCTAACACTGATGTCAGCAGAATGAATTGCCGTGATAGCTTTAGCGGACGGCCTGGCAAACTATAGGCAACAATAAGCTCCAAGCGCGCCAGAGGCGGCC
Organism: Undibacterium sp.; assembly: GCA_041913845.1. Classification (GTDB taxonomy): domain Bacteria; phylum Pseudomonadota; class Gammaproteobacteria; order Burkholderiales; family Burkholderiaceae_D; genus Undibacterium. The sequence continues at coordinate 13,843 of JAYSEN010000034.1, forward strand.
TGCCTAAGTGCCTAGCCGCTTCATTGAACTTGAGCGGTGGGGATTTACTTACGCTTCAATTGACTCAAGTCGCGCACGGCACCGCGATCAGCCGAGGTCGCCAGCGCTGCATAGGCTTGCAAGGCAGTTGAAACCTGACGTTGGCGGTTGGCAGGTTGCCAGGCCGCCTCGCCGCGCGCTTGCATCGCAGCACGGCGCTGGGCTAATTCCTCGTCGGCCACCGCCAGATGAATGGTTCGTGCCGGAATATCGATTTCTATGCGATCACCCTCTTCGACCAAGCCGATCAAACCACCCTCGGCCGCTTCAGGTGAAGCATGGCCAATGACCAAACCTGAAGAGCCACCGGAAAAACGGCCATCGGTAAACAAGGCGCAATGCTTGCCCAAACCTTTGGATTTCAAATACGAAGTCGGATACAGCATTTCTTGCATGCCTGGCCCGCCTTTCGGCCCTTCATATCGTATGATCACGACATCGCCCTGCTGCACCACGTCGCCCAAGATGCCAGCGACGGCGTCATCCTGGCTTTCAAATACGCGGGCGCGGCCAGTGAATTTCAAAATACTTTCATCGACCCCGGCGGTTTTAACGATACAGCCTTTCTCTGCCAGATTGCCGTATAACACCGCCAAGCCACCATCTTGTGAATAAGCGTGGGCGCGCTTGCGTATGCAACCTTGCTCGCGATCCGTATCTAAACTTTCCCAGCGCTGGTTTTGTGAAAACGCTTGCTGAGTCGGCACACCGCCCGGTGCGGCTTTGTAAAACTCATGCACGGCAGCATCATTGGTTTGCAAAATATCGTAGTGCGTCAGTGCTTCAGCCAGGCTGGCGCTGTGCACGGTTGGTCGCGAGGTATCGATTAATTCGGCGCGTGCTAACTCTGCCAAAATCGCATAGATACCACCTGCACGGTGCACGTCTTCGATATGGTATTTATCGGTCATCGGTGCGACTTTGCACAAGCACGGCACTTTGCGCGAAATTCTGTCGATGTCCGCCATTTTGAAATCGACTTCAGCTTCATGCGCCGCTGCCAGCAAGTGCAATACGGTATTGGTCGAGCCACCCATTGCGACATCGAGTGCCATGGCATTTTCAAAACTCGCCTTGGTAGCGATACTGCGTGGTAAGACGCTGGCATCGTCTTGTTCGTAATAGCGCCGCGCATTGGCGACGATTAAACGAGCGGCCTGTAAAAATAATTGTTCGCGATCAGCATGTGTTGCCAGCGTCGTGCCATTGCCTGGTAAGGACAAACCCAAAGCTTCGGTCAAACAATTCATAGAATTCGCGGTGAACATGCCTGAGCACGAACCGCAAGTCGGACAAGCCGAGCGCTCAATTTGCAAAACTTCTTCATCGCTGACCTGGCTATCACCTGCCTTGATCATGGCATCAACCAAATCAAGCTTGATCACCTTGGTCTGGCCAGCAGTTTGACCCGCTGCAGGTGGATGCAAACTGGCAATGACCTTGCCCGCTTCCATAGGCCCACCCGAAACAAACACGGTAGGAATATTGATGCGCAAAGCGGCCATCAACATGCCCGGCGTAATTTTGTCGCAGTTGGAAATACACACCATGGCATCGGCACAATGGGCGTTGACCATGTATTCAACAGAATCGGCAATCAATTCACGCGAAGGCAGCGAATACAGCATACCGCCATGACCCATCGCGATACCGTCATCGACTGCGATGGTGTTAAATTCTTTAGCGACGCCACCGGCTTTTTCGATTTCACGCGCCACCAACTGCCCCAAATCTTTTAAATGCACATGCCCGGGCACAAACTGGGTGAAGGAATTTACCACCGCGATAATCGGTTTATTGAAATCGGCATCGGTCATGCCCGTGGCGCGCCACAAAGCGCGGGCGCCGGCCATATTACGGCCATGGGTGGTGGTTCTGGAACGATAAGCGGGCATGTGAGACTCCTTCAATAATATTTTCGCTAGTACGACCCGGACTGTTCTGAGCTGAACCGTCATGGTTTGCATTGAGCCAGGTCTGCAGTGCGGCAACTGGTAAAACTATGCCAGGATATTGATTAAGCATGCCGCAAATATTTATATGCGTCAAATACTAAATAACCGATTATTTAATATGTTATTCATATTTATAGATATTGATCGGTTTAATCGTAGTCACAAATTGCGCAAAATAAAAAAGGAAGCATACGCTTCCTTTTTTACTTAATCCAGGTATCCCCTCAGACTTCGAGCAAGGTCTTAATCGCAAGTAATTCATCGCGAATTTTGACGTAGTCTATCACTGGCGGTGGCGGCTCATCCGGGATAGCCGGCCCGATGTTCATATTTAACTTATTGCGCGCACCATTAATCGTGAAGCCTTGTTCATACAAAAGTTCACGTATACGACGAATTAGCAGTACTTCGTGGTGCTGATAATAGCGTCGGTTGCCCCGACGTTTAACGGGTTTTAATTGAGAAAACTCCTGTTCCCAGTAACGCAAAACATGAGGTTTAACGCCACATAAATCAGCCACCTCGCCTATCGTAAAATAACGTTTGGCGGGGATAGGAGGCAATGCTTCGCTTTTAATTTCTGTCGTCATCGTCAGTTATGCACAGCGTGAGTAGAACTATTGGCTAATTGGTTATTACTATCATCGACCATGGCTTTCAGTTTCTGACTGGCGTGAAACGTTACCACACGTCGCGCCGTAATCGGAATCTCTTCACCAGTTTTAGGGTTGCGGCCTGGGCGCTGAGGTTTATCACGTAATTGAAAATTACCAAAACCTGAGAGCTTAACCGCTTGACCACTGACCAAGGCATCGCGTATCTCGTCAAAAAAAGTTTCAACCATGTCCTTGGCTTCGCGTTTATTCAAACCCACTTGTTCAAACAAAAGCTCAGCCAATTCCGCCTTAGTCAGTGTCGGCAAATGTTTTTCTGCCTGAGCACGTTCTCTGGCTTGTTGCACGGCCAGCCGTAAATCACTATCTAAAACCGACTGCAATTCCGCCGAGATAACTTCATTCATGGTGCGACTCATTCTTCCTAAACCCAGACTACCCCAATGTTAGCGCAAACGAGCGCCACATTGAGCTTGCACTGCTTGTAATAAAGCTTGCATAGCAGCTTCAACTTGCTCATCCTGCAATGTAGCTTGCGGATCTTGCAAAGTGAAACCAAACGCCAGGCTTTTTTCATTTTCAGCCAAACCTTTACCGCGGTATTCATCAAATAAAACCACGCTCTGTACAATTTTACAAACAGGATTTGAATTCATCTCTGCCGCAAAAACATCTTTCAGATTCTGCACTAAAACGCTGTTGGACACAACCAAGGCAAGATCACGGTGCGCCGCCTGGAATTTGGAAATTTCCTGATACACAGGTAAATTCACAGCTTGCAAAGCATCCGTCGCAACTTCAAACATCACGGGCGCCAAGGGCAACTCATATTTTTGTTGCAAGCGTGGGTGCAATTCACCTATCCAGCCTATGGCTTTACCGTCGAGTTCAACTTGCGCGCTACGTCCAGGATGCAGTGCATGATGTTCAGCTTTTACAAAGCGTAAGTGACGCGGTGCAAACAGGGCTTCCAAATCGGCTTTGATATCGAAAAAGTCAACATTGCGTTGCGCGATTCCCCATTGTGGTTCACAAACCGGGCCATAAGCTAAGGCTGCTAACCGTTTCGGCTGATTAAAGCCCGCAACACTCAGATCACCATCAGTAATGCTGGCATCCGCTAAGTACACGGCTCCAATCTCGAAAACGCGCACGCGATTTACTTTGCGATTTAAGTTGTAACGCACGTTTGCGATCAGACTAGGCAATAAGCTAGTCCGCATCACACTCATTTGACTGGCTATCGGATTCAATAAACGCACAGGCTGAGTATTGGCCATAAAATCGGCTTCCCAGGCTTCTTCCACGAAGCTGTAATTGACCACTTCCTGGTAATCCTGAGCAGCAATTAAATGCCGTATATCAAACAAGCTACGCTGATTTTCTGGCTTAATGCGCATCGCATTTTCTGCGACTGGCGGTAAGGCTGGAATATTCTCAAAGCCATAAACACGTGCCACTTCTTCGATCAAATCTTCTTCGATTTCTATATCAAAGCGAAAACTTGGAGGTGTCACGGTAAATACACCAGATTCTTGCGAGAACTGCAAATTCAGACGCTTAAAGATCGCCGCAATTTGTTCGTCATTGAGCGCCACACCGATCACTTTTGCCGCACGTGCGGTACGCATTTGCACTGGCTTACGGACTGGTAAATTGATGATCTGATCATCCACTGGACCCAACTTGACATGCTCAGTGCCACCACAAATTTCAACGATCAAGGCACTGATACGCTCCAGATCATCGACGATGGTAGCGTAATCTACGCCGCGTTCAAAACGATGCGCGGCATCCGTCGAGAAGTTATAACGACGTGCGCGACCTTGTATCGCTTGTGGCCACCAGAATGCAGCTTCCAGATAGATATTCTGAGTGTCCAGCGTCACCGCGGTCGAATCACCACCCATGATGCCGGCCAGGGATTCTAATTGCTGTTCATCAGCGATCACCCCGACCCAGTCATCAACATCGATGGTATTACCATTCAACAATTTGATTTGTTCACCGGCTTTGGCCCAGCGTACTTCCATACCGCCATGAATTTTATCGAGGTCAAATACGTGCGAAGGACGGCCGAGTTCCAACATGACGTAATTAGAAATATCAACCAGCGCAGAAATCGAACGCTGACCACTGCGTTCCAGGCGTTGCTTCATCCATTCTGGCGTCGCAGCGCGCGCGTTCACACCACGAATCACGCGACCACAAAAACGACCGCACAAATCTGGCGCCGAAACTTTAACCGGCAAACGATCATCGATACTCACGGCCACTTTATCAAAACCAGGCACGTGCAAAGCGGTATCGGTCAATGCCGAGACTTCGCGCGCCACACCAAGTACTGACAAGCAATCTGCTTTATTTGGCGTCAGTTTGATGGTGAATTTCAAATCATTTAAATCGAGGTAGTCACGGATATTTTGACCGATAGGTGCATCAGCCGGTAACTCGAGCAAACCACCATGGTCTTCGGATAATTTCAATTCACGTGCCGAGCACAACATACCGTGCGATTCAACACCACGGAGTTTGCCGACTTTAATCAGGAATGGTTTGCCATCAGGACCAGGCGGCAATTCTGCGCCAGGTAAGGCGCAAGGTACGCGCAAGCCAACGCGCACATTGGGCGCGCCACAAACGATGGTCAGCAAGCTCCCGGTGCCTGCATCAACCTGGCAAATATTCAAGCGATCCGCATCTGGATGCTTGGCCACTTCACGTACTTCGGCCACAACGATTTGAGTAAAAGGAGGTGCAACAGCTTCTAGCTCCTCAACTTCTAAACCTGACATCGTCAATAAATGAGCCAGTTCATCCGAATTGATTTTAGGATTTACCAGCGTACGTAACCAGTTTTCTGAAAATTGCATAATCGTGTCTTTGTCTAACGTAGTCGTATCAACGCGGGCTCAGGCCAAGCAGGCCGAGCGCCGTCAGCGTCTTAATTAAATTGCTTGAGGAAGCGTAAATCACCCTCGTAAAACAAGCGCAAATCATTTACACCATAACGTAACATGGTTAAACGTTCGATACCTGAGCCAAAGGCAAAGCCTATGTATTTTTCAGGGTCCAGACCCATATTGCGTATCACATTCGGATGTACCTGCCCAGAACCCGAGACTTCCAGCCAACGCCCTTTTAATGGGCCGCTACCAAAAGCGATATCAATTTCTGCTGAGGGTTCGGTAAATGGGAAATACGAAGGACGGAAACGTACTTGCAAATCATCCGTTTCAAAGAATGCCTTAACGAAGTTCAAATACACGCCTTTGAGATCAGCGAAGCTGATGTTTTCCGCAATCCACAAACCTTCAACCTGATGAAACATCGGCGAGTGCGTGGCATCACTATCGACACGATAAGTACGGCCAGGGGCGATGACCTTGATGGGTGGCTGATGCATACGCGCATAGCGTACTTGCATAGGACTAGTATGGGTACGCAGTAGCAATTGCTTACCCTGACTATCTTTGCCATCAATGTAGAAAGTATCTTGCATAGAACGTGCAGGATGATTTTCCGGGCTGTTTAAGGCCGTAAAATTGGTCCAGTCATTTTCGATTTCCGGACCATCGGCAACATCAAAGCCAATTGAGCGGAAAATTTCTTCGATACGCTGCCAGGTGCGCATAACCGGATGTATTCCGCCCACACTGCGGCCACGTCCCGGCAAGGTTACGTCGATCGCTTCCGCTGACAAGCGTGCTGCCAACTGCGCTTGCGCCATTTCATCACGACGGGCAGTCAGTGCATTTTCGATTTCGGTTTTTGCTGCATTAATCACCGCACCTTGTGCTTTACGCTCTTCAGGAGCGAGCTTACCCAAGGCCTTCATTTGCTCGGTAATCTGACCACTTTTACCCAAATACAAAGCTTTTGCATTTTCCAAAGCGGCGGCGTCCGACGCAGCTAAAAAGTCAGCCTTAGCCTGACTTACAATTTGATCTAACGATGTCATGCGTATGTTCTGCCTATTTTTGATTAAGACTTAGGAAAAACCTCAACATTTGACGGAATCGGTCCGCACCAAGGTTTTACCTAAAACTTAACGTTAGTATTAAGTCCATGTCAGTCTGACATTTTACGATATTCAGACCCGGTTCGCTCCCGATCATAACCAGTATCAAAAATAATAAATGTCGGTATCACGCAATTACGCTTGCAGAAATTAGCAATCAAATCCGCTTCGCACAAAGTGCAATGTCACGCTTTCGAACTCAACAAAAAACGGGGCACAGGATTCAACCTTTGCCCCGCTTGCGCTGCACCGGAGTGCGGCAAACTACTTAGTCGCGATTAAGCTGCCAGGTTGGCTTTAACTTGATTGACGATAGCAGCAAAAGCGGCTTTGTCAGTTACAGCCATGTCAGCCAGCACTTTACGGTCGAGTGCAATCGCGGCTTTTTTCAAGCCATTCATGAACACGCTGTAAGTGATGCCGTGTTGACGAGCACCCGCGTTGATACGTGCAATCCACAAAGCGCGGAATACACGTTTTTTGTTGCGGCGATCGCGGTATGCGTATTGGCCAGCGCGCATAACTGCTTGCTTAGCAATACGGAATACCTTACTACGACGACCACGATAACCTTTGGCCAGGTTCAGAACTTTTTTATGACGGGCACGAGCGGTAACCCCACGTTTTACTCTAGGCATAATTACTCCTTAAGATTGTTGAGGTTAAGCTGATGGCATCATGCGCATTACGGAATCCATGTTAGTGTCATGAACACCAACTGCACCACGTAATTGACGTTTGTTCTTAGTGGTTTTCTTAGTCAGAATGTGACGTTTGAAAGCCTGACCGCGTTTAACGGTACCACCTGGGCGCACGCGAAAACGCTTTTTCGCGCTGCTTTTTGTTTTCATTTTTGGCATAGTACGTCTGCCTCTCGGCAGCTCCATTTATATGATGGTAGGTGGCAGTAACGATACTGCTCTTGGATGCCTACTTCTCAATTGAATAAGTTACCAAGTAATCAGTAACGATTTGACTTGGCAGCTTATTGTTTCGGGCAATGTAACCCGAAATATGTCGCAAACTGAAAAATCAGCTTACTTATTTCTTTTTCTTGGGTGCCAGCATCATCACCATTTGCCGGCCTTCCATTTTAGGAAACTGCTCAACTTGGCCATATGGATCAAGATCCAGTTTCAGGCGTTCAAGCATACGCATACCGATTTCCTGATGCGCTAACTCACGACCACGGAAGCGCAAAGTGATCTTAGTCTTATCACCTTCTTCGAGGAAGCGAATCAAATTACGCAACTTGATATTGTAATCGCCATCATCAGTACCTGGACGGAATTTTACCTCTTTCACCGAGATGACTTTTTGTTTCATCTTGGCTTCGTGAGCTTTTTTCTGTTCCTGATACTTGAACTTGCCATAATCCATCAAGCGACAAACTGGTGGCACAGCATTTGGTGCAATTTCAACCAAATCGACGTTGGCTTCTTCTGCCAGACGGAAAGCTTCTGCCAGTTTGACGATACCCAGGGATTCGTTATCAACGCCATTCAAACGGACTTCATGAGCAGTCACTTCGCCGTTGATACGATGTGTTTTATCGGTAGCTATTATCGTTTCCTTTACAAAAATAAATCTTTACCGCGCTATCCCGTCTTCAGACGGGATGGCCAGCGATCTGTTAAACCTTGGTTGCGATCTCGCCTTGTAAGCGAGCAGTAAAGGTATCCAGAGACATTACCCCCAGATCCAGATTGCCACGCGCACGCACGGCCACGGTGTTTGCATCCCGCTCTTTATCGCCAATTACAATGATGTAAGGCATTTTTTGGACGGAATGTTCGCGTATTTTATAGGTAATTTTCTCGTTACGCAAATCACAAACGACTCTAAACCCTTGATTTTTGAGGTTTTCCGCAACAGCTTTGCTGTATTCAGCCTGAGATTCAGAGATATTTAACACTGCAACTTGCACAGGAGCTAACCAAAGTGGTAAGGCGCCCGCATGATTTTCTATCAAAATACCAATAAAACGCTCCATAGAACCGACGATAGCGCGATGCAGCATTACCGGCGTTTTACGGCTATTATCTTCAGCGACATACTCTGCCCCCAAACGCCCTGGCATAAAGAAGTCAACTTGCATCGTACCAACCTGCCATGGGCGACCCAGACTATCTTTTAAGTGATATTCAATTTTCGGGCCATAGAAAGCACCTTCACCAGGCAATTCTTCCCATTGCTCCACACCACAGGCACGCAAACCAGCGCGTAAAGTATCTTCAGCCCTATCCCAGATTTCATCACTACCGATACGGTTTTCAGGGCGCAAAGCTAGTTTGATAGAAATATTATCAAAACCAAAATCTTTATACACCTGCATGGCCTGCGGATGGAAGGCGATCACTTCCGACTGAATTTGCTCTTCAGTACAGAAAATATGACCATCATCCTGAGTAAAGCCACGTACCCGCATGATGCCATGCAAGGCACCAGAAGGCTCGTTACGGTGACACTGACCAAACTCACCGAAGCGCAAAGGCAAATCGCGATAGGATTTCAAACCTGAATTAAAAATCTGTACGTGACCCGGGCAATTCATCGGCTTCAAAGCATATGCGCGATTTTCTGACTCAGTCACAAACATATTTTCTTTGTAATTGTCCCAGTGCCCGGTTTTACCCCAAAGGCTACTATCCAGGATTTGCGGCCCCTTCACTTCCTGGTAACCGCAATCGCGATAGACTTTGCGCATGTATTGCTCAATTTGTTGCCAGACTGTCCAGCCTTTAGCATGCCAAAACACCAAACCTGGCGCCTCATCCTGGAAATGGAAGAGGTCGAGCGCCTTACCTAATTTACGGTGATCGCGCTTTTCTGCTTCTTCCAGCATGTGCAAGTAGGCTTCCTGATCTTCTTTCTTTGCAAAGGCCGTACCATAAACCCGTTGCAGCATTTCGTTTTTCGAATCACCACGCCAGTAAGCACCAGCCAGCTTCATCAATTTAAATACTTTGAGCTTACCAGTCGATGGCACGTGTGGACCACGACACAAATCAGTGAAATTGCCTTCGGTATACAGAGAGACATCCTGATCAGCTGGAATCGAAGCGATGATTTCCGCTTTATAGTGCTCGTTGATCGACTTGAAGTAAGCCACTGCCTCATCGCGCGGCACTACTTTACGTACAACTTGCTCATCTTTTTTAGCCAGCTCCGCCATTTTCTTTTCGATGGCTTGCAAGTCTTCGGGCGTAAATGGGCGCTTATACGAAAAGTCGTAGTAAAAACCATTTTCTATCACGGGACCAATGGTCACTTGCGCATCGGGATACAGTTCTTTTACCGCATAAGCCAACAAGTGAGCCGTCGAGTGACGAATTACATCAAGGCCATCTGCGTCTTTATCGGTAATGATAGCCAATTGCGCATCCGCCTCGATCAAGTGCGAGGTATCCACCAATTGCCCATCAACACGACCAGCCAGGGCCGCTTTCGCCAGGCCCGTGCCTATACTGGCCGCCACTTGAGCAACTGTAACCGGCGCATCGAATTGTCGTTGCGAACCATCAGGCAAAGTAATAGAAACCATATAACGCTCCTCGCGAATAAAGCTAAAGTAGTAAATAGATTTGGGAATTACAGAATTTCAGGACGAAAAAAAAGCACGGCTAGCCGTGCTTTTTCTTGTTTTTTGAAGACAAAAAAGTACCCTGACTAGCGTCACTTACTAAACGTTACCGTTGTAGTTCGCGGTGTCATAACCAGGATGCCTTTCTCGCTCTTATTTTATATTCGTTGGTAGGCACGATTGGACTCGAACCAACGACCCCTACCATGTCAAGGTAGTGCTCTAACCAGCTGAGCTACGCGCCTAAGAAACAAGAGTATAGCAGAGGTCTTTTAAAAAAAGCTAGTGGGGACAGCGAATTATTTCAAATCAGCTGCATCACTACTTAGGCACGCACTGCAAACTGCACTATCCACTACAATCTGATTATTAACGCAAACCCACATTCCGTTTATGACACCCCACGACACCAATAGTCATGCCTTACATGCACATCGTCAGGGCGATGCTGATCATCAGCATTATTTCGAGAGTCGGCAACAATCCATATTAGCCTGGGCCGTTGCCTGTACTTTGTTTTTTGCCGCAGTTGAAGCGATAAGCGGTTGGCTGGCAAACTCACTGGCATTAATTTCAGATGCAGGTCATATGATCACTGATAGTGCGGCGCTGGGGCTGGCACTGCTGGCACAATACCTATCCAAACGACCACCCAATGCGCGCTTAAGTTATGGCTTTGCCCGCGCTGAAGCGCTGGCTGCTTTTGTCAACGGACTGGCCATGCTCCTGGTCATCGTCTGGATTGCTAAAGAGGCTATTGCACGGCTGTGGCATCCTGAGCCCGTACAGGGTGGTACTGTCATGATCATCGCCGTGATCGGCTTAATCGTCAATATCGTCGTCGCCTGGTTACTCGCTAAAGACAACAAAAGCGTCAACACACGTGCCGCCCTGATACATGTCATGGGCGACTTACTTGGTTCGGTTGCCGCAATAATTGCGGGTGCCGTTATTTATATGACGGGCTGGCTGTATATTGACCCGTTACTTTCTATCTTGGTCTGCCTGCTGATTTTGCGTTCAACGCTGCATGTCGTGAAAGACGCTTACCACTTCCTGATGGAGGGCGTGCCCCAGCATCTGGACTACATTCAGGTAGGGGCAGATATCGCAAAAGTAAACGGGGTTTTAGCAGTGCACGATTTGCACCTCTGGGAAATGTCGCCAGGTCACGCTGCACTTACCGGGCACATAGAAATCGCTGAGTTAGCAGCCTGGCCTCAAATACTCAGCGATATCAAGCAGATGCTATTGACGCAGCATCAAATCGATCACATTACTTTACAAGCCGAATTACAAAGCAATCAAGCGCAGGCTTAAGCGCAACTCAGTATCCCCTTTTTAGTTACTCGTTATTGTCGCCGGACTTCCTGCACCCCGGCGACTTCATGTATCACCGTCAAAGCCTTTTGCAATTGCTGGGTACCACCAATTTCAACAGTAAATGACATCCGTGCCTGACCTTTTGCGCTCTGCGTATTGACGCCAATTACATTGAGTTTTTCACGCGAAAAAATTTCTGAAATATCGCGCAACAAACCTTGCCGGTCTTGCGCCATAACGAAGATATCGACAGGATAAACCGTGTCTTTACCAAAATCCCCCCAGGTTGTTTGTATCACACGCTCTGGCGCCTTATTGCGCATTTCCGCAAAATTCTTGCACCCCAGGCGGTGAATCGAAACACCTTTACCGCGCGTCACAAACCCGACGATTTCATCGGGCGGCGCTGGTTTGCAGCAGCGCGCTAACTGCGTCATCAAACCATCAGTCCCTACGACCAATACACCTGACTTTGCGCCCTGAGTAATACTCGAAGCCCGACTCTTATTGGTGTAGCTTTGTTCATCAGGTTCTGCTTCTGGTACCTGATCGCGCAATACAGTTTCTATCTGACGCAGACTGAATTCATCTTTACCCACTGCCAGATAAAGTTCATCCATGCCTGCAAACCCAAGCTTGCGCGCCAGCTCATCCTGGTTAATTGCAGTCTTACCTTCGCGCTGCAAAGTTTTTTCCACTAAGGCGCGACCATGCGAAATGGTTTCTTGCTGATCAATGACATTAAACCAGGCGCGTATTTTGCTGCGCGTGCGCGGACTTGCGGAATAATCCGAGCCCAACCAGTCACGTGAGGGGCCAGCTTGGGTGGCCCCAGCCTTAGCAGTAATAATTTCGATAGTCTGGCCATTTTGCAGCGGGGTATTCAGAGGCACCATTTGATTGTCCACCCGCGCGCCCCGACAACGATGCCCGACATCAGTATGCAAATGATAGGCAAAATCGACTGGCGTCGAACCACTCGGTAACTCAATCACACGCGCCTGTGGCGTCAGCACATAAATACGATCATCGAAACTCGCGGCCTTGATCTTTTCCACCCACTCGCGCTGGACATTTTCATTTTCAACCACGGCGTCGGTAACTTCGCTCTTCCAGGCGAGTAACTGTCGCAACCAGGCGATCTTTTCATCGTATTCTTGCGCAGCAAAATTAGAGCCGCCCGCTTCTTTATAGCGCCAGTGTGCCGCCACGCCAAATTCAGCAAACTGATGCATTTCCCGCGTACGTATCTGCACTTCCAGCGGCCGCCCATCCTCAACCACCACGACTGTGTGCAAGGACTTATAGCCATTAGGCTTAGGCCGCGAAATATAGTCATCAAACTCTTTCGGAATCGGCACCCAGGTATTGTGGACGATACCTAAAACGGTGTAGCAATCCTTGAGCTCATCGACCACCACACGAAATGCACGTACATCATAAAGCTCATCAAAATTGACCTCTTTACCGCGCATTTTTTTCCAGATACTAAAAATATGCTTGGGCCGGCCACTGACTTCTGCTTTGATATTCGCCTGTTTCAACAACTGATTCAGCCTGGCGATGGCACCAATGACAAAACCTTCGCGCTCCACCCGCTTTTCTTCGAGCATTTTGGCGATACGTTTGTATTGATCTGGCTGCATAAAACGAAATGACAAATCCTCCAATTCCCATTTCAACTGCCAGACGCCAAGCCGGTTGGCCAATGGCGCGTACAAGTCCATGGTTTCACTGGCATATTGCTGAACCGCACCATCTTCACGCTTGCATTCGGCAAAGTAGCGCAAGCTGGTCAGGCGCGAAGCCAGGCGCACCAGGACCACGCGCATATCATTTGCCATCGCCAACACCATTTTACGCAGCGTCTCAATCTGATTGGCGGCTTTTTCGGCTGCATTCTTGCCCTTACCAATATCCCTTTGGGTCAGCGCGGTTTCGCGCAATTTCATTAAGCGCCAGATGCCCCTGACCAGATCAGCGACTTCCTTGCCAAACTTACTTTCGATTTGCTCGCCAGCGATGGGATTTAATTCGGGCAATTCAAAAAGTATGGCGGCTATTCGACTATCCGCGTCGGTTTTCAGCGTCGCCATGGTTGAGGCAACGCCAATAGCAAATGCCAACGCATTTTGCTCAGTCACGACTTGTTTAGTTTCATAAAATGGCGTGACAAAATTCAGCGCCTCAAGCACACGATCAGCATCTTCCTCACTCAAACCTTCGAGCAATTGCGCCTCTGATGCGGAAGTAGAAATAGAAACCATACTTTTAAACCAAAATAACGAGAAATAAACTCAGATCTCCCTAATCTGAGGTGCCACAGCCAAGCTTAGAGCTGGGCTGCACTGACAACAATTTCGACCAACCAATCCGTATTAGCTAGTAAGGCTTGCACCGTCGCACGTGGCGGCGTTTGCCCTGGCACAACCCAGGCATCCCAGACTTCGTTCATCAATCCGATCTGACTAATATCTTTAATAAAAATCTGGCAGCTTAAAATACGTGATTTATCGCTACCAGCCTCGGCCAATAAGCGATCGATATGAGCCAACACTTGCGCAGTCTGACCTTTGATATCCAGACTCACATCATCAGGCACTTGCCCGGCCAGATACACTACTTTATTAAAAATCGCGGCCTCTGATAAACGTGGCCCTACGTGCAAACGTTGCAACTCCATCTTGCTTCCTTTCTGGGTAAATTAGCCGTCAACAAATTTCTGGCTAGTCAGGGTTTTGATACTGAAATGATTTATTGACTTATTCGCCTAAAAATTCTTGCACGACCTGAATTTGATCGGTGTGCAAAAACGTGGGTGCATGACCAACTCCGGCAAATTGATGTAAACGCGCTTTAGGGCCGCGTTGTTGCATTTCTTGCGCCACAGTCAAGCTCAGTAAATCGGATAATTCACCGCGAATAAGTAAAGTCGGACATTGAATCGCATCATACGCTGCCCACAACATCGTTTGCGCCAAGGCCGCCATCTCGGGGGTGCTCTTCAAGATGGGTTGAGCCAGCGCCATATCGTAGTGACGGCGCCATAATCCATCTTCATGCAGACGAAACACATCACGCGTCATTTTCTCCCATTCAGCATCGCTGTGTTCGCCAAATGACGCAGAAACCTCACGGACATAATTTTCCGCTTCCTGAAAACTTGGGAAACTGATTTCCTGAGAAATATAGTGAGCGATACGAGCAATCGCCTCTGCCTCAAGTACTGGGCCAACGTCGTTAAGTACCAGTTTAGCAATCGGATTACCCGGCAAACTAGCTAATGCCATACCAATCAACCCTCCCATCGAGGTGCCAACCCAATACACTTTTTCGGCATTGGCGCGAGCTAACAAGGTCACCATATCACTGACATATTGAGGCACCTGATAGTCCATGGGATTACGCAGGCGTCCCGATTGCCCTCGACCAACGATATCTGGGCAAATCACCCGATAATCCGCTTGCAGCGCTTGAGCCAGCACATCAAAATCATCGGACACACGCGTCACACCATGCACACAAATCACCACATTCGGGTTATCTGGTGCGCCCCACTCTTTATACGAGAGTGTATGCAAACCGGTTGGCGAAAAACATTGCAGTGTATGGCGTCGTGCAGTCATGGTATCCCTTAATGTTGACTTACCGTAGTTTTACTAGGTTCAGACCGATAACTTGGCAGAAGTTACGGTTTGCCTGACAATCCGCATAGCGTCGTCAGGCTATCAGACTAAATCAATTATGAACGTCATTTTACTGGCGCTTAAGATTAAAATCCTAGTATGACGTAAATTTTGCTGCAATCGACTGCGGCATGGCAGCAGAATTCACTGCCAACAGTCGTGACCAATCTAACTATTCACCAAATTGGAGTCCCTATGAGTCAGGCTTTTTTGTATGGTAAAAATGCATTAGTAACCGGTTCAACTTCGGGCATAGGCCTGGGCGTGGCGCGCGCGCTGGCAGCTGCTGGCGCCAATATCATCCTGAACGGTTTTGGTCAGGCAGAGGAAATTTCTGCTTTGCAGGATGCCCTGACTAAGGAATTCGGGGTAAAAGTGGATTACCATGGCGCAGATCTGAGTCAGGTCGGACAAATCGAGGACTTATATACTTATGTAAAACAGCAATGTGGCGGCATAGACATCTTAGTTAACAACGCTGGCATACAACACGTCGCAACAGTCGAAGATTTTCCTGTAGAAAAATGGGACGCTGTGCTCGCAATTAATCTGAGTGCCGCGTTTCACACCTCTCGTCTGGCTCTGCCCTATATGCAACAAAAAAACTGGGGCAGGATAATTAACCTGGCTTCGGTCCATGGCTTGGTCGGTTCAGTACAAAAATCCGCTTATGTCGCAGCCAAACATGGCTTAATAGGCCTGACCAAAGTAACGGCACTGGAAAATGCGCACACCAATGTAACCTGCAATGCGATTTGCCCTGGTTGGGTATTGACACCACTGGTGCAAAAACAAGTGGATGCACGCGCAGAACGCGATGGCGTCGACAATGAAACCGCAAAACGCCGCCTGCTCGCCGAAAAACAACCGTCGGGTGAATTTGTCACGCCGGAACAACTTGGGGCATTAAGCGTGTTTTTATGCACGGAACACGCGGCACAAATTCGTGGTGCGGCCTGGAATGTTGATGGTGGTTGGGCAGCGCAATAAGTAAAGCGCATTAATTTAACATCTTAACAAGCATTTTTTGCTGAATTAGTCTATTATTCCAAGCCTGTAAATTTTTTTCTGAGGGCGGGCTGTGGCTTCATCGCATATAGGTTTATTAGCAAAAATCTGGACTTTTTTACCCGCAGGGCTCAGAAACAATCGTGGAATTCGAGCCCTGGCTCACCGTCTCAAAAGTTTCCTCATTACGCCTCAGCCTGGCCAGGCCAGTCATGTCGCAGTTGAACACACGCCTGTTACCAATGAGGCACCGAGTGCACCAGTTAGCGATCAGGCCGTTTTCATACCAGGTGTGCCTGTCATCAGCAGCTTGGCCGAGCTTGACCATATGCTTGCAAAATTGGATCAAGCCGCGTTAATCTCCGATGATGAATTACGGCGTGGCTTCACCCAGTTTCAAATGCGTTTTCCTTTGGCATTGCCTGACGATCCCGACTCCGATTTATACCGGCAAAAGCAATTTGAGTTGTATGAACATTTGAGCGGCAAGGCTTATCGCCCTGCCAATGAAGTCAGCCAGTTTGATGTGGAGAACGCGCTGGCCCGTCCATTTCCTTTTTCCAGCCGCAGTGCCCAGACAGTAGGTCACCACCTGATTAGCATAGGTCATTTGATACGAACCATGAACCTACCCGCTGGTGCGCGTATTCTCGAGTTCGGTCCTGGCTGGGGCAATACGACCTTATGGCTGAGTCAGATGGGATATCAAGTGACTGCCATTGATATCGAAGCCAACTTTATCGAATTGATACAACGCCGGGCCCAGGGAAATGGTGTCAACATCGATGCCAGGGTTGGAGATTTCTCGGAAATAGCCAACTATCACAAGGAATACGATGCAGTGCTGTTTTTCGAGTGCTTCCATCATTGTTCAGACCATCAGGCTTTAATAGCCAAACTGGATCAGGTCTTGACCAACGATGGCATTGCAGTATTCGCTGCCGAACCCATACTAGAAGCCTTCCCAATACCGTGGGGGCTGCGCCTGGACGGAGAATCGCTTTGGGCCATTCGTAAATTTGGCTGGCTCGAGCTGGGCTTTAAAGAAAGTTATTTCCGCGCGCTCTTATTAAAGCACGGCTGGCAAGCGGAAAAATTCCACTGCCCAGAAACCCCCTGGGGTGAAATTTTTGTTGCCAGACGCCTACCACGCACTCACGAGTAAATTCATTGATTTCATCAGCCAGAGCGCTAGAATAGTAGCGCTCAGCATCAGATAAATCACCGACATTTACCACCATCAGGAGAGTATGTATGCCACGCGATTTTTTCCCCTTCATTGCCATATCGGTTTTAATCGCTATGAGCTTACCCGCATCAGCCGAACGATTAAAGCCTGGTTTATGGGAAATGTCGACAAAAATGGATCAGATGAAGGCCATGCCTAAAATTCCACCGGAACAAATGGAGCAGCTTAAAAAAATGGGCATAGCCATCCCTGAAACCCGCGATGGCCCGATAGTCACCAAGGTTTGCTTTAGCAAAGAAATGACAGAACGTGACCCAAAGGACGCGCAAGATCACTTACCACCGGAGGCACGTCAGGAATGTAAAAGCCAGAATTTCAGTTTCCAAGGTAATAGCTATACGGGGGAAGTGATTTGTAACGGGCAAAACATTCAGGGAAAAGGCAATATCAAGGGAAGTTATAGCGGTGACGCGATGAGCTCGGTCTATGATTTTAAAGGCACATCACATGGCAAACCCATGAATCAGCATATCGAAAACCAGGGTAAGTGGCTGGGCAGTGATTGCGGCAATGTCCGCCCCATCGGGGACTTTATGCCCAAGAAGGGTAAATAAGTACCGCAATATGGAAACCTCGAAGAAAATAGCCAGCTTATCTGCTTAAGCTGGCTATTTTTGGGTCTTAGCGTTATCACTAAGCTTAGTTAGCGCCCAATCACGTGAAGACCATGGTTCAGGCGAATTGGCTAAGGTCTAATTTCGCGCCTGTTTTTGCAACGATTTCGTCAACGCTCACACCGGGTGCGAGCTCAACCAACTTCAAACCCTGGCTGCTGACATCTATTACACCCAGATCGGTAATGATGCGATTGACCACGCCCACCCCAGTTAAAGGTAAGGTGCAGGCTTGTAAAATTTTATGGGCATCGCCCTTCGCGACATGCTCCATTAAGACCACGACACGACCAACACCGGCGACCAAATCCATTGCCCCGCCCATACCTTTTACCATCTTGCCAGGTATCATCCAGTTAGCCAGGTCACCAAATTCGCTGACTTGCATTGCCCCCAAAATCGCCAGGTTGATTTTGCCACCGCGTATCATGGCAAACGAATCTGCCGAGCTGAAAATCGACGAACCTGGCAAGGTCGTCACGGTTTGCTTGCCTGCGTTGATTAAGTCGGCATCAACTTCTGCTTCAGTTGGAAATGGGCCTATCCCCAGCAATCCATTTTCTGATTGCAACCAAACTTCCATACCAGCAGGCACATGATTTGCCACCAGAGTTGGCAAACCTATGCCCAAATTCACATAAAACCCATCTTGCAATTCTTGCGCTGCGCGAGCAGCCATTTCATCACGATTCCAAGCCATATTTCCTCCCAACCTGCTCAGGCCGCACGCGTAGTGCGTTGTTCTATACGTTTTTCAGGGCTCGCATTAACCACGATGCGATGCACGAAAATACCTGGTGTGTGGATGCTATCAGGATCAAGCTCACCGATTTCAACCAACTCTTCAACTTCTGCCACAGTAATTTTTCCTGCCATCGCCACATTCGGATTGAAATTGCGCGCAGTTTTACGGAAGATCAGATTACCGGCCTTATCCGCTTTCCAGGCTTTAACCAATGCAACGTCAGCCACCAGAGCACGCTCCATCACATACTTATGGCCGTCGAATTCGCGCACTTCTTTACCTTCCGCGACGATAGTACCAACACCGGTCTTGGTAAAAAATGCAGGAATACCAGCGCCACCCGCACGAAGCTTTTCAGCTAAGGTGCCTTGAGGAGTGAATTCCAACTCCAATTCACCCGCCAGATATTGACGTTCAAATTCCTTGTTTTCGCCGACATAGGACGAAATCATCTTGCGAATCTGACGTGTTGTTAACAATTGGCCCAAGCCAAATCCATCGACACCCGCATTATTTGAAATTGCCGTCAGATTTTTGACGCCTGAGTCGCGTAGCGCAGCGATCAAAGCTTCCGGAATACCGCATAAACCAAAGCCACCCACAGCAATGGTCTGACCATCTTTGACTACGCCAGCTAAAGCCGTCGCGGCGTCAGGATAGGTTTTATTCATCAAAGTCCCCTTTTCAATATCAACCAACACAACAGTAGCACAACAGCATAAGTTGCTGGGTTATACTGCGCAATACCGTAAAACTACCTGAAAATCTTTTCACTGGGCAAAGTACATCGACATGAGTGAGCTGGCAACAATAGATTTTTCCACCATTTTTCAATTAGCCCCAGTTGGTATGTGTGTTTCCCAACATCGCATTATTCGCGATTGCAACGAAGATTTGGCGCGCATGTTTGGCTATAGCCGGGAACAGCTTTGCGGCCAGTCGTTTTTGATGTTGTATCCCAGCCTGGATGAATTCGAACGTACAGGCGCCCGCATTACCCCCATCTTAAATGCCAAAGCCTATTATTCAGACGAGCGCATTATGAAGCGTGCCAATCAGGAATTATTCTGGTGCCACGTTTCGGGACGGGCGCTGGATAAAACCGACCCTCACGCTGTCGGCATCTGGGTATTTGAAGACTTAAGCGCAAAACGTCCAGTGACAGCCGAATTAACCCCCAGAGAGCGCGAAATTGCGGCACTTCTGGTGGAAGGCAAAACCAGTAAGTTAATCGCGCGGCAAATTGGTTTGAGTCCACGCACCGTAGAAATGCACAGAGCTAAGTTAATGCGAAAATTCAGTGCGGCGACTTCATCAGAACTTGTGCATAAACTGGTTGGCATGATGCGTTAAGCAAAGCGCCTCGCTTATTCAAGCCAGCTCGATACAATTCCGCCCTTTTTGTTTAGCCACATACATCGCATTGTCAGCAGCCTCGATAATTTCCTCAACATCGGCCGCAAGTTCCAGATCAGCGACGCCCGCTGAAAACGTCGCTGTAAAGATTTGTTGGTTTGCATGCTGTTCAATTTTCACGAAAGCCAGGCGCACCTGATCCAATACTTTTCTGGCTGTTTCGGCATTGGTGTCAGGGAAAATCACGGCGAATTCCTCACCACCATAGCGACCAACTATATCGCCGCGACGCAAACGCTGACGCAACAAGCGCGACAAGGTTTTCAAAACCTGATCCCCAACGGGATGACCATAAGTGTCATTGACGGATTTAAAGCGATCCAGGTCGATCATCGCCAAGGCTAATGGCGCACCACTACGCCCAGCTTGTGCAACCTCAGCAGCCAATTGCTCTTTGAGAGCCGTGTGATTTAATAAACCCGTCAAACCATCTCGCATAATCAGACTGCGCAAGGAGCGATAACGCTCTACCCGGTTCGACAAAGACGAAAGCAAATATTGCGACGAAACTGGTTTAGTGATGAAATCGTCGGCGCCTGCACGAACAGCTTCAAGCTGGCGTTCAGGATCCGCCTCGCTGGAAAAAAATATGATGGGAACATCGACGAAAGAATTATCCTGACGTATCAATTTAGCCAATTCTATGCCACTGCAATCTGGCATATAAACGTCAACCAAGAGTAACTCGGGTCGAAAATCGGCCATCACATTTAAGATCAACTCAGGACGACTAGAAACATGCACCGTCATACCGGCGTCGCGCAAAATGGTGGCATAAAATCGTGCGGTTACGGCATCATCGTCTATGATCAAAATCCGGTAACTACTGCCTTCACTGCGCTTGGCGATAAACTCGATGCGTTCAGTTAAGGCCACCAGATCTATCGGTTCCGTAAAAAAGCCTTCGCCTTGCGCTCTTACGGCTTGAATTCTGGCCTCAAAGCTATTTGTCTGAGAAATAAAGACCACGGGTAAATCGAACGGCACTAATTTTTTCGCTTTGGCGATTTGCGCCAGATGGTGATCACTATCTTCACTCGCGAGCAATTTCGCGACGATGACACTGGGGCGGCGAGTCACAACTTGCAATGCCAACTGGGAAATATCATTAATTTGCAGCACTTCGTATCCAAAGTGAGTGAGCTGATTAATGATTTCCCGATTTTGTTGCTGATTTTCGCCTACCAGATAAATGAGCATCTTTTCATTACTCAAGACTTCATCAGCCAAATTTAAGGTCATTTCGTCTTTAACCGGCTGACCATCGTATTTCATGGCATTACTAAAATAGTCTAGCAATTCATTTGCATAAGCCTGCCATTCAGACTGACTCCAGACTCCGCCATTCATTAATGGTTTGAGCTTGCCCTCAAAAACACGCGCCTGTGCCCCGATAGCATCAAACCCAAACGTTCCAGCCGAACCCGCCATAGTATGCAATAAACGATGCAAAACCGTTAATAACTCCTTATTTGCGGGCTGTTCAAGTAAAGCGCGTGTGGTACTGGTTATTTCCTCGATTTTTCCTGGCAATTTTTGCAGAAAAACTTCCTCTAAGGCACGCAATTTATCTTGAAGGCTGGCATTTTTATCGGTCATTAAGTGTTCTCCTGCCACAATTGTCTGACTTGATTGGCCAATTCCATAGGGTCAAAAGGTTTGGCTATGACCCCAATGGCACCTAAGGACAAGTAATGTTCCATTTCAGCATTTTGCACTTTTGCGGTCATAAAAATAACTGGTGTGGTCGCAGTGCTGCTCATTTTACGCAATGCTGCCAGGGTAGTCGGGCCATCCATATTTGGCATCATCACATCCAGCAACAATAAATCAGGAACATAGCCGTTTTGTACCTCGTCAAGTGCCTGCTGCCCAGAACCACATGTCTTCAGACTAAAGCCCCCCACCATTTCCAGTGCGATTTGCGCCACTGTTTGAATATCAGCATCATCTTCAACGTACAAAATCTTATTCAATTCAGACATTCCTTATCCCCCACCCTTTACCTATCTTATTTATCATCGCTCACTTCCCTGAGCGCTACCCAGACCACCCTACTTCGTGCTTGCTGCCTGCGAAAACTTCCCGTAACCAAGCGTTAAATCGCTGTACTACTAAACGGGAATTTAATGGGATTTTTACTCACTCTGACTTCTTAACTACTCAGCCCTTATCAGCAGATCTAAGCAGTACCCCAAACTTTGCTAGTTTGTCCAAACCCGGCAATTCAGCATAAAACAAGTTTTTACCTAAAACAATAAAGAAAACTCGAATTAAACCCAGGCATGCATCAAACACCTCGATTACCTCGTCAATTGATGCGAGTTAGCCGCATTCATCAAACTACACGCCATCATTTGAGTGAAAAATCGACTTTATGCTGATGCTTGCCCTTTTCATCGGCATGACTGATCTTAGGGGCTATGATAAACATACGCTCACGACTAAGTTTTGCAGTATCTTCAAGATAATCACGCACCACGTCAGCACGTTGTTGCGCCAATTGCAGCAAGTCTTCATCACGTATTTCGATGTGTTGCAGTAAGGCGGCACGAGTTTCTGGCTGCGTCAGCGTCTTTGCTAAACCCAGCATATTTCTGGGTTTTTCCCATTTTGCCTCGCTGTACAGTTTTTGCAAATACCGCGCCTCTTCATCCGTACTCAGACTTAATTTTGTCTTATCCTGGCCTTTTAATTTACTACGCTGATCTTTCCACTTGGCTTCACGTAAATGTTCAGCCAACTCAGCTTCTTTTAAGGCAGGGATGTCGAGGTCACGCTGAGCCCGCCCTAAAATATCGAGCTTCAAAGCGGGACGATTATTGAGAGCCTTGGCCAGGGTATCCAGCTTCGTTTTTGCCGCATCATCGATAGCGGCGCTACCGGGAATAAAGTCCAGCGACGACAATTCTTCATTGCCATGTCCGAACATAGAAGCGAGTAAAGCAAAGGGTGAGGTCACGGCCTTAGTCAGTAAATTGACCAGCACCTTAGAAATTATGCTACCCACCGAAAATTGTGGATCTGACAAAGAGCCAGAAATCGGCAAATTAATATTGATTTGCCCATCGCTATCCTTTAACAACGCCACAGCCAGCAATACGGGTAAGCGCGTTGCATGCGGGCTATCAATTTTCTCGCCAAACGTTAATTGGTCCAGGCGCAAATCGTTTTGCGCTTGTAAATGATGATTTTCCAGATGATAAGCAACTTGTACTGACAACTTGCCTTTTTCTATCGCATAACCTGCGTATTTCGCCGCATAAGGTGTCAGACGGGGTAATTCCAAACCATTGGTACTGCCCTTAATATCCAGAAACACGGGTTGAGCCAAAGGATTAATGGTTCCCGAAACCAATAATGGCGCATCGTCATCAACCTTGCCCGTCAACTCCAGCTTAGCTGGCTCAGTCTGATCGCTAGCAAAACGACCAATTGTTCCGCCGACGCTGGTCAGATTGGCGGTGTAATTGGGACGTATAAAATTATCGGTAAAGTTAATATTGCCGTTTTTCAACTCGGTCGTTTTTACCTCGACCTTCAGCGCTACGGGTGATTTTTTAGCCCCTGTATCAGCTAGCTGGGGCGATGTTTGTGCCGTGGATGGGCCTGACGCCTGCGCGTTGGCGGGGCTTTCGGTTTTAATATCAGCCTTTGTCAGCAAAATATTTTGCAGATTCAGCTTACCTTTTTCGGATAGAAATAATCTTGCATAAAAATCGCTTAAACCCAGTTTTTCAACCAGTACATTGCGTTGTTGCGGTCCCCATTGCAAATGCAAACCATCTGCCTGCAGGTTTTTCCATTGCAAGAAATCGTCCTCTGCGCCGTTTTCCAGCGCATGAAAATTATTCACTGCCAAGCGCCCGTCAAATGCCACATTTAAATTTTCCACTTGTAATGCTTGCGTAACAACGAGTTTGCCGTTTAAGTCGGTACGCGCCCGTGTAATCGAGACATTCAAATACGGTGACACATAGGGAAACAAGGCGGCCATAGGTATGGCATTGGCATCGAGCTGTAACGCTATCTGTGCTAATTTGGGGCTGATTTCACCCTGCAGTTTGAATTGCGCTTTACGTCCTAATTGCGCTTGAAAATTCACTGGCATGGCCTTCGCCATATCACTTTGCCAGTTCTGTAATTCCAGATTAATTTTTTCCGCTTGCAAACTTACATTAGGGAAAATTGCAGCATCATTTAACGCCAGTCTGGCATCCCGCAGCTGCAAACGCCCGGTTTCCACTCGCCATGGCGTAGCCTTGGTAGTGGCTTTATTTGCTGGCAAGGCGGCAGCTTCGGTTGTAGCTGGGGTTTTACTCGCCCCACTCAACCAATCCTGCCAATTCCATGCGCCCTCTTTATTGCGATTCAGGCGCATGTCCCAGCCACTTAACTCAGCCACGCCCAACTGCACTAAACGCTGCTTACTATCGAGGTTGAGCTGCTTCAATGAAAGTGTTTCAAAGGCCATGCCAGTGTCATCACTGAGTCCGGACTTAAGCTGCACACCTGACAAATTCAGATTGGCTTGCTGAATTTTCCAATCGGAACCAGCCACTTGAATCTCCGCTTGCGCCGCCAGGCTGCCATTGAGTTTCAAATTCAGCCACGGACGCATCCAGGCTTGATAGTCGGCAAACTGCAGATGCTCGAGTTTTAATTCGGCATCCAGCCGTGTCTGCGCTAGTGATAGCTTACCCTTTAATTGCCAATGCTCAGGCTCCACCTTGTTTTTGCGTTCGGATGCCGCAAATTGCAAATCAAAATTGGCGGCCTTGGCGTCAGGGTGGTTGGATAAATTCTGCAAATGCAAACTCAAATCTTGCAACTTACGCCGCGTCGCTGGCTGAGCAAATGCGGCATCCTGCAGATTCAACTGCGCCTGGTCGATCTGAGCTTGTTCTATGCGCCAATGCCAGGCGTTAGTCTGCGCTGACGTGACGTTGCTAGTCGCAGGCTTAGCGTCGCCAGTCGCTCTGGCAGGGTTGGGCTTGGGTGTAGCTGATGCGACTTTTTCTGGCGCAGACGCCGTGATCAGTTTTTGCCAGTTCAGACGCCCCTGTTGATCAAGCTCCAGCCAGACTTCTGGCTTGCGCCAGTTCAGTTTGCCAAGTTCCAGTTGTTGCTTGTGCCAATCAATCTGTTTGATGCTGGTGGTGAATTCCGCAAATTTAAGTAAATCGTGCCCGGCTTTGTCTTGCACATGCCAGTCATGCAAGGCGAACTGGCCTTGCAATTGCATTTGCGCCAGACCTGCCTGATTTAGAAAAATCAGATCAAGCTGACTACTGAGTGCCGCCGACTTAAATTGGACTGCGACTTGCTCTGGCAAATACGCCAGATAGGGTAATAAATTCACCCCTTCTATATTGAGCGACAACCGACTTTCATGGCTGCTCGAGAACGGTTTGGTCTTACCGCGTAAAGCGAGCAATTTATTGTCGAGTTTAAATTGCAAGTGGGGTTCTACAAAAATTTCAAGTTCCGACGGAAAATTCGAGACAAAAGGCAGGGCCAATTGCAAGTCCTGAAGCTGCACCTGCTGACGCTTAACGCTATCCTCAAAAACAATGCGCCCACCTGACAGTTGCAGATTAGCCATCGCAAAATGCAATGGTTCGGGACTAGCTGGCATAGCCTGAATCTTTTGCAAAACATCACTGAAGTTATATGCGCCCTCAAGGTTTTTACGCAAGACGTGCAGCTCTGGCTGACTGACAACCAGTTCATCAAACACCAAAGCACCGCGCCAGACGCTGGCTAAGGAGGCATTGATATAGATATGCCCGACCTTCAAAAAACTGGTCTTCTTATCGGCTTCCAGCAAATTGACTTGCTCCACGCTCAGCGCTAAGCGAAATGGGTTAAAACTCAGCTTACCCAATTGCAGTTCACGACCAAATTGCTGTGCCACTTCAGCCTTGAGTTTATGACCGATATACATGGGCAAAAACAGGGTGGCAGCCAGCATCACGAGTAAATACGTGAGTGTTGCCCCCACAGTAACGCGTAAGATACGCGAAGAGGCCGGAGCGAACACAATTTTACTCAAGCGAGTGGATTTCAAAATAGCAGGTAACTTCATGATGTGAGCGCCGGTACAGGCAAACAAATCGGACTGAGCCAGGGTAGCATGCAGACCACTACCTAAACACGAGCACTTAGCGATATCAAACACCAACCTCAGGGTTAGGCCTGAACCTACGTCAGTACTGCCTTAGTTTTGTGCGTAGCTCAGCACTTTTCGGGCAAATCCGGTTAAACCAGGGCATGTGCTTAGGCAATGCTCTCATTATAAGAGCGACAACGCAAAAGCAAAAGAATACAGCGAGTTGGTCAAGGTGCTTTTTCAGTAAAAAATTGTGACGACACGATATGCCCGCTTAGCGAAAATGCTTGCAAACTCGTCGTACAAAGAACCACTTGCAGAAAAACTAACTTCAGTTTAGGGTAAGCGCTGGGGTCAATTTGCCTCGATTGTCATTCCGTTAAGCTTCAAACTAAGATGCTAAATCATGCAACTAACAGATACCACTGCACAGTGTACTCCAGGTCTTAGTCATTTAGCCTGAGCTTGTCAGCCCTTCAACTCGCGCATCAATTTCAGGAGGAAACAGCATGTCGATACCATTAACAGCAATCGCTTATGTAGAAAACCAAAGGCAAGAAGTTCGCGATGATTATTGGGGCAAACAGCTCACCACAATTTGTCTGACTGCCGAATTCAGCCCCGCCGCTTTGCAAGGTTTAGAGGCGTTTTCTCATGTCGAAATTCTATTTTTATTTCACCAAGTTCAGGAACAGCAAATCCAACGCGCGGCACGCCATCCGCGCAACAATCCAGCCTGGCCAGAAGTGGGTATTTTTGCGCAACGCGCTAAAAATCGTCCTAACCGCCTGGGTAGCACAATATGCCGCCTAATTAAGGTCGATGGCACGAGCCTGACGGTGGCTGAACTCGACGCCATCAATGGCACGCCGATACTCGATATCAAACCGGTTATGCGCGAATTCTTACCACGCGAAGCCGTGACACAGCCAGCCTGGTGCAGTGAGCTTATGCGCGACTACTGGCTGACTGCTTAAACTTAGCAGACCTGGTAATGGCTGCAGCCTGACTGGTTCGCCATCGAGGCCGACAAATAAACCGCGCACAGATAAACCTCATAGTGCGTCGCAGCCTCAGTCCGCTCAGGGCAAAGTCCGGCGCCAGGTTTGCCCCGCCAGCCAGTGACTCACTTCTTTAGCGATGGCTTGCTCTTGCCCGGCAAACCAATGGTAAGTGCTGGGACCACAAGGAAACTCTGCAGTAGGTCTGACTTTATTTTGCACCGTAATCAGTGCCAGGCCACTCGCTTGCGCTGC
This sequence comes from Undibacterium sp., assembly GCA_041913845.1. Taxonomy (GTDB): domain Bacteria; phylum Pseudomonadota; class Gammaproteobacteria; order Burkholderiales; family Burkholderiaceae_D; genus Undibacterium. The sequence goes on from JAYSEN010000034.1 coordinate 41,464, forward strand.
CGCGTAAGGCGCAACCGGACAAGCATCGTGCACATGGTGTACCGCCAATACCGGTGTTTTAATTTCAGACCAGTTCAACCAGGACAAACCTGGCCCGGCTGAAGGAGCACCAGCCTGCGCGTCACTGGCTTGATACAGGCCAGCGAACAACACTGCGGCGCTGATATATTGCGCCAGATTTTGCAAAATATAGCCCGCACTCAGCGTGCCCCGACTATGCGCCAGCAAAACCAGACGCGCCGCCGGATAGCGCTGGTGAATTAGCCTGACCACCGCGCCTAAATCTTCGGCGTGCGCGGAAGATAATCGAAAACTCTGGCTCATATCAGGTTGATCTGAGGGGGCATTCAAGACCAGTACCGCCCGCCCAGGCTGTAACAAGGCCAGACGTTGTGCCGAAAACAAATAGGGCTGCTCAGCCTTTACCCGCTGTGCCAGCTTAGTCAAACCCAAGTTACCCGGACCACCTGGCAATATCAGAAACACCGTATCGGGCTGGGCAGGCGCTGGTTGCCAAAGCAGTAGATCTTGCTGCACCCCGGCGCGAGTCGTCAAACTTACTAATTGATCAGCCTGTGCTGAAGCTAAAGGCAGCATACTGAAGACCCACGCCAGGCTAGCCAACCAACTAAACCGTAACATGCTGCGCCGCTGTGTGATTATGTTCATGGTGGTGTACTTTCCTTTTAGTCGACCAACTGAGTAAACTGACTAAGCCAAAATCGTGGGATAGCCTGGCAGCAAAGCATCAGGCCAGCCAGGGCATGTCACTGCTCAGATAAATTCCCATGTGCTGCTCACCCGTCTGTTTATCGACGTTAAATCAATGCGTAATTGACTTTGAATTAACTTAAGAGTTCCCCGACTTTTAGTCAGACAAGCAGGCATGGTAAAATCCAGCCTGACCGAGGCACTGCCTGCTTCACAATATCGCCCACGCGAGTCTCCTGCACCGCAGCCTATTTCACTCTGAGTAAAGCACCCATTCCATGAGTTCCACTATCGCTATGCATTTGGCCCCCAGCGCCGACAATGTCGCCGCTTACGCCGCCGAAGCCGTAAAAAACTTCATCCGCATCGAAAACACCAATCTCGATTACTCGCTTAATTCGCTCAAACACCTAGACCGTGTTTTACAAGAATGGAAAGAGCAAAACGCCCCAGTTGGCGCTTTGAATAAATCCTTATTTGCTATGGGTGCCTATGCTGGCGAAGTCTTACTTAAAAATCGTCCTGGTAAATGGCAAGCACCAAGCGGTAAAAATCAAAAAGACTTACAAAAAGCCTTTATCTCGATCAAACTTGATAATCAAAAAGAATGGAACCCCATTTACAACGCCTTTTTGATTATGCTCTGCCCAACCGAAGCCACGGCGCAATGCCTGTTTTCGGAAACCATACTGGCGGCGCTGTAACGACATCTCATGACCACTGCAATCAGCGCAGAAATTTATCAGCAAACGCAGGCACTTTGTCTGCGTGGTGACGCCTTAATCGCGCAACACGAATACGATGCCGCGCGTGCGCTGTATTTGCAAGCACTTAGCTTGTTGCCAGATCAAGCCAGAAACTCGGCCGTAGCAATTTGGTTGTATGTGGCAATTGGCGACTGTCATTTTTTTAGCGGCAATTACGAAAAAGCCTTTGTCTGTTTCAAAACCGCCGCAGATTGCCCGCAAGATGTGGCAAACCCCTACATACATTTGCGGCTGGGCCAATTGTATTTCGAAGCCGAATACCTCGACCAGGCCGCCGCAGAACTGCAGCGCGCCTGGCTGGACGCCGGCCCCGAGATTTTCAGCGCAGACGATAGCAAATACCTGGATTTTTTAAAAACCCGGATGGCGATTTGAAATGGCGCTTAACCTGCACAGAATCAAACTTTGCTTTTTTTACTCGATCAGGCAAATCAAAGGTGATTTCTGTGAAATGACGCAAACGCATTCGTTTATTCCCGTGATTACGTATTCCTTTAATTTTGATTTCAATTCACCAGCATTTAAGAAGGCAAATCTCGCCTGATCTTGCTGCAGCCAGCCATTCGCGCTGACTTCAAAAATCCATCCATTTGGTGTTGAGCAAACTGGCCAATACTCGAGCATTTCACGCTCATCCAAAACTCTGAAGGCGATAGGCTCTTCAAACAAGACACGGCAGCCTGATTCATCCTGACACCCGACTATCAGAATATCGAGTTGGCCACCCTGAAAATTAAGTTGCTGAAGTTCAGTGCCACGTGGGTAGCTGATTTGGGTATTGATGGCTAGGGCTACAACTTTTTGCATGTGTGAGCTTTTATAAATAATGAATTTTTGATTTAGATTGGATGTCCGATTTATATTTACTCAGTTTTTTGCGCGTAGGCAGGACCAAACCAAGTCCTTGCCAATTAGAGCAAACCATGCTGGCGGTACCAGCGCATACATGCCGCCTCTAGCAAGAACATCGCGATCAGGGCAAAAAGACTGGCCCAAAGTAGGAAAACCGTAGCGGCAAACAGGGGCATCACTATCACTCGGCAAGCCAGCTTATAGCGCAGCGGCAAAGCCTGATAGCGCCGCGCTTTATCCGGATGCTGCTTAAATTCACGCCGATTTGAGAAATAGTTGTTAGCGAACACGGCCAGATAGAGCACTATAAATAAACCAGCGCTTTCAACATTAAGTGGCATACCCATGTTTTTTCCTAGTTCATGCTTTTTCAAAATCGTGCTGGCAACTACAGTGGCGACTGTAACTGAGTATCAGGTGCGTGGGCACAAAAGTGTCCACCCTTCTATGATAAATTTCAAGTACAACCTGCAAATTCATTGCAGTTAGTTTTCGTTCTTCATTTTTCTCTCCTGCGTCGTTGCGTATTCCGTCCTCAAGTCGTAATAAGTCTCAGGTCATATGCTCGTGAACCTTAGGTTACACTACCTTCTATCCGCTGGCGCTTTTCGCCAGCCTGATTCTGCATGCGCTGTGCGCTAAGATGACCTTCTTTAGTCAAACCCCATCTACTAGTAACGGTTGTTTTGGGCAACCAGGGTGGGCAACGGGTTTGATTCCTTTTTACTGTTCTTGCCTTCGTACTTTCACAACGTTTTGCTTTATCTGGACTGCCATTTCATTTGTCTTTAGCTGTGGCTTTTGATTTCCTTAAAACGCGCACCTTCTGGTATGACACCATACTCAAGGTAGCGCCATAATGCGATTGCCAATTTTCTCGCCACCGCCACGATGGCTACGCGCCGACTGCGTTTGTTGGGCGCCTGGCTGTGGGTCTTTTGCGCAAACCAGATTGCCATCTTGCTTTCCGGCTGATAGCGTAGCCACAACCAGGCCATTTCTACCAGTAGCGAGCGCACTCGCCGGTTACCTTGCTTACTGATCCCCTGATCAATCCGCGTCGCGCCACTGTCGTAGGGCTGCGGCACCAATCCGACGCACGAGCCAACTTGTTTTTGATTGCTAAAGTGTCGCCAAAATAATTCGGTGGCTATCCTTGTTGCGCCAATTTCGCCGATCGCTTTGAGTTTGGTCAGATGAGCGATCTTTTCCTGAACCGCTTCGGATAACTGGGAAATTTGTGTCTTGCTCAGCGTCTTAAATTGTTCTTCGACCAGGGCGAGTCGTTCGCATTCTCGTCGCAATCGCGCCGTCAACTCCGCGGGTAATGCACTGCCGTCGTAACAACGAACTTCACCAGCTTGCAGTCTTCGCGCAATGTCGTGGCTGACCTCATCCCAACAACCGACGGTACGATGTAATTTGCGTATCCTGTCGTGATGTTGACCGATCTCCTTTTGCAAAACCCCGCGATCCCGAAGTAGTTGTCGTTCAGCTTCAGCGGATTCGTCTGGAACATGCAGCACCCGTAGCCGATCTTGTTCACCGCGCAGCCATCCTCTTAAACAATTCACTAACATGATCGCATCCAGCCGATCTGTCTTGGCTCGCTTGGTTTGCCGCCCAACTGGCACACTGGCAGAGTCAATCACCATGCAGGAATACCCCATGGCTTCCAGTGCCCGGTAAATCCAGAAGCCATCCTGACCTGCTTCGTACATCACCACCACTTTGGTTTTCGCCGACAACGACCATTTCATCTGTATTTCCTGGATCACTTTTACTGCGGCCATCAGTCGTGCATGCGCTTGTTCTTCCGCTACCGTGACTATCGTTGGCTTAGCTCTCCTGCCATCACTCAGCGCTATTTTCCAACTGCCACTAGAAAGTTCTAACGCCACTGCCAAAATCACTTCTTCTGAAGTAAAATCCTGTCTAAGAGTCGCAAGCATGTCGTTCTCCTTGATTTAATTGGTCGAGCTTTTATTTTAGGGATTGCTATTTGCTTGTCGACTCTTTTTTATCATTGGATCTACACACTTAAGTCGAGGGGCACTTACTCCGTCTGAAACGCAAAATTTAATTAATCATACTTTACATCCAGCTGCAGTTAATTTTGAGAATGCTCTGGTATTGGAGCGAATAAAAAAAGGTCAATGATGGATTTAAACTATGTAATTGAAGGTCTTCATATTGCAGAAGAATTGGTTGATGTATACCTGCATCCAGATCAATCAGCTAATGACTTGGCAATACGTACTCTAACTGATCAAGACCTCAACTTATTGCTACCCGCAATATGCGAGGGTAACGTGACTTTAGAAAACTTAATTAAAGTGTTGCCGTTGAGAAGGCTCACTAGTTTAATTGAGAAGGCTGAAGAATATATGAATGTCGAAGGGCGTGGCCAAGAGATGATCCAAATAATCACATATAGTGGTCAACTTACCGCCAAAGATAAACATATCAGATATAAGGCACTGATATCTGCACTTGAGCACTTCAATATCGTTATTGCTTCGTGTAAAAAAAATGGAGAGAGGACGGAATACCGTATTGAGTTGAACGAGGGCCGTAGGTGCGATTGAGCGTAGCGAAATCGTACGATTTCGTCACTCCAAAAACACCCATGCTAACCCGAACTCGCCGACTGGACTGCATGTATCGTAAGTCTGGTTGGGACGACTGGGCAATTGTGCAACTGGCGCGTCTGGATTGAAATTAAAAAACCAATCTTATGTTACGCGGCACACGCCTAACATGGCAGCAAGCCTAAGTACGAATAGCTCGGCGTATTCGCACACTTGGTTTGTAGTGGCATACTGAATTTGGCCACCTGATAAGAGGTGTTATGCTACACCTC
>JAYSEN010000035.1:0-46066 GCA_041913845.1 Undibacterium sp.
AAGTATTATTCGGCATACCGCCATCCCCTGTCGCAATTCGAAGTTGATTTGGCACATCAAGCTGAAAAGGCACACCCAGTCTGCGTTTTCAGCTTGCTGCAAATTCAGAATTTTTTATCGCAGCATCTGCGCTACCTAACGCGGGGTGCACAGACCCCACAGATTAGCGGATGAAATGTTCGCGATAGTATTGCAATTCTGCAATGGATTCTTGAATATCAGCCAAGGCAGTGTGCTTTTGCTGCTTTTTAAAACCACTGATTAAAGCGGGTTGCCAGCGTCGGCACAATTCTTTCAGGGTTGAGACATCCAGATTACGGTAGTGGAAAAACGCTTCCAGCTTAGGCATGCCACGCGCCATGAAACGCCGGTCCTGGCAAATTGAATTACCGCACATCGGCGATTTTCCAGCCGGCACGTAGTCTTTTAAAAACTCGATTAAGGCGAGCTCAGCCATTTCCTCACTAATTGTTGACGCTTTGACACGATCAATCAAACCCGAGCGACCGTGTGTACCCTTATTCCAGGCATCCATTTTATCCAGGGTTTCGTCACTTTGATGTATCGCGAACACCGGACCTTCGGCCAACACATTCAAATCCGAATCGGTAACGATTACGGCAACCTCGATAATCCGGTCATTATCGGGATCCAGGCCAGTCATTTCCATATCGACCCAGACCAGATTAAACTCATTTGGGCGGCTATTTGCTGCTGAAGTTACAGCTTCGGTACTGGCTTGTGACATAATTCTTCCTTATTTAAACAAAATCAGCTTGAAAACAGGGGGCCTGGCCCTGATAGTCTGCATGACTGCCGGCATGTTCAGCCGTTTTTAAGAGCACTGGCCCACCTTGAAACTAAGCTAATTAATTCATGAATTCGCAAATTTTTACGCTGTTATTTATTGCATTTTTACTCGCCAGCCTGACTTTTAAATTATGGCTGTCGTCACGGCATATCCGCCATATTTTGCAACATCGCGCTGAAGTGCCCGCCGGGTTTTCTGAGAAAATCTCGCTGGAGGCCCATCAAAAAGCCGCCGATTATACGATAAGCAAAACCAAGTTTGGCATAGTTTCCCTATTTTTCAACACCTTCATTTTATTGGCCTTCACGCTATTTGGCGGCTTAAACTGGCTCGCCCATGCCTTACAACACTGGCTGGGCGATGGTTTAGTGATGCAACTAGGCTTACTCGCAAGTTTCAGCCTGATCAGTGGCGTGCTCGACCTGCCATTTGCCTATTACAGCCAGTTCCGCCTCGAAGCTAAGTTTGGCTTTAATAATATGAAGCCCAGTTTGTTTTGGTTAGACACGATTAAAGTAACAGGACTCCTCACTGCTTTCGGCCTCCCTCTGTGTGCGGCCATACTCTGGCTGATGGGCGAAATGGGTGAGTTGTGGTGGCTCTATGCTTGGTTGGTTTGGACGGCTTTTCAGTTATTTATCATGATGGTTTACCCTAACTGGATTGCTCCGCTATTTAATAAATTCACACCACTAGAAGATCAAAGCCTGGTGCAAAAAATAGAAGGACTGATGCAGCGCGTCGGCTTTGCCTCAAAAGGCTTGTTCGTAATGGATGGCTCGAAACGCAGTGGACACAGTAACGCCTTGTTTTCTGGCATAGGCAACAGCAAACGCATCGTGTTTTTTGACACACTGATCAATCGTTTGAGTCCGGATCAAATGGAAGCGGTCTTGGCCCATGAGCTTGGTCACTTCAGACTCAATCACATAAAAAAAGGGATGGCCATATCCCTGTTTTTTACTGCGATTTTCTTTATTACACTGGGCGTATTAAAGCAAAAAGTTTGGTTCTATACAGGTTTGGGAGTCAACCCTATAGGCTTAGGCACAACCGACGCACTGGCACTCCTTTTATTCATGCAATGCTCACCAGTCTTCTTGTTTATGTTTTCACCGTTAATGGCGATCTTTTCTCGAAAAAATGAATTTGAGGCAGATGCTTTTGCTGCCAAACACACGCGAGCTCAAGACTTAATTGACGCATTAATGAATTTATACGAAAACAATGCCTCGACTTTAACCCCCGATCCCTTGCATTCGGCCATCTACGATAGCCATCCACCGGCCAGCTTGCGCATACAGCATTTATTGAAAACCTCTACCTTACCTAGCTAATCACTATGAAGACTTTACATGATTTATTGCACGCCACGTCGCAACATACCGAAACCGGTTTAAGTCAGGCTGAAATTGATGCACTGCTGACTCAGGTCTCAGCCTGGCAACAAGATGGCGCGCGCATTGTCAAAACCTATCAGTTTGAAAATTACTACCAGGCTTTAGCCTTTGTGAATGCCATCGCCTACACCATCCACGCCGAAGATCATCACCCAGAACTGGTGCTGACTTACAATCGTTGCATCGTTCGCTTCGATACCCATACGGTGAATGACGGCAAAGGCGGTATTTCTATCAATGATTTCATTTGTGCCGCGAAGCTCGATGCCATCCATCAACAGCAATTTGCCGCATGAATAAAGCACAAGAATTTCAAGGCCACGTGATTGCGGCCCATGGCCGCCACTATGTCGTGCAAGCTGAACTCGATGGCGTGTTGCGCAGCTTGCATTGTGTCACGCGCGGCAAGAAAAGTGATGTGGCTGTGGGTGATCTGGTGCAAGCCAAACTCACCTCGAAAGATCAGGCCGTGATAGAAAGCATACAGCCACGCCGCACTCTGCTGTATCGCTCGGATCAGTACAAATCGAAAATGCTGGCCGCCAATCTCGATCAACTTTTACTGGTGGTGGCGACCGAACCCAGTTTTACCGATGATTTAATTTCACGTGCCATTGTTGCAGCAGAAGCGGCGGGCATAGCAGTGCATCTGATTTTAAATAAAATTGATGTCACCAGCGCCTTAGACAAAGCACGCGAACGTTTAAGCGTCTACACCCGCATGGGCTACCCTTTGCACGAAGTGTCGGTGCATACCCAAGCCGAGGCCTGCAAGGCCAGCATTTTGCCTTTGCTGACTGGAAAATCAACGATTTTGATAGGCCAGTCCGGCATGGGCAAATCTTCATTGATCAACTTGCTGGTACCGGATGCTGACATTGCCACACGTGAGATTTCAGCCGCGCTAGACACTGGCAAACACACAACCACATTTACCCGGCTGTACCATTTACCCGGGCAAAGTGAGAGCTTTATTATTGATTCACCGGGCTTCCAGGAATTTGGCTTGTATCACTTAAGCGAAGGTATGCTAGAGCGCGCTTTCCGGGATTTTGCGCCCTATCTTGGGCACTGTAAATTCTACAATTGCCACCACCATGCCGAACCTGGCTGTGCGGTACTGGCAGCGTTAGCAGAAGGTAAGATCACTGCGCATAGGCACGAATTGTTTGAACAACTGGTGCATGAATCTTCCCAAACCGTTGGCTATTGAGACCTTACCAGTGCAAATGCACTGGTGCTAGCGTTTCACCATGCCGTTACGCAAAGCTTGAGTAATCTCGGCGTAAGACATAAATACTTGCACTGGCAAACCCTTGGCAAAGTGGCTGTTTTTTTGCATGAGAAAGCGGTTGGGCAAGCTTAAGCCGAGCAAACATGCTGCGTTCAAGCGCGCTTTAATTTGCGTGGTGAGTTCTGCCAAGTGCGATGTTTGCTGCCCGTCGCCGACACTAACCAGACAAATTGCGGCTACCAGATTATCAGGCACGTCCTCGGGCGGATTATCTAAATCGTCATGCAGAATATGGCGTGCATCCAAGCCTTCCGCACGCAATACCCGCACCAGCGTTTCTGCCGCCAACTCATCTGCCTGATCCGCCACACCGAGCGCCAAAATCACCGACCCCGGCGCAACATCAATCGGTCCTTGGTAGACCCCGTATTCTTGCTCGCGCTGATGGATGAGCTGACGCGCCAGCCCATCTCCTTCCAACACCGATACGCAGCGACGCCGCCACCAGCTTTGCTTGCATCCTTCCAGTGACATCAACACGGCGGCGATGGTCGAACTGACTTTCTTTTTTTCATCATCGGTAATCGCTTGCTGTGCAAAATCCATTTGTGCCAGATTTAGAGCAGGTATCAAGACTTTGTCGCAATAATCAGGTATCGAGCGTTGTTTAATATACGATTGCGCATTCCGTATCGCTTCTTCAGCATCCCCCGCCAGCGCGCGTTGATAAAACTTTTCAGGCAAACTCAGCGCGGCAACTTCACCCAATAAAATTTCAAGAAAATGCAAAGAAGGAATGTAGCGCCCGGCAACCACCAGGCATAAAGTTAGTGGCGTAGATAAAACCAGACCAACTGGGCCCCATAACCAATTCCAGAAAACCGCGGCCAATACCACTGAGAGTGGCGACAAGCCCGTAGTGTGCCCATACAGTTGCGGCTCAATTACTTGCGCAAAAACCAATTCAATCACGATGAAAATCGTGATGGTGATTAACATCAAATCCCAGCCCGGGGAAATCGCAAAAGCCAGCAAGCTGGCTAAGGCAGCGGCCAACCAGGCACCAATATAAGGAATAAAGCGCAATAAGCCCATCATTGCGCCCCACAAGATCGCTTGTGGCACACCCGCCAATGCCAGGGCCAGGCCCGTCACCAAACCACAAGCACCATTGACTGCGAACTGAGAAATGAAAAAGCGTGATAAGCGTTCGCCGGCATCATTCACGGCGACCGTAGTAGCTCGCAAATTATCATGCCCAATCAAACGGATGAAACGATCGCGCAAGGCTTCTTGTTCGAGCAAAATAAACACCAGCATCACCAAAACCAGGCCCAGCGTTTCTATCGGTCCAGTTAACGAGTTGAGAATTTTCGTCACCATTTGCATCGCCGTCGGTGCAGGCTGATGCACTTCAACCGGGATAGGCTTACCTGGCGTCGCAGCGACTAAAACGGGGGGCTCGTCTTCGCTTTTTTTCTCTTGCGCCAATGGCTGCATGACCAAATCAGCCTTACCAGTCAGACTATGGATGCGCGCCAAAGTCAGCTCGTTTAAGGTACGAATTTTTTCCCGTATCGTGCTTTCATACTGCGGCAAGCTGCCCGCAAGTTTTACCACCTGACCACCTAAAATCACACCACTCATACTAATGCTGGCAGCAAACAAACTAACGACCATGACCACCGCAAATGCTGCTGGCAAACCCCAGTGTCGCAATTTCTTAACCGCTGGCGCCAATAAAAAGGCCAGCATAACGGCCAGCGTCACGGGCATCAGCACTTCTTTAGCAAAGTACAAAAAATACAAAACTATTGCTGCCGCTATTAAGCGCAATAACTTGGCAATCTTGTCATTATTTATGACTTTAGCGCTCACTACTCACCTCTTTCCTACCCCAAATTAACTGCATCAAATGCCATAACAAGCGCTATCAACATGCCCTGCACAAAACCTGAAAGCTTGAGCTGACAGAGTCACTAATCAATGTACCAGCCACCCCGTATCTCAGCACGCCCTCAAGCTATCTCAGTCTGAATGATTGCCAGACAAAGCGGTGAGACACAAGATTTTGCGTTTCTCCGATAGCGACTAAAGCGGCTCACCACTATAGTGAAATAGCTCAGCCTGGTCACCCGCATCAATGCAGCATTGTGACTAAGCTGAATACGATCTGCAATATAGACCTGGCTTGAATGACGATCTTACCATGAGTGATATACCCGTTTGTTTGCAAAGTATGCTGATGGATCAAATCAGCGAAAGCGTTAATGGTATCGCAGTACTTGATCAAAACGACGTTATTTTGTACTTTAACCGGGCGTTCGCTCATATGTTTGGCTTCACCGATGAAGTCAAGGTTGGGCAAAATCACAGCGATTTTGCATATTGGCTTTTCACCAATAAAATCACGGTGAGTCAGATAGATGATTTTTCCGAATGGTTAAAGCGACTTGCCTGCATGCACCGCCAGCAAAGTTACCGCCGCATCGAAGTCGAACTGACTGATGGCCGCTGGCTCGCGCTGACGGCCCAGGTCTATCAAAATGGCAGCTTAATTCTGGCTGTCGCCGATATCACTTCACACAAGCAAACCGAGTTGGCCTTAATTCACGCTCATCGCGAATTGGAACAACTGGCCTTAAGTGATGAACTGACTGGTTTAGCCAATCGCCGCAGTTTTTTGCGCGATCTGCACAGTGAATTCCAGCGGCACAGACGTTATCAGGGCAAGACTTGTCTGGCTATGCTGGATTTGGATTTTTTCAAGGGCGTTAATGACCGCTATGGTCATCCCGCAGGAGATGCTGTGCTCAGGCATTTTGGTCAGATACTCAGTACCAGTTTGCGTTCACAAGATAAATGCGGTCGTATAGGCGGTGAAGAATTTGCCGTACTGTTTACCGAAACAGAATTAGACCAGGCCAGCTTAGTCATTGAGCGCATGCGCGAACGCTTGCAAAGTACCAGTTGTCGCTTTGATGGCATCGATCTCCACTACACTTTTTCTGCCGGAATTTCTGCCTTGGGTAGCGAGATTATCAGCACCGACCTTTGGCTTAAAATGGCCGATCAAGCTTTGTATCTGGCGAAACAAAACGGCCGCAACCGCACCGAACTCACGCCGCATATGGAATTGGCCGAACACATTGTTTAGCTGCGTGATCAGTATCAGTCGCAATTGAGTTGATACTGACCCTCGTGCTTATTTAGCTGTTACCCTGAGATTGGGTTAAGAAGGTTTTGAATGTGGTGGCAAGCAAGGTATTGATGATGCCCGTTCGTAAGCTCTCCTGAGTATCTTTACTCAAGCCAGCTTGCGCCAGGCCAGGAAACTTGATTAAGGCTTTTTTACCAATTACCAACCATTCAAAATCATCTCTGCTCAAATCTCCTTTTGCCAGGAGCTCTGCCCAACGCTCCAGATTTTCTTCTATCTCACCCAGAAAATCGCTCGTATCGCGCAGCGCCAGACTTGCATTGGAACCACACTGTAGCTCCAGATACTTAGACAAATCGCGGCGAGCCGCTTCCATTAAAAAGCTAAAATTGGTCATATTTTCCTCGTTTTACTATTTTGGTTTTTCGATGAAACAAGATGCAAAAACTTCAGTCCAGATACTGCGTTTGCGATCAATAAAGCCAGAGGCAAACAAGCCCCGGCTGCAAGTGGGTGAGATTTTTGTTACCCCCGCGCAGACTGGCGCGATCTGCGTGGCATGCACGCCGCTGCAAATTGGTTGAGAAGCAGACACTATTAACTCCAGTAAGTTGGTAAAAATTCCGCGCCAAATCCTGACGTGAAAGCCCTAAATATAAAGCGATACGCGTGACTTAGCGATGCCTTGTTGTATTTACCAGCGGGCTGAGAAATATCAATATCCAAGGTCAGCAAGCGTGCAAAATCAAAAGTTTTGCCAGTCCTCTATGAGGATTTACCCAATCACAGGTTCTAGCTTAATCAGGGAATTTGACGATCAGGTGACGCTGGCGCGGACATGGTTTGCGCTAAAACAAAGCGTGCGCAATTTCCTGGCGGTTTGAGGAAAAACTGAGTAAGCAAAAGCTGACCAGAACTGAATCTGACGCTGTAACGAAATCTGCCACACTGACGAGTCATGCGCGCGGAATTGCACATAACTCGCCATAAAATCCACTCACAGGACGATCAGAGATGTGAGATGTGAACTGCGGTAAATGAAATGTTTAATCCCACCAAAAAAACCAGTTATCCGCATCCAATAAGGTTTGCGCCAGGTTTTCCTCGGTTTCCACACCTTGATCAACAATGTCGGCACAATACATGTATTGCTGGTGCGCCAGAATACGCGCTTGTTCAGGCGTGGCTGGTGGTCTTGCTACCGAAAATTCTATGGTATCGCTGCTGATCGCGCTGACAACTGCGCCGTATTGCTCATACCAGTATTTAAAAAACGCCACGTGAACCGCTGCTTCCGGACATTCATTCCAATCGCCGATTTTTAAAAAAGCAGGAACTTGCCAGGATTGTGCAACCGGAATCAAACCCAGGTGTACACGTGGCTTTGCTTCCCCGCTAACGATATCGTAAGCCAGTGTTGACAAGTGCGGCATGAATTCCGCCTCCTCGTCGTCAAGCATTTCGAATTCTGCCTCGTCATCATCGTCAGCAGCGTCAAATTCGCCATCTGCCTCATCGAACTCGGTCAGCATGGCTTGCAAAGCCTGGTGTTTTTCCTCAACCTAGGTGGTGACATTGATGTCATTGGCCGCAGCCAGAATTTGCGCAAAATCGCGCTCATCTTCTTCTGCCATTTCCAACAAGCGCTCAACCTCTTCGTCATCACCTAAAACCACGGGTGTCAATTCTGTATGTTGTTCGCGCAAGCCAATTAAGGTGTCGTAAGCTAATTCCCCATGCACTGTTTGAACAGCAAATGGCAAACCCTGTAACTTCTCCATAGTTCCTCCGGATCATAAAAGTAATCAGTAGTACTGCAACAATCGCCTTGATTATAGGGATATCCGGCGCTAGCTTAAACAGGAATTATTACAACTTGTTTGCTAAATCCAAATCAGGGGACAGAGGCAACTTCGTTCAAGTAAGTGGTGTCGCAAATATCCAGGCGACTAACTGAGTATTCAGGCAAATTTGCATTTATCTGACCTGAATTCCATATAAAAAAACTCAGTAAGCAACAGTTGCTGACTGAGTTTCTTAGTTGACGCAAAGCGCCATTTATTTCTTTAATTCAGCTTGCCAGGTCTTTTCGGCTTTGCTTAGCGGTTTTTCCAACATGCGTTCAGGCACTTCCCAAAGCAGCACTTTAGGTGGGGTTTGAGAAAATTGAGGGCTACTTAAATAAGCCATCGCTGCCCCCTCGAAGTCACCACCATCTTTGGCCAGATTCGCCACTGGCGCGCCCAGATGTTGCGCTAAAAAGGGGATGAAATTCGAGGTGCGGCTAAACGACGTACCTATCACGGCCAACTCTGGCACACCTGCATCGCCAAATAAATCATCGCTACTGACTTCAACCGCTGGCACTTCGGTAAATTGCGCCATCTCGTAATCTGGACGCCACCCCAGGGGTAAGCCCTCCAGATTTGCGACACGCAATAAATCCCCCGGGCGTTCCGTGCGCTTAATCACGAACTTACTAAAATCAGGCACGTGTGCAGGTTCCTTTAGCCACTTTTTTAAAATCAACCAATCAGCCAGATTTTTCGCCGCCACATTAGCACCCAACTCATTCCAATGGGTATCGGTACTGTAATAACGCTGGCCGCCTTGTGCGCTTAAGGGCATCGCTAAATCAACCACCGCGATCTGCCGCGCCTTGAGCATATCCACCCAATTTACCAGGCGCATTGAAAATTCTGCGGGACGGTGTAACTGACACAATTGTGCTTGTTCAATACGGGCTTTATCCGGTACCACCGCAACCAGTAAATGTATATTCTTTTGCGCCAGTCTGGCTTGAACCAAGGCGACTATCTCCGCCCTCGCCTCGGCGTTTTGACGTCGTGCAGGATAAACGCTTAACTCATCTGCCAGGAAAAACCAACCCGGACAACCTGGTCTGACCGAATTACCACTATCCTGAGCGAGGTTCCAAAAGATTGCACGCTCAGTTTGTGCGAATGGCTTACTCAATAAAAATTGCTTATTCAAAGCTTGAGTAAAGCGACGGGTTGATTCGCCATCGATAAGCGCGCGCCATTGCCCCAAGCCCTGCCAGGTTTCGGCAGGTGCACGCTGTAAAGAAATTACGGTCACAATGAAGCCACCGACCATTACCACGGCAAACACCAGCACTGGCAAGTAGCGCCACCAGCCTGCCCGTTTATTATCATCAAATGCTACTTCAGACATGTCTTACCTTAAAATTGGAAATACAAGAAAGGTATCGCTTGTTGCCCGGTCAGGATGACGATGGCAAATAAGAAGGTCAGCACTGGCCAGACCATGCTCCAGCTGGTCATACCCAGACCACCGCGTTTAGCGATAGCGGTAGCTGGATAAATAACGCAAAGCAATCCCAGGATGAAAGTGGCGATGATGGTTGGACGCAATGCCAGTCGTATTTGTTCGCCGATGGCAAAACCATTGAAACCTAATTGCCCCGCCCAGATATGTCGGGCAACTTCAAAGTTTTCTGCGCGAAACACTGTCCAGGCTAACATCACCACAATCAGCGTTAAGAAACGCGAGAGAAAATCGGGCATGTGATAACCGGCCTGGGTGTACATGCGATCGCAACACAATGCTGCACCCTGGATAATGCCCCAGATCAGGTAATTCCAATTATCACCGCCATGCCATAAGCCACCGATAGCCATAGTCAACATCAGGTTGATATAGGTTCGGTGCAAGCCATAGCGATTTCCGCCCAGGCTGATATACAGGTAGTCACGTAACCACGAGGATAAAGTCATGTGCCAGCGTCGCCAGAAATCCTGAATTGATACGGCAAGATAAGGATGATTGAAGTTTTCAGCAAAATGGAAACCCAGCATCAAACCCAAGCCGATAGCCATGGCACTATAACCTGCAAAATCAAAAAACAATTGCAAGGTATAAGCACCGCAAGCAATCCAGGCATCGCTAAAACTCGGGTCTTTGATACTAAAGCCCAGACTCACCACTGGCGCCAACGTATCGGCGATCAACACCTTCATGGAAAAACCTATCATGAAGCGTCTGACCCCTGCGGCAAATTTATCAATAGAAAAAACCCGCTCACGGATTTCTTTATCGATGATTTTATAGCGCACTATCGGCCCGGCGATCAAATGCGGGAACATCGCCATATACGCACTAAAGGCAATGAAATTGTATTGACAGTCCACGGTCTTACGACGCACATCGACCAGGTAGGAAATCGCATGCAATACGGTGAACGACAAGCCTATCGGCAACATCAGATTTTCCCAGGGGATAACCGGCAATTCGCGCCCCAGTAGAAATTGATTGATGGTTGCCACCAACATATTGGTGTACTTATACCAAATCAGAGACGCCAGATTCACGGCAATGGTGAGCGCCATGATGCGTGTTTTGCTGGTCTCTGAGCTAGCTTTATCGATCAGGATGGCTGCACCCCAGGCTAACACCGTCAACGCAATAATCAAAAGCAAAAACTTTGGCGTCCACCAGGCATAAAATAACCAGCTTCCGACCAATAAAGTATGATTTCGAAAGCGCTGTGGCGTGAGCAAATAACAGGCAAAGAACAAGGGCAAAAATAGCGCCAGAAATTCCAGTGAGGCAAAAACCATAGTTAAATCCGGGCCTTAAGAGTTGCTGTCCTTAACAAAAAATGCCTGACGTCCATTTTTTGCTTTGATAATGAAGATGCTATATCGTTCGCCCGCTTGCAATTGCCCGAAATCGACAGGTTTAGCCACTGCCTGCCCATCACAACTTACTTGCGCACTGAGCTTTACCGGATTAAGCAAACGTCGCGCGATTGCACCGGGTTTAAGCGCATCGAAGATGGCGGTATTTTTGGCGCCGCCAGCCAAACTTGCATTCGCGCATGCTGAGTCCGTATTGAAGATAGCAATCGATGAACGCATGGCATTGAAATCGGTCGGGCTTTCACGCAAGACCGTTGATTCCAGTTGATTCCCCTGTCCGCTTACCGCCACCGTTAAAAATTCACCCGGCTTGGCGACCAGTTCCACGTCGACTTTACCATTGCCAGCTTGTACGTTTGCCGCCAATTTCGCCCCTGCCTTAACTGGAAAGAATCGGGAAGCTCGCGCCTCGCCGGCTGCAGATAAACTCAAACGGGCATTGCCATTGACTACCGTGATTTTTTCTTCACCAACATTCACAAAACGAACAAAAGACGAATCCTGACTTGGTCCAGTTTCATACAAAGGACTATCTGCAAAGGCCGAGGTGCACAGGCACAGGCTTAAACTCAGTAACGCACAATTTTTCATACTCAACCCTGTAACTTGGACTAGGTAACAAGACTGTACCGCTGGATTTAATTTACATGTCAACGACCAGCTAGCACGTGTTCAGATAGGCTTAGGGCTGAGCCTCCATCCAGAAACTCAGCCCTTTGCCGTGTTTATAACAAACTTACTTTTTCAATTGTTGCATCACTGCCGAGCTGGTAATTGCATTACCTATGCCCGTGCCCCATGCTTTATAACCGGCAACGTCGAAATGTTGACCATCGGAAGAATTCCATTCACCTTGCTTAGACAAGGTCAGGGAATCAATATACACGCAAGGTGCAACGATATCGCTTAAATAACCCGACATTTCTTTAGCACGCGCAAACGTTTTATTGAATTTACCACCTTCCGTGCCCCATGCCGGACCAACCCAGGCACAGGCTACGCCGGTATCTTTAACACCCTTGGTCAGGCGCGTCACCTGCTGACCTATCCAGGTTTTTGGTAATTCTGGCGACGAATAAGATGCCATGGTATCGCCATTGATAACCACCACCAGATTGGGCTTATAGGTTTTTACCAATTCTTTAAACGGGCGTGTCATTGCGTCCTGACCCGTTTTTTGCACCACCGGACCATCTTTAATGCGCTCTGCGCCGCCGCAAGGCGACTGACTTTTCACCATCCAATCACCCGCTGCAACACCGCACGCGCCGAATGAATAAACGGTCGCGCCTTTTTTCATTAAGTCATCGTGCAAAGTGGTAATTAAATAGTCTGGTGTAGACATGTGACTATCACCAATAATCAGGACAGTTAATCCAGCTAACAATGCGCTCATAATTCGATTTTCCCATGGTTACCAGGTGCAATACCGCACACACCCTTAGAAACAAACAGACACTCTGTAATTAGTCTAACATTTACTTACACAATAATTACAAACCACCTGCCTTATTTTATTTTGCATCACTGCAATAAAAGCAAGTTTATACAAAGCCACACTCAAAACTTCACAATTGACGAAAATTTACATTACTTTCGCTGCAACACTTAACGTCCATGAAACGCCAATCTTTAAGTAAAGCTATGAATTTTATGATTCATGAACGAAAGTGTAATTTTAAGTGCCAAAAAAACAAGCAATAATCATGCCAATTACACCACAAGTAATATTCAGCGCAGTTACACTTTCACTGTAAAGCTTATGCTAATCTGATTGCCTCTTAACTTTTACCTCTGTTATGGACAAACCCCAAAACCTCACGCCTATCAAACGCGATACCACCGCCTGGATATTACAAGTCTGGCTAGCCTTTGTCATATCGTTTTCACTCTGTGCCTACGGTATATGGTCTATGCAAAATACGATGCTGGAACGCGTTTTTCTGGCGACCGCATTTTTCTTTTGCTTATCATCCAGCTTCGTGCTGGCTAAATGCATACGCGATAACCAATATCAGGAAGTCGATACGCCGATGTGGCGTCTGCAAGTCTGGGCAGCATTCTTTATCGCGCTGTTTCTGACTGCCTGGGGTTTGCAATGGATGCAATTACAACTGCCTGATCGCAACTATATGATAGCCAGTGGTTTATTTTTATTGTCATCGACTTTCACGCTGACGAAAACCGTGCGCGATAAGTTTGAAGCGGACCAATTGGAAGATCAACTCCGCAACAGTTATCATCTGAATAAAGAAAATTAAACCGGAATTTGCGCAAGTCCGTTTTAGACGAACGTGACGAAAGGCCAGCTAAAACGCTGGCCTTTGGTTTTACAACTGCACAATTTGGTAACTGAGTCCGGTATCGTTTTTTTGTAAAAACCGCCAGACCGACTCCACGCTCACGGTCGTAATCTTTCCACTCATACGCTGTTCAAACACTTGATCATCGAAGGCAATATTGGCTTTGAACAGACGCGCCCCCAGACGTGTCATGGCAGAGATAGTAAGCGTTTCTGCTTGATAAGCATTGGACTTTAACCAGCCTTGCGCCTGAGCCCGGTTCAGCAAAGTGGGATTCATTGCCCCGGCATAGGTTTCTAAAACCCATTGATTAGAATTTTGATAGCGCGTAGAAAACGGATAAGCCAACATATTGTAATGCGGCTCATAAAACCGCAGCACACTATCCGCTTGCACTTGTTTTTGCAGTTTTTCTTGCTGAGCTTTGCCGGGTATAAGCACCAAGGCTTCGTAGGCAAACATATCATCTAAAAAGAAATTAGCCAGCCCTTCTCGATATATCCCCGATTCAGCCGTGCCGCAGCGATTCAATTGATGACTGATTAGCCAGCGCCCATCAGCTTGTTTCAGGGCGATGCCTAAATGGGAATAGCGCAAACTGTACTTAGAAAGATCCTGCCCCACCCGCGCCAACAAAACCAGAGTCGCACCACTCTTATCTAATTGACGCTGGGTCTTCAAGGCCATTTCGAAGGCCTGATTCAGTTTATAAGGATCACTCTTATGCTGCTCACACGGCCGACCCGCCCAGCAAGCCTGCGCCATGAACAAGCCCATAATGAAAAACACCAGGCGTGTTAGTTTCATATCAAAATCCTGCATCAATTGAGTTTCTCATGATGCAATAAGCTCTGCCCCAGCTGATTAGGGATAAAGGCTAATGCTTTGCCAGCTGAGATTAAAATATAACCCGTACTCACGACACTGATTTCCAGCCCAGCGCCGACAACCAAGGCTGTTTTCTCCAGCGCTTTACCCGATAATTTCAAGGTCACGGTACTGGCCTGACTAGCACCATCGGCAACGCGTTTTAGCACTAGCGTAGTGGTTTCAGCACTCGCCTCTATGCTATCGACAATAATACGCCCCGACCCCTCAAGAGCAGACATGGTTCCCAGCGCTACTACTGCAACACCCAGCGACAAAGCCTCAGAACCCTTACTAGCATCTGACAATTGGCGAGGCGCTGCCAGCAAAGGCTGACTAAGCAGCATCAGACTGAATAGGAATACCCCCGATTTAAATTTAGTTGCCATTTTTTAACTCCTGTCTGCAATTTGAGTCGACATTTCACTCCACCAGCGTGCTCACACGCTAAATCATGCCTTTATCTGAACACAAATTTTCTGGCGTCGTTTAATTTGTCGCAAATACTTACGTTTATGGCATGGCATTACGCCAGACATTGATCTTTTCAACGGCGAAATCTCAATTTTCCGCAACAAATTCAGCCCCACCCTCACTATTATTAGCTGCTGTCGTAGCAAAACGCTGCATTGCAAAACAAAATTGGGGAAAATTCCTGAACATCGCCCATTCTTCCCTTATAATGGGTCGGTTATAAACGGCAATAGCCCTAAGCTTTCCGGTTCTTTTTATGGCAATCAAACACTTTCTGCAATTCTCTGATTTTAATCGCGCTGAATTTGAATACCTGATGCAACGAGCACGTATCATCAAACAGCGCTTCAAGGCTTACCAAACCTATCACCCTTTACTTGACCGCACCCTGGTCATGGTATTTGAAAAAAATTCGACGCGCACACGCCTCTCATTTGAAGCCGGCATGCACCAGTTAGGCGGCGCCGCAATCTATCTGAATACCCGTGATAGTCAGTTGGGTCGTGGCGAACCAGTTGAAGATGCGGGTCAGGTGATGTCACGCATGTGTGACATCATCATGATACGCACCTTTGAACAAACCATGATAGAGCGTTTTGCGGAATACTCGCGTGTGCCAGTCATCAATGGCCTGACCAACCAGCATCATCCTTGCCAGGTTTTAGCGGATGTATTCACTTACACCGAGCATCGTGGTTCATTGACTGGCAAAAAGGTGGCCTGGATAGGCGACGCTAACAATATGCTGTATTCGTGGTTGCAAGCAGCCAAGGTGTTTGACTTTCATCTGCATGTCTCGACACCAAAAGGCTACGACATCGATATGTCGCTGGTTGACCCCGAAAATCAACACTTCACCCTGTTCGATGATCCGTCCGAAGCCTGCGCCGGGGTTGACTTAGTGAATACCGATGTCTGGACCAGCATGGGTTTTGAGGCTGAAAATCAGGCCCGCTTAAAAGCCTTTGATGGCTGGATCGTTGATGAAGCGAAAATGGCGCGCGCCAATCCCGACGCCCTGTTTATGCATTGCTTACCGGCCCATCGCGGCGAAGAAGTTTCGGCAGGCGTGATTGACGGCCCGCAATCGGTGGTCTGGGATGAAGCTGAAAACCGCTTACACGTGCAAAAATCCTTACTCGAATACCTGGTGATCGGCGAAATACGCTAATCAGCCAAACTGGATTATCACTAAACTGTGGCAAGGTCGGACGCTGATGACCTTGCCGGCACCTTGAGAAAGTCTGTTATGAGCGATATTAAAAAAGTTGTGCTTGCCTATTCGGGCGGCCTGGATACCTCAGTCATTTTGAAATGGCTGCAAGACAATTACCAATGCGAAGTAGTGACCTTCACTGCCGACCTGGGCCAGGGCGAAGAACTCGAACCAGCACGCGCTAAAGCCATAAAATTTGGTATTAAGCCTGAAAATATTTACATCGATGATGTCCGTGAAGAGTTTGTGCGCGATTTCGTTTTCCCTATGTTCCGCGCCAACACCATCTATGAAGGCGAATATTTACTCGGCACCTCGATTGCACGCCCCTTAATCGCCAAACGCTTAATCGATATCGCCCGCCAAACCGGTGCTGACGCGATTTCGCACGGCGCAACCGGTAAAGGTAATGATCAGGTGCGTTTTGAACTCGGTGCCTATGCCTTGATGCCGAATGTCAAAATCATCGCACCATGGCGTGAATGGGATTTATTGTCGCGTGAAAAATTACTCAAGTACGCTGAAGATGCTGGCATCGACATCGATATGAAACACCGCAATGGTGGCGCGCCTTACTCAATGGACGCCAACTTATTGCACATCAGCTTTGAAGGCCGCCACTTAGAAAACCCCAGTGCCGAAGCCGAAGAATCGATGTGGCGCTGGACCGTGAGTCCAGAACAAGCACCTGACGAAGCCGAATACCTTGACATCGAATTTGAGCGCGGCGATATCGTTGCACTCAATGGCGTTAAACTCTCGCCAGCTGCAGTCCTCACCGAACTCAATCGCCTCGGCGGCAAACACGGCATAGGTCGTCTCGATTTGGTAGAAAACCGCTATGTCGGCATGAAGTCGCGCGGTTGCTATGAAACCCCGGGCGGAACCATCATGTTGCGCGCCCACCGTGCGATCGAGTCAATCACATTAGATCGCGAAGTTGCGCATTTAAAAGACGATTTAATGCCACGTTACGCCAGCCTGATTTATAACGGCTACTGGTGGTCACCTGAGCGTATCGCATTGCAAACTCTGATCGACCACACGCAACAAAGCGTGAATGGCTGGGTTCGCGTCAAGCTTTACAAAGGCAATGTCATCACCGTAGCACGTGATTCGAAAACTGATTCCTTATTTGACCAAACCATCGCCACCTTCGACGAAGATGGCGGCGCTTACAATCAGGCTGATGCCGGCGGCTTTATCAAGCTGAACGCCTTGCGGATGCGGATTGCGGCAAATGCACGCAATAAACGCAACTGAACACTGATCTGAGTTAACAGGAAAATGGCGGGAATTCCCGCCATTTTCCTTATTGCATCACAGTTTCCGCTCCGCAACGTTGATTACGAAATTGTGATAAATGGGTCCCAAACAAAAAAACCCAAACTGCGTTTTGCCTTGTTATCGTAAATGGCAAAAGACATAGTGTATTGAATTTGTGTACCACTGTTACCAGAAACAGTGCTTTGCGCAACATAGATATGGTTGCTCACTGCCACCGGCGCTTGCGTGGTATCACCACTGGGTGGCAAGTATTCATTTGCCTGTAAATTCATATACACTGTAGAGGCAATATCTGCCGATGGATTAAAACTACTGGCGTAAACATAGACCGAATAATCGGTGCCATAATCAAATCCGGTAATTAACCAACGAATCACATCACCAGAACTGGCTGTAACTTTCAATTCCGATTGCCCTTGCCCTGTGACTGCATATTGAGACTGGGTAATCATGGCAATAAATGCATCCGAAGTTCCCCAAGACCCCAAATTAGTAGGACTGGACATGGTGCCAGCCTGCAGGGCACCGTCAACAACCTTTTGTGCAATTTGTTCCGCATTCACTGCGACTAAAATATTAACAGTACTCATAATACTCATCCTTATCTATTAGTAAGACAGAAAATCAATAAAAGTTCACTACAGATGACGAGACTTGCATACTTCTGGGTACCTAAGTGTATTAATCCGGCCTTAGCTTTGCTACATCAACGTCGTCACTATGACGAAATTATCTGTACACTCGCCTTGAGCTGGATTTGCCAATCAAAAACTCATTAAGCCCCACCAATTTCTTCAGCAAATAATATGCCAGGTGAGCAGATCAAAACTCCAGGCATAAAAAAGCAAAGCAACCTGGCTAAAACCGATTAATCCAAATTAATTTCAACATCAACTTACTTTATTTATTTTTTTACATGCATGTTGACGTGTGACTTACACGCTGATAGACAATACTTCGCAAATGAAGCCAATCATGACTCCTGCCGAAATTCCAAAACGAAGCTTGTCGGATAGAGCAGCAACAACTACACAGTTCGAGCCAGCTCTTTTTCACAGCTAGCGATGCAAAACAGATAAAACCACCTGTAATCAGAACAGAACTTACTGAGTTCTTCGATGCACAGCGAAGTTTAATGACACATGACAATTAAGTCCTACAAATGATTGGCACAGGGCATTAGTGCATGACGATAATCACCCAATTTAAAGGTATGGCTACAGCTGTAAAATAGTGGCCGCGTAGTACCACAGCGAAAGTCTGGCGCAAACAACAAACACAAGACAACATCAATCGCACTAACATCTTGAAAAACGCCATTAATGAATGTGTCAGTCTGTCGCATGTCAGATTCGCCAGCACGACTTTGATTAGTATCTGGCAAGCAACCTGATTTAAAATGATAACGAGACACTCACTTTGGTTTTACCAATTCTTTGCACTCACAATCAAGTTCGTCACAATTTCGACCGCCCAAGCCCTTCATATTCTCTTGCAATCGTCATGTCACTAACTATCCGCCCTGCACAATTAGCTGACGCTCCAGCCATTTCCGCCATTTGCGCCGAAACCGCAGAAGCAGGTAAAGCGCCGCAGCCACCTGCCCTTGCCCCTGAACTAGTAGGTCTTTTATACGCCATCCCTTATCTGCATGGTCCAGCTTGTGTTGCGATTGTGGCGGAAGATGAGACCGGTGTATGTGGCTACGCCGTTGGGACCGTGAATAGTCAGGCCTTTTACACCTGGCTGAATTCGAGCTGGCTCCCTGCGCAAACACTGCCGCAGCTTGGCACTGAAGCTGCGCCCATCGATAGACGCTTCGCCGCCGCAATGCAGCGCGTGCACATCGCCCCGCTCTGGCATGAACAATATCCGGCACACTTGCATTTGAATCTGCTGGCGCGAGCACAAGGCCGGGGTGCGGGAAAACGTTTAATGTCGGAACTCAGCGCGGCATTGGCCGCCGCAGGCGCGACAGGCATACATTGGGGTGCCGATGCAATGAATCTCGGCGCTCTGGCATTTTATAAAAAAATGGGGTATCAAGCTTATGCCGAAGAACCAGGATGCATCTGGTTTGCTTGCGCACTAAACGCACCACAATCCAACTGAATCCAGGAATAAGGCTGTGCTTAGCACATACTGATGCAGCCCATAACGTCACTGGATTGCGCTAGTGGAAATAGCGATAGCTGGCAAAGCCCAGGCAGCATAGCGCGATTGATGCCAGTAAATGTAAGGCGCTGTGCAGAAAGGCTGTCAGATAATCGCCTTTCTGCAAAAACGCCATGGCTTCGGCGGAAAAGGTGGAAAAAGTCGTTAAGCCACCCAATAAACCCGTGATCAAAAATAAGCGCCAGGCTGGATCGAGTGTCGTGTGGTTTTGAAAAAAGGCCACTAGCCAGCCGATCAGATAGGCTCCACTCAAATTGGCGCACAAGGTGCCAAGCGGCACCAGCCAGTTAATCTGATTAAACATCAGAGTCAGCAACCAGCGCAGCCAGGCCCCCAGCGCCGCCCCGGCACCCACTGCGACAAAGTTCAACGCCGAAACCTGCTGCGCCCAACTCACGCTTGCGCCCCAGCGACCGCGTTCGTTGATGCAATGCCCCAGCGCGCCAAAGCCTGATCGTCGCTGACCCGCGCATCAACCCATTTTGCGCCGTGTTCGGTGTATTCCTTTTTCCAAAAAGGCGCAGCCGTTTTTAAGTAATCCATGATAAATTCGCAGGCTGCGAATGCCGCACCCCGGTGTTTACTGGCCACCGCAACCAGGACAATCTGCTCTTGCAAGTTCAGCGTGCCAACCCGGTGTATCAAGCGCACACCTTGCAATTCCCAGCGCTGCCGGGCTTGCGCGACGATTTCAGTCAGTGCGCGCTCAGTCATACCAGGATAGTGTTCGAGCTCCATTTGACTAACGCGCTCACCATCTGCAACATCGCGCACCAGGCCAACAAAGCTGACCACCGCGCCGATACCAGGCTGCTCGCTACGTAAAGCCAGCACTTGCTGATTCAAATCAAAATCGGCCGTTTGTACACTAATGTAGTCTTGTTCGCACATCTCGCCACCTCCGTCCTTGCTTAACCACCCGTCACAGGAGGAAAAAATGCCACTTCTTCCCCAGCGCTTATCAGGGTGTCTTCATCACACATTTGCTGACGATAGGCGATGCGTAAGGCTTTGCCATAGGCCAGCGTTTCAGCCCAGACACCACCGCGTGCAATCAACCATTGCCTGACCTCACCTGTCGTCGTGACAGCGTCAGGCAACTCCACGGTTTCTTGAGCGATACCAAGTTGTTCGCGGATGCGTGCGAAATAACGTAATTCGAGTTTCATGCTTTATACCAATGCATTAAAAGGGATAAAATTTACCAGCTGTCCCGCTTGTATAGTCTGCGCTGGCGCAAGATTGATTAAGCCATCGGCCCAAACTGTGGATGTCAGCACCGCCGACCCCTGATTCGCAAACAAATCCAGTCCGCCTTGCTGATTGATACGCGCGCGCAAGAACTCATTGCGTTTATCGGCCTTGCTCCAGTTAAAATCAGCCCGCATTGCGATAGACTTGGGCTGCACCTCGTGCACACCATTCGCACGCAAGATGAAAGGCCGCACAAACAATAAGAAGGTGACAAAAGCGGAAACCGGATTACCCGGTAAGCCAATGAAATGACTCTGAGCTACCCGTCCAAATGCCAGGGGCTTACCAGGCTTAATCGCGATCTGCCACAGCTTCAATTCACCCTCGGCTATCACGGCTGCCTTCATGTGATCTTCTTCACCTACTGAGACCCCACCAGAACTGAGTATCAAATCATGCTGTTCGGCGGCCTGACGCAAAACCTGGCGACTCGCCGCCAGTTGATCAGGCACGATACCAAAATCCGTCACCTCGCATCCCAATCCCTGCAGTAAGCCACGTAAGAAATAGCGATTTGAATTATAAATAGCACCGGGTGGCAAGCTTTCGCCTGGCATACACAATTCATCACCGGTAAAGAAAATCGCGACCTTAAGAGGCCGCCACACGGGTATTTGAGCCAAACCAATAGAGGCCGCCAAGCCCAGATCTTGCGCACGCAAACGCTGACCGGCAGTTAATACCGTCTGGCCTGGCGCAATATCTTCACCTTTACGACGTATCCATTGTCCGGCACTGATAGCCTGAGTTAACTTCACGCCCACTTCGGTGGTTTCCACCTGCTCTTGCATTACCACCGCGTCAGCACCCGGAGGAATAAAGGCTCCGGTAAAGATACGTGCGACGCTACCTGCGTCTAAAGCAGACGGTAGCTGCCCAGCGGGGATACGCTGTGATACCGGCAGCTCGACTGGCAAAGTCTGGCATTCAGCGCTACGCACTGCGTAACCATCCATCTGCGTATTATCCTGGGGCGGCACAGCAATACCAGAAACCAGGTCCTTAGCCAAAATCCGGCCTAAAGCGGATTCGGTCGGCACATAGTCTAACTGTTGTGGGGGGGCAATCGCCGCCAGCAATTGCTCCAGAGCATAGCTGGCGGTCAACATAGGTGTAGGTGTTACAGCAGTCACAGCAATCTAGCCTTTACAGAGGGAAGCAAGAAAGCCCTGATTTTAGCTGTTTCGTCTAAAGTCTGCCGTAATTTCAGTGAGAGCTCAGTCTGAATTACTGCTGCAATTGCCAGTTGCCGTTTTGCAAGGCCATACGAACCCGATCGCCAACGCGATAATAGCGATTTCTATCTACTAACACCGTGCGTTGTTCACCCGACGACATTCTGACAGTCAATTCTAGCTTGGCAACGGGATTATTATTGCGCTCCATTTCATTACCAACGGCAGCGCCAGCGATGGCACCGCCTATGGTTGCCAAATCGCGTCCGGTACCTTTACCAACCTGATGGCCTAACACGCCACCGAGTACCGCGCCAACCACCGCACCCGCACCACTGCTGCCATTGCTGACCTGAACTTCGCGCATACCCACAACGACGGCATAATCAACATAATTGTTTTGATTCTGGTACTGCCCGTATTGCTGTGGATATTGCTGTGGATATTGCTGCGGGTATTGGTTTTGGTATTGGCCGGGATAATTATTACCCGGATAGTTGGAGCTGTAAGGGCCCTGAGCTTGCATAGGGTAACGTGAAGCGCAAGCGCTTAACAACACGGTACAGGCAACGGCACTTAAAACGAAAATTTTACGCATGATGAACTCGCTTATAAATGGGCAGCAAAGGCTGCTTTATCTGGTTAACGTCAGCCAGATCGCCGAGTTGACGAAATCCGGACACACAATCAAATAGTACCGAAATACGCAACCAATTAGCACTAATCAGCTCATCTTAAGGAAAATAAGCTGCTCAATTTTACAATACATTTAAGGGTATCTTGAGGTAGTGAACGCCATTTCCCTCCGCTTCAGGCATTTTCCCCGCATGGATATTCACTTGTATCGAAGGCAACAATAATTGAGGTACCGCCAGGGTCTTATCCCTGCTAACGCGCATGGATACAAAGTCTTGCAAGGATACTCCCTCATGGATATGGCAATTATGCTGTTTTTGCTGGGCCACGGTAGTCAGCCATTGAGGCGCACGTTGCGCTGGCGGGTAATCATGGCAGAGGTGTAAGCGCGTATGCTCTGGCAATGCGTACAATTTTTGCACTGAGCCATACAATTGCGCCGCATCGCCCCCCGGAAAATCACAACGCGCACTGCCATAGTCAGGCATGAATAAGGTGTCGCCGATAAAGGCATCGTCGCCTATCAGATAACTGACACAAGCAGGGGTATGACCCGGGGTGTGAATGACACGAATCTGTTGCGCCCCCAAAGCCAGCAAATCGCCCTGGTTGAGCAAGCAATCAAAATCTTGTCCGGCGATGGCAGGCATCGCAAAATTAAACACTTGGCTGAAATGCTGCTGCACCTCCCCTATCCGCGCACCAATCGCGGTTTTGCCGCCTGCCATTTTTTGTAAATACTGCGCCGCACTCAAATGATCGGCATGGGCATGGGTTTCCAGTATCCAGCGTAATGTCAACTGATGTTGCCGTAAAAATTCCAGCACCAAATCAGCCGACTGCGTGCTGGTACGACCCGATTTGATATCAAAATCCAGCACACTATCAATCACCGCCGCTTCCGCGCTGGCAACATCCCAAACAAGGTGACTGACGGTGTGTGTGGCAGCGTCGTAGAACGACTGGATTTGGTAAGCGGACATAGGGTTCCCAAAGTAAAATGGCTGGACATTTTTTGTTGTATGGCTTCAGGCAGAATTATGCAAGGAAGTTCGCTATCTGTAGGCACTTTTTTATATAACCACTGATCACAATTTGATACTAACCAAGTTCGGCAGCAACAACTCCCGCTTAAGCCAGCAAATTTGCGCTCTGAAACCCGAATTTGTCATTGTGTCGCAGGCAAATTGCCAGGAATACCATCTTGCTTTTAGACTGCTCCGGTCTGAGAACACCTGTCACCCATCACCATGCAGAACAAGCCAAAACCGCTGGCCCGTTACTATGGCACCCAGGCCTTCAAGTATGATCTGGATGCGTTTAGTCTGAGTCATGTTCAAGCAACTGTACCTGAGCATGAGGTACATGAACATAGCCACGCGCAAGCCCATGTGATTTTCACGACCCGGGGCCGCTATCTGAGTTCAGCTCAAGGTGAAGTGCGCGAAGGCCCGGTCGTAATCTTTAATCCAGCCGGTGTCGTGCACAGGGACAGGTTCGCCGATCAGCTAGGCTGGTTTTTAGCGCTGAGCTTAGATAGCTCATCCCTAATTAACGAGAAGCAGTCGTTGCATCTACCCGACTCGGCTGTCCGCACGCATAGCGCCGCGACGCTGGCCTCGGCCTTTAACTTACTTAAAATTGCGCAAAGTGCAGACAAAACGCGCTTAGATATCGAATGTGCCAGCCTCGCCTTACTGCAGAATTTCGACGCGCAAACCACCACGCTGTCAAAGCAACTGCCAGGCTGGCTGAAACAGGCACACGAATTAATTGCCGACATGTCGGAACACGATTTGAGCATCGCCCAGATTGCCGACGCCGTTGGCGTGCACAGAGTGTATCTGGCACGCCAATATCAGCGGCATCTGGGCTTAAGCCCGGGGGCGGACTTACGCCTAAGGCGGATTCAAAGGGCGATGCACTTACTCATGACTAGCCAAAACTCACTCTGCGAAATCGCCACGATGTGTGGCTATTGCGATCAAAGTCATTTAAATCGCGCACTCTGGCAACATTTACACTTAAGCCCCGGTGAATTTCGTCATTTAGGTATTGCAGGGCGTGGTTGCAAAAATCCAAGACCTGACTCGCTCCGCTAGTTATGCTGGCGCCATCTCACTAGCCCAGGAAAGTCAGAGTTTTGCTATGAAAATCAACCTCTACACCATTGCCGCTTACGCCTTAATTGGCTTACACGCCCCGCTACAAGCCACCGACAAGCAGCACAGCCCAATAAATAAGTTTAACTGGCCAACTGCTGCAGCAAACACGCAAGGTTTGCATGCCAGCACACTGCAGGAAATGGATGCCGCAATTAAACAAGGTAAGTTTCAGCAAATTACCAGTGTCTTAATAGCGCGCCATGGCAAACTGGTGCATGAAACTTATTACGACGAAGCTGGCCAGCAAGCCTTGCGCAATACCCGTTCTGCCACCAAAACCATCACCGCAATGTTAACCGGTGCGGCGATCGACCGGGGTTACATCGCCTCAGTCAAAAGCCCCATCCTGCCGCTATTGCCATATCCGCAGCCATTGGCAAACCCCGACCCGCGCAAAGCGAAAATTAGCGTCGAAGACTTGTTGACGATGAGCTCCTTAATGGAATGTGACGATCAAAATCCGTATTCGCGCGGCAATGAAGAACGCATGTATCTGATTGAAGATTGGTTGAAATTCTTTCTGGACTTACCCATTAAGGGGTTTCCCGCCTGGAACAAAAAACCCGAAGCCTCACCATTTGGTCGCGCCTTCAGTTATTGCACAGCGGGTTCCACAGCACTCGGCGCACTGATACAGCAAACCACTAAAACGCCGCTAACGGAGTTCGCCGATAAAACGCTATTTGCGCCACTCGGCATAGAACAACGCGAATGGCAATATTCGCCACTGGGGCTGGCCCAAGGCGGCGGCGGACTTAGCTTACGCAGTCGCGACTTGCTCAAACTCGGTCAATTATTAGCGAATGGTGGTAACTGGCAAGGCCAGCAAGTTTTATCGCAAGCCTGGGTTCAAGCCTCGGTATCGCCGCAGGCACAAGTCGATGAGCAGCGTCAATACGGCTATTTACTCTGGAAATACGCCTACCCATCCAAGTCTGGGCAATACGCTGCGTATCAAATGGCCGGCAGTGGTGGCAACAAGGTTGTGGTATTTCCTGAGCTGGACATTGTGGTGGTGCTCACCACGACCAATTTTGGTGCACGTAATCCGCACCAGATCAGCGACAAATTAATCAGTGACTTTATACTTGGCGCTCTTCAACCTGATTAAGCTGCGCTTAAACGTAAAAAAACATAGCCTCACCCAATTGGCGAGCGGCTCAAGGTGACAGTATTTACTCAGCACTATACCGGCACTATACGGACAGCCAAATTAAAGTGATGGTAATTCGTAGTCAGTCTGTTTTTACCCGGCTGTTTGTAATTGCCGGGTCATTACCACGGATACTGGCAACCGCGAAGAGCCTGCTCTCAACCTAATCCGGCTTTACTAAGTTTTTTTGAAAATAGGTGGCCAAACGCGGGTGCTGGCAAAAAGCGACGTTAAAGCGTATGTGTTGATCAAGCTCGAGATTGGGTGAAAAGACCGCACCTCGCATGAGTAAAATTTTATGTTGGTAGGCGTCAGCCACCAGGGCATCAACGTCAACCCCGTCTGGCATACGCCCCCACAAAAATAAGCCAGCCTCACCAAGTTGATCGAAAATGACACCTGCCTCACTTAACTGGCGCACACTGGCATTACGCGCTAGCATCAGCTTGCGTTGCAACCTATCTAAATGCTTACGCCAATTCCCCGTTTTCAACACTTCGAGTAACACATACTCGTTTAACGCTGGCATAGTCAGGATGGCGTAAATTTTATTGCGTAACAAAATTTTCAATAAATCCGCATGTGCTGCAATAAACCCCATACGCAAGGCTGGACTTAAGGCCTTACAAAAACTCGAATAATAAATCACACCGTGCAAACCCGATAAAGCTGCCAGGCGCGTCGCATGACCGGGCAAGAAATGCCCATGCACATCATCTTCAGCAATCAAGACCTGATACTGCCGGGCCAGCGTTAGCAATTGATGCAAATTGACTGCGCTACTACTCCAGCCGGTCGGACTATGCAAAGCGGTTTGCACAAACAAGAGTTTAGGCCGGTATTCCTGGCAAGCTCGCTCAAAAGCGTCCAGATCCAGACCATCGTGGCGACGCGGAACGGGTACAATCTGCACGCCAGTTTGTTGCAAGCGCCCAAACATCAAAAAATAACCGGGGTCTTCAACTAACACCGTATCACCTGGCGCTAAAAAACTGCGGCAGATCAAATCAATCGCGTGTGAACCTCCTAGCGTTGTCATCAAGCTGGCTGCATCGATCTGCAAGCCTATGTCGCGCAACAGCAAGGCGATTTGCTCACGTAGCTCAGCCAAGCCTTGTGACGGCGCGCGCGCTGCCATGCCCGCGTTGGCTCGCGTCATAGCACGCTGCAACATTGCTGGCGGAATCGCATCTTGCAACCAGCTTGCGGGCAAAGCACCACTGCTGGCGAGTAACACGCCTTCCCGTTGGTCGCTGGCTTGTTGTGCAAACCACACCGGTTCTTGTTCTTCGCCCGCTTCCAGCGCCAGCGCGTCGGGCAACTGGCGCGCGACGTCGCTCTGAGCACGCACAAAAAAACCAGTTTTACCATGAGTTAAAATCAAACCCGCTGCCACCAGGCGATCGTAGGCCAGCACCACGGTATTGCTACTCACCGCCAATTGCGTCGCCAATTGCCGTATTGAGGGGAGTTTAGCGCCAGCCAATAAAGTTCGCGCCGCGATTAATTGGGCAAACCCCGTTTCAATTTGCTGCGCCAGTGAAATCGGACTATGCCGGTCAAGAGTGATCATACTTACAACTCGTCATTAACTTAGGACTTAAGCATAGGTGCTAACCAGGCGTGAAGCCTGCGACAGTACTTGAGTACGGCTAGGCGAGACAAGGCCGTCAGCATCCGATTTGCGTAAGTCCGGTAACTGATACGAGTGGACTGGCTAGTGCTAAGCCACGAGCTCAGCAGCTGAGTTGCTGATATCCACCGTTAAACTTTAGAAAATAACAGAGTAACAGCTAGCACGAATAAAGTCGCCCCCATCACCAGATTAAACAGCTTGCGGTAGTGCGCCTGACGCAAAATGCGACGGATTGCCACGCCAAAACTGGCCCAGATCAGATTACTACAAACCCCAACCATACCACCCAGCAAGGCAGTAGCGAAGGCAGCCTGCAATAAACCCAAGTGCACAGGCATAAATACCGACGCCAGCGTTAAGGAGCGTATCCAACTTTTAGGGTTAAATGCCTGAAATAAAACCGCCTCCCGAAAACTAATGGCCTGCCCCGCGCCCTCCGGCAATCCCGCAGCACGACTCAGTTTCCAGGCTAAGTAAATCAGGTAGCCAGTTCCTGCATAGCGCAAGAGCGCATGCAATATCGGATAGGCAGCCAACACACCAGCCAAGCCAGCGCACAAAGCCAGGGTTTGCACTATCAATCCAAACTGAATTCCCAAGATCAAAGGAAAGGCACCGCGATAACCGTAGTTTGCACCTGTGGTCGCCAACATTACATTATTCGGCCCGGGTGTCACCGACATGATGAAGCAATATGTCATCATCGGCATCCACTCCATCAACAACTGCGACACATACAAACCAGACATAAGCCCCTCCATGAGTAACGAGTGCTCAGTGTAAAAGTCCGCAGTGTCAGCAACAAGTCACAGAGCATGAGAAGCGCGGCGATGCTGTATCAGTGAAAATACGGTTACAGAGCAAAGTCGGTCTATCCAAGTAAGAATTTGATCGTAAGGCTTTGCTTGCTGCGATATGTGCTTCGGACTAGCCAGGACTTACACAAAACTGATACGGACATCGTCGTTTCGCCTTACCGTACGCAAATACTGAGCTTGACTTCAGGCTTACTCCCCTCACCTGGGTTTGCCCGCTACCTGGACCCAGGATCAACCCCGCTACCAAAGCTTTAGCCGCTTTTGCATTAAAAATGCAAACACTCGCCATCCTCAGGTATTAACAAGCGTGTTGACACGCCTGCCTGGACCGCCGCGAGTCTCAATGCAGCACGCGACACCGGACAATGACTAAGTGCTTCCAAGTGGTTTGCAACGACATAACCCTTGGCCACCCTGGCAAAACGTATCGCCTCGTCCGCCCCCATAATCAACTCCTGCCCCACATCAAAATGCGCACCCCCGGCAGGAATGACGCAAACATCTGGTTGTGCATGCTCCACAAAACGCAGTATCGACTCGGTCAGTACCGTATCCCCGGCTAGGTACAAAGAAGGCTCATCTGGATACTCGATAAAATACCCGACCCCATGTTCCATCAGATACCTGACCGCCCCCTTACCATGGGTGCAGCGTATCGTGGTTACCCGCCCTTCGAGCAAGGCTTGAGGCTCATGCAATTTCCCGGTTAACCCTAAGGTATGCAAGCCACGACTGCTCAGGTAGCTGGCATCATGTCGGTACAAATCACCGGAATCTGACGTTCACGCAACCAGGCTTTACCAGCCCGATCCAGATGATCGAAATGCCCTTTTTGGCAATGCGTAATCAGGCAATGGGTGGCATCGCGCAAGAGTTCCGGGGTATTGTCAGGCAGATCGACGATCGGGTTACGCAAGCGCAAACCATCGAAAAAACGTAGCGCGGGCAAGGCTCCTGACGGCGCCAGCATAGGATCAACCACGATTTTATGTGGCCCGAGTGTGATGAATAATGTGGCATTTCTTAACTGAGTTATTTTCATGGTATTTCGCCCTTTCCCCGCAAGAACTGCTATTGTCAAGGCTGTAGCGCTATGCCACCATGGCTGATATCGACAATTTTATGGTGAATATAGACGTGAATAGCAAGTCAGTAAGTCCCGGCAGAATCACACGAATTGCTATTCTGGCCTATCCCGGTTGCATGCCTGCGCAGATTTTTGGTATCACCGACGTACTCACGCTGAGTCAGTCTCTGGCCCGCAAGGACAATACAGCGCTCCCACAAGACTGCAGCATCAGCATCATTGGCATTTCTTCCCTCAGCATTCAGCTGGCGGGTGGCCACGAATTACGCGTTAAGGAACCTGACGGCCACTATGATTTGCTGATCGTACCCGGCTTGCCAGCCACTGACAGCGCGTTACTTTTTGCGCATCTTGCAAAACTCCAGCCTGAAATCAACTTTATCCAGGGTTGTTATGACCAGCATTGTCGTATTGCCTCAGTCTGTCTGGGTGCATTCTTACTCGCTGAGGCTGGCTTAGTCAGCGGTCGCAAAATTTCCACCGCATGGGCCTTCGCAGACATTTTTGCGAGCCGTTACCCAGATTCGGTCAATCACTCACATCATGTACTGGTTGAAGATGGTAGCCTCATTAGTACTGGTGCCGTCAGTTCAGTGTTTGATCTGGCTATGCATTTAGTCGAACAAATCTATGGCAAAGCCTGCGCTCGCCTGGTCGGTCAGATCACACTACTGGACTCACCCAGAGTAAGCCAACTACCTTATGTTAACGACGAATTAGTGCGTAATCTGACACCCGCTTTTTCGCGAGATGTCATGCTCTGGTTAGAACGTCACTTAAGCGAGCCTTTTGATCTGGCACGTCTGGCTAATGCTTTTCATATCAGCCAACGCACCCTGACCCGACGCATAAAAAATGAAACCGGCAAATCGCCGCTGGCGTTATTACAACGCCAGCGTGTAAATAAAGCGAAAGAATTATTAAGCACAACTCGCTTGAGTCTGCAAAGTATCGTTGAAACGGTGGGTTACAGCGACCTTCCCGCTTTCACCCGCTTATTTCAGCGTCACGTCAATGAAAGTCCGGCGAGTTTTCGTAAACGACACAGTTGAACCCGCTGCCGCAGGCCAGCTGTTAGTCAGCGCCCGGGCATTCTGAAGCGCCTCCCCACAAAGACCAGACAGAGTTAATTTAAAACTGCACCTCTGCACACGAATTACCATCAACATACCAATTTGCGCCCGACACAAAACTCGCCGCAGGACTCGACAAAAAAACCGCTACACGTGCGATCTCTTCAGGCGTTGCCAGCCGTGCAAAGGGATTACGTGCCAACACTTGTTGAAAAGCCTGGGCATCATCGCGCCTGACCTTATCCCAATAGCCCTCATCACATAGCGTATCACCGGGTGACAAAACATTGACACGTACTTTAGGTGCAAGGCGGGTCGCCAGACTTTTCATATAATGCGCCATGGCAGCTTTAATCGCACCGTAGGCTGGCGAATTAGGTGCTGCCAGCGACGCTGCCTTAGACCCCGTATAAGTAATCGCAGCACACGTTGATTTCATCAGCTTCGGCAACGCTAGTTCAATCAGCGAAATGCTGGCATGGAGGTCCAGTTGCAAAGTCTTCCCCCAGTCAGCCGATAAAGCGCTGACGTTTGCAACCAGAATGTCTAAGTTTTCCACCTGATCGAGCCAATGCGCCACGGCTTGCGTATCTGTCACGTCAAGCTGCATGCCAAAGGCCCGGCCGCGACTATTCTGACACTGGGCCAATGTCGCCTCTATGCGCTCGGCAGATCTGCCACAAAAGTGCACAGTACACCCCTCGGCCACGAACGCGCGCACCATGGCCGCACCGATACCGCCAGAGCCCCCAGAAATTAAAACAAGCTTATCTTGCAACTGTAAGTCCATAGACAGAATTTTTCGACGATGTTTAACTCGATAAAACAAACAGGCTTACCTGGGCCTGCAAACCAGAGTCAGAGAAGGACAGGCTTAACTCCAGCCAGGGTGAAACCTGCACAACGAGCAATTCCGCAAACCCTTAACACTTGCACTTGCCTGTCGACGTTCGCCACTGCCAGTAGTCAGGCCAGAATTATTATTTTCGGCGATATTTCGCCATCCCAAGCTTAATAGGAATCCCCATTTTCAGAACTAGTCTTGCGTTGCGACATTTGCTTGCGAGACTTTAAGCAATTGACCTATCACTTCGAATGAACAAAACTTCTATCCATTCAGCGCAACAACGGCAATGGCTGACTCGTCAATACGTCCTCCAACCACTGAATTTGCGGTAAGTAGTCAGGTTTAGCCCCCTTCATCCCGAGCAAGCGTTGATTTTGACAATCTGCCTCAAATAAAAGGCAGAGCGTATTTTTATGCCGACTGTAGTCCTCCTCACCACGCATCGCTTTGCCTAGTGCATCAACAAAATCAAGCGTGTTTATCCCTGAGGAAAAATAAGCGACAAAATAATACGCCAAACCACAATCATAGGGCTCACGAAATGCATAAGTACCTTGCGCCAATTTATCGCTGACACTGCGACCATCCGCCATGGCTGTGCAAGTCGCCATGGCTTTGCGTAACACTTGTCGGGCCGCATAGTCGTCGAGCAAACCCGAGTTAAACATCACCAGAACCTTGAAAAATTCGGCCTGCCCTTCAACGATATAACGCGCCGGTGCATAGGCATGCAGTTTGTCGGTTTGAAGTTTGTGTGCAAGTTCATGGGCAAACGTCAAAGGCATGAAGGCATCCACGTTCTCTAATTGCGTGGGGTTAGGGTTGTCGAAACTCATGCGTATGATATTGTTAGCATCGCCACCATAGCCTGAATATGCGGCCTGATTGCGAGCTATTGCAGCTACCACGCCTATGCCTTGCTGCGGTCTTACTTTCAAGACGCGTTCGTAATAGCTGTTAATTTTTTCAAACGCTGCTTGCAAACGCTGCAGCGTTGCTGCCGGTATGCTGGCGTCAAAATAGCGACCTGCTTGCCGTGTAGGCTTAAGTTCATTTGTCAAAAAAATTGCCTTACCACGAACCTCATCCAGACTCAGTCTTAGCCGCTCCGCATGCCATTCACCTTGCCACAAAATATGCTGCGCGGAGATTTCAAAAACCACGTCTTTACAGACACGTGCGGGAAAAAAATAGGGTAGGTACAGATAAACACCTGACCCCATACGCGCCGCCTTCAGATAGTGCTCACCCTCGACCGCTTCTGAATTCAAGCTTTTAAAATAAGTCGTTTCGCTCACCTTAGTCATAGCCAATGCCGGGTTAAACACGTGACCATTACTTCCGGCACAGACCGGCCCAGCACTTAAGCTACGCAGATCAAATTGCAATTGCTCGCCGGGCGCCTCTGAAATCCGCACTAGCAGATTTGCCTGAGCAAACGAAGGCATAAGTATTAGCATAGTTGAGAAAGCGCACAGAGCACGAAGCACATTTACGTTAAACCAGTCAGGAATAAAATTCATAAAGCGGGGCGTCCATTTATCGTTAAT
This sequence comes from Undibacterium sp., assembly GCA_041913845.1. Taxonomy (GTDB): domain Bacteria; phylum Pseudomonadota; class Gammaproteobacteria; order Burkholderiales; family Burkholderiaceae_D; genus Undibacterium. Next base: position 33,004 of record JAYSEN010000035.1, read on the forward strand.
ACCGTTTTGCAACCATCAATTGCAACTTACGGCTTAAAAACTGGCAGCTATTTGGCTCTAAATTGAAATCCAATAGTCAAATTCCGGCATAAGCGCAGCTGGTGCGATTTCTAAAGATAAGCCCATACGCGACAACAATTTCAGGTTATGCAAACTCAGCAAACAAGGAAACACCCCATTATGCGCTACCGGGCACAAGCTAAATAAAGCGTAGTCAACACGATGCTCGTTCGATCTCGCGACATTCTCTAAATTAAGATGTGCCGTTAAGAAGTGACGAACTTCATCATCGAGTGACTCGCAACGAAACTGATACCAGGCACTCGCGTAGCAATAGGCATCGACGTCGGGTATTTCCCTTTTTTGCCCGGATCTCGATAACACGCCATTTGGTATGGCATGGCGCTCAATAAATGGCTGCAATCCGGCACTAGTCCCGAAAATCGAAATACGTCCAAGCACACGCAACATTAAATTTGCCCCTTTTCACGTCTTTACCAATTAATCCCAAACTCGCCGTGGCTTTTCGACGACGAGAAGCTAACCAGGGCTATACCGCGTACTTTTTTTCAACTTCATACAATTTACCACAGGAAAACCAGGCCATTTCCAACTCAATTGAAACTCAGGTCAGCAAAAACCTGGCGCCAATTTTAAGTAAGAAATCACTTTTTGAGCAAGCGCACACTCAACTTAGCGGAATTTGTCATTGAATCTTTGAGCGCCAGGCAGTAAAGTGCAAATCCACGTTTTTCTGCAATTTTTCACCGACTCTGCACTATGGAACACATCCCTGGCTGGTTGCTCAACAGCTTTATATATCTTAGCGCCGCTGTGATTGCGGTCCCTCTAAGCAAGGCCCTGGGTTTGGGCTCCATCATCGGTTATCTGGCTGCCGGCATGGTGATCGGCCCCTGGGGCATAGGTTTAGTCACCGACGTGCAAGATATTTTGCACTTCGCCGAATTTGGCGTGGTGTTGATGTTGTTTCTGGTTGGCTTAGAGCTTGAACCTAAGCGACTCTGGAGTTTGCGGCGGCCAATTTTTGGCTGGGGTTCGGCACAAGTGCTATTGTGTGCACTTGGTATTTTCGTCACCGCTCTGGTCTGCGGCATAAGCTGGCAAATCGCCCTGGTCGCAGGCTTAGGCCTGGCTTTATCGAGCACCGCGATTGCGCTTCAAGTCATGGGTGAACGGAATTTGATGAGCACCAGCAGTGGTCAATCAGCCTTCTCCATCCTGTTATTTCAAGATGTCGCGGCAATCCCGATACTGGCTTTACTACCCATCCTGGGTGCGGCGGCGGGTAGCAATCAAACGCTCGGCGCTGGTGATTCTGCCCTGGCTGCAGCCAAAATCGTCGGCGTGATCGCAAGCATCATCCTCGGTGGTCGTTTGTTATTACGCCCGGTATTTCGCTGGATCGCGCGCTCTAAAACCCCCGAAATTTTTACGGCAGCCTCATTGCTCTTAGTGGTTGGCATCGCCGGAGTGATGCAAATGGTCGGCTTATCGATGGCACTCGGTGCCTTTCTGGCTGGTGTGCTGCTGGCAGAAAGCGAATACCGCCGCGAACTCGAAACCAATATCGAACCATTTAAAGGTCTGTTGCTCGGCTTGTTTTTCATTGCCGTGGGGATGAGTATAGACTTCGCGGTGTTACGCGATGCGCCTGGCAAAATGGCGCTGGTGGTGCTTGCCTTTTTAAGCATCAAAGCACTGCTGATTTTTGGCCTGGCCAAAGCCATGGGCTTACCATTTCAAGAACGCCCGGTATTTACGCTGTTATTAGCGCAAGGTGGTGAATTTGCCTTTGTGGTGTTTCAATCCGCTGCCAGCGTTAAAGTAGTCAGCGATGCCACCGCCTCGCTCTTGATAGGCGCGGTAGCGGTATCGATGCTGCTAAGCCCACTGCTGCTGGTGCTGATCGATAAATTGCTGCTGCCACGATTTGCCAATTGTGGTCGCACCGAGTTGGAAGAAATTTCGGAACCGCAAAATGCGCCGGTAGTAGTTGCAGGTTTTGGTCGTTACGGCCAAATCATATCCCGCGTGCTATTGGCTCAAGGCATACCCTGCACCGTGCTGGACCACGATGCCGATATGATAGAGGCAGCGCGCAAATACGGTTATCGGGTATTTTACGGCGATGCCACCCGACTTGACTTATTACGTACCGCTGGCGCGGCCAGCGCCAAGGTCTTGGTATTGGCGGTGGATGATGTAGCGCAATCACTGGAAATCGTCGATTGTGTGCAAGAACATTTCCCGCAATTGACTATCGTGGCGCGTGCCCGTGATGTCGGCCACTGGAATCAACTGCGGGACCGCAATGTGATGCTGGTGCAGCGCGAGCTATTCGAATCCAGCCTGGTCAGCGCGCAAAGCGTGCTGCAATTATTGGGGCAAAGTCCGCAACAAGCCGAGCAAGTCACCGATATCTTCCGTGAACACAATCTGGCACTCTTTGAACAGCTGCATCCGCACTACCGTGATCAAGCCAAACTGATTGCTACCGTCAAACAAGGGCGGCAACAGTTAGAAGAACAAATGGCGCAAGAGCGCGAACAAGCGCAAAGTCAGCAGCACTGAGCTGGTGCTGTCTGAGCTTGGCTTACGGATAAACACGGACACTTTCCGATCAACAGATCGCCGGGAAAAACCTGGCGCATTCCCTTACATTTAATTACACCACACAAAACCAAAACCGTGTAAATTTGACCACCATTTACAAAACGGAGTACGTATGCGCACGACCTCATTACTTATTGCTTTAAGCTGTCTGAGCATGACATTGGCACAAGCACAAACCAGCGCCGCGCCGTCATCTATCGCGCAATCGTATGCAGCCATGTGTAAAAAAGATGGCGTGAAAATCCCGGCGGAATATGGCGGCGACGCTGATATTAAAAATCACGCCAAATTGGATAATTACTGCACTTGTTTTGGTGAAAAATTTGCTGAGCGCGCGCTAAAAGCCAGCGAAGACGTGAAGAAAAAAGGCGCTGCTGCATTGAGCAATAACTCGGCCGAGCAATCAATCGCTGAAGAATTTGCGATGCGAAAAACTTGCCGCGCCCAATTTGGCATGCCTGCGCCGGTCATGCCTAAGTAATTGGGCCAGCTGCAAAACACCATGACCGAAGCTGGCTGTATCCTCAGTCTGGACGACTGAGGCGCAAGCCAGGCTGTAATCGGTGGCGCGCATAAATGCATCGCCACCAGGCGTCGGGGCTAGCAATCAGAGGCCCTACTCCGCGCCACCGATAGCTTTTACAAAGGCGGATTGATTTAACCAGCTATTCAAGCGTAATTGCACCACTTGCTGTTGCGCCAGTAACAGTGCATCTCGCGTTTGCAGCCAGTCGGCGCGGCTCAGCGCCCCTACTTCAAAACGTAACTTGGCCAATGCCTCGTTAGCCTGCGCTTCCTTAAGCGCGGCCTCTTGCGCATCACGCTGACGTAGCAAACGATCCGCTTCTACCCAACGCAGTTCAACGTCGTTTAATGCTTTATTAAACGCATCACGCAATTGCAGCGCCGCCAGCTCTAATTCAGTGCGGTTGCGTGCTTCGTCTAACTCTAAACGACGCCAATCTATCAAGGGCACAAACAAACTACTACTCAGTGAGCCCAAGGGTTGATCAAACAACTTAGCGAGTGTCTGGCCGTTAGAGCTTAGCCCACCACTAATGCTCAGACCGGGATAGCGCGCCGCTTGCGCCACCTTCAGCGCGGCCAGAGCGGCATCGACCTGTAGCCGGGCGCGCTGCACATCAGGGCGACGTTCCAGCACTTGTGCCGGACTCGCCTGTAGCCGTTGCGACCAGGTTTGTGCCGGCCATTGCGGCAAGCGGGCTTGCGCCACTTTCTCACTCACTTGCCTGGTATCGGGCTCGGCCAATAATAAGCCCAGTTCTTGCAATTTTTGCTGACGCTCTGCTTGCACGTCGGCCAGGCGGTTGCGTGCATCCAGTAAACGACGCGAAGCGCGGTCCAATTCCACCGGCAACAGTTTGCCCTCTTGCACCCGGGCGCGCACCAAGGGCAAGGCTTCTTCCGCGTGGTTCACCTGTGCTTGCAACAAGGGCAGTTGTTCGGCCAGCGCCCCCAAGGTCCACCATAATTCCGCCGTGCGCGATAGTAAGGCAAGTCGTGCTGCATTTTGATCAGCGCGTAAAGCTTCGTGCTGCGCTCTTTGCCCCTGCTGTTGCTCAGCAATGCGCCCCCACAGATCAAACTCCCAACTGACACTGGCGTTGACGCTATAACTATCCGACCAACCATCATTACGCGGCACCGGAATTTGTTGCCCGCCCACATTCACGGTACCAGGGCCACTCGACCTTAATGGTTTAGAGCCCCCATAGGATGCACTTAAACTGGGCTTTAAGCGTAATTCATTCAAACTCAAGGCCGTAGCAGACGACTGCAGCCGCAAGGCTGCCACCTGCAAGTCCAGATTCGCCTGCAAAACCTGCGCTTGCAGCGCTAACAAGCCACCGTCTTGCAATTCACTCCATTGCGGAAAACTGGCTGCAGCAGCGACTGCCGCCTTGGGCGAGCTCTGCCAGGACTGAGGCGTGGCCGGCTCAGCTGGACGCTGAATTGTGCTGCTGCACGCTGTCAGCATCAGTATGGCTGCGGCGACCAGGCTTAATGACGGGAAAGGCTTTTTCACTGGATTCATCTGTTTACTCCCTGGACAAGGCTTCAACCGGGCTAAGCGCGGCCGCCCGGCGTGCTGGCAAGGTGCCAAACACCAGGCCTATCACACTGGAAACCCCAAAGGCCAGTAACACGGCCTTGCCACTAATATCGAGCGTAATCTTGCTTTGCGCGGCATTGGCACCTTGTGCCGCCAACCAACACAGCACCAGGCCAGCTAAGCCGCCCAGACAACACAAGACCACGGATTCAATCAGAAACTGCATACGCACATCGCTTTGCCGTGCGCCAACAGCCATGCGTATACCTATCTCGCGGGTGCGCTCTGAGACCGACACCAGCATGATGTTCATCACGCCCACCCCACCCACAAATAAGGCAATCGCACCGACGCCGGTAAACACAAAGGCGATGATGGACATCGTATCCTGGAAGGAACGGAAGAAACTATCACCATTCCAGATACCAAAGTCCTCCATCCCATGCAGCGCTTTTAAGCGGTGACGCACTTGTTTTTCCACCTCGGTCGGGTCTTGACCCGATGTTACCAACACCTTGAAACTCTGGGTATTCGGACTGGCATCGATCTTTGCGACATAGGTACTCAAAGGCACAAACAGTCCAGGCATACGGTTGTCGCCATCGCTATCACGCTTTTCCTTGAGCACACCAACCACCCGCACCGGGATAGCGCCACCGACGGGTTGCTGACCACCAGCAAGCATAGCTTGAGCTTCGGAATCGATCAGAATCGTGGCCCCCAGCGCATTGGCGTTCGCTTTAAACAGGTCTTTCCAGAGTTTGTTATTGATGACGGCAACCTGCGCCCGGCTTTCGATATCGGCCTCATTAAAAAACCGTCCCAGCTCAAGTTCTTGCTTATCGGCTTGCAAGCTGGTGGGTGTCGCGGTTTGGGTGCGACCATTGGCTTGTTGCGAACCCCAGCGCAACGAGCCTTGCAATTGCCGGTCGGCTTGCACATCCATAACGCCCGGAATCACCCGAATCGCGTCGAGTTCAAAAGGACGAAAACTTTTAGCTTGCGCGCCTGGCGGTAGTTTTCTGAGGTCTTGCCAAACCCAGAGTTTGCTGGCGACGGAATTCCCCAGACTGCCCTCTATCCCTTTGCGTGCAGCGTCCCCCAGCGCAGTAGTGCTGACCACCGCAGTAATACCAATACAAATACCCAGCATAGACAAGGCCGTTCTGAGCCGGTTTGCCATCAGGGCTGAGGCCGCCGAACTCAATGCTTCACGCAATTGACCGCGCCAATGCGCCCACCATGAACCCGCCTTGCTGTGCAAGATTTTTGCCTGCGCCGGCGGTTGATGCCCGGCAGGTGTGCCGCTGTCGCTCAGCACCCGGCCGTCAGACAGTTCAATCACACGTTTCGCATGCGCAGCCACTTTGTGATCATGGGTGACCACGATGATGGTGTGTCCCCCGGCATGCAATTCATCCAGCTGACGCAGCATATCGGCGCCACTGGCCGAATCCAGCGCACCAGTCGGTTCGTCCGCCAAAATAATTTGGCCGCCATTCATCAAGGCACGCGCGATCGACACCCGTTGCTGTTGCCCGCCCGAGAGTTCGTTGGGCCGGTGATGCATACGCTCACCCAGGCCCAGGCTAGTCAGCAGTTGCGCGGCGCGGCTCAGCCGGTCTTTAGCAGATCGTCCGGCATACACGGCTGGCAAGGCGGCGTTGGACTGCGCATCCATTCCCGAAAGCAAATGATAGCGCTGAAAAATGAATCCAAAACGTTCGCGCCGCAACGCCGCCAATTCATCGGCTTCAAAGCCACTGGCATCTTTGCCATCAATTAAAAAGTGGCCCTCACTGGGTCGGTCCAGGCAACCCAAAATATTCATCAGGGTACTTTTACCGGAACCCGATTGGCCGATAATCGCCACGTATTCACCAGCTTCTATGCGCAAACTCACTTCTTGCAATGCCGGTACCACGACCGCAGCCGGCTCGCCCGGCTTGGGATCGGTCTTGCCCATCACATAGCGGCGGCTGACCGCGCGCAATTCTATTAGTGGTGCAGAGTAAGGGGTACTCATGACCTATCCTTATTCAATCACGATCTCAGCACCGCCCTTGCGATCAGACTTAGCCTCGGGTGCTAACACCAGCTTTTCGCCCACTTTCACGCCTTCCAGGACTTGCGCCTTGCCACTGTCTTGCAAACCGATACGCACTTTACGCTCAGATTTTTTGCCATCGGCTTGCAAGACCTGTACCTTATAAAAACCTTGTGGGTCACGGTCACCCAGCGCCACCATAGGTAGCGTCGGCACGTGTTTGGCTGAGCCAGTTTCAATATTCACCTGCACCGTCATATCTGACAACAAGCTGCGATCTTTATTGTCGACCTCGAACAGCACGTTATAAAACACCGCATTGCCCATACGCTCAGGCACAGGTTGTATCACCCGGACTTTGCCTTCAAAGGTGCGGCTCTCGCCAGCCAGGGTGGCAAACTTAGCGACCTGCCCCACCTTCACCGCGTGCACGTCGGCTTCGGGTACGCGAGAACGCACGGTAATCACATCCATCTGTGCCAGCGACACCATCACGGGTGTAACCTGCACCGCGATGACGGTTTGACCTTGTTGCACAGGAATATTTACCACCGTACCATCCATTGGTGCGGTGATGCGGGTATAGCCAAGGTTGACTTGCGCCTTAGACAAATCGGCTTCGAGGCGCTTAAGCGTGGCTTGCTGCCCTTTGAAATCGGCCGCCAGTCTATCGACTTGCGCTTGCGCATTTTCCAGCTCCTGTCCCGCGGTCGCCTGGGCTGCCATCAAACGTTTTTGCCGCGCCAGCTCGCGTTGCGCAAGCTCCATATCGACCTTGGAACGCTCAATTAAGGCCTGCTGCTGCGCCACGCTCGCCTCAGCCTGAGCTAAATTAGAACGGGCAATTTCAGGATTCAGGCTGACCAGCGTGTCACCTTTTTTCACTTGCTGCCCCAACTCAACATGCAAGGTTTGAACCTGGCCACTCACCTGTGCCCCAACATCGACACGGGTACGCGCCTGTAGCACACCCGCGGCCTGCACCGTTTGCGTAATATCTCCCAGGCTAACTTCCGCACTCGGTGGCGCGGGTGGTTTCGCCGTCGCTGTTTTGTACTTCCAACTACCTAATAAAGCCAACACGATTGCTACCCCAATCAAAGTTTTGGGATAGCGCCGCCACCAGCGTTTTTTACCTGCTGCAGTTACCGTCATAACGACCTCGGGATTAGATTGGATACAAGCGCCACACCGGGCACCCAGGTTATTTATTTTTTATAGATAGGACTTACGCAAAATTGTGCTGACGAGGCGTGAAGCCGATGACAGTACCAAGGTACGGCAAGGCGAAATAACGACGTCAGCGACTGTTTTGCGTAAGTCCTGATAAATTGAATCAAGCCGATGCGACTTAATCTGTAGCGGATAAAGCGCAGCAGGCACATGCACTTAGTGAAGCCAGACTTCAAAAAAGTTCCCCTACTGAGCAAAAATAGCTATTTATTTTATTAACACCGAATGCTAGTCAGCATCGCAGGATACAAAGTCGTCGCATTGTACGTGCCAGGGCAAATTAAGGGACAAGCTGATCCTGATCTTTTGGCTGGGTCAAATAAACTGCACATGCAGCACCTTGCCATGCACCTTGCGAGTTTCGAATCCAGCCTTGATCCATTAATTGTGTCCTTATACACAGCTTACTAATTCACTCGCGTTGAGCGTTTTAAGCATGACGCACGCATCAAGCGGCGTGCTCAATTAAGCAGAACTATGGTGCACAAAAGTTGCAGCACCCGGTTTGACGGCACTGCACTCGCGCGACAGAGTAAATTAAAGTTACAGGCAGGACGAAGTGCGATACCCGGTACAGCGAGGGCAAATTTTTGCCCTCACATTTACATTAGAAGTTATCGAACTTGAATTATGTCCTATCGACGATTACTTAAATTCGTACGAATTCGCTACGCTCTTTCGTATCTACGAGCTGGCAATAGGGACACTTTCTTGCTCCACCAACAAGGGCGTAGCCAAAACCTTGTCTATTCGTTTGTGATCCATATCGACCACTTCGAACCGCCACCCTTCCCAATCGGCATAGTCCCCGGTTGAAGGAACCTTACCAAGTAATAGCATAACCATACCACTTAAGGTGTGGTAACGCCCCTTTTCTTCTTCTGGCGCACTTTTTAATTCAAGTCTGTCCTTCATTTCAGGGATGGGAATCGTCCCATCTAACAGCCACGAACCATCCTGCCGCTGCACCGCCCAGGCATCTTCGGCATTACGCGGGGTAAATTCGCCAGTCACCGCTTCAAGCACATCCTGTAGCGTAACCATCCCTTCGATCTCGCCGTACTCGTCTATCACAAACGCCATGTGCATTTGATTTTCGCGGAATTGCTCTAACAACTCCATGCCGGTTAAGGTTTCAGGAACATACAGACAAGGATGCAGATTGACCGTAAAATCGGGAAGCTGACCTTTAACAACCGCTGATAAGGCTTGTTTAGCATGAATAACGCCAAGAATTTTATCTAAACTGCCATCACAAACCGGGAACCGTGAATGCTCGGAATCGATCACCCTTTGCAAATTCTCATCCGCGGGAAGTTTAGTATCAAGGATGACGATGTCAGATCGCGGTATCATCAGCGAACCAAGTTGGCGCTCATCAAGCCTGAAAACATTGCGCACCATCTCGTGTTGATGCTGCTCAATCACACCCGCTTCCGAACCTTCTTCCAGGATGGCATGTATTTCTTCTTCGGTGACACTGGTCGATGCGCTGTGCTTAACGCCCATCAGCCGGAGTATGGTGTGGGTAGACACCGATAACAAAACCACAAAGGGCCGGGTAACGAGCGCCAATAACTGCATAGGACGCGCAACCAGACGGGCAATCGGTTCTGGGGTAATCTGACCAAGCCGCTTAGGCACCAATTCGCCAATCACTATCGATACATAAGTCACCACGACCACAACCACTGCAGTTGCGCCTATGTTGGCATGCCGCTCAGGAATACCCAAGTTTTGTAACCAGGCAGAAAACGGCCCCGCCAACACCGCTTCGCCTACAATCCCGTTTAAGAGGCCAATGGAGGTAATGCCGATTTGTATTGCGGATAAAAACTTAGTCGGATCTTCACCCAGTTTTAAAGCAATCGCGGCGGCATGATCACCTTCTGCCGACAATTTCATTAACCGGGCTTTTCTGGCAGTCATCAACGCAATCTCTGACATGGCGAACAAACCATTCACGATGATAAGCCCAATTAAAAGTAAGATCTCCATTTGAGCCTTTCCCACTCAAGCAAATTTGATGAAAAAATCTGGGCAAAATTAAGCCAATGCGACACGCATAGCCACAAAATTAGCGCTCTGCCAAGCAAAAATGCCCGCAAACCCTTGATAGCAAAGCACCACTTCGCAAGCATTCTAGCCTAAAACCCATGACGACTGCCGCAGACCAGCACCAGCCCGGCCTGGGTGTGCGCTTAATTCGTGGTTGGCAAAGCAGAAATGGGCGTAATACGCTGCGGGCATTTTTTGCCAGCGTGCGGTTTTGGAAATAGTGAATGTGGAATTTGCCCTATCGGCGATTATTCAGATTTGATGCGGCGCGATGAAATGTGGCATATACCCTCCCTGAATACAGCCTGGGATAGGGATCAGATTATCGCCTTTGATGTCAAGACCATCTAATACCGTTATATTTTTATGCCATGTTTTAATGTAGGGCGGCGCAATTTTTGCGAGTTCAATCAGCAAATGAAAACTACCTCGGGTTTTTAATACCGTTACACTATCCATGTTAATGAAGTTTGCGACTTGCTCAACTGTTTCGGCTAAATCGACATGATCAAAATCCAGATCGAAATAAAGCTTGCGACTTGGCGTTTTTTGAATTTCACTCATCACTTCCTGATGCGGATTATAGCCGTTGTACTCTCGCGTAATCAGTTCAGCAAATTTGATCAGCGAATTTTTTGTCGCTTTTTCCAAGCTCCGAGGATTAGGATTAATGTAAATCGCCAAAGCATCTTGTGGAATTGCTTGCCCTTTCAGCGTATAGGCACCCAAGGCGCATTCCAATTGCCTGATTTTTTCCAAAAGCCTGCTTTTATCCGAAGTGAAGCGCTTTAATTGCGCCTTATCAGCAGGCAGCTTAAGCTCATCGTTGGCATATTTTTTTCTCGCAAACAGTGACACATAAAATTGTTCACCCCTTTGCAAGTCAGGAAGCCAGTCAATAAAGTCCGTTAATAATTTCTCGTCTTGTATTATTTGATAATTCATAGTTTGCCGATACGATCTATACCATTCTTCTCGCAACGCAGTACGCGATGGCTCACGTTTTACGCCGCTATATTAACTTATTATTTTGCGTATCAAACAACACTTAACCCTGGGTAGGCAATTTTTTACTCACGCGACTATTTTCAGATTATTGAACCTGAATTTCGCCCTAGCGATGATTACTTAATTTCGTACGAATTCGCTACGCTCTTTTGTAACTAAGTGCTTTGCAAAAATACCTGAATGGAAAAAATTTACCCACCGTTGCAATTATTCAGAATCAGGTTTGTTCAATTTAGACGGGTTACTTTTTGAGTCAGACTTTCATTTCAAAGTATCGCTCGTAAGCATTCACCAAATATTAGTGAGTACACAAAACTACAACTTGAAGGAAAATCGAAAAAGTTCTGCTCGCAAGCGACATAAATGACACCAATAAACGGCAACATTGCCAATATTAAAAATACCACAAAGGTCATACTGAGAACACAAGTCTGGTTTTTAATTGACTGCTTCGCCTTTTCTATTGGCGCTCTGAATTTAGGTGGAAACTCCAAAAGAGTTTCATCGTACTGACTGAAGATAAAATTAAAAGTCTCGCGTAACCTTTTTACCTGCAGCCATTGATTGTACAAAACCATTAAAAAAATAACAGTCACTGTAGTTAATCCTACGGCCCCAACCCAAAATTCAAAATTATTTTTCGAATTTCTAAGCAAAACTAAACCAGCAAGTGACACTGGTAACGCAAGTAACTTACCAACAATATCTCCTAAGATTCCACTCAGCTTAGACGCGTGATCAATTTCCGCGCTTGCGATATCTTTACGCGCCTTATCGAAAGAATACTGGCTTAAAAACGCCTGGAAATTATGTCGATATTTTGTATATACAGCATTCCAATTTTTGACTAAATAAAGAAATTGGTCCATCTCAGTATCTAATTGCTGCAGCGTTTCAGCAATTGAATTTCGTAAGATCATGCATCTTTCTTCAGCGTGCATGGTTCTGTTTGTCGACTCCGCGACTAGAACGCGCATAAAATTCACATGGGGCAAATCTATGTCGATAATTTCCTTAGAAATTCTAGTCCTTAAAGTGAATGTCTTTGCAGGAGATTTACCATCGGCAGACAAAATAAACATCAATCGATTATACGTTTGCAACTGCTCGTTATCGGGCGCGTCAGAAGAAAGTTGAGAGATAAGACGAACAAACTCACAAAATCTCAACAACCGTTTTACGATATCCGGAATATTTTCATCTTGGCTTTTAGAATAAAAATTTAAGTCCTGAATATAAAATTCTAGAGGAACAATACCTTTCTCTAGAGTTGGAGTATTTTCGACGAAATCGTTAATTGATTTATAAAACCTTCCATGTTCGGTCGATGGCAAACCAAACTCAATATTAACTTCAAAACCTTGAATTTCCTTAATAATAAAATCGCCGAATTTCTCAGGTAAGTTATCCATGGCCTGCAGATGCGCAATTACTTTTTGCTCAACTGTTCCAGCAAAGGAAAACGTCCCATCATCAATTTGGGGGCATCCTAACAATTGATAAAGTTCAACCACCTGCGAAAACATCCAATAAATCCCTCAAAACAAAGGTAACTGCCCTAATAGTTAATTAGATTATCTCATTCAATCGACTCCCCCCCTACAAGGCAGCAGTCAGGATTCAATGAAGTCTTGTCTAGCCTCTAAAACACTTTCTATTGATTTAACTAATTTATCATTTAAATCCTTAATAATTAATCGGCGATTTGCCTTGTCGTAGCAAATTGTGCTTGTCGACTCTACACCCAATATCCTTTGTTCGAATTGAATTGACCATTCTGTTGACTCGCTTTTTATAGTTGTCCTTTTCTTTAGCGTTGCCAAGTGAACAGGGAACTGGCTTGGAACCTTATTTTTATCATCGTTTAAAAACTCTTGAAGACCCGCTGCTTTTTCTCGCTCTTCAGCCAACACCTCTGCAATAGCAGTATTACAGATTTCTTCTAGGGTAGCTTGGTAATCCCCCCATTTTTAATAAAAATTAAAAGTAGAGGTCAAGCGGCCAAAGCC
>JAYSEN010000036.1:0-43718 GCA_041913845.1 Undibacterium sp.
ATCTCACTTTCCTTTCCAGCTCTAGAAAAGTGTCAACTTTAATCAGGACGGGTCAGGACCAAATAAAAAGCCCGCAATTGCGGGCTTTTTGATTTAGTTCGCGGGGGGGACGTAGCCCGAGGCGACATCGGCGCCGTCACCAAAAAAATGTTTTTCCATTTGTTGCGCCAGGTATTTACGAGCCCGGCTATCTGCCAGATTCAGGCGGTTCTCATTGACCAGCATAGTCTGATGCTTGAGCCAGGCTGACCAGGCTTCCTTTGAAACTTGTTCATAAATACGTTTGCCCAAATCACCCGGATAAGGTGGAAAATCCAGACCTTCGGCTTCTTTATCTAATTTGATGCAGTGTATTGTGCGTGCCATTTGTTACTCCTGTTGCGTCATGTCTTTGATGCGACCCAATTGGCATTGAGTCGCTGAATGCCGTGATTATACCGTGTTGACCAAGGGCTGTGATTTGCGCTCGTATATTGGTCTTACAATTGCTTGATCAACACCAATGATTTTCTTTGCCAGTTGTACATCTTTTGCCGATCTTTGGGTAAGTTATCCACACTGGCGCTGACAAAGCCACGTTTTAAGAACCAATGTGCGGTCCGCGTGGTCAGCACAAACAGCGTATGATATCCGGCGCGCCTGGCGCGTTTTTCCATATGCTTGAGAATACGCTCACCATCCCCCTGGCTTTGCGCTTCGGGATTCACCGTGAGGCAGGCCATTTCTGCCATTTTTTCATGGGGAAATGGATACAAGGCAGCGCAGCCGAAAATGACGCCATCATGCTCGATGACCGAGAAATAATTAATTTCGCGTTCTATCAATTCACGGCCACGTTTAACTAAAGTACCGTCAGCTTCCAGCGGTTCAATTAACTTAATAATCCCGCCGACGTCTTCGATTGTCGCTTCGCGCAGACTTTCAAGGTTGGCGGAAGAAATCATCGTGCCAACGCCATCATGGGTGAATAATTCCAGCAATGCCGAGCCATCCATTTCATAGGGAACGATGTGTACCCGAGGCACGCCACCACGCGAGGCTTTAATTGCATGTTCGAGGTAAAACGCGATGTCAGCAGGTAAATAGCTGGCTTTTAATTCGAGTTCGGCCTGACTGCAGGATAACTCATGGATAGGATCATTATCCTGGTCGCACATCATCGGTGTTTCACTGACAAATATGAGCTTATCAGCGCGTAAAGCCGTGGCGGCTGCAACTGCCACATCTTCCATGGTTAAATTGAAAATCTCACCCGTTGGTGAAAAACCAAGTGGGCTAAGCAACACCAAAGAGCCAGCTTCAAGAATCCGATTGATGGCTTCATAGGCAACTTTACGAGTCACACCCGTGAGTTGAAAATCAACTCCGTTGACTATGCCTATGGGTTTGGCGATCACAAAATTGCCAGAAATCAGACGTATTTCGGAATGCGCCATGGGGGTGTTTGGTAAGCCCTGGCTGAACGCTGCTTCTATGTCTAAGCGTAGTTCACCCGCGGCTTCCTTAGAGCATTCCATGGCTTCAGGATCAGTAATTCGCACGCCATTATGAAATCGACCATCTACATTTCGTAGTGCGAGCTGTTCAGCAACTTGAGGGCGCGAGCCATGCACAATAACAATTTTGATGCCAAGTGCGTGTAACAGCGACAAATCCTGTGCGAGCACAGCCAAAGCCCCGGCTTTTACCAATTCACCGGGGAAGGCGACCACAAATGTCTTGCCACGAAAAGCGTGGACGTAGGGCGCGACAGAGCGCAGCCATTGTACAAATTCGAGAGCATTTTCCATGCGCGAATTATAAGGCTTTCGTTCAATTTAAAATGGAAGAATTCGTGAAGTTGCTAAAATTCTTTGTGGTAAAAAGAAACGCGCTGGCATGCGTTAATCAGTTTGTCTGGCAATCGCGGCCTTGATACGCTCGACTTTATTGGAATACAATTGTTGGGAACTAAATGTGGTGCTATGTTTTTTTGCTAGTTGCATTTCTTTTAAGGCTAAATTCATATGGCCTGACTTTAATAAAGCAATGGCAAGCCAAAAATGACTTTCGTCGTATTCGGGGTTTAAATCTATTTCTTTTTCGAATAGTTTGCGTGCAGCATCGTAGTCTTTTCTTGCCATCGCCAGCTTGCCCTGATCAAAATACTCAAATGGTGCAACTTTTTGCAAACGATGTAAGAGCAGATTAAACTGCGTGGCTTCGGCTACTTTGCCATTGGCATGTAAGGTGTCAACCAGATTGCTCAGCACGATAGTGTTACTTGTATTGCTGTTATGCAGATCACGGAAGATCTTCTCGGCACTTGCCAAATCACCATGGCGTCGATAGATAACTCCCAGGGTATTTAAACTGGTTTGGTAACTGGGCGCGATTGTTAAGGCTGCACGTATCGCCCAATACGCTTCATCGACTTGCTGGCTTGATAGCAATTCAAACGCGCGATTGTTAAAATACATGGCTAAAATCGTGTCACTATCAATAGGGCGCGCCCTTTGAAGACGTAAATTTTCAGTCGGAATGAAGTCGATCAGCATTAATTCATCCTGAAAGCGTGTATCCGCGCTGCGCATTTTTGCTGGGCCAGCAAGTGGATCGTCGTACAAAGGCCGGATACTACCCAGTATGATATTGACGTGATTAACTGCAAATTGCAGATTATTATTCCTACCCCAGAGTTGCGGTACCTGGACATCCTGGAAGTGAACTTTTACATCGAGATGTCGGGCTAGTGCCGCAGTTAAAATAACCAGCGATAAACAATTGCCATTTTTTGCGGCAAAAGCTTCTCGGGCATTTTTGGTTTTTTCGGAATCATAGTCGAGCTTTAAATGCTCAGTGCTCGTTAAAGCATCGAATAAAGCGCGTTGCAGGCTGCTCTTTTTGGCCTTAGGAATGACTTCTTTTTCCAAATAGTTTTGCATCGTTTGATCGATAGCAAAAACATCATCGGGTTTGAACTCATGTTTTGCGGGTTTAAACGCCTGATCATTCAGGTAGGGATGAATATCAGTAATGGCGGGGATTTGCGTGCAAGCGCTGATTGCGGTACAAAGCAAAGCAAGTAAAAAATTGCGCATGATGTTCACCTCTTGGCAGGTAATCGTTCGTTATTTCAAATGCAATCAAGTGCTCGCAGCGCCGCTGTTTCCGCCAGTCCGGTTTGTGTTGGCTTGCAAGCCGCAAATCTATTTTAATCCCGATTAAACGGGACATATAGTTTTATGAGTATAAAAAATAATAGTAAAAATAAAGTTGAAAAGTTGGGCAAAGATTTGCAGTCAGGAATGCAGGCCTTACGTCAGCATATGAGGCAGAAGCAGCAACAGCAGCCGGTTGTAAACCACAACGCCAAACCTTTGTCAACGGCACAACAACAAGTTAAACCCAGCCCGCAAACCGCAACACCAACGCGCCTAAGCGACGTCGCACGCGAGCAAAGCTGGCAAGACTTGATACAGCGCGTCAGCTTCCCCGAAGAATTGCCCGTTTCTGGCAAACGTCAAGATATCGCCAAGGCGATAAAGGATAGCCAGGTGGTGATAGTTTGTGGCGAAACCGGCTCAGGAAAAACCACACAATTACCCAAAATATGCTTAAGTATAGGTCGTGGACAGCGCGGTTTAATTGGCCATACTCAGCCTCGTCGTATTGCCGCCTCATCGACCGCGAAGCGGATTGCGCAAGAATTACAATCGCCACTGGGACAAGATGTCGGGTACAAAGTACGTTTTAACGATACCCTGACTGCCAGTGCGCGCATCAAATTAATGACGGATGGTATTTTGCTGGCTGAAACGCAAACCGATCCGTTATTGAAAGCCTATGACACGATTATTATCGATGAGGCGCACGAGCGTAGTTTGAATATTGATTTCTTGCTCGGCTATCTTAAACAGATATTGCCAAAGCGGCGTGACCTCAAAGTCATCATCACCTCAGCAACCATCGATGCAGATCGTTTTTCACGTCATTTTAGCGATCCGCGAACGGGCACTGCCGCACCAATTATTGAAGTTTCCGGACGCTTATACCCAGTCGAAATACGTTATCGACCCGTGCAAGAAAGTAGTCAGGACAAAGAACGCGATTTAATGACCGCAATCACCGATGCGGTCGATGAATTATGCCGGCTAGGTAGTGGTGACGTGCTGGTCTTTCTACCGGGCGAGCGTGAAATCCGTGATGCGGCCGAGGCCTTGCGCAAACACCATCCACCGCACGTTGAAGTGTTACCACTGTTTGCCAGATTGTCGGTGCAAGAGCAAGAACGGGTGTTTAAAACCAGCAATGCGCGTCGTATCGTGCTAGCCACGAATGTGGCAGAAACCTCGTTGACTGTACCTGGTATACGTTTTGTGGTTGACGTTGGAACCGCCAGGGTTAAGCGTTATAGCTATCGGAATAAGGTCGAGCAATTGCAAATTGAAGCAATTGCGCAAAGTGCGGCGAATCAACGTGCCGGGCGTTGCGGCCGGGTTGCCGCGGGTGTTTGTATACGCTTGTATGAGGAAGCTGATTTCCAAAAACGTGCGGCTTTTACCGATCCCGAAATTTTGCGATCCTCGTTAGCGGCAGTTATTTTGCGCATGAAAGCATTGCGCTTAAGTGCAGTTGAGGATTTTCCCTTCATCGAACCGCCCTTAGGGCGTGCAATAGCCGATGGCTATCAATTGCTGCAAGAATTAGGGGCAGTGGACGAGCGCAATAACCTGACTAAAATCGGTCAGCAACTTGCGCGTCTGCCGTTGGACCCGCGCGTCGCACGTATGATCCTGGCAGCCAAAGACAATCTCGCACTGGAAGAAGTGCTGATTATCGCTGCCGCCTTATCGGTGCAAGATCCGCGTGACCGGCCCATTGAAGCGCAGGCCGCGGCAGATCAGGCACATAAACAATTTGCTGATGATAAATCGGAGTTTGTCAGCTATTTGAAAATCTGGCGCTGGTTTAACGAGGCGCTCGAGCACAAAAAGTCGAATCGTCAACTGCAGGATTTGTGCCGCAGTCAATTTTTAAATCAGGTGCGCTTGCGTGAATGGCGAGAAGTTCATAGTCAGTTGCTGACACTGGTCAAAGAGCAGGGCTGGCGTATGAATGCCAGTGCCGCCACCTATGAACAACTGCATTTATCTCTGTTGACTGGCTTACTTGGTAATGTCGGATATAAGTCAGACGAAGAGGTGCATTATCTGGGGGCGCGTGGCATCAAATTTTATCTCTGGCCTGGTAGTGCCCTGGCGAAAAAAGCGGGACGTTGGCTGATCGCTGCTGAGCTGGTGGAAACCTCGCGCTTATATGGCCGTTGTCTGGCGCAGATACAGCCAGAATGGCTGGAGCAGGTGGGCGCGCATTTATTGAAAAAATCGTTTGGCGAACCGCGCTGGGAAAAGCGTAGCGGTCAAGTGGTAGCGTCCGAGCGCGCAACACTCTATGGCCTGGTCGTGTATAGCCAGCGCAAAATCGCCTACGCGCAACACAATCTGCGTGAAGCCCGTGAATTGTTTATTCGTGAGGCCCTGGTCGCGGGTGAATTTGAGACTAAGGCGAGTTTTTTGGCGCATAACCAGCAATTGGTGCGCGAAATTGAAAACCTTGAGCACAAATCGCGACGTTTGGATGTGCTGGTCGATGACAGCCTGATCGCGGCGTTTTACGATCAGGTGCTACCCGCCGAAGTCTGCGATGCCGTCAGTTTTGAGCAATGGTTTGATAGCCAGGCTAAACAGCAACCTAAACTTTTGCATCTGAATAAAGACGATTTGATGCGCCATGAAGCCGCGGGTGTAACCACTGATGTCTTTCCTAAGCAAATGCAAGTGTCTGGCGCAAGTTTGCAATTAAGTTACCACTTCGAGCCGGGTAGTGTGCGCGATGGCGTTACCTTGTGGGTGCCGTTATTCTCCCTAAATCAAGTTTCACCAGAGCGTTGTGAATGGTTGGTGCCAGGCATGCTGAAGGAGAAAATTCAACTCTTACTTAAATCCTTGCCGCAGAAAATACGACGGCATTGTGTGCCTTTGCCTGACTACGCTAATGGCTTTTGTGAGCGCAATGAATTTGGTTCGGGAAATTTGCTAGAGGTTTTGATCGCTGATATTCGCGAGCAAACCACGCAAATGGCTAAACTTAGTGACTTCAAACTGGAAACCCTGCCAGCACATTTATTTATGAATTTTAAGGTGCTGGATGAGCATGGCCGGCAACTCGAAATGGGGCGGAATCTGGCGCAACTGAAAGCTGAATTCGGTCAGCAGGCGCGTGCCAGCTTTCAAAAAATAGCCAGTGCAGAAAAACTGGCTTTACTCGATCCACAACACCAGTTGAAAGCAAGCGCAGTCCAAACCGTCGGCCAGCCACAAGCAGCGACACGCGCTCAAACCAGTACTAAAACCGCGCAATTTGATGCCGCGCAAAAGATTACCGACTGGAGTTTTGGTGAATTACCCGAATTACTTGAGGTGCAAAAAGGCAAGCAAAGTCTGATCGGCTACCCAGCTTTACTCGATCAAACTGAGTATTGCGTCATCGAAGTTTACGATGATCCCGATGAAGCGGCACGGACTCACTTGCTGGGGCTGCGTCGCTTATTTGCTTTGCAGCTCAAAGAGCAGGTCAAGTATCTGGAAAAAAACATCCCGGGTTTGCAACAAATGAGTATGCAGTTTATGAGTTTGGGCAGTCTTGAAGAATTACGTCAGCAAATCATATACAGTGCCTTAGACTCCGCTTGTTTGCAGCAGCCTTTGCCAAATGATGCGAGCAGTTTCCAGCAACGACGTGAGGCAGGAAAAGGACGGTTGAATTTGCTGGCGCAAGAAATAGCGCGACTCGCCGCCACTATCCTGGCTGACTATTTTACTTTGCAAAAGAAAATTCAAGGGATTAAAGCCCACACTGAGGCGTTTAATGACATGAGTGCGCAATTACAAGGACTGGTGCACAAGCGCTTTATTGCAGAGTATGAATTTACCCAGTTGCAGCACTTTCCACGCTATTTGAAAGCACTGCACCAGCGGATCGATCGCTTGCGTGCCGATCCTGCGCGCGACCAGCGATTGCTGGCCGAGTGGCGCAGTGTTGCGACTGCCTGGCAAAAAAACGCACGTAGCTTTACAGGCGATCCGCGCTATCAGGAATTCCGCTGGTTGCTGGAAGAATTGCGCGTCTCTTTGTTTGCTCAGGAATTACGCACGCCCATGCCAGTTTCGGTGAAACGCCTACAAAAAGTCTGGGAAAGTATGCAAAGGTAAAACCAAGGTGGGGTGCGCCTTACGACGGGAAAATCGCCGGTAAGGCGCATCAGGCATGCGCTTTCAATTTGCATTGTTTGGGGCAGCAAGTCTTCATGGAGCAGCCTGCTTAGTCGCAGTGACTTCTGTTGAATAAGTAAATTAAAACTGGTGTTTTTCATCCAGTCCTTTGATGATCTGAGTTGTAAAGGTGGTTCATGCTAACACTACGCAATCTGAGTTTCTTATTATTGCCACCTTTGCTTTGGGCCGGTAATGCGGTGGTCGGCCGCAGTGCTGCGCAGTTTATTTCGCCGATGTTGCTAAATGGCTTGCGTTGGCTGGTGGCGTGTTTGTTACTCAGTGTGATGCTGCGCCAGGGGCGCGCCAGTTTGGCGCAACTGCGTCAGCATAGGCGTTGGCTAGGCATGGCTGGCCTCTGTGGCGTGGGTTTATACAATAGCTTGCAATACCTGGCCTTGCACAGTACGTCGCCAACCAATGTCACCTTAATGGCTGCGTCTATGCCATTTTGGATGATGTTGAATGGGCGTTTGTTTTTTAAAACCTCCTGGACCTTGCCGCAACTGCTAGCGGCTTGCCTGAGTTTGCTTGGCGTAGTGTTGGTGTTAAGTCGGGGTGACCTGACAAACTTGCAGCACGTGCAATGGCATGCCGGTGATCTGTATATGTTGCTGGCAGCTTGCAGTTGGTCCTGGTATAGCTGGCTATTGACACGCAGCCCAGTGTTTGAGCATGTCAGCACTTTGGGGCTGTTGCATGCGCAACTCTGCGCCGGACTAATCTGGTGCGGCATGCTGAGCTTGGCCGAATTTCTGCTTGGTTATAGCTATGTGCATGTTTCCTCGCCCTTGATTGCCAGTGTCGTTTTTGTGGCGCTCGGACCATCCTTACTGGCTTATCGCTGCTGGGGTTTAGCGATTGCCGCAGTGGGGCCGACCCGAGCCGCCTTGTTTGCGAATTTTACGCCCTTGTTTGCGGCACTGCTGGCGGCGGGCCTCTTGCACGAGCGTTTGCACGGCTATCAAATCCTTGCCTTTATGTGTTTATTCGGCGGTGTGCTGGTGAGCAGCTATCGCGCAAAACCTGCTTGAGTTGGCACCGCCATGAGCATTTTATGGGGTTGTGGGGGCAACGCCAATAGGTGGGGGGGCAATATTCACGATCAGCGAGAATAAGTGTTCATAGCGATAGCGTTCACCCTCCTGGTCGAGTTCCGCGCGGTTTTCTAAAAACGCGGAGTCAACTTCGCGCCAGTCCTGGTCATTTAAGACCTGGCGAGCCACGGGCATAATCACGGTTTCTTCCGTTTTCATGTGGTCGTAGTAGAACTGGCAGTATTGCAATGCTTTATCGCGAAAGCTGGCAAATTCGCTGGCACCGAAAAATTCATAGCGCAGCAAAGCATGTTGCAAACGTCCCAGCAAAAACAAGCCCTGGCTATGTTGCTCGCTTAATTTATCGAGTTCGGTATCGAGTTGGTGGGTACGATCGCGAATTTTAGCGAATAAAAATTTTTCTTCCTTGGGATGATGAACGCGTTCAGGGTATTCGGTTATGTAAAACAACATGGCACGAAATACCTTCAGCTCAGGGCTGGCTGTCCCCGTTTCTATCGCCCGTACAAAATATTGCATACCTTGAATGACGGCTGCCAGGTGCATGTGTTCTTCGTGAATAATATTCAGTGATATGGGGTAAATAGTTCGTGCTGACATGAGTATCTCCGGTTTTGTTGGCATACTAGCCTGTCAAATTTACTGGTTAAAAAGACAAAAAGCAGATGCGGGAGTTTTCTTTGAATGTAGTCAGGAACACGCGAGCTGTTATTGAGGCAACGCAATGATGCATAAAAAATGCCGGTAAAAAGTACCGGCATTTGTCTTACGAAGTCGTTAGCGTCTGGTGACGGCGACTAATTGTTTGCGCTTGGCTAAGATGGCTTAAATTTGGTCCATGATACTATTTGCTTGCGCTTGGCTAAGATGGCTTCAATCTGATCCATGATGCTATTCATGCGTGCAAATACCGCTTGATAAGGCTTAGCACTAGCCAGATCAACGCCGGCACCTTTGACTAACTCATACGGGTAGGCGGCATTGCCTGACTTAAGTATCGCCAGATAATTGTCTTTCGCACCTGCTTTGCCCGATAAAATTTCATTCGCAAACATCGATCCTGCGGCAATCGATGTTGCGTATTGAAATACATAGAAGCGGTTATAGAAGTGCGGTATATAAGCCCATTCTATGGCGTACAAATCGTCAATTTTCATGATGCCCTGGGCGTCACCGTGGTAGAGCTTCAGTATGTCGCCGTAGATTTTGCTTAAGCCCTCGCCGGTTAATGAACCACCCTGATCGACTTGCTTATGCACTTCACGCTCAAAATCAGCAAACATGGCTTGGCGGAAGAAAGTGCCACGTAAATTTTCTAACGCGGAACCCAGATACAACAGGCGTTCGTCATCCGTTTTAGCTTGTTTTAAGACATGGTCCAACAAGAAAACTTCATTGGTCGTCGAGGCAATTTCTGCAGTAAAAATCGGATAGTCAGCATTGATAAAGGCTTGATTTTTATTGGCCAGATAGGAATGCATAGCATGACCCCATTCATGGCCCAGGGTCGACACTGATTCGTAATCGCTGTTGTAATTCAAAAGCAAATAGGGATGAACGTCGTAGGCTATACCATTCATGTAAGCGCCAGAACGTTTTCTCGGCCGTGGATAGACATCCATCCAACCCGCCTGGCTACCTGCACGCATCGCGGCGCGGTAGTCATCACCGAGTGGTTTCACCGAATCAATCACCATTTCCATGCCTTGTTGGATAGGGTAGTGGTAATTACCAGTGACTAAGGGTGGGTAAATGTCGTAATAATGCAGGTCTTTGACGCCGAGTATTTTTCCTCGTAAAGCAAAATAGCGATGCAGGGTCGGTAAATTGGCGCGAGTTTGTTCGATTAACTGGTCATACACCTGGCGTGGAATTTTATTCGCATCTAAGGCCTGGCTTAAAGAATCCGGATAATTTCTGACCTTGGCATAGGCGCTGTCGCGTTTCAGTTGCTCGTAGAAAATGACGCCATAGCTGCGCTCATAATCCTTCCATTTGCCCCAGAAGGCGTCGAAAACCAGTTTGCGATCGGCACGTTGGTCAACTGCGCGGTATTTTGTGTAGGCGGCCTGATCGATGGTGACTTCTTTACCATCGCTGAGTTTGATTTTGGGCCAGGGCATGTCAGCATTCGACAGCGTTGAATAAGTCGCCTGGGCCGCGCCAGTGGCTAAACCAAAATTGGCAATCATGGCTTCTGTTTTCGCGTCGTGGGTATGACTGGCCGCGCGCAGGATATCTTGCAGATAGTGGCTATAAACCTTCAAGCCTGCCTGGCTTTTGCTCCAGAGTGCAATTTTCTTTTCGCCTAAAGCCAGAATCGCCGGGCGTAAAAAGGCGGTTTTTTCTTCGAACTGCGAACCCAGTATATCGGACTTCTGCGCCAGATCCATGCCCTGATTATTGCCAGTGTCTTCGTCGCGGAACTGGCTTGCATAGCTGGCCAGACGCGCATAGCGTTTCAGCATGTCAGCATTCAAATCAAGGCAGGATTGTAGATTCGCGGCAGATAGGCTGAGTTGTTGACTACAGGTTTGGAACTGCTTGAGTTGTGTGCCAAGTTTCTGTGCATCCTGATCCCAGCTTTCCTGTGACGCATAAAGATCGCTCAGTTTCCAGCGCATCGCATCGCTGTTACCGGGATGTTGGGCATGGCCAGGTCCAGCCTGGCTTAATAAAAGGGCGGTCAAACTAACTTGCAACAGCTTGTGCATGTGGTCTCCGTTTATTATTCGTAAAAGCGCACAGCATAGATGGGTGGCAAGTTTTGCGCAATACTTTGCCAACTTTCACCCGCATCCGCGCTCGCCCAGAGATTGCCTGTCGTCGACCCCATCAGGCAATGCTGTGCGTCATCGCTTAAGGCAAAACCATGTCGGTAAATCAGGTCGTAACACTGTGATTGCGGCAAGCCCTGGCGATAAGAGACAAAGCTTTTGCCTGCGTCGCGCGTGACACAAACTTGCAACGCAGCGTCGCGTGGCACCCGACGCTGATCGCTATCCATAGGCACGAACCAGGCTACGTCGGGATTGCGGGGGTGGGCGGCAACGATAAAACCAAAATCGGACATGCCTTCAGGGGTCTGGATTTGCTGCCAGTTTTTACCTGCATCACTGGTGCGCCAGATACCGGAATGGTGCTGACACCAGATCACATCAGGCTGTAATTTGCAAACACTAAGGCTGTGCGGGTCTTGTACGTTTGGGTCTTCCGCCATTTCGGGTGGCACATAACCAGCACGAAATCCACGGGTACGGCTTTCCCAATTGAGTCCGCCATCCTCGCTACGCCAGATGCCACCGCAAGAAATGGCAACGGTAATGATATTGCTGTTGCGCGCATCAATTTGTATGGCATGCATACCAGGAACATCATTGCCACCGCCAAACCAACTCAATCGGGCGGGGAGGTCCCAGAGGCTATGTTGCAGTTGCCAATTTTGTCCGCCATCTGCGGAACGAAACAAGCCGCCGGGTAAAGTGCCCGCCCAGATGATCCCGGGTTGGTCTGCACCGGCACAGGCCATCGACCAGATTTGAC
This sequence comes from Undibacterium sp., assembly GCA_041913845.1. Taxonomy (GTDB): domain Bacteria; phylum Pseudomonadota; class Gammaproteobacteria; order Burkholderiales; family Burkholderiaceae_D; genus Undibacterium. The sequence continues at coordinate 11,915 of JAYSEN010000036.1, forward strand.
TTAATTTCCATTCGGTTTTGTCAGTGCTTTCGGCAGGGCGCTCAGGGTAAACTGGTACGGCAATCTCAACCCAATCGCGACTGATTGCAGCACGGCGGTGTAATTTAACACCGAAATGACCAAGGTTTAAGGCCGCATAAATACTGCCATCGCGCTTATCGTAGAGGCACATACTGACCGGATCGCCCAGAAAACTGATCTGGTCAGGATGCCAGCCGCTTTGATCATGATAGAATTCGAATAATCCCTTACGTGTTGCTACCATTGCTTTCATATTAGCCTCCGGATAAAGCTTGCAAGATATAAACCTGAGTTTCTTTTTCTAGCGGGATGCTGAGGTCTTTGCGGTTGGATACGAGCTGACCATTAATGAAAATTGCCACATGCTGACGTACATGACCCTGTTCATCCAGTATGTAGCTGCCTAGTTGGTGATTTTGTTTAAAACAGAGTTCCAGCGCTTCACTCAGGGAACTCGCTTCGCAGTTAAATTCCGGTGCGCTGACAAATCGAGTTAGTTGTTGAGTGAAGACTAAGCGTGGCATTATTTTTCCCAGGCAGAGTAGGGGTGAGAGATCAGTGCTGCATTGGCATAACGACGATCATAACTGACTTCATCGCCCAACCAGTCAGGTTTGGTAAAGGTTTGCAGCTCAGAGTTTAATTCGACTTCGGCCACAACAAGCGGCGCGTTTACACCAAGAAATTCATCGACTTCCCAGATTAGGCCATCCAGTGGAATCCGGTATCGGTGTTTTTCTAATACGGGTTGCAGGCAAACTTCGCTTAATAGCTGGTTTGCTTCTTCAAGCGGAATCGGATATTCCCATTCGCCACGGCTAATGCCGGTAGTTTTACTTTTAATGGTCAGCCAGGCTGACTTGTCTTCGACGCGAATTCGGACTATCCGACCGTCTTCGGCGCTGAGATAAGCTTGCCGCAATAAACTGGGCTTAGCCAGATTACGCCAGTTGTCATTCGAGACTAAAAATTTGCGCTCAATTTCTTGCGCCATGATGCAACCTCAAGAAAAAAGGCAAGGAAATCCTTGCCTTGGGGTCTTACTTACTGATTTTATTTAAACTGGCGAGTATAGGGTAGAGCATAGCTTCACCGAGCTTCATACTCCTTGCTCCATCCCAGCCAACTTCAGCGTCAGGTAAATTGTCATTGTCTTTAAACGGTAGTTCCAATGTCAGTGAAACGCATTTAAAGGTATGACCTATGTATTTGGAAGCAAGTTTCAATACGTCAGCATTGTATTTGCTGGCTTCGTAGCCGTATTGGGTTTGAAAGTCCGGGCTGGCTTGCAAGAATTGATCAACAAAATACTGTTGATCTTGTTTTTGTTGCTCAGTAAAGCCCTCCAGCATTTCACTGCCGGCGACGAAGACATAGGGGATCGCTTCATCACCATGAATGTCGAGGAAGATGTCACAGCCAGTTTGGTGTATTTTGTTTTTAACGTGATAGACCTCAGGACTGGTTTCCAGACTTGGCGTCATCCATTCGCGATTCAGGTTTGCGCCGGCTGCATTGGTACGCAGATTGCCACGAACTGAACCATCGGGATTCATATTAGGCACAATATAAAACACCGCCTGATCCAGAATCTTACGTGCTACGGGGTTAGCCGGGTCAAGTAAGGCATTCAAAGTACCTTCGACCAACCACTCGGCCATGGTTTCACCAGGATGCTGACGCGCAATGATCCAGACTTTTTTGCTGGCTTTTTCATCGCCCACCACTACCAGATTCATATCGCGACCATCAACGGTAGAACCCAGATCTTCGACACGCGCCAGTGGCGAATGCTCTACGCTGCCAAGTAAGGCCAGGTGACGTTCCCAGCTATAAGGTTCAAAGTAAGCGAAATACACGCTATCGCGTTCAGGATTAAGGCTGATAACCATTTCCTGACCCGTGAATTCGGTGTCGACACGGAACCAGTTTTCACGATCATAACTGGCAACGGCGCGGTAATTTTCCCATCCTTGTGGGTAAGTTGCTGTGCCAGCGTTTTGTATGGTAATACGCGTATCCTGACCGCGTGCACCTTGTAAGCGGAAATAAAACCACTGTGAAAAATCAGCGGCATTATCTTTGCGCAGATTTAAAGTAATCTCCCCCGCAGTGTCGGCACGCACTACTTGTATGGCGCCAGCATCGAAATTATGGCTAATTTTAATTGTCATTTGATATCAGAATTTGTCCTTGCAGCCTGAAATAATAATTACCAGGAAGTAAGTTAAGTACTGTCCATGTGAGCTACAAAAAGTACTTAAATCAGGTCTGGAAGGGGATTTACGGATACTGCCTGGATTTATAAAACGTATTGTCGCTGTTTTTTTTACTCGGGTTAAGCAGAAATCAAAAAAAAACCAAAAAAAATCTCACCGCAAATTAATTTGAAGCTGACATAACGGAATATTTATGTCATTGTCGAAAAAAACGAAGCGTAAGCGCCAAGTTTAGCGGCCTTCCAGCGCCTCATGTCGCCAGGTAGACCTCAGTATAGGTTAGCTTGATAATAAGCTATAGAATTTTTATTCGCGATAGCTTATAATGCCAAGCTTGACGTCGGGGCGTAGCGCAGCCTGGTAGCGCACTTGCATGGGGTGCAAGGGGTCGGATGTTCGAATCATCTCGCCCCGACCAAAAAATTCAAAAGGGTTCATCGTTTGATGAACCCTTTTTTATTTAGCCACGGGTAAGCAGAGAAAACATTAATGGAAATGGGCAGGGCTTAGCTCTAATTCCTCTTCAGGCATTTCAGCGTGCACCAACTCGCCCTCCTTATCGGCAAACAATGGCGAACCGCAGTCATCGCAGTGTTCCGCAAACAAGGCTTGCGATAAAACATGGATGCTGCTTAGTCCGCAATTTCGCAACACATCGATTAACACACCTTGCCATTCTTCATCGGGATTCAGACTTAAGGTCAGGTAGTGCTCATCCGGTCGATATAAAGGCCAGACCACGCCATAAACGACGCCTTCGCTATTCTTTAAGCAAAAGCTGATACGGAATTCCTCAAATAAACCAGGTTCATCGGGGTTACTGATGGGGGCGATGACGATTTCAAAATCATCGGGTCGCTTATTCAGGCTCTCGCATAAATTAAATAATGCGGCATTCACCGCGACTGGACGAATCTGGGCATCGGCCTCGCGGCAAGCCGTATAAAAAGACTCGGGCATGAGCAATTCGACTCCGCAGCCCGGTAATAATTGCTGCATCACAGGTTGCGCTAAATCGCGCCACTGTTGCAGCGCTTGCTGGCGCAGTGTATTCACCGCATAGGGCGCAGCACAATCTTGCCAGCTAAAGACCGCCTCGTTAGCCGGGGCCAGAATTGCTGCCATCAGATAGCGCGTATCGGCGAGGTAGGGCGTGGTGGCCTGGCTTAATTCGGGCAAATGCAGGCTGCCGCCAAAAAAATTTAAACGAATTTCGGCTAATTTTTGATAGCACTCAACGAAATGTCGCGGTAATTGTTCGATGGCATAAAGATTCGGAAATAAAATCAGGCGCGCTTGTTTGCTGAGTATGCTGACTTGTAAGTAACTGGCCAGTTGTTGCTGTAATTTGAGATTGATTTTGCCATAGGGTATATCAAAGCGGGTGTACGCCAGGATAGGAGCGATTAAAAAGCTACATTGAAAACCCTGGCCATGGTCAACAAAATCCTGAGTAGCGCTGAGTGATTCCAGTGTTTCCACTAAAACTTCATAGGCGCCGGAATTGTTTTCAAGTAAGGCTTGAATTGCTTTATCCAGGGTTGCCTGATGACTGTGTTGCAAATGAAATTCGACCAGACGATCTAGTTGTTTTTGCCAAAAATTATCTTCACTGCGGTTACTTGCTTGAGCAATGGCATCGGCTAAATTGATGAGTGACTTCATATCTGAACTGAGCCGGACGTTTTTTTTATTGCGCATAATCTACTCCTGACAGTTCTAACACAGCGATGGTTTTGAGAAAAATGCGAGTGTGGGGCTCCTGAAAGACTGGCTAAGGCAACTTAGGGCACTTCTAAAAACCTCGATTTCTAGCAATTTGATGAGGCTAAGTAGTTGATTTTATTGAAGCCGTTTTTTTAAATTTGAGGTTTTTAGAAGTGCCCCTTAACTATGGCTGCCTGGGACTCAGTATGTCAAGTTTTTTGAGTCACCAGGCCGTAAAGCAACTGAGCTTGGGGAATTTACGTGGCTTAACGTGATTGATATTGCTGTGCACCAAATAACGCCGATTTGGCTTGGGGATTATCCAAAGGCTTGCGTTGCTCAGCGAGCACCTGAACTCCACGCTCAACTGCTGGTCGGGCTGCTATGGTATCAAACCAACGTTTGGCGTGCGGGAAATCGGCCCAGTCTATACCTTGATTTGCTGCTGATCGTGCCCAAGGGAAGGTGGCGATATCCGCTATGCTGTAGTTTTCACCTGCCAGATAAGGATGTTGCGACAATTGTTTGTTAATCACACCATACAAGCGTTTGGCCTCATTACTATAGCGGTCGTAGGCGTAGGCGATGCGTTCGGGCGCGTAGATACGGAAATGATGTGCTTGTCCCAACATAGGCCCAAAGCCTCCCATCTGAAACATCAGCCATTGCATGATCTGATATTTTTCTCGCGCATTCTGACCCAGAAATCGTCCGGACTTCTCTGCCAGATAGAGCAAGATTGCGCCCGACTCAAACAAGCTTATCGCCTGGCCATCTGGGCCATCATGATCAACCATGGCCGGGATCTTGTTATTGGGGGAAATTGCCAGAAATTCAGCCGCAAATTGATCGCCTGCCCCTATGTCTATTGCATGGACTTGATAGGGCAGTTCACACTCTTCGAGCATAATGTGGATTTTATGGCCATTTGGCGTGGGCCAGGAATAAAGATCGATCATAATGAAGTCCCAGTAAATGAAATCATCATTGCATTATGCCGAAGTTTTGATTAGCTCGCTGAAATCCTGAAAAATTCGGAGCGGGTCAGGGTAATTGTTATTTAGTTTGTGTATGGTGCAGTTGGACGAGTCAGCCAATAAAAGTACAGCGCCCAGAACAGGGCATAAGTAAGCAGCGCAACTGGGTGAGTGAAATAAATTATTCCAAATTGTTGCCCCGCATAGTAACTGAGTGGCCCGGAGAATCCGCCAAACATCAGGGCGAATTTAGGGTGGCTCTTAAACAGCGACAGATACAGGGGCGACGCAGCAATGAAATTAAGCCAGATCCCCACCAGCCAGAGCGGCAACAGTGTTTTGCCGTTAAGTTGAATTAAGCCTAGCGTCAGCGCTACCTGATCAAAGCTCAAACCTAGCGCGAGAGCAAAGAGCGGGCGAATTCTCTGGGTTATTGGATAGTCGCGCGCAAAAACATAGTAGCTGATCGCCAGATTAATGCAGGCTATGCTCAGACAGAGCGAATTTGCAAATTCGAATTTTTGCGCAACGACATAGATGCAGGCATACCAGCTGAGTAAATTCATGAAAGAAAAAACTGGAACGAGTAGTCGCATCTTGTTTTAATTGGTTTGACTTGGAGAGGGTTATTTAATCCTCAAACAATGCCAATACACCGTCCAGACCAACAAAGTTCAAAGCAACATCCGCTTTTTCCCGCACCACGGGTTTGGCGCGAAAAGCAACCGATAAACCCGCTATTTCCATCATTTTTAAGTCATTCGCACCATCGCCCATCACGATCGCGGCAGCGCTCGGGTAATTCAATTCCTCGCAGACTCTGGCCACCGTAGCGCGCTTTTCTTCGGCATCAACGATTTGCCCAAGAACTTGTCCAGTCAGCTTATTGTCCTTAATTTCTAATTGATTCGCGTGCACAAAGTTCAGGTTGAGTCGTTCTTGCAAACGTTGTGTAAAGTAAGTAAAGCCACCGGAAACCAACAAAGTTTTAATGCCGCGTTGTTGGACAGCTGCGAGCAAGCGCTCGGCACCTGGCGACAAGTTTAGACGGCTATCATAGACTTGTTGCAAACTTGAAGCATCCAGACCATTAAGCAAGCCTACGCGTTTTTTCAAACTCGCTTGAAAATCCAGCTCACCACGCATTGCAGCTTCGGTAATTTCTGAAACCTGCGCTTTCAATCCTTGCATGTCAGCGATTTCATCGATGCACTCTATCGTGATCAGGGTGGAATCCATATCCATAGCGAGCAAACGAAAATCGTCCCAGCGCAGATTTTTTTCTAAGGCGGTGCAATCTAACTGACGTTCAAAGCAAGCGTGTTTGAACACTTGAAAATCATCGTTGTTGAAGTGGGCGTCATGCATACGCAGCGCTTGCTCAGTTAAGTGCGTGAGCCGGGTGTTAAAGTGTAAAGCATATTGATTCAGCCAGTTTAAGTGGGCGCTTAAATCAGCACTTTGTATAGTCAATTGTCGTATCAACATAGTTTCATTAATTCCTGGTCGGTCAGTCTCAGACTGACATGACTAAATGACGGCACAATTAAAGCGGAGTCCGTCGGTGTAACTTAAAAGCGACTTTTTCTTGGGATTTATTACTTGGGCATTGCTAATGCAATGCCTTTAAAACGTGCTTGATCTGTGATACCCGGCTGCCCAGATCTGGCATGCTGACCGTGATACGAAGCTTGTCCTGTCCATTTAAGCGGATGTGCTTATTTTTTTGCACCAGTTCGATAATACGCATCGCGTCCACGGGTGGCTGGGCTTCAAATTGCAAAGTGGCTGCCTCACCATGCGCATCGATTTTGATAATGCCCAGGGGCTTTGCGGCGACTCGCAACCTGTGGGTTTCGAGTAAAGACTGCACAGCTTGAGGTAATTTACCAAAGCGGTCAATCAATTCTTCCTGGATATCATCAAGTTGGGTCGTTTTACTGGCGTTAGCTAGGCGCTTATAAATCGATAAGCGCTCATGCACATCGCCACAGAATTCGTTAGGCAAGAGCGCTGGGATATGCAAATTGATTTCAGTGGTGCTGGAAAGTGGCGCAGCCAGATCAGGCTCTTTGCCATTTTTCAAGGCGCGTACGGCTTCATTCAACATATCGGAATACATCTGGAAACCGATTTCATGCATCTCACCCGATTGATTATCACCCAGCACTTCACCTGCACCACGTATTTCCAGATCATGCATGGCCAGATAAAAGCCGCTGCCCAGTTCTTCCATTTGTTTGATCGCGTCAAGTCGTCGTTCAGCTTGTTTGCTTAAGCCTTGTACATCGTTGACGAGTAAGTAGGCATAGGCTTGGTGGTGTGAGCGTCCTACACGGCCACGTAATTGATGCAATTGGGCCAGGCCAAATTTGTCAGCGCGGTGCATGATAATGGTATTGGCGCTGGGCACGTCGATGCCAGTTTCAATAATCGTGGTACACAATAAAATGTTATGTCGCTGTGCCACAAATTCACGCATCACGCGTTCCAGGTCGCGTTCGTGCATCTGACCATGGGCCACGACTATCCGCGCTTCCGGCAACAACGCTTCCAGCATGGCTTTGCGGTTGGCGATGGTGTCGACTTCATTATGTAAGAAATACACTTGACCACCGCGCTTTAATTCACGCAAACAGGCTTCACGTATCACTGAATCGTCTTCGTTACGTACAAAGGTCTTAATCGCTAAACGCTTTTGCGGCGCCGTCGCGATGACAGAAAAATCACGCAAACCTTCCAACGCCATCCCCAGCGTACGCGGGATAGGTGTGGCGGTCAGTGTCAAGACATCGACTTCGGCGCGCAAGGATTTCAATGCCTCTTTTTGACGTACCCCAAAGCGGTGTTCTTCATCGATAATCACTAAACCCAGGCGTTTAAATTGCACATCGGGGGAGAGTAATTTATGTGTGCCGATAATAATGTCGAGGGTGCCATCGGTGATACCTTTAATCGCCGCACTGACTTCTTTACCAGTACGAAAACGCGATAATTCGGCAATCCGTACTGGCCAGTTAGCAAAACGATCGGCAAAAGTTTGTGCATGCTGTTCAGCCAGCAAGGTGGTTGGTGCCAGAATCGCCACTTGTTTGCCGCCCATGACGGCGACAAAGGCTGCGCGCAATGCAACTTCAGTTTTACCAAAGCCCACATCGCCACAAATTAACCGGTCCATAGGCTTGCCCGAGGTCATATCCGCGATAACCGCTTGTATCGCCGCGGCTTGATCCACGGTTTCTTCGAAGCCAAAACTTTCGGCGAATGCTTCATAATCCCGTGAAGAATACTCAAACGCATGGCCTTGCCGTGCGGCGCGACGCGCATACAGATTCAATAATTCCGCTGCAGTATCGCGGATTTGCTGAGCCGCCTTGCGTTTGGCTTTTTCCCATTGACCTGAACCCAGCGTGTGCAATGGCGCATCATCAGTGGCTGCGCCCGAGTAGCGGGAAATTACGTGCAACTGGGACACGGGTACATACAGCTTGGTTTCTTTGGCATATTCGAGGTGCAAAAATTCAGTTTCACCTTCCCCCAGATCCATGCTGATTAAGCCTTGATAACGGCCTATGCCATGCTGACTATGCACCACAGGGTCACCAATTTTTAACTCGGACAAATCGCGCACCATGTGCTCGACCTGGGTCACGGTTTCCTGTTTTTTGCGCCGCCCTATGCGCCGACCACTGCCCGCGTACAGTTCAGTTTCGGTGATGTATGCAAAATCTTGTCGAAGCAAAAAACCCTGCTGCAAGGGGGCTACACCCAGCATCACGCTGGCATCTGAACTCAGAAAATCCTGGTAATTTTCGGCCAGTGTCAGCTTAATGTCGTAATCATTAAAATACTGCTGCAGTGTTTCTCGGCGTCCCAGGGTCTCTGCACAGATTAAAACCCGGCTTTTGGTTTGCAATAAAAAACTACGCAAATTGTTGAGCGGGTCTTCAGCGCGCCGGTTGGCGGCTATCTCTGGCAGGGCTTGCGTGAGATCACCATCTGGTGCGAGTGCGGTTTTAAGTTGCCAGCGCGGGTAGGGTTTAAGCTGGCTAAAGAAATCTTCGTCGCGCAAGAACAGTTGTTCGGGCGCCAAAACCGGGCGTTCGCGATCCGCTTTTAAAAATTGATAGCGTGAACGTGTCTCTTGCCAAAAGCTTTGTATGGCTTCATCGACATTGCCAACCAAGGCCAAATGCGTGGCTTCGGGAAGGTAGTCAAACAGGGTGGCGGTTTGTTCGAAAAAGAGCGGTAGATAATATTCGATGCCAGCCGCGGCGATGCCGTTGCCCATGTCTTTATAGATGGAACAACGTGAGGGATCGCCTTCAAATTGCTCGCGCCAGCGACTGCGAAATGCCGCGCGTGCGCTTTCATCCATGGGGAATTCGCGACCTGGCAATAAGCGAACTTCAGCCACTGGATACAGCGAGCGCTGACTGTCAGCATCAAACGCACGTATGCTTTCTACCGTATCGTCAAATAAATCCAGCCGGTAAGGCAAGACCGAACCCATAGGAAATAAGTCGATTAAGCCGCCGCGCACCGAATATTCACCGGGCGACATGACCTGACCGACGTGGTTATAGCCAGCCAGTGTCAACTGCGATTTGAGTCTGGCTTCATCGAGTTTCTCGCCCTTTTTGAAGAAAAAAGTGTAAGCCGCCAAAAACGAAGGCGGCGCCATGCGTAACAGTATCGTACTGGCCGGTGCCAGTAAGACGTCGCAACGTGACTGACTAATCTCGTGCAAACTGGCTAAGCGTTCTGATACCAGATCCTGATGCGGAGAAAAGCCATCGTAGGGCAAGGTTTCCCAATCCGGTAAAATGCGGCAACGCAAGTCGGGGGCGAACCATAGAATTTCATCGTGCAGACGCTGGGCATCGGTGGGCTGCGCCAGAATGATTAATAACATGCGGCCTTCTTGCTGCAGGCTTTGAGCTGCCTGAGATAAGGCGTAGGCGTCGGCAGACCCATGCAGTTCAGGGACTACAAAACGATGGCCTGGTTTGGCAAGGGCGCGAGAAAAATCTAAGCTCATGGAGTGATGATTAAATTAGGGGAACAGCCTGATTGTTGGTATCCATTGCTAGTCAAACGTCGATTTCGTAAGTGCTGAAAGCCTGCTGATTAACTTCGTCAAGAAACTCAGTACTTAAACAAATTTGTGACGTTTTGACCTTAGCGTGATGATCCCAGTCGGTATTTAGGGCTACATTATAATAGCGCTTTACACACTATGGTTTCAGCCCGTCTTTTCTGACTTAGCTTAGCTAGTCAGGCACGTTATAATGCCGGGCCTGAGCCCTGACCGGCTTGCTGCAGTCAGATTGTCTTTTAGCTTCATTATTTTTATGACAAAAACTCCTATTACGCAGTCGAACGCCGTCGAACCCGATTTCATTGCATTAATTCCAGCTGCGGGTGTGGGCAGTCGGATGGGGGCGGTGCAGCCTAAGCAATATCTGAAGATAGCAAATCGCAGCGTGCTGGAGCACGCGCTGGATGCATTTTTACGTCATCCCCGCATAAAACGCGTAGTGTTGGTCGTCAGTGCCGACGATGCTTACATCGATCAATTGGGCTTAAATCACGCTAAGTTAGTCATACTGCGTTGCGGTGGTGCGACACGGAAAGAAACGGTATTGAATGGCTTGCGTCAAGTGCAGAGCAGTGTTCGTGAGCCGGATTGGATCCTGGTACATGATGCAGCACGGCCTGGTATCACGACAGAGTTAGTCAGTAAATTAATCGATGAGCTACAACATCATGAGGTGGGCGGGTTACTGGCTATGCCTGTCGTCGACACAGTGAAACGCTGGCAAGCGGGGCAGCTCGACACCGTGGATCGCAGCGATCTTTGGCTGGCTCAAACACCGCAAATGTTTCGCTTTCGTGATCTGTTTCGGGCCTTAACGCAGGTTCAGCATGTGACTGATGAGTCCAGTGCGATAGAAGCGCTGGGTTTGGTGCCTAAATTAGTGGAAGGCCATAGCCGCAACTTGAAAATCACTACGCCGGCTGATTTGCTGCTGGCGACCCATTATTTAGGAAAACTTTGATGGAAAACAAAAACAGGCACGACACTAGCGCCGCTATTCTGCCATTTCGTATCGGTCAGGGTTACGATAGCCATGCATTGGTGCCAGGCCGGCCCTTGATATTAGGCGGTGTTACTATCCCGCATTCTACGGGTTTGCTTGGACACTCGGATGCAGATGCCTTATTGCATGCCGTTATCGATGCCTTGTTGGGCGCTGCGGGTCTGGGCGATATTGGTGGCTTGTTTCCCGATACCGATGCAGCTTATCGCGGAGCCGATTCGCGCGTTTTGTTACGTTACGCCTTTGAAAAAATAGCGCAAGCAGGTTATCGCGTGAATAACCTGGATGCCACGATCATTGCCCAGGCGCCTAAAATGGCCGCTTATATTCCGGCGATGCGCGATAACCTGGCGGCGGATTTGAAGCTTGCCACCAGCCTTATCAACATTAAGGCGAAAACCAATGAGAAGCTTGGCTTTTTAGGGCGTGAAGAGGGAATTGCAACTCAAGTCGTGGTTTTATTGGTGCCTGACAACGAGGCGTGAATTAAATCGAATCGGGTAGGGCATGCGCTGCGGTAAATTAGTTTTGGGTGCTGGTAAGCCAGTCGGGCAGTAACTAAACTCAGCTTAAGCGCAGTTTATGAAATCAAGTTAATCAGGAGAGCAAAAATGCGACGTGAAAGTTTAAAGCAATTATTATCCCAGCTGCATGTGGAACTCAATGCAACCGAAGCCGTTGATGACGACTTAAAAGGGTTATTGACACAATTAAGCGACGACATCCATCAGGTTTTAAATCATACCGAACAACAAGATGATCCAGTTTATTCGGCCTTAAGTGAACGAACTCTGGCATTGTCAGCGAAGTTCGCGGCACAGCATCCGAAATTGGAGCCTGCCTTGCGTGAATTGGGTGGCATGCTGGAACGCATCGGCGTTTAACAGCACCGATCATCAACTCGCGTAGTAATTTTGGACGCTTGTCGTATTGCAGTGGCAGCTACCAACATGAATAGTCAGCAACGCTGACCGCCACGTGCGCGGGTTAGCACGGCAGAATTTACAAAACATAGTCTGAAAAGCAAGCTTGTGCAGGTTGTTGTTTTGGCCTTCAAGCAACGATGGCTGGATAAGTAAAGAGTGTTAGTATGGTGACAATTTAAACGCGAACTACGAGGTCGGCATGAACGCAGACGCTGCAAATGCAAGTCACAGGCATTCCAAGCCTAAGAAAATCCTGAATTTGCTGTTTAGTGGTCTGCTGATCGGTTTGCTGACCGCATGTGGCGGCGGTGGTGGTACCCCGGCGACGACAACGCTGCCAGATTCAGGCAACGTTGTCGTCAAGGATATTCGTGAACAGCTTGCGAGTCTGGCGGGTGTCAGCAATGTGGTCGAGCAAACCAGCAGCATCGCTGGGACGCGCTTTTTTGTATTCAATTTAAGTCAGCCAGTTGATCATCAAGCCCCCACGGGGGCGCGCTTTGAACAAAAAATCACGCTTTTATACCGCTCGGCCAGTGCTCCTACGGTGCTATTTACCAGTGGCTATGCAATTGGCGATAAATCCAGTCAGGCCGAATTAACTGAGTTGTTGAGGGCGAATCAACTATCTATGGAGCATCGTTATTTTCGCGGCTCGACACCCCAGAATAAGGATTGGTCTAAGCTCGATATCTGGCAAAGTGCGAATGATCAACATCGTCTGACCCTGTCCTTGAAGCCCTTGTTATCAGCAAAATGGGTGAGCAGCGGGGCGAGCAAAGGCGGCATGACCGCAATTTTTCATCGGCGTTTTTTTCCTGATGATGTCGCCGCGACTGTGGCCTATGTTGCCCCGATTAGTTTTGCCGAAAGTGATAGTCGCTATCCTCTGTTTGAAAAGCAATTGGGTGGCAGCGCACAGCGACTTGCGATAGAACAATGGCAGCAAGCTGCATTGAATAAGCGCGAGGAATTACTGAGCTTATTCGCCGCCGATGCCAAAGCCCGAGGTGCCAGTCTTACTTATCTGGGCCTCGATAAAACCCTGGAATTTGCCATCCTCGAAGCGCCGTTTACGCTCTGGCAATACGGTGATGCAAATCTGGCCGCGACGGTCCCACCCGCCAACGCCAGCGCCGAGCAATTGTATCGTTTCCTTGACGCGGCGTCGTTTGGAGTGGTGACGACCTGGAGTGATGCGACCATGGATTATTACCAGGCGTATTACTATCAAACCGCGACACAACTGGGTTACCCGTTAGTTGCTTACGATTATTTGCAGGGTTTGAAATACCCTGATCAGGATAAAGGAAATGCTTACCCTCCCTATGGTGTGGGGGCCCGATATGATGGCGGTCAGGCTATGCGTGACATACAAAACTGGGTTGATCAGTCGGCCAGTCGTATGCTCTTGATTTACGGTGAAAATGATCCTTGGACGGCCGGGGCATTTGCTCTGACCAGCTCGGCACAAAGCCGCGATAATTATAAATTCATCGTCAGCAAAGGCAATCACAGCGCGGCGATACGCCAGCTTGAGCTGGATCAGCGACAATTTATATATGATAAATTGGCAAGCTGGTTAAGTGTCAGTGTTGCACCCGCCAGTGCTCCTGCTGCTGCGCTGGTGACGGGACGCAAACCGCCACCTGGCCTGGAGTAATGATAGTAAGGCTGAAGCCTTGTGTGTAAACAGTCGTCTGTCTTACCTCGAACTGACTATTAAAGCGAGCGGGATGGCGCAAGGCTATGCCGGGATAGCTGGGCTCTGTTAAAATAGGCGGTTTTTCTTGGCTCACCTGAGGGTGGGCTTAACTTTTAAATAAAGTCTGCTTATGCGCGTTCAAGTCAATACCGTGGTGACGGTGAATTACCAAATGTTTAGCACGGACGGTGTCTTAATCGATGAAAATCAAGCGCCTATGGACTACCTGCATGGCGGTTACGATCAAATTCTGCCAGCGGTTGAAGCAGATCTGGAAGGCTGTGTGGTGGGGGATAAAGTCAGCGTCGAGTTGACGCCAGAACAAGCCTTCGGCGAGCATGATCCTGAACTGGTATTTGCCGAAGACCTGCGCTTATTGCCGGAGGATGTGCAAGTTGGCATGGTCTTTGAAACCCGTGACGAAGACAATGAAGAAACCACTTTGCACCGTGTAATTGAAGTCGATATGCAAACTGGCAAGGTGGTGCTGGATGCCAATCATCCTTTGGCCGGCCTGGATTTACGCTTTGTCGCTGAGGTTGTGGCGATACGCGCGGCTAGCGCCGCTGAAATCAGCGCGGTTAGCGGCGACTAAGCTCGCCAACGATCACAACACCCTGCAATTATCATGCTGTACTTTGATACTGGGTGGAGTATTGCGAACATTATATAAAATGCGTCGTATTGATGTGCGTTATCGAGCTTAACTAAGGGATACTCCCACTATTTACACAGGTGAGGAATGAAAGATTATTACTTTATTTTAGGCGTGGCGGCGAACGCCAGTCTGAACGACATTAAGAAAGCCTTTCGCCAAAAAGCTGCCGAATTTCACCCGGACCGGAATAAATCCGAACATGCCCCGCAAAAATTTCATGCGGTGAAAGAAGCTTATGATGTTTTGTCCGACGAAAAAGCCCGCGCCGCCTATGATGATAATCGCCGTCGCAATTTACTTGACGACCCATTAGAATCCGCGCGCCAGGTTTGGCGCCAGTATATTTCAGGAGTTTTGCAGTGAAAGTTTCTCGTTTTTTTAACGAATTGAATGCGGTTTACCAAGCTGAAATTGAGGATTTAAAGTCCGATTCGGAAGGTAAGAATGTATTACGCGCACGTTTGCGTGAAAAACGCCAGCAATTACCCTTGTTACTGCCTATGATGGGCAGCAATCCTGAAATGCTGGCGACGGCATTTCACGAAGCCTTCCGTTTTATGAATCCCATGCAAATGGAAGCGTTGCTGACTAAAGAAGAAAATCGCTTACCTGAATGGGCAAGTCTACACAAAGTCATCATGCTGGAAGCCTGGGCCGAGCCCTTGGCGAAAATCGTATTGGCAGAAGCCGAAGGCAGTCGTTTCCTGGTGATTGCCGCTGCTCTGGAATATCTGTTACGTAGCCCATCTAAAGCCAGTGCTGCGCAAGCTCGCGACGATGACGACGAGGCTGACAATGAAGCCGAAGACGGCGAAGACTACGACGATCAGCAGCGTTTTGGTCGTGATGATGGCGATGATGGTGACGATTATGATCTGGACGAGGCGGGTGCAGATTGGTTGGCTGAACAAGGTTTTGATCGTAAAGATTAACGCCACTAGGCATCTGAAATTTAGGCAATACCTGCTTACTACCAAGCACGCTACTCAAATGCCAGTGCTTGGCCCTGGAAAGGAAAGTTCATGAATTACGCCGTGATAGAGGCTCAAACATTAATCGAAGCTGGTGATATTGCCGGGGCAGAATATGCGCTGGCGACACTCGCTGATAAAGAAGGTGATCGTGCCCTGGTGTTGGCGTTGGATGAAATGCCACCCAAAGATTTGCTAGCCATCATCCGTGAATACGATGCATCGAAAGAATCCGTAATCAATTTGCTGGTCACACCCGAACAATTTGCACAAGCGGTGGTATTGGAGCGCCGCTATGGAGATCAGACGCACGAACAATTGCGTGGCATGATCAATTCGGTGATCTTCCGCGAAGAAGCCGACACCATCGCGTTTTTGCATGAAATTGGCGAAGCCGAGGGCGGTTATGACGCATTGGCAGATTACCTGATGGATAGAGCGCCGATGGTCGAGCATT
This sequence comes from Undibacterium sp., assembly GCA_041913845.1. Lineage (GTDB taxonomy): Bacteria > Pseudomonadota > Gammaproteobacteria > Burkholderiales > Burkholderiaceae_D > Undibacterium. The sequence goes on from JAYSEN010000036.1 coordinate 27,660, forward strand.
TTTACAAATACGCCACTTTCGATTTGCATGAGCAAGGCGATGGCCCACGCACGCAAGCGTTGGAAGATGATTTATTGAATCTGAACCGGCGCGACGATTTTATGGAGCAGCCTTTAGAGTCAGCTGTGGTGGAAGATCACGACTGGATGCAAGTCACGTATTTGTTGCGCAATGAATTGCCCGAGATTTTCCGTGAAGTCTTGATGAAATTGCGAGCCCGTTACCGCGAATACCTGGCGGCGCTGGCCTTGGAAGAAGCTGAAGAGCAAGCGGCGGCCCTGGGTGATGAAGAAAGTCTGGATGATCGTCGTAAAGCCGAGGAAGCACAAGCGGGCGACGATGAAGAATCTGCGCTGTAATTAGCCGCCTGATGAGATGCTTAATTTGAGTTCGCTAAATCGCTTATGACTACACCTGATTACGCTATCGCCCTCAGTGATGACCGGCCGTATTTTGAACAAGCCTTGCAATATGGTACGCGGCGAGCTTTGCTCAGCAGCAGTCGTTTGCAGGCGCTCGAAGAAGAGGCTGCCAAGGGTATGGTGCAAATCGCAGCTACCTTTGGCAGTAAATATTTGCTGAGCGATATCGAGTTAGCACGTCAACGCATGGTGAATCTGGTGAGCTTGTATTTGTCTGTACAAACAGCAGGTGACCTTGATTTGGCGGCGCGTCAGATACGCGATCAGACTTTTTTGACCTTATCTCGTGGTGGCTCCGGCTTATTGAAAGCATTGTTTGCTTTGCCCGATTATCCGGTGCTGGCGCCGAATAGCGCTGCAAGCAAGGGCAAGGTTGAAGATTTTCTCGAAGTCTGGTCATTGAAGGCCGATTTGAAAGAATATCATCAGGCTTTGCAGCAACGCCAGGAATACGCGGATGAAATCGGCTTGGCAATCTGGTTTGCTGAGGAATTGGGTTTGACTGTCAGTGATTTGCAAGAGGAACATGTCGAAGCAAATGTCATTATTCGTACCGCTTTGTTGCAACGCGCCTTTCCCAACGCCGCACCGGATGGTTTGTTAAGCCCGCTAGAGTTTGCTCAGCTCTTGGAAACTATGCGTAAGCTCAGCGCCGCCAACCTGAATAAACTTTGGCAATCGCTGGATTTAAGCGATGTCCCACAAAAATTCAGTGACCAGCTTGAGCGTGTTTTGGCTGAAATTCAGCAGCAAGATATGCCGCGAGTAAAGGATAGTAAATCCAATCTCGATAAATTGGTGTTTCAGTTAAAAGATCGTTTTTACTTGCTCGACGATGAGTTGGCCGATACTTCGGCACTGGACGCCCTGGTAGCCAAAGAGTATGCCAAAATCACCAAAGGTAAAACCGATGTTGATTCGCTCATGAGTTTGTTTTTTAATCTGGCTCTGGAAATGCCGGCTAAAACCAGTATTACGGAAAAAAGTGCCAAAAGCATGGTCAAAAAAATGCGTGAGCATGGCTGGCAACCCGAATTGGCAAGCGCCTGGATACGGCAACACGCACCGCATGAAAAGCAAGAAGGTTTGCTGGAAGATTGGGATAATTTCGTGGTTGAAGCCGAAAATTACCTGCTGGATGAATGGGATACTTATTACAGTGCAGCGCTGCGCTTTTTAAGCATGCATTGCCATATCCAGAAAGCGGCCAATCGGGTCTAGAGCTGCAGCAATAACAAAAGCCGGATAAATTCCGGCTTTTGTTATTTTGGATGCGCTTACTGTTTGAGAATTACAGACTTAATTCCAATACTTCGCGACTTTTCTCGAGGCCAACGTTACGACGCTCACCCAGACTCGTCATGCGGTGTTCAGCGAGGGCAGCTAAAACAGGTTCGACGACGTGTTGGTCCAGACCATAACCACTTAATCGGGTTTTGACTTGCATGCTTTCAAAGAACTCGCGGGTTTTTTGGATCGCCGCTGTCACGCGGCTGGCTTCATCGCCCTCCTTAATACCCCAGATACGCGCACCGTATTGCAAGAGTTTTTCGTGTTTATCGGCACGTCGCGCCTGCATCATCGCGGGCAACACGATAGCTAATGTCTGGGCGTGGTCGAGTCCGTATAAGGCCGTTAGTTCATGGCCTATCATGTGGGTCGCCCAATCCTGTGGAACACCGGTTGAAATCACCCCATTTAATGCCATAGTCGCGCACCACATGATATTCGCCCGCACTTCATAATTATTCGGATCACGCAAAGCCTTAGGGCCTTCTTCGATCAGGGTAGCAAGTACCGCTTCGGCCAGCCGGTCTTGCAGGGGCGAGTTGACAGGGTAGGTCAGGTATTGTTCCATTACATGAACAAAGGCATCTACCACGCCATTGCCAACCTGGCGCACCGGCAAAGTTAGTGTGGTTTCGGGGTCCAGTACCGAAAATTTCGGGAAACAGTGTGGGCTGGCAAACGCCATTTTCGCTTTAATCGATAAACGGCTGACCACGCTACCGCTATTCATTTCTGAGCCGGTTGCAGGCAGCGTCAACACCGCGCCAAAAGGCAGGGCTGCGCTGACATTGCGGCCATGTTGTTGCAGAATTTCCCAGGGGTCTTCACCCTGATACAAGGCGGCCGCCGCAATAAACTTACAACCATCAATCACTGAACCACCGCCTACGGCGAGGATGAAATCGATCTTTTCTTGCCTAACCTGGGCTACGGCACGCATCAGTGTTTCATAACTGGGATTTGGTTCTACTCCCGAAAATTCACTGACGTGATGTTTTTGCAAGGCGAGTTTAACTTGCTCGTAAACGCCATTTTGTTTGATACTGCCGCCACCATAGACCATCAGGATACGAGCCTGTTGAGGTACTTCGTTAGCCAAATCGGCAATTTTGCCCTTGCCGAAAAGAATTTTTGTGGGGTTGTAAAAATCGAAATTGAACATGATTTCCTCTGCTTGTTCGTGGTTATCCCTTTTTGGGGGATGTGTCTGGCGGCAAATCGCGCACCATTAATCGTAATGCCTCATCCTGGTTGATCTTGCCATCCAGCCAGGCTTGCCAATGGCTGCTAATCGGCTGGCGATAACGCTGCCAGCCTGGTGCCAACTCAAATAATCGTTTTACTTCGTGATAGGGACGATAATCTAAGCCTTGCTTGCCGTAAATGGTTTGGCAAGCTTTGCCAACCGTGTAAAACTGGATTGCATGCCAGAGCTGTCTGTCGACAGGCTTACCTGCGCGTTCAAACGCTCGCGTGAGTTCGTCCATAATTGGACGCATCATGCCGATATGGCAAGCTTCGTGGTAAAGCATTTCCAGGCTGCTCAGACCCTGATAATCGCCACGGGCCGATGGTAAAACAATCTGTTCACTGACATGATCGGTATAAGCACCTTGAAATGTTCCTGTCAGCGTGACCAAATCAACGCGTATCGCCTGGCTTAAAGGGCAGGGCGCGAGTTGATATTGCAAGCGCTGCCACAGCTCAGCACCGTGACTCAGATTCAAGGCTTCAACACAACGCTGCCATAAACGATTTTTTGCCAGATCAGCAGGCCATACGCATTCCCTGTATGCCGGAAGGGCAAGTTGCAGCGTACGTTGCAGTGATGCTTCCACGGCAAACGGATAAGTGTCATCAATTAAGTCCGGGGCTTTTGTCAGCGCCAGCTTAATCGCATACATGGTGTCATCGAACAAGACGTCTCGCTGACTCAAACCAGCCTGATAATAGCTGATCGCTTGCAGCAATGCCTGCCGTTGTTGTGTATCTGGTTGAAGATGCCAGCTTGTGCGCGTCAGTTGCGGATCGTTACGGGCTGCATTGTAAAGAAAATGATGCAGATTGACGCCAAGCGCCTGGTGAAAGTCAAATCTTATACGTTCTGCCTGTGGCAGATTCGCGGCCAGGATGCCAGTGCCAGGTAAGAAAGTAGCAGCGCAGATTGCGGCCACGGCTTTTCTGCGTCTGGGCTGTTCCGGGTTTTGCTTCGCTGTAGTCATAGCCTATGTATGGTACTCGGTGTATACGGCAACCCATGCTACGCGAAGCGTATCGTTTAGTCAGCTAAAAATAAGAAGACTGTGGGTTTCTTATGAAATGTGGGCATTTTTTGCGCTTGCAAGTCCTGCTTCCATAATTTTGCGGTTTGGCAGTGTATGCTTTCCTCGGCCAGCGTCAGATCGGTGGCAACGCAAATTCGCGTGGTCGGCGCACAGCTTGCTACTAAAGCTTCCAGCATGGCTGTATTTCGATAGGGTGTTTCGATGAAAAGCTGAGTTTGTTTTTCTTTGCGTGAACGCTCTTCCAGCTCCTTAATTCGTTTTTGCCGTTGATTGGCGTCGGTTGGCAAATAGCCATTAAATGCAAAACTTTGTCCATTTAAGCCGCTTGCCATTAACGCCAGAATTAATGAGCATGGGCCAACCAATGGCCTGACCGGAATGCCATGCTGATGCGCTAATTTAACCAATTGTGCGCCAGGATCGGCAACGGCAGGAATGCCGGCTTCAGAAATTAAACCCAGATCATGGCCATCCAGCAAAGGCTGGAGTAGTTGCTTTACTGCGATTTCGGGTGTGTTGACATTGAGTTCTTGAATCTGGATTTCTTGCATCGCGCAAGCCAAAGGGTAGGTTTGCCCTAAAACTTTCAGGTAAGCGCGTGTGGTCTTTGCATTTTCAGCCACAAAGTGACGTAACTGCGAGCTCATTTGCAACACGGTTTGGGGAATGATCGTCGCAAGTTCGGCGCTATCGTTGATATGACCCAAGGCATTGGGGATCAGGTAAAGACAAGCAGTCATAGATTAAGAAAGGGTCAGTCAAATTTGGGTGGCGCCAGCGCTTTATTAAGTGATTACGCTGGCGGTGCTGGGATGGCTTACAGCAAGAATGAGGCACGCGCTATCAGGAATGCTCTCTGGCGATCTTGCTAACACCATTTAAGTGCTTGATATTGCGGATAATACGGGCCAGATGTAAGCGATTTTCAACTTGTATGGTGAAGTGTATGGTAGTCATATCGTTAGAGTCACCATCTTCCATATTGACGTTGCTGATATTGGTATCGGTTTCACCTATCGCCGCTGCAATACGTGCCAAGGCCCCATGCTCATTATTAGCAACCACTGCAATCCGGGTATCAAAACGACGATTTAAGCCTTCGCCCCAATTCACGTCGATCCAGCGATCCGGTTCACGACTGTGCAAGCGTTTCGCATGTTCACATTGTGCAATGTGTACCACCAGCCCCTGATCACGTTTTAACTGGCCGACGATATCATCGCCGGGTATGGGCATGCAGCACGGCGATAACTGCACCGATACGCCCTCCGTACCGTAAATAATTACAGGGTCACGTCGTAGCGGCGTGCGCTCCAGAATATGCTGGAAGGGAATGCTGTTATCGTCCTCGACCAGGTCAAGGATATGTCTGGCAACCAGTGCTGCCATGCGCTTACCTATGCCTATGTCGGTGTAGATTGCATCCATGGATTTGGCACTGGATTCGTTGAGTAGTTTGTCGATCAGGCCATCCGGTAATTCTGGATTCAAATTGACCGCAACTAAGGCATTGGCCAGTAATTGTTTGCCGAGCTCAGTCGATTCATTCAGACTGACTGTGCGCAGATAATGCCGGATCGCAGAACGCGCTTTGCCAGTACGCACATAGGTCAACCAATTGGGTGTTGGCCGCGAGTTGGGCGAAGTAATAATTTCGACGATGTCGCCATTTTTTAACTCGGAACGCAAAGGCACGGGTTCATTATTGATACGGGTTGCAATTGCCTGATCACCAATATCGGTATGTATGGTATAGGCAAAATCCAAGGCGGTTGCGCCGCGTGGCAATGCGATTATTTTCGATTTCGGTGTGAACACATACACCGAATCGGGGAATAAATCGACCTTGACGTGCTCAAGAAATTCAGCCGAATCGCCAGTTTGCTTTTGAATATCCAATAAAGATTGTAACCAGGCGTGAGTGCGCTGCTGCAATTCGGTCAGGTTGGCTTCTTCATCTTTATATAGCCAATGAGCTGCCACGCCAGCTTCCGCAACATGATGCATGTCCCGCGTGCGGATTTGAAATTCGACTGGCGTACCATAGGGGCCGATTAAGGTCGTATGCAAAGACTGATAACCATTGGTTTTGGGGATGGCGATATAGTCTTTGAACTTGCCAGGCATAGGTTTAAATAAACCGTGCAAACTACCCAGGGCATAATAACAATCACGCAGATCGTCAACTACGATGCGAAAGCCGTAAATATCCAGCACTTGCGAAAAACTCAAATGCTTGTCGTGCATCTTTCGGTAAATGCCGTAAAGTGTCTTTTCCCGGCCATACACCTGGGCCGACAAGTGAGCATCACGCAGAGCCGTTTTGACCGCATCTAAAATTTTGTTGACGACTTCACGCCGGTTGCCGCGCGCCGATTTGACGGCTTTGCTTAAGGTACGGTAACGCATCGGGTAGAGATGCGAAAAGGCCAGGTCTTGTAATTCGCGATAAATATTATTTAAACCCAGACGATGTGCGATAGGCACATACACATCCATGGTTTCGCGTGAAATCCTGCGTTTTTTTTCTGGCGCCATGACGCCGAGTGTGCGCATATTATGCAAGCGATCAGCGAGCTTCACCAAAATCACGCGAACATCACGCGCCATTGCGAGCAGCATCTTGCGAAAATTTTCGGCCTGAGCTTCTATCTGACTGCGAAATTCAATTTTTTCTAACTTAGATAAGCCATCCACTAACCCCGCGACAGGTGGGCCAAAACGCTCGATGAGCTCTTCTTTTTTGACATCCTGATCTTCCATGACGTCATGGAGCAATGCTGCCATGATGGCTTGTACATCGAGTTTTAACTCAGCACAAATTTCAGCAACGGCGATGGGATGAGAAATATAAGGCTCGCCTGATTTGCGCAATTGACCTAAGTGCTTTTCATCGGAAAAACGATAAGCCTCTTTAACCAGCTTGACCTCGCTGGCCGACATATACTCAGAAATTCGTTCGCTTAAGGCAGTGATGGAGGCAACGCCGCCCATGCCGGGATTATCCATTTCGGCCATACTCGGATTGGATCGGGGAAGTTTAACAGAGTTGGCAACGACGTCCTCGTTGCCATTAGTCAGAGTTTGCGTGGCTAGTGATGCCAACTCGGCTGTGAGCGTGGCAGGGGATTGTGTCAGCAGGGAAGTTGGGTGGGAAATGGACATACTCAACTCGCTGGGTGGGGCTGCAAGCAATCCCGCTTAGCCGGGGCCTGATAATCAGGTAGGTACTTTTTTAAGCATTTCAATACCAACTTTGCCGTCAGCGATTTCACGCAAGGCGACCACGGTTGGCTTGTTTTTCGAATCAACTTTTGCAGTATGACCTTGCAAGAGTTGACGTGCGCGGTAAGTTGCGCACAAGGTTAATTGAAAACGATTAGGGATTTGTTTTAATGCATCTTCGATGGTAATACGGGCCATAATATTTCCTTGTTTTAGTTGCAATTAGCGTGTATGCCAAGTTGCGCAAATAAGTCGCGATTGCGCGCTGCTTGTTGATTATAACGGCAACGGGTCGCTCTGACTATTGAACCTAGCTCGCTCAGTGCGTAATTAAAATCCTGATTAATAATAACATACTCGAATTCGGGTGCATGTGCCATTTCACCGCCAGCAGCAAGTATCCGACGCACGATCACATTCGGTTCGTCCTGGCCGCGCTTTTTCAAGCGTTCTTCGAGTGCTGGAATCGATGGTGGCAAAATAAAAATCCCCACCATCTGCGGGAATTTTTTTCTGACTTGCTGCGCGCCTTGCCAGTCTATTTCCAGTAAAACATCCGTACCCGCCAACATCTGTTGCTCAATCAGGATGCGTGAAGTTCCGTAATAATTGCCATGAACTTCAGCGGACTCGAGAAACTCACCTTTTTCCTGACGTGCGAGGAAGTCCTCGACCGTCGTAAAGTGATACTCGCGACCATTTTCTTCACCTGGTCGCGGTGGGCGCGTGGTAAAACTGATAGATAGTTTGATACCCGGTTCCTGGGCAAGCAGGGCATTCACCAGGCTGGACTTGCCAGCACCAGAAGGAGCAGCGACAACAAAAAGGCTGCCCGAAGTTTGTGAAGTTGAGATCATGGCATCAAATAAATTAGCTCAGGGTATTTATACATCATAGTTTAATCTGCATCGCTACATGCAAAACGCCGTTCAGCGCAACAATTCGGTGATCTTAGCGATGGTCTTTGCCAACTTCGCTGCTGAGCCTGAAAACGGGAGGCGCGAGTATAAGCAAATTACTTACGCTATTCAAGGTTTTGCACTTGTTCACGCATTTGTTCGATCAATAATTTCAACGCCATCGATGCATCTGCTAATTCTTTAATCGCCGCCTTCGAGCCTAGTGTGTTTGCTTCCCGATTGAGCTCCTGCATCATAAAATCCAGGCGTTTGCCAACCTGACCGCCCTTGGTCAATATGCTTCGTGTTTCGTGTAAATGTGCCGCGAGTCGTGCCAATTCTTCGGCAACATCAATGCGTATGCCGTAGAGCGTTACTTCCTGACGAATTCGTTCTAATGCCTCTTCCCGACTGATGATGGGCGTAGCCTGCGTTGTCGTTGTGCTTGTCGTCGTCAACGCCAATCCAAGTGCCTCTTGTAAGCGCGAGGTAGCTTTTTGTTGAAATTGTGCGACGACTTCGGGCATTAATGGCGTAATACGCGCAACGATAGCCTCCATCGCGGTTACTCGATCTAGTAAAACCCGGGTTAATGCTTCGCCTTCACGTTGGCGGGTCTGCAAAAATGCCTCGATTACCTGCTCCAGTAAGTCTGATAATTGCGTATTGAGCTGAAGCTGCTCTTGATCAGGATCATCCATAACCCCAGGCCAGCGCAACAATTCATGGATGCTGAGCGCTGAAGCACCACTTACTTTTTGTTGCAATAATTCTTGTGCAGCGAGAATCTTATCGACCAGCTCCAGATTAAGATTGGGCATGGCTGTTTGCGCCAGTTTTTTGCCAAAACTGAGGCGGCACTCTAATTTGCCGCGTGCTATGCGTTTGCTTATCCCTTCGCGCAACAAGCCTTCGTAAGCGCGCAGCTCGTCATTTACCCGAAACTGCAAATCCAGAAAGCGGGAATTGACGCTTTTTAGTTCCAGGGTCAGATTGCCGATCGGCGTTTCCATGCTTGCAGTCGCATAGCCAGTCATGCTGTAAACGGTCAAAATAGTTCCTTTAAGGTTATGTATGTTATGAAAATCAGATTGGAAAATTATGCTTTAGGCGCTAGGATAACCTTTACAAATACCCTAATAATCAACACAATTCTGTTGTCACATTAATTGGAAGAGCAATGGCTGCACAAAATAATGCCCCATTACCAGACGGTTTGGAAATTGCCGGATATCGCATTGTAAAGAAAATTGCCTCAGGTGGCTTTAGTATTGTGTATTTAGCGACGGATGAAGATGGTAACGCGGTAGCAATAAAAGAATACCTGCCAAGTTCGCTGGCTTTGCGTCAACCCGGTGAATTAGTCCCAGCCATTTCCAACGAAAATTTGCCGATTTATCGTATTGGCCTGAAGTGTTTTTTTGAAGAAGGTCGTGCGCTGGCTCGTATTTCACACCCCAATGTGGTTAGCGTGGTTAACTTCTTTCGCGCGAATGACACTGTGTACATGGTGATGGCTTACGAATCTGGGCGTTCTTTGCAAGAGCATATCTTGCGTCGCCGTGATAAGGGCGATAAACCCCTGGTTTCCGAGCGCTTTATTCGCCGTATGTTCAATCAGGTCATGAATGGCTTACGTGAAGTGCATACCAATAAACTTTTGCACTTGGATTTGAAACCCGCAAATATTTATTTGCGACTGGATGGAACACCCATTTTATTGGATTTTGGTGCGGCACGGCAAACCCTCAAGACTGATATTCCTAAGCTTTATCCTATGTATACTCCAGGATTTGCGGCGCCGGAACTCTACCAAAAAAATGGTAATCTAGGGCCGTGGACCGATATCTACAGTATCGGTGCTTCGATCTTTGCCTGTATGGTTGGAGCACCGCCGCAACCTTCAGATCAGCGTAAGAACAATGACAAGATGGATGGCCATTATAAAAAGTTAGAAGGCCTCTACTCTAATGAATTAATCGAAGTGGTGCGCTGGTGCTTGAAAATGGATCCGCTGGAGCGCCCACAAAGTGTGTTTGCTTTGCAAAAGGCGCTGGCCATTCAAGCAAAACCTCAACGTGAGCTGACACAATTTGAAAAAATCAAGTTGCGAATTACCAGCTGGTGGCAATCAAAACGTCGTAAAAAGTCGGATAGCGATCACACAACCATACAAGAAAGTACGATCAATTAAAGCATAATCCGGCGTTTCACATCACAACTCTAAGAATCTAAAACATGCGTTTTTCTGTTTATCAAGAGAGCCATATAGGTGGTCGTAAAGTTAATCAAGACCGAATGGGGTATAGCTTTACTCGCGATGCAATTCTGCTGTTACTGGCTGATGGCATGGGTGGACACATCATGGGGGAAATGGCGGCTGCCATTGCCATGCAAACAATCGGAAACTTATTTCAACAACAGGCGCAGCCACTGATATCAAGGCCAGAGCGTTTTTTGGAGGATAGCTTTCTTGCCGCCCATCAGGAAATCCATCGCTACCGTGCTGTCAATAATTTGCATGAAACACCACGCACGACTATCGTTGCCTGCCTGATACAGAATGGCTACGCCTATTGGGCGCATTGTGGTGATTCACGTTTATATTGGATAAGGCAAGGACAAATATTATTGCGCACCAAAGACCATTCGCGTCTGGAAACTTTGATCGCTCAAGGCAAGGTTGATCCCTCTGAACGGCACAGTCATCCTGATCGCAATAAATTGTTTAATTGCCTGGGGGCGCCAAATGCTCCTATCGTCGAATTATCCCGCCGAGCTGTGTTACAAGCCGGGGATTTGATATTATTGTGCTCGGATGGCCTATGGTCAGTATTGCCCGATCATATGCTGGCACAAAAATTACACGAACACACGATAGTTCGGGCGATACCCGAATTAATACGATCTGCCGTTGATATCGCTGGAAAACAAAGTGATAATGTGACTGCGTTAGCGATGATGTGGGAAGGTGATGGCCGGGTCGAGGATTCGACTATCATATCGACAAACACTTTGCCCATAGGTTCTGTTACGACCACAATTCAAGCGCCGTATGCCAACGAGTCCGATGCGGCAGCTGGCGAAAGCGATGTTTTCGATGATGCCGAAATTGAAAAAGCCATCGCGGAAATCCGCAATGCGATACACAAATCATCGCGCCTGACACAAAAATAATCGAAAGAATGTATGACACAGTTTTACCGCCCTGACGGGCGCTCAGCAAATGCTTTACGCCCATTAACTATTAGCCGGCATTACACCAAACATGCAGAAGGGTCTGTACTGATTGAATTTGGTGATACCAAAGTCATTTGCACCGCGAGTATAGAGGAAAAAGTGCCCGGCTTTCTAAAAGGCAAAGGGCAGGGCTGGCTGACTGCGGAATACGGAATGCTGCCTCGATCTACACATAGCCGTATGGATAGAGAAGCCGCAAAAGGTAAGCAATCTGGACGTACCCAGGAAATCCAGCGCTTAATCGGACGTTCTTTGCGCGCCGCGTTTGACTTGAATGGTTTCGGCGAACGTACTTTGCATCTCGATTGTGATGTGATTCAAGCTGATGGCGGGACTCGTACCGCGTCAATCTCAGGAGCTATGGTTGCTGCCTACGATGCATTTTTGAATTTGCAGCAGCGAGGTTTGATACAAACCATTCCTTTGCATCATTTTGTCGCAGCGATATCTGTAGGTGTTCACCAAGGTATGCCGGTGCTGGACTTAAACTATGCAGAAGACAGTGCCTGCGACACTGATATGAACGTAGTCATGACTGAACACGGAAATTTTGTTGAAGTGCAGGGCACAGCGGAAGGTTTGGCATTTGACCGGACAACCTTAAATGCTTTATTGGATCTTGCCACCGAAGGCATACAGGATATTATCGACTTGCAAAAACATGTGCTCGGATTGAGCGTAAGAGGCGGCGACTAACCATGCGTGACTTAGTCCTGGCCTCAAATAATGCAGGAAAGCTGCGTGAATTTTCTGCGCTATTAGCTCCTTTGGGCTGGCAATTGAAACCACAAGCAGAGTTAGCAATTCCCGAGGCCGAAGAGCCTTTTCACACATTTATTGAAAATGCCTTGGAGAAGGCTAGACATGCTTCGCGCTTATCTGGCTTGCCCGCCTTGGCAGATGATTCTGGTTTGTGTGTGAACGCCTTGGGTGGTGCCCCAGGTGTGTATTCCGCACGCTATGCCGGTGAGCCCAAATCCGATAGCAATAATAATCAAAAACTAATAACTGATTTGGCGCTCCATACAAATAAGTCGGCCTATTATTACTGCGTACTGGTTTTTGTCCGGCATGCCGACGATCCGCAGCCTGTTATCGCCGACGGTATTTGGCATGGTGAGCTCATAGACGAGCCACGCGGACAGCATGGCTTTGGTTATGATCCCCATTTTTACCTTGGCGAATACCAAAAGACAGTGGCTGAATTGCCAACTGAATTGAAAAATAAGTTATCGCATCGTGCCCAGGCATTGTTTGATCTTATAAAAAAAATGTCATGAGCCGACCGATTATTCCGATACGAACAGTCGACGCAAAGGGGCAAACTCCAACCCAGGTGCAGGCCCAGCATGAAGCGGTTGCTGGTCACGCTTTAGCCTATTTGCGTCCCGGTGAAATTCAGCTGAATAGCTTACCGCCTTTGGCTTTATATGTTCACTTCCCGTGGTGCGTTAAAAAATGCCCTTATTGCGATTTTAATTCCCACGAGGCTCGCGATGGCTTTGATGAAGACGCCTATTTACAAGCGCTTAGGGACGATTTAAGTCTGTCTTTGCCCATGATTTGGGGGCGGCGTATACATAGCGTATTTATTGGTGGCGGAACCCCTAGTCTATTATCGGCACAAGGCCTGGATCGCTTGCTCTCAGATTTAAGGGCGATGTTAGCTTTGGATCAAATGGTTGAGATCACAATGGAGGCTAACCCTGGTACCTTTGAACAAGAGAAGTTCGCCGCTTTCCGGCAGAGTGGCATTAATCGCTTATCCATAGGGATACAGAGTTTCAATAGCGAATTCCTGCAGGCTTTAGGTCGTATCCACGATGGACAGCAGGCCCGTCAAGCTGTCGCTTTGGCTCGTGACTTATTTGAGAACATCAATTTGGATCTCATGTATGCGTTGCCAGGACAGAATCTGAAACAATTAAAGGAAGATCTGGATATCGCTTTAGGCTTTAAACCTGATCACTTGTCGGTATATCATCTGACACTCGAACCCAATACCTATTTCGCAAAATTTCCGCCAAATTTGCCCGATGACGATAGTGCGGCCGAAATGCAGGACTTTATACAGTCGCAACTAGCACAGGCTGGTTACCACCATTATGAGGTGTCTGCTTATGCGCGACCTGGGCGATATTCTCAGCATAATTTGAATTACTGGAATTTCGGTGATTATTTAGGGATTGGTGCTGGCGCCCACTCTAAAATCTCCTTCCCGAATCGGATAACTCGTCAAATGCGCTACAAACAGCCGGCGCGTTACATGGAAGCCTGTGCTCAGGGATTGATGGTGCAAGAAGAGCATGAAGTGAGTCTTGAAGAGCTGCCATTTGAGTTTATGCTCAACTGTTTACGTTTACAAGATGGCTTTCCCGTGCGATTATTTGGCGAAAGAACAGGGTTATCCTTGCAAGCAATTCAACAGCAATTAGAGCTGGCAGAACAAAAAGGCTTGTTGAATCGAGATCATCAACTTATTTCGCCGACGCCGTTGGGTCGACAGTTTCTCAATGATTTACAGCAAATTTTTCTATAGTTGCCTGCCTAGTTAGACCACCTTCCTTGTAACAATCAAAATGTAAAATGGTCTCGGTAATGAGATTTGGAAAGACTTTGCCTATTGTAAACCAGCACAATAAGTTGGCTGGTTTACGCGCTCCGGAAAATCACACACGGGCTGAACTCAGTCAGCAACTTCAGGCTTACCTCACGCTGCCAGCAAGTGATGGATTGCTGGGCTATAAATTTATTCTGCCTGCTCAGAAAGCAGAGGCATTGGGGGACCTTACCTACCTTAAGCAATTTAAAAATCGTTTTGGGTTGCTTATTCCGGCAAGTGAGGCCAACTTTTTGAGCTGGCAGACCGCTGGGCTGATTGAGGAATTCGACATCATCTGGCAATTGCTTCGTGGCGATGACATTCCGCGTTTGCTTGAAAATGACAGCAAGATGCTTGCTGGGAGTAGCTTGCTATTCAGTCAAGCTGAAATGCAATTATTTTTAGCTAAGCAAAAAGGTGCAAAACTTTGGTTACTCGATAGCAAAGACAGCAATAGCTTGCGCTTAAGTGAGAATTTGGAAGTTGATTGGTTGCCAGATCTTAGTTTGAATAGCTTATGCAATAATGCAAAGCCCGACAGTGCGGTTACGCGCACACGTTTACTGCGACTTTTGAGTTTAGTGGTGAACGACGCCGACACGCAGGAAATTGAGAGTTTATTTAAACAAGATAGCCATTTATCGTATCAACTACTGAAATTGGTTAGTTCTGCCGCCTTTGCACTAACTGTTGAAATTAAGAATTTCAAACAAGCCATCAATTTACTGGGACGTTCACAGTTACAGCGCTGGTTGCAACTTTTGCTCTACACAAATCCTGGTGCTAATCAACCTATGGTTAACCCCTTACTGCCACGCGCTGCATTCCGCGCGCGGCTGATGGAAACTATTTTAGCGACACAATCTCCATCAAGGCAGGAGCTTGATGTCGCCTATATGGTGGGCATATTTTCCTTGCTTGACCAATTATTGGCGATGCCTATGCAAGAATTGATCGCGCCTTTGCATTTAGATAAGGTGGTCAGCGATGCGTTGTTGTACAGGCAGGGAGCTTTGGGTGAGATGCTGAGTTTCGTTGATGCCTGTGATGATGTTAGCGAGGCGCATATTGATGTCAGCGATACGCTAGTTGCCTGTTTGCCTGACCAGGCTGCATTCGATACTTGTTTGCTCGATGCTTATGCATGGGTAGCAAAAATTTGTGCGGAATTTTAATCACCCATTGAATTACAGTCCTTCTTGCTTATACAGCATAACTTCGCTATAATGCACGGCTTCGGAAGGTTGGCAGAGCTGGTTTAATGCACCGGTCTTGAAAACCGACGAGGGCGAAAGCTCTCCGTGAGTTCGAATCTCACACCTTCCGCCAGTTTTAACGATTAAGCCCTTGATTTTTAAGGGCTTTTTTGTTTTCTGAGCTCAGCTAGTATGCCATTTGGTATGTTATTCGTTTATCGACTGAGCGAAAAAATTACGCAAAACGGTGTGATTTTTCAAAGCCAGCAATTGGCGTAGTGCGAACTCGAATGCTGGCGCTAAATCGAATGCGGGTGTTTCGTCGTTCACCTCGAGTACGATACCAATCGAAACTGGAAAAATAATGCCTGTCAGCCCACCATCAACATTCGCCACGCGGTTTTTCATGCAGAGTTGGCTGTGTAGCGCAGCCTGACCTTCCTGGTCATACAATCTGATACCTGCATTGACTGCTGATGTTCAGTGGCTTAGTCATGCTTGCCTGCTTCGACTAGCAATGTTGGGCGAATTAAGAACATTTCCAGCGCGTGTTATTTTTGAACCTTAAGTGCACGACGATCTATTAATGGTCAAATCGAGTTGAAAAACGAATTGTTTTTTTGATGTCATTTGGGCGGATTTTAAGATGGGTGTCATTTAGATTTTTTGGGCGCAGTGACAATAGTATAGGATATGGATTTTCTCCCAACAAATGGTCAAAAGATATGCCACTATTTAATTCAAATTTAAAAGGTTGGATAGTGCGATTTGATAAAGAGCTCGGTACCCCCTTTACCGCGTATCCAACAAAATAATTGTGAAATGAAAATGACAAAGTCAACAAGCCACAACTAAGACACCCATCCTAGCCTTGACAATCTCCAGTCCTTAACTAAACTG
>JAYSEN010000037.1:0-42666 GCA_041913845.1 Undibacterium sp.
GATCAGGAAAAATCTTTGATAAAAGCCTTCACGCTGCTTGACTTGGATAACAGTACCTACGTGCTGAACTTTTTTACATGAAGAAACCAGGGAAAATTGAAAAAATAGGGCCAGTTTGGGAGCGGAAACAATGAAAGAGATAGATGAACTACGCGCACGTTGGGAGACTTTGGAAGGGAAAACAAAGTTTCAAAAGCTGTTGAAACAAAGATTCAATCTTACGCTGCAAGAAAAAGTCGACTTAAATCACGATGATGCGATAACGGATTGTAGGGGGTGTGATCTTTCTGAAAAGAAATTGATAGGCTATTTATTGACAGATACAGATTTTCGATGGTCTTCTTTCAGGAATACTTATTTTAATGATCCAATTTCTGAGGCAGATTTTTCATTTGGTGACTTTGTTGATGCCTATTTTTATGATTGTTTTTTTTATAGGGTGAATTTTGAGTCTTCAAATTTTGACGGCGCTGGATTCCAAAAAACAAGCTTTGTCGACGTCAACGCGAAAGGAACATCGTTTCGTGGCACAAAATTTGATTCAGTTTTGTTTGAAGATAGCGACTTCAGCAATGCAGATTTTGAGAGGGCTGAGTTTATAAAGTGCCGTTTTTCATCGATTAAATTTAGCGCCAAAGATAGAGCGAAATGGATGGAATTCACGCCAGAACAATGTGATCTGAGGCGGGTAGAATGGGTTGATTAACTATCACGTCCGTAGCAGGTAGGTAGGATAGAGCGTAGCGAAATCGTACGCAGTAAGCCTACCCGCTTGCTACATTGTTTGCACATTAATCTCAAAAATCGACACGCCCATACTCTGCGCCTCACCAGCCAGAAACCTGTGTAAAGGCGTATGGCTAAAGCGTGTTGTTTAGTAAAGCAAAATCTTTGTAGCGATGATTCTTCTTAAGCCTTACGAATTCGCTGCGCTCTATCGTATCTACGTGCTGGTTTAAAAATCAATCTATAGAATCCAAAGTGATTTTTATTAAGTCGTCTATTCCACCACCCCACCCTTATCCTGATGCTTAAACGATTGCGCTTGCAAATCCTGTGTCAGTTGGAAGGCGCCAGTGCTGACATGGCGTGTGAGTTGGATCTTGATCATCAGGGTTTGATTCGGCGAAAAATAGTTTTTTAAACTGTTGAAGTTGCTGCGATGTTCAGCCACCACATAATAGGCGTAGCCGCTGCTGGGGCGGGCGATCAGTTTGAAGCCGAGTTTGCCTTGCAGTTGCGGCTGACTCAGCCAGTCTGCCATTTTGTCGTAATCGAGGTAGTAAGTCAGTGTGCCGGGGTTTTGTTGATTGCGCTGGCGGTCGATAAAAAAACCTTGTGGCAAATGGTTTTCGCTGTAGTCGGGGCCTGCGGTTAGCAGTAAATCGTAATCGTCTAATTGGTTGTTGCGGTCATCGCTGATTTTAAACACCAGCATGCAATAACGGCTGGTGATAAATTCGCGTTCAAATAAAAATACGTCGCTGGACTTGCGCAAGCGCTCTTGTTGCTGGGTTTGCTGGCTGACTGCATCGAATGACTTGCAGAGTTTTTTATAGGCGCTCGCGCTTTTCACCGCCAGACATTGCAGGGTGTAAGCGATCGTAGCATGGGTGCGGCCTTGTTTCTCATTGACGCTGGCCATGATGCCGAGTTCGCTGCCCGAATGCGCCAGCCCCGGTAAAATCGCGAAGGCATATTTATCGTTTTGCTGGTGTTTAAGCAGGGTAAATTTATCGCCTTGTTGTGCCAATTCCAGCAAGCCATAATTCAGATTCGTCGTTGCGACCCTGACCACGCCGTCGGAACCGGCTTCGCCAGTGTAAGAATTTAAGTGGTCATACAGTTGCCGGTCGATAGTTTGCCCCGTCAGCACGAATACATACAAGCCCGCATCCAGACAAGCGTAATCGAGCCAGGCGCGGTTTAAATCCCAACTTTGCGCACTGCCTAACTCTAACCAGTTCAGCACGCCGAGGCCGGGTTGTATGCCTTCGGCAAAGCATTTCATGCGCGCGAGTTTGCCCTTGCCGAGTTGCGCCAAAGCTGAACCATGGTTGGCGGGTGCCAGCATAATTAAATGCGATAAGCGGCTGGCTGCCAGCTGGTGTTTATAAAATAGTTCAAGCCAGGTGCGCACTAAGGGGGCGCCGGTCGAGTGCGTGATGCAGGCAAAGCGCTGGCCTGGCTGTAAGCGCGGCCAGACCTCGGTCTGTATTGCATACTGCATGGCACGGGCGAGGTCGTCGAGGCTGACTTCATCGGCAAAACTGATGTACTTGCTCAAGTAAAGATCGCTGACTTGCAAGGCTAAATCAGGCGCGCCAGCTTGCGCCAGAGCGCTGGGTAAAACGCCATAAGTGCTGGTGTTAGTGACCCCCCAACCGTGGACAAAGACGACTAGCATGAACTTGCTCCTGTTGTTTCTGAAACCGCTAAGTTGTGTCGATGGCTTGGCTTAAGTGTGTTCGCGATATAACTGGTCCGCCACGGCTTTAAGTTCATGTTCGGGCAAAAACTGGTCGGCTATGCTCAAAATGGCGTACAAATTTCTACGCAACTCTGCACGATCGATCTCTCCCGAAATGAGCGCAGTGCGCAATAAATGCAAAGACATATCGGCCAGTAAAATACGCTGCTTTTCTAGCCAGTCAGGCGTGCCTTTCAGCGCGGGAAGGTCGCGGTAGTGTTGTTCGGTCCAATCGTGAGCTTGCGCTCCGAGTTGCAGTATTTGTTCTCTGTCCAGGTTTGTCATAGCGGATTCCGTGTAAAGTGCATGCCTAGTTTCTGGTTCGTTCAGTTGGTCTGCGTTGCTTGCACCGCAGTCGCGAGCTTAAGCATTGCTGCCTGGTTTAAACGAAAAGTGAGTCGGCTATCTTGCTGTTCTGCCCCCAGGCTTTGGTAAAACGCCAGTCCCCTGACATTGGCGGCATGCACAGGCCAATCTATGCGTGCGCATTGGTGTGTCAAAGCATAGGCAGCGAGCCAGCGCATTAGCGCTGTGCCTATGCCCAGACCACGGGCCCGTTCACTGACGAATAATTCCTTCAACTGACATTGTTTGGCCATTGCTGGCAGCGGGTTGGTCAGCGAATAGTGCAATGAGAATCCGGCAAAACCCAGCAAGTCATCGTTCTGCGTACTGGCAACGACAAACTGCAAAGCCGATTCAGGCGCCATCAAGTTGCTGTAAAAGTGCTCGCGTATGGCTTGCGCGGTCGCGGGTGTATCAGCGTGATAATGAGCGTTTAATTCAGCCAGCAAGTTCAGCATGGCATGGTGTTGCGTGGTTTGTAGCAAGGCGATTTGCATAGATTAACTCAGCGCAGCAGCAAACACCGGGCGGAAAAAACTGCGTTCGTAACTGAGGATGCAACGGCTTTGCTCGGCATACGCAAAGGCAGCCTGACATTCGGGATCTTCTAAGGATTTAAGCCTATACGCTTCATACAACGCCAGGCTGGGAAAACTAAACATTGCCAGCGCAACGTTATTGGCACCTTCTGAAGGTAAAAAGTAACCGTGGTGCTTGCCGCCAAATTTTTCTACTAACGGTATCCACAGCTTGCCATAGTGTTCAAATTCGTGCAGTTTGTACGGGTCTATCAGGTAACGCAAATGGCAGGTAATCATAGAATGTCAGCCCTCATAAAACCTAAAGTTGGTGCGGCTATCGTGTCGCTGCTTGACTACGTTTGCGCTGCGCCACGGTGATTAAAAAACTGGAGTGTGTCTGGCACGCCTCACTATAACGTGTTTTGAGGTGTTTGATTTGCGCTGTTGATGCGCAACGGCATTTTTTCTAATAGTGATGGTGATCACATACTCGAGTTGAAAATTTACTTAAGCTTGTTACTGTGTTGAGTTAAGACCTCAGTGAAGACCTGAGCCAGACACAGCGATTGCAGAATTTTTGGCATCACGAATTTTTTAAGGCAGGCCAGCAACGCAGGCAGTTCGCGGCTTACCAGCCATCTGCCTTGGCAAGGCGCATGTACTGGGCGTGAGCGGGCAGGGCAGTAGCAAATTTAGAATCAGGTCGCGTTAAGGTTGTTGGTAGCCAAAGTCGCGCGTGGAGTTCAGGCTTCGACGTATTCAATCTTAAATAAATCGCGTTCGCTGCAATTGAAGATTTCAATAAAGGCTGAAAGAAATTCCACCTTCCAGTGGTCAGCTTTGTTATCGACGATGCGCAGTAATTGTGAGTGCGAAACCGTGACTTGCTTGCTGATTAAAATTCGATGTAAGGCAGAAACCGAACGGATTTTATTTTCAGCCATTAATTCACGCAAACGCAGTACCAGACGTGGTTTAGGTGCAGGTGGTAAAGCGCTGGCAGAGCTCGTAGTTTCGGTCATGTTTTAGGCTAAGAAATGCGAGGTCAGGGATTTTACCGCAGTTTGCTAAAAATGCCGAATTTCAGCATTTGTTGCAAATTAACTGTATTTAAATGAATAAATTCGTCATCTGATGCTAGATTTTTGTGGAAAACTATGTCACTATTAACTTAGCGCAAAAGCAAAAAAAGCAAGTTGCTGGATAAGTTACTAAGTAAGTTGCTGAGCACCCCTTTTAACTCTTAACAGACTCTTTATCGTTTAAACCAGAACTAAGGAAACATCGTGAAAACTAACGCACTCTACAATTTATTCCTCAACTTGCCCACGCTGAGCGTGAATACGCAAGCCTGGGCGATAGTGCGTAAGTTGATTACGCGTGGTTCGCAAAGTGACTCGTTTAAACCGGTATTCAGTAATGATATGTATGAGACTGAAATGTATCTCGACATCAGTCCACTGCAACATCCCGATGAATACGCCCAAATGAAAAGCATACCGGGGGGCTGTCCCCCTGCACCAGATCCCGAACTTGGGAACCTGGTTCCAGCTGAAAAGCCCGGATGCTCACCACAGCACCGGGCTTTTGAACTTTTTGGGCCGGTACTTTCTTAAATTTAACCGCTGTACTCGCAGTAACACTGTGACGGCCTGAGGTCGTCCAGCCAGCCAGTGAAACCCGCTAACGCGGTCGGATGAAAATTCGGTAAGACTGATAACTCAGGAAGGTGAACACGGCCTTTGCCGTGCTTCACCGTTTATAAAAAATGCTCAGCTTTAAGCTGCAGCAAAATTCGGGGTGTGGCGCAGCCTGGTAGCGCAGCTGCTTTGGGAGCAGAAGGTCCGAGGTTCAAATCCTCGCACCCCGACCAGGATGATTTCAGGAGCAGCGCGGTTTACCCTTCGCATTTTTGTGATAGCTACTTCGCGAAATCTGCAACGAGTCTGCTTAGTGGTGCTTATAGCTTAATGGTCAAAGTCGTGAATTGTGATTCCACTCATTCCGGTTCGACTCCGGGTAAGCACCCCTAAGCAGATTCTGTAACTGCTAGAAATCTTTAGCAGTCTTCCGAGCAAGTTTGCGGGTGAGCATAACAATTCGTACCGGTAATAGTCAGCGCCGCGTACCCGGTGCTTACCCTCAAACTTGTTTGCGCCGCTGTAGCTCAGTTGGTAGAGCGACTGACTTGTAATCAGTAGGTCGTGGGTTCGAAACCTGCCAGCGGCACCAGATTTTTCCTATATCCGCCACGAAAACTTCGCAAATAGCTCGCGTTGCTGTCGGCGTGTTGCGGCATTCCAGGCATTGTCGTCTGATTGGGTCCAGCCCAGATAAATTGCTTTACCTAGGCCAGGATGATGGGTATACACCAGCGAAGCGATTTGTCTTTGTGAGCGTGGATTAATGTTTTGCGTATACCAGCGCTGATCGCGGCGGGTATTTGCGACTTGCGTCATCAAGCGTAGCGTATCGACTGTGCTTAAGTGCAGTATGCTATTCAATTGCAGCGCGGTTTCGGTGTACAAGCGTTCGCCCGCGACTTCGCCTTGCTTACCATTGATCCAGCTTAAGGCTAGATTGGGTTCCAATTCCAAACGATCAAATGGCCGCAATTTGGCATTCAAGCTCCAGGAACCACCACGGCCTACCCGACCAGCGACGCTATCAATAATTTCACCAAAACTGACATCGCCATTTATGCGCGTAATACTCGCCGAGGGCGCGATGCTATAGCTGGCGCGCAATAAGCGGGCTTGATACAGCGCGCCATTTTTTTCTAAGCGAGTTTGATTGGCTGGCGCAAAATTCAAACTAAACGTGCTATCGCGTGGCCCCATCATCCAGATGCCGGGGGCGATATCGCTACTGATTAAATCGCCTTGCAAATCGTATTTGCGATCAAATTTGGCAGTCAGATTAAATTCATGCCAAAGCTCGGTGCGTCCCAGTTTATAGCTGTAATCGCCAGCATATTGTCGAAATGCCGATTGCGCGAAAAAGCCATTGTCGGCGCGGAATTTATCCGAAATGTGTAAGGTACTCAGATTCAAAGCCCATTTATCATCGGCCAAAGACCAGTCCGCATAAGCGGCATAGCCACGCTCGGCTGCGCCACGGCGTAACTGACCGTTGGCATTCAACAAGGCATCGGTATCGCTGAGTAAGACTTGCGCACGCCAGCGTTCATTATCATTTTTTTGCCAATTGGCGTCAGCACCGTAGACGCGGTTACTGCCATTGCCTTGCGCATAGCTGCGATCACTGATGATGCCGCCGACGATTAAACCACCCTGACGCCAGTTGGTGCGCGCTATGCTCGCCTGACTATCGGTATTCGTGCTAATTGCACGGGTACCGTATGCGCCTGGTATCAAGACTAAGTTGCCAGCCTGATCGGCATTCGTCAACACCGTAATATCGCTTTGTGCATCGCGCCGGGTATAGCGCAAACCCCACTTGGGATTGCTGATGGTGCGGGTATAAATCGCATTCAGCGGGCTGCGTAAAATATCGGCGCCCTCCAAAAAGAAGGGGCGTTTTTCGGTCAGCGATAAACTAAAGCGGGTATTGCCCGAAAGTTGTGGCGCATCGAGTTCAACTTGCGAAAAATCAGGATTAATCGTGCCGTCTATGCTTGTGCTGGAATCGGGTTTGATTTTGAAATCCAGGCTAGGGCGGTGGCTGAGTTTTGTTTGTGCTGCGTTATTGCCGAGCTGATCGCGGGTTTGCCGTGTCACCCATTGTGGCGTGGCATTCCAGCTTAAGCCTGAGGGCAGATCTTGCAAACCCTGGATAGGCTCGGACGAACATAAATTGCAACTGGTGGCACGTGTCACCATGCCGCTATACATGCGGTAACGGGTGTCGCGCGTCATATTGCGCATCACCAGCAAATTCCACTGATTGATTTGGCTGGCGTCGAAAGCCAGGCTGGCAAACGGAATTTTAAATTCGGCAGTCCAGCCAGCATCGAAGCGTCCGGTTTTTACTTCATAATCAAAGTCAGGGGCGTAATCGTCGCCATTCGCATCGCTGTAATAGCCATCATTAATCGCCCCTTTAGCATTCACATAAAAGCTTTGCGCCGCTTTATGTGCGCCGCTGGGGTCGATGAATAAACCTATAAAATCCTGATCGGTGCCGACTTTATCGCGCCGCGCAAAACTGCTGCGTAGCGCATCCGGCTTAGGCTCATAAGCTTTGACGGCCAGATACAAATGTTGCGCATCGAAGGCAATCCTCACCTCCGTTTTAACCTTGGCCAAGACCTTATCAAATGGCACAGTTTGATAAAACACCTCATGCGCCTGCGCTTTTTGCCAGACATCTTCATCCAGTTTGCCATCGACTTTGATCTGATCGCTCGCTTGTTTGAGTGCGTAGGCTTTAAATTCCGCATGGGCGGAGTTGCAGACGAGGCTGGTAGCGAGTAGCAAAGGCGATAAATAGCGAAATTTCATGATGTGCTTAAACGAGAGTGAGACCAACAGACTGGGTTCAGACTGAAAAGTTCCGCTGCGAATTGCAGTTCAGCCCAGATTTGCAAGTAGTCGCCTGAATTAGCGCATGGCAGCAAGGTCAGGACAATTTGTTAGAATGGCAGAAAAATTAGTTGAAGGGTACATCGTGTTCGTAAAACATCGTTTAATGAGCCTGGCCGCACTCATTTTAGGCTTGGCGGTGGCGGCAGGGGCGTTTGCCGCACATGGCTTGAAAGCCCACTTGAGTGCTGAAGCTATGGCCTGGTGGCAAACCGCGGTGCAGTATCAGATGCTGCATGGTTCGGCCTTGCTGGCGCTGGCTTTGTATCAGCTGCAAATTCCTGCACCCAGCGTGCAACAAAGTCGCCGCATAGCCTGGGCTTTACTGTTAGGGATAGTGCTGTTTTCTGGCAGCTTGTATGGCTTAGCGCTGACGGGTTGGCGTAAGCTGGGCATGATTACGCCATTGGGCGGTACAGCTTTTTTGTTTGCCTGGGGCTATTGGGCCTGGCTGGCTGTTACCTTAGCGAAGCAGCCCGCCAGTGACGCTGCAGCACCTTAATCTGTACACATAGACAGGGCTAGTTGGCACATCTCGATAAAGCTATCTTGCCGTTCTGTGGCGCTCAGGCTGGCGCCGGTGCTCAGATGATCAGATACCGTCAGCAAGGTCAACGCCGCAACCTGATGTTGTGCTGCCAGCCCATATAAACCCGCCGCCTCCATTTCTACCGCGAGTATTTGCATTTGTTGCAGACGCGCCAGCAAATCGGTTTGGCTGCTATAAAATAAGTCGGCAGAAAACACATTGCCGACATGCAGTGGCAAGTTCAAATCAGCGGCGCTACTTAGTGCTTGTTTGAGTAAATTGAAATCAGCCAGTGCCGCAAAATCGTGATCAAGAAAGCGACTGCGATTGACTTTGCTATCGGTGCTGGCGCCCATCGCCACGACGACGTCGCGAAGTTGCAAGTGCCCTTGGATCGCGCCGCAGGAACCCAGTCGTATTAATTTCTTCGCGCCATAGTGGCTAATTAGTTCGTGGGCATAGATCGAGATCGACGGGATCCCCATGCCATGCGCTTGCACCGAAATCCGCTGGCCACGATAGTAGCCGGTATAGCCCCACATATTGCGTATGGTATTGACTTGCCTGACCTCGCTTAAAAAACGTTGGGCTATCATTTGCGCCCGTAACGGGTCGCCCGGCATGAGTATGGTTTCGGCATAGTCACCGGGATTGGCTTGTAAGTGTGGGGTAGGCATAGTGTGTAACAGGGAGCTGGGATTTCGGAAGCAACGACCTTAATTTCTCAAGGTCTGAATTAGTAGGGCAGGCGCAGTTTGTGGCGCCGCTGTGCAGGAAAAGCAAGCGCGCACTTGTTCGACGATTTCTGCCAAATGATGGGTGTGGCTGGCATGAACGATTGCCAATGGACGATCAGCTTCAATCAGGCTGCCAATTTCTAAAATGTCGGTCAGCCCTACCCGGGGATCGACCAGATCGCTCGCATGTATCCGTCCGGCACCGAGTTTGACGACGGCATAACCTAGCGATCGTGTATCGATATGATGCAAATACTGACCAAACATTGCTGGCGTGGCGTAGACCGCAACTTCTAAGGGCGCGGCCTGTAAGTAGCGTGCATATTTACTGACGAAATCCAGCGGCCCGCCAAGGCCATAGCACATGCGATTAAAGCATTCGGCTGCCGCACCATTGTCCAGCACCTGTTGCAGACGCTGCTGCGCTTGTGCCAGTGTGCTGACATTGCCCGCATTGAGCAAAGCCTCGCTGCCCAGTGCTAACACCAGTTGATGCAAGCGCGTCGGCAGTTCTTGCCGCACCAGATAGCGCATGGCGGTGATTAATTCGAGGGCGTTGCCGGCATTGCTGATCAGCGGTTGATTCATATCGGTCAGCATTGCCGAGCACGATAAACCGCAAGCCTTGGCCGTTTGCAGTAAGTGACTTGCCAAACTTTGCGCAGCCTGGTCATCGGTGGCAATCGCGCCATTGCCGCATTTAATATCCAATACCAGATGCTGTATGCCTGCGGCCAATTTTTTCGACAAAATTGAGGCGCAGATCAAGGGCAGTACCTCAACTGTCGCCGTATGGTCGCGCACGGCATACCAGCGTTTATCGGCGGGCGCTAATTGTGCAGTTTGTCCAACGATGGCACAACCGCTTTGCTGTACTACCTGCTGAAACACCTGCAGTTCTGGCGTGCTGTTATAGCCGGGTATGGCTTCCAGTTTATCTTGCGTACCACCGGTATGGCCGAGGCCACGGCCAGTTACCATCGGAACCAGCACGCCGCAGGCCGCCAGCATCGGCGCTAACACCAGCGATACCATGTCGCCGACGCCGCCTGTGGAATGTTTATCGACGCAAATACCATCCCAATGCAAGACTTGTCCTGAGTCGCGCATGGCCAGGGTTAAATCACGCATTTCCTCCGGATTCATACCTTGCCAGGCGAGCGCCATGGCCATTGCGGCTAATTGCGCATCACTGACTTGCTGGTGGGTGATGGCTTGTACCCAATCGCTGATTTCCACGGCGCTCAGTGTAAGACCTGAGCGTTTTTTTTGTATGCTGGCTTGTGGAAAAAACATGGTGTTTAATAGCCGGTGGCGTTGATGGGCTCAGGCGCGGCCGGATGCGCCAATTCGTTGAGCAAATTCTGCAATAACGATGAGGCACCAAAACGCAGGCGGGTCGGATGAATCGCCTGTTCGCCTAAAATCTCGCGGCATAATTCCAGATAAACACGAGCCTCATCCAGATTGCGTATCCCGCCAGCGGCTTTAAAACCACATTGGTAGCCGCCATCACGTATGCTTTCCAGCATAATCCGAGCGGCCGCAGGTGTGGCATTCAGCGCGACTTTGCCAGTCGAGGTTTTTAAAAAATCGGCGCCATTATCCAGACTCAACTGACACATCGTTTTCAGAGTCACATCATCGGCAATCATGCCGCTTTCCAGTATCACTTTTAAGACCTTGCCGTGACACAGCGCTTTCACCGCCTTCAGCATTTTGATGGCATGCTGCTGATCACCTGAGAGGAAGGCGTGGTAAGGGAAAACCAGATCGATCTCATCTGCGCCAGCGTCGAGTGCCTGCGCGGTCATCTGACAAACTGCGTCTACACTTTGTTGCCCTTGCGGAAAATTCACAACGGTAGCGAGGCGTATCACTTCGTGTTTTAACTCGCGCAACTGCTGTTTGCAATAAGGGATAAATTGCGGATAAACACAAAGTGCGGCGACTTGTGCAAATTGGGTGTTGGATTGTTGACACAGTGCTAGCATGCTGGTTTCGGTGTCATCCTGATTCAGACTGGTCAGGTCGATCAGTTTAATAAGCTGCAAAGCGGTTTGCTGGCGTGGGCTAAATTCTGTCATGGCATTCTGATTTGATAGGGAAGGGCGAAGAACCAGCCCGGCTGACGTAAAATGCTGTTTTTGAGCTAAGTTCTTGCACTGCAAGTTGACTCATTGTGCGAAAATTGCGCCAGATGGTCAAAAGCGAATCGCTATTCGTTGAGCTATATCAGCGAAATTGTGTCTATGCAGCGTTGCTGGCCTTGTTGAACTCAACCGGACATAACCCAGAGCACCTTTGTGACAGATTATTCGGCTTTATTACCAGGGGTTCCATCTATTGAATCCCCATTCTTCGAACCCTTGTTCGCGCAAGTCGATGCGGTGACACGGCAAATTGCGCGCAATCTGCGCACCTATGGCTGCGCATTGATACGTTATCCCAAACAAGGGTTTGCTGAGCAAGCACAACGTGTGTGTCAGGATTTAGGTCAAACGATTAGTAAGCAAAGCTGGCAAGCGTTCCACCAACATGGTTTGATCAATCAAGAATTTCAGTTTGAAAATGCCTGGTCCTGGCAAAATGATGTGCGTCAGCTTGCGGGAAACCCACGCATACTCGATTTACTCAGCACCTTGTATGGTCGTCGCAGTTGGCCATGTCGCACGCATAATTATGCAGTAGCCCACCCTCAGGATTTACGCGCTGAAGCCAGTTTTTTGCATAGCTCACCCGAGCGCTATATGTGTACGATCTGGTTGGCGCTTGAAGACATACAAATTAGCAATTCACCCTTGCAAGTGTATACCGGGAGCCAAAGCTGGCCGATTTTTCATAATGAGCAATTAGGCTGCAATGTCAGTCATTTGCCTTACAGTAATGTTCAAGAGAAATTGCAGCAGGTTTGGCGTGCCTTGGTGGCTCAGCATAAATTAAGCCCGCGCCAGTTCACGCTGAAACGCGGCGAAGCCTTGATAATTGCCGCGAATACTCTGTATCAGCTGGAGCCGCAACTCGATCGCCAGCAAAGTCGCTGGATGCAAGTCACCCAGTACTTATTTGATGACTGTGCGTATTACTGTCCGGTTGAAAGCGACATTTTCAACGGTAAGATTACCTTCATGCTGAGTCAGGATATAGTCAGCGGTCAGCCCAAAATTCAGCAATTTGGTAAGCATGAGATTGATCCCGCCTTTATACGTAAAGCTTACGAAGGCAATTATCGTGAGGCCGAATTCGACGCCACGGCCTACCTTGCCGCGAATCCCGATGTGGTACAGTTTGGCATGAATCCTTATGAACATTATTTACGTTTTGGTCGTTTCGAGGGGCGTAAACTAAAACCAGATTTATGGTCAGCCACGGGAAATCTGCATTTCCCCGCGGCCTGGGACTAAGTTTGCGCTTTACTTAGTCGGATAAATCCAGTGTCACCGCGAAGACGCCCCTAAGGGCGTTACACAGATAAATGCACTCTGCATTCAGTACCTCAGCACGTGTCAGTACACGCTGTTGGATTTGCCACTGACTATCCGCCAGCAAGTGAGCACGCATCACACCTGGTAATAAGCCACTACTAACAGGCGGTGTGTAATGCACGCCGTTGAGACGCAAGATCACATTGCTGCGGCCACCTTCCACGAGTTCGTCGCGCTCATTAAATAACAGCGTATCAAAGCAGGAATGCTGTTCTGCGTCTTGCCAGGCCTGGTCATAAATTGCGCGGGCGCTGGTTTTATGACGTATTAAGGGGTTATGACTCACTATGCAGGCACCACCAAGTCTGACTTTGGCAGGGTTGGAAAACGCTGTCAGCACACCATGTTGCCAGTGCAATTGCCCGTTGGCATCCAGTTCCACACGCAGGCGCCAGGTGGTTTGTGGCGCGAGTTGTTGTCGCTGCTGCTGAAAGGCTTGCTCAAGTTGGCCGGAATCAATGGCTATCCCAAACCAGGCGGCTGAGTTCAACAAACGCTGTTTGTGGCGCGGCCACAGCAGGCACTCTTGGTCTTCGATACGCATGGTTTCGATCAAACCAAATGGACAAGTTAATTGCGTCAGAAAGTGGGCTTTTAACAGACATTCTTGCCACTCCTCTGCCGCAACACTGTCATACACTATCCCGGCACCGACACCCAGCACAGCAGTCCGGCTTAGACCATTCTCATTGAGCGCAGGGGCAGTCAGTTGCAATGTGCGTATAGGCACAGAGAAACAGAAGTTGAGTGGCGAGTCTGAGTCTGCTTCCAGCCAGCCTAAGGCGCCGGTATAGACGCCACGCGGTGCGGTTTCAATTTCGCGAATAATTTGCATGGTGCGTTTTTTCGGCGCCCCGGTGATCGAACCGCAGGGAAACAAGGCGTGTAAGATGGTGCTTAATTGCGTTGCTGGCGCAATTTCAGCCTCGACGGTCGAGGTCATTTGTAAGACCTGACTATATCGGGAAACTTCAAATAAGGCCGGGACTTTGACTGAACCGGTTTTGGCTATCTGCCCCAGATCATTGCGTAACAAATCAACGATCATAAGATTTTCTGCGCGATTTTTTATATCTTGCGACAACGCCAGAGCGCGACGCTGGTTTTCTGCCGCATCCGCGCTGGCCGCAGCTGTGCCTTTCATGGGTTTCGCTCGCAAGCTTGATCCCTGACGCTGAATAAAAAGTTCGGGCGAACACGACACGATCGCACTGCCATCGGCAAATTGCAGGCAAGCCCCATAAGGCACAGCTTGTCGTTGCCGTAAGCGGGCATACAGGCTCAGTGGTGCACCATAGACTTGGGCATGCCAGCGATAGGTGTAATTGACCTGGTAAGTATCGCCAGCGGCAATGTAATCACGGATTTTTTCTATCGCCTGACAAAATTCAGCGGGCCCCACATTGGCTTGCAGATTAGCGATGCCCGCATTAGGTTGCCGTTGTAATTGTAAAGCTAACAGGGCCTCAGTTTGGGCACGATCCAATTCAGCTTTTTGACGAAAAATTAAGACTCGCGAAACTTCTGTATGCTGATGCGGAGTGATTTCGTATAAGCTGGCTCCTGTTTCATAACTCAGCGCCGCCACCGCGAAATAGCCTTGTTTTAAAGCTGACTCAGTCGCCTGACACAGGGCGTCCAGGCTGGCACCATCTTGCGCTTGCAAGACCGATTCCAAATCATAGTACAGACGTGCCGCTGGATTAGCTGCGCTGCTCGCATCATCGAGCAAAGCGAAACAGGCCGATTCCTGACAAAGAGTAAATATTTCTTCAATAAATGACACGATATTGCCTTTAACTAGTGCAAACCGGAGTTTACCCTATCGCTGCGTCAGCAGGCGCGACAGTAATGTTAGCGCTATCCTGCTGTATAGGCTGGGTGTGGTGTAACAGCCAGTTAAAATCTGCAGGCATACCGATAATTTGACTGACAGTGAAGAAGTCTGCGGGTATAGTCTGGTCTGGAATTTCGGGTGAACTTGTGTTGAGCGCCTTGGTATACACTCGCTGATGTTTTAGAGTGAAACAAGTCGCTGAGCTTTGCCAATCTCACTGCAAGCCTGAACTAATACATGCAGTTGGCGGACCAGAAATGCTGGTTCGCACATTATTTTCTTAAGTTTTAGATTAACAGTTATGCTGACTGGATCGTTTGAATTACCGTTGACACGCAGAACCTTGCGAAAAAAATTCGCAACGGTGCTGGTTATACTCAATATCGCACTACTTTGCCTGCTTGCTGTCGTGGCGTGGCAAAGCCTGAGCACTATGCGACATGATTATTTGTCTAAGGCGCAAACCCTGGCGGCCAATTTATCCGACGTTTGGCGTGCTGCCGAACCGACCCAGTTAAGGCAAATGCAAAATGCCCTGATGAATACAACCAGTCAGGCCAGCGCTGATTTGCAAGCCGCTTTTATTTATCAAAATTCCACCAATGCGAGCCTGGTCTGGCGTGCCAAACAACAATTGGTCGCGGCAAGCGATGCCGATAAACGGGTTCAGGTCAGGCAAGCTGAAACCCGCCTGAATTGGACGACTTTGCAGGTGCAAGTTCCCATCATTTTGCAAAATGGTCTCGCTGGCAATGTCCGTTTTGAGGTAACGCTGCGCTCCTGGTATCAGCACCTGTTGCAACTCTTTTTATTTGCCAGTGTCATAAATCTGGTGTTGGCGATGGCGGCGGCTTACTGGCTGACGCAACAAGCCTTGCAAGCCATGAGCCCCTTGATGGAACTCACCGTATTAGCTGAAAAAGTGGCTACTATGGGCGATTACACGGTCAGAGCCAAGCCCGATAGCGAACATCCTTTAGGTAATTTACTGACTTACTTCAATTTGATGCTGGCGCGCATGGAAGCCTGGGAAAACGATATGCAAAGCGAAGCCAGTGAGCGGCGTGAAGCGGAAAGTCGTTTATCGATCTTAAACAACCATGATAGTCTGACCAAATTACCGAATCGGCATTATTTCCATCGCCTGATGATAAACTGTGTAGAAGATGCGCTGGCCAACCAGGAATTGGCCGCCTTAATGTTCATCGACATTGATAACTTCAAGGCCGTTAATGAAGAGTTGGGCTACGATGCCGGTGATCAGATTTTGGCGGCATTAGCGCAACGTCTTAGTAATGTCTTACGCAGCACCGATAATTTATGCCGCGTCGATGGTGATGAGTTTGCTGCGATTTTGCCGCAAGTCGGCAATATGGAAATCGTACAGCAATTGGCTACACGATTTATGGATGTATTACAGCAAACCTTTGTAGTCAGAGGACAGGCCGTTTATCTGAACGCCTGCATAGGCATTGCTTGCTGCCCTTTGCACGCGCGTGAGCAACGCTTATTTTTGCATAATGCGGATCTGGCCTTGAAGGCCGCCAAACAACAAGGGCATGGTCATTGGATTATTTATCATCCTGATCTGGCGCGCTCGTCATTAGTCTGAGCCTTGTTAGTAAGACCAGCCCAGGCGCTTATACAGAATTTCCAGGACAAATAAAGGTCCAATCAAGAGGTAACGCAGGTCTTCAAAAAACGAGGGTTTTTTACCTTCAATTTTATGGCCGATAAATTGTCCTATCCATGCCAGGACAAAGACACTTAAGGCGGTTTGCCCCAGATAGTTTTCGGGTATCCATTGCAATAAGGCCAGCATACTGGTGCACATTAAGCACATACCAGCGGCCATGCGTAGCGACAAATAACAGTAATAACTTAAGGCGAGTGCGACACCGAGCAAGGTCGCGAGTTTATTCCCCATCCAGCACAAAGCCAGCAAAGACCAGACTATGGCGGGAACACAGAGCAGATGGATGGCTTCATTCTGCGGGTGTTGATGACTTAAGCGATAGTGATTTAATAAGCGCAAGAGTGGCCTGGGGCTGACCTGATCTGACATAAGCGACTCCAAAGTGTGATTGGCAGTGCGGGCTACTGTCAGTGTACTGCGCTTTGTCGCGCCATGCATAAGCGTTAACTTACTACAACACCCGGCCGGGTAAAGCGCTTTGCCGGGTGTTTGCCTGATGACAAATCAGCTGCTCTGGCCTCAGGTGCTGTTCCAAAAATCAACGCAAGATAATTTGTATCTGACTGGCTAAACCTTCAGCCGGCGCTAGCTTGAATTCGGTCTTGGTAAATCGCAGACAACGTGCCAGTATCAGGTTAGCTAATAAATTAGCTTTACTCGCTACTTCGCTTTCCTGGCAATGGCCCTGCGTGACCGCCAGACGTAAGCTTTGTTTCAATGCCAGTTCAAGGCGATCAAAAAACTGATTCATGCGGAGTTGCAAGCGACTATCTTCATAAACCAGAACGTCACCCGTGATGACGCGACACATACCTGGATTACGCTCTGCAAAGCTGATGATCATGTTGCAAATTGCTATAGTCTGATTAATCCCTTGCGCTTCTTTCTCAGCGATTTGATTGATCAAAGTGAAGACCGAATTCTCGATAAACTCAATTAAGCCTTCATACATTTGCGCTTTGCTAGCGAAATGGCGATAGAGTGCGGCTTCAGAGACACCGACACGTTCTGCTAATAAGGCCGTGGTGATCTTTTCAGCCTTGGGGTGTTCGAGCATGGTGGCCAGAGCTTGCAATATTTGCAGTTTTCGTTCGCCGGGTTTGCTTTTAGGCATAGTGATACGGTAAGACGGTAAAACAGCGATTGTAGCAAGCTATCACCTACTGGCAAAATACTCAGTAGTTATTAACCTGATTTGCCACAAAAACAAAACGCATCAGTAAGCCTACTGATGCGTTTGTTTATAGATTCAAGTTAGATTCGGAATCTGAATTTGCTTATTTGGCCGAATAGCGACGGTAAGCACCGACATAGGTTTGCGCATCCACATCAACCACGTTTTGAATACGCATGGCTTGTAAAGCCGCTTTTTGCTCAGGATTACTCATCATACTCTTCATCGCCAGGCGCAATTGATCGAGTTGTTCATTGCCTAATTTTGCCGACGCCAGCATGGCCCAGGGTGCCATTTTTTCGCCTTCAGCCAAAATGGTGTAATTGCCACTGCTGAGTTTAGCGGCGACTGTTGCGTCAGAACGAATTACGCCCACATCGGCGAGCTTGTTTTCCAGAGCAAAGGGGATAGTGCCCAGTAAGCTGACGTTATATACCGTTACCGCGTCACTTTTTACGCCAAATCCACCCAGCATACGCAAGGCTTCACGGCTGACTTCGCTATTGGCTGGCGGCATGGCAAAGCGCAATTTTTTTAATTCCTCTGGTGATTTAAAGGCTTTCTTTAAGCTGGCTGGGCCAACAAATAAAACCTGGGCTTTGACACCAGAGTCTAAGCCGACCACAGTCTGGAAACCAAGATCCTGAATTGCCAGGCCTGCCACGGTATTTGGACGAATAATCAGAATATCGCCCTGACGCAGGGTTTCCGCATCATATGAGCGTGCTGGCGACAGGCCAGATACCTGGACTTCGCGCTTCAGGTAAGTGCTGAGTAAGCTCGCCAGGGGTTGATATTTTTTCGTGCTGTATTCGGCTTCGCCACTGCTGCTGCTACCTTCTTGAACCAGTAAACGTAATGCCGGGGCGGCAGATGCGGGAATGCTGAAGGCTAAACTGAGGGCAAGGATAAAACGACGTAACATAATGATTAATTTCTTCTAAACAAATAATAAGTAAGCCTGCCGCGCAAGTAAGGCGGCAAACTGGGGAATTCGTCTCCGGGGGGCTGGCATAACCAGACCAGTCATGTCTGAAATGCATGACTTTAGCGTTGCTGATGAGCGGGCGTGTGGCTGTGGCTAACTTGGCAGGCGGACAGCCTGGCGCTGACTCAGCTTGTGCTGGTTGTGGATAACAAACAGCTGGCAGAGTAAGCAAAGTAGCCGGATTGATTAACACCAAAAGCAACCCAGGATGGGGTTGCTAATTGCCGGAAATTTTTGAAATAACCTGAGCAGACCTGACTTTTCGTCAGTAACAAACTTTACTTGCCTGGGGTAGTTTGCAAGCAGTTGTATCTGAATCAGATTAAGTAAATTGCCATGCAGCAATAATTAAAGCGATATTTTAGTGCAGTTCAAGGGTTTGTGCACAAAATGAGACAAATATTTGTCACAAATTGGTCATAATTTGAAATAAGTATTGACACACTAAAATTGCGCATCAGAAATGCTTGCGCAACTTTGTGAGCGAATGTAATTGCTTATCAGTGTAATTATTGCGTCGCCAGCGCCGTTCACGGGCGATTTGGCTGGCTGGAATATAGCCATGCAACCAGACGGTTTGCAAACCTTCTTGCTTGGCGGCGCGCAGATTTTCCAGACTATCTTCGACCAAAACGCAACGCGAGGCTTGCAAACCATGTTGCGCCAGTAATTTGCGTAAATAGGGGCGCGATGGTTTAGGCCGGAAGTGCTGGTGTACATGCATGTCTTCAACACAAATTGTTTGCTTGAACAATTTGTGTAAGCCAAGATGACGCACAATATCCATGGCGTACTGGCGCGGTGCGTTGGTGAGTAAATATTTTTTGCCGGGTAAATTTCGTATGAACTTTATCAATCCACGCTGAACCCGTATCAATTCACGTAAATTTTCAATTTGATGAGTACGTTGCAAAAAGTCTTCTGCATCGACACCATGATGTTTAACCATGCCCAGCATAGTAATGCCATAGCGCTGGTAGTAAATTTGCCGGACGCGATTGACTTCTTCCGCACTCGCAGGGGTAGTGCCATCGCCTAAAACCTGGGCGATATAGGCATTCATATTGTCATTGATGGCGGGGAAAATCGCCCATGAGGCATGATGCAGGGTATTGTCGAGGTCAAAGAGCCAGACCAGATCGGCGTTTTTAGAAGACTTCAATTCGTGTTCCGGTGGCACACTAGCGCAAAATAAAAGCAGGAAGAACGAGGGCGCCAGCCTGCTGACGCCCGCACTGACTTAGTGACTGCGTATCATGGTACCGAAGGCTTGCTCAGTTAACACCTCGAGTAACAAGGAGTGCTCGATCCGGCCATCAATAATGTGGACGGTATTCACACCCGATTTCGCTGCATCCAGTGCCGATGAAATCTTTGGCAGCATGCCGCCAGAAATCGTGCCATCTTCAAACATTTCATCGATTTCGCGGGCACTTAAGTCTGTCACCAGATTGCCTTGTTTATCCAATACACCCGGGATATTCGTCATCATGATGAGTTTTTCCGCTTTCAGAATTTCCGCAATCTTGCCCGCGACCAAATCAGCATTGATGTTGTAAGCCTGGCCATCCTCACCAAAACCTATCGGCGAGATAATCGGGATAAAGGCATCGTCTTGCAAGGCCTTAACAACGGCAGGGTTGATCGCGACGATTTCACCGACATAACCGATATCGAGTTTTTCACCTGGGTTATCGCGATCTGGCATCAGCATTTTACGGGCGCGGATTAAGCCGCCGTCTTTACCGGTCAAGCCGACTGCCTGGCCACCATAATGATTAATTAACATGACGATATCTTGTTGCACTTCGCCACCAAGTACCCACTCGACCACTTCCATGGTTTCGGCATCGGTAATCCGCATGCCTTGAATGAAGTTACCCTGCAAGCCGATTTTCTTGAGCGCATTGTCGATTTGCGGCCCACCACCATGCACCACAACTGGGTTCATACCAACTAATTTGAGCAAAATCACATCACGCGCAAAGCCATGTTTCAGACTTTCTTCGGTCATGGCATTGCCACCGTATTTAATCACGATGGTTTTGCCATGAAATTTACGGATGTAAGGCAACGCCTGAGCCAGAATTTCAGCCTGAATCGCAGGCTCTAAATTGGCAACCTGTTCCTGAATATCAGGTTGTTCATTGGAATTTGTGTTTAAATCGCTCATGTTGCGCTTTCCCGAAAGTAAAATGGAGGGCAAGTATCGGGCCACCGCTTGAGGTAGTCCGATTTTTTCAGACAGGGCTGAATTTTACAGGATTTAGCGACAATTACTGAGATCATGCATGGCAGAAATTCTTACTTTGCATCACCAATTGGAGCAATTGCGTCCGATTTTATTGCGCTTTGCATTTTTGCAATTGCGCAACCATAGTGCGGCCGAAGACAGTGTGCAAGAAGCGATACTCGCGGTACTCGAAAAACCCGACAGCTTCGCCGGACAATCTTCTCTGCGTACCTATGTGACGAGTATCTTGAAATTCAAAATCATCGACCACTTGCGCTTACAGCAACGCGAAGCCAGCTTGCCTGAATCGGATGAGCAAGATGACAGCGACTTGATTGAGCATTTGTTTAATCAATCCGGCCATACCATCAATACCGCGAGCTATTGGGGCAAGCCCGAAGAGAGCTTGCAGCAGCAAGATTTCTTCCGGGTATTGGAATTGTGTCTGGAAAAACTGCCAGAGAAAAACGCGCGTGTTTTCATGATGCGCGAGTGGTTGGAATTAGAAACCGAAGAAATTTGTAAGGAATTGGCGCTGAGTTCGGCTAACCTTTGGGTAGTGCTATATCGCGCACGCTTGCGTTTGCGTGAGTGCCTGGAATTAAACTGGTTTGCACGAGGAGCTTAACATGCGCTATTGGCTGCGTTGTAAAGACGCGCATCAATTATTATCCGAAAAAATCGACAGGCCGTTGGCTAGAGGCGAGAAACTGGCCTTATCTTTGCATCTGGCAATGTGTCGGTCTTGTCAAAATTTTTCGGGACAAATGGATTTACTGCATCAGGCGATGCGCCGCTGGCCTGAACAAAAGCAGTCTGAAAACCCACAAAAATCGACGGATAAGCCTGAATCATGAAGCAATGTCCGTGCTGTCAGCGCCAGTTTGCCTGCGCCAGCGGTGGCGCGTCTCCCAGCGCCTGCTGGTGTAGCGCAAAACCAGTCTTACATCTGACGACGCAGGCGGCGTTACCGCCAGCGCAACGGGATTGTTATTGCCCGCAATGTTTTGACGAATTACTGGTGCAGCAACAAGACCTCGATGCCAGCAAGGCTGCTGCGACGTAATTCACGTAATTCAGTTACCATTACGCCTTTATGGCGGGTGCCCGGCTAATCGGAGCGCGCCGTGGGCAAAGAATAAGGTTAGCTATGTCACAGGAAATTACCTACAAAGCCGTCAACGTGCCGGTTTCGCAACGCATACGTGAGCGGATTCAGGCCAAGCAAGCGCGCTTTCACGCAAACGACAATATCTCGGCATTCATTGAAGCCGGCGAATTGGATGAGTTGCAAGCCGAAGTCGAAGAAAAACTCCGCGCCGTGCTGGAAAGTCTGGTGATCGATACCGAAAGCGATCACAACACCCAGGATACCGGCCGCCGTGTGGCGAAAATGTTTTTGCGTGAAGTTTTTAAAGGCCGCTATGAAGCCATGCCGCCAGTCACGGAATTTCCAAATGCCGCGCATTTAAATGAATTAATGATCATCGGCCCGATTACCGTGCGCAGTGCCTGCTCCCACCATTTATGCCCGATTATCGGCAAGGTCTGGATAGGCGTGATGCCGAACGAGCATTCGAATTTAATCGGCCTGTCCAAATACGCCCGTATTGCTGAGTGGATTATGAACCGGCCGCAAATTCAGGAAGAAGCGGTGGTTCAACTGGCTGATACTTTGCAAGAAAAAATGCAACCCGATGGTTTGGCCGTGGTGATGGAGGCCGACCACTTCTGTATGCACTGGCGCGGTGTCAAAGACATGGAAGCGGCGATGATTAACAGCGTCATGCATGGTTCGTTTTTGAAAGATGCCAATTTACGTCGTGAATTTTTATCGCTGATTAAACGCGCCTGAACCCAATTTTAAAGCTTAAGCGGAGTCGCTATGTTAGTTCGTTTGTTATATGCCAGTCGTTGCCAGGATGGGCAAATTCACGACACCATTAATGCAATTATGCAAGCTGCGCGGCAACATAATCCTAGCCATGGGATTACTGGTGTACTGTGCCATAGCGAGCAGGTGTTTATGCAAGTCCTGGAAGGTGGGCGTGCTGCGGTGAATGCGCTGTATAGCAAAATCTTGCGCGACCCGCGCCACCATGACGTGATTTTGCTGGATTATCAGGAAATTAATGAACGTCGTTATGCGGGCTGGACCATGGGGCAGACCAATCTGAGTAAAATCAATCCCTCGTTATTGCTCAAGTATTCGGATTTGCCTGAGTTGCAGCCGCATGCCATGTCTGGCAAGGTTTTGCTGAGCCTGATCGATGAACTGATGGCGAGCGCGGCGATCGTCGGCCGGACTTAAGCCAGGGTGAAATTCACTGCTCCAGAGTTTGTGCCGGTAATTGTTGCTGGCGCAAAATCAGTAGCACGGGTAAAGCCAGTGAAACGCCCACTGTAAATAAACTCAGCGGCACCAGCCATAACTGACGCAAACGCCGGTTGTCGGCATCGAAGTAGCAAAAGGCCAGCACCGCCAGGCCCGAGATCAAGACATCGGCCCAGGCAAAGCTGGCCAGTGGATTTGCCGTAGCCAGATGCCAGATCAAACCGGGTGCTAGGCCGTGTTGCGCTAACCACGGCGCAAACTGACAATACGGTAATAAAAGTCCAGCCACAGCCAGAATACGGTAAACGGTGAGTGCCTTCATTGAAATTAAAAACCCTTATTTGAAGCGGGCTTTCAGTCAAATATGCTTGGTGAGGCCCGTATTTTCTGCGTTTTTAATTGACGAATTCTACTTGGAAAACTCCAGTTGGCTTAGTTCAGACTGGTCGGGGTGACCGCTTGTATCTGTTCTGGCACTGGCGCATCAATCGCTGCGCAAATGGCTCGGAACACATCGATGGTGGCCACTTCTACCTGGCCATCCAGCACACAGAGTTGCAGCATTGCTTTAATCAAGCCCGGTTTGGCTAAGGGTGCTAATTCATTTAAGTGCTGCAAGGCTAAGCGAATTTGCCGGTAATCGGCTTGCGCCGCTTGCGCATTGATCGCCAGGCCTGAGCCACTGTTAGCTAATTGCGCCAACGCGCGGACTTGTCGCGCAGCGGGCAGCGATTGCAGCAAGACCCCTAAAATCAAGCCCACTTCGGTATTCAGTTCACTGAGTTTATGATAACGAATTTTAGGCATGCGTCTGGCATCCGGGCCTAAGCGACGTTCCAGTACCGATTGCAACACAAATTCAGAACGCGAAATCTGACCATCCACGGCAACCAGCGCCTCGACAGTTTGCAATAACTGCAGTTGTTCTTCTTTGCTCAATAATTTCAGTGCTGGCATAGCCAGATCGAGTAGGGGCAAACGTGCACCGACCGATAAACTACGCACCGCCGGCATAATTTTATCGAGTAATTTTGTCGCGCCCGGTAATTGCTGTATCAACTGCAATTGCTGTTGATAAAAATGCGCCTGCTGATTATCCGTCAGCAGACAGCAGCAAAGTATCCGCGCACTTTGACTATCGCGCATGGCATTAATCAAGACCTCGGGGACCTCATTGCTGCGACTTTGCAAGCCACTGTATAGATCCTGACTGGGTAAGGCATCGGCTTTGCTGATCGCTGCGGCATGGCCAAATTCACTGGGCTTATTTTGTCTGGCCTGATAATTACGTGCACCAAAACCCATGGTACCTTCTGGCATCGCGGCCAGCGCAACTTCATCAACAATCTCATGCGCATCTAAGACGCCCATGTCGCGACCATAGATGCGTTTAATGCGTTCTTCCAGAGGCGGATGGGTGGCAAACAAGCCGGATAATAAATTGGGGCGAGCCGCGCCTAAAAACAAATGGGAAAATTGCTCAGCATTGCTGTTATCGATTTGCGAGCCACAGACTTTGCCTTCACTCAAACCCGCCAGCTTGCGCAGGGCGCTGCCTATCCCTTCGGGGTTGCGGGTAAATTGTACAGCACTGGCGTCGGCTAAAAATTCGCGTTGGCGCGATACTGCCGATTTAATCAGGCGACCAAAAAACAAACCGATATAGCCAACCAGATA
The DNA here is from genome assembly GCA_041913845.1 of Undibacterium sp. Taxonomy (GTDB): domain Bacteria; phylum Pseudomonadota; class Gammaproteobacteria; order Burkholderiales; family Burkholderiaceae_D; genus Undibacterium. The sequence goes on from JAYSEN010000037.1 coordinate 24,572, forward strand.
CAGCATGATACCCGACGCGATCATCAGCACTTGCAGCGACACCCCTTTTTCATCTTTATCGCGCGAACCGCCCATGCGCCAGCCCCAGTAGAGCAATTCCTGACCAAAGCCAGCAATCATCTGGATGCCGAATAAGATGCCGATCAAACGGATATTCATGCGCATATCGCCATTCAAAATATGGCTGAATTCATGTGCAATCACACCTTGCAATTCATCGCGGCTTAAGCGATGCAGAGTGCCACGCGTGACGGCGACTACCGCCTGGTTTTGATGGTAACCTGCGGCGAAGGCGTTGATGCTGTCTTCACGTTCGAGTATATAAACATTCGGGCAGGCGATGCCGGAGGCCAGGGCCATTTCTTCAACGACATTCAGCAAGCGCCGTTCAAGTTTATCGCGACTTTGCGGATCGACCCGGGTGCCACCGGCCATCCTGGCGACTGCATCACCACCGTCACTGAGGCGCCACATTTCAAATAACATACCGCCACCGATAAATAACAAGGTGACGGCGGTATTGGTGAAATAAAAGCCAAACGGTAAATGCTGCAAGCCAGCTTGTTTGTCATTCGCTGCCAGGATCCAGGCCAGCGTCATGCCCGCATTAACGGCGATCACGATACCGATCACCGCCAACACAAACAAGATAATCAGTTTGCGGGTTTGCCGGTGAGCCTGATCTTGTTGCGCGAAAAAATCCATAGCGATAATGCTCTAGTTGCAGGCTTAATTAAACGAAACTTTGACGGCTTTACGTTCTTCGGCCGATTCCGTTGCTTGCAATAATTCACCGCTGCGGAAGCCAAACATGCCAGCAATCAGGTTGGCTGGAAATTGTTCAACACCGATGTTGTATTGCATCACGCTGTCGTTATACGCCTGGCGCGCAAAGGCAATTTTATTTTCGGTGCTACTCAGTTCTTCGCTCAGTTGTATCATGTTTTCATTGGCTTTGAGCTCAGGGTAGCCTTCGGATACCGCCAGCAAACGCCCCAGGGAGGCACTTAAGCCACCTTCGGCTTGTGCCAATTGTTGGATCGCTGCGGTATCCGCAGGATCCGCGCTGGCGCGGCTGTTGGCGCTGACGGCCTGAGTGCGCGCGGCGATCACAGCTTCCAGCGTTTCGCGTTCGTGCTTCATGTAATTTTTAGCGACTTCAACCAGGTTGGGAATTAAGTCATAACGGCGTTTTAATTGAATATCGATTTGCGAAAACGCATTTTTAAACCGATTTCTGGCGGTGACTAAGCCGTTATAAACTCCCATAATCCAAAAGGCGATAACGGCGATAATAACTAAGAAAATGATGAAGCTGATCATACTATCCTCCATGGATAAAAAGCATGGCGCGTAGCCACGTGCAAAACTATCAGGGCACTAAGAAAAAACGCCGAGTTAGTCGGCGTCAGTGGGAATTAGGAGTTGCGATTATCGCTTTGTTCGCGCGATTTACGCATGTCTTGTAACTCCTGTTCACTGATGTATTCAAAGACTTTCACTACTTTGCGTACGCCACCAGTGCGACTGGCGACATCCGCCGCTAACGCACCTTCGCGCTGAGTGACGCGGCCCATTAAAAACACCACGCCTGCTTCGGTGACGACTTTAAAGGAGTTGGCTGAGAGGGTTTCAGTATCAACAAACGAAGCTTTTACTTTCGTTGTGATCAGCGCATCGTTAGAGCGTGAACCCAGGTCAGACAGGCCTGCAATCTGAATTTCATTGACTACGTGCACGACGCCATCGATTGCACGAATTTCACGTTCGGCCACCTGGCGCGCATTGTCGTCAGCCACTTCACCGGTCAACAGCGCGCGGCGATTAAATGAGGTCACGTTGATGTGAGCAGATTTACCGAAGAGCTGGGCGAGTCGTCCTTCGCCTTTTAAGACGATGGCTTTATCCTCAGTTTGCGCGCCAAAGGTGCGGCGATCGGTCGCGGCAAAACCACCCATCACTGCGCTGCCAACCGCCAGTTCGATACATCCTGTGGCACTTAAGGCGAGTGCGCCGATTACACCAAGACGCGCAAATTGTTGGACTACACGGCGGGAATTAAACTTCATCAGGGTCACCTCCAAATAATGCGTGATCGATACCATCACACAGGCAATGTATAGTCAGTAAATGCACTTCTTGTATCCGGCAAGTGCGTTGATGCGGGACACAGATATGCACATCATGTTCGCTGAGTAAATTCGCCATTTCACCGCCGCCTTTACCTGTCAGTGCGACGATTTGCATATCGCGTTCTTGCGCCGCGACCACGGCATTGATGATGCTGGTGGAATTACCCGAGGTGGAAATCGCTAACAAAATATCGCCAGCCTGACCAAAGGCCTGGACTTGCTTGGCAAAGACTTGCTGATAGTCGTAGTCATTCGCTACCGCGGTCATGATAGAGCTATCGGTGGTTAAGGCCAGCGCCGGTAAGGGCAGGCGTTCGCGTTCAAAACGTCCGACCAGTTCCGCGGCGAAGTGTTGGCAATCGGCGGCCGAGCCACCATTGCCACAGGCCAGAATCTTATTGCCATTGGCTAGCGCATGAAACATCATTTGCACGGCTTGATCAATGGGTGTGGCTAACTCAAGTGCGGCTTGCATTTTGAGTTCAGCGCTTTCTTGGAAGTTTGCTAATATTCGATTCGTCATAGTGCGGCGATTATAACTGAAGCGCTAGCCGAGTCGAGTAAACCTTAAGGATTAAGTTGCGGTAATTTCAAGTTGTTTTAACCACTGCAATTCACCTTTTTGTACGCAGATCACATCAAAACGGCATTCCGGCATTTGTGCATAGCGTTGCAAATAGACGCTGGCGGCATGATGCCAGCGTTTTTGTTTGGCTGGCGTAATACTTTGTAAGGCGCCACCGTAGTCGCTAGTCTTGCGGCTACGTACTTCGATAAACACCAGGGTTTGCTGATCACGCATGATTAAATCAATTTCACCACCGCGACAGCGAAATTGCCGCTGCAATAAAATCAAACCTTGCGCTTGCAAATACCGCAGAGCCTGATCTTCCGCAGCATCACCAATTTGCTGTTGACGGGTCGTAGATTTACGTGGATTTAAGGGCACTAAGCGCGATTTCAGCAGGTCTAGCAGTGTCATGGCATACAATAGCGAGAAATCCCAGTGCAGCACAGACTGTGCTGATCTTGGTAAAAATTTAATTATAGTGATTAATTTATGTCTGCTAGCCCGCAATTGCCAGAATCTTTACTTCCCAGCCTGGCGCAGAGTTGTCAGCAACAACAGTATCCGACAGCCTGCTTGTATTTAGTCCCGACACCTATCGGCAATATTACCGATATCAGCGTGCGTGCGTTATACACTTTGCAATTGGCGGATGCGATAGCCTGTGAAGATACCCGCAATACCGCGACCTTACTGAGCCGTTATGGCTTGCATAAACCCTTAATTGCGGCACATCAACATAATGAACGCAGCGTGGCGGAGAAAATTATCACCTGCTTGCAGGCGGGGCAACGCATTGCCCTGGTTTCGGACGCCGGTATGCCGGCGATTTCCGATCCCGGTGCACGCCTGGTGCAAGCGGTGCGCGAAGCGGGGTTAACGGTGCAAGCTCTGCCTGGGCCTTGCGCAGCCGTGACAGCGCTGGCAGCAAGTGGCTTTTTAGCGGAGCGCTTTTATTTCATCGGTTTTTTGCCCACCAAAGCCAGCCAGCGTGAACAGGTATTGCGTGAGTACCAGCAAGCGCCTGCGAATCTGGTGTTTTATGAAGCGCCGCATCGTATTGAAGAGACCCTGGCGGCCCTCGAGGCGGTATTTGGGGGCGAGCGGCAAGTTTTACTGGCGCGTGAAATCAGCAAATTATTTGAAGAATTGGCCAGTATGCCATTGGCGCAGGCAAGCGCCTGGCTCGACGCCGATAAAATGCGAAATAAGGGCGAGTATGTGCTGGTGGTGGCGGGGGCCGATGCCGATGCCGGGCTTGAGCAAGATCAGGCTGAGGCACTGCGGATTTTACAAATTCTGATGGCGGAATTACCTTTGAAACAGGCAGCTAGTCTGACTGCGGAAATCACTGGCATAAAGAAAAACGCCTTATACGAGTCAGGACTCCGTCTTAAAGAAGTCGATAAAGGCGCGTAACGCGGCCGGGGTTTGCGTTTGCGCTGAATAATACAAATACAAAGGCTGAGGCGGCGGATAATAGTCGTTCAAAACCAGACGCAAACGTCCTGCCAGCAAGTGGGGTTGCAGAGCACTCAGGTAGTGGTAACAAAGTCCGAAGCCCGCCAGCGCGGCGCTACTTAATAAATGGAAGTCGTCACTGATAAAGTCACCTTTGGTGCTCACTTGCACAGTTTGTTGTTGCTCCTGCAATTCCCATTGATACAAGCGGCCACTGGGGAAGCGCAGTTGCAGGCAATTGTGAGCGAGTAAATCTGCCGGTACTTGGGGTTCGCCATAACGTTGCAGATACTCCGGACTGGCGCAAATCACGAATTGCTGAGGCTGACCAATACGGCAAGCTTTGACATCTTGCTGCAAGCTTTCTCCAAAGCGTATGCCAGCATCAAAACCTGCGGCAATGATATCGAGCAGGGCATCATCACAACCGATTTCGAGTTCTATATGCGGGTGTTGCTTACGGAAGTCAGCCAAGGCCGGGGCCAGGATTTGTTGCGCGATGATAGCTGGCGCATTGATTCTGACACGGCCACCTTGTTTAGCCTGATGTTCCAGTTCTTGCAAGGCGGCTTGCATGTCCTGATACAGCGGTGCCAGCCTGGCATACAGCGCTGCTCCTGCTTCAGTTAAACCTATGCTGCGCGTGGTGCGATGCACTAAACGCGTGGCACATTGTTGTTCGAGGCGTTTCAAGCTATGGCTGAGCGCTGAGGGCGTGACTTGTAATTCCTGTGCCGCTTTGCGAAAACTTGCCGCTTTTGCTAGTTGAACAAAGGCAAACAACAGGTTGTAATCGGCATTAATCGTCATTGGTGAAATTTGTTCATGAGTGAGCTGAGTGAATAAGCGATTGTTTCATGAATTGATTGTAGCAATAATCGGCGTGTTGAGATCTCAAAAACTAAAACACCGCCGCAGGCGTATGCCGCGAGGGTGGCCGACTTTGAACTGGCACCGGTTTAACGGAGCCCCTACCCAGGAAAAGCTATCATGTTACACGCTCAATTCGCTAACAAAACCATCTTAATTACCGGTGCCAGTTCTGGCATAGGTTTGGCTAGTGCCCGCGCATTTATCGCCCAGGGTGCGCAAAAAGTCTATCTGGCTGCACGCAATCTGGCGCGTTTGCACGAAATTTGCCGCGAACTTGGGCCGGCTGCGCAGCCACTTGCCTTAGATGTCAGTCAGCCCGCTCACATTCAGCAAGTTGCGACGGCATTGCAAGCGCAAGGCGAGCAACTCGATATCGTGTTCGCCAATGCGGGTATCGCCCATCACAATCAGTTTGGTAACACCACAGAAAGTGACTACCAGCAAATCTTTTCGACCAATGTCGCCGGGGTCTTTTTTACTGTGCAAGCCCTGTTACCTTTACTGCGTGATCATGCCAGCGTGGTGTTAAATTCGTCGGTGGCGAATTGCAAAGGCATGCCGAATCTGAGTTTGTATAACGCCAGCAAAGCTGCCGTGCGTTCGTTTGCCAGATCCTGGGCGAATGATTTGCGACAACGCAAAATCCGTGTGAATGCGATCAGTCCTGGCGTGACGCAAACGCCAATTTTGCAACAAGGTCTGGGGTTTTCTGAGCAAGAAGTAAATGGTTTGCAAGCATATATGCAACAAATCACGCCAGCAGAGCGCATGGCTGATGTTGATGAAATTGCCGCGGCAGTGCTCTTTCTGGCGTCGGATGCCGCCAGTTATATCAATGGCGCTGATTTGCAAGTCGATGGAGGCCTGGCACAAATTTAAGCGCGATGACCATGGCAAATGCTTGACTAAATTTTGCAATCTTGTCTGCGTGGGCTGACTAAACTGGATGCTGCTTTTCTAAGTTTGATAAGCACAAGGATAGACCACGCATGACTTGCCAAGGAGGTTGGAATGAAACGCTTACTGACACTGTGCTTAGTATTTATGATGGGGCTTAGCCAACTGGTTTTGGCGGCAGATAAAGGAACAGCCGATGAAGCCATTGCTCTGGTAAAAAAGGCTGGCACTTATTTGAAAGACAATGGTAAGGACAAATTGCTGTCTGAAATAAATAGCGCCGCGCCAGCCTTTCTGAGTAAAGATTTGTATTTATTCGCATATTCGGTGAATGGCGATGGCATTAATTTAGCGCATGGTGCGAATAAAAAGATGATCGGTAAGAACATGCTGGAACTGCGTGATGCGGACGGCGTCTACATCGTCAAGAAATTTCTGGATGCGGCGAATAGTAAGAGCGGCAGCGGCTGGGTGGACTACAAATGGACGAATCCAAAAACCGGTGCGTTAGAAGCGAAGACCACCTATATTGAGCGATTCGGCGATATTTTGATTGGCTGCGGGATATATAAATAGCCCGTTGCTGCGAGTTGGTGTAGCTCTGACCTGGGCCACATTCACTTCAGCAGAGTAATTGGGTATTTTGCCATTGCCCGTTTTTGCAAAGTTCACGCGTGACCTCAATAACCAGTTTTTGCACAGCCTGCGCGGCATTGGTTAAGGGAATATTTTTTGAGGCGCAAAGTGTGACGGTGCGGCTCAATTGTGCGTTTTGAATCGGCCAGGCTTGCATTTCACCGCGTTCTAATTCAGCCAGCAAAGGCGAGGCGGGCAAAATAGTCGCGCCCATGTCCGCCATCAGCGCGGATTTTAATATTGCAATCGAGGTGATATCAATCACCTCGTGAGTTTGCAGCCCTTCTTGCGCCACTACTTGTTCAATTCGTGGTCTGACGCCATGCAATAAACTGGGTAAGATCAGAGTCGCCTGCAAAGCGTGTTCCAGACTGATCGATTTTCGCTTACAGGAATAGCGCGACTGCGCTTTTGTGATGTAGAGCATTTCTTCCTCGACCATGGGCCAGCAATTGAATTGACCTAGCTGGCCATCATTAAACAAGATCGCCAGATTCAAACGCCCAGAACGTAATTGCTCTTGTAAATTACCGGTCAGCTCTTCAGTCAATTGAAAGTGAATATCTGGATAGACTTCACGTATGGTCTTGAGTAGGGGGAATGCCAGTGCCGCGGAAACACTTTGCGGTATCCCCAATGCCACCGTACCACTGGGCTTGTCGGTCGATTGATTCAGTGCTGATTTCGCATCACCGACCTGCTTTAAGATCGCCTGCGCATGTTCATAGAATAATTTGCCTGCATCGGTTGCTTGCATGCCACGCGCCGATCGGTGCAATAAGATCGCGCCAAGCTCATCTTCGAGTTGCTGTAATTGCTGGGTCAGCGCTGGTTGCACAATATGCAGTACCCGCGCCGCACGCGAAAGTGAGCCATGATCGACGATGGCAACGAAGTAACGGAGCTGACGTAATTCCATGCGTCTTCAGTTTAAGTGTTGGTCGGTATGCTTATGGGCCGTATTGCCCGGTGTTCAATTGATGAAGACAGTATCAAAGAGGTTGAGGTAACCCCACAACGTGCCAGACTGGTAATGACACGTTCTAATTCGCGTACCGATGCGGCGACGACCTTCACGATGACGCAATCTTCTCCAGTGATCGAATGGCATTCTACGACCTCAGGTACTTCTTCAGTAATTTTTAGAATGGGACTATCGCTGGATTGTGTGGCAATTCGCACAAAAGCCGTAATCCCATAACCTAAAGCTTCAGGATTCACTCTGGCATGGTAACCAGTGATGATGCCTGCCGCTTCCATACGGCGGACACGCTCAGCCACGGCAGGCTGGCTTAAATGGATGCGGCGGCCGATTTCAGCGAGTGTCAGGCGCGCATCAGCTTGTAATATATCCAATATTTTGGCATCCATCAGGTCGAGTTCAGGAGGGTTCATTTTTGTTTTTTAACTTAATGGTGAAAATGCGAAATTTCGATCAATATTAAGGTAATGTATCTGAAATGCCTGCAACTATCCATTCAAAAATGCAAATCACTGCAATAAAATAACGTCTTCCGTGTTATTAATCTGTCCCGGTTACGCGCTATCGTGCTGACCGTATTTTTTGTTGTGTGTTTTATGCGTCATCTACCTCGTTCTGTCCTCGCGGCATTGATTACCGTTTATATTGTTTGGGGCTCCACTTATTTCGCGATTCAAATCGCGTTACAGGACTTTCCGCCATTTTTATTAATGGCCAGTCGTTTTTTGGTCGCAGGCAGCTTGTTGTTTGTCTGGAATCTGGCACGCGGCGCTCGTTTGCCTAACGCGAAAGAATGGCGCGCTGCCACCATTATTGGCGGCTTTATGTTGGGCGGTGGGATGGGTTTAACCGCCGTGGCTCAGCAATATGTGTCTTCAGGGATAACGGCCGTATTTGCGGCATGCTCGCCGATGATCTTATCGAGTCTGTCCGGTTTGTTTGGTGACTGGCCGAAACGCCGTGAATGGATGGGGATTTTCGCAGGTTTCGCGGGCGCGGTATTGCTGGCTTCTGGCGGGCAGTTTGCGGCTCAGCCTATCGGTATAGTTATCTTATTAGCTGCCGTTTTATGCTGGGATGTGGGTTCAGTTTTATCACAGAAGAAATTTCAATTAGCGCCCGGTGGTATGGGGTTTGCCAGCGAAATGCTGATGGGTAGCTTGTTTCTGGCAACGTTCAGTGTGCTAAATGGTGAAAGCTGGCCACAACATATTAGTATCGGTTCCTGGATGGCCTGGGGGTATTTAGTGGTGGCTGGCTCCTTGCTTGCTTTCACCGCCTATATGTATTTGTTGTCGCGTGTTTCTACCGGTCTGGCCTCGAGTTATGCTTACGTGAATCCGGTGATTGCAGTGGCTTTGGGTGCAGGTTTGGGAGGTGAGCATCTGAGCCGCAATGAATGGATGGCGACCTTTATTATTTTAGCCAGTGTGGTCATTATCACTTCTTCGACCAAGCCGAAAACTGCAACCTGAGTGCAGCAGGCATAAAAAAGCCCGGTGAGTTACCGGGCTTTGTTTTTTGGCGTTACGCATTAGAAAAATTCCACGTCATCATTGGTTTGCTCAGCTTGCAAAGCACCACTCGAAACCAGGGATTCGTAGTAACAAACCTGATTCCGGCCATTCGTTTTGGCATAGTAAAGGGCTTGATCGGCTCGCCCCAAAATGGCCACAGCGGGTTCGAAGGGCACTATCCGGGCAAAGCCTATACTGATGGTGACTGTACCAACCTGAGGGAAATGGTGTTGTTCGACATTGCTGCGAAAGCGTTCAAAAATAAGCTGAGCTTCATCAAGGGTGGTCGAACGCAAAAGCACGACAAATTCCTCGCCACCGAAGCGAAACAAGCGGTCGCCAGGCCGGAATGAGCTGCGCAGTAAATTCGCCACCAGAATTAACACTTCATCGCCATACAAATGACCAAATTGGTCATTGACCCGTTTGAAATGATCTATATCCAGAACTGCCAGCCAGTTTTGACGTTCAGGTTCACGACGTCGCCGCTCTTCAGTTTCCGGTACATCGCCGGACTCCGTTTGTTGTCCTTGCTGGCGTAATACCTTGGAAAAATTATCGTCAAAGGTTTTTCGGTTTAACAAACCCGTTAAGGAATCGCGCTCACTGTAATCGAGTAGGTTTTGAAAATTGCGATACACAATCAGCATGCCACTGACGACTTCTTGTGCATTTGCAGAATAACTCGATGGTTTGTAAATTTGCAGGCAGGTATGGACTTTATCGTTAATCCAGATGGGCAGCCAGATTAACCGATGGCCTTGCTCATCCAGGGTTTCTATTATGCCCGAATGCTGACTGATGCCCGCTTGTAACTCAGGAAAGTCGCTGAGCAACAAGGCGTGCTCAGCCCCCTGCGCTAACTCGTCGGCAACGCTAAGTTTGTCCTGATCAACCTTGATGGTTAAATTCAAAAAGAGTTTATCCGCCTGAGCGATGACTTCAAAAACCTGAGCAGACTCAGCCTGTAATAACTCTTTTAAAGCCGTTATGACAGAGATATTTAATAAATCGTGATCGCGGTGCCCGGTAATTTCAACCAGATGCTTAATAACTGAATCCATGCCTGATCATTTTTCTACAAACTGAATGGCGTTCTTACTCAGCATTGCACAAATGAGGGGTAAGAACCACTTGATTTTAGCTCAGACTGTCGGCTTGGGCGGTGGCGTGCGGGCTGATGTCTGTCCTGGCTGATCTTTAGTTTACACAATAATGCCAAGAGGTAACTGGGGTCAATAGTATAGCAACAGAATATGAAACAACTGTGTATTCGTACAAGGATTAGATGGCAGCTGTAACTTTTATGTCAGGCTGGTCTACAAATCAAGAATTTGGCTCTATTCTGTAGCTGACAAACCGATTATTTCCCGTGTTAGTGCGGTTTATGCATGATAATTACTTAATCGCAGTAGCTTTCCTCACGCGCTTAAGTTGACTAGCGAATCCAGACAGAGATAAGGCAAACTTATGATCAGGCAAACATATGGAATAGTGGCTTTGGTATTGGGTTTAGGTCAAATACAGTGCTTAGCAGCAACAACGATAGAAATCAGCGACATGAAAGGCAAACTGGTGACTGACGCGGTGGTGTATTTTGAGTCGCCCGATGGGCACGTTAATCTGAAACCAGGCAAGGCAGAAATCGCACAGAAAAATAAGCAATTCCTGCCTTTAGTCAGCGCAGTCAGTGTCGGCACCTCGATTTCATTTCCGAATAATGATACGGTACGTCACCACGCTTATTCCTTTTCCACCGCGAAGCCGTTTGAAATTAAGTTGTACTCGGGTGTTCCTGCGACTCCTATTGTCTTTGATAAAACTGGCACAGTGATTGTGGGTTGCAATATTCACGATCAAATGGTGGCGTATATCCATGTCGTGAACACAGCTTATTTTGCTAAAACCAACGCAGACGGCGTGGCACAGCTTGGTGAAGTCGCCGCCGGAAAATACAAATTGAAGGTCTGGCATTATCAGCAAAGCGGTGGCGCGAATGCGGCAGTCTATGAACAAGACTGGCATAGCGACAGCAAAGCTGTCACCAAGATACGCCTGCCTTACAACGTAGAATAAAGCGCACTGTTATGGTATTTCAAAGTCTGGAAACGCGGGTCGTCGCGGTTTTTATCGGCGTCTTACTGAGTTTGCAATTAATCGGCTATTTCACGATAGACCGGGCGATCTTGGCAAACGCCAGAAATGCGGTCGAAGAAAACCTTAAAAACGATGAAAAAATTTTCACGCACTTGCTTGAGCTAAATGCAAAAAATCTATTGCAAGGGGCGAGTTTGCTGGCCAAGGAATATGGATTTCTGGAGGCGATACACAGCAAAGACGTGGATACGATACGCTCAACTCTGGAAAACCATGGCAAGCGTATAGGCGCGGATTTGACCGTGTTAGTCGACTTAAATCAAAACATTTCAGTCACCAGTGTAGAAGGTTTGAGCACAGCTGCACAAATCGCGATACGAAAAGTTTTAGTGGGATTAAGTAAAGATACCCAGGCTGCGCAAACTGCAATTATCGAAGCGAAACCTTATCAGATAGTTGCAGTGCCAGTCAGAGCACCCGTAACCATAGGTTGGGTGGTCATGGCGATTCCGATAGGAAGGGCCAGCATACAGGGTATGCGCGATTTATCGCAGATGCACATCAGCTTACTCACCCGGCAAAATGGGCAAGACTGGCGCAGTAACTTAAGCACTTTTGAACCCGAACTGGCGCAGTTGTTAGCCGCAGGTTTAAGCGAGCATGAGCATAGTGGTCAGTCTGTCAGCACCTTGCAGGTTGGTGATCAGGTTTACGGCAGTCGCATTATGGTTTTAGCGCAAAATGAACGCGAGCAGACTGTGGCGGTCTTGCAATTATCACTCAGCCAGGCGATTGCACCTTATAAAAAACTCCAGCGCAATTTATTAATGCTGACACTGCTAGGTGCGATCCTGGCCAGCGTGATTTCTATCTTTAGTGCGCGTCGTATTACCGATCCCTTACGCAAATTAACTGAAGCAGCCTTGCGTTTTGGTCGCGGTGATTATCAGGCGCAGATAGAAATACGCGGGACGGACGAAATTGGCAAGCTGGCGCAAACCTTGCTCAGTATGCGTGACAATATTGCACAGCGTGAAGCCGAAGTGAGGCGACTGGCATACTGGGATACGCTGACTGGGTTGCCAAATCGTGTCTTGTTTCTCGAACAGCTGGAACAGGCGTTACAGCAAGCGCAAACCAGTCAGCAAAGCTGTTTTGTACTGATGCTGGATCTGGATAGATTTAAGCATGTTAATGATGTCATGGGACACAAATTCGGGGATGTCTTACTGACTCAGGTGGCACAGCGTCTGAGCCAGGAATTATCAAGCAATTCGGCTGGCTTAGCGAGGCTGGGGGGCGATGAGTTTGTCATCGTATTAGCGCAAACCGAGCTGGAAATGGCCTTGCAGGTTGCGTCACGTTTAATGCAGGCGCTGGAACTTCCGATTTCTATCGATGAACAAACTGTCGATCTTGGCGCAGGTATAGGCGTGGCAGGTTTTCCGGCACATGCTCAGGATGCCATCGGCTTATTAAGCAAGGCCGAAGTGGCGATGTATGTGGCTAAGCAATTAGGTAATGGAATCCAGCTTTACTCGGCAGAAATTGATCGCAGCAGTCAGCAAAGTTTATCTTTACTCAGTGAATTAAGGCAGGCTCTGGAACTACATCAGTTTCGTTTGTATGTGCAACCTAAACTGGACCTGGCTCAGCATAAGGTGGTGGCGGTTGAGGCGCTGATACGATGGCAGCATCCTGAGCGTGGTTATATTTATCCGGATCAATTTATCCCATTTGCTGAGCAAACCGGCTTTATCCGGCAAATGACTTATTGGGTGATGACTGAAGCGGCGCGGTATCGCCAGGTTTGGCAAAGTTTAAATCTCGATCTTAAAGTGTCGGTCAATTTATCAACCCGCGATTTGCTGGATCAGGATTTACCGCGAAAATTCACTCAGTTGTTTGAGCAATTCACGTTGACGCCCGCCGCTTTTTGTCTGGAAATTACCGAAAGCGCGATTATGGATGATCCGCAACGCGCATTGCAAACCTTGGATGGCTTGCACGAGCTTGGGCTGGATTTATCGATCGATGATTTTGGAACCGGGTATTCGTCGCTGGCTTACCTGAAGCGTTTACCGGTGGATGAATTGAAAATCGATAAATCCTTTGTCTTGAAAATGGAGCACGATCAGGATGACGTGAAGATCGTTAAATCCACCATCGATCTGGGGCATAATCTGGGCTTGCGCGTGGTCGCTGAAGGCGTGGAAAATCAAGCCAGTCTTAATTTACTACAACAGCTGGGATGTGATCAGGCGCAAGGGTATTTTATCGCCCGGCCTATGCCAGCCGCAGACTTTCCCACTTGGTTAGCCAATTGGCAGGCGTCAGTGCCAGACGCTGACTAAAAAATCAGCGCCTTATCCGGCAAACTTGTTCAGGCAATTTGCACGATAGTCGCGGCTTTGCGATCACGCTTACGGTTATACATGCGGCTATCGGCTATTTTTAATAAGCGCATATAGTCTTTGCCGTCTTCCGGGCAACTTGCCCAACCGATAGAGGCGCCGACTTGTAAGACCAGGGTGTCCGACAGTATTGGTTGTTCGACAACCTGACAAATTTTTTCGACCAGGTTTTCGATATCAGCAGCGCTGGGCGTATCTTTAATCAATAATACAAATTCATCGCCACCATAGCGCGCGACCAAATCCGTTTCGCGAATTGCTGCGCGCAAACGTGCTGCAATAATAATTAGCACCTTATCACCGGCATCATGGCCGTAGTGATCATTGATGAATTTAAAGCGATCCAGATCGACAAACAATAAACAAAAACCCGCCTGAGATTGCTCATTCTGTTTGGCGTTTTTCTGTAAGTAATCGATTTGCGTAAATAAGGCTTCGCGATTGGCGACCTGAGTCAGTTTATCGAAACGCAGTCGATTTTCCATTTCCACAAAGGTATCAGCCAGCGTACCTATTTCGTCATTACGATGAATGTGCAATTCTTGTATCGGTTCGCCATTACCAAAGCTGGCGACCGCATTCGTTAATTTGCGTATATCGCCGACCACGCGCTGTACCACGGTTAAACCTATCGTCAAGGCAAAGATGACACAGGCGATCGCAATCACCAGACTTTGCATAAAACTTTGATGCACGGTGGACATGTATTCAGAACGCGGAATCGCAACCACGGTAGTCCATTGCAAACCTTGCTTATTACCCAGCGGTGAAGCGACAACATCAATACTTTCGCCCGCCAGATCAACGCTCAGAATATTCGCATTGAGATTGCCCTGATTTAAGATCTTACGGTACGTGCCACTAATCAAAGGTGTCTTCATGTCCACCGCACGCAAGCGCTGTGGTTTGCCATTAATTAATTGTTCGGGTAATTCTTGCCCCGATGTGGCGATCACATAGCCATCGGCGTCAACGATATAAGCCACGCCGTTTTTACTAATTTCCAGACGTCGCAAAAAGTTAGAAATCTCTTTGAGTGTCAGATCGGTCGCGACCACGCCGATAAACTCATGATTATCTTTATATACCGCCTTGGCCAGGGTTACGGTTGGGTATTGAAAGGAGTAGTTGTTATAAATCTTGGACCAGACTGGCTTATCGGAATTCATGGCTGCCTGGTACCAAGGCCGCTGACGTGGATCGAATTGATCACTGCGCAGCAAGAGCGAACGATCGCCTATGCTATTGACTTGATAAACATGGCGCACATCTTCATCGGGGTTACGCCAGAATAATTGCACAGTATTGTTAGAAATCCGGTAAACGCCGACGAAGCGGCCATCGCGGCCACCGTAGTAAACATAATTATTCACACTCATGAATAAGCCACTGGCAGCCCAGAATTTTTCTTCAAGTGAGGGCATGGCATCGGAAAAAATTTGCTCACGTGGCAAATAAGCTGGGCTAGGCGCGACCGATTCGAGCGCGATTAATGCCCCATCCAAATGTTTTTCCGTGGCATTGCCTATGCGATTGACCATGTCAGTCAGGATACGCTGCGTCAATGTCATCACGGCTTCACTGCCAGCTTTTACCGAGACCCAGCCTATCGCAGTAGATACACCAATAATTAATAAGATGAACGGAATTAATAATTCCCGTCGTAACGAAGAACGTAGCATAGAGCACTAAGGATCTGAAAAACAGCTTGGTTAATTATGAGTTAATAGTTAATTCAGAGAGAAATCGATTTATTACAGCATGGATATGACTTGTTCCATAAAATTATGGAAAGCCACAGTATATCCGGTTAAAAATTGTTAAAAGAAATTTTGTTTCCTGTCTCCGAAGAAATTCTTGCGTATTGTAGTAATTGCTTATGAAATCTCCGTGTATGTATGCATAATTGTTTAATTATGTGTCGTAAAATTGACAGGTTGGCTAAAGATAAATGTTGTAAAAAATGGATTTATATGCAAGTAATCAGTATGTAGAGCAATTGGAACTTACACTCAGACTCGCTGAAGCGGGCTCAAAGTGTGAGCAAACCCTTGAGCTCGCCTGGCATTTGCGGCAGCGCGATAGTCAGCGTGCCTTGAATTTGCTTGATCGTCTGGAGCAAGCCAGTACCGACGCTGGCGAGACTTGCCTGAGCAAAACCCAGCGTTTGCGTGGCGACATGATACGGGCCGAAATTTTATGGTTACATGGTGAATTAGAACAGGCCGAGCAACTTTTGCAAACTATGTTGCAAGACCCGGATATTTGCGATGATAAAGAATCGTATGGCGATACCCATCGTTTGCTGTCGTACGTCTATTACGATCAGGGGCGGCATATCGAATGCGACATAGAAATGGCGATCGCGATCGATGAGTCGTCCAAAAGTGAAGACTTTGTCCGTTCGCGTTGTTCTGCTGCGGGGCTGGCCAGAATGGCTTTAATGCGTGATCGTCGCGTCGCGAAAGCGTATTTCGATCGACACTTTGATATGCGTGGTGGCGCCTTGGAATTCAGTTGTGGCCTGGATGCGCTAGTTTATGATTTTGAGGGAATCTACCACGGCCTCGACGGTGATTATCATTTAGCGGTAGAGTGGCTGAGTAAAGCGTATACTGCTGCGGTATGCTCGGGGATGTTACGGCGGGCGATAGTAAACGCCGCCAGCATAGGGTTTAGTTATGCTTCGATGAATCAGATGGAGTCCGCCCTCGATTGGTTGCAAACCGCGCTGAGTCTGGCTAAACGTTGCGGCTGGCCACCCAGTATTGGTCATTGCCTGACGCAGCTGGGGGAAACTTTGCGTCGCATGGGTTCTTTTGAAGCAGCGCAAACGACCCTGAATGAAGCGCTGGAAAATATGCAAGGTCTGACGCATTCGCGTAACTATGCCTTGGCTGTTTGTTGCATGGCAGATCTGGCATTTGATCGCAATGATTATTTGTTGGCGAAAAATTTGTATAAGCAATTAGAAGGTTTGCCTGGTTCGCAAGAGCAACGTGATTTACTTGAACAGGCAGAACTAGGGCAGCGGCGATGTGAAGAAAAAATTCTGGAAGAGGCTGCTGCAGTCGTTTGCACATCAACCTGATGAGGTGTTCATGCTAGCGCTGAGGCGGTTTCGCAGTTGGCTGACGGGAGTTGGCGCGTTGTGTGTAGCTACCAGTTTGCAGGCACAAAGCTGGCCGGATCAGGGCAAATTGCTGGCCAGCGGCGCTGTGAGTCAGCTCGAAGGCGCGGGTGGCGGAGGTTTGAGCCCCTGGGCGACGATAGCCGGTTACGGCAGTCGCGATAGTTATGGCGTGGGCGCGTTTTATAGCCGGGCGCGCAGTGCCGATTACGATTTGCAAGTCAGCGGCATTTATCTGGGGTGGGCCGACACTCTGGAATTCAGCCTGGCGCAACAGAGTTTTCGCGGTAGTAAAGCGCCCTTGCAAGCACTGCACCTGCAGCAAAACATCGCTGGCGTGAAATGGCGTATAGCGGGCGATTTGATTGCTGATCAGGATAGTCTCTGGCCGCAATTGGCGGTCGGTGTGCAATACAAATTTGCGCATCAACTGCACGGCTTACAAGCACTGGGCGTGACTGGCGTGCAGCAACTCGGGGCTAAGCAAGCGCAGGGCCAGGACTGGTATCTGGCAGCGAGCAAATTATGGCTGGGACAAAGTTTGCTGGGTAATCTAAGCCTGCGTTATAGCAAGGCGAATCAATTGGGATTGCTGGGGTTTGGCGGTGATTTGCAAGCGCAGGCGCAATGGCGCCCCGAAGTGGCGCTGGTTTATCTGCTCAACCGGCATTTTTTGGCAGGTCTGGAATACCGCGCTAAACCCCGCAATTTAAAAATCGATCCTGAACAAGCCTGGCAGGATGTGTTTGTCAGTTGGTTGCCGAACAAGCAGATTTCCGTCACTCTGGCCTATGTCAGACTGGGACAAATCACGGTGTTTAATCCGGAGTCACAACATGCCTGGTATTTATCGACACAACTCAGTTATTAAACCGAGTTTAGCGCTGCTGCTGACCTTGCATGTCAGTGTCGCGGCTCAAACCCTGTATCAGGATTTAGGCGGTGCGACCGCTTTGCAAAAAGTGAGCCGTGATCTGGTGCAAGGTTTGCAGCGACATCCGCACTTGCGCGAGAGTTTTAAAGACAGTAATTTGCCGCGTTTGCAAAGCTTGTTGCAAGAACAGTTGTGCGAACTGAGTGATGGCCCTTGCCGCTATTCTGGTGATGATATGCAAACGGTACACCGCGGTTTAGCGATCAGCGAATTGCAGTTTTATGCACTGGTGGAAGTGCTGCAAGAGGCGATGACCGCACAAGGTATCGCGAGTCATACACAAAATCGTTTGTTGGCGCGCCTGGCACCGATGAAGTCGCAAATTGTCGCGCCCAAAAAATAATAAACTAAAAATGTGACAGGCTGGAAACGCTTTATTGATGCGCCTTTCCCGTCAATTGTGCGATCTAAAGTTCGAATTGCGACAACCTTGAGGTAAAAAAACAAAGATTGA
>JAYSEN010000038.1:0-40510 GCA_041913845.1 Undibacterium sp.
TTTAACCCTGTCAACTGCTGTTTTTTTTACAAACTCACCAGTTGATCTCGCACATTTCCGTTTCGCTTACCGCTTAATTCTCAGTTCGCGTCAGGAGGGGGCGAATTATGACAGCCCCGTCACAAATAAACAAGCCCGGCAGAAGGGTTTTCTGACGGGCTAACTATGTTGCTGGATTGGCACACTCAAATCTTGCGGCTATCTCAGGGATGCGCGGTAAAACTTATTTTTATCATCCATAAGCTTAACGAATGAATTTGCCATTTCTATCAATTAAAGTCAGATCGACGAAACCCGAACCATTGTGGTTAGTCTGCGAATAACTGATGTTGTAGTCACCAATATCATTAGAATTCACCGTTTCCAATGCCTGAATGAATTTCAGGCGTGTGAGGTCGCGACCTGCTTTACGCAATGCCGTCACTACGACCCGCGCAGCAATATAGCCCTCCATGGATAACATGCTGTAATTAACCACTCCACCTTTCTTCATCGAAGTCTGGTAATCCTTAATGATAGGCATAGTCACGCTCCATGGAAACGGCGAGGTTTGGGTGACAACCACGCCTCTGCTTAATTCCCCAAGGTCTTTGATAAAACCCGAGGTTGCCACAAACGATAAAGCAAAGAATTGCGGTCGTTGCGCCACCTTACTATAGGCACGAATAAAGTTACCCGTTACAGCTCCCGCTGTAATCAAGACTACCGCCGAAGGATTTTGTGCCGCTACCGCTTTTACTGAAGCATCCAGATTGGCACTATCAGTGTCAACGGCGACACTCGCCAGAGGGCTGATGCCTTGCTGCTTCAATTGATCATTAATGCTTGCCAGACCTTGTTTACCAAATGCGTTATTTTGATAAACCACAGCCATATTTTTCATGCCGGTCGATGCAATTTGCTGAACCATACGCGCAAATTCGTTGGCATAACCCGCTTTAGTATGAAATAAGTAGCGACTGAAAATCGCCGGCGAGCGCAAAGAGTCTGAGCCACTTAAGGTAGCAACTAAGGGGATTTTGTTTTCATTCAATAAGGGGATGATGGCTTCGGTATTGGCTGCGCCGATATAAAACCCCAATGCAAACACTTTCTTATCGTCGATTAACGCCCGCGTATTCAACTGCGTTTTCTTGGGGTCATAAGCATCATCCAGAGAAATCAATTCCAGCTTACGACCATTTACGCCACCCGCTTGATTCACTTGCTCGAAATAAGTTTTAATTCCCAAGGTATAGTCACGCCCCAACTCAGCTAAGGCACCGGTATAGGCATTCGATTGACCAATTAAAATTTTATCGGCAGTCAGTCCGGTTTCATCGGCTTGAACAGGGATAACAGTGAACAGAGTAGCGCAGCAGAACAACCAAGCGCAATGAAGTTGACGTACTACATTAAAAGACATGAACTAGCTTCCTCAAGTAATCGCAGATTGAAAAATAGCGTTTGCAAACAGGCTACTTATTTCCCGGTGGAAATTCTATGCGAATTTAGCGGCGCGATTCTACGTCTTTTAAAGTGACAGGAAGATGAATTGTTTCTAATTATTACTGTAGGGGGAAAATTCCCCCTCAGAAATAACTAAACGATTAGAAGCGATAACCTACACCCACACCTAACAGCCATGGATCCACTTGTACCGCACTGGCTTTAACACCACCAATTTTTACATCACTGCGGATTTGTACTTTTTTGATGTCGAGGTTGAGCGACCAGTTTTTATCCAGTTTGAAATTCACACCAGCTTGTAATGCCAGACCGAAGCTACTACTTTCCAGATCAGCTTTACCACCCAGTAAGTTGACATCAGAAATACGGGTATAGTTGATACCAGCACCCAGATAAGGGCTGACTTGTGCTTCCGGAGCAAAGTGATATTGCGCTGTCAACGTAGGTGGCAAATGTTTGAAGCTACCAATCACTGCGCCATCTAATTTCACGTCATGTTTTTGCGGGTAGGTCAAAATCAGTTCTGCCGCCCAGTTTGGGGTGAAATGGTAAGTGATATCGAACTCTGGAATCGTTTTATTGCTGACAGTCAAACGATCTGCCGCACCAGTACCGGCAACCGGATCTGACTTATTGTCTGGGCTGATATTCACTGCACGAACGCGTACTTCCCAAGGACTTTGTTGTGCCAGGGCGCTATTACAAACACCAGCAAACGACAATACCGCAAGCGCTACCGCACTTAATTTAGCAACACGACTCATGATTCGCTTCCTTTCATTGGAAAAATTGATGAAGCGAGTTTATTCCTGCACTGCAGCATGACTATTGAGCTAGCGCAAGCCCATCACGTACTAAAAAATCATTAATAAGCGGGTTTGATCTGGCACAAATCCTCGCTCTGTTGGCGCGCTTTTGGTATGCTTGCACTAGTTCTGCCCGTTTACCGATTAAGCTCAAGCATTTTGGCTGACATCAAATTAACTGGTCAGCTTACGACCTTCATCTGATGTCACGGTCTGTTGGCGCACTTATAGTAACTATCCACCAGATTCAAACTTTCCATTTCAAGAAATACAACTTTATATACACCATGGCAAACTACGTATACACCATGAACCGGGTTGGCAAAATCGTGCCACCTAAGCGTCAAATTCTCAAAGATATCTCCCTCTCCTTTTTCCCTGGCGCGAAAATCGGCGTACTTGGCTTAAATGGTGCAGGCAAATCAACCTTGCTTAAAATTATGGCGGGCTTAGACACCGACATTCAAGGTGAAGCGGTACCCATGCCGAATTTAAAAATCGGTTATTTATCGCAAGAACCTGAGCTCGATCCTGAGCAAACCGTGCGTGAATCAGTTGAGTCCGGCATGGGTGAAGTCTTCGCCGCCAAAAACCGGCTCGAACAAGTGTATGCCGCCTATGCCGAAGAAGATGCTGACTTTGATGCTTTAGCTGAAGAGCAAGCGCGCCTCGAAGCGATTATCTCGGCCTCTGCCGGTGACAATATTGAGTTGCAACTGGAAATGGCAGCAGATGCCTTACGCTTACCACCATGGGACGCAAAGATCGGCGTGTTATCGGGGGGCGAAAAACGTCGGGTCGCGCTGTGCCGCTTATTGTTATCTAAGCCCGACATGCTATTACTCGACGAGCCAACCAACCATCTGGATGCCGAATCTGTCGATTGGTTAGAGCAATTCCTGTGCCGCTTCCCAGGTACTGTGGTGGCGATTACCCATGATCGCTACTTCCTCGACAATGCTGCAGAATGGATTTTGGAATTAGATCGTGGCGCTGGCATTCCCTGGAAAGGCAATTACTCCTCTTGGTTAGATCAAAAGCAAGCGCGTTTGAAACAAGAAGAAGCCACCGAATCGGCACGTCAAAAAGCCTTGCAAAAAGAATTGGAATGGGCGCGTCAAAATCCGAAAGCGCGTCAGGCTAAGAGTAAAGCACGTCTGGCGCGCTTCAATGAAATGTCGGAATACGAATACCAGAAACGCAATGAGACGCAAGAGATCTTTATTCCCGTTGCAGAACGCCTGGGTAATGAAGTGATCGAATTCAAGAATGTTTCGAAAGCCTTTGGCGATCGCTTATTGATCGATAACCTGAGTTTTAAAGTGCCACCTGGCGCTATCGTCGGCATTATCGGTCCTAACGGTGCCGGTAAATCGACTTTCTTCAAAATGATTAAAGGCACCGAACAACCCGATAGTGGTGAAGTTATCCTCGGTAAAACTGTGAAAATTTCGCTGGTAGATCAATCGCGTCAGGATTTGGGGAATACCAAAACCGTGTTTGAAGATGTTTCAAATGGCGCCGATATTTTATCAGTAGGCCGTTTTGAAATGCCTTCGCGCGCCTACCTGGGTCGCTTTAACTTTAAGGGTGGCGATCAACAAAAAATCGTTGGTAACTTATCCGGTGGTGAACGCGGCCGCTTGCACTTAGCCAAGACCTTGCTGCAAGGTGGCAATGTTTTACTGCTCGACGAACCATCCAATGACCTCGACGTTGAAACCTTGCGCGCCCTGGAAGATGCCTTACTGGAATTTGCCGGTAGCGTGATGGTGATTTCGCATGATCGCTGGTTCCTCGACCGTATCGCGACACATATTCTGGCGTTTGAAGGGGATTCTCAAGTCGTGTTCTTTGATGGTAATTATCAAGAATACGAAGCTGATAAGAAAAAACGTCTGGGTGAAGAAGCGGCTAAACCTAAACGTATCCGCTATAAACCCTTAACCGTTTAATTTGTTACGACGATTCGGGATTGCCTTTCAGGTCGTCCCGATCTAACATAATTTCGTGAATAGCAGGGTTGCAAGCCTAACCATTCAAAGCGAATCGCAAGGCTTGTGACTATCTGAGAAATTTCCTAAGGTAATTGCTTATGTTGAGTAATCCCTGGCTCTTGCGCGTCATCGCGATTTTCGCCCTGCTCTGCCTGAACACGGGTGCAAGCGCATCATCGAAAGAATCTTCCAGTGGTTCCGCGGCAACGGTGACCACGCCACTCGACCCGATAACGGTAAATCTGGCAAGTTTTGATCGTTATTTACAAATCAGTATTACTTTGCAAGTGGCCAAACCCGAAGTCATAGAGCGAGTTAAAGCGGTCATGCCCATGGTGAGACATAATTTAATTATGTTACTGAGTGCCAAAGAATCTGCACAAATTCAGACACCTACAGGGAAGACTGAATTAATCGATGAAATAAAGTCACGCTTGAATAATTCCGTACTCGAAGTTAAAGAACACGATGGCGTTACCGATATTTTCTTCGTCAACTTTGTCATTCAATAATTAGCGAGTTCAGCCTGGTTGCAAAATATGCTGTAATTTTTGCAGTGCCACCAGGCTTCCTGATCGCAATCCCACATCAGTTGCAAACACCACATCCGATTCGCGCGGGTTAATGCGAATCAAACGACAATCGTCACGTGTCGTTCCTAAACGTTGTGCAAAATGACGTAAAACGGGAATCGCCTGCCCCGCACCAATTTCTATGATGACGATATTTCGCTGTTGCGATAACCAATTTTCCAATCGTCGTGCTTGCATATCGGTGCGTTGAGATAACCATTGATCATCATCGAACATCAGGATATTCGGGCGAGCCAAACCACCACAACGCGGGCACCGTGGTGGCGCATTCACTAACAGGCAATTTTCAGTATCAATTTCAGGTTGAAAAGACTCGGCGGACCAGACTTCATCAGAACAAGGCAACAAACACTGTAAATAATGGATAGAACCATGACATTCCATGATTTCGCCAGGCGTATAGCCTGCTTGCTGAAAGTGACCATCTACATTGGTGGTTCTGACCATCAGACCACCCGGTTTTGTCTGCGCCCATAGTCGCAACAACGCAAAACCAGCGTGCGCCTGAGTGTGCCGGTAGAGTTGCAACCTATGCCCATAAAAACCCCAGGCTAACATCGGCTGACGCCGAAATGCGGCCGGGCAGGCAATCTGGTAAAACGCCAGACCTTGTTGCCCTAAGGCGGGATAGGCTTGCCAAAATCCTGAACTACCCCGGAAGTCAGGTAAGCCCGAGTCTACGCCCATTCCAGCACCAGCCGTCACCAAGATTGCCTCGGCTTGTTGTATGACTTCTGCAGCTAACTGCCAGTCTTCGTTGGTATTCATAATTTCCCTCTAGCTATCGCTACAGAAACTCTAGCACAGCAATACAGGGAATTAAATATGCCGACAAAACCCAAAAAGCACACGCTAGCAAGACCTCTGACTAGCCATATCACCTTGCCGTACTCGCGTACAACAAAGCGCAGCAACCATGCCAACCTCGTTTTTGCATTTGCCCTGCCCAAAACTCATTCCATAAATAGCCACAAGTGCAAACGCGAGATGCCTGAAGGCAGTGCGCTCGCGTTTTATTCCAATCTGGCACAGTTCATACGAAGTGAATTTGCTTGCCGCCAATTCGTACTGCCAAGCCGTTTTCATTGCCCAGACTGTGGCGGCTCATTCACAACGATCTTGGGGCCAGCAGTGCGCCAGTAGCCATTCGTTGACCAGGCACGCCACCCCCATTGCAGCCATTGCAGTAAGCGCCAGGCTAACCACAGTGACCAGAGCAACATCAGCCCCCGGTACCAAAGTATCGGCAAACTGAAAATCTGGACCTGCGGCAATGAGGCCAGACAACGATCGACATACCATTGCAACTTGAAATAACTCGAATCATTGCCAACGATTTGCATTTCCGGCATGCCCAACAAACCCTGATACACGATTTGCAGATACACCAGCAAATTGATCAATGTAAACAAGACTAAACCGATTTGCAGTAAATTAAAGCGCCAACGCGATGTTCCTGCTTGCAACTTACTACGCCAGGTGAACACGAAGAACCAGGCCAAAACCGCCAGAATTGCCGGAACCGAACTTTGACTCAAACCCAGCGCCAGTAAAAACCATTCGTAAGCACGTA
Organism: Undibacterium sp.; assembly: GCA_041913845.1. Taxonomy (GTDB): domain Bacteria; phylum Pseudomonadota; class Gammaproteobacteria; order Burkholderiales; family Burkholderiaceae_D; genus Undibacterium. Next base: position 6,419 of record JAYSEN010000038.1, read on the forward strand.
AGGGTAAATAAGTTTGCTTACTGAGTACTAGCGCAATTAAGAATAAAACCAGCAATTGCCCCCAAAATAAAATAACTGGGCCAGCCCCTTCACCTTTCGCCGCTAATAACCAGCGTCCTGCTCCCAACTCCAACTGAACCTTGTGATTTACTGAAGCCATACCCAAATCGGCAACGTCACTAGTGAACCAGGCTCGCAAACCTTGCTCACTGCGCCAGGCGATTTCGAAGCTTTGCTGACCGGGACTAACTGGCAAAAGCAAACTACCATTCTGATCACGCAAAGCCAGACTACTTCCATCGCGACTCAAGCTTAATAATTGTGCGCCTTTGGGCAAATTAATTTTGTGTTCGCCGCCCTGACTACTCAACATAACTAATTGCAAGTGGTAGTCACTACTGCGGGCGCCCGGTTTGATCATCAGCGTTGAGTTTTGTATGGTCAGAGTCTGACCACTGAGCGCCGAGGGCCGCTCTATACGCAATTGCAAGTGTTCACCTGGCCAGGGTTGGAATTCAGATTCAGCTAATTCACCTTGCTGCCAGACTGAAGGTGGCACACCGCTGTAATCGACGTGCCAGACTGGTTGATAGCGCAATATCCAGCGCTCACTCCATTGGCTGTGCTGCGGTGCTTGTAATTTAATCTGACTGCCTATCTTTAAATTGGAAGTCCAACTTAAACTAGCTTCTTTGCCCGTCAAATTTAATTGCACCTTACCCTCTTTGACGTTAATACCCGCGGTCGTCACGGATTCACCTTCTAATAAAGGGATTTCAGCCAGCGCCACCATTTCATCGCCGACCTTACTGACCTGGGTTTCAACATGCCATTCTTTATCGAGGTCGATGACGCGTGTCACCTTCAAAAACGCGGGAACCCGGGGTGCTTTCATTTGCTCTTGCGCATTTAATTGGCGACTTAATTGCAAACTATTTGCTGCGCCATGTTCTTCCGACCAGCCGCTCCAATCCCAGCCTGGCGCTTGCACCTCCAGGCGTCTTGGCTTGTGTGGCAAGGCCAACACCAGGCTATCCGGGTTTAATAAGTTACCGCTCATTTCCAGCGTATGTCGCCCGGTCTGTGTCAGCAATAAAATCTGCCCTGTTTCGCTTCGCTGTATATAAGCTGGCTTACCCGCATAATTTGCTTGCTCAGCCAGCCAGTACTTTGCGTTGCCAGGCAACGGGAAGGCGACGGCGGCCTGCGCATCGATATCGAGGCTAAGCTTTAATTGCTGCCCCTCGAGTTTGACTTGTAAACGCGCCAAATCTACGCATTGCGGCAAGCAATCGGCTGGCTTACTTAATTTCACTTTTAAATTCTTGAGCAACTCCTGATCTGGCAAACTGGCATAAGCGGCTTGCGGCAAACTGGCGGCGCAGACGCAAACGCCAACGATCAACCAGACTGCCGGGGTAGTAAAACTCTGTTTGAAACTGGCCAGACGCTGACGCAAGCTGGTATTTTTCCAGGCAAAATTGAGCACTACCGCGATCAATGCTGCAAAACTGGCGATTCGCAATACGGCCAGGAAAACATTCAACCAGGGCGGCATTAACCACAAACTGAATTGTTGCGCTTTACTGACCGGACCATCGAAACGTAATTGGTAAGCACGCCAGCCCCAGCTCGGCATACCCGGGCCAGTTTGCACCTTATTATCGGGATCTAACTTAATTTGCTGACGTCTTTTTTGTACTTGCTGATAGTTATCCGCCTGCGCGATAGATCGTGGGCTTATCATAGGTGGAGGTGGTGGCATTTTATCTTCTAAAATTTCCGCCTGCACGACAGCGGATTTTTCAGTCGGCAATTGATTGGCTGCCACAGCGGCGGCCTCTTCATTTCGTTGCGAACCCGCGTAGCTTTGTTGCTCAACGAATTGACCATCGAGCACAGGATACAGCGCTGAACGCGCTTGCTGGATAGCGAATCCCAGGCCCACCACAACTAATAGCAACAAGGTGGTACTGCTTATGCGATTTGCCCAGGCTTGCAAACGACCTGTCGGTAAAAACTTACTCAAGGCGATAAACGCCAGGCTGACGAGTAAAATCTTACTGATGAAAGTCTCTTCGTGATGGCATAAAATCAGCGTCAGCAAGGTCAGTAAAGCATAACGCCAGCCTATTAATTGATAGACCGCCAGACTACAAAGCAAGACCATAAACACACTGGCTAAATTCCAGGCGCTAAGCCAGGAATTGGCGGCATAATCAACGCCAGGTGCATGAAATAAGCGCCAGCCGGGTGGAACTTCAAGACGCAGACTCAGGCTATCCAGGTCGCGTTGCCAGCCAGCCGCCGATAAGCTCGATCCATCATAGCTTTGCTGACTTTCAGCCAGCAAATGCAAGTCACCGCGCCTGACCTCTATGCCAGCTTGCTGATCTGCGCCTTTGGTGATCAACACTGGGACATTTTGATTTTCTACCCGTCCCAGAACTTGTGGGGCATTAATTTGTAAGCGACCGGCACGATTAATCACACCATCTAAACGATCTTGTATGCTTAACTGGCTTCCATCAAAACTCAACCAGAGTTGCCGCTGCAATTTCAGCTTATCGGGCAAGTTGGCGCTTTCTCCGCGACTATTTTGTTTTAGTTGCAGACTTTGACCGGGTTGCAATAAATAGGCTGGTAGCTTACTCCAGTCCGCAGGCAAATTGGTTTGTTGCGCATCGATACCAGGCACACCTTGCAAACTGACCGAGCGAAAATTGGGATTAGCTTGCCAGACCCAGATTTCTTCCATGGCTTCGGCACCGCTTTGTGCGGGCAGCATGATCTGTGACGGGTTAGCTGGATGTCGCGCCAGAATGCGCACTTCCCAGGTACCGGTGCGTGCTTGTAATTTCAAGTCACCTTGCTCTGTCAGGCTACTGGGCAAGGGTGAGCTGACTTGCAAGGCTAGCCAGTCAGGCAAAATTGCGTGAGGTAACAGGATTTCACGGCCCTTGCCCGACACTTCCAGTTTATAAATGGTTTCCAATTGCAGTGGCACGCCATCGATCAGCTTACGAAAAACGCTGACTTGTAAGTCATCTTGCTGATCTTGCCGGGCTTCGCGTTTTAACCACAGTTGATTATCCTGATCCAACTGACTGACAGGCAGCGCTTTACCATTGAGCTGCAAACGCATGACGGCAGCAGATGCTGGCAAAGCCAGTGACTCAGGCAGACTAGTCCAACTGAATTGCCCCTGAATTTGGAAGTTGCCAGAGGTCAGGAAGATGGCCGGTTTGCCATCACGCTCAGCGATGGCGACGACTTGATTATTCACACTGACTTGTTGAGGCCAGTTCTTTGTATCCCCGGGTAAGATGAACCAGGATTTATCAAACACCGTTGCGCTGAGCTTAAATTGCGCACCGCGATCATGTAATTGCAATTCAAAGGCCGCAGGCCAGCTACACCAGCGATTCTCTTGCGCCTGATAGTCATGTGGGCAGCCATAATCAGGAATTTCATCGATAATCCAGGGCACCCAGGATTTCAAAGGATCAGGCAAGCGCGCCTGACTCACTTCAACACCGGCGAAAGCGACCGTACTAAGCATATGGCAAAACAGCCATAGCAACAGCGACCAACCTAAACGAAAATTTGTCATCATGTGGCACCCATCTTGCTTAATGAACACCGTGCATGATGACACGCTTTTGTTACGCTGACAAACCAGTACAACCAAAGTATGCCAGCCTCAAGTGCTGGCGTGATGCAGGCTTAGTTGTGCCTAAAATTGCTGGCAAACTTCAAGGTGCGCTGGCAGCTAATTTAGCTACCCAGCTTTGAAAATCCGCATCCATCGTCGTTCCCCAGCTTCTGACCAATGCCTGATAGCGCGGATAGTCACCGACGCGGGTAAAGGCCAGCATGGCATCGACCTTACTGCGTTGTTGCTCCATCATATAGCGCACCGCCAGATACCCCCACTGATAAATACGCTCTGTACCATTTTCGCTTTCATAGCCAGTTTCAAATAGCTGGCTTAAGTTATACCCCGGCTTTTTCGCCTGAGTCAGCGCGCGGGGATTGTTGCTGCCGTGAGCGATGTATTCCGCCACTCCTTCCGTCCACCAAACCAGATAAGGACGACCTGGCGCAGGTTTGGCGCAATTTTCGGGTGCCGCATGGGAATCATGCAAATTCGCGCAAAAATCGCCATATAAATTAAAGCGACCATCGAGATAATGGATATATTCATGGCCCAGATTATGCACACTGCCATCATTCTTTTGATTCGCGACAAATTCCGCCTGATTCCCGGCCTGATCAGGCAAGCCCTCCAAATACATACCGCCATTATCGGTAGGCATATTGAAATGGTGCCCGGCGTATTTCAGGTAGTCGGCCTTGCTGGCATAGATATTGGCGCGCAAATTGGTATTATTATCGTGGTTGACCGGTTTGCCCAAAGTATTAAATGTCGCGTGAAATTTCTTTTCTAACTCGCCCAGCATCTGACATGCCTCACGCTCTTGCTGGGTGCTCATGGCTTGTGAGCGCAGCTGCAAGCTGGCGCTGCACACATGCTGACGAGTCAATACCTGAGCCACTGCTGGCAATTCCACTTTTGCTTCGGCATTACTAACACCCGTGTCAGCCTGACTGCACAACGGCAGCAATAACATGCCCAACATTGCAGCAAACGAACTCTGCCCCAGCTTTAACCTGCTTGATCTTGCGTACATAGTTGCTCCTGAAACTGTCCGGTTTGCGCCACGTTTTCGACCAGCAAACAATCAGGCGAGGTAGCGTAATCAAGCCGGAAATAAAAACAATCGGAGAAAAACTATACCTGAGCACGATCTGTGCTGCTAGCTGGATTTCGCTGCAAAATCATAGGTAAAAAGCGTATTCCATGCATGTGCTGGACTTCCCCCTGCGCTTGAAAACCCCAATGCTGGTACACCGCCAGCGCGTTCAGACTGGCATTCACGGTCATCGTCGCACCCGCACTTTGCTGTGCCGAATACGTAGCCGCGAGTCGCCAGAGTTGACTAGCCAGACCGCTGCCCTGACTTTGTTTGGCGACGAATAAATGAAACAGATGCGTGGTATCACGCAAGGCAATCAAACCCTGCAATTCCTGATCGGAATTTAACGCCAGCCAATAGCAATAACGCGGCGCTTGCAAATAACCGCTGAGCGCCGTCTGACTGATCGACTCCAGAAACGGCTCCGCGCCGCGCCGGTCTGGGTATTCAAAGAATCCCTCAGACAAATCGAGAATTAAGCGATGTATCGCGGCGGCATCGCTTAGTCTGGCTTTACGAAACTCCATGTTTGTTCCTTAGTCGGCAGGCTTAATCACTCACTTCGCCAGACGCAATAGTAAAACACCCGTTAATGCCAGGGCAATCGCAAACAGTCGGCGTCGGTCTATGAGTTCGCCCAGATAAAAATAAGCCAGGAGGCTGGCAAAAATAATAGAACTTTCACGCAGTGCGGCGACTGTCGCGACTGGTGCACTTTGCATGGCCCAAAGCGCCAGGCCATACGAGATCAGGGAGGCGGCACCCGCCAACAATCCACGCAACCAGGCCAGGCGGTAATACTGCAGGACAGTAGCTGGCATAAGGATCGCCGTCAGCGTGCAAAACAACACGCCACTGAGTAAAAATACCCACATGGTGTAACTCACACTGTGCCCGGCTAAGCGAACGCCGATACCGTCGATCACAGTATAAGCGGCGATAAATAGCGCATTCAGCAAAGCAAAGCCCAGCCCCTTTCTGAGACGCGGATCGTGCCGCAGTTGCTTAAAGTTAGCCATCAGGCAGATTCCGCCGGCCAGCATGGTGATGGCGCATAAACGCAGAGGACTTAACTCATCCTGCAACCAAAGCACGCCCGCCACTAAAACCCAGAGCGGCGCGGTGCCGCGCATTAAGGGATAAGCCTGGCTCATGTCGGCATAACGATAGGCCGTAATCAGCAAACCGTAATACACCATTTGGCATGCAACCGAAGCCGCCAGATACGGCCAGCTTGCGGCTGCAGGTTGTGGCAGCCAGGGCAGGCACAGTGCACTTAAAAGCGCCGAACCCGCGCACAGCAAACTCATACTTAAACGTTTATCGGGACCGGATTTAATGAAGATATTCCAGGCCGCGTGCAAGAACGCCGCAAATAAGACCAGGCAAAAACTCGTGAGTGTCATAACACAGCAGAAAAAACCGCGCCAACGACTGCGCTGGCAGCAACTAACTTACTCAGCCTGACCTATCTGCCCGGTAAGAACCAGGCAAGATGCGGCAAGCCGATGATGGCGATTATGCTTGAATTCAAACTCACTGTAAAAATTTTATAGCACGGAGTAGTAAGTCGGCTTATTCGCGCTGTAGCTGTTGTAGGTAGTTGTGCATCCCCTGCAAGGCCGTCATGGTATCGGTAATCAGATACAAGGGGACTTGCCGTAAATAGTCCGCCATGCTGGCATGGTTCAAAAACCGCTGATACAGCGAACTATCGAATAAGGCGGCCTGACAACGCGGCAATATCCCTCCGGCCAGGTACAGACCATCCGGCGTACCCAGATTTAACACCTGATTTGCCAGATATGCCCCAAGCCAGCCAAAAAACACTTCCATACTCTGAGCACAAACGGCATCGCTCGATGCGTTTTGTAAAATCTGCGCCGCGTGCAAGGGTTCAGCTGACCTACCCATCTGCGCTGCGACATATCGATGTAAGCGCGCCAGACCATTTCCGGAAAAAAGACTTTCTGCACTCAGGCGCGGGTAATTTTCACGCATCGCCAACCACAATTCACACTCGAAAGCGCTCTCTGGGCACAGCATGCTATGTCCGCCTTCGCTGGCAAAAGCATGCCAGGCTGGGTCTTGAAACCACAAGCTGGCAACTCCTAAGCCAGTGCCAGGTCCGATCACCGCCAGCCTGTCACCCGCACAAAATGCCTTTTTGCCGGGACTGCCTGGCCAATGCCGCAATTGGCTAGCGTGTAAGCCCGGCACCGATAAAGCCAGGGCGGCAAAGTCATTTAAGATACTGAGGTGTTGCAGAGCAAACTCCGCGACCAGCGCATCACGCTCGATCAGCCAGGGGCTATTGGTTAATTTGATTGCAGCCTGGGCCTTGATTGGTGCGGCTATCGCCAAACCCAGTGCGTGGATCGCAACGGTGATACCGTGTGCGCGCAAGTGCTGCCGATACGCTGTCAGCGCATCGGCAAATCGAGCATAGTCAGCGACGGGCAAACTCAGCGTATGCTGTAAAGTCTGGCTGGCATCCAGCGCCAGCGCAAAACGTGCATTGGTGCCACCGATATCGGCAAGTACCCAGGGGGTGGACGAACTGGCGGGTGCAAACATAGCAAATGAAGAATAAGGAAGGTAAGTTTTATGCGCCTTAACAAGCCATTTCCCGTGTTAAGGCGCAGCAGATCTACGTGTTCAATTTCGTTTTTTAAAACTTGTAAGTCACGGCCAGGGTGGCATGACGCCCTAACACCGGACGTGCGTAAAACAAATTACCATTCGAACTTTGATTAAAGCCACTGCGTGGATTACCTTCGGTTAGCCCTATCGAATTAGTCAGATTATTGAGCTTGAAATTAATCGTCCAATTTTTATCGTAATGAAATTGCGCGCCCAGATCGACGACTTTATAGGCGGGTAATTCCAACGCATTTTCAAAATCGGCAAAGCGCTTGCCGACGTGGTAATAACTCAGAAAGACTTCGCCAAAACTAAAATGCAGGGTCGGGGTTAAGCGTATTTGCACGTTCGGGGTGCGCAAAACCTGATTACCATTTTGCTTGGCTTCTGGCACGCGTGGATCTATGCCATTGATTTCCGCTTTTTGTATGGTCGCAATATAGTCGAGCGAAAACATGGGGTGTAGGCGGATATTGCCTTCCAGCTCCAAACCCGTCGAGATCGTTTTAACGAAGACATCTTGCGGTTCACCCGTGATAGGATTGGTTTGACCAAAGGCCAGATTATCAAACTTGGTTTTGAATAAGGTCGCAGAAGTGCTCCAGTTTTTAGATAAATAGCGTAAGCCGACTTCAGTAAAACTCAAACGTGTCGCACCATTCACAAAGCTATCGCCACTGTACAAGGTCGGCATATTATTGCCACTGGCATAGCGCCCATACATCGCGAAGTTATCGTTGAAGGCATAATTAAAACCAGCGGTATATGACCATTCTTTAATCGTGGTGCGCGAATTTTTCCAAACCCCGGTACCGGCATTACGGAAGTAATTATTCGCGATGATATTGTCTTTATCGCTGCCATCTGGATTAAAAGCGCCGGGAATGGCCGTGCCGCCAACGAAGCGATCACCGTATTCAACTTCTTCATCATTGACGTTATAGCGCGCCACTTCATAGCGCGCACCACCATCGATACGCAGCTTGTCGCTAAGCTTCCATTCATCATTCAGATAATACGAAAGCGACTTCATATCGCCTTGATGGCGCTCATAAAAATAGGCATTGCGCACCACGCCCTGATCAGACAAATAGCCGAGGATTTTGCCATCAGCAGCGACGCTGACTATATCGAGCCGACGCGGCTGATCTTTGACTTCGGTGACGATGCGTGCACCGTAGTCGGAATCTTGATTCAGTTTTTGATAAGCAAACAGCAAACCCGTGGTAAAGCTATTATTCTTGGTTTCGTGTGAGAGCGAGAGATTATTGAAGAAATGATTCAATGAACGAAAACGCGTTTCAGCGACTTGATCGGTGACGAAACCATTGCCATTTAACTGGCTGGGATCATTAATGATTTGCTTGCTGGCCGAATACATGAACTTCGGTGTACCGCCAAAGCGCTTGGTCATTTCAGCGACATCATCAAACTTTAAGCGGTTTTCAGCGGTCACTAAAAAACTATTCGCCGCATTAAAAATCGAATGCGGTGCGACATCGTAAATGGTGTAACGCGCATTGTTGCGGAACGACCAGCCATTATTCAAACCTTGTTGCCAATCGACGCCGAATACTTTGGCATTGACGTGAAATGCGGTATCAAGATTAGTTTCTATCACACCATTGGTGGTGATATTCCGGATATGCGCGACATCGCTACTTTGCATCGTGCCATAGTTAGGATTAACGCCAGGAATACCGCGCGGATTTTTGGCATCCGTCATCGGAATTGGCAAGTAAAAGGTATTGTGATCATTCACCAATTTCGCTGATAAATTCAAGCTGCCATCTTCTAATTGCCGGGTTAAATTCAAGCGAAATTGGCCACCATGATCCGCCGTTATACCAGTTGGCCGCACGCCATTGCCGCGTCGGTAATAGCCACCTGCCGCATACGACCAATCCTCATTCAGCGGTGCCGAATACACGCCCTCGGTACGCAGCATGCCGTAATCGCCTAGCGTCAGCTTGAAAGCCCCTTGTGGCGTGCGCGTGCCTTTCTGGCTAATGAAGTTGACGATCGCGGCCGGGCCATTGGTGGATAAGATCGCCGAAGTACCGCCGCGTATCGCTTCAAAGCGCTTAATCGTTAAATCTTCGCGCATCAAGACATCGACCAGTTCACCATCGTAAATCACTGGCAAGCCATCTTCTTGCAAACTGATAAAAGCAAATGCCGCACCACCACTTAAGCCACGCGGCGAAACATTATTCGAAACTTCACCACCCGAAGCTTCAACCCATAAACCCGGCACTTGTTGCAAAGAATCCGCCAGACTATGCGGCGCTATTTTGGCGAGTTTTTCCTGGTCTACCGTGGTAATTGCAACTGAGGATTCCAGCTTGGTGCGGTGTTTGGCAGTCGTCCCCGTCACCACCACTTCTTGCTGCGCCTTAGCCGCTTCTTGGTTTTCGGTTGGCGGATTATTTTGCGCATAGGCTGAACTCGCCAACACGCTCAGAAACATCGGTAAGGCTCGGTAAAACCAATTGTAAGTCTGTTGCAACGGCATCTCGTTCTCCTCAGGTGGCGGCCGGGCTTGGTGCGGCAGCCGGTTGAAATCTGTCTGCTTACTGCACTACGATTGCACTGCATTTCTTTGCCAAATGCCTTTCTGCTGCTCGATTCTGTGCAGGATTTCCTGGTTTAAACCGTTGCTACAGACTTGCCTGAATCTCTTTCAAATTAAATTGAAACGTTATAAATATTCGATAAAAAAAACACAGAAGGACGAAAAGTTGGCGCTAAATGGTCAGCATGCCTCGTGTTATTTCGGTGCATTAAAACGTTACAAACTTCATTTTTAAATTTTCGAAACGTTATGATTGGCACGAATAACGATATTTATTCCTTTAATTGCTGTCAAGCGAATTTCCCAACTTTCGATTTTGCGTCGCAAAATTTGCCCTAAACCTGAAACCGGACAACTTGCACAATTGCTGGCGGGATTTGCGGTCTGAGCTCGCCTAAGTCACGACAGAAGTCAGCAGGCTTTTCGCCACAGCAGTTTTGTAAAGCTTAAGAGGCTAACACCTGATCGACCGTGATTTTCCACCTGCCAGCCGAGTCGATTCGGCTAGTCAAAACACCCTGACCACAATTGACCACGTGGTCTGGTGAGGCAGGTAGTCAAGCGAGCTTGCCGCGCGCCTAGCAGTGCCTTGTATGACGAATTCAGTTCAGCCAAGTAAGCTTGAGCAGAAATTGCCTTGCTAAATTCAACGACAAGGCACGACTTGTTCGCCACGGGTATCGACACTGTTTTCACTGCACAGGCGCAAGTTCAATCCTGTGCTCGATAGCGCATACCAGCCACTACGGCAAGCGCTGGCGCTACAATGGGTTTCGGCCAACAACCAATTTGCTTGATGGCGATGCAAAGCTAAGGCATCGGCGCTAGACTGCTGAAGCAAAGTCCAGCGCTTGACGTTTTCGACGCGTGCCGGGCCAGGTTCGTCGGCTTTAACTAACCAGTACTGAAAAATATGGGCGCCGTAAAATGCCTGACAATAGGGTTTTAACGCCGGGCGTAACACATACCATTGGCGCTGATCCCAGCCGCTTGGCAGCGCTTGAATGACAAAGTATTTTTGCGCTTTTTTGAAGTCTGCCGCGCGCCAGACTCGCAAACCCTGAGCAGCTTGGGCGTCATCGAAATCACCGCGGATACAGGCGCGTAAGTTATCAATTTCATTGACATCGGCTTGCGCTAAAATTTGCTGCACTAACTTCACAGGCGCAGCTTGATGTGGCCCGTAAATACGTTCGGTACTGGCCTGTAACAGGGCGGGACCTGAAGGTAATTCCTGAGCACTTACCTGCGCGGTAACGCAGGCAAGCAATGCCAGGCCATAAGTAAAGTTACTAAATGTGTTATTCATCATGTTTTAGCCTGGATTTTCCAGCCTTACCAACGCCTGGCGTACGCAAACGACCACGCTGCGCCAAGGCCTCACGCAACAGATATTCAACCTGCGCATTAACACTACGCAATTCTTGTGCCGCCAGGCTCTCGATTTCGTCCCATATCGCGGGATCAATACGCAATGCAAACGATTTTTTTCCTGGGCTTGCCATTGCCTTCACCTCTGTTTTCCATGCCCCTCTCGAACGCAGGACATGCCACTAGCACCATCACGCTATTCCATAAATTTCTGACTTAATTATAAAGCGTGCCAGTATTCACGACGGGTTGAGTTTCACGGTCTGAACACAAGACCACGAGTAAATTACTAACCATTGCCGCTTTCCGCTCATCATCTAGTTCGACAATCTGACGCTCAGATAAGCCTTGCAATGCTTCTTCCACCATAGATACCGCACCTTGTACGATTTTCTTACGTGCGCTGATGATGGCTTCGGCTTGCTGACGGCGCAACATAACTTGCGCAATTTCTGCCGCATAAGCCAGATGCGTCAATTTTGCATCTTCCACTTCTATGCCCGCAGCATCAAAGCGCGCATGTAATTCGGTACGTAAGGCACTGACCACCACATCCATACCGGCACGTAAAGTCGTTTCGCCACTCTCCAGATCTTCCCCATCATCATAAGCATATTGGGCCGCCAGATGACGTAATGCAGCTTCAGCCTGAACTTGAACGAAGCGCTCGTAATCATCCACATTAAATACCGCCAGCGCTGTATCACGCACACGCCAGATAATCGCGGCGCCGATTTCCACCGGATTACCACGTTTATCATTGACCTTTAATGCCGCCGTGTTGAGCGTGCGTGCACGTAAGCTCAAGCGCCGCTTCGCATACAAAGGGAAAGCCCAGCGCAGACCGGCACTGCGATCCGTACCACGATAATCGCCGAACAGACTCAGGATAACCGCTTCATTCGGTTGCACGATGTACAGGCCAATCAGGATAAACACACCGGCCAGTATCAGACTGATGCCCAATATCAGCGTCCCAATCGCTATCGGCGCAACTTTCGTCACAAAGGTAATGATGCTTAAACCAGGCAATACCAACGCCAGCAATAACATGCCGTAACCGTTTAAGGATTGCAAACTACGTTCTTGCATGACACCGTTTTTAGCTGTGCTCAGCATAAAGCCTCCAGATAGTTTCAATATGAAATCAATGTGATATCACTTTAATAGAAGAATTCCAACTTTGCAAGCGATTTTGCTGGAGATTTGAGTAACAAAAAATTGGTAGACGAACCAGCCTCAGTTTTTTGGACTAAGCCAATAAAACGCCGGGCTGGCTTACCAACCAAAGCCCCAGGCTGGGGCGGACACAACTATCGCGAGGGCTCAAAATTGAGGTCGGGAAGCACACTGGTGTCAGCGCACATTGCAGGACTGCAAATTTGGTGGCGCGGCTGCTTACGCAGAGGTCCAGTCGAAAAAAGGATGAGATCGCTGATCTCATCCCTGACTAAAGCCCATGGAGACATACACATCAAAACTTTAACCATGGCCGGGAAAAATCACATGACCTGATTCAATGCTAATTGTCCGGATTGTCGCGACTGAATACGATGCAACCGACTTCCGCAATAAAAACAAAATAAGGCTAGCATGGCAAAACACATTAAGCAGTAAAACATAAATTTTGCCGGGAAATGCGCTAACAAATAACCGCAAAGAACAGGGTTAATTGCCAGCCCCAGACTGGCTAAACCCTGCACCCCATAATAACTTCCGCGCAAATTTTCTGGCGCAATACTATCGATAAACAAATATTCACAGGGAATAACGATGACTTCACCCAAGGTAAAAATCAAGGTCGCGATTATCCAGGCGGATCGACTTTCAGCCTGCATAAACCCCAGCAAACCCAAAATATAAAAACTCAAACCAGCGCTGACCCAGATCAGCAAACGGGTTCTGCGCAAGTGTTTACCTACCAGGTATTGTGTCAGTACGACGACCAGCGCATTACTAATGAAAATTGCCGGTATTATTGTCGCAGCATAGCTAACGCCGCCCTTAGACAGCAGGTATTGCGCCAGATAACCCGAGATAAATCGCCCAAATACCATGGCACTGCAAATGCTCCCTAAGCTGTACCAAAGCAAGCGTTTATCCGCACGCAGCGCGTGCCAGCTAGCGCTTAAGCTGACTGGCTTTGCCTGACTGACCTGCTGAACGTGGGTCGCTGCAGGTGGCAAAATCAAGGCCGCCAAAATACCGACTATGGCACTTAACCAAAAGGGAGCGAGATCATGGTATTCGAATACCATGGCTCCAAGCAATGGACCTATACTAAAGGCCAGATTTATCAGGGTGTAATTGATAGAAAAAACCTGTGCTCGTTGCTGCACTTCGGCCAATTCGGCTAAAGCTGACTTCAATGCGATGCTGCGCGTGACGATCGCGACCTCGATCAAAATCAGACACAATAAGCTGAACAAGTAGTGTAGCCCCAGCGTTAGCAAGACACTGCTGAGTGCCATCAGATAGCATGCTGCTCGTAACAACAAGGACTTATTCAATCGGTCCGACAAATAGCCCGCATACAGCCCGAACACCGTTGCAACCATCAGACTACTGCCAAGCACCCAACCTAATTGCTGCTGACTCAAGGCATATTTCTGCGTCAGATAAATCGCCAGATAGGGCAAGGCCAGCGCTCGGCCTACTACATAGATAAATGAACTTGCTAATAAACGCTGCATTTTCGTCATCGACCACATATTTTCATCCCGATGTTTTGCTTGCCTCAACTTATCCGGCTGGGAATTTTTATCCTGCGCACCAAGTCTTCGCCCTGTTTTAGCGCTAGTTTGCAAAAAAAAGCAGAAGTCAAAAATGGCTATAATTGAAGAATATTTTTCCGCTTTTATCCCCCCCCGGCTAATTTTGTCTCGGGCACAATCTCTGAATTGAGTTTCAGATAACTGTAAAGCAAACCATGCGATTACGTGATCAATTTCGACGTCTGTATCAAGTCCAGCAAAGCCAGATCACCGAGGTCAGCTTGCCTGAGCTGGCTCAGATAATGCATTGCAGCGAACGGAATATGCGCTTATTACTGAGCAAAATGGCAGCGCAGAAATGGTTACGCTGGCAACCCGGACGTGGCCGGGGCAATAAATCCAGTCTGCACTTTTTAATCGATCCCGATGACTTAATGAATGATCATCTGGCGCAATTACTGGCTAAGGGCGAATTGGAACTAGCTTTCGCCAGTCTCGATGAACGACAAAAACAGCAACTCAGCCAACGCTTACCGGATTACCTGGGAATTCCCGACCAGGCTTGCCGGCGTTTGCGTATGCCCTTGTTTCGCCCCCCCCGTTTCACTCGACCCTTTGTATGCGCATGCACGACTTGAATCCTATCTGGTCAGGCAAATTTTTTCACGCCTGACTTATTTCGATGCCAATCAAAAGTGCTTGCTCCCTGCGCTTGCGCATCATTGGGAAAGTGAGCACGATGGCTCATGCTGGCATTTCTGGTTGCGCCCGAATTTAAGCTTTCATGACGGCAGTCGTTTGGATACGGAAGATGTCAAACAAACTCTTTTACGTCTGCGTAACCAACCTGCGATTTATTTCAATTTGTACCAGCATCTAACCAACATTGAAACAGGTGCAGGGGGGCGCATCAGTTTTTATCTAAGCAAAGCCGATTACCTCTGGCCACATTTACTGGCGACTGCGAATGCCTCTATCGTCCCACGCCGGCGCCGCAGTGATTTCGCACGATATCCAGTGGGGAGCGGGGCATTTCGCTTAGTCAGAAATAATCCCTATCAACTGACCTTGCAAGCTTTCAAAGATTATTATCGTGAACGCCCATTGTTAGATGAAATCGATTTATGGGTGTTAGCAACCAGCGCAGAAACGCGCGACCTGGATTTGCAATACGGTTATAGCAGTCAACGCAGTGAACATACCCACCATTTGGTGCGGGCCGAGATCGGTTCAACTCATCTGATTTGCAACCCGCAGCGTCAGATATTTCGCCAGACGGCACAACGACTTGCACTGGCTGACTATTTATCACCATCAAGTTTGTTCGCGGCTGACCATCCCAGTCGCAGCCATGCCCATGGCTTGCTAAGTTGCTGGCAGCACCGCGAAATCAAGGCGGCGGATACCAGCAATGCGGCACCGTTTAAACCAGGAACCTGTTTACGCCTGGTAAGTGGTCAGAATGCGGAAATGCAGGACTTGGCGCGCAAGCTCAAAGCCAGACTGGAACAAGCCGGAGCCCAGGTTGAATGGCGCTGCCTGGACTTTGGTGAATTATCGGCGCGGCAATGGCTAGAACATACCGACATAGTGTTAACACGAGAAGTTATGCATGACGACGTGGAATTTGGTTGCTTTGAATGGTTTTTGTGTGATAGTGTGTTCAGACGTTGGATGCCACCTCGTAGCATCAAGCAAATTGACCTTATGCTGGATCAGATACGCGCCAGCGCCGATACCGCCTCACGCAAATCACTGCTAGAACAAATCGCGCGTAAGCTGGTGAGTGAGGCCTGGCTCATACCTTTGTCACACGAAATTCAACACGTCAGCGTCGCTCCGCATGTCGCCGGAGCCCGGGTAACCCCATTCGGTTTTGCCGCCTTACGTGATTTGTGGTTAAGGGATATTACACAGCCCACGGTGGCAGATTAATGCGAAGTCACCAGCTTACTTACTGACTTCCCGTTGTATCCAACGCTTTACTCTCTAAAAAGACAGCATCTGGCTTGGCCGGTCTCATTTTCCTGGGACCAGGGCTAGCTCACCGCCAAACTGTCTACATGCAAACTGGTGTCATTATGTACAAAAACAAGCTACGCTTTGAACTTCGCCAATTATGGCAATTAACCTGGCCCGTATTAATTGGGCAACTCGCCACAGTCGGGATGGGGGTGGTGGACGTTGCCATGACCGGGCATCTCAGTGCCATCGATTTAGCTTCGGTCTCACTGGGCGCAAACGTCTGGGCGATTATTTTAGTGACCGTAATTGGCATCATGATGTCGGTCAATACCATCGTTGCGCATGAAGTTGGCGCTGAGCGACTCGGCAAATTACCTCACATCGTCCGACAATCCTTATGGCTAGGATTTTTCACGGGCGTGGTCGCAGCTGTCGCCATGAATATTGCGACTCTCATCTTTAATTATTTGCAAATGGAGCAAGTGGTAAACGATAAGGCCAGCACCTTTGTGCATATCGTCAGCCTGGGCATGCCCGCCTTTGGTATGTACCGCGCCTTATATGGCTATACCACGAGTTTGAATCAAACCAAACCCGTCATGGTGATCGCTATCATGGGTTTGCTGTTTAATATCGTCTTCAACTGGATTTTCATTTATGGTCGGTTTGGCATGCCGCAACTTGGTTCGACAGGCTGCGCCTTAGCGACAGCACTTGGCATGTGGTTGATGCTGGGGTTGATGGTTTGGTGGGTCAAACGCAGTCCGGTTTATCAAGAAACGCAACCCTTCGGGCGCTTTGAAGCCCCCTGCTGGAATGAGATACGCAGCGCCTTAAAGTTAGGCTTGCCGATAGGTGTGACCTATTTCGCTGAAGTTTCAGCGTTTGGCGCGGTGGGCCTCTTAATTGCGCGATTTGGCGTGGTACCGGTTTCGGCAAATCAAATCACACTGAATTTCTCCAGCCTGGTGTTTATGGTGCCGATGAGTATCGGTATTGCATTGACAACATTAACTGGACAAGCATTGGGTGAAGGCGATGCACGTCGCGCGCGCTATGTCTCATGGATGGGGGTGAGCTTATCGCTAGGCTTTGCCGTGATTTCAGCCTTGTTCATCGTGTTGTTCCGCGCCCAGATTGTGGCGGCGTACACCTCGGATCTGGCGGTGCAAAAACTGGCGATGGAATTGCTCTTGTTCGCCGCCTTGTTTCAATTATCGGACGCACAACAAGTCTCCACGGCTTGTGCGGTACGCGGCTATAAAGTCACGCGCACGCCCATGCTTATCCACTTACTGGCGTTTTACGGCTTCGCCTTGCCAATAGGCATAACACTGGGGCTGGCACCGCCCTGGCTGCCTTTTGCACCCGCTCAGCCTATGGCAGCCCATGGTTTCTGGATAGGCATCGTGGTTGGTTTAACCGTAGCTGCAATCGCCCTGACCTGGTTTTTACATAAAGTGTCGGCGCAGCGCGTGAGGGCGATGGCGTAAAACCTGCTGTTTTAATCTGGCTTAGTGCCCAGGCAAAGCTAAAATACCGGGGTCTAAGCCATATCCCCGCCTGAATCTGCGGCAAAATTAGGCTAAGAAGCCGAGTTCCGGTAAAATAACGGGTTAATTTCAACATTGTCAGATCACTATCATGAGTCTTAAATGCGGTATCGTCGGCTTACCTAATGTCGGCAAATCAACACTGTTTAATGCCTTAACCAAGGCTGGCATTCCTGCCGAAAACTACCCATTTTGCACGATAGAACCGAATGTCGGCGTGGTTGAAGTACCTGATCCACGCTTAGCCAAGCTCTCTGAGGTTGTCAAACCCGAGCGCGTGGTGCCGGCCATTGTTGAATTCGTGGACATCGCGGGTCTGGTCGCGGGCGCCTCCAAAGGTGAAGGCCTGGGCAACCAATTCCTTTCACACATCCGTGAAACCGATGCGATTGTAAACGTCGTACGCTGCTTTGAAGACCCTAACGTAGTGCACGTAGCGGGTAAAGTCGATCCTATCGCCGATATCGAAGTCATTCAGACTGAATTAGCCTTGGCTGACTTAAATACCCTGGAAAAAGCCATCCAACGCGAAGGCAAAAAAGCCAAGTCGGGCGATAAAGAATCAATCAAACTGATCAGCCTGTATGAAAAAGTCTTGCCAGTTTTAAATGAAGCTAAACCTGTGCGCACCATGGGTCTGGATCAGGAAGAATTAGCCTTATTAAAACCCTTGTGTTTAATTACCGCAAAACCAGCGATGTATGTGGCCAACGTGTCGGAAGATGGTTTTGAAAACAATCCTTTGCTGGATAAACTGACTGAGTTTGCGAATGCACAAAACGCGCCCATCGTCTCGATCTGCGCCGCAATTGAATCAGAAATCGCTGACCTCGACGACGCCGATAAAGCCGATTTCTTAGCCGACCTGGGTATGCAAGAGCCTGGACTGGATCGCTTAATCCGCGCTGGCTTCAAATTACTCGGCTTACAAACTTATTTCACGGCAGGGGTTAAAGAAGTGCGCGCCTGGACAATTCATGTGGGCGACACTGCACCTCAGGCAGCCGGTGTCATTCATACCGATTTCGAACGCGGTTTCATCCGTGCGCAAACCATTTCCTTCGACGACTATATCCAGTACAAAGGTGAAACGGGCGCGAAAGAAGCGGGCAAAATGCGCGCTGAAGGTAAAGAATACATCGTTAAAGATGGCGACGTACTCAACTTCTTGTTTAACGTCTGAACCAGTTCAGCACAAACCAAAACCGCGCAATTGCGCGGTTTTTTTATGCTGTAGGCATTAAGTCTTAAGCGACACTCCGCGTAGACAATCACGCATTCATGCTGAACAGAACTTAGGACGCCAGCCTGGTAATTTGAACGCTAACAATTTGCCATTTTTTACCACGTAATACATAGACATCAATATAGCGATAATGGCTGGTAAACGCTTTACCCTGATACTCACCCTGCATGCGCGTGCGGCCACTCAATAGGGCGACCTTGCCGTACAAACGTACTTCAAAATCTTCCACGGTATAGGGGTGTATGCTAAGTTGTGGATCGAGCAAGCCCTGAATAAAGCTGTCCTTATTTTCCAGTTCCCCATTTGGCCCGATCTGGCGGAAATCATCCGCCATATTTGCTGCGATAGCCTGCTTATCTTTGCGCACGATAGCCTGATCCCAGGCTTGCGCTTGTTGGGTTAATTGCTGTATCTGCTTTTGCGGATTGGCGGTCTTACTATGCATAGCCGTCGCCAAACGGCTTCCTGTGGTTTGCGCCAGGCTAAGCGGACTCGTGCCGATCAGAACCAGGCTTGCTAGCGTTGTCAGGCAAGTTTGTACTGTTTTTTTAGGCATAGCGTTTATCAAATTAGTAAAGTCAATTGAGAAATCAGCGAGAGTCGGTATCTCATACAGCATGAGCAGGCCAGATTCGCGATAAAATAAGCGTTTGAATTTGCTGCCCGGTGCACGCCATGCCTAGTTTACATGAAATCCGTATTTACCCAGTTAAATCTTGCGCAGGCATTAGCCTCGAACAAGCCGAGCTCACACCCGCCGGGCTGCGTCACGGTACTATCTATGACAGGCAATGGATGTTTGTCGACCAGCATGGCCACATGCTTAGCCAACGCACGCATCCTCACATGGCGCGTATTCAGACACGTTTGCATAACGATGCCATCTACCTCAGCTACCCAGAATTATCCGATTTAATTTTGCCAGCGGAACCCGATGGCGCGACGATGTCGGTGGAAATCTGGGAAGAACAATTCACTGCGCAACGCCTGAGTGATCACTATCAGGATTGGATACAGCAAGCCATCGGTGAAACAGCTTACCTGGTTAAACTCTGCGCCAGCAGCCCGCGCATTACCAGTGCAAAATGGAGTGCACCAGATCAGGCCAACCATCATTTTGCCGATGCCTACCCCTATCTGATCACGAATCTGGCCTCGCTTGAGGACGTCAATCAGCGCCTGCAGCAAGCGCAACGCGCGCCGCTCAGTATGGACAGATTTCGCGCCAATCTGATACTGGATGACTTAAACGCGTATGAAGAAGATTACCTGAGCCATTTGCATTTTACTCAGCAAGTCAGCTTACGTCTGGTCAAGCCCTGCTCGCGTTGCAACATACCCAGCATCGATCAAGACAGTGGCGAAATTGGCCCGGACCCGCTCGATATTTTGCAAAGCTATCGCAGCAATCCTATAGTGGACGGTGGCATTTGTTTTGGCATGAATGCAGTTTTGCAACACGGCCAGACTTACACCATACAAACCGGTATGCCCTTAACTGCCGATCTGGCGTTTTGAAGCTTGGTGCATTTGCGCCATTGGCTAATTTCGCGCAAACCTGAGGACGTATGAAACCTTGGCAACCTGAAACGGCGGCAGCACCCGAGCAACTGCAACAGTTGCAACATGAAAATCTCATGCTACGCCATCAGCTCGATGAATTGCTCGATCAGGCCTATCGCAACCAGGAAATCATGCAACGTCATCAGCGTTTTGATTTACTGGCGATCGCCGCACATCGCTTTGAAGAACTGATACACCATGTCTTCGATGAATTAGCCCGGATTTCGGATCTCGATGCCGTGACTTTAGTCTTACTCGATCCGCTGGGTGAGATTCAGCAAATGGCCCAAGACTTAAGAATGCAACTCAGTGATTACCCCAAGCTGTGGTTCGTGCGCCAGGCGCAGGAAGTGCTCCCCGTGGCAATCAACCAAGCCATGCTGGGCCCTTACCAAAGCCGTTATCACAGTCAGCTATTCGCCAGTTGCGCGCGCAAACCGAATAGCGTTGCCATCCTGCCTTTGCTTCGCCAACATCGCTTACTCGGCTACCTGAATTTGGGCTGCTATGACATCCGTCGCTTTCAGGAAAACATGGCGACAGATTTCATCGAGCGACTGGCGTCAATCCTGGCGATTTGCCTGGAAAATGTCATCAATAGCGAGAAGCTGACACACATAGGTTTAACGGATACCCTGACCCGTGTCAGCAACCGCCGTCATGTTGAGTTACGCGCACTCGAAGAAGTCGAACGAGCGCGTCGCCAGCACTACGAAATCGCTTGCCTTTACCTCGACCTAGACCATTTCAAACAAATCAATGACCGATACGGACACCAGGGCGGCGACGAAGTACTGATCGAAGTCGCGCGCAGGATTAAAGCCGAACTGCGTTTAAGTGATACGCTGGGGCGATTTGGTGGCGAAGAATTCGTTGCCGTGCTGGTCAATGCTGACTTCCAGTCCGCACTGCAGGTGGCAGAACGGATACGTAAAAACATTGCCGCTACGGCGATTGCGCTGAGCGATGGCTTGCACTGCCCTGTGACGATTTCCATCGGTTTGGCATGCCTGAACACCACAGATAATCAGGGCAATGTCAGCGAATTAATGCGCGGACTTTTGCAAAACGCCGACCGTGCCCTTTATGCGGCCAAACACAATGGTCGCAACCAAGTCCGTTGTTTTTAAACGCCTTCCCGTATCCACTACTCACTCGCTGCGCCTGAACATCAGCCTCGCCAGCGCAAACTCACAATGCGGACACACTGCAGCTTGTGCAAAGCTCACGCAACGAAAGTATGCAAGCTGGGGGCCAGCCAGCATCACTGTCGGTCACGTTCCAGTCTAAATTATTTGTTTCAATTTTATCATTGACAATAGATTAATTTAACATGTAAATTAGGCACTATTCTGAGCATAGACACCCATTTTTCGTGCTGGTACAGACGATAGCTGCATGTGAAACACGCATCACATTCCTACTAATCGGCCTTACACTTTCAGGATACCGACTATGAGTCGCCCTCTTAGCCATTCGAATGCAAATGCAGTGCCTGATATTGTGGTCGAATCGCTTACCGACACCGCCCCGACTTCAGCACCAGATAAGCTCAATTTATCGCAGTCCTGCCGTTTAAGCGACTGGGGCGCACCCTATTTCAGCGCCAATCAAGCTGGGGAACTATGTTTAAACGATGCGCAAAAACCCTCACAACCTGCTGTAAGTATTTTGCATTGGGTGCGACAACTTAAGCGCGATGGTCTGGCGACTCCCCTGTATTTCCGTTTTTTACCGATTTTGCGCGATCGCTTACGCTTGATGCAAGCGGCTTTCCATCAGGCTTACATTAAGCACGATTATGCGGCTTCGTATCTGACTATCTACCCGGTTAAAGCCAATCCAGACAAAACGGTCTTGCAAACCCTGGCCGAAGCACCCGCCAGCCATCTGGGTTTCGAAGCCGGGTCAAAAGCTGAATTGCTGGCAATACTTACCTGCTGTGAAGCCAGCTCACGCGTGATAGTCTGTAACGGTTATAAAGATCAGGATTATCTGCGGCTGGCTTTGCTGGCTGAAAAAGCAGGCCACAAGGTGTATCTGGTATTGGAAAAAGCCAGCGAATTGCCGGCCTTGTTAGAACTTGCCGCCAGCTTACAGGTACGACCACGCCTGGGTTTGCGCGTACGCCTCAAAACCGGCAGTCACAGTCATTGGGCCGAAAGCGCCGGAGATACGGCAAAATTTGGCGTCCCCATTGCCCAGATACAGCAAGTTGTTGAGCATTTAAAACTGACTCAGCAACAAGATTGCCTGGAGCTTTTACACTTCCATCTGGGCTCGCAAATCAGTAATCTGGATGAATTAAGCCAGGGCGTGCGCGAATGCCTGCAGTACTACGCCTACCTGCATCAGGCTGGAATAACGATACAAGCGATTGATATAGGCGGTGGTATTGCGGTCGATTACAGTGGTTTGAAAAGTTCGGCCGAGCACTCTTGCGACTACGATCTGACCAACTGCGCTGATCGTCTGTTGCAAACGATTAGTGACAGCCTCAGGCAACAGCAGCTACCGCCAGTTACGCTGTTCAGTGAGTCGGGACGCGCCTTGGTAGCCCAGCATACCGCCTTAGTGCTGGATGTGTATGCACAAGAAAGTCCGCCCGCACCGGTCTGCCCTGATGCTGCTACTGCCGACGCAACGAGCGTGACACAACAGCCGCTATTACAACAACTGGCGGCCTTAAGTCAGGTGGATTTGCAGGTAGATTTGCCGGCAGATGAATGC
This sequence comes from Undibacterium sp., assembly GCA_041913845.1. Classification (GTDB taxonomy): domain Bacteria; phylum Pseudomonadota; class Gammaproteobacteria; order Burkholderiales; family Burkholderiaceae_D; genus Undibacterium. The sequence goes on from JAYSEN010000038.1 coordinate 29,539, forward strand.
TATCAGCGTTGCCATCAATTACTCGAACAAGCGCGCCAGGAATTCTTGCAAGGCCGCTTTGATTTACAAGCCTGGGCACAGGCTGAGCAATGGCAATACCACATTTATCGACACATCTGGTCTGCGCTGGACAAGCAGCAGGCCGGGCAGCAAAATTTAGCTGTTGAACTCAGAAAAAAACTCGCGCATAAGCTCATCGGTAATTTTTCTTTATTTCGTTCACTCGCTGATGCCTGGGGCATACAGCAGTTTTTTCCTATCATCGCGATGCAAGACCTGCATCAGGTCGCAAATTGCGATGCCTTGCTGCACGACTTAACATGCGATTCCGATGGTTGCGTGCGTCAGTATCTGGCGCAGGGCGAACTTAGTGAAGTCATGCCCTGGTATCAGCGCGAATCTGGCAGTGCTATCAACGAAGCTCAGTATATCGGGGTATTTCTGTTGGGCGCTTACCAGGAAGTTTTGGGTAACATGCACAATCTGTTTGCCAATCCTAGCGTCGTCACCATAGATCAAAACGCCGACGGAGAATTTTATATTCGCCAGGTGCAAGCCAGTGCATCGCTGGATCAGATTTTACAAGAGCTGGACTTTAGTCATGAGCAAACTCAGTTTGGCTTACAAAAATTAGCCCGGCGTGCCAGTACCGCCGCTCAGATGCAACAAACTCATCAGCAGTTACTCGCGCTGACACAGCGTGGCAGCTATTGCCAAAACAGCTTAATCAGCGAATCTTGACGACGCTAAACGCATAAGTAAAAGCGTTTCTTCATGGGAGCAGACAGAATGAAAAGTACGACTTCGCCGCTAACTGAACAAATTCAGCAACAATTAAAATCACGTGGACGTATCAATTTACTCGATCAACGTTTTGCGCAATTGCTCGATGAATCAAGCCGGATACAGGACGATCAAAACAACCCTCAGCGTTTATGCGATTTAGGTTTGCGGCATGAAGACAAAGCCATAGATTTTCAAGGCTTACCTTATCTGATGACACAAAAATGTTTTCAGCAAATCGCGGGAAAATTTGAACGCTTGGCAAGCATAGTCGAACGCATCATCGAACTGTATTTACACGAGCCGCGTATTCGCGCCTTCTTCCAATTACAACAGCGCTACGACAAGCTGATACAACTGGCGGCCTCTTACCGCCCTTTTGTGCAATATTGCCGTTACGATTTCACCATCGACGATCTGGGCCGGCCACGCATTTTTGAACTCAACACGCATTCGCCTGCGGGTTCAAATTTCTACCGACGTTTTTCGCAAGTCTTTAATCAAAGCCAGATTTGTGCCGATCTGCAGCAAAGCGGATTGAACTTTGTCAGTGCCCCACTGGAAGCGCCAGGCGTCTTTGCGAAGGCGATGATAGCCGCGGCAAAACAAGCGGGGCTCTATAAACCAGATCATTATGCGGCGATCTTAAACAGTCGCTATCTGACCATGAATAATGAGTTAGACATGATCGCTACGCAATTTGTCGAAGCGGGCAAACCAGCGCTACGTTGTTATGTTGAAGACCTCAGCTATCGCGCTGGCGGTTTATATTTCCAGGATAAGCCCATCGATATCTGCTTCAATAAATTTGATGACAGCCACGGCGCCGATGCCTATGAATCTGCGTTTTCACGCAGCGATGCAGAAGTCGCAGCCTATACCCAGGCCGTGGCAGAACATGCGGTATTTTGTAGCAATACCTTTGCCAGCATGTATTTACCCGAAAACAAAAGCATCCTGGCCTTGCTCTGGAGTCCCTTGCTGCAAACTTATCTGAGCACCGATGAAATAGCGCTGATCCAGGAAATTATTCCCTATACCCGCTTATTGCGCGATTTAACTGAGAATGAATTTAAACATTTACTCAGCAATAAGTCGGAAATGGTCTTGAAACGTTCGCTCGATACCCGCGGTCGCAGCGTCGTGATTGGTCGCGATGTCACGCAAACAGAGTGGCAAAGGGCTTTACAACAAGCACGTGCAGTACAGCAGTTGGAAGAATTTGTGGTCCAGGAATTGTCGCCGGTTGAAACCCTGACTGCGAAATTACCAGCGCAACATCGCGCCTGTCACTATTTCACGTCCCTGGCTTGCTTCATGATACAGGGCAAAGCGCAGGGCATCATCGTGCGTAGTTCTGCTGAAGCAACGACTAACGTTGCCCGCAATGGTTTTGTACAACCGTTTGCCTTGATAGGATAGGAGCCATCATGATCACCGACAGCATGAGCTTACGTGCACCGCAACTGCAGAATTTACCCGTATTAGCACCCGAACTGGCACGCCAGACTTTGCAGGCTTACCGACAAAAATTGGCGCAAACACCGTGGGCAAAATATACGCCCGACACCTTGTTTGCCCCGGTCAGCAGCACTCGCCATGAGGTCTTAGCGTTTGAACAAAGCTTGCGGGCGCTGCATAGGGCGATGTTGAAGATATTGCAGCAAGAACAACAAATTCGCTGGCGACAACGCCCAGCCCATGCTTTATCCGAGTTATTTTCTTTAGTGCGGCGTTGCAATCACTGGCCAGTACTCGACATTTCGCTCGAATTACCGCTGGATGCGATGCTGGCTGAACACCCCGAACACTACCTCTACGGCCGCCCCGATATCGTGTTAGCTGAAGATGGCCCGAAATTGGTGGAAACCAATTTTGATACCGGCATCGGTGGCATTTTACGTCCCGACGATATCTGGCATATCGTCGCCGATCTATTTGCCTTACCTGCCAATTTGTTGAGCTTTGGCAGCCCCTTGCAAGGCTTTGCCAATTATTTTAATGAACTGAGTGCCGGGCAAGCCTGCGCGATCCACTGGATTATGAAAGATAAACCAGAAATTCGCGCCGAACTCGAACCCGCACTGGCACGGATTGAAGTGGCCAGCCATGAAAATCTGCGTCATTTTCTGCATTATGCAGGGCAAGCCGTCACTGAATTCCCACAGCAAGCTGGCACGCGCCATGTCTTGCATCGCGCTTGTTCTATCTACAGTGTGAATAGTCAGCGCGCTGAATTTGCTGAACTTTTGCAAACGCTGTGGCCGCAGATGCAGGCAGAAACCCTGCCACTGCCCTTGTCCTTACTCGATTCCAAACTCTTACTGGCCTGGCTCTCGGACCCGGTTTACCGCCCCGATAATTTAAGTCTGGAAGAATTCAGCGCGATCGAAGATTTACTGCCCTGGACCCGCGTAGTGGCTCTGTTGGAGCCACAGCAAGTCACACGCATACTGGCGCAACAAAGCGATTATGTGCTTAAGAAAACCGACTCGTTTCAAGCCAAAGATGTGCATCTGGGTTGGACTAAATCGGCCAGTGAATGGCAAAACTTAGTCAGCGAGTTGCGCCATCGCCCAAGCTGGGATGGCCAGCAAACGGATATCTGGATCGTGCAAAAACGGGTACGCGCACGCCCTCAGCATTTGTATGAATACACCGATCAGGGCGTGCAATTACGTCAGACCGGGGCTTCTTGCTGCCCGTATATTCTGGGTGGGAAAATTCGCGGATTAGAAACCTGGATTACGCCGCTGAACCCGGATTTATCGATGATACACAATATGCAATTTATTCCGCACTTCATCCAGTCCAGCTAAGCGGCTTAAGCTTTTGCGGCTTGCAAGTGCTCGTACTTGGCTTGCAATTGCGCCTTGGATTCTTTCCATTCGGGATTAAATGGAATGCAATTCACCGGACAAACTTGCTGGCATTGCGGCTCATTGTAATGACCTACGCACTCGGTGCACTTATGCGGGTCGATTTCATAAATCATCGGCCCCATAGAAATTGCATCATTGGGGCATTCTGGTTCGCAGACATCGCAGTTAATGCAATCATCTGTAATCATCAGTGCCATACTTTACTCACTTCGTTATTAAATCAATCTGGTGCGAACCACCCGGGATAAGCCAACCCTGCACCGCTTTGAGCAGGCGAAAAAAATCGGCCCCATCCTGAAAACGCAATACTGACGCCACTTTTCAGGGCAACACACTGAAAACCCGCATCAACTCTGCGTTTGCAAAGGGGGCGAAAAACTCCCCCTTAGTACCTGCTTCAGGCTACCAGCTTCAGGCAGCTTCGTCGATTTTCTTTTTCAACCAGCGTTCTACCGAGGGGAACACAAACTTCGACACATCACCACCGAGTTGCGCCACTTCACGCACGATGGTGCCAGAAATAAACTGGTACTGGTCAGAGGGTGTCAAAAACATGGTTTCAACATCGGGTAATAAATAGCGGTTCATCCCCGCCATTTGAAATTCGTACTCAAAATCCGATACCGCACGCAAACCACGCACGATCACGCGCGCGTCATACTGACGCACAAAGTCTTTCAGCAAGCCAGAAAAACTTTCAACCCGGACATTGGGATAATGGCCAAGCACTTCGCGGGCGATATCCAGACGTTCTTCCAGATTAAAAAATGGACGTTTATTCTTGCTGTCGGCAACCCCAACGATCAGGGTATCAAACAAACCGGCGGCACGTCGTACCAAGTCTTCGTGACCCCGGGTTAAAGGATCGAAAGTGCCTGGATAAACTGCTGTAACCATTATTTCTCCTCAAGATGGGATCTGCTGCAATTTTTAGAGCCGCATTATGCCTGAGTTTCGGCTCCAGGTTGGGAAATTCTGCTGCGTTGCAGTATATGAAAATGTACTTGCCCCGCCTTATCCTGACGAATTATCTGCCAATTTTGCAAAATCGTCTGCCAGGCGGGTTCTGCCGCCACGCTGGCTAAGTCAAACTCGGCCTCAACATACAAATACCCGCGCTCGCTCAATAAACGTTCACAAGCGGGCATCACTTTTTGCAAATAATCGCGTGCAAATGGCGGGTCTGAAAAGATCAGATCAAAGCCATTTGCTGGCGCTTTGGCAAGATAGCCTAAGGCATCGCTACGCAATAATTGGCAATTGTGCGCATTCAATTTTTGCAAGACTTGCTGGATTTGCCGATGCGCTTCGGCTTGATTTTCCAACAACACTACTTGCGCAGCGCCACGGCTGGCCGCTTCTATCCCCAAGGCGCCACTGCCGGCAAATAAGTCCAGGCAACGCTGGCCCAGCCAATTGTGATCGAGTAGATGGTTGAGCCAGTTGAAAACAGTTTCGCGGACGCGGTCTGGTGTCGGGCGCAAGCCCTCGGCATCTATCACGCTCAGCACGCTGCGCTTCCATTGCCCGCCTATGATGCGGATTTGTCGGGGCCCCTGCCTGAGTTTTGTGCTGCCTGAAACAGTCGATTTAGCGGGCTTACTTGGGAATTTCATGCAGATAAGCGAAAAAAGTAGTGAATTACAAACGATTACAGCAGCAAGATTATTTTGCAGCAAAGGGCTCTGTTAAAATGCCGGATTAAATCCAGTCATAATTCCGTCCCACGCGACATTTTACCCATTTCTGACGAATGTTTAGTTTTTTCAAGAGAAAACCCAAGCCCGAACCGATACCGGAAGTTAACCTCCCCGCGAGTTCGCCAGCACCCGCTGCGCTTGTGCCAGCCCCCGAGCCTGCCGCACCCAGCCCAGCTCCTCAGGCGCAAACGCCAGCCCAGCCCCCCGCGCAAGTGACGAGTGCCAGCACCTCAACGCCAACGCCCACGCCAGCCCCAGACCCAGCACCGGTCGCGGCGCCAGTTGCGGCGACTGAAACAGCGACAGCCAGCGTTCCCGCTGTGGCCGAGCCAGTTCAGCCTGCCGCGGTGGTGGAAAGCAGCAGTCCGCCTGCGGTCGAGAAAAAGTCCTGGCTACAGCGCTTAAAAGCCGGGCTGGCAAAAACGTCGGCCAATCTCACGACTCTGTTCGTCGGCGCACGCATCGACGATGACTTGTATGAAGAGCTCGAAGCCGCCTTGTTAATGGCCGATGCCGGAGTCGAAGCGACACAATTCTTGCTCGACGCTTTAAAGAAAAAAGTTAAAGACGAAAAACTCACTGAAGCCGATCAGGTACGTCTGGCCTTAAAAGCCTTATTGCTCGATTTATTGCAGCCTTTACAAAAATCGCTGGAACTCGGCCGTCACCAGCCTTTGGTGATGATGATAGCGGGCGTCAACGGCGCGGGCAAAACCACCACCATAGGCAAGCTCGCCAAGCACATGCAACGCCATCAGCAATCGGTCTTGCTGGCCGCTGGCGACACCTTTCGCGCTGCCGCACGCGAACAATTGGCGATCTGGGGCGAGCGCAATAATGTCAATGTGATTTCGCAAGAATCGGGCGATCCGGCGGCAGTTGCCTTTGACGCTGTCAGCTCAGCCAAGGCCAAGGGCTTAGATGTGGTGATGGTGGATACCGCAGGTCGTTTGCCTACGCAATTGCATTTGATGGAAGAGTTGAAAAAAATTCGGCGTGTGCTTGGTAAAGCCATGGATGGCGCACCGCACGAAGTGTTGTTGGTAATCGATGGCAATACCGGGCAAAATGCCTTGGCGCAAGTCATCGCCTTTGATGACGCCTTGCAATTGACTGGCTTAGTCGTGACCAAACTCGATGGCACAGCCAAAGGCGGGGTGTTGGCGGCAATCGCGAAAAATCGCCCGATTCCGGTGTATTTCATCGGTGTCGGTGAACAAATCGAAGACTTGCAAGCGTTTAACGCCCAGGAATTTGTCGATGCCTTACTCGGTTAAATCCATCTGAGTTTTTGCACTTTTTGCCACTAGCTCACACTTTATGATAGCTTTTGATCAAGTCAGCAAACAATACAGCCCTGGCCATTACGCCTTGCGCGATGTCAGCTTCACCATACAACCCGGTGAACTGGTATTTTTGGCCGGACCTTCGGGCGCTGGGAAGTCCAGCTTATTAAAATTACTGGCGGGCGTAGAGCGCGCCAGTTCTGGCCGGGTTTTACTTGCAGGGCAAGACCTCGGTAAGTTAAAACGCTCCAGCCTGCCTTATCTGCGCCGTAAGCTGGGCTTAATTTTGCAAGAACATGGCTTACTCAGTGATCGCTCGATACTGGCGAATGTCATGTTCCCTTTGCTGATTTGTGGCACCAGCCAGGCCGAAGCAAAAAGCCGTGCCGCGCTCGCCTTAGAAAAGGTCGGCCTGGCAGACCGCTTAGATGCACTGCCTGCCAGCCTCTCTGGTGGCGAGCAACAACGTGCAGCCATCGCCCGCGCCATCGTCAACCGCCCGCAAATCATTCTGGCTGACGAACCCACGGCTTATCTCGACCGCGACAATGCCAGCCGCGTCATCGCTACCCTCAAAGCCTTTCAAAGTGCCGGGGTTACTTGCATTATCTCTAGCCATGATGAGCAAATTCTGGATCAGGCCAGTCGCGTGATCTATTTAAGCAAAGGTCAGGTCACGCCTGAATGGCGTGCCGATGCCACAAGCAATGCTGGGGTGCAAGCATGAATATCTGGTTACGTCAGCATTTCACCGCGTTTAAAAGCGCGCTGGCGCATTTGCGCGCCGCCCCTGGCAACTTTCTGTTCAATGTTCTGGTGGTGGCGATCGCCATGGCATTGCCGATTGCCGGATTAACTTTGATAGAAAATTTGCGTCCGGTCGCCGACCAAATCACGATAGATCCTGAAATCAGTATCTTTTTGCGCACGGAAACCGAACGCCCAGCGGCCACCGCTTTATCAATACCAATAAAAAAATTGCTCGCGAGTCAGGGCATTAACCCTAAGCTCAATTTCATACCGAAGGAAAAAGCCTTGGCTGCGCTCGAACAATCCTCAAATCTGGCTGAAGTTATGGTCAGCCTGGGTGGCAATCCCTTACCCGATGCGTATGTGTTAACACTAAGCAATCGTGACATGGAAAAAATCGATGAGTTAGTTAAGCAATTGAAGACCTTCGCCGAAGTCGAATTGGTGCAAGTCGATTCAGCCTGGATTAAGCGTTTGGCTGCCTTGATGCGTGTTTTACAACTTGGTTTAGGTTTTTTAGCGGCAACCCTGGGCGTGGTAGTGATTGTGGTGGTATTTAATGCCACACGTTTGCAAGTCATTTCGCATCAGGAAGAAATTGCCGTTGCGCGCTTGCTCGGTGCGACCACCAGTTATCTCTACAAACCGTATTACTACACGGGTGCTTTACTGGGCTTATTTGCCTCCGCCCTGGCGCTGGGCATCGTGATGGCTTGCTTAAATCCTTTGAATCAAGTGATTAGTGAATTTGCTCGTTTATACGATTCAGAATTTCGCCTGGTCCCATTAGATAGTCTGGCCAGCGCCATTTTATTATTGACGGGCATCTTACTCGGACTCACTGGAGTATCCCTATCAGTTGGAAGACAAATAAAAAGAGCCAAATAATAATACTTTACAGCTTGTTTCGACTTTTTTTTCGGTTTGTTAGCACTCTTTCGCAGAGAGTGCTAATATAGGAACTAAATGAGATTTATCTGGTCATAGCGATAGGCTTGTGTTATAGCGACACAGCAATCACCCAGATACGGGATGCGCCTGAGTCAATAACGGCCGCCTCCCCCAGCTGAAAAGGAGAAACAATGGCAATGAGCTCGACCAACTTAATTCCAGCTAGTGATAGCACGGCATTGACGCTAGGTTTTACTGGCAGTCTGGGTAATCTTGATGCCTATATTTCGGCTGTCAACCGTCTGCCCATGCTAAGCCACGATGAAGAAATCGATTTGGCGCAACGCTTGCACCGCGATAATGATCTGGGTGCTGCGCAACAATTGGTTATGTCGCATTTGCGCCTGGTTGTGTCTATCGCCCGTGGTTACCTCGGTTATGGCTTACCCCATGCCGACTTGATCCAGGAAGGCAATATCGGCTTGATGAAAGCGGTCAAACGCTTCGACCCTGAACAAGGCGTGCGTTTGGTATCGTATGCGATGCACTGGATCAAGGCCGAAATCCACGAATACATCTTGAAAAACTGGCGTTTAGTGAAAATCGCCACGACCAAGGCACAACGTAAATTATTCTTTAACTTACGCAGCCACAAAGAAGGTCTGGACAGCATGTCGTCCAAACAAATCGACGCGCTGGCGCAAACTTTGGATGTCAAACGCGAAGAAGTGATAGAAATGGAAATGCGTCTGGCTGGTCACGATGTCGCACTGGATGCGCCTAGCGATGACGAAGACGATAAATTTGCCCCTATCGCTTACTTAAAATCCGATAACGAAGAGCCAACCCGCGTGATTGAAAGCCGTCAATTCGACCGCTTGCAAAGCGAAGGTTTGGAAGCTGCCTTAGCCAAGCTGGATGACCGTTCCCGTCACATCATCCAGGAACGCTGGTTAGCCAACGACGACGGCAGTGGCGCGACTTTGCATGAATTAGCTGATCAATACGGCGTTTCAGCAGAACGCATACGCCAGATCGAAAGCGCGGCCTTAAAGAAAATGAAGGCCAGCCTGAGCAGCTTTGCTTAAGTTTTAGCTTTCAATAAAAAATCCCACCACATCAAACTGGTGGGATTTTTTTATTTAATCTTGGCAAATTCCTGTAGTTATTGTTTAATTGAAATTATTTCCAATTCAGCCGGAATGACATGCCAAGCTTAGTATTTACGCCACGCTACACCGATGATTCACAACTTCTGTGGAAAGCGGCATGTGCCGCTGGTTGGCAAGTTGAACGCCTGAACAATTGGCGAGTTCCGGACAATCCCGATAGAAATAAGCCTATCTATTTTTATGGCGAAGCCTTGTTTGCGCCGATGCTAGCTGAGCAATTAGAAATTGAATTATTAAGTCCAGCGCCTACATGGCTAGTCGACCTAAGCGCGCGATATAAACTCAGGGAGATACGCGCCTTACCGATGAAGGAGGCACGTGACATCACCACGCCGACATTTATAAAACCACCCAATGATAAAAGTTTTAATGCAGGCGTTTATCTGGGTAATGAATTAACACCAGATTACCCAGATCATGAACTGGTCTTGTGTTCAGAAGTCGTTACCTGGGAAATAGAATTTCGCTGTTTTATTTTAAACCGCGAATTACTCACTTACTCGCTGTATGCGCGCAATGGAGAATCTCAACACGAACAAAATTTCTACAGCGATGCAGCTGAAGATGCCAAACTCGAAGAATTTGTCACGAATCTGCTAAGCGATCAAACAATCGAATTACCAGAAGCTATAGTCTTGGATGTGGGCTTTATACGTGACCGGGGCTGGGCCTGCGTCGAACTGAATGCGGCCTGGGGCTCAGGCATTTATGCCTGTGATCCTGGTCAAGTCTTACGCGTGTTAGAGCGTAGCATACGACAACTACCACGGCGTAAATGCACGTAAGCCAAACTGTGTCAAAGCGGGCGCGACTAAAAAGCCTGTGAATATTTAAAAAAAATAGATGGGTAAGGCCGCACGCTTAAAGCTACACCAAACAACTCAGAACAATTATGCGCAAACTCACCCATACATTATTTCTCGTCACTCTGCTTAGCAGTGTCAATGCTTATGCGGGTACCGCGAATATCAACTTGCAATGTCAAGCCAAAACTACTGGTCAAAGCCCACTGCTTTTAGAAGCGCAATTACCAGGTGATTATGATGAATTCGACCTGCAACTTAAGCAAGCGGATCGCCGATTAAATTGGAGCATGGATGAAAGTGAATTGAAGATAGAGGTGGCGATGCGTAAGAAAATATTCAGTTTCGAAATACTGCACAAAAATGGCGAGCAAATCGCCTTGCGTGCATTGCCTGCCAGCCTCAAATCCAAGGGCAATAATAGTCGTTTATTTGAGGCCAGCTTCGAAGCCGAATTCAGCTATAAAGCACCGAAGAAAGACACGCCCTGGCCAGTTTCGGGTGTCATGACTTGCAAAGCCAAACATCAGATTTAAATTCTGATCAGCGCTTTAATTAAGCAAAATAGCTGAAAATAAAAACGCAAGCCTGATGCGGCTTAGCAAGCCATTTCAGGCTACAAGGCGCATCATATCTGCGTTCTTTGAAACGGGGCACTTCTAAAAACCACCTAAAAACCGCAAAAAACTGAAAGCTCAGAATTTT
>JAYSEN010000039.1:0-40153 GCA_041913845.1 Undibacterium sp.
ACGAGGCCGAGCGCAGTTATTGGCTTGGCTATAACGATGTGGCCAAAATTAGTTGGCCACTACAGTAGGAATTATGGATAATTACAAACCTCTGGGTTATAACGCCGTTTCTCCCTATTTGCTGGTGAGCAGTGTCGATCGTCAACTGGCTTTTTTGTTGGCAACTTTTGCCGCAAAAAAATTGCGCCTTCTGGAATTGCCGGATGGCAGGGTGAAGCATGCAGAAGTTTTGATCGATGATACCGTCATCATGATGGGGGAACGTCCTGATGGACGGCAAGCTATGCCATGCTCCACCCATGTCTATGTCGCTGATGTGGATGCCAGTTTCAAGGCCGCGTTGGAGGCGGGCGCTAGCGTCGTGTCTGAACCAAAAGATCAGGCTTACGGTGATCGCTCTGCCGGAGTGAAGGACCCGGAGGGCAATATTTGGTGGCTGGGTACGCGGATGAATTCAGTTGTGTAGTTCGCTGATACGCGTCGAATTTAGACAGTAAGTGCATCGCAGTGATAGGCAGATCGATGCGCTGTGCGACGGGAAAATTGCAGTCCGGCTGAGTTTACTGCTTTGTTTGAGTTTTTGTGTCTGAACTAGCGACATATTTTTGGAGGAGGTGCTTATGAGTCAGTTCGATTGGCATAGCGATACCATAACTCAGGAGACGCAGGTTACGGCTACTTATAGGCATACCCAAAATGTACGCCGGTTTCTGCAAATTATTGTGGTGCTGACTTTAAGTTTGACCGGAATTTTATGGCCTGGATCAAAAATGCTGAGGCCAAGACGATGGGCGATGTGGTCAGGGAGTGGCAGCGTCGAAACACAACTTAAGTCGCACAACCTGGCCAGTTTGCGACAAATAACTAGACGTAAGCATAGTCGCTGAATCAGTCAAAACCTGAAATATGTCAGAACTTGAGTGAGGAGAAAATGTATGCGTGCAAAATTGATGATGTGTGGTTTGGCGATGATGTTATTTGCAAACCTGAGTTGTCCAAGTCTTAGCCTGGCGAGTGAAACGGCAACCCTTGCACAGCATATTAATGAAATTGAAGGCGTGTATAAACACCGGTTTAAGAATGGACTCGTGACCGGAGAATCCTATCAATCCGAAGATATCATTGAAGTGATACGATATTCCCGGGATGCAGTGTATTTTCGGGCTTCCTTGCAGTTTTTTAATGGTCATGCTTGCGGCATCTACGGCATCGCCAGGTATGCTGATGGTGCTTTTATTTACAAGTCTGGGCAAGTTTCCCAAGCTACACCGGCTTGTACTTTAAAGCTCTCTGTCGATAAACATAATTTGCATATCAGTGATAGAGTTACGGCCAATTCAGCGTCGACCTGCAGCGCATTTTGTGGTGCCCGAGGTAGTTTGGGTCACTATGAAATCAGTCGCAACAAAAAGCGCAAAATTCGCTATATGCCGCTAATTTTGAAGTCGCAACAATATAGTGAAGCCGTCAACGACTATCAAAAAACCAGCTCACATTGAATTGCTGATCAGGGCGAGAGTGGCAACAGTCAGTACAGGACAGCGTAGCGCCAGGTTTTACGGTATCTGTCAGAGCACTGGCAGAGCAACTATGCGTGAAAACTGGGGATTATGACAAACTACGACATTCAATACTTGTATGCCGATGTTTGCATAAATACCCCAGCCAGTCCCGCGCAGATACAGTAGCTGAGTAGGCAGCCGTGTACATGTAGCTGCTGTAAAAAAATGGGATGATTAAACTATGAGACGCTTGTTATTTATCGCAATTTTTTGTGGCTCGGCGTGGCAGCTTGAAGCAGCCACTATTGCTGTTACCCGCTTGAGTGAATCCAGTTTTATTCTTAGAGCCGCTGATTCAACGACCAATATAGGTTTGCTCAAGACGAGTAAAGGACTAGTCTTGATTGACCCCGCGCCAGGTAAAGATAATTTGCAAGCGCTCAATCAACGAGTCGAGGAAATTGCTGGTGAAGCGGTAAGCTTTATCTTAACTACGCACCAGGACGAAGATCATAGTGCTGGGAATCCTTATTTTATCGCGCAAGGGGCCAGGTTATTGAGTGATACCATCCAGTTACCAGGAATAGAAAGCAGACTCGTCAGATCACATTCCAAGGAGGATCGTATTTACCTGGACACGCAAAGCAATTGTATTTTTGTCGGCGACATTTATGATGCCAGCTGGCATCCCACTTTTTATGCAGGTGGTGTGCAGGGTTTTAAGCACGCGGTCGAGTCCATTTTGAATATGGGAAATGAGGACAGTATTATCGTGCCTGGGCATGGTAAGCCTGGAGATAAGGCGGCAGTGCGACGCTTTTATGCTAATACTCTGGACTGGGTTGAACGGGTGAAAATCCTGAGTAAGCAAGGTTTGACTGCAAATGACATGAGGAATGACAGCGATTTACTCGCTATTCTGGCGCGATTTAATAGCGAAGGTAAACAAGAATTTATTCCAGAAAAAGCCTTACTGCGCTTTATCGAACGAACTATCACGGTGCTGCAAACCGGGCTATAGCTTGGTGCAGTTGTGTTATTTCTTGTGCAGTTCTGTCATCCATTCAGGATAGCGTCGGCATAAATTTAGTCGGCGTGGTGAGAAGTGATTTGTACATGTTTGCGCAACGTTCGGCAACAATCACTAAATGTTTTTGAATTGGTAGCACTTATCATGCTCGGGCAGGGTGTGTAAGGGCGATGGAAAACCCGGATATTTTTTATCAGTGCGAGGCATTATGAAAGCTTGTTTGTGCGTACTTTATATGTTGCTTACCTCAAGCGTTTTTGCAACAGAACCTCCTTCTTTGAAGGCCGATGAATTACAGCAAAAAGTTCAGGAAATTACGCTAGCGCAAAATAAGGTCATGATGCAGGGTTCGACTGAGGACGATGTCGATAAGCTGTTTTCTTTGTACTCAGACGACTTTAGCTATATCCATGAAGCGTATGGTGGCACTTACACCAAGAAAGAGCTTTACGCTAATACGCTGAGGCTGTTGAAGCGCGGGCTCTACAATAAAACCGAGCAACGCTACACCCTGGTTTCGACCATACCTGGCTACAATAGCATAGCAGTAGAGCGACAAGAGACTTACCAGGGCAATACTGTCAAACACCTCGCGGTTTTTGAGTTTAGAGGCGATAAAGTGACAAAAATAGTCGAATATTGGAAATAGCTATCGTCTTAATGTATCAGTTTACCAAGCCGATAAAATTGGCTTTGCTACTTGAGTCAGTTTTTTTACGTTCAGTTCACAATATTGCCTGAACTAGCGGAATTGATTAGATTTTCGTGACGGCGAGCGACTTGCGGGGCGATGTTGTCTGAAGAATTGTATTAACCTATGCCGATAACACCTTTTCATTTTGGCCTTGGTGCCGCCTTACACGCAGCAAAACCCAAATCGGTCAGCTTTCTGGCATTTTGCTTGACTAACGTCCTTATCGATATCGAGTCGCTCTATAATTTACTCTATGACAGGTATCCCGTGCATGGATTCTTGCATACGTATGTTGGAGCTTCATTCGTTATTCTTGTAATAGCGGTGACCTTTATGTTTACTCGAAAGTTAGCGACACGCGAGGACTTACCGGGCTTTCTGTTGTGTCGCTCCTTAAGCTTAAAGCCGCTTGTTTTTGGAGCGGCTTGGGGGGGGCATATACCCATGTCGCGCTAGATAGCATTATGCATGCCGATCTGCGTCCATTGGCGCCATTTAGTCAGAGAAACTCGCTGTATCAGATAATAAGCACGACCAATTTGCATTGGTTATGCCTCGCTTGTGCAGCGTTCGCTATAGTGTGGATTTTGATACATCGCTTGCGCTTGGGTAAAGGCGATACGATCTGAACTTTAGGTTTTACAGAAGCGTGGGCTTAAGCGTGAACTGAGTAATTTGTGTAATAGGCAGAAGTGCTAACGATCGCGTTTCGATAATTTGTTTTTATCAGGAGAAGCTATGCAAGCTCAAACTGTTATTCCTCAATTACGCATTACTCAGGCGGATCGTAGCTTAGCATTTTATGTTGATGGTCTGGGATTCGTGGTGGATTGGATGCATCAGTTCGAACCTGGATTTCCGCGATTTATGCAACTGAGCCGTGCAGGTCAGCTCATATTTTTGAGCGAGCATGAAGGTGATTGCGCACCAGGCGGGGCTGTTTATTTTTTGGTGCCGGATGTCAATCAGTGTTTTGCCCAATTCAGCGCACGCGGTGTGCAAGTTTTGCGCCCCCCAGAAGATATGCCGTGGAAAACGCGCGAAATGCTAATACTTGATCCCGATGCAAATCGTTTACGATTCGCGAGTCATGAGCTCAGTCCTCTGTGTTGAGCATTATGAGTGTCGTGTGGAACCGAAGCTTTAAGAAAGTTGTTAGACGTCTTGAGTCTATAGATCAGGTCCTCTATTTGTAGTTTGGGTTCATCAGGCTGCTAGGCAATTTATTAGTATTCGTGTATATTTTGGCATGAGTAAAAACGCCTAGAATTTGGCGTATAAAGTTAATTGAGGCTTGCACGACTGCGTGGGGTTTTGGTGAATAGGAAGCAGGGTATGAGTAATTTGGATAAACGTAAAATGGCATTAAAACTGCTTGCTGAAACAAACATTTTTTCAGCGAATTACGCTCCCTGGGGACTCAAGCTTTTATGGCGTTTTGGCATTGATTGCCCACCCCCGCATTTCGTAAAATTTAGCACGCTGTCACTGGTTTATGGCTTGTATTTTGCCTCGTTTATGGCGCTGTTTATGAGCGTGCAGTCCTATTTCTTTTCACTGCATACTGCGCTGCTGATACCATTGAGTGCGCTATTAGCCGGGCTCGCCTTTGGCTTGATGATGGCAACTTATTATTGGCTTGGACGGTGTAAATATCAGCTCCCGCTTTGGCATCAGTTGTCAGGCGATGCATCTTGATAGTAAGGCAGGGGAGCGCTGCTTGAGGGCTGAGCCCTCATTCATTTCACTAGTAAGCAAACGAAGTCTCCCAACCTGATGTGATTAGCGGTTGAATTGCAGAGCACTGGATCTGGCACATGAACAAGCACTTGTATCCGCTAAACTGTCTGCGCGTTTTACTTATCCTTGGATTTGTTGTGGCCCCGTTTGCGACAGCAAGTTCTCCCTGCAATCACCAGTCTTGCCTTGATGCGGCATCAGCCGCTTTTCTCGCGCCATTGGATTTGCTTCAAGCGCAATGTAGCAAGCATAGACCAGAACAGCGGGAGACTTATAAGAAGGTGCTTGCCTGGTTCTTACGTAATGAGGATAGCCGGGTGATACAGCAACTTCGTACTGCACCTGTCTACCTGAATTTGCGTACTGAACTTGAGGCGGAAATGAAACGTCATAGCTCCGACGAATTGAAACAGGCTTGTGACGCACTCCTGAACGAGTACAAGGCAGCTACCAGCGGGGGCAAAGCAGCTGCTGAATAAATTTGCTGATCGAGTGTGTCGCCGCACTTCATCACATATCGGGCTTGATCGGCAGGTATTAGTCGGTGCCTGATACGCTTATCACCTTGTTTTATGAAACAATTGAACCTATGTCGCGCTATTCCGAATGAGCAGTTTCAACTCGTCGTCGAGTTTAGTAATGCAGAATTTCGCTTGCTGGATCTGATGCTGCTGGTGCGAAATCTGGGCTGGACGCAATTGGCGTATCCTCAGCACGGCAAAAATTTTTGCCTGCAGCGCGAGTCAATAAGCTGGCCAGCTGGCGGCGTGATCGATATCAATTTCATTTACGAAAATTCGCGGCCATTGGCGCAAACTGAGCTAGAGCGGCAAATTTTACGCCTGAGTTATAAAAATCAGGCACCCAGCAGTGAAGATGCCTCACATCATGTTTACAGTGTTTATCTGGCGCCATTTCACAAACAGATGTTTCATTTAGCCGTTTCTATAGGTGGCGGCCATGCTGAACGAGGCGGCGGCTGGCGCTTTAGTCTGGCCGGACTGCTAGCCTGGCCAGATTGGCGTCAGCACATGAAATTGGCCGGATGTGTCTGGGCAATTGATAAAATCGATGCGATGGCCTCGCAAGCCGATCTGTTGCTTGCTAGCTTAATTAGCGAGGCTTGCTTAAGAAACGGCCAGCCTGAAACCTAGGCTTAGCTTTGTCCCATAAAAATGATGGACGAAGACCCGGTTGTGGATCACGTCTGGCGTTTTTTGCTTTGTCTCATTGTCTGCCAGTGACTATCAATTTTGCGCTTTTTAACTGCAAGCATAGGTAAAAAACGAGGCTAATTGTATCGAACTATGCTTCAATATGGCTCTGCGGGTATTGCTGAGTGGGTCGCATATAGCTCGCTGCGCTTAATGCAGTCAATACCAACGCAAATCAACAGTAGAATGAATAAGACTCATGTCGAAGTAAGAGGATGCTATGTTTGAGATTGCTGTAATTTGTTTGGTTATCACCGCTTTTCTTGCGTATATCAATCACCGATGGGTAGGTTTGCCGGAGACGATAGGCGTCATGTCAATCGCCATGTGTCTTTCACTGGCCATAGTCGGGATGCATCAACTTGGTTTTGTCGAAGTTTCTACGCCCACTATGGCGTTTCTTAGTTCTATCGATTTTTCGGCAGTTGTGATGGATGGCATGTTGTCCTTACTGCTGTTCGCAGGAGCCCTGCATATCGATATTAGTCAGTTGCGAAGTTATAAATGGCCGATTTTTGGATTGGCATTTGCGGGCACCATGCTGTCTAGCCTGATCATCGGGGTTGGTACCTATTACTTATTACAAGCGGCTGGCCTACCGATTTCGTTTTGGTATTGCATGGTGTTTGGTGCCCTGATTTCACCGACAGATCCCGTTGCAGTTCAGGGTGTGTTAAAGCATTGCAAGGCACCTGAAAGTTTGAATGTGGTTATCGCCGGTGAGTCGTTGTTTAATGATGGTGTTGGCGTGGTGCTGTTCGCGATATTTCTCGGTATTGCGAGCAAAGGCTCGATGCCGGGAACCGCTGAAATCTCAAGCCTGGTACTACACGAAGTGGGCGGAGGTTTAGCTATCGGTTTTGCCATCGGCGGCGTGTTGTATTACATGCTGCGTAGCATTGATAATTACAGTGTCGAAGTTTTGTTAACGCTGGCAGGTGTATTGGGCGGTTATTTATTAGCGACTAAGCTGCACTTATCCGGACCGTTGGCGATGGTAGTAGCAGGTTTGTTAATTGGAAATCATGGGCGAGATAGTGCGATGTCGGATGAAACCCGGCATCACGTCGATTTATTTTGGGGCCTGATCGATGAAATCCTCAATGCGGTGTTGTTTGTATTATTAGGTTTGGAGATCATCTTATTATCCTTATCCTGGCAATTATTTGGCTTAAGCCTGATCGTAATTGCCTTGTCGATTTTCGCACGTTGGATTTCGGTGGGATTGCCTGTCAGCCTGAAAGAACGCGCGATGAAATTGCCCGACGGTGCATGGAAAGTTCTTACCTGGGGTGGTTTGCGCGGTGGTATTTCGGTGGCACTGGCTTTATCTCTGCCGGCGGGTCCTGCGCGTAACGTGATACTTGCCCTGACTTATGGCGTCGTGATTTTTTCTATGCTGGGGCAGGGTTTATCAATAGGTCGGGTGATAGAGCATACCTTAAAAGTTAAGCGTCATTAAACCACGCGAGTATCTGACCCACAGTTCAGGGTAGCATCCCGATTTGCTGCCCTGAACTCAGCGCAATCGGCAGCCCCCTTCCGGCAGGCGCATAAATCGCTGAAGATGACTTTGTCCTCAAAAAAATAGTCGCCAGTAATGATCGCCCGCACAATCGTTGCCGGGTTTTCTCACTTAACTTTGTTTTCTTTTTAATCTTTGCTTGAAAGAGACCTCTGCACAAGCTACTGCGCGGCCAAATTTGAAGCCTGCGACGCTGGCTGCGCTTCTCAGTGTCAACTTTGATCGCTCGCCACAGTTGTGCAGAGCTCTTTGAACAGCAAATCAGTCAGCAGCGTCGTTTTAGTAACTTGTATAGTGCAAAGTAAATTGCCTATAGTGAAGTGAACAGGCTGAGTGCTAATTAATCGCAAAGTCGCTTATTTTCATGACCAGTAAACGCAAACTCTGAGCAGCCATGAAAATCCAGGCGACTGACGGCACTCAGGTGTGATAGACGCCTGTAATCGTGAGCATCCTTGCGTTTAGCCAAATAGTGTCACGTGTAGCGTGGACTTTTGAAGTGAATTTCATGAGTAATAACACTGACAATTTTCCAAGCTGGCTGGAAGCGATTTTTTTAGTTCTTGCGCTATTCATGGCAGAATTTGTGGTCGCCGCTTTACTCTATGATTTAAATCCTCTCTTGCAATTGAATCAGCGTGAGTTGATGGTTTTGGCGAGTCTGTTAGGTAATGGCTTGTTATTTACTTACCTGACCAGTTATAAAAATCTGAGTTATGCGGCATTGTTTCACGATAGTGGAGTTTCAATTAAGGCGACCATTGCGGTGTTATGCTTACCGCTGCTTAGTATCGTACCCGGCATATTTTTGCTGGTTACTGGTGTGCAATCGGTGCTTGAGTATCTGGCGCCTTTATCAGCTCTCGAGGCGCAACTGGCCGAACAAGTGATGGCGCCAGGTTTGGCGGCATGGATTGCGAGTTGCCTGCTTGCACCTGTGCTTGAAGAGATGCTATTTCGCGGTATTATCTTACGCAGCTTATTGCTGCAATATCAGCCACGTTCAGCCATGCTGATATCGGCACTGATCTTTGGTGTCGCGCACCTGAATCTTTATCAATTTTTTACCGCTTCGATAGTCGGCTTTATCTTCGCCTGGTTGTATCAAAGAACGCGCTCTTTGTGGCCCGGTATATTACTGCACGCCACAATTAATACTTCTATTTTGTATTGGTCGACGATGACGGTAAATTCTAAAGCAGATTGGTTAGCTGGTAACGCAAATTTATTTTTTTTGAGCGCATTTTTATTCGGCTCAATAGGCGTAGTTTGCCTGCGTAAACTCTTGCCAGCAAAAACAAACGCCAATTGACGGGGCTAGACTATGTTTCGCCAGTGTGTGCAATAAATGCCGAAAATTTTTATTGCGAGTGAACTAGGGCACATGCCAAGGTTATCATGCCACACCCGCGATGCATACGCGCCTGCCTGAGCTGTTTTTACTTTATTGAATACCACAGCGGCTAAATCAATTCAGAATAATCGGAGAATACGATGATTAAACAAACGTTTCTGACCTTGCCAGTGGCTGATTTAAGCAAGTCTATCCTTTTTTTTCAAGCATTGGGTTTTAAGCAGGAAGCTAAATTTAGCGATGAAACTGCGGCGTGCATCATCATTTACGAGCAGTTATCAGTGATGTTGGCGACACACGCAAAGTTTCGTGTATTTACTCCCAAACAAGTTTGCGATACCAGTCAGGCAGTCGAAGTCTTGATTTCTTTGAGTTGCGAAAGCCCTCAGGAAGTTGATGAACTCGTGGCGAAAGCATTGGCAGCGGGAGGCACAACCTACGACCAGGCAGAAGACCTAGGCTTTATGTATAGCCATAGCTTTGTGGATCTGGATGGGCATGGCTGGGGCATCTTGCATTTGCGAGATGCTGCGCAGAACTGATTTGGCATGCCCTGACTCCGGTGTCGCATTCAGAACTGCACAATGGTGCTTGTGCCAGGGCTAGTTCTATGTTGTTGGAATTCTTAAGCTTATGTAAGCGGACTGGTTGCGTTTGAAAACTACAGTTATAGTCAAGGCTTCGTCACAATTTTCCGCTATAGTTTGCTTATGAAAAACTCAGCTAAGGCCGCGATCAGCTCAGGCAAGCCACAAAAAATCTTATTGCTCAGCGTCTCAGCCGGTGCTGGGCACCAGCGTGCAGCGCAGGCATTGCAAGCCAGTGCGACTGAGCTTTATCCTGAATGGCAGGTGTTGCATTTAGATGTAATGAATTACGTGACATCAGGATTTCGTAAAATTTATACCGATTTTTATTTGCAGTTAGTGAATAAAGCCCCGACTCTTTGGGGGTATCTCTATCAAATCAGTAACGAGGCACATCCTTCCAGCACGATGGAGCGCTTACGTCGAGCGATAGAGCGTGTGAATGCGCGAGCCTTGCTCGATGCTATTGCGGAATTTAAACCAGATCAAATTGTTTGTACGCATTTTTTACCTGCGGAGCTACTCGCCCGGTTGCGCAACAAAGGGCAATTGTCTACCCCGGTTTGGGTGCAGGTTACCGATTTTGATTTGCACAGGATGTGGATACATCAGGGCATGCAAGGGTATTTTTGTGCGAATCAGGAAATTGCTTATCGCTTGCAGCAACAAAATTTAGCGGCCACGCAAATCTACGCGACGGGCATACCCGTGATGCCCGCTTTCGCCAAAACCTGGTCGCGTCAACAGTGCGCCCAGCAATGGCAAATCGCGCCAGAAAAGCCTACCGTGCTATTAATGGGAGGAGGCGCTGGTTTGGGCGGCCTGGAGTTTGTGGCGGAGGGAATTTTGCGTTTGTCGGAAGAATCCCAATTGTTAGTGCTAGCAGGGAAAAATCAGGCCACGCTGACTGCTTTACAGCGCTTGCAGCAACGCTTTCCAACGCGCTTGCGCGCATTTGGCTTTACCAATCAAGTTGAGCAAATTATGGCTTGCGCCGATTTAATTATCACCAAGCCGGGTGGTTTAACGACATCGGAGTGTCTGGCAATGGGCTTGCCCATGATAGTCAATTCACCAATTCCTGGACAAGAAGAACGAAATGCAGACTATTTGCTGGAGCAAGGTGTGGCGCTTAAAGCCTATGATGAAATGAGTTTGCTTTACCGCTTGCGGCAATTGTTGGAGCAACCTCAGCGCTTGCAGGCTATGCGTGTAAGGGCGCAGGCAATTGGTAAGCCCGATGCGGCACAACAGGTTTTAAAGGTATTGGCAGATTATGCAAACAGCGCAGACTAAAAACGCGTTTAAACAAGCCGCACTTTTGTTTATTTGGATCGCCTTACTTGCCATCTTTTTTGCACAGGTTGAAATTCAAATTGAAGGCGCAGCAGGATGGGGAAAAAGTCTGCCTACCTGGCGTATTGAGCAGCATTGGCTACTCGATTTATTTTGGGGCGGTCGTGCCATGACTGGCTATCACGCCTGGGTATTTCCATTCATCGCTTTGTTTTTCCACTTTCCCTTCTTTTTACAGAAATGCTGGAGTTGGGCGTTGCAAGCCCGGGTTATCGCAGCGATTATCGTGTTTTGGATCATTGAAGATGCGATGTGGTTTGTCATGAATCCAGCGTATGGCTGGACTGGCTTAAATCCGCAAAATGCCGAATGGCACAAACATTGGCTATGGGGTTTGCCTATCGAATACTGGTGGGGCAGCGCGCTGGCCTTAGTGTTATTACTTTGGTCTTACCGTCGACCAGCTTGATCTTGATGCTTTCTTTGCCCCAGCAGCATGTCGGGCTGGCAGTTTGCCAGTCCAATTGGTTATCTTGACTAAACCCTAAGCTTTACAACATGCAGGAACTTTTGTGCGGGCGGGGAGTCTTAGCTGATGCTGCTTCCTTCTCCTCAGCCCACGGTTTTGCCGTTTTTGTGTAACCCTGAGGTTCTTTACCGCACACGTCACCGCTCAATTGCTCAGGCAAGTGTCAAAAGCAAGGTTGCTTGATTCGCTTTAATTCTGTGCAACTCAGCCAGGCATGCCGTTTAGCCCTGTGAGCAGGCGCGTGGGCATGGCAGTGCGCTTAGAATTGGCTTTGCAAGCCAGACCCTATAAATAAACATCTTACCCAGCGCAAGCAAAACCGACACTAAGGGGCCAGTTTGGCTTTGTGGTATTACCGTGTGATCTGAGGTTGGGGCCAGGGGCTCTTTAAATATACATTTTCTCCACTGAAATAACATTATGAAACACCTGATTTCTCTTTGGTTTGCAGTGCCACTACTGGCTTTTGCCACGCCATCTGCGGACCAGTCATTTGATCCACAAGCTGCCTGGAGCGAGTTGGAAGATGTCTTGCGACAACAATACGCCTACGCTGATCGTGCAGGGCTGAATTTTGAAAAATTAGTCGGCGAGTTTGGCGCTCGTGCAGCTAAGGCCGCCAATCGACAGGAATTTGTCGACCTTAGTCAAAGTTTTTTACGTCATTTTCGCGATCCACACTTAAATCTTGGACCTTACGACAATGACGACTACAGCGTTTTTCCAACGGGGTCAGATTTGCGCGTCGTTTACCGTCAAGGTCAATTCATTGTTGAAGATGTCAAAGCGGACAGTGCCGCCGATCTGGCAAAAATACGCCCCGGTGCCGAAATAATCAGTATTGATGGTTTGGCTGCTAAAGCCGCGGTGGAAGACGTCATGGCTTACAAATTTGAGCAACTCAGCGACGAGCAAATTACCTATGCAATTAACGTTAGTTTAGGCGGTAAGCGTAATCGTGAGCGAATTATTGAATTGAGCGAGGCGGGAAAAACGATACGCCATCAACTACCTGCCAGCTATGCCGCGATAAAGGCGCTTGGACAAGCTGCGGCAGTGTCGTATCGCCAGATCGAAAATGTCGGCTATATTCGTTTTAATAATTCCTTGGGTAAGGCCAATACCGTTAAAGAGTTTGATGAGGCGATTAGCCAGATGTCGAACAGCAAAGCGTTGATTATTGATTTACGGAATACCCCTAGTGGTGGCAATACCGGAGTGGCTGAGCCAGTGTTAGGTCATTTTGTTAAGAAAAAGACGGCTTACCAATTGTACCGTGTCCAGGAAAAAGGGCATTCTTATCGCGATGCAAAATTGCAGGTCGCCAATGTTGTTCCACGTACGCCTTATTATGGCCAGCCAGTGGTGGTTCTGGCTGGGCGCTGGACGGGTAGTATGGGCGAAGGTATGACTATAGGTTGGGATGCGATAGGTGCCATCAAAATTATTGGTGCGCCGATGGCGGATCTTTTAGGTGGTATCAAAACTGTGCAATTGACACAGTCGGCTAGTTGGCTAGAGTTTGGCTTTGAACGTATGTATCACGTCAATCGCAGTTTTCGCGAAGATTTTGAACCTAATTTGTTGACGATTCCAGCTGATCGCGACGCAGAAGGGAATGATCCGGCTTTAAACCAGGCGTTAAACTTATTACGGACGCGATTGCTTAAGTCCAATCCTGGCAAATAGCGACTACTGAAAGGTGAGCTTCAACGTGCTGTGGATCTTGGCTTGGTGTGACCGTTGATTACGTGATCTCTGCACAAGCTACTGTGCGGCCAAATTTACAGCCTGCGATGCTTGTTGTGCCCTGGCGCGGGGGCACTTCTTTGCGTCAAGGTTGAGCGCTCGCCACTGTTGTGCCGAGGTCTCACTAAGTCAGCGCGGCGCAAAGCGCGCGCTGACTGCCGCCCAATTCTATGGTGTGGGCTTATCGCTTACCGCGTTCCCGGGCTCGCTGCTTGATGCCAGATCGGAACCTTGTTTCTCGGGAATTTTGAATCCTGCATAGGTCGCTGAGCTCAAACCCAGTAAGCTCAGAATATTGCCGTCAAAGCTGGGCATGACGACATTTTGTATGACATAGCTGAGAAAGAAAAAACCGATGAGGATATTGAAAATAAGCAGTTGAAAGCGATGCAAGGTAATGCCACTGCTGTCGCTAAGTAAGTCTAGCCAAAACCCATCACTCCTGGCGTCACTGGGTTTTTTATTGACGTCTATGCTGGCCGCTGCCAGGCAAGTGCCGCTACCTATACTGAGTAAGCCCAAGGCCTGGGTTGTCAGACTGGGTATGCTTTCACCGACTATCCATAGCCAGACATAGGAAGCGAATATTATAAAAAACCACCAGGCCATTTGTACGCGCGATAAACTGTAACTGGCTGAACTGGCGCCCCCTATGCGATCTTTCAGTAAAGCCGATTGCTTGCCCATTTTTAGCAAGCCTAATGCAACAGCCAATATAAACACAGAACCCAGCAATAAACGTGGCCAACTTAAAACCCGGTGCCAGGCTGCGCCGCTCGCTAAAATTTGCGTGCCTGAATTTTCATTCATGCTGATGGCGTAGCGGAGTTCACGCACAAAGTTGTCTTCAGTATGACGCCAGGGGTGACCTGATAAAATCTCTCGATCGGTTTCGCTGGCGTTACTCAAATCATGAATTTCAAACACAAATTTGGCCAGAGCGGGTTCGCAGCCTATGGGTTTCCAGGCCGTGCTTATGCCATTTAAACGTAGGGTGACATTCGCATATTGGTCTTCGCTAATGGCGGTGCAGGGGATATTGTCGCCAAGGTAAAAAGCTTCACCAACGCTGATCTGACTGGACTTCGCTTGATTCGCCTGGCCAACTGAATTGGCTGCGGGTGCCGCTTCGGTGCTGGCAGAAAATTGCCAGCAAAGTAGCAGAATCAGGCAGCGCGTGAGAGAAGAAATAACTTTCATGGTTTTCTCCGGGCAGGGATGCTATTTACATCGGTGTTAAAAATAAGTTGCGTTCCGCCTCTCGGCGTTTAGTTAACCCTGCCATCACTTGTCCACCGGCTTTGTTCCAGACTAAAAACTGATCGGCCGCACCCGCGTAATCGCCAGCATTTAATTTGCGTAATAAGGTCGATGACTTTAAATTGCCGATACCCAGATTAAATGTAAATGAAGTCAAGGCACCAAATTGGTTATCGTTGAGTGTTACCGTGACAACTGAGCTGACATCACGCCCGGCATTCATTAAATCAGATTGCAATAGGCTGGTGGCTTGCTCCACCGTAATGCCGTTCGGATAAAGCGCTTTAACCTGGGCACGATCGGCTTCACCTTTTAAAAAGCGACCTTCATAGGTGATCGCATGGCCCCAGCCTATGGTCCAGATATCGACAGGGTCGAGGTAGGGGTCAATTGCGCTCGTCGAGGTATCGCCATCGCCTAAGCCTTCAAATTGTTTGACTAAGTCGACGGTTGCTTGATTTATGTCGCGTAATGCCATGGTGAAAACCCTTTCATTTGAGTTAGTGGGGGTAGGGCAGCTTAAGTCAATGTTAATTACGAGCGATTGCCGATTCCTTGCACTTGACTCTGGTACGAGAGTGTCGGCCCGCATACTGCCTGTGTGATTACTGCAAGTTTTATGCCACGGATTGGCATAGAAGTACCTGAGTAGCTGATTTCCAGTGCAGAGCCTGGTTAAGCTAAGTTGCTCGTTATGATAGCAAAATGAATTCCAAAAAAGCCAAGTCTGACCGGGTATCGACGATAAATAACTTAGGCGGGCAACACTTATGTGCTAACAGTGAGGCCAGCCTTTTTAATTTCGGCTTCCTCGTTGCAAGGCTATATTTTTGCCTTCGCAGCAATTTCTCTAGCTGCCTGCAAAGAAATGCGTATTGGTCTATAATTGGATTAAATTAAATCTGATATTGGATGAATATGATGACAGCTGCAAGCATGAAATCCAACCGCAAGTCGGATAGTGGCAATGGAAAAGGGCGTGGCCCCGGCGATAACGATGGGCGTCAAAATGACTTGAGTCAAGCGCTGGAAACCGGACAAAAGTGCAAGGGTTTGCGCTTGTTGGCATTAGATAAATCCTTTCACGGGAATGTCGAGCAAGTTATACGCAGTATGCGTGAAGGCGTGAATGCGAATGCTATTCCGCAATTTGCCGAGCGCTTTGGCTTAAGTCAGGAAAAATTCCTGGAACTCTTACGCCTGCCTAAAAGTACGCTGAAAGCACGCATTAAAAATGGTGATACGCTTTCCCCCTTAGAGCAAGATCGCTTATATCGTGCCGATAAAGTCTGGCATAAGGCTTTGGCCGTACTGGAAGATAGTAGTGCGGTGCAAAGCTGGATAGTTCGGCAAAACCGCGCTCTAGGCGGTGAGATGCCATTTGCCCTGCTCGATACCGAAGCGGGCTATGAATTGGTACTGGATACCCTGGGTCGTATTGAATACGGGGTAATCTCTTAATGGCGGCAACCCATACCCTATGGCGTATTGCCAAACACACGGCTCAATTCGATGCCGATGATTTATCCGGCGGCGGTGCAAAGATTACGGGGGGGCGCTGGAATAGTAAGGGGCGGGCAGTACTTTATGCATCGACCAGCATAGCATTAGCGACCTTGGAGACACTGGTTCATCTGGGCGACAATATTGCTATCCGCAATGCCTTTTTAGTGCGCATAGAGGTGCCGAATGCGCTGTGGCGGCAACGTCAGACTTTGGAAGCCAAATCCCTGCCCAGCACCTGGTTGGCCGAACCACCGGGGTCAACCAGTATACGCGCAGGCGATAAATGGCTGATGGCGCAAAGTTCAGCTTTGCTATTGGTGCCCTCGGTCATTGTGCCGGAAGAATACAATGTTTTAATCAATCCCCAGCATCCTGCCAGTACGCAAGTCAAAGCCAGCGTACAACGGCAGTTTTTGTACGATGTTCGTTTGTAGTCAAATTTTCTGAGTTGATGAAACGTATGCTGAGCGCCTGACTATGCGCTTGCCTGGCGGTTTAACTCTATTTCTGAACCCCAGGCACCAGACTGTTACCTCCACATGCAACGCTTTCCATGATTTCCTGAGTTGTCATGTAAAAAAAGAATTTCTTTCTCCCGCGTTTCGGTTTATAACGGCTAGGAGGTTCAGGCAAGTTGCTCGAAATCAGCAGTCTGCCTGACACTTTAATGCCGTTACACCTACGACCAGTTCGCAAAAGCAAGGCAGGTTAATCGATGAATCATGTTCAGGAATTATTGACTACTCTGCGTAAAACCTATTTGCAAGACTTACCAAATTCAATCGATGCCATGGAAAGCCAGATTCTGCAGCTGGAAAGGCAGGGCTTTGCCATCGAAATTGCGCGTGAGCTGTATCGTAACGCCCACAGTATTAAAGGCAGCGGCGGCACGCATGGTATGCATATCATCAGTGATATTTGTCATGCCCTGGAGGATGTACTGAGCCGTATTATCGAGCATCAGGGAAAGGACATGGCGGCACTTGCGGCATTGTCGCTGGCTCACATCGATTTATTACGTGAGCTGGTTGAGCTTTATCAGGCTGAGCTCAACCCGCGTGAAGACGAGGTGCGGCAACGACTTCAACAATTACGTGCAAAATTAGCGGGACGCACAATTACCGCCTTGGTGATTGACAATTCAGAATTGGTGTGTGGCTTGATTAAAGATGTCTTACTGGTCAGGAAATTTCGCGTGCTGACCATGAATGATGGTTATTTTGCGTTAGGCCGATTATTAGCCGACCAGGTGGATGTGCTGATTACCAGTGTCGAAATTCAGCGTTTAAATGGTTTAGCTTTGATTGCCGCAGCAGAGCAATTAGCTGGGAAGCATAAGCCACGCTATTGCTATTTAATGACAGCCAGCGATTTATCAGGAGATAAACTCAAGGGCAGACTGATGTTGAAAAAAGATGCGCACCTGAGAGAAACCTTATCGCAAGCGGTGAATCAATGGCGCTTTTGATTGCAGGCAGAGTCTGGCCGCTTTCTCAGTAAGTCGTCCGCCAGACTTGCGACCAGAACGTAAATAAGGCTGTCCATTTAACGCATGGCTAAAACCGTGTGGCCCGTGCGGCATATAAAAAGCTATCTAGGATAGGCGTGCAATCAAGTAAGTCGCCATTGCCTGAGTGATGAAATTCCGGATGCCATTGCAAGCCAACGACAAATTCACTTTTCTTATAGCGTATCGCCTCGATGACATTATCGTTGGGTGAGAAAGCTTCAACCACAATATCGCGCCCCAACGACTTGATTGCCTGATGATGTATCGAATTCACGACTTTTAAAGCACCAGCTGGAACCGATAAAATTTGTGCTAATGAGGAATCGTTGGCAAATTGAATTTCATGGAAATTCTGATCATATAAATCATGTACATGATCCAGCGCCTTGGGAATGTCGGTCGAAATATCTTGATAAAGTGAGCCGCCAAAAGCCACATTCAATAATTGACAGCCCCGGCAAATTCCAAGTAAAGGTTTGCCAGCTTCAATAAATTCATTTAATAATTCCAATTCGTAGATATCCCGGGTGCGATCACCACTCCATTCGGGTCGGGTCGCTTGCTCTGCATAGCATTCTGGTGCGACATCGGCGCCACCCTGCAACACCAATCCATCCAGATGCCGGGCGTAATCTCGTAAGCGTATCTTGTTGGGGCGTATCAAGCCATGCGTATTCACTGTGGGAATCATGAATACCATGACGTCGCGCGACATCACCCAGTTTGAAATTGATTCTTCCAGATACTGTAAGTTTTTACTCGGTAAGCCTTTAGCGCCTTGCTGAGGGTGAAAAATTCGCGCAGAAATGCCAATTTTCAAAGTTCGTTTATTTAAGCGCTCCATCAGGCCACGTGCGCCCAAGCGAACTTTGCTACTGAATGCGCGGAAAAACGTGTTGAAACTATGAGGGTCGTCTAACCATGTGGATTTCGATGTATTTGCGGTGCGAGTTACTGTGGCAGTTTTTGCTGTAGCAGGTGTAACTTCACTCTCGCTCGCGGCGGGATTTATCGCGACCTGGTTATCATCTTTCATCAGCGTACACCTCCAAACCTCAGTTTGAATAGAGACGTAGACTATTATAGCAATATTTCTTTAGGGGTATTTAATCAGAATCGATATCAAAAGCGATATATGTGCCCTGAATAAACGTGATTAAGCATGCGCAGGATAGAGCTTCGCCTGAGGTTATGCGAGATGGCTGTTGATAAACGCTAACTCAGGCAAACACATGCTGGCTGCGATAGTCAGCAATTTATCGGGCGACCAAGTTTTAAAAATGTTGGTGCATTAATGTTAATTAATGTAAAGTATGCAATTAACATAAGAGTTTAACGACTAAATCTGAGCCACGATTGCCATGCTGATCTTTATCGACACCGAATTTACCGATTTTAAACACGCTGAACTCATTAGTCTGGGGATGGTTAGTGAGGATGGTTTGCACGAGTTCTATGTGGAATTGCCGGTTAATCTGGCCAACTGCAACGATTTCGTGATTGCAACAGTATTGCCTTTGTTAGGCAAAGTGGCGGGCGCTGAATGCAATAAGCAGCAATTAAGCCTGCGTTTGATGCAGTGGCTGGCACAATTTGCAGATCAGCAGCCAGTAATCTGCTTTGATTATGATGGCGACTGGGAATTGTTTTGTGCGGCCATGAACGATGAAATACCCGAATGGCTGCACGCAGAAAACATTTACCAGAAGCTCGACCAACTCGAGTTGCAAGTGTTTTTCATCGAAAACAAACTCAGTCAGCATCATGCTTTGTATGATGCCCGAGCCAATCGCCATGCTTACCGGCCAGATCAGGTCGCGGCCGACCACAGTCAATTCAGAAAATCCCGCTAGTTTGTTACTTTAGCAGCAGGCACGACCAGCTCGGGCAGTAAATTTTGAGCAGCGTGTGTCACTGGTTTAGCCACGCAAACGCGCCGCAAACAGCTTACGCGCCTTGGCGACTTTGGGGGCGACCACAACGCGGCAATAACCCTGAGCCGGATGCTGGTTGAAATAATTTTGATGATAAGCTTCAGCTGCGTAATACGGTGCCAGCGCGCTGATTTCGGTGACGACAGGCTCGTTCCAGAGTGCTTGCATACGCTGTTTGGCGGCTAAGGCCGCTTGCTTTTGAGCTTCATCGTGATAAAAAATCACCGAGCGATATTGCGTGCCGACATCATTG
Organism: Undibacterium sp.; assembly: GCA_041913845.1. Taxonomy (GTDB): domain Bacteria; phylum Pseudomonadota; class Gammaproteobacteria; order Burkholderiales; family Burkholderiaceae_D; genus Undibacterium. The sequence goes on from JAYSEN010000039.1 coordinate 19,684, forward strand.
CCCTGACGGTTTAGCGTAGTCGGGTCATGTATCGTGAAAAAAATCTCGAGGATTTCGTCGTAGCTGATGAGCGCCGGGTCAAAGCGCAGTTGCACCACTTCGGCATGACCCGTTTCGCCACTGCAGACGGCTTCATAATTTGGGTCAGAGCTGCGGCCACCGCAATAGCCCGATTCAACCGCGTGAATCCCACGAATTTGCTGGAATACCGCTTCCAGGCACCAGAAACAACCGCCGCCCAGAGTCGCGCTGGTTAAGTTTGTTGCAGACATAAGGCCTCCGTTGGAAATGCCGGGCCGGCTTGCTGACGCGAAATAGTCAAAGGCTGGCCCACGCATGAACTTAGTCGGACATCATAACAAAAGCTGACAAAGTGGCCAGCCACTTCTGGCAGTTGCTGGTATTTATTTGTGACCAAGCCAGCGCTGCTTAGCTAGCATGCTGCTCTGACGCAGCGGGTGGAGTTTCAGCAAACTGCGGCGCCTGATCACAAATTGCATACCAATCAGGCTTGGATGCCACAAACAGGTGAAATTGATTGTTTAATCCGGGTTCATCATCCAGGCAGTTGACGGGAATGGGAAAACTTTCTGCACCAGTTGCTATGCCACCCAGTGCTGTGCCGCAATGTTGGCAAAATGCACGTGGATAAATAAAGGGCGCTTGCGCCTGATAGACCTTGATGGCTGCTTCGCCTTGCTTTAAGTGGCAATCTTTGGCATTCACAAAAATCAGTGTGCTGGCCCCCACTTTACGACAACGCGAACAATGACAAGTCCCCATCATAGTGGGTTGCGCCAGGATCTCAAATTGTATTTCGCCACAACAACAACTGCCTTTTAACATAGTGCCTCCTTGTAAAAATACTGTATATAAACACAGTAATATGTGATGGGCAAGCATTTTTGCTAAGCCATGCGCAATTGGGCAAGTTTGATCTCATTGACTGAATAAGACTGGCCCAAATTGGCATGAGCCAGGCTTAACCGGGGATAAACTTATTTTAAGCAGTGCCTGGAAACGATTTATCCATGCGGGTTTCTAGTGTGTTGCCTTGTTAAGGCGCATGGATATTGCCTTGTGGGCTAGGTCGCTGTGATAATTTCGCCTTCAATTTCAGCAAATTGCTTAACGTCAGATCACCATCAAGTGACTACGACTTGAGCCAGCAGCAAGTTTTTACAATTTTACTCAGGGAAATACGGAATTTCGCAGCCTCAGTGTATGAAATGGTCTTTTAGGCAATACACCTGAAGGCGGCAAAACGGTAAAATGCCGCATGCAAAATTTTCCTGATGAAGCCCTGCTGCACAATGAAGACGATCTCGCGCTTCAGACTTATTTTAAAGCAGGCATAACGCCTGATGATGTCGCTGCAGTCTACCCCTTAAAACGCGCCCAGCCTTTGTTTCAGGCATTTACGGCACTGTTTCATGGTGGTATTAGTAGCGTTATGTTAAGGCTTTTAGTATTACGAGAACTGGCGGCGGATGTGCAGTCGCCAGCGTTTTCGCGCGCCGATATTAATCTCAAACTGGCGTTTCTTGAGCCCGATGCCTTGGAAACCGTAATTAACCGTTTGCGCTCGACGGGCTTATTGGTCTGGGATGCGCAACAAGCGGTGTACCGGATTGCGCCCGTGGCGCGCAACTTGCTGGCGGCGATAGAAACCTTATTGCAAACCAGTGAAGACAGCGATCAGGCCGATATGGGCTTTATGCTGGCGCAAGTTGCAGGTGCGCAACAAATTGGCGGTGTCGCGGTCGAGCAATTGCACCATTTGTTAGGGCGTTTAATCGAACTCACTGAAGAATTTTCCGATGCGATTGCCTCGGGTTCCGAATTCCAGTTGCGTGCGGCGCAAAAAAAATGGCATACCGCTTGCGATTGGGTAGAAAAAGGTTCGCAAATTATTTTAACCATCACCCACGATGAGGGCGCCGACGCCGCCACTCACAAAGCGGCGCAGGCGATAGGCCGGGCGCAGTCAGCTTTGCTGAATATGCAGGGGATGTTTTCGCGCGCCTTAAACCAAATCGAAAGGCAGCGCGTGCATCTGGGGCAATCGGGTTTATCGACCACCGATATCAAAACCTGGCTGTTGCAAAAAGAGGATTTAGCCGCACTCGCTGATGGCGCGCTGGCGCAACCCGTGACGCCTTTATTCATCACCCCAGCGGAAATGATAGACGTGGCGGAAAGTGAATTATTGGTGCATAAGGCGCAAGCGATTTCAGCAGTCTTGCCGACTGGTGAAAATGTACGTGCGGTGAGTCAAGACGATGACGATACCATGCATGAATTAGAGCATTGGTTAGCGCGCCTGGCTGCCATCGAACACGATTTGAATTTGCAAGAGCAAGGCTTGCCCTTGCATGAGAGTTTATTGCCCGCTGACTTTGCGGTGGCCTCGTATCGGGCATCGATGTTACCCTTACTCGGCGATGAAAATGAAGCAACCTTGCAAGGCGCGACTGGCACGCTGGCGCGCATGCCGTTGAGCTTGCAAGTTCACGATAAACTGCAGAAGTTACAAGACCCGGCGGTGGCGGCGATTTCTAAAGCGTTTTTTATGGCGAGTTCAGCGCTGCCGTTACCGACCAAGGCAGTTGATCTGGGCGCGAAACCGCGCAGCCGGACGAAAGCCAAAGCGTCAACTCAAAAGCCTGATGCGCCACAGGTGGCAAGCGCGAGTGACGCTGCCGCCACATCTGGCGAGCTGGCACCTAAGCCTGAGCTTAACGCAGTGCCAGCCACCGATACTCAGACTAAGTCTGAACCTGCCGCTTTGGGCACAACGAAAACAGCGGATACCGAATGACTGAAGATGTACAAATTTTGATTGCGCGTTTACTGGCGCAGCAAACCTTGCGGCGCGATGACAAACTGGTCAAACGCGCATTGTCGGATGAAATATTCCGCACTGATCTCGACACCCGTTTAAAAGCCTGTGGCTTGCGCTTTGTCGATAATGTCTATGCCGATTACGTGACGCTGGCTTTAACCCGCGATAGTGAGTCCAAGGTGTTTGGCACGCGTGACACCTGGCAAAACAATAATTTTGGCCTGGCACGCGATGGCGTGGCCTTGCTGGTGGTGTTGTGGGCGCTGATTATTTTGCCCAAACGCGAACGCCAGGAAGCGCATCAACTGGCGCAAGAAGAGCAAAGCGATATGTTTGGCAAAGACAAACCCATGCCGCGCGCTGAAGAAACTTCAATTGGAATTTCTTACCGTGCCTTGCTGGCTGACTTTGGTGAAAAACTTGGCAAGAAAACCCGGCTTGATATGAATCTGGGGCAGTTATCGCGCTTAGGGTTTATTGAACGTAAGGGCGATATGATCGCCGAAGGGCCGTTGCTGGATTTGCTGATGGATACCGATACCCTGAAAGACCGCATCATCAATGGCGCGCTCTCAGATATTTTCCATTTGCCAGTGCCACGCACGCCGGCGCAAATTGTTGCCGCTGAAGCGCAGCTGGAACCCGCGGCAGAAGCCGGGCAAGCGCAAGTAAGTGCCGTAGCAGCGCCAGCCAGCGCAGCTGAAGACCAGCTTGCAAGCGGCCTTGATTCGGCGCAAGCAGACCAGTCTGATTCGGTCGAGATCAAGCTTGATTCAGTCGATTTAGCCGATCCAGCCACCGTGGCAAGCGCTGAAGCACAGGCAAAGCAGTAACACTAATCAGCTCGCGATCAGCCCACGCTGGCGCTTGCAATCACCGACATAAACTGGCTGGCTGCGCCTCAGATGGAGGCCGCCAGCCTGATTCGTTACCGAACGAGGTTAGAGATGTTTCATATTAAATCCCTGGAATTAGTGCATTGGGATTATTGGCAACGCATTAAAAACATTCCACTCGACGCCAAGATTATCACCATCGCCGGACAAAATGGTTCGGGTAAAACCACCTTGCTGGATGCCTTGCGCACCTTGTTTGGGCTGGAATGCTCGATGGGCCGTTCGTATAAGCACTATGCGCGCCACTCAGGTCAGCAAACTGCCTGGTTGCGCGCGGTGGTCGATAACAGTGCCCAGGGGCCACAAATTTCTAACCGGCCATTTCGTATGTCGGGTTTGTATGATGATGAAGTCACGCTGTTTTGTCGCATAGAAAAAAATGGCGGCGATTGGAAACGTCAATATCTGATGCGCGGTGGCCGGGTTGAGCTCGAACAAGTGCAGGATGCGAATGATTATCTGGGTGTGGAAACTTATCGCCGCCGCTTAGCCTATGCTGGTTTATCGAATGCGATGGGCAAGGTCTTGGCGCTGGAACAGGGCGAAACCGATAAACTCTGCGAATACTCGCCAAGGCAATTGCTCGATTTAGTGTTCCAGGTGTTTGGTGATAAAGAAGTGCTGGATGCTTACGATGATGCTAAGCGCCATCAGCACGACACCGAACTGGAATTGCAAAAGTTTGAAACCGAACTCGAAGCGGCCAAAACCAATCTCGAAGGTTTGCGTTTGCGCGTCGCCAATTACCACCAATACGAAGACTTACAAAAAGAAAAGCGCGATTTGCAAGAAGAAATTCTGCCGACCTTGCAATACCACGAAGCGCTGCAACAAGCCGACGTAATCAGCCAGAATTTGCGCGCTTCACGGCGTAATTTGCAGCAGCAAAACGAGGCGATTTCAGATAAACGGCAAAACCTGGCCGAACATGCGCAACGTGTCAGTGCCGCGCAAGCCGATGAAGCCGAACTCGAAGCTGAAGAAGCGGGTTTGCGCGAAAAACTGCAGCAAATTAATAGCAAACTCAAGCCACAAGAAAGCTTGCTCGAACAAAAAACGCGTTTGCAAAAACTCGCGGCCGAAGCTGACGCCGATGTTGCCAGCATCGCCAATGACGTTGAAAAGAAAGAAGCGGAATTAGCGCGTTTGCGCAGTGAGCGTGAAACCCTGGCACAAAAGATTGCGCAAGACAGCGAAACTATCGCTGCTTTGCAAGGCAAGCACAGCTTGCCCGATCCCGATCATGTGCGGCAAATCCGCAAGGCTTTGCAAGACGCGAATATCGGTCATTGCTTATTGCCAGATATCGTCGATGTCAGCAATGCGCAATGGCAGGGCGCAGTCGAAGGCGTATTGCGCAGCTATACCTCGGTGGTCTTGCTCGATAAAGCCGAGGATGCGCGCGCGGCTTATAAAATTGCCGAGAAATTGCGCTATAACCACTTCATCGTCGCTGAACGTGAATTTGCCGATGCGGTGCAAGATGAGAGCTTATTGGCGGTCGTGAACTTCAGTGCCAAAGCACCCGTTTGGTTAATCGACCAATTGCAGCGCATACGCCGGGTTGAATCGATCGAGCAAGGCATGAAATTGCCTCGCAATCAGGAATGGATTACGCCCGAAGCTTATCATTTTGAACGTCGCGGTGGTCGCTCCTTATTTGTCGAAGCTGCGCGCTATCGTTTTGGTCAGGCTGGCCGCAAACAACGTCTCGACGCCTTACTCAAAAATTTACCGCGCTGGCAAAGCCAGGAAGATGTACTGACCATGGCTATCAGCAAACTCGCAGGTGAAATTTCAGCCTTTAAAGCGCGTTTGGCAGGGGTCGATGCGGCCAAAGAATTGAGTGCGCGCCATGCCGAATTTGAAGAAGCCAGCCATGCGATACAACCTTTGCGACAACAGCGGATGAGTGTAGGCAGCCGTTTGGGCGAATTGTCACCCTTATTAAAGGCCGCCACCGAAAAACGCTCGGTCGCGCAAGTGAAATGGGATCAGGCTAAAGCCGCCTTGGCGGAAACGGAACAGCATTTACGCAGTCTGGAAAAACGCCAGCTCGATGAACGTCGGGCACACTTTGAAAAGCTGCGTGATTTGCGACAAAACTGGCAAAATCTGCCAGCAAATTGGAAGCGTCAGGCTTATCGCGAACAATTGGTGGCGGAACACGAGAATGCCCATCAAATCGAATTACGTTTGCGTAGCTTAGGCAATAATCTGAATCGCAGCGATTGGGAAACCGATGCGACCGTGGTCGATCAATACACGCGTTTGCAAACGCTGTTGCTGGGCCGACAGTCCGAAACGGAAGAACGGCGCTATCAAAATAACCGTGCTATCGAAGCCACCATCAATGCCCGCGCCGCTTACATGGACAGGTTGCGCTATACAATTAAGGTCTACAGTAAAAACATCAGACAGCTAGGTGAATTAGCCGGTATCGAAGTGCACACCGATCCGGTCAAACTGGAAAATGACGACATCCAGCTGGCGCAAGCGGGCTTGCATGTGCGCTTTAAGTTTGATGGCAAAGGGCCTATCGGTATGAATGATGGTGAAGCCTCGGGCGGTCAGCAAGTGATGAAGTCGCTGATTTTGTTAATCGGCTTATTAAAATCGGAAGATGGTAGTGGTGGCTTTGTGTTTATTGATGAACCGTTTGCGCATTTGGATATTCGCAATATTCAATTAGTCGGGGAATTCCTCAAAAACACTGATGCCCAGTATCTGATGACTACGCCTTTGACGCATAATACCGATGTCTATGATCCATCGGAATTAACGCTGATTACCAGTAAAAAGAAAAAAGACATGGAATGGGCACAACCGATTTTTGTCTTGCAACGTCGTACCGAGAAAAAGAGCGCTTAAGTTGCAGCTCAGGGCGCCAAGCTGATGCTGCCCTATGATGCGACTACCTTGCGCCGACTAAGACAGGAATCCAGACAACTGACGATACAATAAAAAAAGATAAGGGGAGCAACATGTCTATCGAAGTAGCAAGCGAAACACTGGCTGAGGCTGTGATTGTCAGTCAGACTTCAACGGGTACAGGCCCATCCACCGCTGCGCATGAGCACGAGCAACACAGTTGCGCGAATTGCGGTGCCAGCCTGACTGGGCCTTATTGCCATAATTGCGGTCAGGCTGCGCATGTGCATAAGTCTTTACTGCATTTGGTCGAAGAATTTTTGCATGGTTTTTTTCATTTCGAAACCAAGGCCTGGCGTACCATCCCAGCCTTGATTTTCAAGCCCGGCAAGCTGACCCGAAATTACATCGATGGGCAGCGTGTGCGTTATGTCTCGCCGTTGGCCTTGTTTTTATTTCTGATATTTTTATTGTTTTTCGTTTTTTCGCTGGGTGCGAAGCACGAAGTGGGGCTGGTTAATCAAGACCCTAAAGTACTGCAACAACGTATAGATAATCTGCAAGTCAAGTTGCAAAAGAAACTGAAACGACAAGCTGAAGAAACGGATGCGGAATCCCGGGCAGAATTACAGGCCACCATCGACGAATTAAATGTCAAGCTCAAAGAGTGGCAGCAGCGTCAGCGTGAGTTACAGGCTGCCGCGACCCAAGCCCAGCTTGAGGATAAGACTAAGCTTAAGGAAAAAAAGCAAGATAAAGATCATATTTACACCCTGGCAGCGGGTTTTAAAAAGGTCAAAGAAAAATTTGATAGCGGTGACTTGACCTTTTCCAGCGTTGCCTTTGTCGATCAGCGTATGCGTGATATTTTTGATCGGGATGATTTTAATGCCGAATTGCTGGCCTATAAATTAAAGAGTGCAAGTTCCAAGTTTGCCTTCGTCTTATTGCCTATCAGCTTGCCGTTCATCTGGATTTTATTTGTGTTCAGGCGTCGTTTTACTTTGTTTGATCACGCCGTATTTTCGCTGTTCTCGCTCTCCTTTATGGCGATATTTATGATGAGCATGCGGGTGTTGTCGTATCTGGATTGGCAAACTCTGATGGGCTTTGCGATTTTCTTTGGGCCACCCTTGCACATGTATGCCCACCTTAAAGGGACTTATGAATTAGGGCGCTGGGCAGCGCTGTGGCGCAGTTTCGTGCTGCTATTCATTGCCTTAACGGCGCTCGCCATGTACGGTTTTTTCTTATTGCTTTACGCGATATAAACAGGCCCTCAATCGGCCTGCAACAGCCAGGCCGGTTGCTCTTGCTCGATAAAGTCGAGCAAGACCGCCACCACATGCGGATCGAATTGTTTACCTGATTTTTCACGCATATAGCTGAGTACCTTATCCAGCGGCCAGGCTTCTTTGTACGGCCGTTTATGCAACAAGGCATCAAACACATCCACAGCGGCAACGATGCGCGCTGCCAGAGGAATTTGCTCACCACTTAATTGCCGTGGATATCCATTACCATCAAAATGCTCGTGATGACCGCCCGCGATTTGCGCGCCATAGGTTAAATAACTAACGCCATCGACCATCGCAGCAGCACGTTGCAACACCAATTCCCCAGCCAAGGCGTGGTATTCCATGATCTTGCGTTCATCAGCATTATGCAAGCCCGCTTTGAGTAAGACCGCATCGGGCGTGGCAACCTTACCGACATCGTGCAAGATACTGGCGATGCCCACCAGATCGAGAAATTCCTGAGTGATATCGATGTCGTAATGTCCTGAGAGCTTCAAACGGCGGGCGATCTCGGCAGTGAGTCTGGCGACCCGTTGCACATGACCACCGGTATCGGTGTCGCGTGATTCAGCCAGGTCGGTTAAGGCGATCACTGAGGCTTCCTGGGCGCGTTGTAACTGTTCGTTTAAATAGCGATTATCGTAAGCGGCAGCGATTCGGTCACAAAATAATTCCAGCAAGTCTTTTTGTACCTGACCCAGCGGCCAGGGCGGCGTTAACAAAATCGTGAATTCATGGCCCTGACGGGTGTGGATGTAAAAAGCGTCGCCAGTCTGGCTGAATTGATTGCGTTTTTCGGCAAAAGCATGGCTGACCAGATTCAGCCAGGGCGAGTCTTGGGGTAACAAGACTTGCTCATCGAGTTCACTAAATACACCCGTAGCGGCGATGATGGTGTAGCTGGGGTCGTTTTCGTTGTCAGCCGCATTATTCAAGCCACGCGACAGGCAAATCACGCCATCGGCACCGACTTCAAGTACCGCGCCAATCTGATTTAACACGCCCGAAGCGAATTCGCGCAGCGATTTAAGTTCATACAAATTGGACGAGGCTTGCAAAATCCGCGCCAAGCCCTGACGACTGCGTTCGATAGAGAGCAAACCTTCGTAAGCGCGCAAAGATGCGACCACCGTGGTGAATAAACGCTGGGTGGTGAGTTCGGTCTTGGTTTTGTAATCATTGATATCGTAATCGACAATCACGCGCCTCTCTGGTGCCTGGCCGGGCTGGCCAGTACGCAAGACGATACGCACTAAGTGATTATTTAAGTCAGAGCGGATTTTGTGTACCAGTTGCAAACCTGCATCATCCGATTCCATCACCACATCGAGCAAAATCAGGTTGATATCGGGTGTGCTTTGCAATAGTTGATAGGCCTCGTGAGCGCTATAGGCTGAGAGTATTTCCAGGCCGCGTTGCTTAAATTGAAAATTGTTTAAAGCTAAGCGGGTGGCGGCGTGAATATCCGCTTCATCATCGATCACCAGGATACGCCAGGGCCGGAATTCGGGGGGCGCACTGAGCTCTGTTTGAGCAGTAGCAGCGCTGTCATCGTCTTCTATGATCCAATCCTCGTTATCATCATCACTCATGCTGACTCCCGATTCATTGCTAAGGCTTGACCGTTGTTGCTTAGTGTTAATAACTAAATTTAGCAGATGCCAGCCCAGCCTGCTAAAGAAAACGCACAGGACTTTAGCTTACGCTTCAAGCTAAATTCTTGGTGCTTAAGCTGTGGCTAGCGTTAATGATGTTAACTCAGGCATGGCTAATGACGCGCAAATTGGCGCTGGTTTGACGTAAAAATGCCGCGAGTTGCGCATTTTGGGCGAGCGCGACATTAAAACGGAACCAGGGATAAGGGCTGGGATTCAGGCAAAAAAATTGATCGGGTGCTAACAAAATTTGTTGCTCTAAGGCTTGTTTGGCGATCTCGCTGGCCGCTGCGCTGGACTCGGGCCAGCCCGCACAAACAAATATACCCCCGGAGGGTTCAGCCAGAATACGTAAGCCAGAAGCGCGTAATTGATTGATACTCCCCTCCATATTGAGTGCTAGTTGCTGTCGCAAACGCACTAAGTTGCGTCGATAATGTTTATGGGTCAGTGCATGGTAGACCACACGCTCATTGATTTCTGAGGTGGTTAAACCCGTCAGCATTTTTAAGCGCACCAATTTTTGTATTAATGAGGTTGACGCGCAAATACTGCCGACACGCAAGCCTGGCGAGAGGGCTTTGGAAAAACTGCCAACCCGTATCACGCGTTGCAAACCATCCAGCGCAGCGATAGAAACTTCCTGGCGTGGGCATAAATCACGGTAGATATCGTCCTCGACCAGGTAAAAATCATGCAGTTCTGCCAGGCTTAATAAGCGATGCGCTTCAGCCGGGCGCAAGCACGTGCCCAGTGGGTTTTGTAATACCGTGTTGACTATCATCAGGCGCGGCTTATGCTCTGCTGCGAGTTGATCCAGTTGCGCCAGATCCAGCCCATTTTCGCCGCGCTTCACACCCAGTATTTTGCAACCATGCTGACGTACCAGCGATATTAAATTGCTATAGCAGGGGTCCTCCAGCAAGACGGTGTCGCCAGCTTGGCACAGACTGCGTAAGATCAGATCAAAGGCATGGCTGGCGCCGTGACTTAATAAAATTTGCTCGCTACTGACAGGAAATAATTCCTGGCTGAATTGCTGTGCCAATTGTTGTCGCAGTAAATTTAAACCCAGCGGATTGCCATAGCCGCGCAGGCGCAGTGGGGTATTTCTGGCGCAATCACGCAAGGCATCGGCCAGGGTTTGGGTGTCATACCATTCAGCCGGAAGCCAGCCAGCACCCACCGCCAGTGTCGTGCTGACGCCAGTGTACAGATCGGCGCTCAGGGTATCGACGCTGGCGTGCTGACTGGCAAAGTTGATCGGACTGACAGGGTGACTGGTCTGACAAACGAAATAACCCGAACCACTGCGCGCTTGCACTAAGCCATGGCTTTGCAAGACCTGATAACTTTCGATTACGGTGAAGGTGGAAATTTGCAAAGCCTGCGCCAATTGCCGCACCGACGGTAATTTACTACCCACAGGCACAACTTGTTGTTGAATCGCGCCGGCAAGTTGCTTGTGCAATTGCTCTACCAGGCTTAGCGAGCTGGTCCGGTCTAACTGTAGTAGTGTGAGTAATTCACTGTTTGTGGTTTTTGGCATGAATTCAATCGTGCAGGCTTGGATGCTATTTCATTAGTTTAACCGGATTTAATTAGAGTTTGGCTGAGGATGCGCGATATTTACTCCGACTTTACATTAGTGGAAAGTGCTAAAGCAGGCCTTCAACTAAACTGTATTGGTATTTTCACCTAAACGGTTGTTGAAAAATAACACAACTGTGGCTGTTGATGTGGCGGGACTTTACCTAGCATAGAGTCAGCCAGCTAATTTTGCCGTTGCATTTGATTTGGCCTGAGCAAGACAGGCTACCCGTAGCAGATAACAGGAGAAGCGCATGAGCAGCAGTGAAGCACTCAGTCATCAACAAAAGTCGGCTTACTGGATGCCGTTTACCGCGAATCGCGATTACAAACAAGCGCCGCGTCTGGTCGCCAGTGCCCAGGGCATGTATTACTACGATCAGCAAGGGCGCGCTATCCTCGATGGCACGGCGGGTCTCTGGTGTGTGCCGCTCGGCCACAGTCACCCCAAGATTGTGGCCGCGGTACAGCAGATGGTGGCGACACTCGATTATTCCCCGGCGTTTCAAATGGGCCATCCCGCCGCGTTTGAGTTAGCGGAACAATTAATTGCTTACAGTAGCAATCGCTTTGGCCAGGTGTTTTACACCAACTCGGGTTCCGAGGCCGTTGATACCGCGATGAAAATGGTGCTGGCTTACCATCGTGCTCGTGGTGAAGCGCAGCGCACCCGTTTCATCGGTCGTGAGCGTGGTTATCACGGGGTGGGTTTTGGCGGTATGTCGGTCGGCGGCTTGCCAGCCAATCGCAAGCAATTTGCCAATTTACTGGGTGGCGTGGATTATCTGCCGCACACGTTAAATCTGAGCAAAAACGCCTTTAGTCAGGGCTTACCCGAGCATGGTAAAGAACTCGCCGACGACTTAGAACGTTTAATTAATTTGCACGATGCTTCGACCATCGCGGCAGTTATCGTCGAACCCTTAGCGGGTTCAGCCGGGGTGATTTTGCCACCGCAGGGTTATTTGCAGCGCTTGCGCGAGCTTTGCGATAAACACGGCATTTTATTGATTTTCGATGAAGTAATTACCGGTTTCGGCCGTTTGACGACACCATTTGCGGCGGATTACTTTGATATTACGCCTGATTTAATGACTACCGCCAAGGGCTTGACGAATGGCGTGGTGCCCATGGGTGCGGTGTTCAGCCATGAAAAAATTTACCAGACCCTGGCGCAAGGCCCCGCCGGCATAGAGTTGTTCCACGGCTATACCTATTCGGGCCATCCATTGGCATGCGCTGCGGCGCTCGCGTCTTTGCAGGTGTTTCAGGAAGAAGGCGTGCTGCAACACGCTGCCAGCCTGGCCGATTACTGGCAGCAAGCCTTGCATAGCTTACGTGGCTTGCCGTATGTGATTGATATCCGTAACCTGGGCATCATCGGTGCCATCGAGTTGGAGCCTATACCTGGTCAAGCTGGTGCGCGGGCGATGGCGATTTACAAGCGGGCCTTCGCTGAAGGGCTGTTGATACGCACGACGGGTGACATCATCGCCTTATCGCCTCCCTTGATTTTAGACAAGCAGCATATCGACGAAATATTTGGCAAGCTGGCCGAAATTCTGGCGGCGGCCTGAGCAGCTCCTGCGACACTTTTTATTGAGAACCACATGTATTTAGTTACCCATTTTATTCAAGGCCAGGAACACGCAGGCCAGGGCACAGCACGTGCCGATATTTTTAATCCGGCGTATGGCACCGTGCAAGGCCAGTTAGTGTTAGGGGCGGCCGCAGATGTCGCCATGGCGGTAGAGGTCGCAGAACGCGCGTTCCCCGGCTGGAGTGAAACCCCGGCGCTGGCACGGGCGCGGATTTTGCAAAAATACCTGCAATTACTGCAACAACATAGTGAAGAACTGGCCCACATCATCAGCCGGGAACATGGCAAAACCTTAGCCGACGCGCGCGGTGAAGTGGCGCGTGGTATCGAGGTGGTGGAATTTGCCACGGGCGTGCCGCAATTACTCAAGGGCGAGTATTCCGAACAAGTTGCGCGTGGCATCGATGCCTGGAGTATGCGCCAGGCCCTGGGGGTAGTGGCGGGGATTACGCCATTTAACTTTCCTGCAATGGTACCGATGTGGATGTTTCCTATGGCTTTAGCTTGCGGCAATTGCTTTATTTTAAAACCGTCTGAACGCGATCCTTCTGCCGCAGTCTTTCTTGCCAAATTATTGCAACAAGCGGGTTTGCCCGATGGCGTGTTTAACGTAGTGCAGGGCGATAAAACCGTGGTCGATGCGATCCTTGAGCATCCTGGCATACAAGCGGTCAGCTTTGTCGGTTCTACGCCTATCGCGCAACAAATTTATCAACGCGGTAGTGCGCAAGGCAAACGGGTGCAAGCTCTGGGGGGCGCGAAAAATCACATGGTGGTAATGCCCGATGCCGATCTGAATATGGCGGTCGATGCGCTGATTGGTGCTGCCTATGGCTCGGCGGGTGAGCGTTGTATGGCAATCTCGGTCGCCGTCGCGGTGGCTGAGGTAGCCGATGCGCTGGTGCAGCGTTTAGCCCAACGCGTGCGCCAACTCAAAGTCAGTCATGGCTTAGATGAGCAAGCTGAAATGGGACCAGTAATAACTGCTGCGGCCAAGCAGAGGATAGAACAATTGATCGCTGAAGGGGTTGCGGCAGGTGCAGAACTGGTGGTCGATGGTCGTGGCTTGCAAGTGCCAGGTTGCGAACAAGGCTTTTTCTGCGGCGCCAGCTTGTTTGATCGGGTCAGCCCGGACATGAGTATTTATCAACAAGAAATTTTTGGCCCGGTATTGTGCGTGTTGCGTGTCGATAATTTGCAGCAAGCGATTGATCTGATCAATGCCCACGAATATGGCAATGGTGTCGCAGTATTTACCCGCGATGGTGCAGTGGCGCGTGAATTTACCCGGCAAATTCAGGTTGGCATGGTCGGTGTCAATGTGCCCTTGCCTGTGCCTATGGCGTTTTATAGTTTTGGTGGCTGGAAGCGCAGCTTATTTGGTGACCATCATATTTATGGCCCCGAAGGCATACGTTTTTACACCCGCCAAAAAGCCGTGATGCAACGCTGGCCCGAACTCACACACGCCAGTAAAGGGGCAGATTTTGCTTTTCCACAAATGAAGTAAATTAAAGCCTACATCAATGACAACCCGGCAACAATGCCGGGTTTTTTTGTTTATACAGCATGCTGCATGCAGGCTTGTACCTATGGTTTCATCGGATGCCGGGTAGGGTTTGTGCATTTAAGTAAAACCGTGCCGGATAAACACTGTTTTACAAATCGGCCATGCCAAGCGCTCGCTGAGCTTGTATCCTGTAAGGGTAGCGTGCCGTGTGCGCGGCATGGAAAAAGCTCAGGACGATGTCATGGAAAATCGGGTTATCGGGTTACAGGCGGGGTATAACCTCAAGGTGAATTGATGTGAAATTCCCCTTTTTGCAATTAGCTTGCCGTTTATTTATGTTTTTTTTGCTGGGCTCGAATCAAGCTCAGAGCCAGGCTCTAAGTCAGGCCCACCAACTTGCCGCGCAGGATAAACTCGCCATTAAATTAACCGCGCAATACTATCCGCCCTATATCAACGGAGAAGATAGTGACGCCTTTTTAACTAAAATTGTGCTGGCTGCTTTCAGGCTCGCGCAAGTTGAGGTAAGTCAGGCCGAAGTCCCGAATAACCGCGCAATCAGTGGCGTCATGCAAGGCTTATATGAGGGCAGTTATGGCTGGGGCTATACCAGCGAGCGTGCAAGTAAGTTGCTGTATTCAAGCAAACCTATCTTTTCGCTGCACATTGTGTTTTTTCAACGCCAGAATGAAATCCTGAATTGGGACAAACTCAGCGATTTACGCAGTCATGTCATTGGTGCAGTGCAAGGCAATTTCTATTCCGAGGAATTTACGCATTTACAACAGCGCGCGGAAATTCAGGTCGATTATGCGCCCAGCGATGTCTCGAATTTTCGTAAGCTCTTGAGCGGGCGTATCGACTTGCTGCCTATCGATGCCGAGACGGGACACTATATTTTACAAAAGCATTTTACTGCCGAAGAGCGACAAAAAGTCGTGGCGCAAACCAAGTCGATTTCGGTTGTTCCTGTCTATGTCGTCATCAATAAAGCGATACCAAAAGCTCACTTACTAATGCAACGATTTGACTGGGGCTTTCAACAACTCAGTGAGTCGGGGCAACTGGCGAAAATTATCGAAGCATATAAACTGCAGCAGCGAAATTAACCAGCCAGGAGGGCTTATGCGAGCTTCCAGCGTTTTACTGGCAGCAGCGCTGCTGGTCTTCTCTCACAGTAGCGTCATCGCGCAATCCACGCCTGTTACGACTAACAGTAACGAAGAAGCGGATAAACCTCAGCAAGTTATCATTTCGGCGCAAAAGCGTGATGAAAATATACAAAACACGGCCTTGAGCGTTACCGCCTTAAGTGCTCAACAATTACAACAAAGCGGGGTACAAAGCGTGGCTGAGCTGGCGCGTTTGGTGCCGGGTTTGCATGTAGTGAATTCTGGCCCTGGGCAAAATATTTTAATCCTGCGTGGGATTTCATCGACCGCGGGCAGCGCAGGCACGGTAGGCTATTACCTGGACAATATTCCGATTGCGGCGTCGAGTAACGCCTCATTATTGTCACTACGTGGGGTGCTTGATCCCGCTATGCTGGATATTCAACGCGTTGAAGTGTTACGTGGACCGCAGGGCAGTTTGTACGGCTCCAGTTCGATGGGCGGTACTGTGCGCTATCTGAGTCAGACCCCGGATGCGCGTCGCAGCAGTTGGGATTATCAACAATCCTTAAGCCACACCGAGGGCGGTGGCTGGAATACGCAAATCAGTGCGGTGGCGAATTTTCCTTTGCTGGAAAACCGCCTGGCGCTGCGCCTGGGGATGTTTTATCGCTGGCAAGATGGCTTTATTCAACGTTACCCTATTGATGCGCAAAATTATTTGCGCTTACCCACGGCACAGCCAGAATCGCGTGTGAATACTGAAAAAACTACGGGTTTGAAAGCGCAACTCAAATGGTGGCTGGATGACGGCTGGAGCGTACAAGCCAGCGCGCTGCAACAGCGTACGGTTTTGGGCGCACCATTTCAAGTCGATATGCCGCCTGGTGGCATCGATAAATTATGGCAAACCCGCTTAGTGGCCGAACCCAGTACTCAGCTCTCGACGCTGGCGAATCTGGAAATACGCAAGCAATTTGAACGCATGGAATTGGTCTCAAGTACCTCGTATTATTACCGCGATGTGCAGCTTGATGAAGATGCGTCAAAAGTGATTTACACGTTTTTTTCGCCACCGCAAACCAGGATTTATCCGGTAGTGATGCAAGGGCGTTACAGCAATCGCGAATTAACACAAGAACTTCGCCTGGTCAGTGATCCACTCGGGCCCTGGCAATTTGTTGCCGGTGCCTGGTATCACCATGTGAATGCGCCACTGGCTTCGCAAATTCCAGTTAGCGCGGGGTATAACCAAGCCTTTGCCACCAATTACCAAAGTTTTTTTAGCGGCAGTCGTTTAGCAACCAGTGCCGAGAGCGCCATCTTTGGTGAAGTGAATTACCAGTTCACGCCAGCCTGGAGCGCCCGGCTGGGTTTGCGTAAATTCAAAATTCATCAGAGTTTTGCGCAAGATGTTGACGGTGAATTTGTTGGCGGCAAACCGTCTGGCGTGACCGGCACGGCGGCCGATCAGGGCTTAAATCCCAAATTGAGTCTGGCCTATCAGAGTCATCCCGAACAATTGTGGTTTGTCACAGCAGCCAAGGGCTATCGTGCTGGTGGCCCGAATAACCCCGCCCCCGAAGCGGTTTGCGGCAATGAAGTGCGCAGTTTGAATCTGAGCCCTGACGCCTTACGTAAATACTCACCTGACAGTGTCTGGAATTATGAATTGGGTTGGAAATCAGCCTGGTTGCAACAAGCGCTGATCATCAACGCCACAGCCTATCAAATGAATTGGCAAGATGTGCAGCAGCAAATTGTTTTGAATTGCGGCTTTAATTTAACTGCGAATTTTGGTCGCGCAAAAAGTCGCGGTATTGAGTTAGAACTGCAATGGCGTCCTCAGCGCAACTGGCAAACGTATCTGAACCTGAACCGCACTTTGGCACGTCTGGAAAACGATGTGCCGGGCACTGCCGCCAGAACCGGCGACCGTTTGCTCGATGTGCCAGACTGGACCCTGGCGCTGGGCGTGGAATACCGTGGTTTGCGCTGGTTTGAGCGGCCCGCCTATCTGCGTTTCGATCACAGTTACACTGGTGCGGCAAATTTTCTGTACGACAGAACTAGTCCGTTTTATCAACGCCAGGCCTACCATCTTAGCCGCCTGAGCGCGGGAACGCAGCAGACCGATAAATCGGGCTGGGGCTTTAGCGTGTTTGTCGATAATCTATTCAATCAACGCGGTGCCACGGCCTTGCCCGTGGCGATTTCGGCGGACTTAAGCGACACCCGGCGCCTTGGTGTGTTGCGGCCACGCACCATAGGCATTAGCTGGCGCTGGCAACACTAAGTGCAAGGTGTAGGAAAAAATCATCAAAGCAGAAATTTTGCTTGCTGGCTTAGTCGGTATCGGCAACCATGGCATCTCTAAGCATTAACTCAGGTGATCGCTACCCGGCGCGACAAACCGCTGCGCGGTCCTTAGCCAACAGGAGTTCAGGATGCAAGAAAGTTTGTGGAATGATGATTTAGCGCCCACCACCAGCGAGCAGCGCAACTGGCGCTGGTATCACTTTTGCGCCTTGTGGATAGGCATGGTGATGTGTATTCCAGCCTATACCCTGGCGGCCAGCCTGATCGAGGCGGGCATGTCGGCCAGTCAAGCCATCATCACCGTGTTACTTGCCAATACCATCGTCTTAATCCCCATGCTGTTAATCGGCCACGCTGGTGCGCGCTATGGCATTCCCTATGCGGTGCTGGCGCGAGCTGCGTTTGGCGTGCATGGTGCCAAATTGCCAGCCTTGCTCAGAGCGATAGTGGCTTGCGGTTGGTATGGCATACAAACCTGGTTTGGCGGGCAAATGCTGTACACCCTGGGGGCGATTACGCTGGGGGTGAATTGGCAAAGTCCGGCCTTGCCCCTGCTTGGCATTAATCTCGCCCAGTTGCTTTGCTTTTTACTGTTCTGGGGCATGCAACTGTGGTTTATTGTCCATGGCATGGAGGCGATACGGCGTCTGGAAACCTATACCGCACCCCTGAAAATTCTGATCTGTGGCGTTTTATTGTGGTGGGTGTATCAGCAAGCCGGGGGCTTTGGTGAGTTATTGCATAAACCCTCGGACTTTGTCGAAGGCGGTAAAAAGGCCGGGCAATTTTGGAGTGTGTTCTGGCCCTCGCTAACCGCCATGATAGGGTTTTGGGCCACGCTGGCCTTGAATATCCCCGATTTCACGCGCTTTGCGCAAAGTCAGCGCGATCAGGTGCTGGGCCAGGCACTCGGCTTACCAATACCTATGGCCTTACTGGCGACGCTGGCCGTAATCGTGACCTCGGCCACCGTGGTGATTTATGGCAAAGCCTTGTGGGACCCGGTCGATTTAGCCAGTCGTATGCAAGGTGCGGCGGTGTTGATCGCCTTGCTGATTTTGCTAGTCGATACCATTTCCGTCAATCTGGCGGCAAATCTGGTTGGCCCCGCCTATGATTTTGCCGCCCTGGCACCCGAACAAATCAGCTATCAGCGCGGCGGCTACCTGACCGCAGGATTGGCCTTGTTAATGATGCCCTGGAAAATACTGGAAACCACGCAGGGTTATATTTTCACTTGGTTGATCGGTTATTCGGCCTTGCTGGGGCCTATCGCTGGCATCTTACTGGTCGATTATTACTTATTACGGCGCACCTATCTGGACTTGCCCGAGCTGTACCAAGAGCACGGTTTGTACAGTTACCGCTCAGGCTGGAACCTCGCCGCTTTGCTGGCCTTCGTATGCGGGGTGGCACCGAATCTGCCCGGTTTTTTACACGCGGCTTTGCCTGGGCAATTCGCCGATGTGGCACAACTCTGGCGTGATATCTACACCTATGCCTGGTTTGTGGGTTTAGTGATTGCCGGACTCGTTTATGCCGTACTGATGCGCTTAAGTCGCGCGAAGAATTATTAAGCGTAATAGCTAGTTTTGTGATGATAGGCAGGGGCTGACTATGGGTGTAATCAATGTGTACTATTTCTATCAATACGATATCGTTTCAGATCGCAATACCCGATCAAACTATCCCGCTACCCGGCAAGCCATCGAAGCTTTAGGGGGCGTCATTTTAGAAGAAACCGAAATCGAAGTTCCCAAGTCAGAGCTTGATGGTGATGGCTTCTGCCGAGAGTAGTTAACGTCAATCGCAACATGAAAAAGATACGTACCGCTACCGTCGTGCCCGCTTCAGTACTGCTTAAGCGGCAGCAGCAGCGGACCTGGCGCGCTTTAGCATGGGCCCATCCTGAATTTAGTCAGACCGCGGCCTGTTTTGCCTTGTCGGGCCTCAACTTCACTGACGACGAGGTGCTGCGTGTCGGACAGCGGCTGGCAGCCGGACTCCCGCCATTCGATCCGGACGCTGAACTTGCGCCTTCTCAGGATGACGGTGAGAGTAAGCCACGCTGAGTAGCGCCCGTTAGTGATCTATTGGTTTTCTGCACTTCTATCATGGGTTCTACATCGCTAAAATCGTACGATTTCGCTACGCTCTATCGCACCTACGGCCCTGAAGGTCAAATCTCTATCTTCGTTTCTAAAAATTCCAAATACTTAGAGTCATCCTCCATAAAAATCCTCAATCCTGCACCCATATACGCTCTGGTAAGTTCGTCTGCAGACTTTTCTAGCTTTCCCTGTTCGTAATACAGCTGTCCGAGTCGAAGATGGATATATGGATTCCCAAGTCCTTTCGGGCATTGGACAGCGTTAAAAAAACACTTAAATGCTGTTTCAAAATTTCTCATGCGAAAGTGAACATCACCAATTGCCACGTATATCCATGTGGCTGCTTCCCATTCTCGTTGATTCTCCGGAAGTAGCTTTAACGCGGCAACATATTGCTCTTTGGCTGACTCAAGCTCTCCAGCTTTAACCAAATCATCGCCAAGCTGACATAGAGTTGTGATCTCGGCGTGTACTTCATCTGATAGTTGCAACATGATTTGCTTATCCTATTTAATAATGTCATGGAAATTGCTGAAGCCCGCGTAGGTGCGATTAGTGTAACGTAATCGCACGCATGTTGAGACTGCAAAATCAATATCTACCGTAAAACTGTAGTGGTCAACTAATTTTGGCCACTTCGTTATAGCCAAGCCAATAACTGCG
>JAYSEN010000040.1:0-36001 GCA_041913845.1 Undibacterium sp.
TTGGAATAGGTGGTTTAAGCGTGTAGGCGTGCCCCTTAGGCAAATCCGGGGGGCTTAGCTGAGGCGTGATGACGAGGCACTACGGTGCTGAAGTGATTGATACCAAGCTTCCAGGAAAAGCCACTAAGCTTCAGTCTAGATTCGACCGTACCGCAAACCGACACAGGTGGGCAGGATGAAAATTCTAAGGCGCTTGAGAGAACTCAGGAGAAGGAACTCGGCAAATTGACACCGTAACTTCGGGAGAAGGTGTGCCCCGGTAGGTTGTAGAGCCTCGCGCTCGAAGGCCGATGGGGTTGCAGTGAAATGGTGGCTGCGACTGTTTAATAAAAACACAGCACTCTGCAAACACGAAAGTGGACGTATAGGGTGTGACGCCTGCCCGGTGCTGGAAGATTAAATGATGGGGTGCAAGCTCTTGATTGAAGTCCCAGTAAACGGCGGCCGTAACTATAACGGTCCTAAGGTAGCGAAATTCCTTGTCGGGTAAGTTCCGACCTGCACGAATGGCGTAACGATGGCCACACTGTCTCCTCCTGAGACTCAGCGAAGTTGAAATGTTTGTGAAGATGCAATCTCCCCGCGGCTAGACGGAAAGACCCCATGAACCTTTACTGTAGCTTTGCATTGGACTTTGAACCGGCCTGTGTAGGATAGGTGGGAGGCAATGAAGCGTGGACGCTAGTACACGTGGAGCCGACCTTGAAATACCACCCTGGTTTGTTTGAGGTTCTAACCTTGGCCCGTTATCCGGGTCGGGGACAGTGCATGGTAGGCAGTTTGACTGGGGCGGTCTCCTCCCAAAGTGTAACGGAGGAGTTCGAAGGTACGCTAGGTACGGTCGGACATCGTGCTGATAGTGCAATGGCATAAGCGTGCTTGACTGCGAGACCCACAAGTCGAGCAGGTGCGAAAGCAGGTCATAGTGATCCGGTGGTTCTGTATGGAAGGGCCATCGCTCAACGGATAAAAGGTACTCCGGGGATAACAGGCTGATACCGCCCAAGAGTTCATATCGACGGCGGTGTTTGGCACCTCGATGTCGGCTCATCTCATCCTGGGGCTGTAGCCGGTCCCAAGGGTATGGCTGTTCGCCATTTAAAGAGGTACGTGAGCTGGGTTTAAAACGTCGTGAGACAGTTTGGTCCCTATCTGCCGTGGGCGCTGGATATTTGAAGGGGGCTGCTCCTAGTACGAGAGGACCGGAGTGGACGAACCTCTGGTGTACCGGTTATGACGCCAGTCGTATCGCCGGGTAGCTATGTTCGGAAGAGATAAACGCTGAAAGCATCTAAGCGTGAAACTCGCCTTAAGATGAGATATCCCGGAGTCTTGAACTCCTTGAAGGGTCGTCGAAGACCACGACGTTGATAGGTCAGGTGTGGAAGCGCAGTAATGCGTTAAGCTAACTGATACTAATTGCCCGTAAGGCTTGTCCCTATAACTCTGTGAGTTGTAGTGACGCGAAGAGTAAAACGTTATTTAGTGTGTAAGTTCGAGAGATCTTAACCAAACAAAACAAGATTATGATTGCGGGTACGGGTTGAAAACGCGTACCGCTTGCTTCTGGATTGGCTTACTGACAAGTAAGCGACAAGTTAAGCCTGATGACCATAGCGAGTTGGTCCCACCCCTTCCCATCCCGAACAGGACCGTGAAACGACTCTGCGCCAATGATAGTGCTGCAACCAGTGTGAAAGTAGGTTATCGTCAGGCTCCCCATTCAAAAACCCCGTCTCCTAAAAAGAGGCGGGGTTTTTACTTTTACGACGCTGAAAATGAATAATCGGTATTGATCCCTAAACCTATTTCAGACTGTGCCGCGCCTCGATGTCGGCACAGGATCAAGCATGCTGCCTGCACTGTCTGGTGCTCAGTGTTATGATACAGGGCACTATTCTGCACGCTGATAAAGCGCGCGCTGTTTTAATCGCTACACACCGGTATCCCCTATGAATGAGCTTATCCACGCCACGTTTGGTATTTCTGATTTTTGGACTTTTGTTGTTGGGACGATTTTCA
The DNA here is from genome assembly GCA_041913845.1 of Undibacterium sp. GTDB lineage: Bacteria > Pseudomonadota > Gammaproteobacteria > Burkholderiales > Burkholderiaceae_D > Undibacterium. The sequence goes on from JAYSEN010000040.1 coordinate 2,023, forward strand.
TCGTCTTATTACCAGGACCGAATTCTTTGTATGTGTTGAGCGTGGCGGCGCAGCGTGGTGTGCGTCAGGCTTATCGCGGGGCGTGCGGGATTTTTCTGGGTGATTTGATCTTGATGGTGCTGTCTGCGGGTGGCATGGCATCGTTATTGAAAGCCAATCCCTCACTGTTTTACGTTGTCAAATATGTGGGCGCGGCTTATCTGGCCTGGATAGGTTTGCAGATGTTGCGCGGTTGCTGGCAAGCCTGGAAAAAGCGTGATCAGGCGGTGGCTGAGGTGCAGCGCACTGTCGAGCCCGGCGATCCGTTTACCAAGGCTCTGGTTATCAGTCTGATGAATCCCAAAGCGATTTTGTTTTTCATTTCTTTCTTTATCCAATTCGTCGATCCGGCATTTGAGCATCCTTTACTTTCCTACGGTTTGCTGGCGCTGATTTGCCAAATCTGTAGCTTTACTTATCTGACCGTGATAATTTTCATCGGCGTACGTTTGGCAGCAAGCTTCCGGCAACGTCGTCGTTTATCGGCTGGTGTGACTGGTGGTGTTGGCGCGATGTTTATTGGTTTTGGTGCCAAGTTGGCGAGTGCGACTTTGTGATAAGTACCTATGCCCGACTAATCAAGATAAGTGCCAGCTTGCGAGGTTCAACAGACTTTCTCTTCAAGTATATTTTAGGTTTTAATGCAATCGATTACAGATTGTGATGTGTACAAATGAAACGTGCCAAACCTAGGGCATACTAGCTAGTGTCGACAATTTGAATTGATTTAAGATTAGGCAAAACAACCTCAAAGGTCGTTGTTTGTTTTGCATTGACGCACCTAGGCATAGTCTTCTGCTTCACGCTTCGTATGCGTGTATTCGTAAGTGTTGAAAATAACTCGACGTAGAATCTTGCAATGAAAAAAGCAGTCACAACGTGAAATCTGGATACGTAAAATACGTTGGCCATTTTCTAAACAATCATGCGCGTTAGTATACGCGCTTGATTCTATCGCAGTAAGGCGCCCTGCTAATTTTAGCTGACCGACAGCCGCCGAATTCATTTGCCGAGTCAAAAATTTGTGATTTTGAAAACTGGATCTATAGTTTTTGCTATTCAAAACTTGTATATCAAGGCTTTCTTATGGCACATTTTCGGCTTTCAAAACAAATAAAACTATTTCCCTAATAATTGCCGAGACTTGGGTATTTTTTCAGGTTTTATAGAGCCTGGTTAAGATACATCAATTAATCGATTATAACCTTTTATGTAATTATCAATGAAAAATCTACGCTGCACTTTTTTTGCCCTTACCTTAATTGCTTTGCTCGTTGGTTGTGCCAGTAATCAAGTAGTTTCGAGCAATCCGACTACCCCCGGTACATCAATCAAAAATTCCAAAATTTACATTTACTCATTACTTGATCTGCGGGTTGCTGAGTTCGGTACAACTATGCTCACCGAGTTTGACAAGCAGTTAGCAATGGAGTTTGCAAAAAGTAATGCTACAAGTAAGGTGCTCCGATTTAGAGAGAGCGATACGGGCAAGTATTTCACTACAACAAACAGCGGAATGATGATCCCCATTCGACAGATGCTCGTTAGTAATATGTTAGATGAAAAGCAATTCGGCGCAGACTATAGACTAATCATATTTCCAAGCACGATGACTCTTGCTGGTGCTTGGAAATATTACGACATTCGTTGGGAAATCCTTGATGCTAAAACTAATCAACGGGTCTGGGAGTCTACGACTAAAGGAAAGCATTTGACACTTTGGAAAACTGACGAAGATCCACAGGAGCGAGCAAAGACACTCCTAGAACCTGTTTTTCAGGAAATGCGCAAGTCGGGCGTTCTTTAATGAATTTAATCGATACTCCTGTTTGCAAACCTTTTAATTCAGTCTAATTGCTTAACGCCCATCTTAAGCGCTTTACCAGGCATATTCATAGGTCAAAGTGCATGGGCTAAGGGCATAGCGTTGCGCAGAACATCAGTTGGTGCCAGTTCTGAAAGCCAGCATAATCGTCAGTGCCGAATTTCAGCGAGGCTTGCCAAGTTCTTAGGCTTCCACACCATCATTTGCATGAGCGACTGCGACTTGTGCCCGTCTCAATGTCAACGCTTAGCACAGCGCTGAGCTTACTTTTGCTATCGCTATCCCAGCTCTGGACTAAATTCCATCACGGTTTCACTATAGCTCGTTGTGCTGGTTTGGCTGGCGCATGTTCGAGCAGGCGACTTGATGGGCTGGCTGGCATGGATAATAAGCCCCAATCTTGCAGCGTGTTGCCGATGGCATTGCTGGTTTGCTTACCGAGCTGACTGATTTTATCTATGCCATGTTGGCCAGCTTCAAGCGCTGCCTGACCACCACTGCGCAAAGCTGCGCCGCCTGCATGCAAGGCCTTGGTGCTGTATTCACTCGCGAGCTTTAAGCCATGCTCGGTGGTGTTGGCAAGCGATTGATAGGCTTTGTTGCCCGTTGCGCTAATTACATGTCCGGCGTACTTAATTGTCTGACTTCCTTGTTCCAGCGCATGGCTGCCATAATTGGCCAGTTTTTTTGCACCCTGATGTAGTGAATCACCTGTTTCCTTGAGTAGCTTTTCACCCTGGTCGGCTAGTTTGTGCGCGCCTGGCTTGATGCTGTGGGCTGCACTATTCATGGATTTTTGACTGTAATCGAGCACTTGCTGGGTCTTGCCTTGTACTGCATCAGTCAATTGATGTCCAGTCTGCACTATTTTTTCTGTGCCGAGTTTTAGAGTCTGGCTGGCATAATTGACGGCTTTGTCGCTGTAGTCTCGCGCCGCACTCACGCCTGTGGTGAAGGCATAGGCACTGAGATCGGCAGCTTTATGGCCCAGCTGTATGCCTGTCTGTATCGCTTTATTGCCATATTCTGCGGTGGTGTGGATGACTTGCACGGGGAAGTCGACCACCACTGTTTTGGCGACGTCATACTTCAGCTTTTCCGATGCCAGGTAGAGTGACAGTGCAACCTTGGCTGCTGCGTCAGTTTCACTGGTCGGTTGATCTGACTGTCCGAGCTTTTCCATCGCCGTTTTGATAAAGGCCTGGTAGTCACTGGCGTCAATCGCTGGAGCGCGGTAATTGGCTAAGACTGGTGCATTCCAATTGCCATTACTATTGCTAATCGAATGGGCTGCATGTTCTTCCAGAAAACCTTGACCCGTGTAATTCGGGCTATGTGCGCGCACACTACCACCAACCTGTGCGCCACCGAGTAAATGCACTGGGTCACCCGAGGGGAGTAGTGCGCCTGGTTTGCGTTCGTAAGCAATTACATGGTGTTCACCAGCGATTGCACTGGTGCGGTCAGCGCTGGTACTGCTTGGTGACTGCGCAATACCCGGGGCATTAAAGGTCGTGAAATGCAAATGCGATTTGATTTGCTCAGGATCGGGGCCAGGTTTTCCATCCTTAGTTCGAGTCTGGTTGATCGCTTGCAAATTCCTATCATTAATGGTCCATTGCACTAAGGCGCCACCCAGACTATGGCCAGTTACTTCAATTTGATTGCCCGCCTTAATATTATTAGCGAGCCAGTCATTCACTTTAGGTTGGGCTACGGAAAACTGGCCATGACCAACGTCAGCGATATCGGCATAGATATCGGTGGGATTTTTCGGTTCGGTGCCGCGCATTGCGAGTATTCGGGTGTTGGCTGGCACGCTGGTATTCGTCGCACTGGGTTTGAGCGCATACATATAGACACCGTTGTCCGCAGCCAATTCGCCCTGATTGGCAAAGCTCGTGTCAATTTCAAAACCCGCTGGTAATTGCTTGGCTTGCTTACCCTGATACACGTTTTCAGAAGCCTGACGTGCGACTTCTTTATCGACGAAACCATTCATGGTGCACTTTCTTTTAGTTGGGCTATATATGCGAGGCCATTGCGCTCAAAAACCAGGGTCTTACCGTCGGCAGAGACATTCGGATTGGTATCGACGTGATAGCGGACACCATCGACAATTTTCTTGATTTGATGGGTACTGGCATCAAAGCGCCAGATGCCACTGTTATCACCCTTACCGCCAGGGAGGTCAAAATACAGATTGCCCTGTTGATCGATACTGATAGTTTGTATGCCAGATTTAACCTTATCGGCATACGCGAAGCTTAAGACTTCTTGCCATTGATGAGCCTTGCCATCCAGTGGGTAACGGCAAATTTTATCGTTGTCTTCTGTGAAGTTTGATTTGCCCTTGCGTTTACAGGGTGTGTACAAATAGTTTTCAGCAGGATCGACCGTATAAAAGAGGAAGTTATCGGTTTCAAATTGCGGGTCTTTATCAAGCCGGGCAATTTCACGCTGCTCCAAATCTTTCAACCAGATGGAATTGTCTTGCCTGGGTAAAGGGTTGGCGTGATAGTGCATCTGGCCATCTTCATCGCGGCTACTGTAGCGGTCTTCCCATACTTGTTTTTGAACCACATAGCGTGAATAAGCAGCGTGCGAGTTACCTTGCTTAGGCCAGCACAGGTTACGGAGAGTTGTACTGATTTTGCCATGACAGCCTGACGTCGGTTTATCCGGCGAATCAGGTAACATCACCTCGGCTTGTAAGGCATAATTTCCTTTTTGATTAAGCTGCGCATAGCCAAAGTCGCTGGCGTCGATTAACTCAGTAGCACTTGCGGTTTCGTCGAGTTTCGCGCGGTACCAACGTTGTCGTGGTTTTGGCTCTGGACTTTGGCTAACAAATACTAATTCACCTGCATCGCAACTGACCACGCTGAGTCGTAGTGTCTCTTGATCGGGTAACTTGAAATCGAGTTGGCGTTTTTTTTCAGGTTGGCGACTATCGATATACCAGAGCCTGCCGCGTTCGCGTGGCGTGTATTCTGGCACGCTAGCAGCCAGATGATGATTATCACACCAGACATAGCGGGCTTGCGGGAAGGGGGCGGCAAGTACTTGGTAAGTCAGTTCGCCTTCACTATTTTTGCGACCGCCACTACGCTCACAAGCCGTCAGGCTAAGCAAGCCCAGGCAAAGACAGCATGCACCCACCACACTTAGATATTTACCCCGCATACAGTCAGCCTTCAGATAGGTTGAAACGAACCGCAAAGAGAAAGTTTAAGGCAATGATAGCATGAAATTATTTTGGTTGGCTTGTATAATTGTTATGTGGTAGCTGCAGTGATGGTAAGTCTGTGTAGACTGTTTGCCTGATGTTTTTAGCTGGATATTATGCTGAAAAATCGAGATGACGGCGATTGCTATTTTGTCTTGTTATGTTGGGCGCTGAATTTAGCACAGTACAAGCAGCCTCAATTGAATGCTTGGCCGACTGCTTACAATAGAATTAGGGAGTAATCTTGAATAAGTGAATTTCCTCACAGTGGTGCCTTGTTGGGAATATAAAAGATAAACGCACTTACGGCCAAAATGGGCTCGAAGAAAAGTTTGGCACCAAACACTATTCAGCCGGCACAAAAGTGTTTTGTTTGTCCGCGCAATGGGGCGATGCTTGCGAAAAGGTCGTTGTAGTTGGACGACATCGCGGTTGCAAGAAATTCTCTAAAATGATTATCCGTTCAAACTGGATAACAAATTGGCGTGCAAAAGTTGTTTATTCGCCCGAGGTAATTCGACTGCTTACAGAAAATGAGTATCGGAGTTGGACGTCAGAGCAAGAAGTGCGGCGGTACATTGAAGCTTTGAAAGAGAGTTTTCAGCCCAAAATTCCCTAAAAGACTAGTCGGTGAGCAACCGTTCAAAGTTATATTCAATCCATGCTATGTTAAGTCCGCCTTTTTTGAGGCGCCAGATTCCTGCCTGACGATGCCCGTTTTTCTTTTGCTTGATTAGCTACGACACCACCCAGCAAAGTTCTGTTAAAGTCCAAGCATCCCCCACTCACAACCCCTTCACACAAAGCTTAAAGTCTTCATCGTCTTCATACGTCATGATTTGAAATTCCAGGCTGCGCATGAGTTTTAGCATGCTAGTGTTTTTCGCCAGCACCAGGCCTTCGATTTTTTGTAAGCCGCGTTGGCTGGCGACGTCGATGATGGAGCGCATCATGCGTGAGCCCAAACCCTGGCCGCTGAATTCGTCGGCGATCAGTAAAGAAAATTCGCAAGTAGTTTTGTCGGGGTTGGTGATGTAGCGCGAGACGCCGATGATTTTTTCAGTTTCGCTAAAGCCGCCTTCCTGATCTGGTTTGCGTTCGCGGTAGAGCGCCACCAGCGCCATATCGCGGTCGTAATCGATGAGCGTGAACTTGGCCAGCATGCGTTCTGATAATTCCTTGATCGATGAAACAAAGCGGAAATAACGGCTCTCAGGCGACAAGCCGCGTACCAGTGCTTGCAGCATGTCGGCATCGTGCGGATGCAAGGGCCGCACCAAATACTGCGAGCCATCGCGCAGTGGGTATTCCATCTCGGCGCCCGCTGGGTAGGGCGAGATCGCCAGGTGTTCGTAATTGCCGGGTTTGAGAGCGACGTTTTCAACCACGATGCGGGCGTCGACCACGATCGCGCCATCGGCATCAACGATGACCGGGTTGATGTCCATCTCTTTGAGTTGAGGCAGGGCGCAGACCATTTCAGAAACACGCAATAAAACTTGCTCTATCGCTTCGCGTTGCACTGGCGCATAACCGCGCCAGGCATCGAGTATGTGGGCAGAGCGCACGCGCTGTATCAGGCGGTGCGCCAGAAATTGATTAAGCGGCGGCAATTCCAGGCTGCGGTCGGCGATCAGTTCTATCATGATGCCACCTATGCCAAAGGAAATCACCGGGCCAAATAATTCATCGCTGCTGACGCCGATAAACAATTCGCGGCCTTCGGTTTTACCTGCCATGTTTTGTATCGTAACGCCATTGATACGGGCCTCGGGCCGCAACTTGCTGACGCGCGCCATCATGGTTTGCCAGGTTTCGCGCACGGCTGCGGCATTCGCAATATTTAAGGCGACGCCTTGCACATCGGATTTGTGTGTGATGTCAGCTGTATCGATTTTTAGCGCGACCGGATAGCCAAGTTGATTCGCCACCAGCATCGCCTCGTTATTGCTACGCGCCAGTATGGTTTTGGTGACGGGGATATGGAAGGCTGAGAGCAGTGCTTTGGATTCCATTTCGGTCAGCACTTTGCGGCGCTCAGCCAGCACGCTTTCAATTAAAATCCGCGCCCCTTCGATATCGGGTTCGGCCAGTTGCGATAAGGATGAGGGTACTTGTTTTAGCAATTGCTGATTTTGGTGGAATAAAGAAATATGGTGGAAGGCATCGACTGCAGCTTCGGGTGTGCGAAAACTTGGTACATTCGCTTTATAAAGTATGCGACGCGCCTCTATCACGCGGTCGTCGCCCATCCAGCAACTGATGATGGTTTTGCTGGCCAGCGCTTGTTCTTCAGCCAGTGCTTGTGCTACGGCCGAACTATCGGCGCCCGGTGTGGGTGCCAGCATCACCAAAATGCCATCGATCTCGTTGCATTGGGCGCAGGCTTTGATCGCGGCGCGATATTGTCCGGCGTTAGCATCCAGACCCAGATCGAGCAAGGTGTCTATCCTGGCGAGTGGTGATAATTGCGGTTTCAGTTGCGCAACCGCTGCCGCAGGCAAACTCGCTAAGCTTAACTGTAAGTGATTGACTGCATCGGCTGCCAATACCGCCGGGCCACCACCATTTGAAATAATCGCCAGACGCCGTCCCATCGGCAAATAGGGCGAAGACAAGCACTTAATTGCCGCAAACATTTGCACCATGGAGCCGACCCGCACTGCGCCTGCGCGTTGCAAGGCGGCGTCGAAAATCGCATCGCTACCAGCGATATTGCCAGAGTGCGTCAGCGCGACGCGCGAGCCATCAGCTTCACGCCCTGATTTTAAAACGATGACGGGTTTGGCATTCGCCGCAGCACGCAAAGAACTCATAAAACGCCGCGCGTGGCGTATGCTTTCCAGATACACCACGATGCTGCGGGTATCGCGGTCTTCGGCTAAAAAATCCAGCACTTGCGCGATATCGACAGCGGTATTGCTGCCTAGCGTAATCAGTGAAGAGAAACCGATACCGCTTTTTTCAGCCCAGTCCAGCACGGAACTGGCCAGCGCCCCGGATTGCGACACCACCGCGATATGGCCGGGCCGCGCTAACTTGCCCATCACACTGGCATTCAACATGGCTTTGGGGCGTTGAAAACCCATGCTATCGGGCCCCAGTAAATGGATCTGATGTTGTGCCGCGATCGCATACAAGCGCGCCGCCAGCAGCGCATCGACGCCTTGCGATAACACTACCGCGGCTTTACACTGAATCCGGCCGGCGACTTCCAGTGCATTTGCAATCTCATCGTTCGCTAGTGCGATTAAGGCCAGATCGGCTTTGGATGCCGCCAGATCACCGAGTGTGCCCGTCATGCTGCTATCTAAAAAACTGATCGGGCCTTGAAAACCACCGCTTTCCAAATCCTTTACTAATTGCGATGCAATCTCATTGAGGCTGTCAGGCTGAGCCGGATTACCCGCAAAAACTACCAGCGAACGCGGTGCAAACAGCTTGGTAAGGTAGTGTTTATCCATGATCTTAAATTTTCTTAGTTAATTCGGCAGCGAGTTTTGCAGGGGCCATATCACTCTACTGCGGCACAGTTTAGGTCAGCTTCTTACTCAAGTCAGCGTGTTTTAATCTGCACCGATCAGCACCTTGACGTGGCTGGCGGCACTGCGACCGAGTGGCGATAATTCATAGCCACCTTCGAGGCAAGAGACGATGCGGCCCTGGCAATGACGCTGGGCCAGGTTGACTAATTCACGCGTCAGCCATACAAAGTCGGCTTCGGTTAAACCCAGATTACCCATATCATCTTCGCGATGGCCATCAAAGCCGGCAGAAATGAACAGCATTTGTGGTCGGAAGGCGTCCAGTGCCGGTATCCAATGCTGGCTGATCGCAGCGCGGAAAGCCTCACCACCCGAGCGTGCCGGCAAGCCTATATTCACCATATTGCTGGCTTTGGGGACCTCACCACAAAAGGGGTAGATACCGCTTTCAAAACTCGAACACATTAAAACACGCGAGTCGCCAGCCAGAATATCTTCACTGCCATTACCATGATGTACGTCAAAATCGACCAGCGCGACGCGCTCCAGCCCATAGGTGCTTAGTGCATGCAAAATCGCGATGGCGACATTATTAAAGAAACAGAAGCCACCCGCTGCCGCGCGTTCAGCATGGTGGCCGGGTGGGCGAATATTGCAAAACGCTACTGGTGCTTCACCACTTGCCACCAAATCCGCAGCCATCACCGCCGCCCCCGCCGCGCGCAAGGCGGCGCGGTAGGAATAGGAGTTAATGCGGGTGTCCGGATCAATCTGCAGATAGCCATCTTCCGGCACATTTGCGCCAGTCTCGGCAAATTGCTGCAGATAGTCAGCGCTGTGCGCCCGTGCCAGTTGTTCCGGGCTTGCCAGAGGAGGATCATAGGCTTGCATATAGTCGAGCAAACCGCGTACCAACAAGTGATCATTGACTGCCCCCAGGCGCTCAGGGCTTTCTGGGTGCTGCGCGCCCATTTCATGCTTGAGGCAATCGCTATGGCTTAGATAAGCAGCTAACATAATTTTTTATCCGGTAGTGGTCTCCGCCTTTGATTATAGGGAGGCTGGCTTATGCTGGGCTTACAACTGAGTTGTGTTTCTTATTGGGGCACGAATTTTTGTGTGCCCGTATTCGTGACCAGCCTGTCTTACTGGTATTTGATTTGCTTAACGATTTGCGTGTAAATATTTTTAGAATTGGTTGATTCATCCCAAATTAATTTGGTTCCATTTCACCCAAAAATCACATTTACGCATTGGTGAATAGTAATATATTAATAAATATTCGGGAGATAGTTTTGGCGACATTAATACCAACTATAAATTCATGCCTTTCAAGAATGACTGGTGGCGAGAAGCGCTTCGCTTATCGATTGGAAGATAAGCTGGAAGATGATTATCTATGTTGGTACGATGTTTCTATAGGCGAGCGGACGCAACATCCTGATTTTGTCGTGTTTCACCCCGGACGGGGCGTGTTGGTTCTTGAGGTAAAGGATTGGAAAGTACCAACGATACATAATATTGACAAGCAGCAGGCTCAGATTTTAACGCCACATGGTTTAAAAAACGTTCTTAATCCGCTTGAGCAAGCCAGGCAATATTTGTATTTGATTACAAATAAGTTCGAACGCGATCCGCAGTTGACTTTCCATGAGGGGCGTTGGAAGGGCAAGCTTATCTTTCCCTATGGTCATGGCTTAGTTCTGTCAAATATCAGCCGTAAACAGTTTTATGATGCACAATTAAATGAGGTCTTACCCGAACACCTGGTGATTTGCCAAGACGAAATGACCGAAGGCATAGAGCCAGAATTATTTCAAAAACGCTTGTGGGAAATGTTTCCGATTAAGTTTAATCAACGACTCACACTGCCACAAATTGATCGAATCCGATGGCATATGTTTCCAGAAATTCGTCTAACTCAACAGCAAGACATGTTTTCATCTGATGGCGATGGTCAGCCGGAAATCCCTGACATATTACGTGTGATGGATATTCAACAGGAACAATTGGCGCGTAGCTTAGGGGAAGGGCATAGAGTAATACATGGCGTAGCTGGCTCAGGCAAAACTTTGATTTTAGGCTATCGGGCTGAGCACCTGGCTAAAGTTTGCCAGCGTCCTATTTTGGTGCTCTGTTATAACAAGACCTTGGCCACAAAACTAGCTCAAATGATGGAGACGAAGGGGCTGCAAGAAAATGTGAGTGTCGTTAATTTTCACGCATGGTGTAATCGCCAGTTAGATGTTTATCATGCCGGCAAACCGCAATACACTCCTGATATGAATGCATATTTTGAGGAATGCGTGAGCCGGGTGATCAATTCGGTCGATAAAAAAATTATCCCTTCTGCACAATACGACGCCGTATTAATTGATGAAGGACACGATTTTAAACCAGAGTGGTTTAAGCTGATTGTGCAAATGATACATCCCGATACCAATTCCCTACTCGTTTTGTATGATGATGCTCAATCAATTTATAGCGCTGCAAAAAAACGGCGTTTTTCGTTTTCCAGTGTCGGTGTGCAAGCTAAGGGGCGCACAACTATACTTAAATTGAATTATCGGAATACGGCAGAAATTTTGTCTGTTGCGCGTGCATTTGCGGATGAATTATTGAGTAATTCAGAAGCCGAAGAGGATCAGATTCCGACTGTACAACCTATGAGTGCCGGACGCCGTGGGGCTAAACCAATTTTGGTTAAATTACCCAGCATGCAAGCAGAAGCAAATTTTTTAACAGAAAAATTGCTTGAAGCTAACAAGCTTGGCATGCCTTGGAATGATATGGCAATTATTTATCGACGCTATGGAATAGGGCAGCAACTGGTAGAGAGCTTAAAAAGAAAAGGGATCCCATATCAGTGGCAGCAAGATAAGAAAAAGTCATATTTGCCTCAGCATGATAGCGTCAAAGTGATTACTATGCATAGTAGCAAAGGTTTGGAGTTTCCTTTTGTTTGCATCCCCGCATTGGGTGTACCTTTAAGCGAGGGTGATGATATTCAGGATGAAGCTAGATTATTTTATGTTGCAATGACCAGGGCAACCCGTGAATTGGTGATGACGCACAGCGCATCATCTATCATTGTCGAAAAAATGCATAAGGCAATGGATGTATTACATGACCTGGAAAAATGATTGAACTTGAATGGCAGCCGCGCAGGAATTGCGCAATTGGGATTGATTAGTAAGTCGAGGCAAGCTCGGGTAACCTCAGCCGATGTCATTAGTGACAGACAACTGGGTATTAATCAGTTTCGTATTGAATAGGCGTGCTTAAATTGGAGTGAGGCAAATCGCTGCTAAGACATGGAAATTGCAGTTCAAAGTTTACAGGTTTTTACGTGTACCAAGTAGTTGCCTGACTTGCCTCAATAAATAAACCAACAATTGCAAACGCAAATCAAAACGCCATTTAAGCGGGCGGGGGCTTTGCAGGTGTTCGCTGAGCATGATGAAAGTGACGACGGCCATCGTCAGGAAATGAGCGTGTGGGCTTAGCATGGGCAAGAGCATGAGTAGCCAGCCTGAACCTATGCAATACAGGCCGTGGCGTAAGCCAAAGAGTAAGGAGTCCAACCCAGCCTGGTAGCCGAAAGCGCGGATGATTTTGTGTTGATGGCCTTGATTTAAACAGTATTGTTTATACGGTGAGCATTGCCAAATCAACGCCAGCATCAAAACCAGTAAGGCGGGCATGGCGGATGTGGCGAAGTAGCGCTGGCTAGAGAGACTCAGTGTCAGTAGTGGGATGGCGGCCAGGCTCCAACTGCTGAGATAGCCGAGTACAAAACAACTGGCATTGATCAGGCGCAGTCGTTTCAGACTCAGTGCCACCAATTGTTGCAAGGGCAGGATTAACTTCGGGCTCATCATCGCCAGCACCATCAGGCTCCAGGCCAACCATTGCTCACTGAGCGTTGTTAGTCTGGCGATGCTGATTAAGTCAGACCAGGATTCAGGCGTGGTCAGACTGCGGCAAATCTCCATCTCGAGTTTGTCGCCGGGTTTAAAAATCAGAATAGTCCAGGCTAACAGGCTGAGACTCATCAGCACAAATGTGATCTTACGTGCCAGTTGCGCTGATAGTCTCATCGCCGCCTCTGTTAGTTATTGGCCAGTCGGTAGACACTGATACGGTCTATGGTGCAAGTGCTGTCGTCTGCGTGTATTGTCCCTTGCGGTTCAATCTGGATGTCCAGATTGTCGGTCAGATTTCCCGACAGATGCAATTGGTCCGCAATTTCCGAGATGTTTAATTTCACCGTCAAACCCGCGCCAGCATGATGACTGGTCGGTGCACTGGCTTTGCGTATGCCAAACAATGAGAAATGACCAGCATCGAGGTTATTTACGAGTACCTTGTAAATTGCTGCATCCATTTGCCCTTTGATACCTTCTAACACGAGGTAGACATCGTCAGGCAATTGGCTGGTACTGGCGCTGGCCAGGCTTTTTGCCAGTAATTGTTTGGGTGCGCTATCCAATTGAACCTTGACCTGGGTCGCTGCTGCACCCAGGCTGATGGTTTGGTTCGATGCACCAAATAACTCGGGGGTATTTTTGTTTTCCATAAGCGTAGGGGCGGCCAGAGTAGGGCTTTGGGCCAAAGCACGTAAACGTGTATGCATCAGATTGCTGGCTGAGGCAGGTGTTTGAGCGCTGAGGTCACGATAAGTGTAGTCAAGCTGGCTGATGGTATTCACCATCGATGGGTAGTAAAGCCAGGCCGAACCATTTGGGTTAGGCATATAGAAGGGGCGACGATTACCACGAGGATCGCTGTCATTCGGGCCTTCTAACCAATCGGAGTCAGTCGGATTGGTATTGCCTGCCTGATTCCAACTGGCCCAGAGCCTGTCGATATTCGCATGGTGCAAATAAAAAATCGGATCGAGGCCAGCTAAGCCGGGATCAGCCATCAAGCCCCAGAGCGTATTGCTGACTTGCCCACCCACTTCGTTGTGCACCATATTGTGTGGATTTTGTTCGAGGTTGCCGGTGGATGTACCAAAATGCGCAAACCCTTCGGTATTGCCGCCGCCATATTCATTGGTGTAAGCCGTGTTTTGCTGACATTTTTGATTAACCACCTTGGGGTCGATATAGATTTGGCTGTTTCCTTGTATGCCATAGCGCGCCGTTACATACAGTGGATTGGCCGTGTTATCGGGCAAATGGGTTTGCGCGAAAGCCGGTGGCATTTTCAATTGAGTGGTATCGGCATCAAGGTAATTCCAGTAAGGTAAAGCCCAATCGGCAGGGCCACCTTGTTGTTGTATCAGTATGCTCAAGATATTTTCTAAGGCATACAGGTAGCCACGATGCCAGGGTGGGAAGAACCAGCCGGCATGTTGGCATTGATCCCAGAATTGGGCGATTTGCGTGGTGCTGGGTAAGGGGCTGGTTGGCACGGCGGGCACCGGTGGAATATTCGCCCAGTTCGGAAAGCCGCTGGGTGCCGGGGTGCCGGGATCATCATTATCGACAATGTATTGGCCATGTATCGCCGCGAAGAACCACCAGCTGGTGGGGTCGGACAATTGACGCGCCATCATCGCACGCACCCCTTTGGCATACCAGAGTAAATCGGGGTTTTGAAAGGTGCCGCCGTTATTCCAGGCATTGTTGCGCGTCAGGCTGGTGGCTGCGACGCTGACTGCCTGAATAAAGAACTGACTGCTGGCCGAATTCAGTAAAGTCACGCTGATGGCGTTGTCGCCCGCTTTTAATAAAGAGGGCGGGATACTCCAGTTGACTGTGTGGAAATGAGGATTTTGATCAACATAGTCGGGGATAAAGGAAAAGCCATTGACGCTGATAGCGATCGGATTGTTGGCTTTGCCATCGACTAAGGCGGCGCAGACCGTCATACTCCAGGCCACGCGCACGGGGCTGGTCAATTGCAGATTGAATTGCATGAAGCCGCCACTTTCCATCAGCGACCAGGTATTGTATTGCGAACGAAAGCCCGCGCCTTGCGATTTGCTCAAAGATAAATTGGCCGATGGTGTGGGATTGGCCACCGAAAAATTCATGGTTTGGCTAGGAAGTGTGGATAGAGCTTGCCCTGAAGTGTTCATATGCGTTTTATCCTTACATGTCAATTGAGGTAAATGAAGAAACGACTTGATGCGCTGCTACAGTCCATTCTCGGCATGAGCGTGTAGTCTCAAGCCAGGCTGGCGGGACTGCGCCAGGTGAAACGAGTAACTGCAAAATCTGTGCCTGTCTGAGTGTGAGCGAATTACGAAATTGCCGCGAATAAAATGAGCTGACCCTAAACTGAGATTTTGAAACGTAATTCAGAAACGAGTTTTCGCAATGGTTTAGTCATGCGTTTGCGGCCTGTCGGACTTAGAATAAATCGGTTGCAAAAACTACCGCCAGGGAAAGTCGGCTAAGGCTGGCGTTACGACGTGTTACTGCGGGTTGCAAGGATTTAAAACGACTGCGTAGCAAACAAACTGCGTGCTGCTTGGGGTGCCGAAAATGGTGTTACGAGTTGTGTTGCAAATCGTGTTACATATTGTGTTATGTCAGGCGGCGAAGGTGGCAATGCGGTAAGCGGCTGACAAGGTGCAAAGCAGAAAAGTAAGCGAGGGGAGTGCAGCCGGGTCGTGACTCAAAATGACCAGGTGCGCAGCGCCGTTTTTGCATGCAGTTATCCTGTGTTTTGTGAAAAAAATTACAATAAATATAGGTTGTGATGCTGTGCCTGTCAAGCACGGTGCCTGACGGAATTATCATCAATTTATGCCATGCCAGAGACGCAGGCGGGATGCGGCATAGCGCTTGAATTGCCTGGAAAGCCGCATCACGCTTGCGTTTTCAGGCATGCCATTTTTCAATTGCTAACGTTTTTCATTTCACTCAAGACTGGCTCAAAATCAAGCTGGCAGAGTCAGAACGCGCTGAATATGTCACGTGATTTTTACACAACATCGTAGATTGAAAAATCTAGACAAGGTGATCTAGACCGAATAATCTAGATCGTAATAAATTTGCAAAATTGAAGTTGCCAAATTTAATGGCGATGCACCATGTGCAGACCAGAGGGCTGACAACGCCACGCTGATTCAGATTTGCATGCATTTAACCAGGAGTCGTGAACTATGCCGCAAGCAAAGACCAAAGCCGCCAGCTTGAAACTCACAGCGGCAGAAATGCAAATGATGCGCCTGCTCTGGAGTTTGGGTCCAGCCACCGCAAAACAAGTGCACGAAGCGGCGTTGCAAGAGCGGCCCGATCTGGCGTATGCCGCGGTACTGCGCTTACTGCAAGTGATGCATAGCAAGGGCCAGCTTAGTCGCGATGAAAGCCAGAAAGCTCATGTGTATGCCGCTTTGGCAGAACAAGCGAAAGTACAAACCAGCCTGATTAGTGACTTGGCGCAAAAAGCCTTTGCTGGTTCTGCCAAAGCGCTGGTGATGACGGCGTTACGCAGTCACGTCAGTAAGGCCGAGCGTGCTGAAATTCAACGCCTGTTAAGCCAGGAGCATGACGCCGATGAAAACTGAATTTTGGGTAAATGCACTGGGCTGGGCCTTATTGCAGGTGCTTTGGCAAGCTTGCGTCTTGGGCCTTGTGTGTGGCATGGCACTGTATCTGTTGCGTCAGGCGCGGCCACAAGCACGCTATTTTTGTCTGGGATTGACGCTGTTGCTGGCGTTGTTGTTACCGGTCTGCAGCGTGCTGCAAGCCGTGTTCCAGGTCGAGAGCGTTGTGCCAGCGCCAGCTTACCTGCAAGTGTTGGTGTCTAACTTCAGCAACCCGGATAGCTGGAGCCAGTTGCAAAACTCGGCGCACGATTATTTGCCAACGCTGGTGTTAGTCTGGGGTGCGGGCGTGCTGATGCTGACGCTGCGCATGGTGCTGGGATTAAGCTGGTTACAGCGCTATGTCAGTCTGAGTTCGGTCTTGCCCGATAGCGCCTTGCAAGCCAGTGTGCAGCGACTGAGTCGGGCCTTTGGCTGGAGTCAGACGGTGATGGTGCGGGTGGTGCATGACGTCAGTGGAACCATCACTGGCCCTGTAGCGCTAGGCATTTTACGCCCCTTGGTTTTAATACCGGGTGCTTTACTGACAGCGCTGAGTCCGGCGCAACTTGAAGCGATACTGGCGCACGAATTTGCCCACATCCGGCGGCACGATTACCTGATCAATCTGTTACAAAACCTGATTGCGATACTTTTGTTTTTCCACCCGGTAGTGTGGTGGCTGATGGCGCGCATTCGCGTTGAACGCGAACACATCGCCGATGATTTAGCAGTACAAGTGACGGGCGAACCGCGGCGTCTGGCACTGGCTTTACAGGAGTTGGAGCGTTTCCAATTTCTGCAATCTCAACTTGCCCTTGCGGCACATGGAGGAAGTCTTATGATGCGTATTCAACGTTTGCTCCGCCCCAAAACGACGATGGTGCAGGGTAAAACCGCGCTGACGACGCTGGCCTTGGCCAGTATGATGGTGGCTTTAGCTGCCCAGGCAGTACCTCAGGGCGGCATGCTGACGTCAGTTCCAGCCAAAGCTGAAACCACGTCTGTCAACAACAATGCCGCGACGCCTGAGCAAACCAAGCCGGCCAGCACGCCAACACCAGTCCCGGCCGTTGTCACTACCGCTGCCAGCGCAACCAGTGAAGCCGTGATTAATTTTAATCGCCCTGGTTGCAAACCAACTTATCCGCGTAGCGCGATACGGAATGAGGCAACGGGCACGGCGCATTTTGATATCGCCATCTCGGCGCGTGGCAACATCACGCAGATTAATCTGAAAAAATCCAGCGGTCACACGATACTCGACCAGGCTGTTATCGAAAAACTCCAAGCCGGGAGTTGCAAAGCGACGCCCGCACGTCACGACGGTAAGGCCGTCGCCAGCATGGTCAAAGTGCAGTATGTCTGGCGTTTGAGCTAAGCGCTTAGCACTTAGGCGACGCAGCGCAGCAGGTGTAGTCTGAACCTTGCTGCCTGCTGGCTGAGATTGGTTGCTAAACCCGGCTACACGCTGGTAGCGGCCTTAATAGTCTGCGCATAGCCAGGCGCATCGCTACAACCGTGCTGGTCGTATAACTGATTGCAATAGTTTGCGGGGATGATAATGTTGAAAATTTACTTGATGCTGTTGCTACTCATTTCTCTGCCTTGCCAGGCCTATCCCAGCTCAATTTTAAAAGACAGTGAGCTGAGAGCTATTTACCTGGCAGATCAGGCGGATCGCCAACCTGAGGTTTTACAACGCGAGCGGGAAAAAGTGATACAGCGTGATCGGGCCAGACTGCAACAAGTCACTAAGTTGTTGCACGCAGGGCGGATTAAGCGCGCGCAAGATTACTGGTATGCGGCGATCATCTTTCAACATGGTCATACAACCGAGGAATATCGTATTGCCTATTCATTAGCGCAACTTGCCAGCGTGTTAAACCCGGATAGCACCACCGCGCAATGGCTTAAGGCCGCGACCTGGGACAGGCTCATGCTATCAATGAATCAACCACAATGGTATGGCACACAGTACGAGATTTCACCGCAAGGGCACTGGTCATTAAGTCCGATCAAGCTGGAAATGGTGACCGATGAAGAGCGTTTGCGTGCTGGCATCGTGCTGGAAAAAGTGCGTGCGGATTTAGACGTAAAGAATAAGAAAATACTGCAGCCGCAGTGAGGGCAATGTATTGCGCGATCCGGGCGTTTGCTATCCCAGGTTTCGGAAATGATCCAAAAGCGCTGCCCATCAAAATACAACTGGATATTGTTAATGCCGCGACCGACTACAGGACCGTCAGGCGCGGTGCGGGTTTCTTAAGTACTCCAGATCAGGCATAGTCTGAGTGCCTTATCGGTGGGAATAGAGCGTACGACTCAGCGTTATGCTTCGACTAAAAAGCGCGTGCGTCTGTCTTTATTACCATGCTTCGCAGCGTACTGGTTATTGCCGCGCTTGCATGATTTTTATGCGCGCTTTCCTGATGTGGAATTGCAAGTTGAAGCCGGCGTGGAGGTGGTTGAATTAGGCCCGTGTGGTGCCGATCTGGCGATACGCTTTGGTCATGGTGACTGGCAAAATTGTCAGTCTCAATTATTTTTACGCGAGTATTATTACCTGTTGGCGTCGCCGGATTGGCTGGCCCGCTTTGCGCCGCAAAGCATTCAGGATTTGCATGATAAATGCTTATTGCAGCACGCGAATGCACAAGGTGCAGGGGCGAGTTGGGAACAATTGTTTGCCCATTTCTCATGCGCGCGCACGACCCTCTTACATACCATACGCTTTGACGACAGTAATCTCATCTTACAAGCCGCATTACGAGGACATGGTCTGGCGTTAGAGCGACATAGTCTGGTCGCGGATTTGGTGCGCGAAAAAAAGTTGCAGCAGGTTTTGCAAGTTGGCTTGAAAAGTGCGCGTGATTATTACTTATTAAGTTCAGACTTTAGTGCAAATACACCTGAAGTCAGACTAGTCAGTGAGTGGCTGCTGCAAACCGCGCACGACTTTATCAAAACGGATTCCTCAGTGTTGGCGGCCACGCAGTGGTGTCATTCAGCCTAGCGGCTAAACCCGAAAAATAAGTTGCCGCTCCGAGATACCGGGTGAACTCATTATTCGGGAGTGGCAGGCTGTATGCCCAATAAAGTATTCAGTTTTTCGAATTGTGCCAGACGATAAGGGGTATTTGCTTCATTATCTGCGCGTTGTGCGTGGCCATCGGAGGCATACCACCAACGTTGTGGAGTTTGTTGACTTGTCTTGATCTGGATTTGGTAATCCCAGTTTGGTTTGGCAAACAAGGCCACCGCTTGTTTTTGTTGCCAAAGTTGTTGAAAACGTTTTACTTCTGCGGATTTCATCAGGCGGCGTAGCAACTTGCCCTGGGCATCGAAAACCAAAATTTCCGCCGCCTGTGAGGGTAGCACGGTCAGTGCCAAAATCAGGATGATGAATTTGCTCCAGTTGCTAGGCTTAGCCATGTGAGTCTTCCTCAAAAATGATATGCCTGAAAGTCAGGTGTTAGCATAAGCTGCAAGCCTGACTTTGCGTAACAAGGTGACTGTTAAGGGGCAACTTGAGGATAGCGGGAATAGCTTGCTTCCGCAGTGACCCCGTTGGATATCGCGCTACTTGATGTTTTTAACCACCAGCACAAAGCGATCGGTTTTGCCACGTATGGCTGGGTCAAAAACTGAATTAGTGCGCTTGTCATCCGGATTTCTGAGTAAATCACTTTGTCTTACCAGTTCAAAGCCCATAGACTGCAGTGATGATTTGACAAAGTCTTCATCTATCCGATGTTGTTCCTGGGCATAACTTAATTTGCTACCTACAGGAGCTGAATGATCAATCACTAACATTAAGCCATTGGGTTTCAGGGCTTTTTTTACCTGACCCAGCAAGTCATTGTCATCGATTTTCCAGCCAGGCGAGACATGGTACATATCGTGATAGCCCATGACAAAAAATACCGCATCCAGACTGTTTTCTGACAAACCCAGATTATCGACTTCACGATCATAACGGACCACGTTTTTCAATGAACCATCAGCCAGACGGGCTTCCAGGTCTTTACCGACATAGGGCAGATAAGCCTTATTATTGTGCAGTAAAACTTTGCCTTGTGAACCCAGTTGTTGAGACAGTAATTCGCTAAAATAGCCACTGCCACCCAGCAGATCGAGCACCGTCATGCCTTCTTTGATCGACATCAGGGCCAGGGTTTCGACGGGTTTGCTGGTCACGTCGCGCGTTTTGTCGGCAACTGAACGGTGTGGATGAGCTAAATCGACCTCAGCCTGGGCCAATTGGCTCAATGAACCTAAGGCAAGGCTAACTAAACAGACGCGAAAAAATTTAATCATGGTATCTCCCGGATTGTGCTATTAGCAGCGCGCAGAGTTGGTTTTGATCCTATCCTGAACGCGAATGCGATTCGTGGTTTTAGCCCCTCTCACTTATGCGTGCCTGACGAATGCTGCTGGAATACTACAGGGTTTTAGCGAAGGATAACAAGTGTTGCTTCGGGCTGGCTATCCTGGTTGTATTCGGCACAACACAAAGCGCGGAATTGAGGTGTTTAGTTTGTTCAGCCGAGCCGGGGTGTCAGGCAGAATTTGCAAGCAGTTGTGGCATACTGCCTGCTCGCTACACTTTGCTTAAAGATAGGCTCAGGCATGGACTTTCAATTGCTGTACAGCAGCTATCGCAACACTTACCCCAAATGGTCTTCACAAAAAGTTTTATATCAAGCACTGAAAGAGGCGATACAAACCGCCCGATTGTCTCCGGCTACCCGGCTGCTATCCAGCCGGGCCTTAGCCAGCGAGTTGGGTATCGCCAGAAATACCGTGATCTATGTTTATGAGCAATTAGCAGCCGAGGGTTATATCCTGAGTCAGCGTCAGGGCAGTATCGTCAACCCAGCAGCGCAAGCTTTACAACACAAGCTGTCATCAACCATACTCCCCAGAGAACTCGCGCGTCTAGCTTGTCACGCTGTGGATTGGCCTGTTGCGAGTAGTCTTAGTACAGCCTTTGCACCTGGCGTTCCGGCGCTGGATGAATTTCCCATTCCTGGCTGGCGTAAATTGCTGGAGCAATGCTGGCGTGAAGCAGGGGTAAACGAATTGGGCTATGCCGACGCTCTGGGGGATCTGGGTTTGCGACAAGCGATTGCTGAATACTTGCGTATTTCGCGCGGTGTGCAATGCCAGGCGCAGCAAGTTGTAATTACTGATGGCACGCAAACCAGTCTGGTGATTTGCGCGCAAGCGCTGGCAGCGGCTGGCGATAAGGTCTGGATGGAAAATCCAGGCTACACTGGCGCACAGATAGCCTTTCGCAGTGCGCAACTTAAAATTTTAGGGATCAATGTTGACGAGTTTGGGATAGTTCCCGAAGCCAAAGACTGGCAACTGCATAAACCCAAACTGGTTTATGTCACGCCCTCACATCAATATCCGACGGGGGGAGTTCTCCCGTTTGCGCGACGCCTGGAATTGTTGCAGCAAGCGCAGCGTCATGGCAGTTTGCTTATCGAAGACGATTACGATAGCGAATTTCGTCACGCAGGCCCGGCATTGAATGCCATGCAGGGTATGATGAATGATGCCCCCGTGGTGTATCTGGGAACGTTTAGCAAAACCATGTTTCCAGCATTGCGTCTGGCTTTCATGGTTGTGCCTGAGAGTTGCATAGCCAGCGTGAGTTTGTATCTGCAACGCACGGCGTTACGTGGTCGGGTGGTCGAACAAAAGTGCCTGGCCAGGTTTATTCGTGAAGGCCATTTTGCCAGCCATTTACGCCGTATGCGGCGCTTGTACAAACGCCGTCGCGATGTCTTACAGAGCGCGCTGCGGGAACAGCTTGATGGTTGGGGGCAGATACTGGGCGATGCCGCGGGCATGCACTTAATTTTACGTTTTCCACAAAATGACAATCAGGCTCAGCTCGTCGACAGCGAGGTGAGCCAGGCTGCAATGGCATTGGGGATAGTTGCACCTGCAATCAGCGCGCATAAACTGGGGCGGCGTAAAAATCCCTGGAATGGCTTAATGCTTGGTTATGCACAAGTTGAAGAGCAAGCTATTCCAAGCCAGGTAAAGCGCCTCGTGCAATTGCTTAAAAAAGCAAGCTGAGGCTGGAAAATGGGGATGCCCTGAAGTACCCCAGGGCGATCTGTATCCGCTTGATGGTTTTTCCTGACTTTAGCCTAACCACAGGTCGTAATGTATGCCATTTTGTATTGATGCCAGCACTTGCGCTTTGTTTTCGGCGCTTTCACAAAAACTGGCTAAGGCAGATGCTGGGGTACTGACACCGGAACTGATTTCTTTATTCCAGTAATCAAAGCCCGCCTGATCGGGTTCTCTGTGCAAAACATTTTTATAAAAATTGGTGATGAGGGTATTGATGCTGGGATTACTGCCATAGAGTTTTTGAAATTCAGCCGATTGGAAAAAGCCTGCAGCAATCGTAGTCAATGGTGTTCCCTTATCCATGTCGGCAATCCAATAACCCAGACCAGGTGCATCGGGTTTGCGATCGAAAGCAGCTTGATACAGGCGATAAATTTGTCCCGCATTGCCTTCACTATCGAAGGCGGTAACTTTGTTATCGTTGAATTGCACGCGTTCGACGTTTTGCACACTCAACACGGTGACAGCAGCACTGTCTTTGAATAGAAATTGCTCGCCTGACTTTTCCACGCTTAAACCTGTGTAGGCTTGCGCCGCGATCACCAGATCAAAGCCCGCGCCACCATTAATGCTATCGGCACCACCCCGGGTTTCAAAACGATTATTCGCCTGATTACCGATTAAGGTATCCGCAAAGTTCGTTCCAATTACGTTTTCGATCAGACTGTCATAAGCGATGCTCAAGCTATCAAGCGAAACGGTATCACTGGCCAGCTTACCTATTGAACTGGAGGACCCTGGCGTCAGATTAATCGTTGCCGCGACACTTAATTTGGAGGCATCGATGGTATCCGTACCGCCCGTATCATTAATCAGTTTTAAAACCTGGCCATCGCTGTCGCTAAGCGTGTAGATGGTATTGTCGGCATGGTAGGCTTTACCGCCATATAAATACTTGAGCGCCAGGTAATCGTATTTCCCAAAAAATTCACGTTCCTGAGATTGCGGTGCTTTGTTATACGACATCACGGTATTCGCTTCGGTGTCTTCGGCCTTCGCCAGAAAATTATCCGGCGTGCCCGAAGCTGGTTCACCCGCGTTGTAATTGCCAGGGTGTTTCAAGCCAATTGCATGACCAATTTCATGCACCAGCGTGGCCCAGGCATTGGTTCCCGGAACAATATTGCTGAGATTGGTAGTGTCTTCATTATTGATGTAGACGTCGCCAGCTTGTTTGGTATCGCTAAGGTCGGGGTACATGGCATAACCGGCGCTGACCGCGCCTTGCGCATTATTACCGAGGCGTATCAAGCCATAGCTGCTGGCACTGTCACTGACTTCGGTAAAGCTGATACCGAATTGCTCGCTTATCAGTTTGAATATGGCCCGCGTTGCAACTTTTTGTTCTTCGCTAAATTCAGTAAAGCCTTTTTTATCACCTTCGCCCGCATAGTCGGGAGCCGCGCTCATGAAGCTAAAACTGACGTTAACCGCACTGCCGACCTCTTTGTCAGCGTTCCAGCGCGCATTCGCGGCAGGTATCAATACATCGATGCGGTAGTCTCCGCTGTATTTATTGACAATCACGGTATCATCGGCGGCTATCATATTTGTACTCCCTGGAGAAAATGTAAATTACTAGTTTATATGGCAATCGTTAGCCTTTCGTTAGAGTCAAAATGGCAAGGCGATGCCGGGTTCTGGGTTGCTTGGTCAGATGGGGGCAGGGCAAGCGAGTCTTACTTAATCTACTGCAAGAATTCAAATTTTAATATGTCAATTAAGTAAGAAAACCGGATTTCCTGATGTTGCCTGGCTCAGCCATTGCGCAACCTTGATGTGTTAAGTTGACGAAGCAAGCGGTCAAAATAAGCCAACGAGTTAAGCCGACGAAGCAAGTCAAGATTTGGGGTCAGTCTCGCAACTGACCTGGCCGCTGATTTAATCGCAGCAAGACTGGCGTTCAAAATTTTATCGGCGCTGTTACGATCTATCTGGTTAAGGCAGGATAGTCGGTATAACCCTGGGCGCCACCGCCAAACAAGCTGGTGGCATCAAAGTTAGCGAGTGGCAGACCAGCTTCGAGGCGACGTGGCAAGTCGGGGTTGGCGATGAAATGGCGGCCAAATCCGATAAAATCGGCGTAAGCCTTACCGAGCATCCAGTCAGCTTTTTGCAAGTTGTAATTGCCCGCTACTAAAATCGCCTGGGTAAACGCTTGCCGTAAATCCTGACGGTAGTGTTCAGGTATCGCTGGCGCGTCATCCCAGTCGGCTTCGGCCAGATGCAGATACGCTAAACCTCGCTGACTTAGCTGCCTGGCCGCAAGCAAGCTGGTAGCAAGAAATTCGGGACAATTCATGCCCCGACTTAGGGTGAGGGGCGAAATACGCAGGCCTATGCTATCGGTGCTAAACACCTCGCTGACAGCTTCAATGACTTCATACAAAAAGCGCAGGCGATTTGTCTGGCTGCCACCATAGTGATCCTGTCTATGGTTGGCGCTACTGCGCATGAATTGGTCGATCAGGTAGCCATTCGCAGCATGAATTTCTATACCATCAAAACCAGCTTGCCGGGCATAAGCAGCTGCGCGCCGGTAATCGTCAAGTATTTGCTGGATTTCAGCCAGACTTAAAGCGCGCGGCACCGGGCAAGCCAGCATTTCACCTTTCTTTAAGTCGTCGTTCCAGACCCAGACACTGGCTTCAGCCGCTAAGGCAGAAGGGGCGACGGGCATATCGCCGTGCTGAAAATGAGGGTGGGACATGCGGCCTACATGCCAGAGTTGCGCCAGCATTTTCGCACCACCTGCTTGTACTGCCGCTGTGACCAGTTTCCAGCCTTCTGCCTGTGCGGAATTATGTAAGCCCGGGGTGAACGAATAGCCTTGTGCTTGTTGCGAGATTTGGGTTGCTTCGCTGATTATCAAGCCAGCACTGGCGCGTTGTGCATAGTAATCCGCGTTTAATGCATGTGCTAAATTGCCGGGTTGCTGACTGCGTGCACGCGTCATCGGCGCCATAAACAAGCGATGCGGCAAATGCCAGCGACCGAGTTGCGCCGGACTAAATAAGGTACGGTTAACTGTGTCTGTCATCTGATTGCTCCTGATTTAGTTGATTTTTTCAAAGAAGCGTTGCATATCTTCGAGGTGCCAGTTTTCTTTGATTTTGCCCTGTTCTATGCGATACATATCGAGCGCCACAAAATAAGATTTTCATCATGGTCTTTTCTGAAGTAAAAGGCCATTTTCCTGCTTTCCTCAGACTGTGATAAGCCGTATAGCAGCAGAAAGACTTGTAGATTTCATTTGAAAATCCCAACGCCATTATTATGCAGATACGTTTCGTGCAAACCCGCGATTATGTTCAACTTAGTGAGATCGTTGACGCGTGGTGGGGTGGCCGGTCTGTGCGGCATTTGCTACCGCGCCTGTTGTTTTACTGGGCGAGACCATCAAAGACGGCATTGCTAGGCACAGCAATAATGCGGGCGCGAGGCAAGATCGCGTGCTGTTTGAGCTAGAACTTGAACCTGAACTTAAGCCTGATCGTTAGCTTCATCTTTCACACGTACTCTGGCGTCAAGCTTCTCAATCTATGTAGCTGGGCTCGCTCAGAGATACCAGCGCCAGTTAAATTGCCACTGCGCTGACTTTAGTGCGGGTCCAGCACCATTCCAGTCCAAGCCCCGGGTTTTCAAAAATTGCAGGCTGTAATCGCTTTGTCTGGCGCGGTATTTGATTTGTAGCCAGTAATTTTGTTGTGCGCTATCGGGCGCATGCAGCAAGTAAGCCGAGACATCCCAGCGTGGTTGTATCTCATCCCAGCGTGCATGCAATAACACACGGTGTTGGCTGCTCAGCAGTTGTTGTTTGCCTAGCCATTCGTAAAAATAACTGCGATTGAGCGCAGTTCGCTGGCTCCAGTTTTGCCAATCAGGGCGATCCGGTGCCTGGCTGTCGTAATGCCATTCTGCCAGTACAGTCAGCTTGTTATTGAAGCTGTAATTGGCCCCCATTGCCAGGCTTAAGCGCGCCTTCGCCTGACGCTCGCAGTTTATGAATAAGCCAGGATTAAATGCGAGAAATTCGGCGCAAGCCGGGCGTGTTTTCGCTAAGTTGACTTCCAGATGCCAGACACTGGCTTCACTCAATAAGGCACTCAGATTAGCACCTACAGCATAGTCTTGCGCATGCTGCCAGCGCAGCAGATAGTTCGCATTTAAGCTGCTTTCTTGATTTTGCAGATGGGGTGTGACACTGAGTTGTATCTGCCTATATGCATTGCGACCCGGGTAGTGCAAGATCCCGGCGTGGTTCTGGTTTGCGTGCCAGCGTGGCAGTAACAGCAAATCCCAGTCGGCAGCGCCGGTAAACCATTTATGCCGCATCGCCAAAACGCCACCACGTGCTTCGCGTAATTCTTGCGGGTCGGCGCTATTTGCGTTGCGCTCATCGTAATAACGATAAACCTCGTTGGGGTTATAGCCATAAGCCAGGCCATAACGGGTTGCAATCAGTCCCAGCTCCGTTTGCCTGTCTGGGCTGCTTTGCCAATTCAAATACGCCTCTTTGAGCGCGAGCTGAGCAGAGGTCCGGTCGGCTTGGGGCGGATGCGTCAACAGCAGCGTGGCACTAGCCTGCGCGCGCAGAGCCGAACTCCAGTTGGCTTGATAATTGAATTCACCTGCAAGTTGCTGTGCGTTTTGATCCTGACTGAATGAACCAAGCTGCAGGTTCAGGCGGCGATAGCTGTAACGCAATTGCGCTTGCCAGTCAGAGACAGGGGCAGCTGCTTGCTGGTTTTTTTGCGGCGCTTTGAGTTGCTCCAGGAATGACAAATCATCGGCTTCGCTGGCCGTGGTTTGCGCCTGCGTCAGCCTGAGTATGCAGAGTAACAGCACCGCAGTCAGCTGGTTTTTTGTCATCAAGCCTGCTACATCCTTCAGATATTTCATCGTGATATCTCGTCCTCAGTCGGCGCGAAAGCTACTTAAATAATCGCGTTGAAACCAACTCTCTGATATTTCTTGTTTGCGCCAGTCGCTGTAGCGCATGACGGTAATCCAGCTGCTATCGAGGCCATCGATGATGATGGTTTCGGTGGCGCGTTCGGCACCAAAGATCACTTGGTAGCGCCGATAAAAAGCGGTTTTGAGTAACTTTTCGCTGGCGCTGTAGAAGCGCGCTTTAAGTGGCCGGTATTGCTGTTGATCGACCCAAAGTACGATGCGTTGATACGCGGCGGCTTCGTTTTGTGCTTCGAGCTCGAGCTTATACGTTTGCCGTTCTTGTTTCTCGCCATCTTGCAATTTCTCTTCGCTGACTTGCTTAGCCAGATAATCGCGCGCCAGATTCACGGTCACAACATCGCCATTCGATGCCTGTCCCAATAAGCGCTGTTGGGGCGATAAGCGTATGCTGGCCTTACTCGCCGGATCATAAAACCACATGGTTTTACCATTCATTAAAATTAATTTATTGAGGTCGCGCGCTGGACTTAAATACCGTACCAGATTGCGAAACTGTCCGCTTTGATTATCCAGTTTGGCATAGACTTGCAAGCGGCTGCTATCCACCTCCGTGGATTGACGATATTCGGTAACCGTGTTGATGAGGCTAAATGCAAAGTCGGGATTTCTGACCGCGTCGCTGGCCGCTAAAATTTGTTGCGGACTTAGCGTCGCGGCCTGGCTGCACGGTGTCAGCAGCAAGCTCAAAAGCAGCCCGAGTGCGGGCAGACTAAACAGTGCGCGATAGGGCATACAAAATCTGCTTGTCATAGGTGTTCCAATACGTAAGAGTTGTCGCGTACAAGTTCAGGCTCACGCCTGGCGTGAGCCTGGTTATCTGCTTGTGCGCTGCTTCGATTAATGGTGGCGCAGCGCTTCGACCACTTGCATGCGTGCGGCGCGCTGTGCTGGCCACCAGGCGGATAACAGGGTGATCAGCATGATCCAAAAACTGCTTTGTGCCAGCATGCTGAGATCATCACTTATCCGCACTTGCACCAGGTAGGCATACGAGTAACCGGGTGGTGTCCAGGTCCAGCCGCTGTGATTGATCAGCCAGGCTATCGCGAGCGCAGTTAGCAGACCGAGTAAGCAACCCGCGCCACCCAGTAATGTGGCTTCGCGCAAAAATAAGCTGCGTAGCGCATTTCTGCGCATGCCTAGGGCGCGCAAGGTGCCGATTTCATGGGTGCGCTCTATGATGGCAGCGCTCATGGTGTTGGCCACGGTGAATAGCACAATCACACCGATTAAGAGGGCGATAAAACCGAACATGGTGTCCATGAATTGATTGGTCTGACCATAGATAGGATTTAAGGTCGCAAAGTCGAGCACTTCTAAAGTTTGTGATGGGCTCGCTTGCTTGAGCAGTTGCTGCAATTTTTGCTGCACCCAGGGCAGGTCGGCAGTCTTGTGTAATTGCACTAAGATCGCCGTGACTTTCGGGTTATCCTTGCCATATACCAGGGCTTGCGCTTGCTGCAGGTGCATCGCCAGATACAAATCGTCGAGTGCTTTTATCCCCTTGTTTTGTGCTGCAACGACCTGCAGACTGGCGACATTCGGGGCACCACGCTGACTTGCCGCCAGCAATTCGATTTGCTGACCAGGCGCAGCTTGCGGCGTAGCGGCGCGCTCTTGCGCCAGTGCCGCGATATCGGGGGCTAATTCTGGCCTGATGCCTGAGCTTGATTGGCTAGCACCAGTATTCTTGCTGCTGGCCTGAGTTTGGCGCGAACAATCCTCGCCAGCTAGTAACTGACACATGCGCAAACGGCGTGCCACGCCAGTACCCAGTACCACCTTATCCGAGTTACTGGCACTCAAAGGCAAGCTTTGTGCATAGCTGGTAACCGCAAATTCATTCCAGCGCAGCATGTGATTATAGGCTTCTGGCTCCAAACCAAATGCCAGCACGGAGCGTGAAATCCCCGCGCTAAAGTTGCCGGCAATACCGCCCAATTGCAGATTTGGTGTGATCACCGCAATCGCCTGATTTAATGATGCATCTTGCTTAATTTTGGCGATGATGGCGGCGTAGTTTTCTATGCCATAGTCGAGCGGATTATCGCCGCCATCTTTAAAGTAACCTTCAACCTGAATTTGTAAATGGCCGGTGTATTGCACGAAACCGGTTAAGCTACCGTACTGAATATTTGAGCGATACCCGCCAAATAAAAGCAGGGCGGCCAGACCCACTACGGTCGTCAATATCGTGGTGATGGAACGGCGTGAATTGCGGCGCAGATTGCGCAGGGCTAATTTCCAATTTGTCATGACACAACTCCAGTCTGGGCAACTGCATTGACGACCTGGCCATCACGTAAATACACCACGTGGTCTGCGGCGGCGAGCACAATCGGATCGTGAGAGGAAAAAATAAAGCTGAGTTGATGGCTTTTTTGTAAGTCACGCATCAAGGCAATGATGTCGTTGGCGGTTTTGCTATCGAGGTTGGCGGTTGGCTCATCGGCCAGCACCAGTTTAGGTGTCAGCGCCAGGGCGCGGGCGATCGCGACGCGCTGCCGTTGGCCACCTGAGAGTTGCCCGGGCAAATTATTTGCCCGCTCGGTCAAGCCGACCTGTTCCAATAATTGCCAGACCCGGGTTTGCCGCTCGGCAGCCGCGACTTTCGCCAAAATTAAGGGGTATTCGATGTTTTCATAGGCGCTTAATACTGGAATTAAATTAAAATGTTGAAAGATAAAGCCAAGATGGCGATTACGAAAATCACTGAGTTGATCATCGTTTAAGTGTTTTAAGTCTTGCCCGGCAACTTCAAGTTTGCCCTGATAATCCTGGTCTAAACCGCCGATCAGATTTAATAAACTGGTTTTGCCGCTGCCAGACGGCCCGGATAACACAGTGAATTGGTGGGCGTGCAGACTTAAGCTGATATCGTGTAAGGCGGGTACCTGAACGGCGTCCAGCGTATAATTTTTGCTAATGGTGTGTAAATTCACGGCATACATAGGATGAGGTCACTCGCAGGAATGTGTTGAAGTGAAAGCTGTCGCGATCTTAGTTGACCAGCGCCGCGCTGTATTGAACGTTTGCGACATCGGCAAAGTGGCTTGAGTGAGTGCTCGGGCTTAAGAAATCGATTTTTATGCATAAAGTTGTCCAAACCCCTGAAAATTTCCCCGAAGCTGCGCAATTTCAAGCACGTGCAGAATTATGGTTACCCGAGCCTGACTTAAGTTTGTGCCTGCGTGGTATCGCCAGCCGTGATACCCGTGGTGTAGTGCTGGCGGCAACGCAAAGGACGAATTACTTTCCTGCCACGCCGCTGTGTTCCTTAGTCTGGTATTGGCAGGGCGACTGTGACGTGATTTCACTGCTGGCCGAGCCTGGTACTTTGCCGCAGCCTGTGCCACAAATTTGCTTTGTCGGGCCGCACAATGTGCCGACCCTGAGTACCAATCCAGGGCCTATGTATGCGCTGGTGCTGATGCTGATGCCTGATGCCGTGGCGGCGATGATGGAGCGGCAACCTGGTGACTATTTGAATCAGGTCTTACCTGCCCAGGCCGTCTTGCCGCCCGATTGGTGGCAGATGGCGCAGGCTGTTTTTGAAGCGGGGGATGAGTTGCACGCGCTGCCTCTGCTGCAGCAATTTTTGACACGGCAATGGTTGGCAAAGCGGCCACAGCAAAGCCGGATAGGGCGTTTGTATGCCGATTGGTCGGCCAATCTCGCCCTACGCGCAGCGACCTCGGGATTGGGACGGAGTTTGCGGCAGATAGAACGGCGCGTGAAAAGCTGGACCGGCTTACCCTTACGCGAGTTACGCGGTTTTAGCCGTTCTGAGCAAGCCTTTTTCGATGGGGTGGTGGCAAGTCAGGATGGTAGTGTGAACTGGTCTGATGTGGCGGGTGAGAATGGCTATTCCG
This sequence comes from Undibacterium sp., assembly GCA_041913845.1. Classification (GTDB taxonomy): domain Bacteria; phylum Pseudomonadota; class Gammaproteobacteria; order Burkholderiales; family Burkholderiaceae_D; genus Undibacterium. The sequence continues at coordinate 33,149 of JAYSEN010000040.1, forward strand.
ACCAATCGCATTTGATACGGCAAACCCGGCGTATTACCGGGTTTGCGCCAGAAGAATTACGCCAGCGGATATTGAAAGAAGAAGGCTTTTGGTTATACCGCTTATGGGGCTTTTCTGATCCAGGCGTGCAAGCGAAACCGTCTTTGCCTTCAGATTAAGTGCCGAAAATTGGCCCAGAGCGCGAACACCAGTAAGGTGTAAAACGCGGCGACGATATCATCCCACATCACGCCTAAACCACCTTTTAAGTGCTGGTCGAAATAGCGTATGGGCTGAGGCTTGGCCATATCAAACAAGCGAAACCAGAAAAAAGCCCAGCATTGGGTGCTGAAATCGGCTGGGGTCACCAGTAATAACACCAGCCAGAACGCGATAATTTCATCCCACACCATACTGCCATGATCGGCCACACCGAGGTGGCGTCCTGTCATTTCACAGGCAGCGACGCCGATAAAAAAGCCAGCGACTATGATCACTAACCAATGCAAGGGATCGAAGAAACTGGGGAAGCGTTGCGTCAATAAATTAAAGCTCAGCCAGGCAAACAAGGTTCCGACCGTGCCCGGCATAATCGGCGACAGACCGCTGCCAAAGCCTTGCGCCAGCCAGTGCGCCGGGTGGCTAAACATAAAGGCGGCGCTTGGCCGGATTTTGCGTGCGGGTGTTGCGGTTGGCGACAAACTCATGCACTGTCCTTGGAAAAATGATCGAATGACCTTAAGGTCGGGATAAATTCTGTGCCATCAGCTAAGCGCAAACGATAGCCACTGCCCGCATAAACCTGACCGATGCGGCTGACTGGGGTTTGCGTCTGATGCGCGGCTGCCAGTACTTGCTGGCGTTTTGCCGCGGGGGCGGTAAAGCAGAGTTCGTAATCGTCGCCACCATTTAAGGCAAAGTCATACGCCAGTTGCGGGCTAGGGGCAGCTTGCCTGACGTAGTCTGGCAAGGGTAAGGCGCTGATCTCAATTTCTGCTGCCAGCGCCGAGGCCTTTAAGATGTGTTGCAAGTCCCCGAGTAAACCGTCCGAAATATCCAGCGCCGCAGTTGCGATACCCAGTAAAGCCTGGCCCAATTGCAAGCGTGGAGTAGGTTGATGCAAACGCTGCGCACATTGTGCCAGTATCGCTTCGGGCAAATCGTAATCGCCATACAAAGCACCCAGCGCCAGCCTGGCTTCACCTAAGCTACCACTGACCCAAAGATCATCGCCAACCTGGGCTTTATCGCGACGTAAGGCGGTTTGTGCGGGTACTTCGCCAAACACCGTAATGCTGATAGTCAGCGGGCCTTTGGTGGTGTCGCCGCCAATTAAGGGGCAGGCACTGGCATTGGCTAGCGCCAGCAGGCCTTCAGAGAACGCTTGCAACCAGGTGCTTTGAACTTCTGGCAAGGCGAGCGCCAGGGTGAATCCCAGTGGCCTTGCACCCATTGCGGCGAGATCCGATAAATTTACCGCTAAGGCCTTGTGACCAAGTAAGCCTGGCTCGGCATCGTGGAAAAAATGCCGGCCAGCCACCAGCATGTCGCTGGAAATAGCTAATTGCTGGCTGGCTCGGGTTTGCAATAAGGCGCAATCGTCGCCTATGCCCAGTTGTAGCTGAGGGTAGCGTGCTGCGTGCAAACGCATGGGTTCGCTAAAATAGCGCTGTATCAAGTCGAATTCGGAGAGCATCGCGCTATTTTAGCGAAAACCCCGCTACAACAACAGCGCCAGCTAACAACCCATGCCAGGCAATTTACGCCTCAGCCGTGTGTGCACTAAAACAGGTACCAAGTTCCGCCAGCAAGCTTTTACGTAAAGCCAGCGTGGCGGGCGCGACAGCGAATCCACGCACTACTTGTTGCATATCAAGAAAGCGCGCAACAGTATGTTCAGCATGGTGTTGCGTATGCCAGTAGCCAGCCTGATCTGGCCCCGGTGTGATTAAGCTGACCGGGTAGCTTGGGGTTTTTACCTGGACGGGCTGATCATCGCTGGGTATGGCTAGTGCCTGACCATTTAAGCTTGATGCCAAAGCCTTTGCGGCACTCAAGAGTGGTGCGATGTAGGGTAGCCAGACATGGTTGCCATCGGCGCGCTGATATTGTGCCACGTCACCCAGGGCATACACGTCGGTTGCCGAAGTCTGGCCATAGCGGTTGACCAGAATACCACGCTGGCAAGCCAGGCCACTGCTTTGCGCTAAGCTCAAATCGGGGCGCATACCAACGGCAGACAAGACCAGATCCACCTCAATTTGCTGCGCATCTTGTAAGCTGACCTGGTAAGTGGGTTGATTGGTTACGTAATCAATCGATCGCACAGAATTGGCACTCAAGATACGCACGCCACGCGCAGACAAAGCCTGTTGTAAGCCCTGGCCTATCGCCAGCGGGGCTAAATTCCCCAAGGGCCGTGGGTTGGGATCGACCAGACTGACTTGAAAGCCTTGGCTCGCCAGGTCGTCTGCAAATTCACAACCGATTAAGCCCGCCCCCATAATCAAGATGCGGCAGCCGCTGGCGTCACGCGTTGCGAGTAACTCGCGCAAGCGCTGGCGCAGTCTGGCGTAATCGCTTAAATGATTAACTGCGATGACCTCGTGGCTGGCGTCACCCGCCAACTGCAGCCTGATCGGCGTCGCGCCGGTGGCGATCACAACTTGGCTATACCCAAACTGCCCCGCGCTGGTGCTGAGCTGATGCGCCTCGCTATCGATGTGCTCAACCCGGGTATGCGTCAAAATCGTCGCCCCCAGTTGTTCGGCCATTTGTGCCGCAGTCTGGGTAATCAGGCTGGCTTCATCTTTGTTTTGGGGAACTTCTAAAAACCTCCGCCTCTAATAGTCATAGAAATAAACCTGACGACAA
>JAYSEN010000041.1:0-32948 GCA_041913845.1 Undibacterium sp.
TGCATCGGGCGTCTTTAATACAATTTTAGCTGTCAACCTATTTTAGGACTGGACAGTAAGACTGTCGCTCGCTTAGCGATAATTCGATACGCGCTCCCAGCCGCCTGGGCAATGGCGTATTGCAGGATAAAAGCCATCTGGGTAACGACAATATAAATTGTGTGAACGTGGCGGCGCGGCGGGTACTGGGTAGTTGATATAGCGCGGATCGCCCGATGTATAGTGTGGTGAACTTAAAACCGGTAAGCCAACGATGGGCGCGCTGATGACGATGCCTGCGGAAACGGGCGCTACCCAATTGTTGCGGTATTGTACTTCGGGCTCGTAGTAGCGCGGGTGGCGATGATGACGGTGATGGTGGCGATAATACGTTACCTCAGGTTGGGAGTACACCGGACGACCATGATAGTGATGGTCACGATGATGAGCTTGTGCATTCAGGCTCAAGGTACTTAGGACCAGGGCAGAAGTCAGGAATAGGCTTGGGATTTTCATAATTCACCTTTGAACTCGGCTCAGATTGAAACTATTTCGCCAGAAACCACTCAAAAATTGTTAAACGTAACCACAAGATCGTGGACGGCGTTGCGTATGCTACGTAAACGCTGCCCCTGTTAATGCGGATGACAACAATAAAGGGTCGTGATGAAGCCAAAATGTAAGCAAATTTTAAGCGCTGTGTTCCTCTTGACTGGCCTGAACCTCGCATCTGGGCTGGCTTTCGCCCAGCCGCAGGAAGCCGCAGCGGAAGCCAAAACCAGCTTGCGTGAAAGCTATACTAAATACGAGTATCAGATTCCTATGCGTGACGGTGTAAAACTTTATACCGTGGTGTACGTACCTAAAGACAGTTCAAAGAAATACCCATTCTTGATGAATCGCACACCTTATAGCAGTGCTGTGTATACCGCTGAAGGCGGTCGCTACGGAGTCGATTTTATGCCAGTCTCGGGTCTGGCACCCGCTAAGGAAATGGAAGAGAGTGGCTATATTTTTGTCAAGCAAGATGTGCGTGGGCGCTATATGTCTGAAGGTAAGTGGCAAGAAATGACGCCCCATCACAATCCTGCCTTGAAAGCGGGCGAAGGCATAGAAAGTCAGGACATGTATGACACTGTCGAGTGGCTTTTGAAAAACATACCTGGAAATAATGGCCGGGTCGGTATTTGGGGAATTTCTTATCCGGGGTTTTATGCGATAGCCAGTGCTATAAATGGGCATCCGGCGATTAAAGCGGTGTCACCACAGGCGCCGGTGACAGACTTGTACTTGGGGGACGATAGTTACCATGGCGGGGCGTTTTATTTATCCGGTAATTTTGATTTTTACTCGAGTTTTACTGAGCAAAAAAATCCTACACCTGGTAACGAACGCGCTCCTCGCTTTCAGTACGATGAGGCGAATGCCTATGATTACTTCTTAAAGCACAAATCACTCAAGCGCGTACTGGCACAGCTTAGCCCAGAACAACGTATTTTATTGGCGCCAACCATACAGCACACCCATTACGATGATTTTTGGCAAAGTCGTGATATCTCGCGACACTTGAAAGGTATAAACGCCGCGGTGTTAACGGTTGGTGGCTGGTTTGATGCCGAAGATCTGGCTGGCCCCTTAAACGTGCATCGCAAGTTGCTGGCGCAAAATAAGGGGATTAATGCCACGTTGGTAATGGGGCCGTGGTCGCATGGCGCTTGGGGTGGAGCTGATGGGCGTAGTCTGGGTATGGTTAGTTTTGATAGTAAAACGGCTGACTATTACCGCAAAAAAATCCTCGTGCCTTTTTTTGACAAACACTTAAAAGGCGAGGGCGATAAAACGCCTGCAAAGTCTGGCGACGCTCATGTATTTGAGACAGGGACCAATATCTGGCGCCATTACCCTAGCTGGCCACCGCGTGAGATGGTGCAAAAAACCTTGTATTTGGGCCAGCAAGGCAAACTCAGTTGGCAAGCAGAAAGTCAGAGTGATACTGCATTTGATGAATATGTCAGTGATCCCGCAAAACCCGTGCCGTTTATCGCCTATCCAGCCTTGGGGGTGCCACGTGAGTACATGGTCTCTGATCAGCGTTTTGCTGCAAGCCGTCCCGATGTGCTGGTCTATCAGACCGATGTGTTGGAGCAGGATATTACCCTGGCGGGTCCGGTGCAACCGCAGTTATTCGTTACGACGACGGGTAGCGATGCGGATTGGATTGTCAAATTAATCGACGTGTATCCAGCGCAATATCCGGAACAGACGCAAAAACGCGAGCGTGGGGTGGATATTGCTGCGCCAGTTATTCCTATGGCGGGGTATCAGCAATTGGTCCGTGCCGAACCATTGCGCGGTAAATTCCGTCATGGCTTTGAAAAATCGCAGGCATTTGAGCCAGGTAAAGTCGAAGCGATACGCTACAGCATGCCAGACGTTCATCATACATTTCGTCGTGGCCATCGCATCATGGTGCAAATTCAGAGTAGCTGGTTTCCTTTGATTGACTTAAACCCGCAAAAGTTCATGCATATTCCCGATGCCGAACCAGCGGACTTTCAAAAGGCCACACAAAGAATTTATCGTGACCAGAAACATCCATCAGCGATCGTATTGCCAGTACTGTCGCGTTAAATTCGATAGGCGTAAAAAGTCTTAGCGGTAGCTAATTGGTAAGTAATAAGCATGGCGAATGGTTACGCCATGCTTTTTTTACGTGCAAGCGCGGCAGCTGGGTTTTATTACCCCGGCCTTTTCGATAAGATGATGCTCAAAAATGACATGGCAAAGCGTTGACAAGCCCGAACCTTTGTCAAGAAGGTGGTACATATTAAGCTTGGAAGTTCAGGTTTGCATTACGTGGTGATACCTTGGTTGACTTGATGGGGGAGTCCTCACAAGATGCGGTTTTTTTCCAGTCTGCGACACAGCAATGAAAAAAATTTTGGCCTCAACAAACTTTCACCTAATCCTGGCAATCGCTGCGGGCCTGGTAGTGGGCATAGGCTATCCCGCACTAGCCTTAAAGCTAAAGCCGATAGCCAATTATTTCATTGACGCCTTTCGCGTACTGATAATCCCGGTCTTGTTTTTAAATTTGATGGGCTGTCTCGCCAAAACTCGTCGTCTTAGCGAACTTGGCGAACTCGGATTTAAAACCCTGATTTATTTCGAGATTTTGTCGCTGCTGGCTATTCTCGGCGGCATGCTGTTTGCCGAATTTTTTGGCCCTGGGCGTGCTTTCCCTCTGTTGAAAACGACAGCGCAGCCATCCCATGCCGATTTAAGTTTGTGGCAAACGCTGGAACACACTTATTTGCACAGCAGTCATTTACAAGTACTCAGTTTTGCTTTGTTGCTGGGCTTGCTATTGATGCGCTTTCGTCAGCGTAGCCAGGTGTTGTTTGGTTTTTTCGAACGCTGCGCAGAGGTCACACTGAAGCTAGTTGCTTATTGCTTGAAAGTGGTGCCTGTCGCTGCATTTGCGGCGGTTTCCTTTAGCGTTGCTAAGCTTGGCGTGGAGTCGATACGACCCTTGATTGAGTTTGTGTTGTTTTTGTATTTGGGTAATGTTTTGTTTGTTTTACTGGTGTTCGCCCCCATTCTGCATCTCTGTAAAGCGTCGCTGTGGTCCTTACTAAAGGACTTGCGTGAAGAATTTCTGATTGTCATCGGCACGGCTTCGTCGCTGACCGCCATGCCTGGTTTGATAAGCAAGATGGCACAACGTAGTGAAGTTGCTGCGTTGGCACCGATCGTGATTCCCTTAGGTTATTCGTTTAATCTAAGTGGCAGTAATTTTTACCTGGGCTACGCTCTGGTTTTTCTGGCTCAGGCCAGCGGTATCGATTTAAATTGGACACAATATGGTTTGATCTTGCTGTTGACACTGATCACCTCCAAAGGTGCAACTGCGGTGCCCGGCTCGGCGTTGATGGTCGTGACTGCCAGCATCATCGTGATTCCTCAAATTTCGAATGAAGGCTTAGTATATTTGTTGGCGATAGAGCGCTTGCTGAAGTGCCGGCCATTGACCAATTTACTAGGGCATGCTGTGGCTTGCCTTGCGATCTCAAGCTGGATGCGGAATAAATCAGACGCAGCAAGGCAGCTGATGAATTAAGTGGCGGCAAGGTTTGCCTGGCAGCTTAGCGAGCGTCTGCCGCCACCTCAAAATGCGCGAGTGTCTCGTGTAAGAATTTATCCAAAACGGGATTGTTACGCCGCACATCATAGGCCAGTGTCAGTGGTGCACTGAGTTCAGGGAATCGTTGTTCAATCGCGCAATAGCGCACGTTTTGCGTATGGAAGCAAGCCATCGATTCGGGAACCACAGAAATACCTGCGCCAGCTGCTACCAGATTGATATTGCTAAGCATACGTTCAACTTCCATGGCGATATGTGGCGTAAAGCCGAGTCGCTCACACACTTTCAGGAAATTCGCGTACATGCCTGGTGCGCCCGGGCGCCGCACCAGGATAAAACTTTCCTGACTTAAATCATGCAGGGAAATCCGTGGCCGTTCAGTGATTTGGTCCGTTGCGGATGGGCTGGGTTTCGGCAATAAAACATGGTCAGCCGGCAGGACTACGAGTAAGTCTTCGTGCAGCAAGGTGTGGAAACGCAAGTGCGTGGCTAAGCTGACCGGACTGCGTAAAAACGCCGCATCCAGTTGCGCCGTTTCCAAGGCCAGACTGAGTTGCGCCGCATTGCCTTCTCTGACCTCGATGTGGATATGCGGATAAGTCGTGCGGAATTGCCGTATTGTTTGTGGAATCGCCTGATGGGCTGCTGCCGAACTGGTAAAACCGAGCTTAAGCTGGCCTTCTACGCCCTGGGCGATACGCGAGGCTTTTTGTGCGGCAAATTCGACTTGTTGCAAGATTGCCCGGGCTTCCTCCAGAAATGCCTGACCTGCTGCTGTTAAACGCGCGCCCTTAGGGTGGCGTATCAACAACTCAAACCCCAATTCCTGTTCCAGTGCCTGAATTTGTTGACTCAGCGGTGGTTGTTGCATATGCAGACGCATTGCTGCCCGGGTGAAATTTTGTTCTTCAGCCAGCACTGTGAAGTAACGTAGATGACGTAGTTCCATATTTAAAAAGTATAGAGCTCATATTTATTACCTATTTTACACCTATAGCATTCCTACTTAGAATTCGCCCATCTTAAATAAGGAGGCGAAAGTGAGACAAAAAACTGTAAATCGATGGGTAATTGCCGGAATACTCCTGAGCTTGTTAAGCGCGTGTGGTGGTGGAAGTGGTGGCGCTGGTCCCGGGCCATTGCCCGAGAAAAAATTGTTGAATGCTGACAATTACCTCGATGCCAGCGCTGTTGCGGTGTTGGCTTATACGCGCAGCCAGAGTTTGCCAGGGCAGATTATTGCACCGGGTTTTCAACTGCTATTGAATCAAAAGGAGACGGGTGTTTATCCTTGTGAAGGCGGCGGCAGTTTGCAATTGACGCGCAATGGTGGCGCGTATGATTTTGCAGCCGATCATTGTAAAAGCGCGGCCATTGAATTACAAAGCGGGCGTTTTCAAATTCAGAGTTTAAATGGCATGAGCTATACCTTTACCGATTTGATGCTGCAATTAACGGGGGATAGCCAAAGTCTGAAAGTCAACGGTAGTCTGAAGTCTGACGTGGTGGGGCAAGTTTCCAGTACCAGTGGTAACTTAGTCGTTGAACGCAATAACAAAGCTGATCGCTATACCGATTACAAAATCACCGCGCCAGCGTTTGGCTCGGGGGAGACCAAGTTAGTCATGACGATTGATAGCCCACGCTCTCCAACAAGCTTAAATGCCAGTGCTACGCTGAATGACGCGCAATTCAGCGCGACCATTACGGCCAAAGACAATTCTCAAATCACCCTGGTGTTGGCGAAAGACGCAAGTCTGAAGCTGGAATTGCGCGAGCAGGCGAATACGCCAGTACTGCAAACACGCAATCTCAGTGCCAGTGAAACTGAGGCATTACTCAAAAAAATACAAGAGTAAATTCCTGTCGCGTTTCACTTGTAAATTCAGCCCGAGCCGCCGCAGAGTGTGAAGCCAGTTATTACCTGGCCTTGTTGCAGCCACTGATGTGGCGTTTTCTGACACCTGCAGGCAGCTTAGGGCAGCTTTTTTGCCTCTGCTACTACCACTTGTTTGAGCGAGCATACTTATGCCTAACTTTTACTTAAGCACACAAAAAATATCCCGCCTGGCTTTGCTTTTGCTGGTTAGCTGGCAACTTCTGGCCTGTGGTCATGGCGATGATAAAGGTGTTATCGTCGATAGTCAGGCTGGCGCGCGCGTTCCGGCACCGATTATGGCAACTCAGGAAAGCGAGTTAGGCATAGTCAACGCACTTGCTTCGAGTCAGGAACGTGGCGATTTGAGCGCGCAAAATGCCATCGATAATAACCCAGCGACACGCTGGGCCAGTGAATTTAGTGACAATCAATGGTTGCAACTGGACTTTGGCAAGTCGGTGACACTATCGCGTTTGCAAATTATCTGGGAAGCGGCGCATGCAGCGCATTATCAGATTTTAGTGTCAGATGACGCGCAACACTGGCAGCTTGCAAAAGACGTAGCAGACAGTCAGGGTGGCACAGAAAATCTGCAAGGATTACAGCAAAGCGCACGCTATTGGCGCATACATGGGGTAAAACGCGCTGGCCCCTATGGTTATTCGATACTCGATATTCATGCCTTTGCTGGTGGCGCTGATGATGAAACGCCCGCTTCCGGGCAACTGCAAGCGGTGCAAGTGCAGGCTTCCAGTGCTGAAGCCGATTACCTGGCAGCGCGCTTTGCCAGTGATGGTGATAGCAGCACACGCTGGGCCAGTGCGGCACGCGATGGCGAGTGGATACAATTTGATTTAGGCCGCAGTCGTGCCATTGGCGGGCTCAAACTGGTTTGGGAAAATGCCTATGCCAAGGCGTATACGATATTAATCTCTGACGATGGCGTGAGCTGGAAAACCCTGCATGCAGTCACCAATAGTCAGGGGGGGACTGAGGAGTTTCTCGGCTTAGCCGCGAGCGCGCGCTATGTGCGGATCCAGGCTGTGCAACGCGCTACCGCCTACGGTGTGTCCTTGTACGAGGTCGTGATTTCTGCGCCCAAACAAGAATTGCCATTGGATCCGTCAATCACGCTGGCGCCAGCTTGGGAAGTGCCGCCAGCGGATGCCAGCGCAATTCCTTTGTACAATCAAAACACCGGCGTGATTGAAGTCATACAACGACGTGAAGCGGATGGCACGCTGGTTACCTATATGGGGGCGCGTGCGCATGAGCGGCATTCGCGGGAGCGCGGCGAAAGCTGGTATGAGGCTGACCAGATGCGTGGGCGTTATTTACCTTACCCTGTTAAGTATTTTCAATACCGTACCTTCGGCATAGAAATACGCGATAACTCGCTGGTTAAAGGCGTGACGCAACCTGAACTGGAATTTCGCTTGCACAACCCGGACGCGGATCATCAGGGCACGACCTTCAGCTTTTTCCGTGACGTGAATAATCCCAACGTGCTCGATTATGGCTGGGCGTTTAATTCGGGTTTTTCTGCTGATCCTGCCAGCGATGTCTCGTTCTGCCCCAAAAACCAGTCTATTTGTAGTCGCAAAGTCAGTGAAAATTGGACTGGCAATCCACACACTACCTTAAAACCTGGCGATAAAGTGGAATTGTCACCGGCGATGCGCTTACCCGAACCTACGCCAGATGGCGCTGGTTCGCGTTATTACTCGGCAGAATGGTTGTACATCGTGGGTGAAGGCTTGCGCCCCTGGTATGGTGTAGAGCCGCGACTGGATTCTGCGCCATTACCTGCAGAAACCTTGTCGGGCGGTTTAGGTACGGTGTCGTACAATTATTCCGATGAAGCTTTCCGTATGTTTCAACAAATGATGAACCATATCGGTATGAAAAATGCCCAGTTATTTGTGGAAGGGCGACGCTTATTGCACACCTCATTCAAAACCGGTTTGCATTCTGAACACAGCGATGAAAATGGCGTGTATGCAGCCGCAGTCGGCAAGGCGCAAGCGCCGTATAACAAGCTCGCCTGTATCGAATGCCATGTCATGAATGGTCGTAGCCCGGCAGCGGTTTTATTTGCGCCTTTGGATAGTATGGCGGTGTTGACTGGCATGAATGATCAATACGGCAAACAGCATCCGCATCCGCTGTATGGCAATAATTTGCAAATGAATGGCAAGCTTGGTTCTGCCCAGAATAATGCGGTGATCAGTCGCTATCAGACTGAGCAACGCGTGCTGGCAGGCGGTGAGGTGGTGGAATTGCAAAAGCCAGTTTTGTATTTTGCTGGTAACACCCCTGCAAATTACTCTTTGCGCGCGGCATTGCCCTTAATCGGTGTCGGTTTGCTGGAAGCGATTGATGAGCAAACGATACTAGCCTGGGCTGATCCAGAGGATAAAAATGGCGATGGCATACGCGGTGTGGCGAATCGTGTGTATGACCCGGAAAGCGGGCAAGTGCGACTCGGTCGTTTTGGCTGGAAAGCCTCGAAAGTCAGTTTGCGCCATCAGATTGCCAGCGCCTTGTTGCAAGATATGGGCGTTACCAGTCCGCTTTATCCACGACGTTTTTGCCAGGCCACACCGATAGATTGTCAACGCGGGGATGGTCAGCAACCAGGTTTTTCGGCGACGGATTTGACCAAGCTGACGGGTTATTTGTCCTTGCTGGCAGTGCCTGCGCAACGCAGTATCAAAACAGAATTTCCAGCGGGCAGCGTGGTCTTGCCTGAGCATGCGGTGAATCCCGCGCAAATCAAGGCGGGCCAGGCTTTGTTTGTCAGTGCGAATTGCGCCGCCTGCCACATTATGTCGGCGCGGACCTCAAAAACTCACCCGTTTGCTGAATTGCGCGACCAGGCTATACGTCCTTATACCGATTTGCTATTGCATGATATGGGGCCGGGTTTGGCCGATAATTATGTTGAAGCTCAAGCCAGTGGCAAGCTCTGGCGTACACCGGCCTTGTGGGGGCTGGGATTGAGTGCCTATGTGCAGGGCGGGGCGGCGAATGTGCGGTATTTGCACGACGGTCGGGCACGCAATTTAAACGAAGCAATTTTATGGCATGGCGGTGAGGCCGAGCGCAGTCGCCGTTATTTTGAGCAATTATCAGCCAGTGACAGAGCGGCCATGCTGGCATTTTTGAATTCACTCTGATTCGTTTCCGGTTTAGCGGCGAAATTTACAACGCAAGCGGGGCGCGCCTTGGTGAGCAAAATGCTGGCTTAAGGCGCATCTGGCTTGCGTTTTGTTTTTCTCTCTTTGTGTGGTTTTACTGTCACAGCGACACTGGCTTGGCTGCCGCTGAATTTTTGCCGCGGCTTTTGACGGCAACTTCATTCTGTCGCAGCGGCCTAATACCAACGCGGCAGTGGCACAGCTTGCGCGTAGTCGGCAGAATTCTGGCGGTGTGATACCAATCTGAAATTAATTTTTTACTGGCCTGCCTGGTTAGCTTAGTTCGCGATTTGTGGCTGCAGTTAGATTGAAAAAAGATAAAGAAATGCTCTGACAGCGGAAGTCGACACGACTACAATTTTTACGCTGATGAAGTTCGTGGTTGCGGCGTAGTTATTGTATTCACACTTAGCTTAGGAGACGAAATCATGAAGAAAGTCTGGATCAAACTAAGCGTACTGGCCTTGCTGAGTCTGGCAGGGATGCAGTTCGCACAAGCTCACGGTTATTTGCTTAATTCGCGTGCGCATTTTTGCAGTATTTCGAAAAACACCAATTGCGGGGCAATACAGTGGGAACCGCAAAGTGTTGAAGGGCCAGATCGCTATCCTGAAACTGGTGCCAAAGATGGCACGCTGGCAGCCGGTGGTAATCCAGGCTGGGGTGCACTGAATGAGCAATCCGAGGGGCGCTGGGCGAAGTTCAATTTAACTTCAGGTAATTACACCTTTGAATGGAAATTTACTGCGCCGCATGCCAGTCGGGATATTCGTTACTGGATTACCAAAGCAGACTGGAATCCGAATCAGCCACTGACGCGCGCCGCCTTCGAAGCCCAACCATTTTGCAGCGTGCAATACAATAACAAACCACCGGTGCCGTCCACCAATGTCACAGCGAAACACGATTGTGTGATACCGCAACGCACAGGTTATCACGTGATTTTATCGGTCTGGGACGTGGCAGATACCGTCAATAGTTTTTATTCGGTGATGGATGCGAGTTTTGGTGCCAGCCAAAGTAATTGGACCCAGGTCGGCACGATCTTCGCCAATACCGATTTGCCTGTCGGTGCACAAGCCAGTACTAGGGTATTTTATGCCAGTGGCGAGCAAACTCAGCTTGCTACCAGTATAAAAATTCTGAATCAAGGCGAGGGGGCTGCTGCTAAATGGCCGCATAAGCTGGCTGATGCGATTAATGCGCAAAATATCGCCATACGCGCAGGCTTGTTAAGTGGCGATCAAGTCAATGCAGTGGATGGTAATAATGCCGTGTATGCCAGCAAGGGCAGTGCGATTACCCGGGTTGAAATCAGTACCAGTTTGCCTAGCGATGGCACGCCTTTGTATCCGGTGGGCTTGGGGAGCTATGGCCCGGGCAGTAAAGTGAAGAGTCGCGATGGCAAAGTCTATCAATGCCTGGATTGGCCGCAAAGCAGTTGGTGCAATGGCGCGGCGGCGTATTACGAGCCAGGTTATGGTTCAGCCTGGAAACAAGCCTGGCGCTTATTGGTGAACGCCAAAGAATAAGTGACGTGGCTTAGGCTGATGGGCTGGCAGGCCACTGCAATAAATGCGGTATACTGCGCGCTTTCTAGTGCAGCGCAAGCGTAGTTGAATTATGCAAACCGAGCTTATCGCTTTATTGCAAGCTTACCAGCCGCAAGACCAGGCTGAGCAAGAATTCCGCCGTCTCAGCCTGGAGTTTGCCAGTACGCATAGCGATTGTTGTCGTCGCAGCTGCGCACCCGGCCACTTCACCGCATCGGCCTGGATTTTATCGCCCGATGCGGGCGCGGTGTTACTCACGCACCATAAAAAATTGCAGCGATGGTTGCAACTCGGTGGCCATATTGAAGCGGATCAAAGTCTGACTCAGGCTGCCTTGCGCGAAGCTTATGAAGAAAGTGGCCTGGCTCAATTAGACTTGTTAGATAGCGCGCTCTTTGACCTCGATGTGCACGCAATTCCGGCGCGGGCGGATGAGCCGCAACACTGGCATTACGATTTGCGTTTTTTGCTGCGTGCCACTGATTTAAACTACAGCGTCAGCGCAGAATCGCATCAGCTCGCCTGGCTGAGTTTGCAAGAGTTGCAGCATCAGGCGCAGCACCAGCAACTCGATGCCTCAATGCAGCGCATGCTGTTGAAAACGCTGGCTTTAAAAAAGTTGTGGCGGTTTGATTAAGTCAGTAACTCGTGGCGTGCCGCTTCACTGATAGCGACGATGGCGGGATCTTGCAGGCGGCGCTCACTGGTTATCAGATAAAATTCTTCGGTAATGCTGGCGATTTCACCAAGTAGCTGAACCTGGTATTGCTGGCAAATTTGTTCTTGCATCGCACTTGGCGCAAAAAAACAGCCTATGCCAGCGCGACCAAATGCCTTCATTAATGCACCATCATCAAACTCGCCGACGATACTGACTTGCAATTGCTGCTGCGCCAGCCAGTGTAAGATTTTGCTTTGTACAGCACTGTCTTCGCCTGGAATTAATACCGGGGCTTGCTTCAGACAATCTGGAAAGCCCGGCGCCAATTGCTGTGCCAAAGTCGGGCTGGCAAATACACTGAGGCTGCATTTTCCCAGCAAATGGGGGTAGAGCCGGATGTTCGAGCCCTGGTTGACTGAGCGATCAGCGATCACCGCATCGAGTTTATGCAAGGCCAATTCCTCAAGCAAAAAATCTAAGCGGCCTTCGCGACAATTCAGACGTATTGCTTGCTCCATTTTTAAGGCTGGCTCAAGCAAGTGATAGGCGATAATTTTGGGCACCGCATCTGCGACGCCTAGCCGTAAGCTACGACGACGGCTGAGAATTTGTTCGCGTAAAACATCGAGTAATTCATCGCCGGTATTAAAAATTTTATCGGCGTAAGCAAAGATGCGCCGACCCGCATCGCTGAGCTCCAGATTGCGGCCCCGTTTTTTAAATAGTTCAACCCCAAGCGTTTGTTCAAATTCATTAATCTGACCACTGATCGCATGCGCGGTCAGATGCAGTTGTTCGGCGGCCTTACTGATGCTGCCCGTTTTTGCCACCAGCCAGTAATAACGCAAGTGCTTATAATTTAAACTATTCATCGTGTCACTATCCTTCAGACTCTGTTGGCATACGCCTGTTGCGTATGGCGTCGCTTTTTGTGCGCAGAACGCAGCTCCTGGTAACGCCAGAGACGCCAGATTAGCTGCAGCAATAAATAAGCGCTAGCCGATAAAGCCAATGCCAGTAACACCAGGCCAATCAACCAGGGTGTGCCCAGGTCGAGCAACCACAGCCCATAGTTTTGCATACTTTGGCTCATCGTTTGCCATTCGAAGGCGGGTGGCATTTGGAAACTATCGCCAGTTTGTGTGCCTGGCGTGACACTCTGACCGATTTGCCAGGCGAGCAAATACAAGGGTACGATGGTGAGTGGATTAGTGAAAAACGTCGCGGCTAAGGCGATCGGTAAATTGACCCGGCACCAGCAAGCTAGCGCAAAGGCTGCCAGCATTTGCAGTGGCCCCGGTATCATGCCGCAGGCCAGACCCAGCGCCAAACCCCGTGCGACCGGTTCACGTTCGATGCGCCAAAGCTCGGTACGCTGCAGGTGTGGGCCAAAATAGCGACTCAAGGGTAGTTTTTCTACCGCACTGAAGTCGGGCAGAATGCGACGTAAAAACTTCTTAGGCATAGCTGATAGGGCAAATCATTGACAAGTTTATCGGCGCGCTGCTGGCTTGTGATGGCATTCAGCCGCGTGAGCGGGCTTTCTTGCCTGCTGGCGCGGCCTCTGAGCTACTTGATTAGCCAGGCTGTGCAGCAACCGTCGTGATGGGCGGGCGATACAAGCTGGTTGCGCTGTTGTAGGCTGCTTCCTCATACAGGGCATCGTCGATCCAGCAACTGAGTGCGCGCGACATAAAAATTGCCTCGCCCTCACTGATGCGCTGATCCGCATCGACAATCGCAACCATCCAACGCAGCAAGAGCAGGCGTAATTCCTGATCCTGAATTTCGGCGAAAATGCCATCCAGCGCGGCATAATCCAGTTTGATCTGGCCAAAATTCGGGTTATGCAGGCATTGCAGCATATCTTCGCAAACATGGTGCAAGATGGTGCTGAATTCAGTTTCATCCAGCCCCAATTTAGTCAGCATCTGGTGACGCGAAATGATTTCCAGTTCACTGCGGTCCAGGCCGCCATCGACGATCATCGCCAGTGCCAGAATGCGTGCCATCGCTTGCGGGCTATCGCTAGGGTAATGTCTCATGATTAACTCACTCTGAAGCTAAAGTGCTGGTTTGGTCGGCAAAGTATTCGCCGCGCGCAGCACGGGTGGTATGCGGACACTCACGTTTGCGATCGACGCGTTTGGCCAGAATTTGCTCGGCCCGGCCTATCGCTTGCGAGATTGCTGCGTACATATCACTGGCCGTGTTTTCAATCACAATCGCAGGCTGGCCATGCAAAGGAATTTGCACCAGGCAGCGTTTATCTTCGCCGCCGCGCGGGCCATTCACATCCGACAAGCGGATTTTCACGGATCTGACTTCATCCTGGGCCCAATCCGTGGCGAATTTCAATTTGCGGTAAGTATGGTCGCGCAACCCGGTGGTGAGTTCAAAACCACGTGCTTGTAAATCGATTTGCATAAAGCGCCTCCATCAGCGTCAACTAAGTGAATCCAGTTTCAGTCTGCCCCGGCGGAGCAGGTGCATCGACTGATGTAACAAAGTGTATGGACGGAGGTCGCACTATACAACTCGAATAATCAAGCGATTTTCCTCGATAAAATCGAGCAATTGATTCGAGTGGTTAATGTGGGCAGCTAATGTGAGCAGCGAATGTGAGTGGCAATTGGCAATGATCGGAAATTATTTGGCTAAGGCGATCTGGTCGAAACATCGTGGTAGGTGCTTGCGTCTGGTTGTAGCACTTGCCTGGCGACATAGTCTCACTGATTTTTTGTATCGACTGTTGGGTGGGGGAGTATCCAATCCTACTGCTTGAAAACGCATAATGGTAAGGCGCTTTGCGCCTTTTCCCTACGATACACTCAGGGAGTATCTGGTGGTGTATCGAATTGCACGAACGATAATTGAAGGCTGCGTGGCAGTTGCCGACTCAGTCGGTGAACGATATCGTCAGAAAGCCGCTGCCTTGTGCGGCGGGTGAGTCGCGCGGCTTAGCGGCCAGCAGAGCTCGCTCAGACTCAGCTGATTTCCATAATCCAAGGTATACTAGGGGGTTTTAGCCATACTTGCTTCTTGATTAAGCTTAGAGCATGGGGAGTATCGTAGCAAACAGGATGAAAGTCCCCTGAATTAAGGTGTTTTCAGCCGGTGCTGTGATATACCTATGGGAGTATGTGAAATTTTCGCAATCCTTATCCGACTAATCAGAGCGAATCGCCACCACTATGCAAACCACCAAAGTCGTCGAATTTGAACGCCCGCAAATGGAGCAGGGCATTAGTTGCGTTGCCAACGCCTGGGCGCGTGTACCCGATACGCCAGATGCCGCTGAACGTGCCGCGCTAAAGGCGCGTATCAAAACTTTGCTCAAAGAGAAAGGCGCCGTGCTGGTGGCGCATTATTATGTCGATGCAGAAATTCAGGAGTTAGCTGAAGAAACTGGCGGCTGTGTGTCCGATTCCTTAGAAATGGCGCGCTTTGGCCGCGATCATGCAGCGCAAACGCTGGTGGTGGCGGGTGTCAAATTCATGGGGGAAACCGCGAAAATTTTAAGCCCGGAAAAAACCATCTTAATGCCCGATCTGGATGCGACCTGTTCGCTCGATCTGGGTTGCCCGGCTGATGAATTCGCCGCGTTTTGCGATGCCCATCCTGATCGCACCGTGGTGGTCTACGCCAATACCAGCGCCGCTGTCAAAGCGCGCGCCGATTGGATGGTGACTTCCAGCATAGGTCTGGAAATCGTCAAACATTTGCATGCCCAGGGTAAAAAAATCCTGTGGGCGCCGGACAAGCATTTAGGCAGTTATATTCAGCAACAAACTGGCGCCGACATGCTACTCTGGCAAGGCTCTTGCCTGGTACACGATGAATTCAAAGGCGTGGAGCTGGATTTGCTAAAGGCCGAGTATCCTGACGCTAAGGTGCTGGTGCACCCGGAATCGCCAGCTAATGTGGTGGCTTTGGCCGATGTGGTGGGTTCGACTACGCAATTAATCAATGCGGCGCAAACCTTGCCCGCTAAGCGTTTTATTGTTGCCACCGACAATGGCATTTTGCACAAAATGCAAATGGCTGCGCCCGATAAGGAATTAATCGTCGCACCCACTGCTGGCAATAGCGCGACCTGTAAGAGTTGCGCGCATTGCCCGTGGATGGCGATGAATGGCTTACGTAATTTAGTCGAGGTGTTAGAACGTCAGCACAATACCATTGAAGTCGATACCGCGATTGCCGAAAAAGCCCGCACCTGCATTTCACGCATGCTGGATTTTGCCGCTGCGCATAAAGCCAATGTCCGGCCCAAGGCGGATCTGGCACAGGAAGCCGCTTTGTTTGCGGGAATTGGTCCAGCCTGAGGCGAAGCCCGGCGCGCTGGTTGGCGCGGGCTTGCTTCATTCCTTCATTACTCGCGCCTTGCAGTCGGCGCTCACTTAAATGTAGAAACCATTATGAGCAGTAATTTAGTCAATCCTTTCGCCAGTGGCAGTTATCTCTGGTCTGCTGATTTGCATCAGGCACTGACCGCCAATGTGGCTGCGGCCTTAGCTGAAGATGTCGGTGCGGCTGATTTAACGGGTTTATTAGTTGATCCTGACAAGCTGGTGCAAGCCCAGGTAATCGTGCGTGAAGACGCGGTGCTGGCAGGTGCACCCTGGTTTGATGCGGTAATGGCGGCATTGGATGCGCGTATTCAAGTTGATTGGCAATATCCGGAAGGCGCGCAAATGCTGGCCGATAGCGTGGTCTGTAAAATTCAGGCACCGGCACGCGCCTTACTCACGGCCGAGCGTTCGGCTTTGAATTTCTTGCAATTGCTGTCGGCTGTGGCCACGAAAACTCGTCTGTATACCGAGTTAATCGCGGGCACCCAGGCGGCCATACTGGACACGCGCAAAACTGTGCCAGGCTTACGTCTGGCGCAAAAATACGCGGTCCGGGTCGGGGGTGGTAAGAATCAACGGCTGGCTTTGTATGATGGTATTTTGATTAAAGAAAACCACATCGCCGCAGCCGGTGGAATCGCTCAGGCCTTGCAGCAAGCGAACGCCTTAAATGCCGGAGTCAGTATTCAAATCGAAGTCGAAACCCTGGATGAATTGCAGCAAGCCTTGCATGCTGGCGCGCAATCGATCTTGCTGGATAATTTCAGCACCAGCATGATGCGTGAAGCGGTCGCCATGAATTTGGGGCGCGCCGTGTTGGAAGCCTCAGGCGGGGTCGATATCGCCAGTGTGCGGGCGATTGCCGAAACTGGTGTGGATAGAATTTCTATCGGTAGCCTGACCAAAGATGTCAAAGCCACCGATTTTTCCTTACGAATTCTGGCCTGAGCCAGCACCAGTGCAAAAGATCATGGCAGCCTGGTCTAGGCTCATTCCTGATCGTATGAGTGGCTTATTGCTGTTGACCTTGTTGTTAGCGCTATTCTTACCAGTTAGTGCGGAGATGGCCAGCCCGCTTGGCCATGTCTCGAATGCCATGGTCGGCTTACTGTTTTTTATGCACGGTGCCAAGCTCGACAGCAAAGTCGTGCTGGCGGGTTTGCTGCATTGGCGCTTGCATGCGCTGATTTTAGCGCTGACTTATCTGCTGTTTCCTGCCCTGGTTTTAGTGTTGGGGCAGGCTGCACGATACCTGCCGCAGACCTGGGGCAGTTGGCTGTTGCAACTCTATCCGGGGTTTATCTACCTGGCGATTTTACCCTCGACGGTGCAGTCATCGGTGTCATTCACCGCGCTGGCGCGCGGTAATGTGGCGGCGGCGGTGTGTGCGGCAACCGCGTCGAATTTGTTGGGCATCGTGTTGACGCCCTTGTATTTTGCTTTGCTGTTTCATGCCAATAACGGACTTGCTCAGGGTTGGCAAACGGTAGCAAAAATTTGTCTGCAATTATTGCTGCCATTTGTGCTGGGGCAGATTTTGCGGCCCTTGTTGAAAAATCGTATGAACGCGCATGCCGATTTTTTAAAGTGGCTGGATCAATTGGCGATTTTACTGGTGGTGTATCTGGCCATGAGCGAGGCCGTGCAAGCGGGAATCTGGCAGCAATTGCCGCTCGCACAAGTGGTGTTAGTGTTGTTTTTATGTGCGGCACTGCTCGCTGCAATCTTATTGATCGCGCAGAAGCTGGCGCGGCGCGTTGGTTTTAGTCTGCCTGACCAGATTGCCCTGGTATTTTGTGGCTCGAAAAAAAGCTTGGCGAGCGGGGTTCCTATGGCTAAGATTTTATTTGCAGGTCAAGCCAGTGGTATGGGCTTGGCTTTGCTTATCTTACCTTTATTGATTTTTCACCAAATTCAATTAATGGTGTGCGCTCATCTGGCCCACCATTATGCGCGCCGTACAGGAGAATGAAATGCCGCGTTTTGCTGCCAATCTCAGCATGATGTATAGCGAACTCCCGTTTGCCGAGCGCTTTGCCGCTGCCGCTGCTGACGGTTTTACGGCAGTGGAATACTGGTTGCCCTATGCGTATCCGGCTGCCGAATTAAAGCAGTTATTGCTGCAATCGGGTTTGCAGCAATTATCGTTCAATGCCTGCGTTGGTAATTGGGAGCAGGGCGAACGTGGCTTGAGTATTTATCCTGGGCGTGAAGACGAATTTACGCGGGCCTTTGAGCTGGCACTCGACTATGCCCGGGTACTCGGGAATCCCTATCTTCATGTTATGGCAGGGTTTATGCCCGACCCGCATTACTATGACAAACACCGCACTGTGTTTTTACGCAATCTCTCGCGTGCCGCTTTACTCGCGGCACGCGAAAATATCACCTTATTGATAGAGCCGATTAATCAACGCGATATGCCCGGTTATTTTTTATCCGGGCAAGAGCAGGCGCAAGAAATTTGCCAGGAAATTGGTGTGGAGAATTTGCGCGTGCAATTTGATATCTACCATTGCCAGATTGCACAAGGCGACGTGACGCGCACCTTGCAGCGCGATTTGGCGCGCAAACACGCTGGTATTGGGCATATTCAAATTGCTGGCGTGCCGGATAGGCACGAACCCGATAGTGGTGAATTGAATTACGCTTACTTGTTCGAGTTCCTCGATCAGCAAGGCTATGATGGCTGGGTCGCTTGCGAATACCAGCCACGTGGCGCCACCTCGACGGGTTTGCAATGGTTGCGCGATTGGCGTCAGCGTCAGATTTAAGACCGGCTCCAGCGCTGCTATTAGCCTGACCCAGAGTCAGGTGGCAAAACCCAGCCCTGAGCTACAGGGCGTCGGGTGCTTACTTCCAGGATAGTTATGCAGTTTAAAATAGGTGATTTAGCCCGCCGCACGGGCTTGACTGTGCGTACCCTGCATCATTATGACAAGATCGGTTTATTGTCACCCTCGATACGCAATGCCTCGGGATACCGGCTTTATAATCGCCAGGACCTAACTCGCTTACACCGCATTCTGACCTTAAAGCGATTAAACCTCAGTCTGCAAGAAATTGCCGCGCTGATTGATGGTCAGGAGGTAAGTCTGGCCCAGGTCTTGCAACAACAGGTCGCGACCCTGGCGCAACAAATTCAACAAGCGCAGGAATTGCAAAATCGCTTAGCCACATTAAGCAAGTTAATCGAAATGGATGATGCTGAACAGCTTGATTACTGGCTCATGACGCTGGAAAAAATGAGTGTGATGGATAAATATTTTGCGCGTGATGAAGTCGATTTATTTATGCAAAAAAATATACAAAAAGTGCATCAGGATGAAACGGCATTGCGTGAATTACTGACGCAACTTAAGGCTTGTCAGTTGCAAGGTCAGCCCAGCGATTCTGCGCTCGCCAAGGGACTGGTGCAGCGCTGGCAAGAATTATTAAGTCAGACCTTACCTGATCCGGCACTGCACAGTAAATTTATTCACATGCATGAACAAGAGCAAGCCCTGCATAGCTTGGGCGGGGTGGATGCAGATTTAGTGCTGTACATGAAGCAAGCGGCAGTGGCTACGCGGTACGACTTATACCGGGAATTTTTTAGTGACGATGAATTGTGCGATTTCAAACGCAATGCCATGCGTCTTGATCCCGAATGGATCAATTTGTTTTCGGCATTACGGCAACAAATGCAAGCTGGCGCCAGTCCACAAGCGCAGTCTGTACAAACTTTGATGCAGCGATGGCAAACGCTGTCATTAAGCCTTTGGAATAATCGCCGCGACTTACTACTGCGTGCGCGCACAGCGCATATGCAGCGCCCGGCACTCAACCAGGGTGGTGGCCTGACACCCGAATTGCTCGATTTCGCACGCACAGCGATGCGTTATTTAGAGCATACAACAAGCACCTGATCAGGCAAGTTTGATTTTTTCTTCGTCAATACGCTTGACCCTGACCTTAGGTCAGGTTTTAGGCTGTGCTCTGCTAACGCGTTGCGCCGTCTAAGGTCAACACGTTGGTCTGTTTTATTGATGATCAGCTTGTCTGCGAAGGAGCACGAATGACACAGAGCAAATCTACCGGCGCTACGCTTGGCGCCGGGCCTGAAGTAGTCAGCCCGCCAAATCCCGGCGCGTTAAAGCGAGATAAAAATTTTTTGTGGCTAATCAGCGGTGCCTTTTTATCCAATCTGGGCGATCAATTTACCCTGATCGCCTTACCCTGGCTGGTTTTGCAAACCACGCATGATAGTTTAAAACTCGGTTTGGTTCTGGCCTTGATAGGTATCCCCCGGGCAGTGCTGATGTTGTTTGGCGGTGCCCTGATCGATCGCTATAGCCCTAAAACGGTAATCCAATGTACGAAATACATCAACGCCTTGCTGTTAGCCGGATTTGCAGCGCTGGTGTACACCGGTCACACCGATTTTTCGCTGATTGCCGGATTTGCCTTTGTGTTGGGAATTTCAACCGCCTTTAGTATTCCGGCAGGCCCGGCGATGATGCCGACGGTGCTGGCTCCGGCGCAATTACCGGCGGCGAATGCGGCAATTATGTTTATTCGCAATGCGTGCATGTTGGCAGGACCTCTATTGGCGGGCTTGATACTGTGGCTGGCCGATCAGGGTAAAGCCAGTGCAGAGCTGAATCTGACGGGCTTGAGCCTGGCATTTTTATTCGATGGCTTAAGTTACGCGATTTCGATCTGGACGCTGGAGCAAGTGAAATTTTTACCGCGTCCGGCCAGTCCTGCAAGCGCCGTGCAAGGTGTCTGGCAACAATTGCAGCAGGGCTTGAAATTTTGTTGGAATACCGTGCCACTCCGTCATTTGTTTATGTATATGGCGGCAATCGCCTGGTTTGCTATGGGGCCATTGCAAGTGGTGATGCCATTACTGGCCCAGCAATTGAGTCAGAGCGCCAGCGTGTTGGCGATACTTGCTGCGAGTCACGGTGCGGGTACTTTGCTGGGTTTGCTGGCAACTGGTTTTATCCCGCGTTTGCGCGTTGGTAATTTAGGAAAAACCTTGCTGAGTATCGACATGGTGGTGGCTTGCTGTTTCATACCTATGGGATGGTTGCCCCACAGTGCTTTAGTCGCCCTGGTCTTGTTTGTAGTCGGCTGCTTAAGTGGCTATCTGCAAGTGGCTGTATATACCTGGATACAACAGCAAGTGCCGCGTCCTTTATTAGGACGGATTATGAGTGTGTTTATGTTCATCTTTATGGGCATAGCACCGCTCTCAGCCGGTTTAGCCGGATGGCTCTTGCATTACCTGAGCTTGCCTTACATGATAGCCGCGGCTGGCGTGGGATTATTAGTCACCGTAATCCTGGCGTTTTTTAAATCCAGCTTAATTGAAATCCATGATTGAGTCGGGGGAGGGCGCGCTGGTCTGTTAAACCACTGTTGGCTAATTGCAACCGGGCTTAGGCCCGGTTTTTTTCTTGGTGCTGAGCGGTTTTAATAGGGCTAGCCCTTATTTCTGCTGGGAAATTGTCGATTTGTTGACAATTTCTTGAGGAGTGCTCTGTTAAATTTCCTATAGTCAAACTGGTTTTACAATGAAATGCGGCGCTTTCATGGCAGATTAACAGTGTCTGGATTAAGCTAAGACCAGTGTTAGATTGCTGAAAACGCGTGATATGAAGGTGAAACTGTGCAAATCTTAGTCGTGGAAGATGATGAATTTATACGGCGTACGCTGATGCTGCTCTTGAATCATCTTGGGTATAGCGGCGTTGCTGTAGAAAATGGCCAGCAAGCTTTAGCCGCCCTGGCAAAACGGCGTTTTGATCTGGTGTTGATGGATTTGATCATGCCGGTCATGGATGGTTTGCAAACCCTGAAACACATTCGTTTGAATGAAAATCCGGCACAGCGACAAAAAGTGATCATCTTGACCGGGCATGCCGAACCCGGCGACGCAGAAAAATTACTGGCGGCGGGCGCAGATGGCTACCTAAGTAAGCCAGTTAAGCCCAATGCCCTTATATTGGAATTGGCGCGTCTGGGTAGTTAAGCGCGCTTCTCTCGTACTGGAATTTTTTGTTAACCAGGAGAAGGTTTATGTCTGATTCAGTCAAAACCAGTCGGGAATTGCAAGAATTTCTTGCTCCCAAAACCAGTAAGCCTCAGTACGACAGTGCCTTAGAAGCCTTTGGTATTTTGACCCCAGGCGTAGTCTTGATGCGCAATTTGCGCTTTCATTTGAAATCGCTGTTGGTATTTACCACATTGTTTATTCCTTTGGCCTTGAGCTTTGCTTTATTCGCACATGACGACCTCAAGCAAATTGAAGCCACTGAACATGAATTACAGGGCGTTGACTACACTCGTGCGTTTTTACCGGTCTATGAAGCTTCTTTGCATTTAATGAAAGCCGCATCGCTTAACACCGCTGACACAAATAAAGCGAAGCTTGCTGAAAGTCAGGAAAAATACCAGCGTGCCTGGCAAGCTTTGGAAGAGCGAGATAAAGCCAGTGCTGAGTATTTGAAATTCAATAAAAATTTGCAAAAAGTTAAAGATTTATATCAAAAGGCTATGGCTGAAAAAGAATCTGCACCTCAATTTGTGGCACACAAAGCCCATGTTTTTGCCTTGAATGAAATGCTCGATGAAATTGTTGATGCTGCTGAACTTTCGCTGGATCCTGAGAAGCTTAGTTTTCATTTAATGACGATTAATTATTTTCGTATTCCCATACTGCTGGAGCAAACCGCGCGGCTACAAACGGTGGGTGAAATGGCTTTTAGATCTGGGCAGATTTCAATAGCGCAAATCAAGGAAGTTCATCGAGCGATTGCTTTGATTAACCATGTTGATGAGTTAATGACGAAGGATTTGGCCGATGCCACTGAAAATAGGCCAGAGTTAAAATCTGCGCTAAATATAGAGTCAACTTTGTCAGTAACGAATCAGTTTACTAAATTTGCTAATGACAATTTAATTGAACAACAAAACTTAAAGCCCGAGTTCCAGTTGCTCTTTGATAAGCTCGCTGAACAATTGTTGGAGCAGCAGTCAACACTAACGATGACCGCTCTGAACTTGTTTGATCAGGCCCTAACTTTGCGTAAGCAACAATTGCATAATCGCTTGTTGTTTCTGTGTGTGGTGGTAATCGTTTTCGTCTTGCTATCGATTTATTTATTTGTGGCCTTTTTCCGAGTGACCGATGGTGGATTGCAGCTCATGCGTCATCATTTACGTGAAGTCGCCAAAGGTGATTTACGCCATGCCCCAGCCAAGCCTTGGGGGAAAGATGAAACCGCCGATGTGATTATCGATTTACAGCGAACCTACACCGCTTTGCATGAATTAATTCGTACCGTGCGCCATTCCGCGCGTACTTTACATGGAACGGCAGCTGAAATTGCGCAAGCGAGTGTGGATTTGTCGGATCGTTCCGAAAGTGCGGCATCGACCCTGGAAGAGCAAGCCGCAGCGATGGAAGAAATTGGTTCGACCGTACAAAACAGTACAGAAAAAGCCAATAAGGCGGCGAGCTTTGCCTCAGACAATGCCAATGTCGCCGAGCAAGGCGGGCAAATTATCAAGAGTGTGGTCGATACCATGCACCAGATTCAATCGTCGTCAGCGAAGGTCAGCGATATTATCAGCGTGATTGATGGGATTGCATTTCAAACCAATATCCTGGCCTTGAATGCCGCTGTGGAAGCGGCGCGTGCAGGTGAAGCGGGGCGCGGTTTTGCGGTGGTGGCGAGTGAGGTGCGTAGCTTAGCGCATCGCAGCGCCGAAGCGGCCAAAGAAATTAAACGCTTGATTACAGACAGCGTGAGTCAGGTGGATGGTGGCATTGATGTGGTGGAGAAAGCAGGTAAAACCATGGTTACCATCGTGGAGAATGCGCGCCAGATTAACGCTTATCTGGCGGAAATTTCAGCGGGTGCGCGTGAGCAAGCAACAGGCGTGGCACAAGTCGCGAACTCGATTAATGAACTCGATGATCATACCCAACAAAATGCCGCGCTGGTCGAGCAAACTTCGGCTGCTTGTGCCGCACTGACGCAACAAGCCGAGTCCATGCAAAAAGACATTGCTAATTTTATTGTGGCCTGAACACCCTGCCTGACTGTGGCCGTTGTGGTTTGTGGTCAGGCTGGTTTCTCGGTTTTTTCGCGTTCGGCGCACATATCTGACTTAGGCCATCTTTTGCAAGTGCTTGCCTGGTGTTTGCGATTGCGCTCGCAGTGCCCCTGACATCTATCCAGCAGCTTGTTAACAAAAATCCCGGCTAGTCGTCGCCAATTCCCCCAGCATGTGGCTGAAATCAACCAACCGTTTGGCGATTAAGTGATGTACGCCATTCACGCTTTGCCAAATGCCATACACCGCGAGTAAGCGTGCATGCAGCGCTTCGCGGCGGAATTGTTCAAACACCTTGGGCCAGACGATCACATTGACTTGCCCGCTTTCATCTTCGAGTGTCATGAAGAGCACGCCTTTCGCGGTGCCGGGGCGTTGCCTGACCGTGACTAAGCCACAACCGCGCGCAAATTGCATGTGCTGACATTCTGCCAGCGCACTGGCGGGTAATAGGCGTTGTGCCAGCAAACGTGGCCGCAATAAAGCCAATGGATGGCCTTGTAAAGAAAAGCCCTGGGCCTGATAATCGGCACGGATTTCTTCGGCCAGACTGGGTGGCGTCAAGAGTGGCAATTGTTCGGGGATGCGACTTGCGTGCAATAAATCTTTACTGGCGACCGCGCCCAGCGCTTGCCAAAGCGCTTGCCGCCGATGGCCGCTCAGGCTGTGTAAGGCATTGCCCTGTGCCAGAGTTTGTAAGTCGCGTTGTGTGAGCGTCGCCCGCAAGCTTAAATCTGTGATGTCGCAAAATGCCGCTTGCTGGCGCGCAGTCACAATGCGCAAAGCGCCGTCCTGTGTCAAACCGCTTAATTGATTCAAACCCAGTCGCACGGCGGGTTGATGTTCGGCCTTGGCGGCATCCAGACTCAGGCTGCATTCATAGTCGCTGTACTGCACATCGATGGGTAAAACCTTAACGCCATGGCGGCGCGCATCTTGTATCAATTGTGAAGGCGAATAAAAACCCATGGGTTGGGAATTTAGCAGGGCGCAGAGAAAGACTGCAGGTTCATGGCATTTAATCCAGCTACTGAAATAAGCCAGTATCGCAAAGCTGGCGGCATGGCTTTCTGGAAAACCATATTCACCAAAGCCCTTCATTTGTTCAAAAATTGCGGCAGCAAAGTCTGCGTCATACCCCTTGGCGACCATGGGTTGAATAATTCGCTGGCGATAATGCTCCAGCCCGCCTTTGCGCTTCCAGGCAGCCATGGCGCGGCGTAACTGATCGGATTCGCCGGGGCTGAAATCGGCCGCGATCATGGCGATTTGCATCACTTGTTCTTGAAAAATCGGCACGCCCAGGGTGCGCCCCAGTGCCTGATTCATCGCCACGTCGGGATAGCTTTCTTGCGCTTCTAAACCTTGCCGGCGGCGCAGATAGGGGTGCACCATACCGCCTTGTATCGGGCCCGGACGGACGATTGCGACTTGTATCACTAAATCATAAAAGCAGTGCGGTTTTAACCTTGGCAGCATGCTCATTTGCGCGCGTGATTCGATTTGAAACACGCCTACGGTGTCGGCGCGGCTAATCATCTGGTAAGTCGCGCTATCTTCACGCGGTATGTCCTGCAATCGACTGGGGCGCCCCGGTAAAGTGCTCATCAACTGCAAGGCACGTCGCAGAGCGCTTAACATGCCCAGCGCCAGTACATCGACCTTGAGCAAGCCAAGTGACTCTAAATCGTCTTTATCCCATTGAATTACGCTGCGTTCGGGCATGGCGGCGTTTTCTATCGGCACTAAGCGACTTAATTTGTCACGCGCAATTACAAAACCGCCTGTGTGTTGCGAAAGATGCCGTGGCATATTCAGTAATTGCAGGGTCAGGCTCAGCCAGAGTTGCGCAATCCGGCTCTCGCTATCGAGGCCGATTTCTTGCATGCGTAGAGCCAGTTCTTGCTTGCTATCAAACCAGCGCTGTGATTTGGCGAGTTGATCGATCAGTTGTGGATCGACGCCTAAGGCTTTACCGATTTCGCGCAAGGCGCCACGCGGCCGGTACGTATGGACCGCGGCCGCCAGCGCGGTGCGGTTGCGGCCGTATTTGCGGTAAATGTACTGTATGACTTCTTCACGACGCTGATGTTCAAAATCGACGTCAATATCGGGTGGTTCAGCGCGCTCGCGTGAGATAAAACGCTCAAACAGCAATTGATTTTTATCCGGATCGACTTCGGTAATGTGCAAGCAATAGCAGACGCTGGAATTCGCCGCAGAACCGCGCCCCTGACACAAAATGCTTTGGCTGCGGGCAAATTTGACGATGTCGTAGACCGTTAAAAAATACGCTTCGTACTGCAATTCAGCGATGAGTTGCAATTCATGTTCGAGCTGGCGCTGAATTTTCGCCGGGCAGCCTTGCGGATAGCGTTGCTGCGCACCCTGATACACCACCTGGCGCAAATACGCAGTCGGGGTAAACCCGGCAGGCACGATTTCATCGGGGTATTCGTAACGCAATTCGTTTAGCGAAAAATGGCAGCGGCTGGCGATCTCCAGGCTTGCAGCCAGCGCTTCGGCTGGGAATAAATTTGCCAACCTCAAGCGCGAACGCAGATGTTGTTCGGCATTGGGGGTTAAGGCATAACCGCAATCGCTGACGGCCTGGCCCAGTCGTATTGCGCGCAGGCAGTCTTGCAAAGGCTTGCGTGAACGCTTATGCATTAAGACATGGCCGAGCGCCACCAAGGGTAAGCTGGTGTGCTGGCTGATCTGTTGCAAATGCTGAAGTTGGAAATAATCGGCCGCTTGCTTGTATTGGCAAAGTCCCAGCCAACTGCGTTGCGGGTAGCGCTGCGCCAGCCAGGCCGCTTGTTGTAAGCAAATTGCGGGGTCTAAGGGATAAGCGGGTACTAAAATAAACAGACAGCCAGGTAAGCCGCTTAAATGCTGATACTGGGCTTCAGGCTGGGCCAGATCATTCAGACCGATCGCATACTCGCCTTTATCAGCACGATTGCGTGCCAAGGTGATGAATTCGGATAAATGGCCATAAGCGATGCGGTCGGTAGCGATGACGATTAATTGCAGTGCTTGCCAGGCCGCGTGTTCTGCCTGAAATTGAAAATGACTGCCTATCAGTAAAGGGAAACTCAGTGCCTGTGCCGCCTGATGCGCGCGTACGACACCGGCCAGTGAGCATTCATCGGTCAGCGCTAAGGCCTGATAGCCGAGTGCCTGGGCGCGCTCGACTAATTCGCTGGGTTGCGAAGCGCCTTCTAAAAAGCTGAAGCTGGAAACGCAAAAGAGTTCGGCATAGCCGGGCAGGGCTTGCTGTTCTGGCTGAACCAGGCTACGCGAGGGAACCTGGGGAAAGCTGCGCAAAGTCATCTTCTTAACCAAAAATACCGTGCAAAAACCAGCGACTGCTGGTTGCTACCGTGGCCTCAGCCTGTCGTGGACGCTCACGAAAAATCCAGTAATACACGTAATTGTTATCGTGGGCGATGTAGTAATCACGCGTCGCCACCTGATCTTGCCACCAACCCGCTTCTATGCGCTCGGCCTGACTGACTAAGTGCAGCGGGCTGCGGTAATACGGGCGGTGCTGGTGCAGACTCAGCGCCAGTGGTTCGACCAATAGCCAGGCGGGCCGTGGCAAGGCCATGGGCTGCGGCTGGCGCGCAGCCTGGCCCGCTGCGGCTGGCGTCAGTTGAGGGCGGCGATGCTGGCAGGGACGCATGCGTGCGGCTTTGCGCTGACTGTGGCTATCGTTTGTGGCGCTACTGGCAATGCTGAGCCAGCGATTCGCCAACTCCGTGCGGTGATCCGCCTGCGGTTGGCTGATTAAAATATCTTCCGCCGCAATCCGTGTCAGCAGCACATCTAAAAATTGATCAAATTCGCCCGCAGCGCTTTGCTGACCGGGTAATAAACTATGATTTTCGGCCTCAAGCGCGCACAGTTCACGCGCTTCCAGTTGCAGGCAAATGACTGCTGCTGGCAGCTTTAAGCGCGGCAGTTTTTCATGCAAGAGTTTGTGCCAGTGTGCCACTTGCCAGCCTGGCCGGCGTAAATTCAATAATAATTCGCTGGGCGCCAGCCGCAGCCGTTGTCGTTCATGCTGGAATTTGAGTGATAAATGGCGGCATGCTAACTGCTGATGCTGGAGTTGCCCCGCCAGTTGTTCCAGTAAGCCCAGCGCCATTGCTTCGAGCAAATCAGCATCGTCGCTGGCATAGTGCAATTCGCGTTGCAAAATAAATTCAGCGGGGGCAGTCAACCACTCAAAGCGATAAGTTTGCGGATGATAGAGTCTATCCAGTTCGGCCAGCAAGGCACTGCCACAGCGGCGCTGCAAACCAGGACGTGGCAGGGCGCGTAAATCGCCCAGGGTCTGGCAGGCCAGATCTTGCCAGACGCTTTGCCAGCGCGTGGCTTCACTCAAGAGTTGCAGACTTTGTTGATCTAAGCGCGCGACTAAGCGCCGCGTCTGTAAGGCATGCAAGCCCGCTCGCCGCCGCAAAGCCGCCGCCCGCGCCAATAATTGCGCGGCATAGGGATTCGGCGCGCAGGCACTGCAGCAACTCAAGCCTAGCCGTTGCATGCTCGCCAATACCGCCTGACGTAAGGCGCGCAAGCCACCAAACAAACGCAAGCTGGCTTGCACTTGCAGCAGCACGGTTTGTGGTGCCAGACAAACGATCTCAGGCGTGTATTGCAGCAGTGCCATGGCGGCTTGTTGCAAGCAGGCTTGTTCACGTTCAGGCTGACGCTCAAGGCAGAGCGCCTGTTCACAAATTAATTGCACGCCAGAATGGCGCATGCCACGGCGCACCCCGGCCTGATACGCGGCCGCGTCGAAATGACTGACGCGCTGTTTTTCCAATAGCACCAGTGGCGGCACAGTGCGGGTACTGAGCGATTCGGACTGATAACGTGGCCGTATCGCTTCCAGCGCCAGCTCAGGTAAGTAGAGCGCGATCCACATACGCGGCAGTGGCGGTTGTTGCCGGTTTATCGGCCAACGGGGTCGGCCAGCCAGCGGGTAAGTAATAAGGATGGCGTGGCAAGCTTAAGTGCAAGGGGCCAGCATGCGGCAGGCCGCGGCGCTTAATGATTTCCAGGCGCAAGCCGCCCGCTTGGGTATGCAATTGCAGTCGTAAAGGCGCGGGACTGGCTTGTCTGACTTCATGTGCCGGACGGATCAAGCAAAATAGTGTGCGGCTGGCTTGCGCCGCCAGGTGCAAACGCCGTAAGGCAGCCGGACGCAAACCCGCCAGCCAGCATAGCACGGCACCACACGCGCCTAGCTTTAAGGCTTGCTCACAAGCCCAGAATACGGTCGCACTATCATGCCGCCGCACCCAAAGCCAGCGCTGCGCAGGAATTTGCCATTCGGCATAGGCCAGCGCATCAGGCAAAAAGGGCGGATTAATTAACAGCAAAGCGCCATCCTCTATCTGCCGCAAAGCCGGCGCCAGCAAGCTTAATTCAGCCGTGCCAGCTTGTGCCAGCAAGAGTTCGATTAATTGCCCCAAGGGCCAGCCCTGGCCAGGTAATTGCTGGTTTAACGCCGCAAAACCACTATCCAGCACCACGCCATCGGCCCAGGCCAGGCTATCCGCGCGCCAAAGCGAGGGATGTAATTCGTGCAAATTATCAAGTTTAAGTGCGACTACCATGGGGGGAAATTATACTGTACAAAAACACAGTATATGCGAGATTTGGCCATCTGCAAAGGGGGAATACTCTCGCCGTTAGGGCTGAATGCAGGCGAGGCAGGCTAAATCAGCTTGCTAGCCAAGTTGCAGTAAAGTCACGCAGTGCGACCATCTTGCGCAAGCAGATTAGCGCCTGCGTACAATGGCATTGGTTTGATGTTCAATTTGCCCTTGTCTGGCTGTATCGCGGTTTAGCCAGGCCGGGAGCGCAAGCCGGGAGCGGCTGCTCATGTTGATTATTTAACTTTACCCAAGAGGCTTAGTCATGAAAATCGCAAAAAATACCGTCTGTCTTTGGTTCAATGGCGAGGCTGAAGCCGCTGCCCAGTTTTATGCACAAACCTTTCCAGATTCCTCGGTCGATGCGGTGCATCTGGCACCCGGCGATTATCCTGCAGGTCAGGCTGGACAAGTGATTACCGTGCAATTCACGGTGATGGGTATCCCTTGTTTAGGTTTGAATGGCGGTCCAGCTTTCAGTCACGATGAAGCGTTTTCATTTCAGGTGGCGACTGAGGATCAGGCCGAAACTGACCGTTATTGGCACGCCATCATCAGTAACGGCGGCCAGGCCAGCGCTTGTGGCTGGTGCAAAGATAAATGGGGCATCTCCTGGCAAATCACACCGCGCGCTTTAACCGAGGGCATATGCGACCCTGATCGCGCTGCTGCACAACGGGTGTTTGCAGCGATGATGACGATGAGTAAGATCGATATTGCGAAAATTGAGGCGGCACGGGCTGGCTAGCAGCCTGAAGCGTGGTAAAAGCAAAAGGCCGCATATAGCGGCCTTTTCATTTGGTGCATCTTTCAGCTTGTTAGCGGTCAGAGCACATATCCCAATCTGATAATGTTTGTATAATATTGTAAGGATACGTTAAAGTCAATATATTGAGAATTTTATTATCAAAGAGGTCAGTATGTTGCGAAAAATGATGTACAGGTTGGCGCTTGATTTGGGTTCTACTTCCTTGGGTTGGGCGATGTTCCGACTAAATGCAGAAGGTCAACCTTATGCCTTGATTAAAGCCGGTGTGCGGATTTTTTCGGATGGGCGTAATCCCAAAGATGGCAGTTCACTTGCTGTGACCCGGCGTTTGGCAAGGGGGATGCGACGGCGGCGTGACCGTTTGCTAAAACGCAAACAGCGTATGTTGAGCAGCTTGATCGACTATGGCTTTTTCCCCACCGATCAGCAACAGCGTGAAGCTTTAGTTAATTTAAATCCCTACGAGTTGCGTGCTAAGGCCTTGGATCAGGAATTAAGCCCAGCCGAATTTGCCCGCGCCGTGTTTCATTTGAATCAGCGTCGTGGCTTCAAAAGTAATCGCAGGACCGATAAAAAAGATAATGACAGTGGTGCATTAAAAACCGCGATCGCCAAGCTCACATCGGATTTACAAGTAACGAATTGTCGCACTGTGGGGGAGTGGTTATGGCAACGACATCAGCAAGGTCAAAGTGTCAGAGCACGCTTACGTGAAAATCGCTTGCTCAATGCTGAGGGCAAAGTGAAAAATGAAAAGAACTACGATTTATACATAGATCGTGCCATGGTCGAACACGAGTTTGATACGATCTGGCGGGCGCAAGCAAAATACCAGCCTCAGCAATATAGTCAACGAGCATATGAGACCCTCAAAGATGTCTTGCTACATCAACGAAAATTACGCCCCGTAAAACCAGGGCGTTGTAGCTTTTTTCCAGAAGAAGAGCGTGCGCCCTTAGCTTTGCCGAGCGTGCAGCGTAGTCGTATCTATCAAGAGCTGAATCATCTGCGTATACTCGACAGTAATTTGGCTGAACATATGCTGACAATCGAGCAGCGCGATATTATCGCTGAATATCTGGATAAGAATAGTAAATGTAGTTTCAAAAAAATCTGTGCCATGCTGAATTTGGGTACGGTTCAGTTTAATTTCGAGGATGGTAAACGGACAGAACTGAAGGGTAATTTAACTAACGTTTTGCTCGGTAGCAAAGACTTATTTGGCACAGCCTGGTATCAGTTCAGCGAAGCGATGCAAGACGAAATCGTGCTGCAATTACTTAATCAGGAAGATCAGCATTACTTAGTCAATTGGTTGCAACAACATACTGGGGTAAATGAAGCTCAGGCAGAAGCGATTGCCGATAAAACCCTGCCTGAAGGTTATGGCAGCTTAAGTAAAAAAGCCTTGGATAAAATTTTGCCTGAATTACGTCGTCAAGTGATCAGTTATGACAAGGCAGTGAATGCAGCAGGTTTCGCTTCTCATAGTCAATTGCAAGCAGGGGTTCCGGGAGAGATTTTTCAGTCACTGCCTTACTATGGCGAAGTGTTGCAAAGGCATGTAGGGTTCGGCTCAGGTAACCCCGAAGATCATCAAGAAAAACGTTACGGCAAGATCGCTAATCCTACTGTGCATATTGGCCTAAACCAGCTACGCAAAGTAATCAATGATTTAATTGCTGACTATGGTCATCCGGCACAAGTGGCATTGGAACTCGCTCGTGACCTAAAGCAAAGTAAGGCATCGCGTGATGATGAGCAAAAACAGCAGGCGCAAAACCAAAAGCGCAATGATAGATTAAAGAAAGAAATTGCCAATATTTTGCAAATTCAGCCAGAAAATGTAAAGCGTGACGATTTGCAGAAAATGATCTTATGGGAAGAGCTTAGCTCTGATCCTTTGGATCGGCGTTGTCCCTATTCAGGGGTACAGTTGAGTGCGCAAATGGTATTGAGCGAGCAAGTTGAGATTGAACACATCTTGCCGTATTCACGTACCCTTGACGATAGTTTGAATAATAAAACCGTGGCTATGCGCCAGGCTAATCGACATAAAGCCAATTTAACGCCCTACGAAGCTTTTGCTGAGCACCAGGTCGCAGGATATGACTACCAGGAGATTTTAGCCCGCGCACAAAAAATGCCTAAGGCTAAGCGCTATCGCTTCGCTGAAGATGGTTACCAGCGTTGGCTTAAGGAAGATAAAGATTTTCTGGCACGTGCTTTAAATGATACGCGTTACTTAAGTAAAATTTCTGCCGAATATCTACGCCTGATTTGCCCCCAAACCTGGGTTATCCCAGGTCAATTAACCGCGATGTTGCGGGCTAAGTTGGGTTTGAATTCCATACTAGGCTTGAATGGCGAAAAAAATCGTCATGACCATAGGCATCATGCGGTCGATGCTTGTGTGATAGGAATTACTGATAGGTCGATGTTAAAAAAGTTTGCCGATGCCAATGCGAATTTACGACAAGAGCAGCGCTCACGTCTGATTGCAGATCTTGACGAGCCTTTTAAAAATTATCGCGATCATGTGGCGCGAGGAATAGACAGAATCTGGGTTAGTCATAAGGGAACTTCTAAAAACCTCCGCCTCTAATAGTCATAGAAATAAACCTGACGAC
>JAYSEN010000042.1:0-31518 GCA_041913845.1 Undibacterium sp.
GCTTTGGCCGCTTGACCTCTACTTTTAATTTTTATTAAAAATGGGGGGATTACCGGATAGCTTGTTTAAATTTGGACTTGATGAACTGTTTGCTTCGTTAGAGATAGCAATTAAACAGCCACAAAAATCAGAGCGTTGGTCTATGTATCGATTGATTGTGCCAGTGGTCGATTATGTTTGTGCCGATACTGACTGGTTGCCGTATTTTGAATATAACCAGACTAGTCTGCATGGCGCTTCGCAATCCTTAGATATTGCCTTACTTAGCGAAGGGCGTCCCTGTGTGATGATAGAAGCGAAGCGTGTGGACAAGCGTATTTCGAGTGAGCAGATTGCGAAGTATCTCGACACTAGCTGTCGTGGGCTGGTGAGCAATGGCA
This sequence comes from Undibacterium sp., assembly GCA_041913845.1. Classification (GTDB taxonomy): domain Bacteria; phylum Pseudomonadota; class Gammaproteobacteria; order Burkholderiales; family Burkholderiaceae_D; genus Undibacterium. The sequence goes on from JAYSEN010000042.1 coordinate 381, forward strand.
TAGACTGGATATTTTGCGACGGCGAGAAAACTGCCTCGGTTTGCTTACTGACTGCGGATCGGACGAGTGTCTGCAGAGCCTCGCTTGAATTGATCATACAGTTCATGCGCAGCGGACAAGTCGGCCATCTCGATTGGCGCATTGGTATGACCGAAGTAGATGCCAGAATCAACGCGATACGCCCAGACAAAGCCAGCCGGGCCAGCCGAATTTCATCTGGCAATGTGATATTTAAGACGGCTGTCGAAACCTATTCCTATATCGAAAAAAACTGTAAGCCAAGCGAGCTGGAACGAGTGTTGCTGCAGGCTGTATTCAAGCATGCTCAAGCAGAGCGTGAGTGGCTGCGTGGATTGCGCTTTGAAGTGAGGGACACACGCTTGTCCATCTTCGACGACAAGCTGGAACCTGGGGCGCAAAGAATTTGTCGTATCGCGATCGGAATGGGTGAGCCCGATATCATACTGCGCACTGAACTTGCTAGCGCGAGGTCAGGACTCGATAGCATTGCTAAGTCATTTGAACATGACAAAGGTAGTCATATGCGATGCTTTCGCCTGGGTACAGTAGCACAAGCGAGTGAGTTTGGATCACGACTTGGCGAGCTGTTATTTGCATCCGTGTAGCCAGTCAATTTATGCGCATTCTTAACAAGTCTGAAGTGAGAGCGTGATGAGATTAGTGAAACTACTGATCATTTTTATTTCTTGCCTGGGTTTGATCGGCCAGGCACAAGCCAGTTGCAAGCAGCAGGTGCAGGTGGCGTTGGCGTTTATGAATGGCTATGTGGCGTATTCACAAGCCATCATGGGATCGAAGACGACTATGAATACAGTAAGCTGGTTGGGCAAATTCCCACACTTAGCCGCTGATTTTATTCCTGCTTATAAAAAACTCGAAGCTCAGGGACGTGAGCAGGATGCGGAGTTGGGCTGGGGCATGGATTTAATCTTCGATGCACAAGATTACCCGGATCAGGGTTTCCAGCTGTTGCGTTGTAAAGCTAACGATCTTGTCGAATTGCGCGGGCGAGATTGGCCTGAGTTTACCGTGGTGGTGAAGACGGTCAAACAGCAGGGGCGTTATCTTGTTGCTGGTGCGGGGCGTGTGAATCTGAGTGCGAGTGAACGAGCCCAACGCTAATTAGGGGCTGTTGATGATAGATCGCACACTCGATCAAACGGCATCAATCCCTGCTGATCTTTTCTAAGAAACTATGTATCGATTAATTGGACTCATGCTGTTGATCTTTTCGGGCAAGGCCATTTGCGCACCCTGTAGCGGCGTGGATAGGCGGCTTTCAGATGCGCAGCGGCAGATGTTGGTGCCAGCGTTGGAGCGGCATTTGAATAAGCAACTGGGCCAGGAACTAGGGCAAGTGATACACTTAGCGGCTGAGGATGTCTTTAAATCTTTTCGGGTGGGCAAGTGGCATATCATCTACCTTAACTCGCATGTCTCAGACGAACCGTTTTTGTTTTATCGTTCAGCGCCGAATCAGGCGGATGCTTATCTCACGGCCTGGGCTGGCGCAGCGGCGTCAGACGAAGGGGCGGCAATTTACACCTGGGTGCGGCGCGAGGTACCGGGCATACCGAAAAAACTGGCGGCCTGCTTTGCCTGGTATGTGACCGCAGCGCGTGATCGTTGAGCTAGTAAGCATTACGCACGCATTGCGCGAGCAAGTAAGGGCTCGATCAGCTGCCGCCAGCGTATTGAAGGCGGCTGATCGAGTGCAGGCGGTAGCTCAGCCATGCGCTAAGCTACGCGCTGGAGCAGCTTATTTTTTAGAAATGCGGAAGCCACTGGCCCAGCTGACAAAACTGCCTGGGGTACGGGTTTGTAGCCAGACTTTGCCTTTGCCGGAGAAACGGCAAACAAAGCCTTCACCCGATAAGAACAGCGATTTATAACCACCGACCTTGGTGACTTTATACTCCAGGCCTTCGGTGAAGGCGACCACGTTACCGGTATCGACCACGTATTCATCGGTGACATCGATTTCAATTGCTGCGCCATAGGTGTTAAACCACAGGTCACCAGTGCCGACTGCACGCACCAGAAACAAACCCTGACCGCCGAAAAATCCCTTAGTCAGACCTTGCCATTTGGCTTCGACATTGATATTCGGTGAGCAGGCGACGAAGCACGAGTTTTGCAGATAAATGGTTTCATTTTCCAGATAGCGATGCAATAAGTCGCCAGGTGCTGCCGGGGCGATACCGATTTCACCGGCTGCGCCAGCGGCGGAAAACTCATTGATGAAGAGATTTTCGCCCGATAGTAAACGGGAAAAGCCGCCTTTCATTTTGGTTTTCATTTCAATATGGCTGTCCATCGTCGCCATCGCTGAGGCTTCGACTTTGACCATTTCGCCTTGCGCTAATTTAACCGTGACAAAACCATAATCGGGCTTACCTTCTATACGAAAACGGTAGCCGCGTGGTGCTGCGGGTTCATACACCGAGCTCGCCTCATGCATGGTGGCGGATGGTGTCATAGGCGCTGCGTTTTGCGTGCGAAGCTGGGGCGCAGTGTTGCTGTCGGTTGTGGTGGCGGTAGCGGCGGTAGTTGGTGTTGCGGCGACGGCTGTGCTGACTGCTGCTGCAGGTGCAGCCGACGCTGGTGCTGGCACGGCAGCGGCTTCCGGTGCGACTTCTTCGATGCGATGGGCGATGCCAGCCTGACTAAAGGCCTTGGCATAAGCCTCGGCGTTGCCAGCGTCGAGATTGCGTTTTACCACCAAAGGCGCACGTGCCAGGGTGGCGGCCGCTTGTACCGGGTCGAGTTTAAACAGTTTGGCAAAGGCGGCTTCTACTTGTTCACGACTGCTGCCATTCAAGCCTTCACCCGTGACGATTACGTTAAATGTGGAATTCAAAGTCTGAGTCATGTTGTTATCCTTATTAAAGCGGCTTTAAGTCTGGGCTTAAGATTTCACCAAAACTGCCTGGATTATGGGATTGACACCAGACCGTGCCACGACCTTTGAAACGGCAGACCAGGCCTTCACCGCCCAGCCAGGATTGCAACCAGCTACCACCTGCTTTGCTGATCGAGAAATTCAGACTTTCTTCGAAGGCGACTATATGGCCAGTATCGACGATGTATTCGCCATTCACTTCGACAGGATAAATCGCACCGAAGGAACTCAGTACCAGCGTACCGGTGCCGTTTAAGTGCAACCAAAACATTGATTCACCGGAAAACAAGGATTTAAATCCTTGCCAGCCCATGTCGACATTAATGCCCTCGGAACAAGCCAGGAAAGAGCCGGATTGCACGATCAGGTTTTCTGCTTGCAATTCACGCACCAGCATATCACCCGACATGCCGCTGCCTAACCAGACTTCGCCAGCGCGCTGTTCAGGGGAAAAGTGATTTAAGAAAAAGGATTCGCCAGCCAGCAAGCGTTTTGCTGCTTTTAACAGACCGCCACTACCCCGTTTGTGGGTGGTGGTGGTGATGCTCATATTGCCGCTCATGGCGATCATCGCGCCCGATTCGGTGGTGCAAGATTCGCCCGCATTCAGCGTAACTTTGGCGGCGGTGTTGCCGGGACGGTGCAGTAATTCAACCTTCATGCGCTTCTCCTTAAAACTTAGGGTTGAGCCAATTGACCAGGCCAGACATGCTACGACTTTGTATTACGGCACGGCCCTGACCTTCGAGGCGCATGACTAAGCCCTCGCCACCAAACAGACTGGAAAAAATACCGCCTGCAAATTGCAATTTGATCTTAATGTTTTTGTCGTAGGCCACCAGATGGCTGGTATCAACGATGTATTCACCCACGACCTCTTTATCGAGCAATGCACCATAAGCGCCGTACCAGACTTTGCCAGGGCCTGTGACTTCGAGGCGGAATAAGCCTTCACGCGCGATCATCGGGATGATGCCAGCAAACGATAAGCCCAGCTTGACACTTTCCGTGCAGGCGACGAAGGCACCCGCTTGCATGTACAGGCTTTCACCTTCGGCTAACTCGATTTCGCGAATCTGGCCAGGTGTTGCCTGGGTTACCGTGATACGGCGTGAGCCTGCACTGGCATTGGTGTAATGACCGAGGAATAATGATTCACCACCCAGGTATTTGCGTAACAAGCCTTTAATCAGGCCGCCATTTAAGATGGCTTTCATTTGCAAATCAGCGTCCATCGATGACATCGCACCGGATTCGGTAATCAGTACGTCACCCGGCGCCATCTCGATATCGAGATACGAAAACGCCGTTCCTCCCTTAATTTCTGCTTTCATTCTTGTCCTTTCGGTTCTTGTTTGCTATTGGCGACAAAGTTTTGTACTGCGTGTTTGAGTTTAGGAAAAGCCTCGCCAAACTGGTGCCAGTCTGCTGCGCTGTGTTGCGCCAGACGTTGCTTCATTTCCGCAATACGTTTTTCAGTACTGGGATGTGTGCTTAAAAAACGCATGCTGAGTTTGATGGCTTCACGCTGTTTTTCATTTTCAATTTTTTCCAGCTGCTTTTTTTCTTCGGCCATAATTTTTTCGAAAAAGCTCACCAGCCCAGTCGGATTAATCCGGGCACGTTGCAGGAGTGCCGTGCCATGCGCATCCGCTTCTTCTTCAAAGCGGCGCGAATAACTCTGTGCCAATAACATCGGCGTCGCATTCGCCAATACGGCAGCCGCGCCAGAAACATCACCAAAAACCAGGCTGGCACCCAGATACAGACCTGCATTCGCGATCATGTTTTGCACGCCATGTTGTTGTTCAACGTGGCTGATTTCATGGGCTAATACGCCCAGCACTTCTTCGGCCGTATCGGCTTTCAAAATTAACCCGGTGTGTATGACCACAAAGCCACCTGGCAAGGCGTAGGCGTTGGGGCTGGCATCGTTGACGATGTGAAATTTCCATTTGAAGCGCGAATCATTGGTGGCGGCTTGCAAGGGCGCGAGCAAGGGCGCAAGCAAGGCGTCCGTTTCTTTCTGCGCTAAAAACTCACCTTTGATCTTGATTTGATCCATCACCTGTTTGCCAGCTTTGGCTTCCCATTCTGCTGGCACACGTTGCGCTGCCCAGGCCGTCAGGATATCGCTGCGCCAAATTGCCAGAGTCGGTAAGCCGACAAAGAATAACAATGCCAGAGTCGCCAGGAACCAGTTTTTGCGCGTATGTTGTTTTACTCGCGCGAGGTTGCCAGCCATCTCAGGATGGGCTAGTACAAAGGGGTTGCGCAAAATACTTTTATCGCTGGTATACAGTGACCATTCCGGCTGGTCGCGATGGCTGATTAACACCAATCGGTCTGAGGCGCCACCCAATTGCAGCGTGGTTCCGGCAAACGGAAAATAACCACGTTTGTCAGCCACGATAAAATGCAAACCATCGGTTTCGAGAAGCAATTTGCCAGCGGCTTTGCCACCGGCTAAATCATCGTGAAAGGCATGACAGGGGTATTCATTAAGCTCGAACATAGTTAGCCTACGGAAACAAAATTATCAATTGCTGACCCGGTGAATTTGTGCTGGCAGCAGCTTTGGAGCACTCGTCTGGGGTTATTATGCGTGAGCCAGCGAAGTCAAGGTATCGGGCGCGTAGAATAACTGCATCACTGTTTGCTGGCAAGCTTCGCTGGGTTTGCTTTAACTTGTTGCATTTAGTCGCAAATGCGTGTCAGGATAAAACCTGACTTTGATAGCGCAAACATCGGCATGAACACAGGCAGCACTGGTGTGCGCCCAGGTAATAAGTTGAGTTAAGAACGCGTTGGTGACCTCGTTGTTAAGGCTTTATCCATGCGCTTCTTCAGCCTATATGCCGGGAAAGTGACGTAAACAGGGCGTTTCCAGCAGGATGTGGAAAAATTTTTTTGCGTTGATTTCAGCAAATCAATACTGTCGGAAATAAGCTGGTCAGGGTGCTGAAAAAGTTCAGCTGTGCCAGCCTAAGTGGTGTGACGCAGTTTGCAGCATGCCGCGAGTTAGTCGTGCATGTTAAGATGCGCTTGCCAGTGCTCTTCAGCGTCAGCTCAGCAAATTGCACGACTTGGTAACGGCGACCTCAATAGATGACAAAGGGACGCCTCACGTAGCTGTATTTTGCCAACTCCATTTGGGAAGAATGAGTATGCGGATTGCCTTGATTTTATTACTTGCCAGTCTCGCGCCGCTTAGTCAGGCGCAAACCGCCGCAACTGCGGTCACCGAATCGCGTGATGCTGCGCTGGCCTATATTGGTACGGCGAATTTTGTTGTGGGGCGGGTAGGGCGTGATTGTTTAAACCTGACTGGGCGTAGTGAAAGCGCGCAAGACTATGCCGCACGCTGGCAGCAAAGAAATCGACCTTATATCCAGGCGTCGTCCAAATACCTGGCGCAACGCTTGCAAGAAGCCAGCCAACAAGGCGGGGTGACACAACGCGATGCAGTGCAGGCTGAACTCACACGCGCGGTACAGCAAGCTGCCAATAAAACCCTGGCAGGCTGGTTAGGGCAAGGCGATAAAGCAGAAAGTTGCCAGCGCGCGCTGCGTCTGATTGATCAGGGTGACTACGATTTTGGCCCCGGTAGCGCGATGTATGCCGAGTTAGTAAGCTTACTGGATTGGGCACAAATTAAATAAATTTTTTAGCATGATGACTGAAGATCTTTCTGTATTAAGCCGGCCAGGCGCGGCGCCTGATGCTAGTCTGCGCTATGGCGCCGACCCGGATCAAGTGGCGGATTTACGCTTGGGTAGCCGTGCTGCCGAATTACCTTTGTTGGTGTTTATACACGGTGGTTTTTGGAAACCGGAATACGATCGCCAGCACGCGGCCGCGCTTTCGACTGCCTTAGCGCAGGCTGGCTGGAGTGTGCTGACGCTGGAATACCGGCGCATACCCGGTCAAGCCTATGCCATGCTGGATGATGTGCGTGCCGCCCTCAGTCAACTGCCTGGGCAGATTTCGCAACACAATGGTGAGATGCTAGTCTGTGGTCATTCTGCTGGCGGGCATCTGGCTTTATGGGCAGCAAGCCAGCTTAGCGGCGTGCGCGCAGCGCTGGCGCTGGCCCCCGCCGCGGATTTGCAAATGGCGCATGAGTTGGATTTGGGCGAAGCTGCGGTACGCCGTTTCTTAGGTTGTGAACCAGCACAATGTCGCGATATCGATCCCATGCACATCGCCGCTCCGGCTTGCCCTGTGGTGATAGTGCAGGGGCAGCAAGATGAAATCGTGCCACCAGCGCTGGCAATTTCGTATTGCGCGAAATTTCCACAAACCCGACTGGTGCAACTCAATGAATGCGGCCACTTTGCCTTAATCGACCCCTTGAGCAGTGCCTGGCCTGCGGTTATTCGCGAGCTAGGACGTTTGTCACCAAATGTTTTTTAAAGGAATGGCGCAGAATGTGTTGAGTTGTTGAGTTTTTTGGAAAAGAAAATGACGCCCACAAATTGGTTGGTTCAATCCAACGTAAGCCTGACTTCACCAACATCTGCACAAATAGAGTTAGCGTGTAAGCTAACGAATAGGTCATTTCATTCGATCATACACCCACCTGGTCGTATAGCGATGCTACAAGTACCAGAAACTACTAAGTCATGTCCATTGGTTTTTCATGGCAGGTCGGCATTAATATTGAGCGCCTTAAATAGCGAATGGAGACATGGCGTTTTCTTTGAGCCAGAGAACTTTACGCATAGTGCATATGCTCAAGGATACACTGACGACTATTTAAACGTTGATGCGCAATTAATGAGTTGGGAAGAATTACTGGAGTTTGATGATCACAACGATAGTGTCGTATTTCTGAAGCCTATTAATGATTATAAGGGGTTTACTGGGTTGCGAGTGCGACGTTCTGAAATAGCCAGTTTTTATAAGGACTTGACGAAGAGTCGTCCTATGCCCTTACAAGATTTGGTCGTTGTGGCTCAACCCAAAAACATAATAAACGAGTGGCGCTTTTTTATTGTTGATGGCGTACCTATCAGTGCTTCGATGTATGTCCCAAAGATCAGTGATATTGTGCCAGTTGAAGTTTGGGATTTTGCGACTCAGTTAGCCAGAATCTGGCAACCAGCTGTAGTGTATACATTGGATATTGCAAAAACGGATTTTGGTTTCAAGATTGTAGAATGCAATTGCTTTAACGCTAGTCGCTTTTATCTTGCAGATATTGAAAAACTTGTTCGTGTCATTTCGGAATTTCAAGAAAGCACTTACCCCCAAAATTTTTCTCGATATGGTGCCGGAGAAAGCTGATTTGAAGATTGAACATGCGGCGGAAATTTATTGTTAGACGGTAGAAAGTCATCAAGAGATTTTTGTGTTGAAGAACAGAGCACAGAATTTGGTACTTGCGATTAGCTGAAACTACTAATGTTCGTTGTGCTGCGATAAATCCAATTCCACCAAGCTGAGTTCGGGAAAAAAGTGGCGCTGGATTTCGGCAGTAAAATGCTGATCGGCTTTACCATGCTGGCGCACAATTTCTCTGAGTGTCAGTAAGTCAGCGGGCGTGATCAGTCGCTTCCATAAACGCAGCGCGGTGTTAAAGCGGCGTTCGCGGTTTTGTGTTTGTACTTGCTGTAAAAAGTGGCTGGACAAGCTTTGTTTTTGTGAAGCAGTCAGTTCGGCATGTTTGAGTGCGCGCAGTAAGCGCTGGCGCGCATAGCCTGAATATGAAACGATGAGATGGGCTAGTATAAAGCGTACCGCAAGTTCGGTACAGATGGCATCGCCTGCACGTATGCCATCGGCCAGGTTGTACCAAACGGAATGATGACAAACCGCATAATATTTCGACGAGCGGTGTACCGCCAGACGCGGGGTTTGCCCCAGGGCATACCAGCCTCCCAGTTGTTGGTGCAATGTGAGCAGGGATTCGGCTTGCCACGCCAGCGGAACCTGATGGTATGCTTCACTACTGAGTTGATGCTTGCCACCCCAACGATGCACGACACACCTCAGTTCAGGCAAAATAAGCTGATGCTTAAGCCGACCCCGATAAACCAGACCAAGGAACGCAATGCCGCTTGATTTGCCAGATACAGTGCCGTATAGATACAACGCACGGCAACAAAGCTGAGGGCGATCATGTCCACCATTGCGGGATCAGCATGGTCGAGTTGCGCCAGTATCACACCAGCGATAAATAACGGCAGTGCTTCAAAACCATTTTTTTGTGCGGCAACCGCTCGCTGTTGCCAGCCCGTCAGTTTTTCTTCCCAGGCTCGTGGCAAGCGGTTATCGTAACCGCCTTGTTGGCGCTTAACGCGAGCCAGACTGGCTTTGGCTAAACCAACGCTGAACACCGGTAGCAGACAAGCCGCCACAACACACCAATTAGCAATAGTCATGAGTATCTCCCCCGCTATGTGGCTGGCCTTCAGCGTGGCGCTTCAGACCAGGAACTTCAGAATGGCATGGCGACTTTAACAACGGCAAAGTTGACACCCGGATTCGGACGTTTGATGCCACCGTTGGAGTAATGCTGAACTTTAAAGCTGATGTCGATGCCACCATCGGTGACATAGCCTACACCTAAATGATCGCCAAATTGAAACGCCGATGAAAAATGACGGCCATTGTTGTTATAAATTTGCGAAAGTAAATGCAAGCCTATGCCAGCTTCGCCGTAGAAGCCGCGCTTGCTATCGCTTTGCCAGCGGAATACTGGGGTGATGCCGATGTCGGTTAAATTTTGAGTTTGCTCAGCTTTGCCCTGGTAGGCGGTACCACGCCATTGTGCCAGCGTTAAATCCCAGTAGCCGCCGACATGGTTGCCGTTCGAGGCCAGCCAGCGATCTTGCCAGTTCCATTGCAAGCCGCCACGCAGCATCTGGGTTTTATTTCCTGTGGCAAATTCCAGCGAAGCACTGTCGGCAGCCTGGCTGAGTGGCGCGAAGGCCAATAAAGAAAAACTAAGAGCAATAGGGGCGAGTTTTTTGAAACGCATAGCGGCCTCGGGTTGGCTAACAAAACCCCGATTTTATCAAGGATTTCTGTTTCGCATGTAAAACGGCCTTTGGCAGTAAAATGTAGCGCGAAATATTAGGGCCTGTTGACGTTTGATCGAGATATGCGTTCCTACCAGAATCCATGCTGACAAGGCGCACGGCTCGCTAAGGCTGGTGGCCTTTGCGAGCCGCGCAACGCGGTCCAGCGCGGATTCTGGTAGGAACCCGAAGGGAATGGCCTTAAACGCACGCCGGGCGTTGTTGCAGCTCGCTTACAGTGATTACACTGCGGCGCGTGCTGCGCCTAGCCCGTCACGCGTTTAAGACCATTCGCACACTCGATCAAACGTCACCAGCCCCTGGCGCTGGCGGCAGAATTCTGCGCTGAATTTTAAGTGATTGACAAGTGGCCGGAATTTTTTGCGGGCTGTGCCAGTTAAGTCTTGCAGTGGGATAGCTTGACCACACTGCGATCTGGTTTGTGAGACAGTGGCAGCGGACAGAACTAAGGAAAAGCATGACAACTGAAACGGAATTCAAGCAAATGAAGTGGGCCGGACTCAGTTTTCTGGGGCTGGGATTGATGGGCACGCCGATGGCGCAGGTGTTGCATGCGGCAGGCTTGCCGCTGCAAGTCTGGAATCGCGATTCCAGCAAGTCGCAGCGTTTGCAACAACAGGGTTTGCGGGTATTGTCCGATTTGACTGCACTGGCAGGCGCGCCACAGATAGTCATCAGTATGCTGGCAGATGGCGCCGCAGTGCTTGAGGTGGCGCAACGCGCATTACCGCATCTGGCTGCGGGCAGTATCTGGATAGACATGAGTTCGACCAGCCCGGCAGAGGCGCAGCTACTGCAGCGCTTGTGTCAGGCTTCTCAGGTCAGTTTTGCCGATGCCCCGGTCTCGGGTGGTGTCGGTGCCGCGCAGCAAGCTAAGCTAGCGATTATGGTGGGCGCCGAGGCTGGCGTTTTTGCGCAAATTGAAGCGATATTAAGTGTCATGGGACGTGTCACCCGGGTGGGCGAAGTCGGTTGTGGGCAATTGGCTAAATTGTGTAATCAATTAATCGTAGGCGGCACCATCAGCATCGTCGCCGAAGCCTTATTATTGGCTCAACGCGGTGGCGCTGATCCGGCTTTAGTGCGGCAAGCGCTACGCGGTGGCTTTGCCGAAAGCCGGGTGCTCGAGGTTCATGGTGAGCGTATGCTCAGGCATGAGTTCCCCGCGGGTGCTAAGGTAACCACGCAATTGAAAGACATGCGCAATATTTTGCAGCAAGCGCAAAATCTGGCGCTGCACTTGCCAGTCAGCGCAGAAGTTCTGGCGCTTTATCAAAATCTTGCCAGTTACGCGCCCGACCTGGATCACGCCGCAGTGCTGCTTGAGCTAGAGCGCTTGCAAGAGCATAAGCAGTAATTCAGAAAAATCAGGAAGTCAATGATGAATCAGCAAATTAAACAGACAGCCAATCTGGCGTCGATAGCGAGCGCAACTCAGATGGTGCGCGGCGTTTGTCCGCATGATTGTCCCGATACCTGTGCCTTGCAAATCACCGTCAAAGACGGCGTGGCGTTGACAGTTAAGGGCGACCCCGATCATCCGACTACGGCTGGGGTGTTATGCACCAAGGTCTCACGGTATACCGAACGCACTTATCATGCCGAACGCTTATTGCAGCCGTTAAAGCGCATCGGCGCTAAAGGCAGTGGGCAGTTTCAGGCGATCAGCTGGGACGAAGCTTTGCAGACCATTGCCGAACGCTTGCAAGCGATAGCCGCGCGCAATCCTTTAGCGATACTGCCGTACAGTTATGCAGGCACCATGGGTTTGCTGCAAGGTGAAAGTATGGCGCAGCGGTTTTTTAATCGCCTGGGGGTATCGTTTTTGGATCGCACCATCTGTGCCAGTGCTGGCGGCGCTGGCTTGAAATACACCCTGGGCGAACGCTTAGGCACCGATACCGAGCAAACCCAGAATGCGCGTTTAATCCTGATCTGGGGCGGGAATCCGATTGCCTCAAATTTACACTTTTGGATGCGTGTGCAAGAAGCCAAACGTCAAGGTGCGAAGATTATCGCGATTGATCCCTATCGTTCATTGACGGCAGAAAAATGCCATCAGCACATCGCTATTTTGCCAGGCACCGATGCTGCGCTGGCACTCGGTATGATGCACGTTTTGATTGCAGAAGATTTACTCGATCACGACTATATTCGTGATCATACGCTGGGGTTTGCCGACTTGGCTGAGCGCGTTAAAACCTGGACCCCGGAAAAAGTCGCGCAAATTTGTGGTATCGACGCGCAAACTGTGCAGCAACTGGCGCGCGACTATGGGGCGTGCGCACAACGCGGCGAAGCCACCTTTATCCGTTTGAACTACGGTATGCAACGCAGTCACGGCGGTGGCATGGCGGTGCGCAACATTGCCTGTTTGCCTGCCCTGGTGGGGGCCTGGCGCCATACTGCGGGCGGTGTGCAATTATCCTTATCGGATGCGTTTGCCAAGAACACTGCGTACTTGCAACGTCCGGATTTATTTCCAACGAATTTGCCGCGCCGTACCATCAATATGAGTAGCATAGGCGAAGCCTTATTGCATGCGGGTGATGCGAGTTTTGGACCGAAAGTCGAGGCATTAATTGTGTATAACTCGAATCCCGTTGCGGTCGCACCTGACTCTGCGCAAGTGGCGGCTGGCTTTGCGCGTGAGGATTTGTTCACCGTGGTATTGGAACATTTTCAAACCGATACCGCGGACTATGCCGACATCGTTTTACCTGCGACGACGCAGCTCGAGCACCTCGATGTGCACACGACCTATGGCCACCAATACATGATGGCAAATAATCCGGCGATTGCCGCTTTGGGGGCAGCCAAACCGAATACCGAAATCTTTCGCTTACTCGCCAAAGCCATGGGGTTTAGCGAGGACTGCTTTAACGAAAGCGATGAAGCGATGGCGAGTCAGGCCTTTGATACCAGCAAACCGCGTGGTGCTGGCTTTGACTGGCAGGCGCTCAAACAACAAGGCTGGCGTAAAGTGAATTTGCCTGCAGCGCCCTATGCTCAAGGCGGTTTTGCCACCCCCTCGGGGAAGTGTGAGTTTTATAGTCAAACCATGGCCGATGATGGTTACGATCCTTTGCCGGACTACATTGCGCCGTATGAATCAGTCGCCAGCAATCCGCAATTAGCGCAGCAGTATCCCCTGGCGATGATATCGCCACCGGCGCGTAATTTTTTAAATTCCAGTTTTGTGAATGTCAAAAGTTTGCGCGATACCGAGGGCGAGCCGCATCTGGATATACATCCCGAAGATGCCGCGCAGCGCAAAATCGCAGATGGCGACATGGTGCGTATTTTTAACCAGCGCGGTAGCTTCATCGCCAAGGCTCGCGTGACTGATAAAGCCCGCCCAGGTTTGGTGGTGGGGCTGTCGATCTGGTGGAAAAAATTTGCCCGCGATGGCAAGAACGTCAATGAAGTCACCAGTCAACGCTTAACCGACATGGGTGGTGGCCCGACTTTTTATGATGTCTTGGTCGAAGTAGAGCCAGCCAGCCTGTAAATCGGACTGGTTCTTTGCCACAACTTAGCAAGGTCATGTCTATGCTTAGGATGGCGACGCTTTGCCGTTTTATATTGCGTCGCAATAATTACTGCTGCTGAGTAACAGGCTGGGTTTGCTTCGACATTTGTCGAACGACGCTTGTTTTTATTAATGAAAATATTGCGTTGCAATACTGATTGATCACAAAAAACTACTTAGAGGCATGGCTCAAAATCCGGTAAAACGCTTGCTAGTCTGACTGAGCTTGGTTAGCATCGGCTTTTATAGGCTGGCGTGATATCTGGTATAACGGTAAGCCCAAGTATGCCCGCCACCGCAACAAAACCCCACAATCAAGCTAAGTAAACAGTCAGGGTCGGCTATTTCAGGAGATAAGGAAAGCATATGGATAGAATTTGGTTGAAGTCTTACCCCGAAGGTGTGCCCGCCGAGATCGATGTGACGCAATATCGTTCGCTGGTGCATTTACTGGAAGATTCGTTTGCGAAATTCGCGAGTCGTGATGCCTATGCTTGCATGGGTAAGCACATGACTTATGGCGAACTCGATACGTATTCCAAGCACATCGCCGCCTGGTTGCAGAGTAAAGGGTTGGTGCGTGGGTCAAGAGTTGCGATCATGATGCCAAATGTCTTGCAATATCCTATCGTAATGGCGGCGATTTTGCGTGCGGGTTATGTCGTGGTAAACGTGAACCCCTTATACACGCCACGTGAACTCGAACACCAGTTAAAAGACTCGGGCGCTGAAGCGATTTTTATTCTGGAAAATTTCGCCAAAACCTTGGAACAAGTCTTGAGTAAAACCCAGGTTAAGCATGTCGTGGTCGGTACCATGGGTGACATGTTGGGCCTCAAAGGCTTGCTGGTAAACTTCGTGGTGCGTTCGGTTAAGAAAATGGTTCCGGCCTTTAATTTACCGGCTTCGCATAGTTTTAAAGAGGTGCTTGCTGCCGGTGCCGGGTTGAACTTCAAAGCGGTGGAGACTCAGCTCGAAGACGTCGCCTTTTTGCAATATACCGGCGGTACTACAGGCGTGTCGAAAGGCGCGACACTGAGTCATAAAAACGTGGTGGCGAACGTCTTGCAAGCCGATGTCTGGCTGCGTGGCGGCAAACATCATGATGTCGATGCCGAGCAAAAAATTATCGTTTGCGCGCTACCGCTGTACCACATTTTTGCGCTGACAATTTGCAGCCTGATCGGCACACGTTTAGGTGGCATGAATTTGCTGATTCCAAATCCTCGCGATATTCCTGGCTTCGTCAAAGAACTCCGCAATTACAAGGTGAGCTTTTTCCCAGCCGTGAATACCTTGTACAACGGCTTATTGAATAATCCGGATTTCGCTACACTGGATTTTTCGCGTTTAGAAATCTCCTGTGGTGGTGGTATGGCGGTGCAGCGTACCGTAGCTGAGCGCTGGCAAAAAGTGACGGGTTGCGCAATCCTGGAAGGCTATGGTTTATCTGAAACTTCACCCTTAGCCAGTGCAAATATTCCTTTCTTAAGTGAATTTACTGGCACCATAGGCATGCCGATTTCCTCGACCGATATCGCCATACTTGACGACGCAGGTAATGCGGTCGAACTGGGTCAGCCTGGCGAAATTTCGATACGAGGTCCGCAGGTGATGCAAGGTTATTGGAATCGTCCTGAAGAAACCGCCAAAGTCATGACAGCCGATGGTTTTTTCCGCACCGGTGACGTTGGTGTGATGGATGAGCGCGGCTACATCAAGATAGTTGACCGCAAAAAAGACATGATTCTGGTTTCGGGCTTTAATGTTTACCCTAACGAAATCGAAGAAGTGGTGATGCAACATCCTGGCGTTGCTGAGGTGGCGTGTATTGGTGTGCCGGACGCGAACTCGGGCGAAGCGGTGAAGTTGTTTGTGGTGCGCAAAGACCCGAACCTGACTAGCGAGCAATTAATGGAATTTTGTAAGCAACAATTTACGGCGTATAAAAAACCCAAGTTTATTGAATTCCGTGATGCCTTGCCGAAATCGCCAGTCGGAAAAATTTTGCGTAAAGACTTGCGTCCGGCTGCGCCTAGCCCACAGTAAAATCAATACCCCCAGGAGTATCAATCTTTATGACCTTAAAACGTCTATAAAATAAGCGCAGTGACAAAAAATGCCGGGATACTCCCGGCATTTTATTTTGGTGTCTGAGTTGGAGTGGGCTTGCCCGGGATGAATAAAGGGCCTTTCTGACCACAACCCGCTAAACTCAGGCTGAGTAGTAAAGCGAGTAAACCTAAGCTGAACTTGCGCATTTTTATTTTCCGGCGAAACTATTAAGCCAGCATGGTGCGTGAAAATGGCGAAATACTCAAGCCCCTTAGCCTGGTTAACACTGAAATGCAGCGGCAAAATTCTATTCGGTAAATAGCCCTGCATCAGACAAGGTCGAAACCTGCCCGGCTTATGGCAGAATAGCGCCCACTAACGACAAAGCTGGCTGTGCAAGCTGGTAACGTATCAGAAGGAAACAGAATGGACGATAGCACTTACTACGAATTAGCAGAAGCGACGATGCGCGCACTTGAGCACTATTGCGAAGAGTTGGCGGCTCAGCATGACTGGGATTTGGAAGCCACGCGCAACGGCAATGTCCTGGAAATTGAAAGTCTTGATAATGACAGCAAAATGATTATCAATACCCAGGCAGCAGTCCATGAAATCTGGCTGGCAGCGCGGGCAGGGGGCTATCATTTTCGCCATGATGGCAAGGTTTGGCGCGATACCCGTGATCAGGTCGAACTGATTGAGCGCTTTACGAATTTAGCGACGCAGCAATTCGCAAGTTAAGGTCAGGCAGCCAGTAAAAACAAGCAAGCCCGTTGCCATAGAGTTTGGCAGCGGGCTTTAGTTTTTCTAGCTTAATTGGTATTTAAATTGGTATTTTCGGGTTGTTCGTCGATCACATCCGGGCCTTCCAGATTACTAATGCCAGAACCCGGTTGATTTTCCGCGTAGTAGTAATCGCCATTTACCTGGATAATGCCCTTAGGTACGGGGCGCTCGACATTCGGGACATCTTTCAAGGCCTTTTGCATATAACCTATCCAGATTGGCAAAGCCAGGCCGCCCCCGGTTTCGCGTGAACCGAGGTTGCGAGGTTGATCGAAACCTATCCAGGCAATGCCAACGATATTGGGTTGATAGCCCGCGAACCAGGCATCAACCGAATCGTTGGTGGTACCAGTTTTACCCGCTAAATCGCTGCGCTTCAGGGACAATGCACGTGTAGCGGTGCCGTGGCGTACCACGTCTTTCAACATACTATCCATCAAGAAAGCGTTACGTTCATCGATCACACGATTGTTTTCATCACCCGCCTTATCTGGTTTAACCTGGAATAAAACACTGCCATCAGCATCGGTGACTTTACTAATCAGGTAAGGGTTGATTTTATAGCCACCGTTTGCAAACACAGCATACGCCCCCGCTACCTGCAAGGGCGTGACAGCTCCCGCGCCCAAAGCCAGGGTCAGGTAGGGTGGATTTTTTTCAGGCAAAAAGCCAAAGCGTGTGGTGTATTCCTGACCTTGTTTTGCGCCCACCCTTTGCAAAATCCGTATCGAAATCATGTTTTTCGATTTGGTTAAACCACGTCGCATGGTCATCGGTCCTTCATACTTACCATCGTAGTTTTTTGGCTCCCAGGCTTGGCCGCCAGTTTGCCCCGCATCGAAACTGATGGGTTCATCGTTAATGATGGTGGCGGGTGATAAACCATGTTCCAGCGATGCGGAATAAATGAAGGGCTTAAAGCTGGAACCGGGTTGACGCCAGGCCTGAGTCACGTGATTGAATTTGTTAAAGCTGTAGTCAAATCCCCCAACTAAAGCCCGGATAGAGCCATCGCTGGTATTGGCTGCAACAAAGGCAGATTGGACTTCTGGCATTTGCGTGATGGCCCAGCCTTTTTCTTCCTGAGTTACCCGAATTACTGCGCCACGCTGCAAACGCTTATTCGCGGGAGTTTTTGGATTCAAGCCGGACGCTGCAAAGCTCAGACCTGCCCCTTCAATTTTTATTTCTTCACCAGAAGCCAGCATCGCTTTCACCAGCTTGGGCTGAGCATCTAACACCATGGCAATTTGTAAGTCATCACTATCGCTATGTTCGGCGAGCGCCTTCTCTATCGCCTCCTCAGCGGCTTCTTTGCTATCTGGTAAGCTGATGATGGCTTCGGGGCCGCGATAGCCATGACGCTTTTCGTAATCCATTACGCCGCGACGCAAAGCCAGATAAGCCGCATCCTGATCGGATTTGGTAATGGTGGTGTAGACATTCAAGCCACGTGTGTAGGTTTCTTCCTTGAATTGATCATAAACCATTTGGCGCGCCATTTCCGCAACATACTCGGCATGAATACCGAATTCACTACTGTTCGTTTTGGTATGAATCTCTTCATTTCTGGCTTGCTCGTAGTCAGCGCTGCTGATGTATCCCAAAGTGTGCATGCGTTGCAAAATATACTGCTGACGCAATTTGGCGCGCTTGGGGTTAACCACAGGGTTATAGGAAGACGGTGCCTTGGGTAAGCCTGCCAGCATCGCGGCTTCGGCAATACTGATTTCTTTTAAGGATTTACCAAAATAAATTTGCGCGGCGGAGGCAAAACCAAACGCGCGTTGGCCCAGATAAATCTGGTTCATATAAACTTCAAGAATCTGATCCTTGCTGAGGTTGTGTTCAATCTTCCATGCAAGCAACATTTCATAGATTTTACGCTTTAGGGTTTGTTCGCTGGATAAAAAGAAATTTCGCGCGACTTGTTGCGTGATTGTCGATGCACCCTGTTTCGGGCCACCCATAGTATTATTGATCATGGCGCGCGCAATACCCATGTAATCGACGCCATTGTGCTCGTAAAAGCGGTCATCTTCTATCGCTAACACCGCTTTTTTCATAATTTCAGGGATTTCTTTGAAGCGCACGACATTCCGGCGTTCTTCACCAAATTCGCCAATTAACATGCCGTCGGCGGTAAACACACGCAAAGGCATTTTGGGGCGATAACTGGTCAGCGTATCTAATTCTGGCAAATTGGGGTAAGCCTGGCTAAGCGCGAACGCTACCAGTAATACGCCAGAAAAAAATAAACCGGAAAATATCAGGAATAAAGTTAATACCACTTTGCCAAACTTGCTGGATTTTTTTACAGGCTGTTCAAGGTCATTGCTGGACTGTTCAGTCATAAAATGTCATTTCTTTAGAGTTTGATGCTGCGCATTATAAAGGCAAGGTTTGCCAATCCAAACCTGAAACGGATGTTACCATTTGTATCTACCCGTGGATTATTGACAACGCGCTCTTACAATGCTGGTTGGAAATATCTTTACCAAGTTCGAGCTTATTGCTAGGATTTCATGTAGGGTAGGATGATTGTCGCGTAAATTACGGTTTTTAAAGCATTTTTTCACTTTCTGACAATCAATTTGTTGGGCGCGACTCGTTTTTCAGTTCGGATAGTAAGGGGAAAGTCCTTGGCTTTTGATTTTGCAACATTATTAGGCAGAAAAAATCCACCGTTAATCGGGTTGGATATCAGTGCCTTTGATATCAAGCTGGTAGAGCTTTCGGCCGGTAGTAGTAAGGATTACCGCCTGGAGCGCTACGCGTCCGAACCCTTACCTAAAGGTGCTGTTCAGGACGGCAGCATCGAAAATATTGAGCAAGTCGCTGAGACCATACGCAAATTATTGAAGCGCAGTAACTGCAGCGTCAAAAATGTTGCTGTGGCAATGCCAGCGTCTACCGTGATTACGAAAAAAATCATGTTGCCTGGCCATCTGAGTGAGCAAGCACTGGAAGTTCAGGTGGAATCCGAAGCCAGTCAATACATTCCTTTTGCTATGGATGAAGTAGCGCTGGATTTTTGCGTTATTGGCCCGGCTGCTGGCTCTGGTGAAGATGTGGAAGTGATGTTGGCAGCTTCGCGCAAAGAAAAGGTGGAAGACCGGGTTGCTGTGGTCGAGGCAGCGGGGTTGCAAGCAAAAGTCATGGATGTGGAATCTTATGCGGCCAGAGCGACCGTCAGCCGACTGGTTGATATGCAAGCAAACAATGGACGTGACCAAATTTACGCGGTATTCCAGATAGGCGCGAAACGGACCTATATTTTTATCATGCTCAATGGCGATGTGATTTACGAGCGTGAACAGCAATTTGGTGGCGGGCAGCTTACTCAGGATATCGTCAGAAATTACGGCATGTCTCAGGATGAAGCCGAATTAAAGAAGAAAATCGGGGATTTGCCTGAAACCTATGAAATGGAATTGCTGGAGCCTTTCCTCGAAAGTGCCGCCTTAGAAGTTACACGAGCTATCCAGTTTTTCTTTACCTCAACACCGTACACTCGTGTGGATCAAATTTTCCTCGCGGGTGGCTGCTCGGTGATTCCTGGCTTGGTTGAAATTATCGCCGAACGGACAAAAATCTCTACGGCAGTGATCAGTCCTTTTAAAAGCATGGAATTGGCGCCCAGTGTCAATGAAAAAGTTTTGCGAGCCGATGCTCCGGCCTATATTGTTGCCTGTGGTTTGGCATTGCGGAGATTCGGATAATGATTAAGATTAACTTATTACCGCATCGCGAAGCCCGGCGTAAGCAATTAAAGAGTGATTTCTATAGTTTGCTGTTGTTAGCGGCGATTTTGGCTGTCGTCGTAATTATTACCGTTGGCTTGTACTACTCGCAGCAATTGACAATACAGAATGATCGCATTGAGTACATCAAAGGCGAAATCAAAGTTTTGGATGGAAAGATTGCTGAAATCGCCGACTTAAAGCAAGAAATCGAAGCTTTGCGTGCACGACAAGAGGCTGTCGAAGATTTACAAGGTGATCGCAATCAACCAGTGTATCTGATGGATGAGTTGGTGAAACTGACACCTGAAGGTGTATTCTTAAAAACGATCAACCAACAAGGACAGCGTGTCATGCTCGAGGGTTTTGCTCAATCACAAGACCGGGTTGCGGAGTACATGCGGAACTTGGGGGGGCATTCTGAATGGCTTTACAAGCCCGAGTTGGTCGCGATCAAAGCGCAAAATTTTGTCGATGGAAAAAAACAAGTTCGTGTCTCTGATTTTAAAATTAACGTGGGCATCAAGCGCCCACGTGAAAAAGAAGAGAATGACGGAACCGGTAAAAAAGAAAAGTCGACCACTAAGTGACATGAAATGATTCTGGATTTGTAAATATGGCGATCAATATAAATGAGCTTGGTGAATCGATAAGCTCGCAATTTCGTGACCTTAATGGCTTACATCCTGGCTTATGGCCGTTAGTGCCGCGGTTGGCGGCGGCCTTTGGCATATTTATTTCGGTGTTGGTTGGTGGATACTTTTTGTATTGGTCTGATCAAATCGATGAGATCGATGCGGCACATGCTAATGAACTCAAATTGCGCGATGAATTTAAGGTCAAGGTTCAACAAGCAGTCAGTCTGGACGCATTGAAAGAGCAACGTAAATTGGTGCAGCAATACGTTAATACCATGGAAAAGCAATTGCCTAGTCAGGCGGAAATGGCGGCATTACTGCAAGATATAAATAACGCGGGTTCTGGACGAGGTTTGCAATTTGATTTATTTGAGCCTGGGCAACCGAATGTCAAAGACTATTATGCAGAATTGCCGATCGCAATTAAGTTATCGGGAAGTTATCATGATCTGGGTCAATTTGTTGCGGATATTGCAAAGTTGTCACGTATCGTGACGTTAAATAATCTGCATATTAAAACCGATAAAGAAAATCTCGTGCTAGAGGTAACAGCAAAAACCTTCCGCTATTTAAATCCTGACGAAGTTGTAGAACAAGCTAAGCTGAAGCAAAAAGATAAGGGAGCAAAGAAATGAGATCCCTAATGGCAAAGTTCTTTAGCCTGGCTTCCGCTATCTTACTAAGTGCTTGCGGCTCCAGTGAAATGGATGAACTCAAAAGCTGGATGGATACGGAACGCAAATCAGCAGTGGTAGTTGTTCCTAAAATAAGTGCGCCTAAGGTGTATACGCCCGTACCTTATATGGGAAAAGCAGAAATCGCACCGTTCGATACTGCTAAACTCACTGTGGCAATTGCGCGACTTAAATCTTCTTCTTCAAACGGATTGGAGCCCGATCAAAACAGGCCTAAAGAAGCTCTGGAGGCGTATCCGCTTGACACTCTCAGCTTAGTGGGGTTGATAGAAAAAGATAAAATTAAGTATGGCTTAATCAAAGCTGATAAGACGATATATCAAATTAAACTAGGCAATTACCTGGGGCAAAACTTTGGTATGGTAGTGAAAATTACCGACGGTGAAGTAGAAATTAAAGAAATCGTTCAAGACGCCGCAGGCGAATGGGTAGAGCGTATGAATAAGCTAGAGTTGCAGGAGAGTTCTAAATGAGTGCAATAAAAAATAATATCTATGCGAGCACTAGCTTGTGGAAGACGATAATTTTTGCTTTTTGTTCCTTGTTTATGTCTGTGGCAATGGCGCAGACCAATATGCTGGAAGCAATTACCGCGAATCAGCAAGGTGCAAATATCATCGTCAGAATTAATTTCGCTAAACCTTTAACGCAATTGCCAACTGGTTTTTCGATTCAAAATCCAGCGCGTATTGCTTTGGATTTTACTAATTACGCGAATTCCACGGGTAAGCATACTTTAGACTTAAATGTTGGTGAATTGCGCAGTGTTAATATTGCTGAATCGAATAATCGCACCCGCCTAGTTTTTAATTTAAACCGATTTCTAAATTATGCAATGGCGATGGAAGGCAACACGCTGATTGTGACTATCGATGGTTCGGGTAGTGTAGCGACGCCAGTTAATGCGGTAGGTTTGCCGGTAGCAGCTGCTGCGACTGAAAAGCGAGGAAAAAGTGCGATCAGAGATATTGATTTTCGCCGTGGGGTTAACGGCGAAGGTCGAGTTATAGTCGATTTGCCACTAGATCAGGTGTCGGTCGATGTTAAGCAGCAAGGACAAAAAATCGTCGTTGATTTTTTAAAGGTTGGTTTGCCTGACTTGTTGCGTCGTCGCATAGACGTTGGCGATTATGGCACACCCGTTCGTGTTGTAACCACATCACCTGAGGGGGATAGTGTACGGATGGTGATAGAACCATCGGGCTTGTGGGAACATAGCGTCTATCAAAGCGATACTCAGTTTGTCGTTGAAGTTAAGCCGATCAAAGAAGATCCCAATAAGCTAGTTCAAGGGACTCAAGGTTATCGTGGTGAAAAAATATCGTTTAATTTCCAAAACATAGAAACACGCGCTTTATTGCAAATCATTGCCGAAGTCAGCGGTTTGAATATTATTGCCAGTGAAACAGTTGTTGGTTCTACAACTTTACGCTTGAAAGATGTGCCTTGGGATCATGCATTAGATGTAATCATGCAATCCAAAGGCTTGGATATGCGCAAGAATGGTTCGGTAATTTGGATCGCGCCAAAAGACGAGTTGCTCACGAAAGAAAAATTAGAGTTAGAGCAAAAAAACGCGATTGCCATGTTGGAACCATTAAAAACCGAGGCATTCCAATTGAATTATCAAAAGGCCGAGGCTTTCAGTAAAGTTTTTGGTGCCGACGGATCAAGTAAAAACCGAATATTGTCCTCACGAGGTAGTGCTGTAATCGAACCCAGGACCAATCAAATCTTCGTAACAGATATTCCATCTCGTTTAGAGGAAATTCGTCGTTTGGTACAAAAGACCGATATACCTGCCAAACAAGTGTTAATTGAGGCAAGAATAGTTGAAGCTGACGATACTTTTAGTAAAAAGTTGGGTGCTAAGCTAGGTTTCGCTGATATGCGTGGGATACGTGGCGGTGATGTCGGCTATCAGGTTGCCGGTAACCAGCGTGTCGCTTTAACAGGTAATTATCTGGGGCTTGGTGAACAAACCGGTCAGGCTAAAATTACAGATCAGAGCTTTATACCTAACACCTATTTTGTGAATTTACCTGCAACGAATATTGGTGGCGCGAACCCTGGCACATTTGCAACCAGTATTTTTTCATCAGCAGCGAATCGCTTCTTAAATTTGGAGTTGAGTGCTTTGGAGGCGGATGGCAAAGGAAAGGTAATTTCCAGCCCTCGAGTGGTAGTAGCAGACCAGCTACAAGCGAATATCGAGCAGGGTATAGAAATTCCTTATTTGGTGGCAACCTCAAGTGGTGCAACGTCAGTATTTTTCCGTCGCGCGACACTTAAATTAGAAGTGACTCCGCAAATTACCCCGGATGGCAATGTAATCCTGACGGTGTTGGTACATAAAGATGGTATTGGTGATGAGACGCGTGCTGGCTATACCATTAATACTAAACAAGTTAATACTTTGGTATTGGTTGAAAATGGTGGTACAGTGGTGTTGGGCGGGATTTACCAGCAAGAAGAGCGCGATAGCGTCACGAAGATTCCTGTGCTCGGTGATTTACCCTTGGTTGGCAATTTATTTAAGTCAACCGGCAAAGATAACAAAAAGACAGAGCTGTTGATTTTTATCACACCCAAAATTATGTCGGAGAAAGTTGCTGGTTTTTGATTGGATGAAATCTGGCGAATTTAATTTATTGATAGGTGTTTCATGATGAAGTTTATCCGCGAAATATTCGCACTCGTATTAATTATGAGCCTGGTCGCTTGTGGCGGCGGTGGTGGTTCCCCTGGTAACACCAGTAATAATGTTGACTTTTTTGTGTCTGCACCGAGCACATTAGTGATGTTACCTGGTGAAACTCGTACCTTTTCTATCGGTGGTGGTGTGCCTGCCTATTCGGTCAGTACAAGTAATTCTGCGATACAAGCCAGTATTTCAGACAAAGTGTTGACCTTAAAAGCGGTAGGAACCGGCAGTGCTACTGTTGTCGTCAAAGATGCGGCAGGTAAATCGACCAGTATCGAGGTGACTTTAGGGTCAGGCATAGAGTTGTTTACGACGGCACCTTCGACCGTTGTCGTTGGAGTAGGACAGACCTCAGAGGTTTTCAGTATAGGTGGCGGCAGTCGCGTGTTTGAAGTCAGTAGTAGCGATACACGCATCGCTACAGTTGCTATGCGTGGTGATCAATTTATTATCACAGGTGTTACAGGTGGTAAGGCGACTGTTACCGTGGCTGATACTTTGAGCAAGAAAGTCAGCATTTCAGTCGTTGTAGGTAGTAATGATGCTATATTCACTACAGCTGGTACCGATGTTACTTTGGGCGTAGGTAATGCTAATTTATATACAGTTGGCGGTGGTACGACGGTTTATTCCGTTTCCAGCGCAGATACGAATATTGCTACCGCAAAAATTACTGGTAGTGATTTATTGATTACCGGTATTGCAACAGGCAAAACTGTGGTGAATGTGCGTGATTCCGCAGGTAATCCACTCTCTATTAATGTCACAGTAGGCTTGGGAGGTGTAGACTTATTTACGACCGCACCTGCAACTTTGGTTTTACCAGTTGGTTCTTCTGCAGCTAATTTTGCAATTGGTGGTGGTAAGGCGCCTTATGCGGCAATCTCTTCTAATGCGGCTGTCGTTGTCGCAACGGTATCTGGTACAAATATGAGTTTGCGTCCTATTGCAGCGGGTACCGCCACTGTCAGTATCACGGATGCTTTGGGTAAGAAAATCAGTGTTTCTGTTACGGTAGGATCTGGAACTAATGTAGACCTGTTTACAGATGCACCATCTGCCGTTACTTTAACTGTGGATGCTGTCAGAAGTTATAAGGTAGCCGGTGGTACTGGTCCTTACTCAGTGACTAGCAGCAATGGCGACGTTATCGAAGTCGTTAATCAGCCTAGTACCAATAACGGCAATGTCTTTGATATTAAAGCCAAAGCAATAGGTAGTGCCAATGTGGTTATTAAAGATAGTTTGGGTAAGGCGGTTACAATCGCTGTAACGGTTAATTCAGGTTCAGCGGTAACATTGTCATCCTTGCCTGCTGCAGGTGGTGGACGCATTGGTGAAGTTGTGTCGTTTAAGTTAGTGGGCGGCTCACCTGCTTATGCAATTGCCAATAGTAATCCTAACGTTGCAACAGCACCGGCTTCGGTTACAAATAGTGGTGACTCGTTCACAGTGACCTTGGTCAACGTGGGTACGACAACCTTAACTGTGACTGACACCAAAGGCCAAAGCATTGCAATCGTGGTATCGGTAACTGCCGAAAATAACGCCTTGCGTGTACAACCGAATAGTTTGACAATTACTGCTGATGAGTTGAATACTAAGGACATTACCCTCTACGTGTATGGTGGTAAGCCAGGGTACACCGTGTTTGTCGGTAACACTAAAGGTCCAACACCGACTTTAACACCAACGGCTAATGGCGCAATTTTGCAATTAGCTCATAAGGATTGCCGCGCTGGTGCAGCGGGTCCAATCACTTACTCGTACACCATCGTCGATTCAGTCGGTGCAAGTGTTGTTGCTAATTTGATCTTGGATAAAATTTGTCCATAGTTGGCTGACTAGTCATACTTAGGTATCATTACAGCTGATACTAAAAAGGGGGAGAGTATCCCCCTTTTTTCTTATGTAGTTTCTTTACCTAATTGACTGTGAAAAAAAATATCGTCCTGGTAGGCTTGATGGGTTCAGGCAAAACCACAGTGGGCCGGGCACTGGCTAAGCGTTTGAATAAGCGTTTTGTAGATAGCGATCATGAAATTGAAGCCAGAACTGGCGTCTCTATTCCCACCATTTTTGAGATTGAGGGCGAAGCTAGTTTCCGTCAGCGTGAGGCCGAAGTCATCAGAGAACTTAGTCAGCAACAAGATATCATTTTGGCTACAGGTGGTGGCGCAATTCTGAATCCACAAAACCGTGCTCATTTGCAAGCGAATGGCACGGTTATTTATTTGCACGCCAGCATACACAGTATTTTGCAGCGCACCCGGCATGATAAAAACCGACCTTTACTACGCACCGCTGATCCTCGCAAAAAACTGGAGGAATTGGAAGCGCAACGCGATCCCTTGTATCGTGAAATCGCTGATCTGATCATAGAAACTGGTCGTCCCAATGTGCAATACCTGATTGGTGGCATATTGGATAAACTGACCTTACACAAGTTGAACCCCTTTACGATACCTCCCCAAATAGCTATGTCTGCCCACACAGTTACTGAAAATGCCGAGTATAAAAGTCTGCAAGTTGATTTAGACCAGCGTGCCTATCCCATCCAGATTGGTGCGGGAATACTGCAAAATGACGCCTTACTGGCGGCCTCGATAAAGGCGCAAAAGCTGGTAATCGTGAGCAATGACGTGGTTGCGCCTTTATATCTGGAAGCGCTGCAAAATCGCTTGCGCGCATTGGGAAAACAGGTTTCAGCGATCGTCCTGCCAGATGGTGAAGCGCATAAAAATTGGGATAGTCTGAATCGTATCTTTACCGCATTACTGGAGCAACAAGCCGATAGAAAGACTTGCTTACTTGCCTTGGGTGGTGGCGTGATTGGCGATATGTGTGGTTTTGCCGCTTCTGCGTATATGCGTGGCATCCCCTTCGTGCAAATTCCCACCACATTGCTGGCGCAAGTTGATTCTTCAGTTGGCGGGAAAACGGGCATCAATCACCCCTTGGGGAAAAATATGATAGGGGCGTTTTATCAGCCTCAGGCTGTGCTCGCCGATTTAGCCAGTTTGGGAAGTTTGCCCGATCGCGAGCTCAGTGCTGGCTTAGCCGAAGTGATTAAGCATGGCGCGATTATTGATGCCGCATTTTTTGACTGGATAGAAAAGCATATTGCTGCTCTTCGCGAACGACAGGCTGAGGCTTTGAGTCATGCGGTGTTGCGTTCTTGTCAGATTAAAGCAGAAGTCGTGCGTCAAGATGAGCGCGAAGGTGGATTGCGTGCAATCTTAAATTTTGGCCATACTTTCGGCCATGCCATTGAAGCTGGTATGGGGTATGGAAACTGGCTGCATGGTGAAGCTGTTGGTTGTGGCATGGTGATGGCGGCTGAATTGTCGCACAAGCTGGGCTATCTGGATTTCGTCAGTAAGACGCGCATTAAAAATCTGGTTGCCGCAGCGGGCTTGCCTGTGCGAGCACCCGATTTGGGCTGGCAACGTTGGCTGGATTTAATGGCTGTCGATAAAAAGAATGAAGCGGGTGAAATTAAGTTCATCTTACTCAAACCATTGGGGCATGCTTTGATACGCAGCGTGCCTGAAACTGCCTTGCGTGAAACCATAGATTTTTGTACCAGAGAAAGCTGATATGTACCCTGAGCTCGCTGATTATGCTGTCACCACGGCACAAAGCCGCGGGCGTCAGTATCCTGAAACAAAAGCGGTGGCGCGTAGTGAATTTCAGCGTGACCGTGATCGCATCATCCATTGCAGCGCTTTTCGTCGACTCGAATACAAAACCCAGGTCTTTGTAAATCACGAAGGCGATTTATTTCGCACGCGTTTAACGCATAGTCTGGAAGTCGCACAGATCGGCCGTTCAATTGCCCGCAATTTACGGTTGAATGAAGATCTGGTTGAAGCGATTTGTTTAGCACATGATCTGGGGCACACGCCATTTGGTCACGCCGGACAAGATGCTTTACATGACTGCATGCGTGATTACGATGGTTTCGAGCATAATTTGCAGAGCTTGCGTATCGTCGATGAATTGGAAGAGCGTTACGCCAGCCACAATGGCTTGAATCTGTGTTACGAAACCCGCGAAGGCATACTCAAACATTGTTCGGCTCATCATGCGCAAACATTGGGCGAATTAGGTCAACGTTTTCTGCAAAAACGCCAGGCCAGCTTAGAAGCGCAACTGGCAAATCTGGCCGACGCGATTGCTTACAATAATCACGATGTTGATGATGGTTTGCGTTCCGGTTTGCTGAGTGAAGCGCAGTTAATGGAGGTTGATTTATTTGCCGAATTTCGTCGTGAAGTGGCAAAACTCTACCCCGATGTGCAAGGTCGTCGTGCCATCGCTGAAACCGTAAGACGCATGATCAATGCCTTGATAGTCGACCTGATTACGACCTCGCAAACTCGTATCGCTGAGTTTGCGCCGCGTTCCGTTGATGAAGTCAGGGCAGCACCTAAATTAATCGCTTTTTCGGATGCGATGTTCACACGGGAACAAGACTTAAAACAATGTTTGTTTGAAAATCTTTACCGCCATTATCAAGTCAATCGCATGAGTTATAAGGCGCGTAAGATCATCAAGGAATTGTTTGCTGCGTTTCTTGAAGAACCGCAACTCTTGCCGGGTGATTACCGGGTTTCGCGCCAGCATTCAGCCACACCACATTTGCAAGCACGTAAAATTGCCGATTATATCGCTGGCATGACGGATCGTTACGCAATACGTGAACACAAGCGATTATTCATGCCTGGTGAAAATTTTTAATAAAGGAAGATTTGTGAAATTTATTCAGACACCCATTTTATCTAAGTTCGCCTTAAGCCTGAGTTTGTTGGGCGCCCTGGCGATGCCAGTTGGCCTCAGCTATGCCGGGGTGCTCGATAAAATCAGTAATCAAGATGCAAATAGCGGTTTAAAAGGCGCATTAGAACAAGGCTCGAATGCCGCAGTTGCTTTGTTAGGTAAGGAAAATGGTTTTTTGAATAATGATAAAGTTAAAATTCAATTGCCTGCCATTTTAGAAAAAGCCCGTCCGATTTTACAAATGACTGGCAAGGCTAGCCAATTGGATGACTTGGTTGTGGCTATGAATCGTGCCGCCGAATCTGCCGTACCGAAGGCCAAACCCTTGTTAGTCAATGCCGTAAAAAGCATGAGTTTGAGCGATGCTAAAAATATCCTGGCTGGCGGTGAGACCTCGGTGACGGACTTTTTTAAAGCCAAAACCTCAGCTCAGCTTAGCGAACAATTCTTACCAGTGGTGAAAGGCGTGACCGATAAGTCGGGTCTGGCGAGTAAATACAACCAGATTATGGGGCAGGCGCAAAAATTTGGTGTGGTGTCAGAGCAAGAAGCGAATGTAGAAAAATACGTTACTGCCAAGGCCATGGATGGCTTGTTTTTAATGATAGGCGAAGAAGAAAAGAAAATTCGTCAAGATCCTATTGGTGCAGGTAGCAAGGCAGTGCGTAAAGTGTTTGAATTGCTCAAATAAGTTTGTACCGCAGCTAATGGCTGTCGACTTAGCGTTGAAGCGGCGTCCCTGCCCAGGATAGGCAATAGAAGCAGGATACTCCCCCTTGCTGCTGAAAAAAGTCGTTCGAAACGCTCGTATCACGGGCGTTTCCAAGTAATACTGGGTGGAGTATCTGGTCGGCAAAATTTAAACCTGATTAGCGATTATCCGACTGTCTAATTTTGAGGTTACAAGCCAAAAACTGCGGGCTAGTTCAGGTAGCTGCTCAGCTTAATCCAGATGACGTAAGGGATGGGCGTAAGCTGGCCAAACTGGCGCAAAGAACGCAGCAACCTGATCTGCGTGAACATCGTTAACATTGGCGATGGACCACTTCGCTTGATTATCTTTATCGATCACCAGAGCGCGCACTCCTTCTAAAACCTCGCCATGTTTAAAACAATGCCTGACCATATCGCGTTCCATGCGCAAGCAATCAGCGACCGACATAGTTTTCCCGCGGCGTAATTGCTCGAGTGTTACCGCCATCATCAGTGGTGAGCGGCTGAGCATTAATTGATGCGTGGTTTTGGCAAAGTCGTCAGGGGCGGCGAGCAATTTATTCAGAATCGCGGGAACCGTTGCTTGCGCAAAGACTTCGTCAATCAAACGGCGTTGCTCAGACAGGGTAGAAGCTGGAAGTTCAATCATGGCTGCCGCGCAAAATTGACGAATAAACTTGACAGCTTCGCGCCCGGGAATGTGACCCAGATCAGCAATCAATTGTGCAGTTTGTGCTGATGGTAAATACAGGTCGGCTAATCCTGCATAAATCGCATCCGCCGCTTTGATGATCGCGCCCGTTAAGCCCAGATAAGGGCCGATTTGACCGGGTGTCTGCGCCAGGAAATACGAACCACCGACATCGGGAAACAAACCTATATTCACTTCCGGCATAGCCATCTTGGTGGTGTCGGTGACGATGCGCAAACGACATTCAGGACCGGCCTGGGCGATGCCCATACCGCCGCCCATGACGATGCCATTCATTAGCGCGATATAGGGTTTAGGATAGTAATGAATTAAGTGATTCAGGGCATATTCTTCGGTGAAAAAGTCTTCGAGTAATGCACTATCACCTTGTGGCGTTTTGGTGCCCACATCGTAAAAAAAACGGATGTCGCCACCAGCGCAAAACGCTTTTTCCGAGCTCGAGTAAATCAGCACCGCTTCAACCGCTTGATCTTCACGCCAGGCCAACAATTGACCAGTAATCGCTCTGATCATCGCCAATGACAACGAATTCAGCGCCTTGGGGCGATTTAAGCAGATACGAGCTAAACCATTTTCCAGACTAAATATTACATCCTTTTCCATTGCCGTTCACCTTCAAATTCTGAGGGCTGTATTTTAGGTGAAAATAACCATAGGTAGTAGCGTCATCGTCGGTGTTACTCAAGCGCTTCGTTGTCGGAGCGCCAAAGCCGGCTCCAATATCCACTCCCAAATCTTACGTTCATCCTGCAACACGTCGGCCTCTAAAGTCATGCCGGGCTTCAAGCTTTGTGGCTGGCCATAAGCC
>JAYSEN010000043.1:0-28768 GCA_041913845.1 Undibacterium sp.
TCAATCTTTGTTTTTTTACCTCAAGGTTGTCGCAATTCGAACTTTAGATCGCATGGGGCTTATTCGCGTGAATACAAACCAAATAAATTGCCTTCGGTGTCAAAGGCCATGGCGATAAAGCCATGTTCAGCTATGGAAAATTTTTCTTGCTGGATTTTGCCGCCCGCTGCCACCACGCGACTGGCTTCGATGGCACAATCAGCGCAATTGAAATACACCAGAGTGCTGTTATTCCCCGAAGCCACGCCTTCGGCGCAAACCAGCGCGCCACTGGCGCCGCCACCATCTTCGACGGCTGGCCAGCACAACATTTGCCAGCCCTCCATGGGCAAAGGCTGGAGTTTTACTGCCAGGACGTGTTCGTAAAAGGCTTGAGCACGCGCCATGTCTTGCACATAGATTTCAAACCAGACTACCGGATTCGTTGCCATCTGCATTCTCCTGAGGGGTGAGGCTTAGCCAAAGGGCTTAAGCTGCAGACAGTCTAGTGTCTTATTGTAAAAATGCAATTTACTGAATTTGCAGGTCGGTTTTGTTACTCGTGCGTCGCTGTTTAGCTCGTCGCTTGCCCGGTGTTCGTGGCGGCGCTGGGCAAAGTCAAATTTTGCAAGCTTTCAAACTCACGCCAGACCTGACTTAGTGGGTCGCAAAAGCGCAGGCGTTTAGCCAGCAATTGCAGAGGCTTAGTAAAATCGGCAGTGCCTGCTGCTTGCGCCACGGGATAAAAAGAATCGTTTAACAAAGGCGCACCCAGCATCGCCATGTGAACCCGTAACTGGTGTTTTTTGCCCGTGCTGGGTTGCAATTCATACAAAGCCAGTCCCGCGCGCACGGCCAGCTTATTGATTTGAGTGTGGCTATTCGCTGGACCAGGCACTTCGCGTGTCCGAAAAAATTCTTCTGCTGGCTCGAGGCGACTGTGATGGTTTAGGGGAAAACTCAAGTCGGGTAAATCAGTGGCAATCGCATGGTAGGTTTTATGGATTGCTTCGTCACGAAACAGCGCCTGG
Source organism: Undibacterium sp. (assembly GCA_041913845.1). Taxonomy (GTDB): domain Bacteria; phylum Pseudomonadota; class Gammaproteobacteria; order Burkholderiales; family Burkholderiaceae_D; genus Undibacterium. The sequence goes on from JAYSEN010000043.1 coordinate 1,011, forward strand.
TATGCGCCACGGTCTTGGGCTCGTTTGGCAAATAAAACCAGGCCTGCCGTTTCCCTGTCTAGTCTGTGCAAAGGTGTCAATTCAGCGTTGCCGGTACGGTGACGCAGGCGGCAGAGCAAAGTTTCGCGTAAATACTGGCCGGCTGGGGTAACGGGCAAAAAATGCGGCTTATCGGCCACCAACAAATGCGCGTCCTCAAACACGATTTGCTCCTCAAACGGAATTCGTGCCTCGTTGGCTAACTCACGGTAATAGTAAATACACATGCCACGGCTAAGCTTCGTGTTCGCTGCCAGCACGCGCCCGCTTTGATCGACCACTTCACCGCGCGCAATACGGCTTAGCCATACGCTAGCGCTGATGTCAGGGAATTGTTGCACTAAATAGTCCAGCAAGGTCGAAGCCAGACCAGCATCAACCCAGATATAACTGGGTGCAACGCCAAACTTTAAAGGAAGGGGAGATGAAGGAACTGGCACAAATAGAACAGAAACAAGGCGCGGACTAGCCTGGCGCCAGGGTGATTGCAAGTTAAACGGCCAGACCAGGGTCTGGCTCAGAATTAGTTAAAAGCTGCGAACGCAAGTCTGACCTGCCTGCTTATACGCGTAATGCGGCAACCAGGCTTTCGACTTCTTCTTTAGATTCTTCCAATATGCTAGCCAGGGTGCCATCGCCGACCACAAAGTCAATTTCTGAGGTGAAATCTTCTTTGCCTTCAGCGTAGGAATTCGTGTCCATCGGTGACCGTGTATGGGCTAATTCATTGGCCAGTAACAGCGTGTCGCCCAATGTTTCAGGGGGCATCGCGCGCAAACCAAACCACAGGGCTTCGACTGCCTCGACCACCGCTTGTGGCAATTTTAAACTGCGTATTACAGCGCGTCCGATATCGGCTTCGGAGGATTCCCGATCAATTATAGTGTCAGAAAAACCGGGTAAATCGGTGTTTTCGGTAATCGGTGCTTCTTCGTCAAAATCCAGTAAGGCTGGGAATTCTTCGATGCGCGAAATCAGGTAAAAATTTCCCACCTCATGCACGATGCCCGCAAACATCGCGGTGTCGGGATCAACCCTGGTCACTTTGCGCGCTATTACGCGGGCTAAGGCGGCAACCTGCGCGGTATGTTCCCAGAGCTTTTCTGTCAGGCTTTGTAAGGCCTTGTTTTTACTGCTGCCCGCGAGTTGTCGTACCACTAAGGACGCAACAACGGCCCGAACAATTTGAAAGCCCAGTCTGGCAGTTGCCGACTTGACGTTGGTGACATCGTTACCACGGTTATAAGCGGCCGAATTGGCGATGGCCACCAATCTGGCAGCCAGAAACGGTTCGGCCGCCATCATACGAGCGGCTTCATCCAGGCTGCAATCGGCATCATCCAAAATACGTTGAATCTTTAAGGTGGCCGCAACATTGGTGGGGAAAACCAGTTCACCGCGTTCTGCTTCAGCAGCGATCATGTTTAAAGCTTCGATTTTATTCATTGCGTATTCACCAATGGAAACATGCTTAGAGTAGAGTATGGGGCCAAACATACAGGGCGATTTACCGGCGATCTGAATTAAAGCAGCATTTGCTGCCGGAGGCCACCTTCGTCCTGCTTAGTTTTTACCCAGAAGTACTGACTATTTTACTCAGTTTAGTGCCTGAATTTACGGTTTTACTGATCAGGCACAGAATTTTTGCATATTCACGTCTGCGCCGACTAAAGCATTCCGTTACAAAGTGTAATCCGGAGCCTGATGATAAGGGTAGTTCAACGAGAACTTGTTACGCCCATGCCGGAATTACTTACTGCGACTATGCTTACTTCGGTTAGCTTAAAGCGGAAAAATCTGATGTCTGTACAGAAACTTAAAATTACTCAGAATTGAGGATTAATACAAGGTCGGATTGCAAGAAACCATAAATCGCTGGTTTTATGCACCCGCTAACTGAGTGGGTAGCGGGCGCATTTAAGCAATTTATAGTCGGTTTCAGGACTTATGCTGTTTTTGTTGAGCAATCCAACGCAAAGCTTTTTGCTCCAGCAGCTTTAACGGCAAAGTACCATCACTGAGTATCATGTCATGAAAATCTTTGAGTTTGAAGGCGCTGCCCAATTCGTTTTCAGCCTGTTTGCGTAAAGCCATGATTTTCAGCGAACCCACTTTATAACCCAGGGCTTGTGCCGGCCAGGCCATATAGCGTTCGATAACTTGTTTCGATAAAGCGTCGTTATAGCCCAAGGTGTCTTTGATGTATTGTATGCCTTGCTCACGGCTCCAGCCTTTGGCATGCATCCCTGTATCCACAACCAGACGAGTGGCACGCAGCATTTCATCGGATAAGTGACCGAAATAAGCATTCGGATCATTCGCATACAAACCCATTTCGTGACCTAAGGTTTCAGCGTACAAGGCCCAACCTTCGGTGTAGGCGTTATTGCCGCCAGTTTTGCGGAATTTAGGCACATCCAATTCTTGTAAGCCAGCCAAATGGAAATGATGACCGGGCTGACCTTCATGCAAATACAAGGTTTTCATGCCAGTATTGGCGTAGTCTTCAGGCTTATTGATGACGACCCAGAAAACACCGGGACGTGTGCCATCCAACGAGGGATTGGTGTAATGATCGGATGCGGTAGCGCGACTGATTTCAGGTTCAGGTCGTACTTCCAGCGCCGCTTTGGGAATTTTGCCAAAGAGCTCGGGTAAATGGGTTCTGACTTGCTGATCGATTTCTTTATAGGCGGCCAGGATTTCTTGTTCCGTCTTAAATGGTCGGTATTTATCTTGTTTATCCATCCAGGCTGGCAACGCCTGCGGCTCTCCCTGGTAACCGAGTTTGGGGCCAAGACGAGCGAATTCCGCCTGTATCCGGGCGACTTCGCGTAAGCCTGTCTGATGGATTTCTTCGTAGCTCAATTCCGTAGTAGTTTGATAGCGAACCAAGGCCGCATACCATTCCTTCCCCTGAGGTAAATCCGTCCATCCTGTGCTATCGCGGGCGGCTTTTACGTAATCATTACCCACAAACGTGTGAAAGCGGATTAAGGCTGGTATGACTTGCTTTTGTAAAATTTGACTATAGGCCCGGTTTAATGCCTGCTTTTCAGCCGTACTGAAATCGGCTGGCATCGCTTGTATCGCCGCATAATAAGGGTGTTTATTCAGATCGCGAGTAATGAGCTGTTCAAATTGCGGTAAGCTCGATAAGACCAAAGCTTTGGGTAAAACTATGCCTTGTTTTATCCCCATTTTCATATTCAGCTGAGCCTGATTTAACCACACAGGGAGTTGCTGTAAACGATGCAAAAATGCCCAGTACTGCGGAATAGTTTGCAGCGGTTGGGCGCTCTGACCACCGGCAAAATGCGCGAGTGTCAAAGGCAAGCTGTCCATTTGATTAAATGGCATTAAATAATCGGGATAATTTTGCAATGACAATTCAGCAGCGATTTCATAGTGCAGGCAATCGTAACTGACCAGGTCAGATGCACTCAATTTTTCACGTGGAATTTTCGCTAAAGCCATGGCGAGTTGTTGCAAACCCTGTGTTTTCTTTAAGCGCACGCGCGGGTTCAGGGTTTCGGGCAATTTGTCGTTGTAGCGCTCATCGCCATTGTATGTCGCGCCGATAGGATCAAAATATAGCCCTTGTTGATAGTACTGCTCGGCCAGGTGTGCCAATTGTTGCGCTGGCGCTAAGCGCTGAATTTGCGTGATCTGTAACTTAGGTGGCGTGGCAGTACTCGCTTGCGCTAGTAAAGAGAGCGAACTGAGAATGAGTGCAGGAAGTAACTTTTTTATCATCATATTTGTTCTTGAAAATTGGTATTTGCTGACCTGGTTTATTTTTATAGGGTTGACGCAAAATAGTACTAACGAGGCGTGCAGCCTAAGACTGTACTTGATTACGGCAAGGCGACCTCGATATCAGCGTCTGTTTTGCGTCCTGCCAGATGACCCTGACGCTAAGCGAAGTCGTCATGATAACACTGAGCATGAATCCCACTTGTGAGCGCAGTAGCCTGTTTAGTGTCCGCCAGCATCACTTTAGTTCCGGAAACCAGTTGTAAATTACCTGAGCCACGGTTTAGTCGGCGTTTTCCCAGCGCGGCGGCAAATCAGTCAGTTTTAAAATTAATCCGGATGTTTGCCGATCTGGGCTCAAGCTTTTCAAAAACAATCCGATATTGAAACAGTTTGTAACGAAAACCAGGTGGTGTGCGATGAAAATCCAGAACTCAGACCTTCGTTTGGCAGCACAGCATCAGGCTAGTAAAACCGAGGAAATTGAACAAAAAGTCACGGCCTGGAGTGGTAGTCAACGTGCTCAGGCTAACTTTACTGTGAGCGCTGGCGCTGCTGCCATGGTTAGTTTGTCAGAATTTGCTCAAGCGCTGCAGGCTAGCCAGGCTTCACTGGCGGGCAATCAAGCCCAATCCAGTGCGGCAGTTGAGCAAACCGCCAAAAGTGGCGAAACTGATGAGACGCCGCTTGATCCCAAATTGCAAGTTCTCAAAGATTTGATTGAGCGTTTAACCGGGCGACCGATTAAGATTGCCGAATTCGAATCTATACGTAATTCTTTGCAAAATACCCAAGGGCCGAATGCACCCCAGGCAAGTCAGTCTAATCAGGCCCGTCCGGCGCGTCAGGGTTGGGGCATGGAAATTGAGAGTGTGCATCGCTATAGCGAAAAAGAAGAAGTTAATTTCAAAGCAAGTGGCAAAATTACGACCTCAGATAACCGGCAAATTGAATTTAACCTGGAATTTTCGATGAAGCGTGAGTTCTCGATAGAAACACGCGACAGTGTCAGACTTGGCGACGCAAAACGGGTAGATCCTTTGATTTTAAATTTCGGCAACCAGGCCCCGACGCTGAGTGAAAACCGTATCGATTTTGATTTAAACGCGGATGGTAAAAAAGAGAAAATCACCTTCCCCGTGGGATCTGGTTTTCTCGCGCTGGATAAAAATAATGATGGCAAGATTAATGACGGCAGCGAATTGTTTGGCCCGACGAGTGGCGATGGCTTTGCAGATTTAGCCAGATTTGACAGCGATGGCAATAATTGGATAGATGAAAACGATGCGATTTACCAGCAATTACGGGTCTGGACCAAAGACGCATCGGGCAAAGATCAATTGCAAACGCTTAAACAAGCGAATGTGGGTGCCTTGTATTTAGGTAAAACGGCAACGCCATTTAGTTTGAATAGCAGTGACAACACGAACCTGGGGCAAGTCCGCAGTTCGGGCGTATTTCTGAGTGAAGATGGCAATGCGCATGCATTGCAACAAATTGACTTAAGTGTTTGACTTGAGCTTAACTGAGTGCCAAATCGGCCGTGCTTGCGGTATCACGGCTCGACTCAGGCTATACAGGGCAGAGCCAGATTAAAATTCTTCCCAGTCGTCTTCAGCGCCAGCCTTTCTTGGGTTGGTAGTAGCAGGCTTGCTAACCTCAACTTTCTTAATAGTCGCTTTCACAGGAGCGGGTAAGGGTGGTTTTTTGGGTTTGGAAGTCGCGCTGTCCATAGGTCGTGCAGCACTGGTGACAGGCTTTTTAGGACTGGCAGCTGGAGTTGATATGGCATCGGTGCTCAATCGAAATACACTGATGGCTTGGTGCAAGGTTTCGACTTGCTCTTGCATGCTTTCAGCCGCTGCTGCTGCTTGTTCCACCAGGGCGGAATTTTGCTGCGTCATTTCATCCATATTTGATATGGCCAGATTTACTTGTTCTATGCCCGAACTTTGCTCCTGACTGGCAGCGGTGATTTCACTCATGATGTCAGCGACTTGTTGAATGCTGGCAAGGATTTCCTGCATTGTGTTACCTGCTTGCTCAACCAAGGTATTTCCCTGATTTACTTTATCGACTGAGTCGTCGATCAGGGATTTGATTTCCTTCGCGGCTGCCGCACTACGCTGGGCTAAATTCCGTACTTCCGTCGCGACGACCGCAAAACCACGCCCTTGTTCACCAGCGCGCGCCGCTTCTACAGCCGCATTTAACGCCAAAATATTAGTTTGAAACGCGATTCCATCAATCACACTGATAATGTCGACGATTTTGTTTGAACTCGCCTTGATCGATCCCATTGTCGTCACGACTTCGCCGACTATCTGTCCACCTTTATCCGCCACGCCTGTGGCCGAGATGGCGAGTTGATTGGCTTGCCGCGCATTATCGGCATTTTGCCTGACCGTTGAGGTTAATTCTTCCATCGACGACGCCGTTTCTTCGAGCGAACTGGCTTGTGATTCTGTGCGAGCGGATAAATCTGCATTGCCTTGTGCGATTTCGTGTGCCGCTGTTTGTATCACCTCAGCACTTTGTCTGACGATACTGATGGTGCTGAACAAGCTATTTGTCATGTCTGCCAGCGAGCTCAGCAATCGCCCAGTTTCATCCTTGCCATTCACTTCAATTTTGCCACTTAAGTCACCATTGGCTACCTTGACGGCAGCATCAACCGCAACTGCTAAAGGCTGGGTGATTGAGTGTGTGATAGCCCAAGCCAAGGCTAAACCTACCAGTATCGCAATTGCGCCGAGTATGGCAATCAACTTGCGGGAATTAGAAATAGCCGATTGAATCTCCGTCTGATTGTCGAGGTTTGCATTTTTTTCTAAGTCGATTAATCGATCAATGTCGGCAAGCGCTCGTTTTAAAGCTGGGCTGGTTGTGCCCGTCATCATTTTCAACGCATCGTCGCGTTGGTCTAACTCGATCAGGTCTGCCGTTTTGGAGAATGCGCTGACATACGCTTCGCGAGTTATGCGGAAGGCAGCCATGGCTTGCTTTTCTGCATCAGTGTCAGCGAGTTTGCTTAATATTTCTATCCGTTCGACTACGCGTTTTTTATTTTCATCTACCAGACGATAGTTGGCATTTCTCTCTTTTTGCTCTGTTAATATGAATAATTCCAAGGTTAATGCATAGTTTTGCCTGAGTATCACAGATAGTTCCTCAGCCGCTACTAAGCCTGGCATATTTTCGTTAATCAACTGATCTGAGTTGGAACGTATGACTTCAAGCCGGGTGAAGCTAAAGCCAACCATGATTAACATAATCATCAAAATGGAAAAAAATGCCAGTTGTAATCGTCGGCCTATATTCAAATTTGTAAGAGTCATGGATGCACCAATCAGTGGAGAAACAGGAGGTAAGTGATTCAGGTCCCTGAGTGCTGTTGCCGGGTTTTTATCGCGTCTGTAAAGGCAATCGACTGACTAAGCTAGCCTAGTTCCGGGCAAAGCGCACACTTGAGCATAGTTCAAAATTGCTACAGTTTTAATTCCTTGCTGCAAAAAATAATTTCTGTATCGAATTTCCAACTGTGTAAGCAGCTTGAATTCTCGTTCGCTAGTCGTCAAATTTTAATCACCATCTGACTATCACCAGGTATTTCGCATAAAACCCGACAAACTGTCGTGCATAGTTGGCTTGAGAACTTGCCCTTGAGTACAAAACTGGCTAAATAAACAGATCTCCGGTACACTAAACTATCGCGATTTCCCTGTATAAATCGGCGGCTAGTCAGAACGACAGGCCAGGTATAACCCCGTAATGGATGAATGGCATGCAAGTTTGGCTCTTGCTTTTGACAGGCTCTTGGTCGGCACCGGTACAGCCCACGCTACTTCACTCCTTATCGCCGACATTTTGGGTGCCTGTGGCTGCAATACTATTCCTGGGACTCACCTGTTCCTTAGTTTTCGGCTGGATTTTACTCAGGCAAGCACGGCAACTTGCGGCAGAACTCAACGCCATTAAAGAAAATCCTTCAGTCGGCGTGGTTTTTTTACGTAATAGACAATTGCAAGACTGTAATAATAGTTTTGCTAATATGCTGGGTTACCAGACTGGGGAGCTGCTTACCTCGGTAGGTAGTCCTTTCATTTCCTTGCAATCAGAGACTGATTTTTTCCAGGAATTGCATCAAATTCAGCTTAATCGAGCTAGTTGGGAGCTGGAGTGGCCGTTGCGTCACTACAGTGGCGTCGTGGTTTGGGTGAAGTTTTTCGGTCATCAATTACATGGCTACGACGAAAATCAGCAATCGATCTGGCTGGTATTCAATATCAATCACCGTAAGCAAGCAGAAGACAATTACCAATTAATCCTGCAAGAACAACAAGCAATTTTTGATAATGCTTTAGTTGGCATAGAATTTGTCATGAACCGCACCGTGATACGCTGCAATCATGGTTGGGAAGCCATGCTCGGGTATGAGGCGGGTGAATTAACTGGTAAGCCAACACGCATCTATTACCCCAGTGACCGTTCCTGGGAAGAGCATGGGCGAATCGCTTATCCTCTGTTTTCAGAGAAACGGGATGTCGTAACTGACTGGCAATTCATGCGTAAAGATGGCAGTCTGATCTGGTGCAGTTCGCATAGCAGGGCAGTTGATCCGCTCGATTTAAGTAAGGGAACTATCTGGGTTTACCAGGATATCAGTGCGCATCGCACAGCAGAAGCGGCATTGAAACAAGCCTTGCTGGAGCAGCAGGGGATTTTTGACAATGCGGTGGCCGGTATTGTGATCATTAGTAATAACCAAATCGTGCGCTGTAACCATGGTATGGAAGATATGCTTGGCTACGCACATGGTGAATTAAGTGGCGCATCAACGCGCATTTATTTTCCCTCCGAAGGGGCGTGGCTGGAGTTCCTGCGCCAAAGTGAGGCCAAATTGCAGCGCGGCGAAAATGCGGAACTTGAATGGGAGTTTTTACGTAAAGATGGCACCTTAATTTGGTGCACCACCCATGGTCGCTGGCTGGATATGCAACAACCTCAGGCTGGCTCCATCTGGGTCTGCCAGGACATTAGCCAGCGTAAGCGCACTGAAGCCGAACTGGAATTGGCTTTACTTGAACAGCAAGTTATTTTTTCCAGCATTAAAGCCTGTATCGTCGTTGTCAAAGAAAATCTGGTTCAGCGTATGAACCGGGCGATGGAAGATGTCCTGGGTATATCGCCTGGCGAATACATAGGCGAGAGCACGCGCTGTTATTTTCCATCCGACGCGTCTTACCAGCAATTTCATGCCCGTTTTAATGATGCCCTGGCTACAGGCCAGACGATTGAAGGCGAATGGGAGTTTCAACGCAAAGACGGGCAGCTGGTTTGGATAATCTTTACCGGACGCGCTTTAAATACCGATGACATGCAACAAGGTATTATTTTTTCAGGGCTGGACATCAGCGAACGTAAGCATAATGAAGGCTTGTTATTGCGTGCCAAAGCCGAACTCGAACTGAGCTTTGCTGAGGTTGAACGCACGCACCGTGAAGTCAGTTTATTGGGCGAATTAAGCAGTTTCTTGCAAGCCAGCCAGACCGACTCGGAAGCCTATGCCGGTATCACCGAGTTTGCACCGCGCTTATTCCCAGAGAGTGTCGGTGCGATTTATCTGCTTAATCCTGATAAAGATGAGTTATATCAGGTCTTGCACTGGGGAATCAGCGGCGAACAAACCCAAAGAACGCAGGCCTTGTTTCATAGCAGCGAATGCTGGGCTTTACGCAGGGGGCAGCAATATCGGCAAGATCAGCCTACTCAGGTCATGTGTTGCCAACATATTCTGAGCCAGAACGGCGAATATTTTCCCTATGTGTGCTTGCCATTGGTAGCGCAAGGCAAAACCTTTGGCTTATTATTCGTCGAGCACCATCAGGCAAGTTCAAATCGTGAAACCAGGCATCGCCTTGCTTTATCGCTGGCCGAACAAATTGGTCTGGCTTTGGCGAACATACGTTTGCGCGATGCTTTGCGGCAACAATCAATTCGTGATCCGCTGACTGGCTTATATAACCGCCGTTTCATGCAAGAAAGCCTGGAACGAGAAATGGCTAAAGCCCGACGCAATCAAAGTTTGTTGGCCGTCGCAATCGTTGATGTCGATTATTTTAAAAAATTTAATGATACCTATGGTCATGATGCGGGCGACCTGGTGTTACGGGAAGTTGGTCAGACTTTGCAAAGTAAATGCCGCGAAAGCGATGTGGTTTGCCGCTTTGGAGGCGAAGAATTCGTCTTGATTTTGCCCGAAATCAGTGAAGCGCTTGTTAGTAACAAGGCGCAAGCCTTATTGCAAGCCTTGCGCGAATTGAATTTGCAACACAACCAGACCGAGTTAGGGCATATCACGGCCTCTCTGGGGATGGCGATTTACCCTATCCATGCGCATCGTGCCGAACAATTACTGGATTTAGCTGATCAAGCGCTATATCTGGCCAAACGAAATGGCCGCGATCAATTCATTATGGCGCAAAATAAGAGCCTCGAAGTACTCCTCAAGCTACCGCTCGATTAAGTATTAGCCCAAGCGTCAACCTCGCGCTATACCTGACGTTTAGTTGTCTACAACTAACCAGGAGACTCAAATGAAATCTGCTAGCTTAATTGCAATTAGCCTACTTGTCGCGTTAAGTGGTTGTGCCGTATCAGGCAATCGTTCAGCGAATGTCTATTCAGCACGCCAGGCGCAAAATGAACAATCCGTACGTTATGGCTATGTGGAATCGGTGCGCGAAGTCCAGATCGATAAGGGCCGCAGTGGCGTAGGTACCGCTACTGGCGCTGCTTTGGGCGGATTGGCGGCAGGTTCCGCAATCGGCAAGGGAACGGGTTCTATTGCGGCGGGTATCGCGGGTGCCGTTGTTGGTGGCATTATTGGTCAGAATATCGAGAAAAACGCGGTCATGGAACGTGGCCTGGAAATTATTGTGAAGCTGGATAATGGCGATGTCAAAGCAATTACTCAGGAAGCCGATGTTTTATTTCGTGCTGGTGACCGCGTGCGTTTGCTTTCCGATGGACGAACAACCCGAGTGAGCCTGCAATAAATCGGCGTCAGTCTGAGTACGCGCAAAGCATGCTTTTTTTTTGCGATAATCCGATACAAAATGGCGACATTAGTCTGGCTAAACTGGCCTACCATTTAGTCATGCTGACTAGAAACCGCTGCACATGCTACTGCGCGGAAAAACCGTTGTGCAGCGGTTTCGACTAAGGGTATGTGCGGTTCTGGTCAACATCGTTTTTTGTAGAGGAGAGTAAGATGAAACGCTTATTGTTAGGCAGTACCCTATGCCTGGTAATGGCTGCTGCTCAGGCTGCAGAGGTAAAAGTGGAATGGCAAGATGTCAGTAAATTTTCTGATGTGCGCCCGAGTAATGAAAATCGTACTGAATTTCAACAACGCCTGGTCAAAGAGTTTGACGAAATTTTCGTCAATCTGGCTAAGCGTTTGCCAGAGAATTACAGCTTGATTATCAAGGTAAAAGATATTGATCTGGCTGGCGATGTCAGGCCATTTTTTCACTCCAGCTTGCACGATATCCGCGTCATGCGTGAAATTTACTGGCCGCGTATGAGTTTTGATTACGAGCTTAAAGATGCACAAGGACAAAGCCTGGTTAAAGATAGCGTAAGTCTCAGCGACATGGCTTACCTTAACCGCATTAATTTTGCGCATAATTCAGAATTCAAGTATGAAGAGCAAATGTTGCGTGATTGGCTATTGAAATTGCAACGCGATAAAGTCTTTCCCGTGCTTGAAAAAGCCCAGGCGAATTCCAACTAAGTAGTCATTCGCAAAACCAGACCGGAATTTTTACAATTCCGGTTTTTTTATGGCTTTTTTCTAGCGCAAGATAAATTGCCCTTTTGTTTGCGTAGAGAATTTGTTTTGCCCAGTGTTTATCGCTGCACTAAGCTATAGCCAGTTTGCATTCTGACTTTCAATGAAATCATGAAAATTGATCCAGAAAAACTGGAATTTACCCAGGCTGATTATGCTGAAGTCGCTATGATCGTCGATTGGGCCGGGCGCGAAGCCTGGAACCCTGGTCTGAATGACGCAGCCTGTTTTTACGCGGCAGATACCTCGGGTTTTTACCTGGCTAAATACCAGGGACTCGCCATTGCAAGCTTGTCTGTCGTGGCCTATGGCAACCAGTTTGCGTTTCTCGGTTTGTATATCACGCGTCCAGAATACCGGCAACAAGCTTGTGGCTATGCACTTTGGCGTCATGTGATGCAAGCGCGTGACTTCCCCATTATCGGCTTGGATGGGGTGCTGGCACAGCAAGCCAATTACCAAAAGTCCGGCTTTCAGTTTGCCCACCGTAATATCCGCTTCCAGGGCAAGCAAGCAGCCGCAGCGAAATCAGGGGGCTGGCAACTCATCGATGCGAATGCGGTGGATTTCCAATTAGTAGCGGCCTTTGACCAACGTCACTTTTTATTTGAACGCCAGGCTTTCTTAGCGGCCTGGATTAAGCAAGCGGGGGCAAAAAGTCTTTGCCTGTTGGAGCATCAGCAAATCAAAGGCTTTGCTGTGCGACGGCCATGCAGACAGGGTTACAAAATCGGTCCCTTGTTTGCCGAAAGTCAGCAACACGCGCTGGCTTTAATTCAGGCCTTAGTTGACGATGTCGCTGAGGATAGCTTGCTCATCATCGATGTGCCCGAACCGAATCAGGCAGCTTTGGCTTTAATGCGGCAATTGGGCTGGCAAGCCAGCTTTGAAACGGCGCGTATGTACAAGGGGGCGCTACCCGATCTCCCATTGCAGCACATCTTTGGGATTACGAGTTTTGAACTGGGTTGATAATGCTGGTGACTACGCTTAACTTGCAATTGTCTGGCGCACCTTGGACGACGAGGAAATTCAGGCTGAAAATAATCTGGCTCAGCTTAGTACTGGGTATGAGCCTGGCTCAGGGTTGGAGTGAGGCGCAGACTTTGCAATTGGTTACTTTGCAATACCCACCTTATGCGTATCAGGAAACTGCCACTTCCGAAGTCAAAGGCATCGCGGTTGATGTCTTGCAACACGCTTTTGCGCGCCTCAAACAACCGGTCACGATACGCCTTTATCCGTGGGCACGTTCGATAAAAATGATAGAAGACGGCGAGGCCGATGCGATTTTTACGGCCTACAAAACGCCAGATCGTGAGCGCTTCGCTGATTATTCGGACGAAGTTTTAATGCCTCAAGTCGTCGCTTTATTTGTGCTGAAAGAGTCCAGGATAGAATTTGATGGGCAACTTGCCAAACTCGCGGATTATCAATTTGGGGTTGTGCGCAAAATTAGCTATGGACAGGTTTTTGATCAGGCGATTAAAGATGGGCAAATAACAAAAATTGATTACGCTACCAGCGGTGAGCAAAATATGCTCAAACTTATCAATGGTCGTTTCGATATTTTAGTCAGCAATAAATACGGTGCCTGGGACATACTTTTTCAAAAAAACTGGCAACACCGTGTCAGAGAATTGCAACCAGCGGTTGAAAACGTTCCCAGCTATATTGCTTTTTCTAAGAAGCGGCATTTGACTAAAATACGCGATCAACTCGATCAGGTCTTGCGTGAAATGAAAAGCGATGGCAGTTATGAAGCGATCGTGCAGCGTTATTTTGGCCGTCATTAAGCAGTGCCCGAACGCAGTCTGTGCAAACGCCCTCTGAAGAATAAAAAAGCGACGCTAAGGTCGCTTTTTTATTGCCTGATCAGCTCATTACTTACTCAACAGCATTTCATTGAGGCGCTTCACAAAGCTGCCTGGATCAGTCAGCGTGCCGCCTTCGGCCAATAAGGCTTGATCAAACAGCAGATGTGACCAATCGGCGAATTTCGCTTCTTCGTATTTCAAACGCTGCACTAAAGCGTGATCTGGGTTGATTTCCAAAATCGGTTTGCTTTCTGGTGCAGCCTGACCGGCTGCTTTCAACATGCGGGCCAGATTGCCCGACATATCGTGTTCATCTGCCACCAGGCAAGCTGGCGAATCTGTCAGACGGAAGGTCACGCGCACGTCTTTGGCTTTATCGGCCAAGGCAGTTTTCATTTTTTCGACTAAGTCTTTGTACGAAGTTTCAGTTTCTTCGTGCTGTTTTTTCTCGGCTTCATCTTCGAGTTTGCCCAGATCCAAACCACCTTTGGCAACCGATGCTAACTCTTTGCCTTCGAATTCAGTTAAGAACGACAACATCCATTCATCGACACGATCCGTCAGCAATAAAACTTCGACGCCTTTTTTGCGGAAAATTTCCAGATGCGGGCTGTTTTTCGCGGTCAAATAAGTGTCAGCGGTGACGTAGTAAATCTTGTCCTGACCTTCTTTGGCGCGCGCCAGGTAATCGGCCAACGAGACGTTTTGTGCATCGTTATCATTGTGAGTCGAGGCAAAACGCAGCAATTTAGCGATACGCTCTTTATTGCTTTGGTCTTCACCTATGCCTTCTTTCAAGACTTGACCAAATTCTTTCCAGAAGGTCGCGTATTTTTCGTGTTTGGCGGCAGCATCATCACCCTCAGCATTCGCCAAGTCTTCTAACATGCTTAAAACGCGTTTGGTCGAGCCTTCGCGGATGGCTTTAACATCACGGCTTTCTTGCAAAATTTCGCGCGAAACGTTCAATGGCAAATCATTTGAATCGATGACACCTTTAACAAAGCGCAGATAAATCGGCAGCAATTGTTCAGCATCGTCCATGATGAAGACGCGTTTTACATAGAGCTTGATACCACCACGTTTATTTCTATCCCACAAATCAAACGGTGCGCGAGCCGGGATATACAGCAATTGCGTGTATTCGCTGCGGCCTTCTACGCGATTGTGGGTGTGTGTCAACGGTTCGCTGTAATCGTGCGAAACGTGTTTGTAAAACTCGGTGTATTGTTCGTCGCTGATTTCCGATTTGCTGCGGCTCCAGAGTGCGCTGGCTTGGTTGACTGTTTCCAGCTCATCCTTACGCAGCATCTCTTTTTTCTCGTCATCCCATTCTTCTTTGTGCATCTTAATCGGCAAAGCGATGTGATCCGAGTATTTGCGTATGGTGGCTTTTAACTTCCAGTCTGAGAGGAATTCATCTTCGCCTTCGCGCAAATGCAAGATGATGTCAGTGCCGCGATTGGCTTTGCTGATGGTCTCGACCGAGAAATCGCCTTCGCCGCCCGATTCCCAGCGCACGCCCTGGTCCGCGCTCAAACCAGCGCGACGCGATTCCACCGTGATTTTGTCGGCAATGATGAAGCCAGAGTAGAAACCCACGCCAAACTGACCGATTAAGGCCGCGTCTTTTTGCTGATCGCCGGATAATTTGCCGAAGAATTCCTTGGTGCCTGACTTCGCTATCGTGCCTAAGTGTTCAATCGCTTCTTGCTGACTCAAACCTATGCCATTGTCGCTGATGGTGATGGTACGTGCGACTTTATCAAAGTCGATACGGATCGCGAGTTCACTGTCGTTTTCAAATAAGCCAGGATTATTGATGGCTTCAAAACGCAATTTATCGGCCGCATCGGAGGCATTCGAAATTAATTCACGTAAGAAGATTTCCTTGTTGGAATACAAGGAATGTATCATTAATTGCAATAATTGCTTAACTTCGGCTTGAAAGCCCAATGTTTGTTTTTCGGACATAGTTCCCTCGCTTGGTTTATTGTAGTCGGGTGATCCCGGTTTTTTACTTGTCGGCAAATAAGGGCGGTCTCGGTGATTTCAAGAGCTGACTGAATAAACTATGGCCTGCAGCACCATCAAGTTGGGCTACTTATTATACTGAGGGGGAGTATTTGAATTTGACAACAAAAAACGCACGACTGGCGTGCGTTTTTGTTTTTGCATTTACTATAATCTAGGGGAGTATATTTTTTTACCACATTTTTACACGTTGAGCTGGTGGCAAATACTGAGCCTGACCTGCTTGTATATCAAAAGCCGTATACCAGGCGTCGAGGTTACGTACCGTCAGAATCCGGTATTGTCCCGGTGCGTGTTCATTGGTGACGATGACATTGCGTAAGGTTTCATCACGCATTTTGCCGCGCCAGCTACGTGCATAGGAAATGAAAAATTCCTGATCATCTTCCTTGCCCGGTGTCTGACCTTTTGCTTGCATCGCCATGCGATAGGCTTGGTATGCCGCTTTCAAACCTGCCAGATCTGCGATATTTTCACCCAGGGTTTGCGCCCCATTCACATGCAAGTCTGGGAAGGCCTGATAGGCATTGAACTGCGCCACCAAGGCCTTGGCTGCCTTGTTAAAGTGAGCAAAATCGCCCTTAGTCCACCAATTCCGCAATTCACCCTTAGAGTCAAACATCGAGCCCAGATTGTCAAAGCTGTGGCTGATTTCATGGCCTATAGTGGCACCCACCGCGCCGTAGTTGGCGGCGTCGCTGGCGGCCATATCGAAGTAGGGCGCTTGCAAATACGCAGCCGGGAAGTTCAGGGCGTTTTGCATAGGCATGTTGACGGCATTCACCAATTGCGGATTCATGCACCATTCTTTGACATCCACTGGTTTGCCGAGTTTTGCCAACGCATACTGGTAATCAAATAGCGATGAACGCTCAAGATTACCAAACGCATCGTTGGCATCAACTTGTAAGCCTGAGTAATCGCGCCAGGTGTCGGGGTAGCCTATGCCGACGTAGGTGTTTTTGATTTTTTCCAGGGCTTCGGCCTTGGTTTTTTCCGACATCCAGCTAAGTTGTTGCACGTTTTGAGAGAACGCCTTGAGTAAGTTTTCCACCATGCCATTCATGCGTTGCTTGGCCTCGGCAGAAAAATTGTCTTTGACATAGATTTTGCCAACTTCTTCACCCAACGCGGCATTCACTGCATTCACTGCGTAACGGCTACGTTCTTGCGGCTTTTTCGCGCCCGTTAATTGGCTATACATGGCAAAACGTTCGGCAAAGAAAGCCTGCGGCAAAACACCAGCGCGTTGATTTAAGCTATGAAAGCTCAAATAAGCTTTCCAGGTTGCAACCGGAACGCTTTTCACCAGACTGGCGCTGTTTTTCAAAGCCTGTGGATGCCAGGCGACGAAGTCTTGTTGCTGACTTAAACCGGCGGCCTGGAAATAAGCCGCCCAATCGAGGCCAGGCGCACGTTTGGCAAATTCACTCTGACGCCAGCTATTATCCGCTTTGTGTACGTCGGAGGTGACTTCACGGCTGGCGTGACCACGTGCGATTTTCATTTCCAGTTCAAAAATCGCCGCGGCCATTTTGTCTGCGTCTGGATAATTTGCCAGTTTTAAAATTTTTGCCACGTAGTTTTGGTAACTCGCGCGCAATTTTTGCATGGTGGGATTTTTTGCCAGATAGTAATCGCGATCTGGCAAGCCTAAACCACCTTGTAATAAATAGGCCGTGTAATTGCGGTGATCATGAAAGCCCTGGGCTATCCATAAACCAAACAAATTCGAGGTGTACACATTGGTGGCATTCAAAGGATCGACGTCGGCGCGTAATTGTTTACCCAAAAATGCAGAGAGTGAGCGGGTATCCGTAATGGCTTGAATTTCATCGAGCTTGGCTTGGATCGGGGCTAAACCTTTTTGATTAATCGCCTCCTGATTCAAATAGGCCTGGTAAAAATCGCCGATTTTGCGTTCAGCGCTACCAACTGGGGCTTTGCTGGCGGCTTCGATGATTTGTAACACCTTGGCGTCAGAAATTTCGCTTAAGGCTTCGGCGATACCGACCGAAACTTTGTGATCGGGAATTTTCGCTTGCTGTTCCCACAGACCATTGACGTAACGATTGAAATCGTCACCCGGCTTGACGCTGCGATCCATCGCGGCAGTGGTGGCGGTGACGGCTACGGTTTCGGCCTGGCTAAAATTGGCATTTAAAAATAACAAACTGGCCAAGCTGATACTGCTGAGGGTTTTTAACTTAAACATAGTCGGGTAGTCATCGTATAAAGAGTCGGGTTACACACAAAGCAGGCACTCAGATCAAGCTGCTGCCTCGCATTAAGCTCGACAGACAGTTTGAAGCGCCAAGCTGATTTTGCGCTTAGCCCAAGGTTAAGCTCAGTTCGCCGACCAGATTGGTGAGACGAGCTGAGAATGAAATCAACGCTGGGTAAGCTGGCAGCCTGTGCCGCGACGAACTAGCCTGCCTTGCATTTAGCAGTCGCAAGCGCTAGTCACTGATTACCCAAGTGTCGCTCTGATTTACCACTTAGTTAGTGGTTGGCGCAATAAGTTCCACACTGGTCGCAAGAAAACCAGAAACGCAGGGCGTACCGACTTTAGTATGTAAGAAAGATCTGCACAACCGACTGCACAGGCCAATTTACAGTCAGCGATGCCCGCTGTGCCCGGGACAGATAGGTTTTTCGGCGTCGTGCATAAGCAAGCGAGACTTTGTGCGGCGTTCTCTTCATGTTTCATTTAATAAGCTTAAGTTGTGAATTATTAACAACTAAACTAAGCATGGAATTCAAGCGCTGACTCAGGTACAATCGAGTTTCTTGAGGATAAATGAATGATGTCAAATTTCAGCGACTTAGTGTCACCACAATTTGCCCATCTGCTTACGGCTGCAAGCCCGATCTTGCACGCTGAATCTTGTCCTGCTTGTCCACTCCGCGGTTCTTGTTGCTGTTCGCACTAAGTCCACACGCACTTTGGGTCGGTCATCCTGGCCGCTACACCTTCTTTTCAACTTACAATCATAACGACGATGGATATACAGTTATACGACAATTGGGAACGCCGTTTGCGCCCCTTTACGCCTTTGCGCAACAACAGTGTGGGCTTGTATTGCTGTGGCCCTACCGTCTACGACTATGCTCACATCGGCAATTTGCGCACCTATTTATTTGAGGATTTACTACGCCGCGTTTTGCAATGGAATGGTTTTGAGGTTCAGCATGTGGTGAATATCACCGACGTTGGTCATCTGGTCTCCGATGGTGATGAGGGTGAAGATAAGATGGAAAAAGGCAGTCGCAAAGCCGGTGAAACCGCCTGGGCGATTGCTGAGCGCTTTACCACGGCATTTAAAAATGATTTACGCAGCTTAAACGTATTAGAGCCAGGCATCTGGTGCAAAGCCACCGATCATATCGCTGAGCAAATCGATTTCATCGCCGTTATCGAAAAGAATGGCTATACCTATCGCACCAGCGATGGCATTTATTTCGATACCAGTAAGCAAGATGATTACGGTTATCTGGCGCGGATTAAACGTGAGGAAATCAAAGCCGGTAGCCGGGTCGAGTTAGGCGAGAAAAAACACGCGACCGATTTCGCACTCTGGAAATTCAGCCCAGCTGATGAGCAACGTCAGATGGAATGGGATAGTCCCTGGGGACGCGGTTTTCCGGGCTGGCATATCGAATGCTCAGCGATGTCAGCGAAGTATTTGACGCCCTGGTTTGATATCCATTGCGGTGGCGAAGATCATATTTCTATTCACCATAGCAATGAGATTGCCCAAAATCAGGCTTGCCATGGTACACGTCTGGCGAACTTCTGGATGCATGGCTATTTCTTGCAAGTCGATTCGGGCAAGATGTCGAAGTCCAGCGGTGAATTTTTGCGCTTGCAAACCCTGATCGATCAACATATTGACCCGCTGGCTTACCGTTATCTGTGCCTGACTGCACATTACCGCAGTCAGATGCAGTTCAGTTTTGAAGCGCTGGAAGCAGCACAAACTGCCTTGCAACGCCTGCGCGAAAGCTTTTACAACTGGCCAACTGGCGGTGTGGTGCAAACTAACTGGACCGATAAATTCCGTCAGTTCGTGAATGAAGACTTGAATGCACCACGTGCCCTGGCAACGATTTGGGAATTGCTGAAGGCCGACATCAGCGACGCCGACAAAAAAGCCACGCTGGCTGAATGCGATAAAGTGCTGGGTTTGGGTTTGGCCGAATGGCAACCCGTGGTATTGAGTATTCCTACCGAAGTACTTGAGTTAGCCGCTCAGCGTCAGGCCGCCCGGGTCGCGAAAAACTGGGCCGAAGCAGATCGTTTGCGCGCAGCGATTCATGAGGCGGGTTTTGAGGTGGAAGACAAAGCCGATGGCCCGCAATTGAAAAAGCGTTGAAATTGCCGGCTCGCTTTACTTTGAACCAGTGGTGCAAACCACTGGTTTTTTTATGCCCGGGTAAGCGAACTTCTTGGCGCATTAAGCTGCAGTAACAAGCGCAGCGATTTGCGTTAAACTTACGGCGCTTATATGTGCTGCTCATCTTATGTTTGTCCGTCGTGTTAATCGCCGCGCTACTTCACTACCCTTAAGTTATGCGCTGGCACTGTGCTTGTTGTACCATGCCTTGCTCTGGCAGACCAGCAATCGTCAGTTAGGGCAAAGCTGGCGCAGTTTATTGTGCCAGGCTTATACGCAGGCGACGCCATCCGGCGATTCGCAAAGCAAGGCTGACTATGTGCAGCATTCGCATTGTGGCTGGTGCGCTGCTAATGTGGTTGGCGAATTATTTATCGCGCAAAATTTAGTCTGCTTCGCGCGGCAACCGGCGCAGGCCAGCAACACAGTTTTTGCGCTAAGCCGGGCTTTAGCGCCGCTCGTGTTGCGCTATCAGGCAAGGGCGCCACCCAAGTACCTGAGTTGAAATTAGCGAGCTGAGGGGTAAAGTTTGTACTTTGCCCAGACCAAATAATTAGTGGAATTTTTATACAGGAATTACTATGCGTTTATTCAAATTAACAGGTGTTGTGGCTGCTTTGGCATTGAGTTTATCGGCGTTTGCTCAAGTTAAGGTTAGCGAAGCCTGGGTGCGTGGCACAGTTGCGCCGCAAAAAGTGACTGGTGCATTCATGGAGATACAGGCAGAGCAGGATGTCCGACTGGTACAAGTCAAATCCACGGTAGCGGGTACGGCTGAAATTCACGAAATGAAAATGGAAAACCATGTCATGAAAATGGCTGCGGTTGATGGGATTGATATTGCTGCGGGTAAAAGCCTGAGTTTGAAACCTGGCTCTTACCATATCATGTTGTTTGACTTAAATAAAACCTTAGCTAGCGATGAACTGGTACCAGTGACTCTGGTATTCGAAGACAAAGCCAAGAAACGTTTTACAGTTGACGTGAAGGCGAAGGTGAAACCCCTGGCGATGAAAGCACATTGATTGAGGCGGCCAGTCCTGACGCGATAAGCCGCAAATTCACGGAAAAGCGCTGCTGAACTGGCAGCGCTTTTTTTTATGCCGATTTTTAAAACAACATGGTGTTGCGACTTTAGTCAGCGCTGGCTGGGGTGTTAATCGCCGACACTGGGTTACAGATTGGCGAGTGATAGCCGAGGTTGCACATGCGTCGGCGTGTGCACCAAGCTGAATTACAAGGTGACTGCGCCAGTCAGACTGCTGCTATTGATGCCCGCCTGTAATTCTGCTGCAAAATGCTGGACGGTGTAAGGTCTGAGATTTGCTGCTGCGGCATTGGGAGGCAGTATGAGTGCGGGCAGCACCGTCCACGCTGTTGCGAGCTGAACAGGTTCTTTACTGTAAGTAGGCAAGAAGTCCGGCAGACTTTGGTATGGTCAGCGAGCATAATCCATGCGTAAGCTTTGCAGACAGCGTAGTATCCGTATTTTAGCTAAATTCATTAAGTGACATGCAAAGTTTACTCATCATCGACATGCAGTTAGCCTGGATCAATGAAAGTCCACGTTATGAAATCGCCGCAGTGATAGAGCGCATCAATCAGTTGGCGAGGTACTTTCGCCAGCAAGGCTTGCCTGTAATTTTTGTCAGGCACTGTGAGGCCACTATTCAGCAGGGACACAGTGAATGGGAGATCCATCCTGATTTAGTGTTGGCAGGTAGCGATCTGTATGTCGATAAAACGGCTTGCGATCCATTTTGGCAAACCAGCTTACATCGTTTATTAGTCCAGTCTGGCAGCACCAGTGTCACGGTTTGCGGCATGGCGACAGAGTTTTGTATCGACACTGCAGTCCGCTTACTGGCGAGCGCAGCTTTTCAGGTGCAAGTGGTGAGCGACGCTCATACTACGGGTGAGCGGCCGCATCTGAGTGCGCGACAAATCATTGAGCACCATAATTGGGTTTGGCAACACATGGCTTGCCCAGCCAACGTCAGTATAGCCTTGCGCAGTAGCGCAGAAATTTGCCAAGCAGATTAACGCTAAACGCCACCTTGAAAATAGCATGCCAGGCATAGGCATGCTGGCAAATAGCACGCGAATTAGTAATAAATAGCACGTCAATATCGGGCCTCAGAGCGTCGCTTAGCTAATTTCGCCAGGCAGCAAGCAGCGGCCTAAGGCGTTGTGGCGGGCCCCGTAGAAGCAGGCGCTAAGCTCGCTCAATAAAAAAGCCTGCCATACAGGCAGGCTAGTGCTTTTGCCAGAGCAGGCTTACTTGCCCCAGGAATCTTTGAGCGTAGTAATGCGGTTAAACACCGGTTTGCCAGGCTGGCTATCGATGCGATCCGCGACGAAGTAACCGTGGCGCTCGAATTGCAAGCGGGTGTCAGCTGCAATCGCTTTGACACTGGGTTCGACATAAGCGGTAATGACTTCGAGCGAATTTGGATTTAATAAGCTCATGAAATCTTTACCACCCGCGTCGGGATTGGCATCGGTAAATAAGCGATCATACATGCGCACTTCGACTGCCACCGCTTCGGCTGCATTCACCCAGTGGATATTGCCTTTGACTTTGTAATTGGCGCTGCCTTCAGTGCCGCTCTTACTGTCTGGGAAGTAAGTGCAATGCACGGCGATGACATTGCCTTGCTCATCTTTGTCGCAGCCTGTGCATTCAACCACATAGCCATGCCGCAGACGCACTTTATTGCCTGGGAACAGACGGAAATAACCTTTAACTGGGGTTTCCATAAAGTCTTCTTGCTCGATCCAGACTTCTTTGCCTATCGTGAATTCACGTACACCGCGTTCTGGATGATGCGGATGCACGGGCGCGCTGCAAGCGACGTTTTCACCCTCAGGGAAATTGTCGATAATCAGCTTCAAAGGACGCAATACCGCGGTAGCGCGTGCCGCTTTCGGATCAAGATCGTCACGTAAAGCGCCTTCCAAGGTGCTGTAATCAATCCAGCCATCGGATTTCGAAACGCCGATGCGATCGCAAAATAACTGGATCGCTTCAGGTGTGTAACCGCGACGACGGAAACCAACGATGGTCGGCATACGCGGATCATCCCAGCCACTGACAATGTTTTGTTCGACCAGTTGACGCAGCTTACGCTTACTGGTGACCACATACGTCAGATTCAAACGCGCAAACTCGTATTGTTGTGGCACGGGTTGCTTGAAGAAACCGCCTTCAGCTGCACGGGCTATCACCCAGTCGTAGAACGGACGATGATCCTGAAATTCCAGCGTACAAATCGAGTGGGTGATTTGCTCAATCGCGTCTTCCAAAGGATGGGCAAAATCATACATAGGATAAACACACCAGGCGTCACCCGTGCGATGATGATGCGCATGACGAATACGGTAAATCGCCGGATCGCGCATATTCATGTTAGGCGAAGCCATATCGATTTTGGCACGGACTATGTGTTCACCATCCTTGAATTCGCCTGCCTTCATGCGACGGAATAAACCCAGCGATTCGGCTGGTGCACGATCGCGGAACGGTGAATTTACGCCAGGGCGTGAGAAGTCACCGCGATTGGCGGCCATTTGTTCAGCGCTTTGGCTATCGACATAAGCATGACCAGCTTGAATTAAGTATTCAGCAATTGCGTAAAAAGTGTCGAAATAATTGCTGGCGTAGCACAGTTGGTTACCCTCTGGCACATCTAAATCAAAGCCCAGCCATTTGACGCTATCGATAATCGTATCGACGTATTCCTGTTCTTCTTTTTCAGGATTGGTGTCATCGAAACGCAAATTGCACTGGCCTTGATAATCACGGGCCAAACCAAAGTTCAGGCAAATTGATTTGGCATGACCGATATGCAAATAACCATTCGGTTCAGGGGGGAAACGGGTAATCACTTCACGCAAGCCATCGCGGCGGTATTTGCCACTGGCCAGATCGGCGTCGATGATATTGCGTAAAAAATTGCTTGCGGCGACAGGCGCTTCTGCTGCCTTATTTTTGTTGTCGTTGCTCATTGTACAAAATTCTGAAGACCATTTAATGCAGGCATTGTACCGTAGAGCGAGGCTTTCTCGCTAATCCTGCTCTGCAAATATGTGATTTAGTTCTTTTGTCCGGTAGGTGATCACGTTCTGCTGAGAAATTGATCTCAACTTCAATGCATAATCATTCGCTAATAAAATGGCCAATTACATTAAGCAAAAGAAAGTTCAAATTCGTTTTTTGTAGATGGCTAGCTCTGATCTAGGCGTGAAGAGGTAAATTCAAAAAAAGCCTGATTAAGCTTAATCAGGCTTGTCGGGATTTAAGGTTTATCGCTTAAATAAATTAATGCAAAGTCGGCTCGGCGCCGCAACATTGCTTAAATTTCTTCCCGCTCCCACATGGGCAAGGATCGTTTCTGCCCACTTTGTCGCCATCGCGACGTACTGGGGCCGTGGTGGTTTTGCGCAAGGGTGCCCAAAAGCGGCGTATTTGAGGAATCGCGGTTTCCATTTGTAAGGAAAGCTGATGGCATTTTTGCGGTGTATCCACTAAGACCATCTCTTCTTCCTCGATTTCTTCTGCGCCGAGTAAATAGATGGTTTGTAAAAGAGGTGCCAAATCCTGAGATTCCCAGGCAGGTTGCCAGGCTTCCTCGCGCAACAAAATCCCCTCCCAAAATCCCCAGGCCCATGTCTCGCCATCAATATATTCTTTTCCGTCCTGCTCAAGCACGCAAAACAGTGGCTCGTATTCTTGTGGAGCAACTTCGAAGGTGATTTGAATTTCATTCATAAAGCGCGCAATCAGATTGGTGATGCGCCGCATTTCGCCGTCATTCTTAAACTTGGGCGCATCTTGACCTGGAATGCCCCAGACATGAGCTAACCATTCTGTCATAGGGATCACTTCTGGACCAATTGCAATGGCGGTGAGAAAGCCATGCAAAGCATCCATCGTCATGCCTTCTTCGCCAACGCGATCTGACATCAGGAATTTGTCCAATTCGTTAAACTCTTTTTCCGACAAAGGTTCATCTAATTGCATGTGCACACTCGATAATTTCAAAAATACCGCCAGTTTAGCGCTTTGTGAAATAAGCTGGCAAAGAATTTACATAGTTTAGTCATGAAATAGAAGTTTTGTCGGAGATTGCCGATACAATAGCGATATGGACGACGTAAACAACAATGACTTTGCCAGCCTAAGCCCAGATTTGGTGCAGGATGCTCTGGAGGAACTCGGGTATAGGGTGGATGGCCGTATACTGGCACTCAATAGTTATGAAAACCGGGTGTATCAAGTTTATCTTGAAGATGGTTCTCTATTGATTAGTAAATTTTATCGGCCTGGTCGTTGGACCAATCAGCAAATTTGTGAAGAGCATAGTTTTGCAGCGCAATTGGCTGAAGCAGAAATTCCTGTTGTCGCGCCGCTCAGTTTTAATCATCAAACCTTACACCACCACCAACAACATCGATTTTCATTGTTCAGACGCCAGCAGGGACGCCCGCCCGAATTGAGTGATGAAGACACCCTAAGTTGGATGGGACGCTATCTGGGGCGGATACACCACATCGGTAAGCAAAACCAGTTTTTGCACAGACCCGCGCTTAATCCACTTAGTTATGGTGTCGCAGCACTGGATTTTTTACAGCGAAACCGGGTCTTGCCAGAGTCTGTCAGGGGCGATTACTTTGATATTGCACAACGCGCTCTGGATCAGGTGCAGCTTTGCTACGAGAAAGCGGGCGCGCTCGAACTAATTCGAACGCATGGAGATTGTTATTGGGGTAATGTACTCTGGGCAGACTCGGGCGGACAAGCTGGACCTTGGTTTGTTGATTTTGATGACGCGCGGAACGCGCCAGCACTGCAAGATATCTGGATGTTGCTGTCGGGATCACGGCGTGAAATGACACAACAATTATCGATCATTGTGGATGCTTACGAGGATTTTACTGAATTCGATTATCAGCAATTGCATATTCTGGAAGCTCTGCGTACTCTGCGCCTGATACATTACAGCAGCTGGTTGGCGCAACGATGGTGTGATCCAGCATTTCCTGTCGCTTTTCCCTGGTTTGGAAGCGATGATTATTGGCGTGCCCGAATTCAGGAATTATCCGAACAAATAGAATTAATGCGCTTGCCAGCTTTATCGATTTAATGCGTCTCAAGCGGCTAGCTTAACGAGATACCTCCTTTAGGGGACTTCTAAAAACCTCAAATTTGAAAAACCGGCTTCAATAAAATCAATTACTTAGCCTCAGAGAATTACCAAAAATCGGAGTTTTTAGAAGTCCCCTTTAACTTACGTAAATTTATAGCCATGACAAATCAAGATCAATTGAAACTTGCTGTTGCAAAAGCAGCTCTGCGTTATATCGTTCCAGGTGAAATAGTTGGAGTGGGCACGGGATCGACCGCTAATTTGTTTATCGATGAGTTAGCGAAAATTAAGGGGCAAATTAAAGCTGCTGTGGCCTCATCCGACGCCACAGCTAAGCGATTAAGCGATCATGGTATTCCCGTGCTGGATTTGAATCAGGTGAGCCATTTACCCGTGTATATTGACGGTGCTGATGAGATTACTGCATATGGCGCAATGATCAAGGGAGGCGGGGCAGCATTAACACGCGAAAAGATAGTCGCTTCGGTTGCTGAAAAATTCGTCTGTATTGCGGATGCCAGTAAGCTGGTACTAAAACTTGGTAAATTTCCTTTACCAGTTGAGGTTATTCCTATGGCTTATGCCTCGGTCAGTCGTCAATTGCAAGCGATAGGTGGCGTTGCTTTATTGCGCGAAAAAGACGGCAAGGTTGTGGTGACGGATAACGGCAATTATTTATTGGATTGGCAAGGCATGCAATTTGGCGAACCCAAAGTCATGGAAGCTGAGCTAAATAATATTCCTGGGGTAGTTACTGTCGGTTTGTTTGCTCTGCGTGGTGCGAATGTGTGCTTGCTCGGAACTCCAGAAGGCGTTGAAACGCTCAGGTTTAATTGATTTGTTTGTATCTTGATATTGCTGCTGAGCTATCCTTTTCGTATAGTTGACGTTTGTCCAACCAAACTGGGAATAGAAATGAAATTTATCAATAAATTATGTGTCGCTGCGCTGATTTCTGCAGTGTCTGTTGTCAGTTTTGCCGAAGGTGTTGCCCCCGCTGCGGTAGGCCACGCTCTAACACAAGCTAAGCAAAGTGAAATCACGCCAGAGCGTGCGATTGAATTGCTGCGAGAAGGTAATCAACGTTTTAGCGCGGGCAAGATGCGTAAACGTAACTTGCGTGCCCAAGTAAAAGAGTCTGGCGTAAACGGCCAGTTTCCATTTGCAGCGGTAGTTTCTTGTATCGACTCGCGGGCAGCACCATCTATTGTCTTCGATCAGGGTATAGGCGATATATTTAGCGCCAGGATCGCTGGAAATATCGTTAATGAAGACATACTAGGCAGTTTGGAATATGCGGCAAAAGTGGCTGGCTCCAAAGCTATCCTCGTATTGGGACATACTCATTGTGGCGCAGTTAAAGGTGCATGTGATAATGCTCAATTCGGTAATTTGACGCAATTGGTGGCGAAAATTCTGCCTGCTGTGAAGGCCACACCAAATGTCGATGGCGACGATCGCAGTTCAAAAAATCATCATTTCGTTGATGCGGTTGCTGAAACGAATGTAAAGATGACGGTGGCGAACATTCTGGAGAAAAGCCCGCTACTAAAAGAAATGGTGGATAGCGGCAAAATTAAAATTGTGGGCGCAATGCTGGATGTGGAAACTGGTAAAGTAAAGTTTTATTAATAGCACATTGTCGATTAGCTCTGGTGTCCAGTCCTAAAATAGGTTGACAGCTAAAATTGTATTAAAGACGCCCGATGCA
>JAYSEN010000044.1:0-28478 GCA_041913845.1 Undibacterium sp.
TGTCTTCGGCTTTATTTCTATGACTATTAGAGGTGGAGGTTTTTAGAAGTTCCCAACGGGCAAAACCAGCCCGCCATTAAAGATGGCTGTCCTAATTAAACCCTATCCGAATCCGGTTTGAATTGTCTTTTTAAGTCAGATTTACTACCAAACGCTTACTCAGGCAAGTGAGGCGTAACTAAGGCTTGCCTGCCTCTGGCTGGCTATTTGTCGCAAAGCACCGACAGTAAAAAATTTAATCTCCTCCGCCATTATTGCTACGCACACAGTCGATAGCCAGCTAGTTTGCCCACTCCCTTAATTACTACATGCAGCGCAGCATTCTGATTAGGTATACGCCTCTAAGCAAAAGATTGTCATCGCCTCGCAATAATGCCCGCTTAGTCTTTGCGGTCTTTTCTCAGTGCGCGATTACAAGCAAGGCGCCAGGCATATTTTCGGGGTGATGAAATGGATAGAAGGTTATTTTTAAAGGCCAGTGGTTTTTTCAGTGTCAGCGTTGCTGGCGGCATGTTGAGCGCCTGCGGCGGCAGTTCGGGCAATACCGAGCTTGCGACCACACCGTCGACATCCGATTTAAGCCTGGTGACTGGCAGTAATTGGAAATTCCCACAAAGCGTCGCCTCAGGTGATCCGCGTCCTGACAGCATCGTACTCTGGACCCGCGCTACCAGCAGTTCACTCGACGCTGGCGCAACGGTCGCCAGTGGTAGCGATGGCGCAATTCGCTTAGTGATTAGCAGCAGCGATCACACTGCAGCACTGGGCAGCAATAGCGCACTGACTGGCACCTTGGTACTCGACACAAAGCTCGCTTTAAAAGCTGCCTACGATAACACCATACGCCACAAAGTCACGGGTTTGCAGCCAGGCCAGACTTACTTTTATCAATTTATCGCCGGTGAAGTGCGCTCAAAAATTGGTCGCTTTAAAACCGCTCCAGCCGCCAGCGCTGCCGTCGATAAACTGCAATTCGCCTACCTGACTTGCCAGGACTGGAGTGTCAATCACTGGGGTGCCTTCGATTACATCGCGCAGCAAGAAAACCTCGATTTCATCGTTCATCTGGGCGACTATATTTACGAAACAGTGGGTGCAGATTTCCAAAAAGGCGAAGTCGAAGCACGTCATACCCCGCTCAGCCTGCCAGATGGCACCGTTTTAGTGGATGCCGATGGCAAAGCAGGCAAGGCACGTTATGCCACGACCCTGAATGACTATCGCTACCTCTACAAAATGTACCGCAGCGATGAACGCTTGCAAGCCGTACACGAACGCTTTGCCTTTATCGCGATCTGGGATGATCACGAATTTTCTGACGATGCCTGGCAAGATGCGGCAACTTACGAAAATAATAGTCAGGATAAAACTGGCGAGCATCTGCATCAAACCAGCCGCCGTCGCGCCGCCAATCAAGCCTGGTTTGAATTTATGCCAGCCGATGTGAATTTTGATGAAGCGAATACCAGCTTCCAAAATATCAAGCTGTATCGCGATTTCCAATTCGGGCAATTGATGAGCTTAGTCATGACTGATCAGCGCTTGTATCGCAGTGATCACGTGATCCCGGAAAACTTGCTTAATCCAGCGACTGGCAAGCCGATTAATAGCAGCACCGGCACCCGCTACATCGTGCCACAAGATTTATACAATGCCTTAGAAGCGCAAAAAATCACTACGGCCAAAGCCATGACCAGTGACCCTTTGGCTTATACCAGCATACTCGGCAAAACCCAGCGCGACTGGTGGCAAGAAAAAATGGCGAATGCCAAAACTACCTGGAAACTCTGGGGCAATGAAGTATCGTTGCTGCGCATGGGCTTGAATGGCACTGATGCCATCGCGACCTTAATCGCGCTGGCTTCGATTAAAACCCTGGCGACGACCATCAGCACGGCGCTGACGAATCCTGCTTTGGGTGGCAATGTTTTACTTGCCGCCAGCATCGTCGCCGCCAGTACTGCCGGTGCGAGTAGCGCCAGCGCCACTAACGCGGCCGGCGCACTGCTGAAAGCCGATGGCGCGAATGGCCTGAGTGTTTTGACCGGCGCTGGTTTAAGCACACCACAAGCCGGTATCACCTTAGCGACCTATAACGCCGCAAAAGCAGCAGCCGCAGCAGGCAGTGCCGCACAAATTGGTGCAGCAGCGCAGGCTATCGCATTTGGCTATGTCAAAGCCGATGTGCAAACGAATAAGCAAAACTCCAGTTTTGTGGTTGCGAGTGGCCAGCAAGCTGCTTTAGCGCCATTCTTTACTCGCTTCTTCTATAACTGCGATCAATGGGATGGCTATAACGCCGAGCGTAAAGCCTTGATGCAATTCTTAAGCTCGAACAAAATCAGCAATGTGGTGGCACTCACCGGTGATATTCATTCCTTCTTTGCGGGCACGGTACAAGCCGATTTTGATGTGGCCGATAGCCCGGCTGTGATGGTGGATTTAGTCAGCGCTGGCGTCAGCTCGGATTCGTTTTACTCTTACTTAAAAGCAGGCGCAGGTTCTACCGGTTTAGCCAGCATTATTTTCTACCCCTTGACCATACCTGTACCGAATCTGGGTGATCTGACTATCTCTGTGAATATGCTGGACTACACCATGGGCAAAGCCGCACCAACGCTCGATGGCTTGCTGGAACAAGTGCGCATGCCACTGACCGCCACGCTCAGCAGCAAAGGCGTGCCAGAGGGCGCACAACTGAGTGCAA
Organism: Undibacterium sp.; assembly: GCA_041913845.1. GTDB lineage: Bacteria > Pseudomonadota > Gammaproteobacteria > Burkholderiales > Burkholderiaceae_D > Undibacterium. The sequence continues at coordinate 2,708 of JAYSEN010000044.1, forward strand.
CAGTCAGCGCGATTCTGGCCGCACTCAAAACCAATAGCGACTTCAACACCAGCTTACTCGGCTTAGCTCAGCAATTGGCAGGACTGGGCAATAACCCCTGGCTGAAACACTTGAACACCGATGCCCAGGGCTACACCGTGGTCAGCTTATCGGCAGGCAAACTGAGCGCACAATTTAAGCAAGTCAATCGCTTAGTCAATACAGGTAAATTGCAAGCACCAGCGAATGTGATTGCCCGTGTCACTCAAGTCAGTCTGAATGCTGGTAGTACGGAGTTGCAGATTACGACAATGTAATTCTAAGTTACCCCTGCCCGCGAGCTGGCAGGGGCTTAACGTGCTTAAAATTACTTAAATTCTCCAATAGGCTTGGCACGCTAAACTGTATTAATCAAGTTAATTGCTAATTCGTTGTCTAACGACGTGCCTCGTATTCATCAACTAAGCTGTATAGCACAGACAACTCTGCAGTACCCAGACTTTTCTCCTCAGCCAAGTCAATCTCATAACGGACACGATAGTATTCAACTGCCGTGCGTATCCTTCCCCGATTTAAGACTTTTTCCAACTTCTCACGCTCTTTCAAAACAAACTCTGGATAGTTTTCAGAGAGTGCCACGTTAAAAGCTTTTGTCAGAGTCTCTCTAGATTCTGGGTTCACTGATTGAATAGTCGTTGGGATCTCGCGAAGCGCCTCTTCTAATCCCGAAGCCATTTGTGACATAGTTAGCTTTGGATTTTCAATGCGCTTTTCATTGACAAATTTACGTACACTAAGCAACCCGTCTCTAATAAATTTCACGTCTGGGTCAGCGTTATCAATAATCGATTCACAAAACTGTTCAAATGTTTTTATTATCTTTTCTGCTTTAGTCATCACTTAGGTTTTCTATACATGTTTAAATATATCACCAACTGATCATTTATCAGATCATTATACTAAGCAACGAAAGCCAGCAGCTATCATCATAACTGGAATAGATACACGCCAATTTAAAAGTCGTAATCAATTCATTAAAAAAAAACCGTGTGTTGGGGAACACACGGTTATCAGCGGGTTATGCCTGCCGCAGTGGCTGGGGAGCCAACTAAGGCAGTGTGAGCTGCACTTTCGTGCAAAGGCAAGGACATTGCTTTAAATGCCGTGCCAGCTCAGTAAAACGTGAACTTGCGATAGTCTAGCCTCCTTTCTGCATGGCTCTGTGCCTGAATAAATTACGGGTTAGCTTGGGAAAAACGTGGGTTGCTTAAAAACTGTTGGTCGGTCAGGGTTTTTAAAAACGCGATCAGGTCAGCTTTATCTTGCTCAGTTAAATCGATACGATTAATCAAACCACTTTTGTAGGGATTAGTGCGACCATCGCCCGCATACAAACCCGTGTTGATGACACGACCACCGGCGGCGTAAAAGTCCAGTACTTGCTCTAAGCTGGCTATACTGCCATCGTGCATATACGGCGCAGTGACGGCGACATTACGCAGACTAGGGGCGCGGAAAGCGCCCATGTCTTGCGGCTTGGTAGTGAATTCAAACAAGCCACGATTCGGGAAAGGGAAGCCCCCCTTGCCATCGATATTGTATAAGCCCGTGTTGTGGAAGGGCGTTTGCACATCGGTCAGTCCGACAAAACGTACCTGATCATTAAAATTAAAACTGCCATGGCAATGAAAGCATTCTGCCTTCTCACCCATAAATAAATTCAAGCCACGCAACTCAGCCTCATTCAAACTGACTTCCTTGCGCAGGTATTGATCATAGCGCGAGTTATTGGAAATCAGCGCCCGTTCAAAAGTCGCAATCGCGGCGATGATATTGGCAAAACTGACTGGATCGCTGTCTTTAGGGAAGGCGGATTTAAATTGCGCCAAAATTTTGCTATCGCTACGAAAGCGTTGCAATACCTCGTCTTTATTCCTGTCATTAATCCCCATTTCGACGGGATGCTCGCCAAACATCGGCACTTCCATTTGCCGTTCAAGCTCAAGTAAAGCGGGGTTAGCCCAGGTCAGCGTAGCGTGATACACCACGTTTGCTAAACCCTGGGCATTACGAGGATGCGTTTCACCCGTCGAGCCTATTGCCAGCGGTCGGCCATCGGTAAAGGCTTTATCCTGATGATGGCAACTGGCGCAAGATTGCGCGCCATTACCCGAAAGCCTGGCGTCGTAAAACAACTGCCGCCCCAGTTGAAATTTTTCTTCACTGTGCGGATTGGCGGGATTCACCGGTGCTGCAGGAAAGCCACTGAGCGCCGGGGTTTCTGGCTTTGCGTGGCTATGCCCATCCGGGCTACCACCGCTACCACCGGAACTGCACGCGAGCAAACCCGCGAGCAAGCTCAGACTAAACCAGCCACTGCCTTGACGCCAGACTGGCTGGGCAGACTTTAAGAGTAAACTGTAGATACGCATCATCTCGACTTAAAAAGACTCACTATTTCGCCTTAACCACAAACACCGATTGCACCCCGGCACTGTTGGCATTACCCGAAGCCAGATCAATTTTCAGATTAGTGAAAATCGCCTTGCATTCTGGATCAGTGCTACCCGACATACAGCCGGGCGCGCCGCCATTGTCTGCCGAGAGATCAGCACCCGCCAGCAAGGCATTTAAATCCAGCGAAATTTTTTGCGTATCCAGATTGAAGTTAGCAAGCTTGACCAGCATACGATTTGAATTAGTGCAGGCGTAGCTACCGCTAGTCGCATTTGAGGTGCAGCCAGTCGAACCTAAATGCACATACCAGGATGGCGAAGTGCTGGTGGTGGTGGTCGGTGGTGTGGTGGTGTTATTGGTACGGCTAACTGTTACACCGCCTTTAGGATTGACTTCAACCAGCATGTATTTGCGACCCGAGGTCCAGCTCCAGGCCATTGCTGCCACGTTCATCGGTTTCGCCGCGGTAGCGTAGTCGGTGTGATTCAGCACCTCTGGCACACCGATTTCATATTGTATGCCCTGATAATTCCCGGCCGGTACTGTGCCAGTTACTTTATCGTTGGCTGCCATAGTCTTGCCACCACAGGCGCTGCTACTACCATCATTAAAGCTGATTAAGGCAACCTGATCGTTTTGCCAGTCATTCGTCGTTAATTTCACGGGTACTGCATTGCCAGCGCTATCGATCAGCGCAATATTACTCAAATAAAATCGTGCGTCTTGTAATTCAGCCGCGCTCGCCCTGCTGCCTAAGCTGCTCAGTGCTGTGCCGCATTTCACCGTACTGCCATTCGCGCTTAAATCAAAACTAATGCTGACATCTTTCGGCCCCGGTGGAATCGTGCTGCCACCTGAACTACTGCTACTACCGCCACCACCACAGGCGCTCAAAAGTAAACTGGCGGCAAATGCGATACTGCTATAGCTATACTTCATACTGTGTTCCTTATTTTGAGTCAGGGCTTAGTGTCTAAGCCCTGCTACTTGGGTTTAAATTCAGCGCTGATAACCCTTATCTGCGCCAACGCATTACTTGATAAATAGTGAGGTGCTTGCACTCAGAATTGATGGCGCCAGCCCGCACTAAGTGCCCAGCGCGTAGCTAATTGCTGACCGTTCAGATACTGATAAACTGGCACTTGCAAGTAGCCATACACCTGCGATTTTTCTGACCAGCGATAACTCAAACCAGGACTCAGCGCAATTACTCTGCCACCTGAAAAATCCGGCTCTGCCGCACTGCCACTATCACGCTGTATCTGCTGTAAATTGATCTGAGCCAGGGCATTCCAGGCACTGCCAAATGGCAGGCTGAGGCCCGCGTCGAGACCAAATCGACGCCCTGGTTTGTAGCCTGAACGCGCTTGCAAGGGCAGCTCAAAATTAGCTTGCACAAACCAACTGCGCTGACTTTCAGGATCGAAGCGGCGGTAATACACGCTGGTCAGTAAATCGGTAGTGCCGCTACCAGGCTGCAAGCTACGCTCGGCGCGACTGCCGCTGCTATTGCGGATATCGATGGACGCAGTTGGTAATTTCAGCCCAAGTTTGAGGCCATACACCGATGCTTGTTGCGCTGAACTGGTCAATTCATTTTGATAGTTGAGCTGAACCTTGACGTCGCCGGGCTGACGATATTGCCAGCTCGCCGGCGCGCCTTCTTCAGTATGTAAATGACGACGATCGAGGAAAGAAGCCGATACTGAATAGGCCCAGTTTTGATTCAAGCCATGTTCAAAACTGGCATGCCAACGGCGGCTGATGGTTTCCATCTCGCGATCAGCGTTGGCGCTGGGCGTATAAGTTTCACTGCCTCGCATTAAACGATCTTGTTGTACTTGTTCAAAGCGCAAATCAAGACTATAGCCGCGCTCCAGCCAGGCCCCTTGCATGCCCCAATCGGTATTCACCAGACAAAAACTGGCACCACACGAAGCTTGTGCTAAGGGCGTGGCAATACTCAGACTCAGCACGCTGAGCAGAGAAATCAGTCGGTGTTTTTTCACTAAGCGAAGTTGAAAACTGTGTAGTAAATGATTCATAAATTTTTTGGATAAAACCATCCCCGCCGTCGTTTGCTTTACGCAAAATACGGTGTCGAGAGCACTTTCTTCGCCATGTAAAAGCCTAGAGCTAATTGTTACGCTGGATTATTTAGCCCAACTCGTGCACACGGCAAAAATGCACAAACTTTGATTGATGAAAATTGCGCTTCCTGGTGTTGTGCGCGAGGACTCAGGTCTGACTTTTAACCTGTGTCCTTACGTAAAATTCCAGCGAAGACAGCGCATAAAAAACGCTCAGAAAATGACTTACTGACTATTTGCAGCGATAACGACCTGCCCGATAATTATCGAGTTAAGCTCGTGCCTATGACTTACCCTAGCTAAGGCAAAGCGCATCAAATGCACTGCGCAATCCAGCAATTGCAAAGCAATAGCGAGGCCACGAACGTGTTAGCAAATCCAGCAAATAAGTGGATCAGCTCAGCCGATGTTGCGGCAGATATTTTCAGAAATAATTTTCAGCGATATGCGCCTGACAGTCTGTAGAACTTAGGAAATCGAAGCGGAAAATTCTCTGAGACCGAGCAGATTTCTCCGATTTTGCTGCATCAATATCGAGATATTGAGCAAGAAGACGGTGAAACAGCGGCCGAGCAAAGAATTTTGCAGCCGATTATTCTTAAGTACGACAGGCTGCTAGACCAAAGCTGGCGGCGCTCGTGAAGGTGGGGTAGCCCAGATAAACAGGCTATAGCTGAGAGAGAAATAACGAACCGGAAAACCTGCGCTGACTTCTAATGGTAATACCCAGTTGTAATCAGCACTTGGCAAAGCCGCTGCATGATGAGCGCTCTGGCAATAAGGGCAAGGCAGATTATGTGGCGTCAGATCAGAGGTGTTTTTTCCGGCATCAGCATTCAGATTGTTGGCACTGCAGATTAAGCCGCCGGGACTATTTAAAAGTTGCTGATTAATGGCATGCGCGAGCAAAGGAAATAAGCTATGCACGGCTAACACCAGTATGGTGCACCAGAGCTTAATTTTCTTGATTTTCAATCGCGTCGTCATGAAGCAAAATTATACGCGCAGTTGCATAAATTTTGCTGAGAAATTGCTATTATTTTTTTAGTATTTGATGCATAACAAGTTCCAGATCGAGCTAATTTTTTAGCTAGTATCATTCCTTAGGATTTAAACGAGCCAGGCAAAATAAATCGTGAAAACGACCTGCCTTATATTCGGCTTCGCGCATCACGCCTTCGCAAATAAATTGCTGAGCGCGCAGTAATTTTAAACAGGCATGATTCGAGGTATCGACCAACGCTTGTAAACGATGCAGTTTCAATTGCTGAAAGCTGTAGTCAACGATGGCTGCAACTGCTTCGTTCATCAAACCCTGTCCAGCATAGTCTGGCAAGATCCAAAAACCCAACTCGGATTGATAGTGCTCAGCGACCAAACCATGTAAGCCGCAACTGCCTATCAATTTATCTGGCTGCTCTCGTAAAGCCAGCCCCCACCACAAAGCCGTGCCTTCGTGAAATTCGCGCTGGTAGTAATCGAGCTGGGCTTGCGTATCAGCCAGCTTGCTGTAACTCACGCCATAGTAGTAGCTGATACTGGGATTGGATAAGCCCTGATAAATCGCGGGCAAATCACTGGCCACGATTTGTCGCAAGCTCAGGCGTGTGGTGGCAAGAAGAGGGAAGTCAGTCCAGGTTGTCATAGCCAGCCAAGTCGGGATTCAACAGTGAAAACAGTAAGCCGCTATTGTAGTAATAAACGATTAGACAGGCTATTCTGAAATCGCGCGCTGTTGCATACCAGCCTGCCTATTCCCTACACAATGCGACCCTGTTTTTATTTACAACAATGCGCTTGATTTTTGCGATTACAAGTGTAATCATTTACACATGTAATCGATAAGGAAGCACCATGTCACTCACTCAAATCAGTGATGCCGAAGCCATCATCATGCGCTTGCTCTGGCAAAAACATCCCTTAAGTGCTGACGAGATTTGTCAGCAACTCTGTCAGCAGCATCAATGGCAAGCCGCCACCGTAAAAACGCTGTTAAACCGCCTGTTGAATAAACAAGCGATACGCGCAGAAAAGCAAAGCCGGTATTTTTTATATAGCCCGGTTTTAAAACAAGAGAAGTGGTTACAGCAAGAAAGCCGCAGCTTTTTAGAACGCATGTTCGATGGTCGTGTCGCACCGCTGGTGGCGCATTTCAGTCAGCAAAAAAAGTTAAGCAAACAAGATTTGGCCGAACTCAAGCAATTGATTAAGGACTTGGATGATGCTGAATAAACTCCTGCAACTGTATGTCAATGCCCTACTCTTAAGTTGTCTGGCCTTAGTCTTGATTCTGTCCTTAAGACCACTGTTAAAACGATACGGCGCACCGTGGCTGAGCTATCTCAACTGGCTGCTCTTGCCTTTACTGTTAGTTGCACCTTGCTTACCGCTACCAGCAACTCAGGTTGCGGTGGTGTATCAGTTGGTCGTGGGCTTGCCTGGGCCGATTACGGCAGCATTGAACGTGGTCGATACCACCTCCAACTTCGCGCTGCATTGCTGCATAGTCTGGCTGGTGGGCTTTCTGATCAGTCTGGCGTATTTCGCGATTCATCAATGGCGTTATCAAAACAAACTAGGCTTATTGCAAGCCAAGCCGGATTATTGTTTATCGGCGCATAGCGATCATAGCCCTATGTTGCTGGGATTATTCCCGGCGCGCATCATCATGCCCGCTGACTTTTATCAGCGCTATGACTGCGACCAGCAAACCCTGATACTGGCACACGAGCAAACTCATCTGCGGCATGGAGATCAGTGGTGGAATTTTGCTTACTGTGGTTTGCGTTGCGTACTCTGGGCAAATCCCCTCATACACTGGGCGCAGCATTACTTCCGCTTCGATCAGGAACTCGCTTGCGATGCGAGTGTGATGCAGGCTTACCCACAGCAACACAGCAGCTATGCGCAAGCCATGCTGAATACCGTTTTACAACAGGATAGCAGCGCACTTAGCTGTAATTGGCAATCCAATCATCCACTCAAGGAGCGTATCATGCAACTCAAGAAAACCACTCGTCCATTCGCAAACAAAATCGTTGCAACCCTGCTCGCCGTTGTCGCCAGCAGCAGTTCGTATTTAGTCTGGGCCAATCAAAATACCAACCCCTTAAGCAATGCGCTACCTAAAGTCAGCCATGCCGAAGGAACGCAGTATGCGATACATGGCAAAATCCAGTTTGCCGACTATGAAGCAGAACATGACATACACACGGCAGCCGGACAAACTTCATTTTTCAGCTTTAAATCAGGCTCAGATAACTGGACCGTGCATTTACTCGTCGATAGCGTAGAAAAGGCTTTGCCCGATCAGTACGCCAAGTTTAGCGAGCAACAAAAACAAAAATACAATCCACAAATAATGGCTGGTTTAAAAATGGAAATTTTCAAGAATAAAGATCTGGTCAGCTCGCCCAAATTAATGGTGGGCTTAAATCACGATGCCAGGGTAGAGACCAAATCCGAGGTCACGAATAATCAATTATTTTCTATCAGTCTGAAAATCAATACGGCGCGGTAAATTACGACCAATTAAGTAAGCCAGGCTGCAATTCCTGGCTGCATCCCTGACATGCGGCGCGCGTCCACATCAAGCAATCATTCTATTTGCGCTTACACCCCACACTGCCCAGCACTAACGGCCACCATTAACTGGCAGCCTGTAGTACCTAGGGAATCGAAGCGAATATCACTACGACAGAACAGATTTTTTCGACTTTGCAGCGGCCATATCGAGATATTGAGCAAAAAGGCGGAGAAATAAGGGTTGAGCAGTCGATTGTGCTGCCGATTTATCCTAAGTCCAACAGGCTGCTAGAAGATCTGGACTATTGATCTCGCCAAGTTAAGTCGCGATAATGTTTTCTTTAGTTCGACACCTGGCGAGTAAATTTAGTGGGCGCATTGGTCGCCGCTACCTCACACTATCTCGCTAGTGAGCCAGAACTGACAAACGCGTGGAATCCCGATTAACTCTGACCGGCCGTTATGAAAACGCTTACTGCCCATATGGTTTACGCCCTCAGCGAGGGCGAGCGAGGTGGCAATCCTGCTGCCATCATCCTCAACGCAGATCATTTGAGTGCGAACGAAAAACAAGCGCTGGCGCAACAACTCAAGGTTTCTGAGACCGCGTTTGTGTCCGCTTCAGGTTGCGCCACCGTTAAGCTTGAGTTTTTTACGCCAGCCCAACAAATTGCCCACTGCGGCCATGCCACTGTGGCGAGTTTTTCTTTACTGCGCGAACAGCGACAACTAATGCCTGGCTGGCATAGAAAAGAAACCATCGATGGCATGCGCCGTATCCAGATTAGCAATGACTGCGTGATGATGGAGCAAAGTGCGCCCGAGTACGAGCCACTACCCTTAGCCAGCCCTTTGCGTCAACAAATCTGCGACGCATTGGGGCTGACTAAAGCCGATTTGCTGGAAACCGAGGCGCCTAAGCTCTGCATAGTCAGTACCGGCAATCGCTTTTTATTGGTGGCCCTGGCAAACTCAGATGATTTGGCAAAAATTCAAGCCGATCAAGCTGCCCTGCTCAAACTCAGCGAGCAATTAAAACTGGTGGGTGTTTATCCATTTGCATTAAGTCCAGCCAGTTCGGGCTTTCATGCTTGTGCGCGTATGTTTGCGCCACGCTATGGCATTCCCGAAGAAGCGGCCACCGGCACTGCTGCTGGCCCACTAGCTTGTTATCTGGCTAATTATTTACACCTTAAAGCCGATCTGTACCGCATCCAGCAAGGGTTACACATGACACCCGCGTCACCCAGTGTGATCGAGGTCAAGCTGGAATGGTCAGATCAGCAAATCCGTAGCCTGATGGCTGGAGGTCAGGCCAGAATCGCCGAAACCATCACGTTAAGCTTACCCTGAAGTGCCGGCCGCCCGGCTAAGCCTGACAGCATAAGGCTTAGCCGCGAGAGTCTTATCAGTTCGGAGCGCCATTCCACAACTCGATGGCCAAATATTCTTTTGTCGCGGATCAACAAATTTGCGGCTAATCCGGCTTGTGCCACTATTTCCTCAGTTTGATGGCGATTTTGGCGTAAATCATGAGCAAAGCACTGGCTGATGGTAAACTATCGCCTTATGCAAGCCTTTGATCCCCAAACAATAATGCCGCGTCTGGTATGGCGTGGCCTCGAAGATTACGCCACCAGCTTTGCGGCGATGCGGGCGTTCACGGATGCGCGCACACCCGAGACGCCAAATGAACTCTGGATCGTCGAACATCCGCCTGTGTTTACGCTGGGTCTGGGCGCGGAGCGCTCACATATCCTGAATGCCCACGATATTCCTGTGGTTCAAACCGACCGCGGTGGCGAAGTCACTTACCATGGCCCGGGTCAGGTTGTGATTTATCTGTTAATGGATTTGCGTCGCAGCCACCCCAAGGCCCGTTTGTTTGCCCGCGAGTTCGTGCATCGCATAGAAGAAGCCGTGATACGCACTTTAGCAAGGTATAATCTGCAAGGTGAACGGATTGCCGGTGCCCCCGGCATTTATCTGGCCGATGGTGCCTGGAAAGGTGCAAAAATTGCGGCGCTGGGTTTGAAAGTGCGCGGCAATGGCTGCACTTACCACGGCGTCTCATTGAATGTGGCGATGGATTTACAAGCGTTTTCCTGGATCAACCCCTGTGGTTATGCTGGCCTGGCCACAGTTGATATGCGTACGCTGGGTGTGACCACCAGCCTGCAAGAAGTCCAGCAAGAATTGGCTAAGCAATTGCAAGATTGCTTATGCGCCCCCTGATTTCAACTTATATGCTCGTATCATGACGACTGATCAACAACCCACTACTCCGGCTTACGATCCTACCGAAAAGCAAAAGGGCGCTAGCAAAACCGCGCGTATCCCTATCAAAATCGTCCCCGCAGAACGCTTGCCTAAACCCGATTGGATACGAGTTAAGGCCGGTTCGCCAACCACCCGCTTTTACGAAATCAAAGATATCTTACGCGCCAACAAATTGGTGACGGTTTGTGAAGAAGCTTCTTGCCCGAATATTGGCGAATGCTTTGGCAAAGGCACGGCCACCTTCATGATCATGGGTGATAAGTGCACCCGTCGCTGCCCATTCTGCGACGTTGGCCATGGCCGCCCCGATCCGCTCGACGTCAACGAGCCTTTAAATCTGGCGAAAACCATTGCCGATTTAAAACTCAACTATGTCGTGATTACTTCGGTAGACCGCGATGATTTGCGCGATGGTGGCGCCGCCCACTTTGTTGAATGTATCGCCAAAATCCGCGAACTCTCGCCGCTGACACGCATAGAAATCCTGACCCCAGACTTCCGTGGCCGCATGGACCGCGCCCTGGAAATCCTGAATCAAGCGCCGCCCGATGTGATGAACCACAATCTGGAAACCGCACCACGCTTGTACAAAGAAGCACGCCCAGGTTCCGATTACGAATATTCTTTAAGCTTATTAAAACGCTTTAAAGAGCAACATCCTGATGTGCCGACTAAATCCGGCATCATGGTGGGTCTCGGTGAAACCGATGAAGAAGTGCTGGAAGTGATGCGCGATATGCGCGCCCACAATGTCGATATGATCACCATAGGCCAATACCTGGCGCCGAGTGGTCACCATTTGCCAGTGCGCCGCTACGTCCACCCTGACACTTTCAAAATGTATGAAGAAGAAGCCTATAAAATGGGCTTCGTCCACGCTGCTGTGGGTGCCATGGTCCGTTCGTCTTACCATGCCGATCAGCAGGCGCATGGGGTGGTTTGATTTGTGAACGACCAGTAAATAATGAGACAGGCCAGTAGATAACGAGACTAATCAGAAGTTAATGAGACAAAATCAATCCGATTTGCCTTCTGAATCTACTAAAAACTCCTTTCATAACAAGCACTTGCCATCAATTTTTGCCTTTCCGAAGGATGAAAATTTTTGGCGAGTTGATTGGTTCGGTGAAGTCGCCTTCCCCAATCGACTGTTACGCCGAACTCAACCATCCATATTGGTGTATCTGTCGCGTGTACTGAACAGCTCCTTTCAAGAAAATCCAGCCTTACTCCTTGCCCCAGACTCCACGTTTACAGCCAGGCAACGTAAAGTGTGGATTTCAATTGGAACATCGCCATTGCTGCGCATCGGCGATATCTGGCGCAACGGTCAACTGGCAGCCACGCCAGATTACGAACTTGAGCAATTCCTTGAACTCGAAATCAATTCCCAGACTGCTGTCCTGATCAAAGCGGGCTTAAATCTGGAAGAAAACGGCTTCCTGCTACCGCGCACAGAACACCCTTGGCACATGGAATGCACGCAGTCCTATTGCCTGATGATCGAGCTGCCACAGAATCGCCGACTGATCATCCCCTGCATGGAATTGATCCGTTTTTATTTTGGTTCTTCCAGCAACCTGCTGACCAAGCTGTTCCTGCCGCCACTGGTTCGCGAGACACTTTACAGCAAACCGCATTTCGACAAAGCCAGCGGCCGTCTTAGCTTGCAACTTGCGGCCGGGCTCTCTGGAGTATCTGCCGCTGATATCGGACGTTTGCATATGGATCCGCATGCCTGGAGAGCCGCCGTGCATGTCGGCACCTCGTTGCTCAAAGGTTCAGTATCCGGCCAAGGTGCCTATCCCCAAGCTTACTTTCCGTTTGAAGGACTGACAGATCTTATCGTTTCTGGCAAATGGCTATCGTTCCAGGACGATCCGCGTGCCACATTCATCGCGTACAGCTTGCGCTCCTGCTCCCATCCATTTCCATTTCGTTCGTTGCGATATGACGTAAAAGATCGCAGTCCTTCAATCGATCAAAAAAATAGTGGCAAGCAAAACGATCAACGGACGCACATCGTGCGAAAGTCAGCAGCTGATTCGCAAGATCAGCAACTCATAGAATCAGATGCCTCTAATAAGCTAGCCAAACAGCCTCGACCAGTGTGGGGAGCGGCGCGCTTTCCAGACCTTACGCTAAAAACGATCTGGAAAAATCGCGTGTTGTCGCAACCGTCTGCAAATTTGGCATTTAACAGCACTCGACCAACTGACATTCAGCATGCTGCAGTCGGTAATCCAAGCTCCGAACGACGCGCCCGCCCGATTGATTTTGAAATACGAGTCAAACAAAAATCCAAATTTCCAGTACCTGACTTTCTTCGTGACATTGTCGACGAACTAGAGTCATTGGAAGGTTTCAATATTCAATTGCTTACAGATAGCGAACAGGATGGCTGGACGATCCCCATAACGGTGCCGGTAAGCGAAGATGGGGATATCAATCTCGGTCTTTTTATCGAGATCGGCATGAATCAATTGCGCGAACGGCGCGTGGCGGTATTCTCCATTGCGAACGAAGCGGAGTACGTCAAAATCGTTGCTATCGAGTCGTCTCCTACACATATGAAGCTGTATCTACCATCTAAAGATGACGATACCGATTTGCAAGAAACATTGAGCTGCGCTGCGGCCGATTTCATTTCAAGACCAGAGTCAAAAACAGAAAATGTCTCACATTTGATACGTTGGGTATTTGACGCGCAGTAGCCGATGGATAGTGGTACCTCGATGAGTAGCTAGGACTACGATGATCAAAACATGAATTTTTCTAGCAAATGCAAACAGCATTCAGGGATCTGGTAATCGCAATTCAAATCGTGGAAAAGTTGCCACCGTCGGCCCAGGTGCCTATGCCCGGGCTTAACCGACTGATTAAATTTTGCCATAATGTCTCTCCAACCACCTCAACGACAACATCATGCGTATCTTGCCGCTCTCGGACCTTCACCATGAACTTTGGCGTGAATTTGCGCCTGTGATTGACCCGTCGATCAGTCAACCTGACGTGGTGGTGTTAGCCGGGGATATTGATACAGGCGCAAAAGCAGTCGAGTGGGCCGCCAATACCTTTGCCGGAATCCCGGTGGTGTACGTGCATGGTAACCACGAATCCTATGGGAAAAATCTGGAGCACGTGCATCGCGATATTGAGGAAGCCTGTGCGGCATCCGGTCATGTGCATTTTTTGAATTGCGGCGAAATCGTACTTGGCCAAGTTCGATTTCTTGGCGCGACAATGTGGACGGACTTCCGGCTTTTTGGTGACGAGGATAGACAATTGGCGATGCGCGAGGCGGAATCGACGATGTCGGACTACAAACGTATCCGGGTTGCCGAATCGGGTTATCGTAAGTTGCGGGTCAGTGACACCGCACGCTTTCATGCGCAACATAAGTCCTGGCTCAACCAAAAGCTCAGCGAATCGTTCGATGGGAAAACGGTCGTCGTTACACACATGGCACCGTCAATGGGATCAGTATCCGAGTATTACGCCGACGATTTGATTTCGGCGGCCTATGCGTCGAACCTGGATGAACTGGTACAGCAAGCGGACATCTGGATCCACGGCCATATGCACGAATCGTTTGATTATCAGATCGGTCGCTGTCGTGTGGTTTGTAATCCTTGTGGTTATAAAATCAAAGGCGGAGTACCTGAAAATGCAGGCTTCGATCCACACCTGATTATTAACTTACCTGAATAGCGTTTCTACGGTTTCCAATATTACGACATAGCGAATACGTTCAGAAAAAATGGATGATAACGAAATCCAAGTGGTGATCAACTTACACTGGCCAGATTACGCAATACTTGGTGCCCCTGCTATTTCGCGAGTTAGTGGCAGTTTCTTGTGCCAGTCCTAGGTAACATCGGAATAATAACGTCTGGCCTATTTGCTTTGCAAAAGAGTGGCTGGTTAAGTGAGAATATGCGTACAAATCTTGAACCGAAAAATTTAACTGCCTAAAAACTACCGAAACCCCAATAAAAAAACTATCCAGATGATCGGCTTCTTTTTGGGACGAGGCAGGGAAAACTTGAGGATGCAACTATATCGATTAATTTGCAATTAATTGTATTGGGTGCAATCTTTATCTTTATCCCCCACCTCACAAACATAACTGCCCCCCCCTGCATCATCATCATCATCGATCTCGGCCTCTCTTTCGTCATCTTCATGAAGATGCCACTGACTCGTTTCCTCATTAAATTTTGCACCGCTTGCTGTCATTGCAGCATAGACACATTCTTTTTCTACTTGACGTCCCAAAATTTCAGTCGCACATTTGGCAAGATCAGATGCTTTGAATTCAATATGTTTCATTTTCTCAAGAGCTTTTGTGACAGCTTCTCCTTGGGATAATCTACGAGGTCCCTCCCAAGTTGCGAGATAGACATAACCACTTAGAGAAAGTTTAAAATTCGGATCGATCGCTAAAATGGAGAATATGGCGTATGGATCTTCTACGCGATTAACTTCAGGGGCCATATCCCGCAGCCTCTCTTTAATTTCTGTTAGATGTATTCCACATTGATCTCGATTAAGAAGCATTGCCGCACCTGAGCTTATGTTACGCATTTCTGCAAGGCTCAGTGGAACATCTCTCTCGAGAATTCCCCAGCAACCTGCGCTAGTTCTCACAAGAGAACCACGTGCATGAATTTGAAAGTACCCCGACAGTCCGCGGTCTCGCAACAATGCAGCACGAATTTCGCTCCTGGTCATCGGCCTTCCAGTCGATTGTAGAACACTCAAGGTAGCTTGAGTTATGTCAATCCTATCTTGAGTTCCTGAAGGGCGTTTCCCTGACATGACCCAGACAAAGCGTCCGAGGTTCGATAACGCAGGGGAATTATGCAATGCAATATGCACTACATACATGTTGATACGATCTTCAAAATCAAGTGAGCGCTCACTGAGCTTTTCGACGAGTTCAAAGCAACTCCATTGTCTACCACTTGGCCCTGACAAAATGATGTCTTCTGTCTCTTCGCGTAATATATTCATCTCCTCCGCTGTCAATGGGCAATGTCTAAACATGCCGAAAGTTCCTCGTCCAAAAAGCAATCCAACATTCCGCGCAGCGCTGTGCGCCCTACGAATATCAATCGATTTTCCAAAGGTTTCTTGGATACGTTTTGGGATTTCGGTGAAATGAAGAGGGCGCTCAGAATTGGCAAGAACTGCCGTTACGAGTTGCTCAGCACTGGTCCCAACCCCTACGACTCGCTCTACACCAGTATCATCTTTCGCAAAGAGTGCAGCTGTTTGGACGGTAGCCCAAAGTTCAGATGCCAATTCTGAACCCTTCTTTGTTAGAATTTCCTCAACTCCGCGACGTGCACTCGATTTAGACATATTATTCTTTGCCGCACTTTCTAAAAAAAATCCCCCGTCACGTACTGCAGCCCTCCATTCGCTTTTCGAAATTTGAGTAACAAATCGACAATTATTTATCTCAAGTATGAAAAATTGGTTTCCCAGAACTTTATCCAAAACGAATTCGAACTCCGGCATCATATTCTCCACGCCAGCGAACCATGGGTCGAAAATTTCCAAACTTTGTGCCGGTAGAGGATCTTCACGATCACGTAGAATGCCGTTAAGTCTTGATGCAAGTTCAGTATGCCAAACTCCGTCAGCCTGAAAAATCTCAATAGCATCAGACTCAATCTGCCTGACGCGTTCACGCGTCATTCTCTCTTCATCGCCAATTTCTTCTAATGTTTTCTTTTCGGTATCTGAACCTATTCGTTTCTTTAAGATGCGAGCCTGACTTTCCTTCAAACGTGATTTATTGGCTTCAAATGCCAAATTGAATGACCTTCGAGAAGGATGCTTATCAGCAATATCAACATGACGTTCCTCATTGAGTCGGATATCGATCTTGGTTACTTCACCAATTTGTTTAAGCTGTTGACGAGTTCCATTGTGTGTGCTATCCAACATTGGTCCATTCTGCGAGGCCAATCGAAGAGCTATCGCAAGATCTTTTACGCTTTTACGCCCAAAATTGGGAATTTTCAACAGATCGTCCATTTTCATCTGGAGCAAATCAGCTACCAACAAAATTCCCGCTCCCCTCAATGCATTGTCGCATCGGACCGTAGCATTGATGAATGCTATTGGGGTGTCGATTAACCATGGAGGGCTAGCGGTCGCAACTTGAATGGGATCATCTGGATCACGCATCCTCATCAAGTATTCCATGCGTATTGATCCTAAGGCATGTCGCAAAGTCCAATTGAGAGTACTCTCATGTTTATGATATGAGGAATCATCGTGTACACCAAGTGACCAAGCCTCGCGAGCCATTTGCGAGTTAACTTTGTTGAAATGATCCAACCAAGGCGAGCCATAAGTACGAGTCTCGTCTTCTCGTGTGGATCGATGAGCATGAGCGACATCAAGTAAATCGGATCTAACCTGGCCCCAGCCTGAGAGGGCGACATGTAGACCGAGTCCATCGACGTTTTCGATTGCTTCAGAGTAAGTTCCACATTCGTCAAATACCCATCTGGCGCTGGTGGTCAAAACAATACAACCCGAAAGGCCTGCAGCCACTTTGTCAAAAGATGCATTTGGTGAACGTGAAATCCCAACATGGACAATACCAACAGTTTCAGGGATCTCCCTGGCCGCCTCCCAAGCAGCCAAAACCTCATCAAGGTCGCGGTGAACGCTAGTGACCCATTCGACTTTGTTGGAACAAAGCAATAGATATATTCTTACAGGGCGCATTATTCAATCTCTGGCGTAACCGTCGCCTTCTCGCTTTCAGCTTCTTTAAGCAAAGCGCCAATATCAAGCTTTCCTTGTGCCATTCTGACTGCAAGGATTTCCATTCCAACCTCAGCGAGACGTTCTGCCCATCGATATGGAGGAATCTCATCACACGGCATTAGAGCACGGATGGCGGTAGCAAGAGACCCGTCCGGGTCAACTGTTGGTGTCGCAAATATATTTTGCCGCTTCTGAAGTTCTGGCGGAAATCCCCCCTTTACAATCGCCAATGAAATAGCGAACCGATATGCGTCTCTCATCTCGGAGAAATAGCCGTCATTCTTCAAGGCCTCAAGATGAGGATGCATTCTGCTGGACAGACCTATTTGTGTCAAATCGCTGATTTCGCTCATGATAATCTTTCAAGCACGGAGTGACTTTGAGAAATTTCTTTGATTTCGTACCTAGCACCGATACGATGCGCCAAGGCATCGAGGCCAACACCCCCAGCAATTTCGCCGTCGTGAACGAACAGCACAAGCTGATTGGCAGCGTCTGGTAGGTAGCGGAGAATATTCTGGCGATGCTTGGTATCAAGCCGACCGAAAGGAGTGTCCATGACTACAGGTCCGGCGGATCGACCAGATCGACTCAACCCATCTATGAGGGACAGCGCAACTATTTGTTCGGCTCCGGCACTTCGCAGAGGAACGCTCTCGCCGTCTTTGCCGACGATCGTCAAGCCGTAGTTTTCATTGATGGATAAACCTTGATAAGTCTTTTGAGTACTCATGGCCAAGAATGCCTCAGTCGCATTTTGTTCAACAGTCTTTCGTAACGCTGCTCGCAAGTTATCCACGCTCGCGGCGAATACTGAGTGCAACTGCTCCAAGGTCTTTGCGATCTGAGAGGCCCTAGTTGCGTTCTTCCCAGATTGTGCATTCATACGTTGAGTCAATACTTGAAGTTCGCGGTCAGCCTCGGCAACTTTCTTTTCTGTCGCTTCAATTTCAAATACATACTTATTTTCGTCTCGCAGAGCTTGCTGCAGACGTGCACGTTTACGAACAATCTCATCTGTACCTTTTTCGGCCAATTCTGATTGCAACTGATCAATACGTGTATCAATTTTTGCAGAATCGAGTTCTAACCTCATGAGATCATCATCGACGTCGAGAAGTCTATCTTTGATGGGATTTCCTAACACTACATCCAATGCTTTCAAACTGCGATTAATCGAATCAGTATTATGGGTATGCTCACCCAACTCTTCTAATTGCTTCAGATAATCGTTGAGTTGCATCTGTTGGCTGTCTCGGTCCTTATTTTCAATCTTCTGTTGGCACGTTGGGCAAACGGAATCAGACATATGATCTTGCAAGTGTTGAATATGGAATTGAAGTTTTGCGCGCTGGTTGATGTGCCGTACTGACTCCTCTTGTAATTTTTGTAAATTAGCTTTTTTTTCCATTATTTTGGGTCTGAGCATATCCCTCCATGCGTCACTCACAAGTGCAAGCTTCAATGCACTCTTATCCTTCAATTCCTTGGCAATTTCGCTACGCCTGGCGAGTTTTGCATCCAACTCCCCCTTCTGCTCAAGCAAAGCTTGCGAGGCGGAAATCTCGTCTTCAAGGACTTGTCGCTCTTCTTTTAGTAGTGCATGCTTTTCCTTGAGTACTATCAAGTCGTTATCAAATACATCTCGCTTGCCAGACCATTTGGAAAACTGCTCCGCAACTAACTCTAGGCCCTTTATTGTTGTGGCTTCTTTGGCTTGTTCCTTTTGAGCCTGTTTTCGTAAAATTTGCAAATCATCACGCCCGTTTATCAATGCAGGTACACCTAGAGCTTGCTCAATTGCTTCCTTGATCTTCTTGCCCTGTTCGCTGCCTTCAATCAGAAGTTCTTCATACTCCTGCAAAAGTTCGCCATCGAATAAAAAAAAGCGAGAGACTTGCTCAGGCGCAAACTTATTAATCTCAGCTTCGATACTGCTCGCTGGGATCGCTGCACCATCTTTTTGGAGATGAGTAAATATTTGAAAATCTTCGGCCCGCGACGGCTGCAATACAGTAGATTTCTTCTTGGCTTCTCGACGTAGGTCATACTGACTTCCATTGGCCACGAATTCGATTCGAGCCTCCATGCTCCAATCACCTTCAGATGTCGCCTCGCGATTTGGCATCAAATGCAGTGGTATTGGGCGCAAATGGCGTCCCTGTGCCTTCGCATAGAACGCCCAACGGATACCGTTTAGGAGGCTAGTTTTCCCTCGCATATTATCGCCGAGCACTACTAGCGTATTACGATTTGGATCTTCAGGAAAATCGAGTACCGTCTCGCCCTTATAGGGCATAAAATTTTTCAGAGTTAGGCGTATGAGCTTCATTGCGGAATACTCGCTGTCACAAGATTCTCGACTAATTTCTGAAGCATCTTGAGAGTTGTGTCACGCGCTTCATCGAATTGATGAAGTCGCTCAATATCATAGACCTGTCGAATGATTTCGAAATCTAGTTCTGGGGCGACTTCTGTTTTTGCAGACATTAAAGCATTAACTGCCATGTTTTCTGAATTATCACTCATAGTAATTCTCCATCCTCCTCAATTGCGTCGGTGATCATTTCATCGGGATCAAAGCCAACTTCTCGCGCAATGTCCCGCAGGTCGGCTCCAGCCGACATATTAAGAGACGATTGTGAAAATTCAATCGCCCGTAAAAATTCTGACTTCAAAAGCGAACCTTGCTCAGGTTCATCTGCAAGATCAATGGGAACCACGATCGCATCATGTATGGTTGCAAACAGCTTTCCGTCAGACTTGCGGAGAACCCTTCCCCGTCTTTGGATAAATTGCCTCGGATTTTGGGAAGATGCCAAAATTATTGCATGAGATACAGATGGAATATCAACGCCTTCATCAAGACACTTTATTGACACTAAAATTCCACCGTATCGACGGAACCAATCCAAGGTAGCCGCTCGATTTCCTTCCATATTGGAATGATATTCGATAGGGTTAAAACCAACCGAGCGTATCTCGTTCATCGTCGACGCGAGATGATCTGAATCTTCGCAGTAAATTAACCATCCTTGTCCTTCTTCGAATGATTCGCGCAGAATTTTCGCTGCTAGCGGAGCCTTAGCCGCAGCACGTTTTGCAATTCGGGAGCGTCGGATGAGTAGCATCTTCGCTTTGTCCGATAAGCTGGAATTCGATTCCTTGGACGACTTAGACAACTCAAATCGGATAGATTTCGTCAACACCTTCCAATCGTCGGCTTCTTTGGCACTAAGACGAATTGCGTGGGGGTGGTAGATATAGTCTACCAAGCGTCCAGATGCAACAGCGTCGGTTAGCGTTATTGGTGGTGGGACGATCGGGCCGAAGTAAGCTAGAATCCGAGCGGTTCCTTCTAGGTCACCGTAGCGCTGCGGAGTCGCGGATAGTCCCAATCTTGCTCCTGCATCAATCGTAAAACTTTGTGAATTAAATGGGCTACCAATCTGGTGAACTTCGTCGGCAATGATCATCAAATGCTCGCCGTGCCAGAGCGCTTGTCGAAATGCCTCGGTTGCAGCCGTCTGCATGGTAGCAAGAATGAATCGCCCCGCAATAGCTGAAGGTGAGGAAAGACGTCGCAGCTTTCCCGTTTCCTTCCAGCGGTCATTGCCACCACCTGCCAAAATGACGGCTGCTTCTGGAAATTCTTCTTTAACTTCTTTCGTCCATTGTTTTAGCAGAAGGTCACTTGGTAACAGAATCAAAACTGGCAGTCCTGACTCAATGTGTGGGCGACACGCTTCTAAAGCGGTGAATGTTTTCCCGCTACCTGTAGCATGCTCAAAGATTCCTCTTTTCCCCTGTGCGATCCATGCCTCAATCGCGTTACGCTGATGAAGCATCAATGTCCTTTTCTCAGGATCCGGCGGATTTTGCCACTTGTCCGCGGCATCTCGCTCGGCGTTCTCTATTGACGTCGCTGCTTTCATACAAAGCTTCCTACGAGCAGCCTCGGGAAACGGAAAGGTCAAAACGTCCGGTGTTGTCCCTGACCATAATTTCTCAAAATTAAGAAAATGCCTCGAAGCTCGTGTTCTCTCACCATCATCACGCCAACTACAAAAAACTTCGACCGATTCAAAATTTCCATGAGCATGCCACCCGCTCCAAGATTCGTTGGCCGAACCGATGAAACTTACTGTGTTTCCTTGAAGATCAGTGAATATGCCTATTTTTTCGTGATAGAGACCGTGCGAAGGAGGTCGAACTGCAACTTTCACTTCCATACGACCCGTTGCAATCAGTGTGGCTAATACCCTTACTCGCCATTCGGATTTCGAGTCCGCCAAAAGCATATCGATTTCGGCTTCAATGCGTTCTGCTGCCAACTTTTCTCGTTTAGCGTAGCCAGTTGCGATGCTATCTTGGTCCTCAGCGGTAAGTTCAGGGGAGCAGACTAGAAAGACCGTTCCGCCTTTCTTTGCAAAAGCAAGTACTGCAGGTCCAATAATGGAGTAAATACTCGATCTGAAATAACCAACTGCCCGCCGGTATTGATCTGCAGCGGCCAAGCATGGGGCATAAAATTGTGAAATCGGATCTGAGGTGCCAGTTCTATATTCAACGGCCAAATCGATACTGGCAAGCCCCAAGGATGCATCTTTATTGCTTGGAGAACTCGAATCGAAAAAAATATTATTGGCCATGGTTTACCAGGAGCACTCAACAAGTGCGCCTCCAGCTTGATTTTGTTTGATTTAGCTTAATTGTAACGAAAATCCAGCAATTGTAGTAATAATTCACATAATCTCTTAGCGCTGATCGCACTTCTTCAAAAGTATCAAATTTATCAGTTATGTATTTTCCCATCCTTTATAGAAACTTTTTGACATTCTGCACTAGCGCTCAAAAGTTTCCAATAGGAAAGGCATCTGTTTTAGGTTGATTTTCCTCGTCGATATTTTCCGAAGGCGGAGCAAGCAGTTGATTTATTGGATCTGCTTCAAAACTTCGTTAGAGTGAGACTCAGGATTTGTAATATTTCGTAATGGCTGTGAGGCAAATGCAAGCGTTTTTGTCGATGGCAATGAGAAGGTAAGTACGGACCGCGAGCTGCGCGGGTTCAACAGCGTATGCAATTTGGTGACTGCCTTTGCAGGCCGGAAAGTCGCCCATGAAAATACTTCAAAAAATCTTGTCAACGAGAGCGTTGTGCCTCTGACAGCATGCGAGGCGCTAACTACTGACAACATTTTGCTCACGAGAAATTACATAGCCCCATCAATTCAGCAATCAATGCTAGCATTGCAATCAAAGCTTTCAATGCTATAATAGATTGCATATTTAAGTTATCTATATGACCCGAAATAAGAAAAATCCCATAAAACTTGGAGCCGATATGGCCTCGACTAAGACTCTTTTTTTACGCGTTCCCCCAGAGCTTCATACAGCGTTAGTTGCTGCTGCCGGAGCAGCCCAGCATAAACGTGGGGAACGTATCAGCGTAAATGTCTTTGCAGCAAAGATACTAGCAGAGGCCATGGGAATAAAAACTGAGGAATGAACGATCCAGATTTTGTTTTTGCACGATACATTAAAAGATCAATAGCCGATAGGTATCTGCACTAACATATCCAAAAAAGCAAATTAAGAATTTACTGAGGAAAATCCAAATTGACATCAAAGCTTAAACAGCCCGAATTGTTACCAGCATTGCCGATAAGTACAGCGTACTCGACTAAGCTCGGCCTAGTGTTGCAAGGCAAAGCAGAGGAAACCCTGCGTCATAGTGATCTTGTGCCCGTTCACGGGAAAGTGCAATTAATATTTACTTCACCACCATTTCCACTCAATACAAAAAAAAAGTACGGAAACCTAATGGGCGACGAATACCTGGAATGGTTCGTTAGTTTTGGCCCACTTTTTCGCGACTTATTGACACCAAATGGATCGATAGTGATCGAGCTCGGAAATTCTTGGGAGCCGGGACTTCCTACAATGTCTACGTTGGGGCTGAAGGCTCTTCTTCGTTTTCAAGAAGAGAATAATCTTCATCTTTGCCAGGAATTTATCTGTCACAATCCAGCTCGACTTCCCAGTCCAGCACAATGGGTTACCATAGAACGCATTCGATTGAAAGACAGCTATACGCGTCTCTGGTGGTTATCGCCTACTACGCATCCGAAAGCCAACAACAAAAATGTTCTCAACGAATATAGCCCATCAATGCAGCGCCTGCTAAAAACGAAGCAATACAATGCTGGCAAGCGCCCATCTGAGCACCATATTAGTGAGCAATCATTTACCGTCAATAATGGTGGGTCAATATCCCCAAGTGTGTTATCAATATCCAATACCCGAGCGAACGATCCTTATCAGGAATATTGTAGAAATAACGGAATCGAATTTCATCCTGCCAGAATGCCCATAGACTTACCTGAATTTTTCATCAATTTCCTAACCGATCCTGGGGATATCGTGTTGGATCCATTTGGAGGAAGCAACACGACCGGAGCAGCAGCTGACGGTTTGGATCGTCATTGGATCTCTACAGAACCTGAACTCAACTATATTAAAGGGTCGCTTGGTCGATTCGAGGCCGAGCACGTTCAAATCTTAAATCAAGAATTACTTCCCGCACAACACCAGAAACGGTGAAGTTATCAATCAACGAATTGCTGATAACTCACTGAAAGGAAACGGCAATAATGTTTCTTCACTAGTTGCAAGTTGAAACTGCATCATCTTTTGAATAACGCTAGCCGATCGGTCTGCCTCCATACCTTCACCTTTTAAAGTGACTGCGATCTTGCTGAATTATGGGAATCGGCGGTGAGTAAATTTCCTTGAATGTGCTTCTTCACGGTACGAGATATAATTTGCCCAACTATGCCATTGTTGTATCGCATCCGATAAGCCGCGCGTTGTCGGCGCGTCATCATCATAACGCAGTTTTTCGGCATAGGTTTTGCGTGCTTCCTCGGATGAACGAAAGTTTACGTCGGGGTCGTTTTTGCTAGCATCGAGAAGGAAGCGAGTCTCACCCCTATTAAATTCGTCTTGCGGTACTGCGATAATCAAATGGTGGCTGTTCTGCAGTCCGATTGTGTCGCAGAATACTGGGTTCGTCAGATAGTGTACGAGAATGGTAGCAGCATTTTTTGCTTTTTGGATCTCAGTGATTAAGCGACTTTCAATATCATATTCTAAAAGTTCGGCTACTAGCGCATAAGGATTTGTGCGCACATGCCCTTCCATATTGAAGCGAGCTTTTTGATGCGCATCCCACATTTATGTGCTGATATCTCCTCGTTCGCACTCATGTCGGATTAAAATCTATGGATAGGCATCAGTCTTGCTTTTGAGGATACGCGCTTCGATTTTCTCAATTGGCTCTAGCATGACGTCGCTACTGTCACGAAAGTACTTCATGTCTGTCTCTTTAGGGGTAAGGTCAGGGTCTTCAAGTAGCTTCAATGCATAGGTTCGATTCTCACTAAGGACAATGGTAATCTTTATATCGTCAATAACAATGGAAACAAGGGCGAGAGGGTAGGCAGCAATTTATCAGTTTTACGCGAAACCTTGCGGAGAACCGACAACTAAATTGCCGTAAATGTGCTCATTCTGATAGTAGATCTCGCTTAAATTTGGACCAAGCTCAAATTTGATCGGAGTCTTGGCAGGTCATCACACTCTCGTGAAGTTGTTACCGCTCACTAGATCTATCACCTTAATACCTTACAGGGAAGCATGGTCGTTTTTTCAACTCGATGTTAAGCTGTACCAGTCTTCCAAAAGGTGTCACACCTCCTAACGCTCATGTCAAATTTTTTGAAGTGGGCATCAATCCAGTATTGAACAAATATCCTCACACTTGCTGTCCGATTACAGATTTAAAAAGTATATACGTGAAAAGCCTTACACGAGAAATTTGGGGCGATGACTCGACCTTACAACGATTGTCTGAGTGGCTATTGAACAATAGTGCCTATTGGTTGTAGCGCATGCGCCAATTCACAAATTTTTGCGTCAAACGCTGATACCAATCAGGCGGCTCAGAAAAATCCTTCAATAAAACATTGTATCGAACCGCACCACCACGCCAAGCCAGTTCCAATCGCGTATCAGGCAATACCATCAGCCAAATAGCAAGCTGAAGTAAATGATCCCTCTCGTCAATTGAACGCATCTCAAACGATATTCGGCCCTTGGCTATTGGTATGTCTTGGCAACCGATCTGGTCCAACACAAAATCTCGCAAAGAAACATGCCGATATTTTGAAGTTAAAATCATGCACAATTGGTGTAATACAGAATATCGACCTAAGTCCCATTTGTAATCACCAGCAGGATCTGAGCCAAGCACCTTACATGCCTCTAGCAGCAAGGCAGCAGCATCTTTGTCATAAGATAGTGGCTCTACTGCTGGAGCAAGTCTGAGATCAAATCCACATCCATGGCAAAACGCCAACGTACCGACTTCAATTGCATCGCCATTAGCGATGTCAAGTCGATGAAAAGCCACACTAGCAGCACATTGTGGACACCGGTCCAGCATCATTGTGTGATGCGTGGTGCAAACTGTATAAAAAGCGATGCGCCATCGCTTCCTGTAATATGGGATGGTGTCTCCTAATAAACATGTATGTAGTGGCATACTGAATTTGGCCACCTGATAAGAGGTGTTATGCTACACCTCG
>JAYSEN010000045.1:0-25966 GCA_041913845.1 Undibacterium sp.
GCTTTGGCCGCTTGACCTCTACTTTTAATTTTTATTAAAAATGGGGGGATTACCGACTTAGTTAAGTTAGTCAGTACAACAAAGTTATGATTTACTGAAGTCAACAACACACACTTACCACTTCAAAAATTTAACGTCGAAGATCATGTCACCAAGTCGCCATATTCTGGTTATTTCTCATAGATTGGACGCACATGCGCGTGCAGTCTCTTGGGCTTTAAAGTCATTAAATATCGCTCATACCTGCTGGGATTTTGAAGAATATCCTCGTGCAAATCAAATTTCCTGGCGGATTAACGAAACAGCAGAAAAATTAAACTTACTGCAGTCACAAGTAGCTGTGGTCGACCACTTCGATACTGTTTGGTTAAGACGCGCAAGATACCCTAAGTTAAGCCCATTAACGCATCCTGACGATAGCAAAATCATTCAGCAAGAATTAAACGCATTTTTCAAGGGAATTATCCCAAGCATTGGTGACACCAAGACATTCTGGGTCAATAAATATGGGCACGATGACCGTGGAGAAGATAAATTATTTCAACTCAAGACGGCAAAAAAGATAGGCTTATCAATTCCGAATACTTTGATCTCATCGATACCAAGCGAAATTCAGGAATTTTTTGACGAAAACGAGAAAAATAATAAGCGCACTATCCATAAATGTTTTTATCCAGGCAAATGGGATATCAATAACGGCGGAGAACTTATC
Organism: Undibacterium sp.; assembly: GCA_041913845.1. Taxonomy (GTDB): domain Bacteria; phylum Pseudomonadota; class Gammaproteobacteria; order Burkholderiales; family Burkholderiaceae_D; genus Undibacterium. Next base: position 713 of record JAYSEN010000045.1, read on the forward strand.
ATCAAAACTTCCGTATTAGAACGCCGCCACTTGTTGGACGACGATGTATTAGCCCTATGCCCTGCCATCTATCAAGAGTACATCGATAAAGAATATGAAATACGTGTAACTGTGATGGGGCAGCAACTTGTTGCGGTACGTATTGACAGTCAGGCGACATCTGCTGCCGTAGATTGGCGCTATGACACCCCAACCATTGGTCTCCCTCCAATTCAGCCGATTGACTTGCCTGAATCGATAAAAGAGCAATGTTTAAAACTGTGCAGCGAAATGGGGCTAGTGTTTGCATGTATTGATTTGATCTACTCAAAAACTGGGCAATATGTTTTTCTCGAACTAAATCAGGCTGGTAACTTTTTATGGAAAGAAGAGTTATTGCCAAATCTGGGTTTATTGGACAGATTTTGCCAGTTCCTAATTAATCCCGAGTGCAAGGCGTACGAGCCAGATACGAGAATTTCATACCAACTATTTAAGCAAACTGATGAATTCCAACTCTTAATACGGGAACTGGATCAAATTGCTGATGCATCGCAGAATTGAATAATTTCGAAATTGACTAGAAATGATAAGTCGACATCGCTGTGCTAATAACGTCGTCAATGGATCGTTCTGCTACCTGTAAATTCGCCTTGGCAGGGCTACACTTTAGTCTGTATTTCTAAGGACGTTCATCTGATAGAGTGTCGCCTGATTACTGGTTTTTTTCTCATACCCGCTATCAGCGGGAAATGAGTTCATCTTAGTTACTCACCCCATCTTTTCTGAACCGCTGTTTTTGTTTTACAGTGGAATTTAAACGGTCAATTCGTCTATGCGTAGTACCTTGTTCAGACCCGAAGCGCAAGTAAGTCAGCAACAGCGTTTACTTGGAAATATTATTTTAATTCGACCCCTCTCGCATAGTTTGCTCGTCGGCTTAGTATTTCTTTTGAGCTGCGTTTTTTTGGTTTTTCTCTATTCGGTTAATTACACCAATCGCGTAAGTGTCAACGGTTATCTGGTGCCAGATCAGGGTGTCGTCAAAGTCATGGTCAATCAGGCTGGCATCATCCAACAAAGCCTGGTACACGAAGGTCAGCGCGTTAAGGCGGGGCAAGCTTTATTTAAAGTATCGAGTGAAAAATTTAGTCAATATGGCGAAGTTCAGTCAGGTATTTCAGATCAGGTCAGACAAAGAAAGCAATCATTAGAAGCAGAAATTCTGTCGACGCAGCATTTGCACGACGAGGAAGTCCTGGCGAATCGGCAAAAGATAAAATTTCTAAACGATGAGATGACTAGTCTGCAGCGGCAAGTGCAAAGTCAAAACCAAAGTGTGCAAGTAAGTCAGCAAGTTGTACAACGGTTTCAAGATTTGAAGCAACGCGGTTTTGCCTCAGCTGACCAATTTCAACAAAAGCAAAGTGAACTACTTGAGCAACAAAATCGCTTACTTAGTTTGCAACGCGAATTAAGCAAATTGCGACGCGAAATTCAAGTTGAGGGCGATAATTTATTGCGGTTGCCCTTACAACACAAAAACCAACTGGCGCAATTGCAGCGTAGCTTACAAAGTACCCAGCAAGAATTACACGAAAGCGAAGCCAGACGCAGCATACTGGTAACCGCGCCAGAAGCGGGTGTGGTAACACAAATCACGACCGAACAAGGACAAACCGCTGAACTCAATCGCCCACTACTCAGCATCGTGCCTGAACATGCGGTGCTACAAGCACATTTATACGTGCCTAGCCGGGCGATTGGCTTTGTCAAACCTGGTGATAAAGTTTTGCTGCGTTATCAAGCCTTCCCCTTTCAAAAATATGGCCATGCAGATGGCAAGGTACGTTATGTCTCACGGGTTGCAGCACCGCTTAGCGAGTTAAGCAATCTGCTGGTTAGTAGCAAAGAAAATAGTGAGGCTTTATACAAAATCACCGTCGACTTGTCAGCACAAGAGCTAAAGTTTGCCAACCAGACTCATGCCCTACAGGCCGGCATGGCCCTAGATGCCGACATCTTACAAGAACAACGTCGCTTGATTGAATGGGTATTTGAACCACTGCTTGGGTGGGGTAATAAACTTTGATTGCAGAATGATGAAAACAACGGATCTTCTTTCTTTCAGCTTAAAAAAGAAGCTGCCCTTACTTTTGCAAGATGAGTTAAGTGAATGTGGCCTGGCTTGTATCGGAATGATCGCGAATTTTTTTGGTGCACGTATCGATCTGCCCAGTTTGCGTCAAAAATTTTCAATCTCGGCTAAAGGTGTAACTTTGGCTGACATCGTACAGATGGCGCAGCAACTGGGGTTACAGGCGCGGCCTTTAAAGGTCGAACTAGAATCGCTCCAGCATTTGCGCCTGCCTTGTATTTTGCATTGGAATTTCAATCACTTCGTCGTTTTAAAAGCGGTCAAGGGTAAGCAGCTAATTATTCATGATCCTGCGATTGGTGTGCGCAATTTAAGCTTTAGTGAGGCCAGTCCCTCTGTAACCGGAGTAGCCCTGGAACTTTGGCCTGGTGATACATTCCAGGCCATCCGAGCAATCCAAAGCATTTCGTTTCAACAGTTGTTTGGCAAAGTGACTGGTTTATCACGGTCATTGGCTCAGGTTGTGATTTTGGCGGGCTGTCTTGAGCTGTTCGCAATGTCAGCACCATTGTTTCTACAATGGGTCTTCGATAAAGTCGTTTTAAGCGCCGACTACAATTTATTGTTCACTATGGCACTAGGGTTTTGGTTACTCATGCTTTTCCAGCACGGTACCAGTGCATTGCGATCCTGGGTTATTGTTTATCTGAGTACCAATCTGGGCATACAATGGCGTACCAATGTCATGACTCATTTATTAAAGCTACCTGTAAATTTTTTTGAAAAACGCCATATCGGTGACGTTATCTCACGCTTTTCTTCGATTGAGGTAATACAGCACACACTCACGACTTCGTTTGTTGAAGCGATTTTAGACGGGGTGATGGCCAGTATCACTTTATTTATGATGTTTTTGTATAGTCCAGGTTTAGCCACTATCGCGGTAGCTGCAACGATACTTTATGGGCTAGGCCGTTGGTTTTGGTATAGGCCATTACGTTTGGCTTCGGAAGAGCAAATCATACATGCCGCGAAACAAGCCAGTCACTTTCTGGAAACGCTGCGTGGCATAAAAACGGTACAGTTATTTCAACGTCAGGAATTACGTAAGCTAAGTTGGTTAGCTATTCTGGTTGATGAAGTTAACGCGAAAATTCGCTCAGAAAAAATTCAGATTTATTTTAAATTTGCGAATGGTGTGTTATTTGGAACACAAACCATTTTAGTTATCGCGCTGGGTGCCAAAATGGTTTTGGATGGTAGTTTTACTATTGGCGTATTAACCGCGTTGTTGGCATACAAAACCATGTTTGATACCCGGGTTACTTCACTAATCGATAAATTAAATGAATTCCGCATGCTACAAGTCCAGGTTGAACGGGTTTCCGATATTTTGCTAGCGCAACCAGAAATTCAACCTGATTTTCCGCTGTCCTTGAGTGATAAAGCCGCGCCCGCGATAGAAGTACGCGGCTTACGCTATCGTTATGGCGAAAACGAACCCTATGTCTTACACGATGTGTCATTCCGGGTCGAGGCTGGTGAGTCGCTGGCGATTAGTGGTCCGAGTGGCTGTGGTAAATCAACCTTGTTGAATCTTTTACTCGGGGTCTTGCCCTTTAGCGAAGGTGATATATTGATTGATGGCATTAGTGTGCGTCAGGCAGGTATCGATCAAGTCAGAAATTTGATCGGTGTAGTATTGCAAGATGACGCCTTATTTGCTGGGTCGATCAGCGACAATATCAGCTTTTTTGCTGTCGAACCTGATCAAGACAGAATAGAGGCCTGCGCCAGGATGGCAGCGATTGCTGATGATATCGAGGCCATGCCTATGCGTTATAACTCGCTGGTTGGTGATATGGGAACGATTTTATCCGGCGGTCAAAAGCAGCGTATTTTGCTCGCACGTGCGCTCTATAAACAACCGCGTGTGCTGTTTTTGGACGAAGCTACCAGTCATCTGGATAGCGCTAATGAAAGCCATGTTAACCAAGCCATCAGTCAATTGAACATTACCCGTATCATGGTCGCGCACCGTAAAGAAACCCTGGCATCGGCTGATCGTGTGATTACCTTAAAAGATGGTTGTGTAGTGACTGAGAATGAAGTCCGTTGCTTGAGCATCAATCATGCCTGACGCCATCATCTGTCGCTGTTTTACAGTACCCGAGCGTGAAATAGCTGTATCTGAGCAACAATACTAATACACAAAAATCAGTTAATCGCGACATCTACTGGCTGAGTAATAGCACAAACCAAGTATCACTCTCGCAGTGGCAGTTAATTCGACGGTTTCCATCCGTGCCCGGCCACGGCGTATTGAGTTTATGCGTAATGGATGTGTTGACTGTGCGTATAAATTTTGCCTGCCTGCCGGGCGCAAGCACTAGCTCGGTGATCGAAGCTATCGGCTGTTTGGAATAACAACGTTGCTGCTGCCAACACGTGTGCGCATACTGCTGATAAAATTTTTTCCAGTGGCTCACGCGGGCTAGATAATAGTCGTTACCAGAGCCCGACGAATTAAATAGAATTCAGGGTATTGTGGATTCGTTCTCAATCCTGATTAATTAAGGCCGTTAATAAGTCAGCGGCTGGCCCTTTATTGGCCCAGGTCTGATTCATATCGAAATCGCTGTTGGCGCTGATAATGAGGAGTAAGTGTTGCTGTTCCATATCCATCAGACAAGCCAGTCTGACCCCGGCGATCCAGCCCTGGCGCTCAACGATTTGCAGGGTTTTGTTTTGCCCAGCGGCTTTGAATGGATAACTCCAGACACCCAGCGCGCCACCGACTTGATTCGGTTTAAGCATTTGACTGCGGTAAGCGGCGCTCAGGTATTTGCCTTGCATGAAGCTGCGCTGAAAGGCATATAAGTCGCGCAAATTGCCATAGGCTGAACCTGCTGCGCCATAGCTGGCGAAATTTACCGCGGGCTCAGGCTGGCCATCGAGTATGCCATGCAAATGTTGCGCGTCGTCCGGTTTAGCGGCGTTATATAAACCGCTTTGTGTCATGCCCGCAGGTTTGAAAATACGCTCGGCGAGTAATTGCGCAAAACTCTTTTTCGTGGTGCGCTCCAGCAATGCACCCAGGACCAGGTAATCGCAATTATTGTAGTCAAAACGGGCACCGGGTTTGGCATTCATTTTGTCGGCACAAACGGTGCTGGCAAAGGCTTGCATATTATCGCCGCGTTTGGCATCAGCCATGTGAAAGTCGGCGATCGCATTTTCATTGTAGAGTCCCGAGTAATGTGTGCCGAGTTGACGCAGGCTGACCGCACGTGCATCTTTATTCGGGAAATCCGGCCAGTATTTGCCTAAGCGCTCATCGAGTTGCAGACGCCCGGCTTCAACTTCCTGCATCAGGATAATTGCCGTCATTTGCTTGGTGATCGAGGCATAGCGAAAGCTGCGTTGCAAATCGCCAAAGCGACCGTAACTTTGTTGAAATAAAATCGTGTCTCCACGTGCAGCTAAAATCGCGCCTTGAAAACCTTGTTGAACTAATTTGTTCGCAGTTTGTTCCAGCAGTGTTTTACCCGTGCCTGCAGCCTGCGCCGATACTGTCGAGGCGCTCAGTGACAAGGCCGCGATACAACTTAACTGCATGACAAACTGGCGAGCCTGATGCCAGCGCGTTTTACCCGGCATGTGGGCGCTGCTGGCGAATAATCGTCTTGACGGTGTTGACATAAGAGCTCCTGAGCTAATCCGTTCGGCCCTGATGCGAGCGCCAGAACGGCGGGGTTAATCTGCATGAATACGACGTGAATTGGCTGCGATCTTGGTTTTGCTAGTCAGCTTAGCAGTGCCGGGCTGACATAGTCTGCATTCAACTTTCCCATTAAGCCGGGTATTTTAAGCGGCTATTTGCACCCGCGCAGCGAGCACGGTGTTGCGGCTCGTTTTGCGGCCCGCGGCATGCTGGCTTAAAATTCGGGTTGCAAATCCACACTGTATAAATCGTCGCCGGCCAGATTGCGCAAACTGACACGCATGACCTGGCTCGCTGCATCAATTTCTGCCAAACCAAAAAATTGTAAGCCATCTTTGGGACTGCGGTTTGCTTTCAAATCTGCTGTAACACTGCAAAATTTTACGTCAGGGCCAAAGCTCATATCGTTTCCAGGGGGCGCGAAAGTGCCGGCATTCAAGGGCCCGCCTATGAATTCCCAGAAGGGTAAAAAGTCTTTAAAGGCGGCCCGATCCGGATGGAAGTGGGTCGCTGCGGCATAATGCACGTCGGCGGTTACCCAAACCAGGTTTTTTATCTGATGTTGCTTAATGAATCGCAATAATTCGGCCAATTCTAATTCGCGGCCGCGCGGTTGACCGCCGTCGCCATTGGCCCAGGCTTCCATCCAGCCCGCTGGCACGTCTTTATTGAAATCGTTGACGACAACAGAAATCGGCATGTCAGAAGCAATCACTTTCCAGGTCGCTTTGGAATTCAGCAAAGCCTGCTTTAACCAGCGTGTTTGCGCACTGCCTAAAAAGACACTGTCAGCGTCTTGCTGTGTTTGCAGATTGGGATTGTTCTTACCACGATAACTGCGTTCATCGAGCATGAATACGTCAAGCAGAGGGCCATGATGGAATTGCCGATAAACCCGCTCGGGGTCGTGGGCATGGGCGCGCATAGGGCTGTATTCAAACATCGCTTGTTTGGCATAGGCCGCCAATTGGTCGATATGGCGTTGCTGCTGATAGCGTGGCTCTTGCGCCCCGATGATTTGCCCGGGGTACCAGTTATTCCTGACTTCATGGTCATCCCATTGCACCAGAAAGGGAACTTGCGCAGCGAATTCTCGGCGCGCGGCATCGAGCTGGTTGTAGGCGAAATTGCCGCGAAATTCAGCCAGAGTTTCAGCGACCTTGGCTTTCGCAGGCGTCACTATATTTTTCCAGATACTGCCATCGTCAAGTGTCACACTTTCTTGTAGTGGCCCATCCGCGTATATCTGGTCGCCCGAGTGTATAAAAAAATCGGGTTTGAATGTAGCCATGGTGCGATAAATTGCATACCCACCCAATTCGGGATTTATCCCCCAACCCTGACCCGCTTCATCACCACTAAAACAAAAACGCAGATTGCGTTTTGCTTTACCCAGTTCAGGCAGCTTGACTTGTCCAGTTGCACTAGTGGCGCGACTGCGGCGGTGTTCACTGGCTTCAAAATGAAAGCGGTAATACACAGTTTGTCCAGCGGGTAAGCCACGAACGTCAATATGGCAGCAAAAATCACGCTGATATTGACTGATAGCCCCAGCCTGACGCTGCGACGTTTTGAATTCGGGATGTGTCGACCATTCAAGCACTGGTTTTGCGGCTAGGCTGGTTTTACACCAAAAGATTGCGCTTTGGCCACTCACGTCACCCGACATGATGCCATTGGAAATTTGCGGCCAGCTGCTTTCGGCTTGAATGATAGCCGGTGCCGCCAGCGTGGCTGCCTTAAGCGGTGAGCCCAACGGACTGAGTAATAAACCAGCGCTCGAGCGAGCTAAAAATTGACGGCGTTTCGACTTGGAGTTGGACATGGTGGCTCAGCTTTTGATTGCGTAGCCCCAAGTGTAACTGAAGTCTGGCAAGTCGTTAAGCGATCAGCAATTGTGTCGGTGAGCTGAACTGCGCAGTCAGTTTAATCCGACAAGATGGAGTTAGCTGATCGACGATGCGAATATAACGGAGTTGTTGCAATTCATAAAAGTCTAAGGGTAAATCGCTCAAACCATTACCATAAAAATTAATTACCTTTAACTGTCGGAACTTGCCGATACCAATTAAGTCCTGGGCGTTCAGCGCGGGACGGGAGTTTTCCTGACCATGCGCATAGTGGCCTGGGGTAGCGTTCCAGAAATTGATGGAGAGATATTCAAGCGCGGGTAACTCCATTTGCATCAGCGCGCGGACAAACCGTTGAGCACAAACCGGATGTCTTTGTAAGTCTGGATTGCTGCCATTAATTTCAAGGCAGCGCAATTGCCTCAGTGCCGACAGGTCAGGCAGTTCATGCAAGTAACTGAAGCAATTATCCAGTTTCAATTGCTGTAAATTGAAACACTGCATCAGCCAGTCAGGTAAATACTCGGTATACAGTTCACTGAGTTCCAGCGTATGTAAGCGCTGAAGTTGCAAGGGGCTGGGTTGAGGCCAGAATTGTTCGCTAAGTTCTGCAGGGTGACATGGTGCAGCGTTACTGAGCAGCAGGCTTTGTTCTTTCGGATAGCGTTTAGGATTAAAGTCATAATGCGCGACCCAATCGAAGTTGGCTTGTAATTCCGGTGGTTTCCTGACTTCTTGCAAAATATGGCTGACCAGACCTTCACAATCGCCTACTGTCTGACGCTGGGCATCGCTAAAATAGATCGACGGCCAATTACTTAAACCATCGTCGGCGTGATAGCGGTAGGGGCAAATAAATTCGCCAGCGACTAAGTTGGTATCAACATTTTCTTGCAAATAAACCGGGGTCAGTAAGCGCTTTGCGACTTGCAGATTAAGCCCAGGCTGGACTTGCCTGGGGCTATGCAAATAACGCTGTAATTCAAGGTTGCCCGTGATACTCAGCAAGCCTTGACCAGGATTCAGGTAGTTTGCCCTCATATTCCCTATGACTAGCAGAGCGCTAAGCCGATTGCTGGCTTGACTCAGATTTATGCCCGTTTCGCTAAGAAAATCACCAACGACAATCACGAATTGCTGAGTTTGCAGCAAGTTTTGCGTTTGCGCGCTAGTCAGCTGCAATTCGCGCTCGATGACCAGTATGCGTCGAGTGAGTTTGAGATGTGCGACTAATAGCCCGGGTTCAAAATGGCTGACCAGAGCAAATTCTTGCATAGCTTGTTGTGGTGTCAGATAGCGATGAGGCGGTGCAGATAAATCCATAAACTCCAAGGGCAGGTTTAAAACTAAGTTTGTTAAGGGCGTACTTTCGAATTCAAGCGGGCAGCTGTAGTGCTAAGCCTGGGTACGCGGCAGAACAGCAAGTCTGAAAGTTTAGTTAAAGACTAAGTATTTTGCTTTAGGGAAAGAGTAAGTGCCGTAAGAAAGCGTAAGCAAGCAAAGCAAAACCAGAGTTGGCATGCGGCAAAGCAATAAAGTCGCCCGGAGTCTGGACAAAAGTTATAATGCGCGACCATGAATCTCTTAAAAACTTTGCTTTCGATTAGCAGTATGACGATGTTGTCGCGCATCACGGGTCTGGCCCGCGATGTCCTCATCAACGCTTATTTTGGTGCTAACGCCCTGACCGACGCGTTTAATACAGCTTTTCGTATCCCCAATCTGTTACGTCGGTTGTTTGCCGAGGGCGCTTTCGCTCAGGCTTTTGTGCCGATATTGGCGGAATACAAAACCAATCAGGGCGAAGCTGCAACCAAGCAGCTCATCGATCATGTCTGCACAGTGTTGTGCTGGGCCTTGATATTGACGGCGGTGCTTGGCATACTCGCCGCGCCAATGATAGTCTGGCTCGCGGCAACGGGTATGGCGGCAAGACCCGCTGAGTTTGAGCTTACGGTAATCATGACGCGCATCATGTTTCCCTATATCGCCTTTATGTCACTGGTTGCCTTGGCTGGCGGTATCTTAAATAGCTGGCGACAATTCAAAATTCCTGCATTCACGCCGGTTTTATACAATCTTGTTTCTATACTTGCGACCTTGTTTCTGGCGCCGTTTTTGGCAAAACCTATTTATGCTTTGGCGCTGGCCGTGCTGGTAGGGGGCATGTTGCAATTAGCGATACAGATTCCAGCCTTGATCAAAATAGGCATGCTACCGCGCTTGTCATGGCGTGTCGGCACAGCCTGGCAAGATCCCGGGGTCAGGCGTATTGCTAAAAATATGGTGCCCGCCGTGATGGCAGTCTCTGCTGCGCAAATTAGTATTTTGATTAATACCAATATTGCCTCCCATTTAGCCGTGGGAAGCATAAGCTGGCTGGCGAATGCTGATCGCTTAATGGAATTTCCAACCGCCTTACTCGGCGTTGCTTTGGGGACGATCTTGTTACCTGGCTTGTCCAGGGCCACGAGTTCAGGCGACATGCACGAGTATTCCTCGCTCTTAAACTGGGGTTTGCGTCTGACTTTCTTGCTGGCCTTACCCGCAGCGGTGGCACTGGCGACAATACCTGACGCCTTGACTGCAACGCTGTACCATCATGCCAAATTTGATGCCCATGCGGTGGCGATGACGGCCAGGGGTTTGGTCGCGTATGGCGTAGGTTTGCTGGGTTTAATCGTGGTGAAAATTCTGGCTCCCGCCTTTTATGCACGCCAGGATATACGTACCCCCGTAAAAATAGCCTTAATCGTCATGCTGTCCACGCAATTCATGAATTTATTATTTGTGCCGCGTTTTTCTCATGCCGGGCTGGCGTTATCGGTGGGTTTGGGGGCGTGTGTAAATGCGGCCTTGTTATACCGTGGTCTGATCAAAAGAAAACTCTTTCAATTGCAAGCAGGCTGGCGATTTTTCATGCTCAGATTGTTTGGTGCCTTATGCTTGCTGGCCGGGACGGCATCGGTATTGGCGGGGCAAGTTAACTGGCTAGGCTTGCAAACTCAGCCAGTCTGGCGCGCGGCGTTGTTAGGTGGTGTGATAACAGTGTCAGCGATGGTGTATTTTGCCGCTTTATATCTGATGGGCTTTAAACTGCGCGATTTTCGTAAAACCGCTCTGGTTTAAATTTCCGTATCTCAGTAAGCCAGAGTATTCCGGCTTACTGTGTGCGGTTTAGCCTGGTAAGGCTTTTTTTAAGAGTAAAGGGCGTAGCCGCCATTCGATCAAGAAACCCAGTAAGCCAGCGGCGCAGAGTATCGCACCAGCCAGCTCAAGATAGCGATTGCTACTCACGGCATTACGCGGACGATTGCCAGCTAAAGTGAATTTTCGGTAGCTTTTCTGGTCGCGACGATAAAAGCTATTTCCCAGATCGTCGTTGGTTTCTACGACTTCGGGGCGCAGGCGCTGATTTTCAAACTCAAACAAGGCTTGATTCATTTGCGTGATATCTTGCAAGCCCGCGGCAAATTTCATGTGATTCAATTCGCGAAATTTTTCGTAGAGGTTTTCAGATTCGCCCTGTTGTAAAACACCAGGCGAGACATAGGTGTAGACCTGATTGCTAAAAATGAGTTCGCGACGCGCGGCAAAAATGGCCGCTATTCCAATCAGGCAAATCAGTGCCGACACAAATAAATAGAGTTTGATAGTACGCAGGCGAGATTTTTGTGAATCGGAAAGAAAAGTCGAGACTTCAGGAATTTGTTGCAATTCTTTGTGTAAAACATGCTCGTCCAGCTCAGCTAAAAATGCCTTGCTTGTAATGCCTAGTTTTTGCACGATGTTTTGGTACATCTCAGCCGAAGGCAGGCATTTATCGTTTTCCAGTTTCGATAAATAAGACTGCTCTATACCTAAAACGTCAGCCATCTGCGGTTGGGTCCAATTGCGCTGATTGCGCAATTGCTTGAGTTTGTCTGCAAAATTCATAGTGTGCTCCTTATTCTTGATAGTAGTTTTCCCACGACGATTATCCTGCCCTCTGCCTGAAATCGAGCTGGGGCTGACAGACATTCTCAAATAGGCGGGCAAGAATAGGAAGTTGAATAATCGTGAATATTCGAGAAGCTTTAGGAATACTGTGCTAAATCCAGGATTAAAGGATGAGCATGTGGTTCAATCAAGGTATTGATAGCCGTAGTGTCAGATTAATCCTCATGGTTTTGCTTAAGTGCTAGTTCAATGCGACGGTCAGGAACCAGCCAAAGCAGGGCAACCACGATATATAAACTCACCGCCAGCCAGGGTACAAAGCAAGCCGAGGCGATCGCGATTGCATACAGCAAAATAGAAAGTTTGCCTTTGAAATCACCATTCAAGGCTTGCTTTAATAAATGATGTTCTTTTTCCAGACTGACTATGCAATATTCGAGTAGCCAATAAGCGATGGCTGCCATTAGCAAATTCACGCCATAAAGCAGGCAAGGGTAATTAGCGAAGTGATTTTCACCGGCCCAGGCAGTGGTAAACGGCAAGAGCGAGAGCCAGAACAATAAATGCAGATTTGCCCAAAGTATGCCACCGCTGACTTTTTTGACTGCGTGAATTAAATGGTGATGATTGTTCCAGTAAATGCCAACGTAAATAAAGCTTAATACATAGCTCAAAAAAATCGGCAAGATCGGTAACAGCGCGCTGGGGCTGGCATCATGCGGCGCTTTCATCTCTAAAACCATGATGGTGATAATGATAGCGATGACACCATCACTGAATGCTTCTAAACGGTTCTTTTGCATAGTTTTAGTTGAACTTGCGCCACACATGCCTGGTGGCGCATCAGGTAAATCCAAATTCCATATTATTCGCAGTTGACCATCCAGGGTACGCCGAACTGATCAGTCAGTGTACCAAATCGACGCGCCCAAAATGTGGCGGCGATAGGCATGGTAATTTTTCCGTTTTCTGAAAGCGCAGCGAAGATACGATCAGCTTGCTCGGGTTCACTGGTATTAATACTCAGCGAAAACCCAGAATACGCGGTATTTTGACAGTCCCCCATACCATCTGAACCCATCAAGGTGTTTCCTGCCACACGGATGCACATGTGCATGATTTTTTCACGCCATTCAGGTGGGCAATGTTGCTCCATAGGCGACCCAGCAAATGGGTGTTTAGCCAGTACCTCTCCACCCAGGTGTTGTAGGTAAAAGTTAAAGGCGTTTTCACAACTTCCATTAAAGGTCAGGTAGGCATTGATTTGCATATGAGTCTCCAGGTAAGTGCAGGCTAAGCGAAAAAACAACGGGGGAATGCTGGCCATAGCATAGCATTTCGACACGGCGATAGCGCTTCATTTGCCCGAGTTGTCAAATCGACGCCACGTTAAATTCAATTTTAATCCTGGCAGATTCTGCCTCGGGGGAACTGGCAATGACGTGCCGGTATTTCATCGCGCGCGCTGATCTGCTGCCGATGAGGGGATCTTAAATGCATAGTCAGCGCGACAAACTTATTGTCACGCTGGCTCGTGAGACAGGCCGCTCGTGTGTAATTACGCCGCTCTATGTGTCGCCTGCGACATTTTTTCAAGATACTCGGCCGAGAGTTTTTCAAAGACGACCTTGGCATCACCGCGCAAATAAGGGCTGATCAAGGCGATCACCTGATAACAGCCACGTGATAACGACTCGGACATCACTTGCATTTCGGTGTATTTACGTGGATTGCGCACGTATTCGTAAGACAACCAGTACGTCACCACCACCACCATATTGGTCGCCAGGGCTTCAATTTCTATATCATTGCCTTCGAATTCCTGATCACCGCGTAAGCCTTGACATAGTTCGGTTGCGACGCGGATTTTATGATTGAGAATTTGTTTGAAATTGAGTTCGAGCTTACGGTTACGTGACAATAAATCATTCAGGTCACGGTATAAAAAGCGGTAACGCCAGACTAATTCGAAAGTCAGATGCAGGTAAGTCCAGATATCGCGGATATTCGCTTTGCGCCCTTGTGGAAAAGCGATCTTTTTATTAATTTCCACCTCAAATTGGGCAAAGATGGAATTGACAATATCATCTTTGTTTCTGAAATGATAATAAAGGTTGCCTGGAGAAATGTTCATTTCTTCGGCGATAACAGTCGTCGTGATATTCGGCTCACCAAATTCATTGAATAAGCGTAACGATAATTCCAGTATGCGCTCACGAGTGCGGCGCGGTGCTTTGTGTTGCATAATTCTTCTCAATTGAATGCACTAAAAAGGGCAGAAAACACAAGTGGTATTAGAAGTCTAACCAAAAAAGTGCGCCCACAATATTTTCGTAAGAATAACATTGTTCGAGGCAAGAGAAAATGCGGTTGCAGGTGAAATGTTAAAGATCTTTATCGGATTTTGTAACAGGCAGTTCAATTAGCCGTGTTTTTGCCAAAATGTCATGCAAAAATTGACCATCTGGAGAGAATTTTGCGGTGCTTGCCCAAGCTAACATGCTTACGCTCAGTGGTGCTAACATAGCCCATTCTTTTAAACCTAACTGGTGACCAATTGCCATGCCGGGTAAAACCCATAACCAGGCCAGCAAATAGCGCACTACAGCTTTAATCAGGGGTAAACGTTTGCCATCGTCATTGACCAGACGGATACGCCAGGTTTGCATAGGTAAAGTCTGACCGCTACGGTGCCAGCAATAGATAAAGTAGGCGCCAAACACGATAAAGATCCAGGCTTGGCGCGCATGACGTAAATTCAAGGCGTGTTTGCTATTGCTCAGTAAATCAAAAATCAGACCAGCAGCAAACGCCAGACCAAACAGTAATAGCCCTTCATAAACCATGCAGGTCAGGCGACGCCGTACCGAAGGCGCTTTGAGCGTGGTGCTTACTGCGGGTGAGTTCATTTCGATGCGCTGGTTTGCGAGGCAGAATTAGCGTTGTTTGTGGCTTCAGGCTGACTAGTGCTGGCAGCAGGCTGAACTTGCCTAACTTCGATAGGCGCAGCCGCCGTAGTCGGTTTTGGACCAAGCTTGATCGGCGTTAAAGGTTGCGGATTTTTAATAGTCGCCGGTTGCAAATTGGTCACGCTTTTCTTTTTGCTGTGTTCGTCAGCCAAGCGTTTTTTTTCTTCTTCACTCAGCTGTTGATATTGTTGCCATTGCGTTGATTTTTGCTCAGCATTGAGCTTAGTGGTTTTCGCGTAATTTTCCCGTGCAGCCATACGCTGTTCAGGGGTTAGCTTTACCCATTCGCGCATACGCTCTTGCATGCGTACTTGTTCTTCAGGTTTTAGCGTGGCATAGCGCTGGGCAATTTCCAGCCATTTTTTCTTGCGTAAGGCTGGCATCGCATCCCATTCGGTTTGCAATGGCGCTAATGCTTGCTTCTGAGCGGCTGATAATTCCGCCCATAAGGGCTTTTCCAAAGGCACCAGCTTAGTCTGGCTGGAAGCGGGGGTTTGCGTAGTGCCAGCAGCCGGAGTCTGAGCAAAAACATTGCTACCCAGTAAAGTGCCGGCAACTGCAATCCAAGTCAGGGCAAGAGATTTAGTAATACGCAAACTCCGCACGCTTATTCCTCCGCTTTATTGATATAAGCGCTAAAACCTGTATCGACATAAGCCGCTGGTGGCAATTCATCGGCCAACACGGCCGCATCAATATCGGCTAGCTCATTGATATTTTGTTGTTGTTCGTACTCGAAAACCCCGACCAGACCGACGACCAGCACCAATACTGGCAGCGCAACAGCTAACTTGCCAAACCAGCTAGACGGACCCTGAAACGAAAAACCAAAATTGCCAGCAAATGCAGGCTTGGCTGCTTTAACTGCAATCGGTGCATCTGCCTTTTTGCGTGCCAGCGCGAGTTGACGTGCTTGCGCCAGTCTATCCAGAGTAGGTTGTGGTAAATCTTCTGCCGATTCAGTCAGGGCGCGCCGGACTTTGTAGGCAAAATCTAAATCTTTTGCTTCTTTTGAGTAATTCATAGCTGTATTCCTTTCGCTTTCAGCGAGGCAGCCAGCGCATGCGTAGCCCGAGAGCAATGTGTTTTAACACTTCCCTCAGAACAATCCATAGCAGCAGCTGTCTCCGCGACATCCATGTCTTCCCAATAACGCATCAGAAACGCTTCCCGTTGACGTGCAGGAAGTTTTTTTATTTCATCATCAATTATATTCAAAACTTGTTCGCGCTCTAGCTTATCTGCGACAGATTCTGCCTGTTCTGTCCCTTCTTCTGCAGCATAGCTTTCTAGAAGGTCGAAATTGTCATCGTCTTGATTGTTATTTGGTAATAAGTTAGAAAACAAACTGACCCAATTGTTCCGCACTTTTTCGCGGCGGAAAAAATCCAGTATGGTGGTTTGCAATATGCGCTGAAATAACATAGGCAGCTCGTCAGCGGGTTTATCGCCGTATTTTTCTGCGAGCTTGATCATGGCTTCTTGCACAATGTCCAAGGCCGATTCGTCATTGCGAACCGCATACAAGGCGTGTTTGAAAGCGCGGCGCTCTACGTTTTCCAGGAAACTAGCTAATTCTTTATCGGTAGCCATTTGGCAAATAATTCATGAGCCATAAGCTCAAAAAAGTGCAAATAAATTATGTTTTTCTACGAAATTTGCGCACATGCTAGCAAAATTAGGCGTAAATGTCCTGAAAATTATCAGTAAGGCGCTGAATTCATGAAATTTTCATCTATTCAGCGGAAAATTGCTTGACCAAAATGCTGCGACGCAGTACCGTGTTACTTCGTCCCAAGACCTCGGGACTAACCACACTTAGCCGTCGCAACCCACAATGTTGTTTTCGGCTAGTTCGCTTTCGAAGCTGTTTGTTCTAACCCATGCCACAAGCGTGAGAGATTAGCAAAGACAAGTTCGATACAGTTTGAACGACTGCCATAAGTTATTGCTGGCACCATGCCCAACGGGTGTGTTAAGGGAATAGCGAAAGCAACTAAAGGGATAGCTGTTACTGTACTTGCTCTGGGCAATTTCGCCAGGAAAGAACATCCGATCAATTTCCTATGGACCTTGAAAGGACAATAAATGAGTTCAGAAATGACGGGCGCGGAGATACTGGTAAAGTGTCTCGCTGAAGAAGGAGTAGAGCACGTTTTCGGTTATCCGGGCGGTGCGGTACTCTATATCTACGACGCCATCTTCAAACAAGAAAAATTCCAGCATATCTTAGTCCGGCACGAGCAAGCTGCGGTGCATGCGGCGGATGCTTATTCCCGTTCCTCGAATAAAGTCGGCGTGGCAATTGTCACTTCCGGCCCTGGCGTTACCAATGCGGTAACCGGCCTGGCTACTGCCTATATGGATTCGATTCCTATGGTGGTAATTTCCGGTCAGGTACCGAGCGCGGTGATAGGACAAGATGCGTTTCAGGAATGCGATACCGTGGGCATTACTCGCCCTTGTGTTAAGCATAACTTCCTGGTGAAAGACGTTAAAGAGCTGGCGAATACGATTAAAAAAGCCTTTTACATCGCCACCACTGGCCGCCCTGGTCCGGTGTTAGTTGATATCCCTAAAGATATCTCTATGCAAAAAGCAGCCTATCACTATCCCGAAACGATAGAGATGCGCTCTTACAAGCCGGTTGATAAAGGCCATGCCGGACAAATCCGCAAAGCGGTGCAATTATTAATGCAAGCCGAACGGCCAATTATCTACACCGGTGGCGGGGTAATTCTGGCGAACGCGGCAGCAGAATTAGCTAAATTAGTTGATTGGCTGGGTTACCCTTGCACCAATACTCTGATGGGTTTGGGTGCTTATCCGGCCAGCGATGAAAAATTCCTGGGTATGCCAGGCATGCACGGTACTTACGAAGCCAATATGGCGATGCAGCACTGTGACGTGATGATAGCGATAGGCGCGCGTTTCGACGACCGCGTGATCGGTAATCCTAAACATTTCTCTTCGCATCCACGCAAGATTATTCACATCGATATCGACCCGTCGTCGATTTCCAAGCGCGTTAAAGTGGATATTCCTATCGTCGGCAATGTCAAAGAAGTGCTGATAGAAATGCTGTCGCAAATTAACGCCTTGCCAGCGCGTCCCGATCCTAAAGTGCTGGCACCCTGGTGGAAGCAAATTCAGGAATGGCGTGGTCGTGAATGCTTAAAATTTGCACCGTCGAGTGAGTTGATCAAGCCGCAAGCCGTGGTTCAAAAAGTCTGGGAAGTAACCAAGGGCGATGCCTTTATTACCTCGGACGTCGGCCAGCATCAGATGTGGGCCGCGCAATACTATGGCTTTAATAAACCACGGCGCTGGATTAACTCAGGCGGTTTGGGCACCATGGGCGTAGGCTTGCCGTATGCGATGGGCGTACAAATGGCCAATCCTGATGCCACCGTTGCCTGTATTACGGGTGAGGGTTCGATACAAATGTGTATTCAGGAACTCGCAACCTGTAAGCAATACCATCTGACGCCGAAAATTATTTTGCTGAATAACCGCTTCCTGGGCATGGTCAGACAGTGGCAGCAACTCGATTATGGTTCACGTTATTCTGAATCGTACATGGATTCTTTGCCTGACTTTTGCAAGTTGGCAGAAGCCTATGGCCACGTTGGCATGAACATCGAAAATCCGGCGGATGTCGATGGCGCTGTACGTGAAGCCTTTGCAATGAAAGATCGTTTAGTGTTCATGAATTTCATTACAGATCAAACCGAAAACGTCTGGCCCATGGTTAAGGCGGGTAAAGGTTTAACCGAAATGCTCTTAGGTTCGGAGGATTTGTAATGCGACACATCATCTCTATTTTGCTGGAAAACGAAGCGGGCGCTTTATCGCGTGTAGTTGGTTTGTTTTCCGCACGTGGCTATAACATCGAAACGCTGACCGTGGCCCCGACTGAAGACGCGACCTTATCGCGTATGACTATCGTGACCACCGGTTCGGATGACATCATCGAGCAAATCACCAAGCATTTGAATCGCCTGATCGAGGTCGTCAAAGTGGTGGATTTAACTGAAGGCGCGCATATCGAGCGCGAGCTGATGTTAATCAAGGTCAGGGCAGTCGGGAAAGAGCGTGAAGAAATGAAACGCACTGCCGATATCTTCCGTGGCCGCATCATCGATGTCACCGAAAAAACCTACACCATAGAATTGACCGGTAATAAGAGCAAACTCGATGCCTTCATCGACGCGATAGACCGCACCGCGATTTTAGAAACGGTGCGTACTGGTGGTTCTGGCATAGGCCGTGGCGAACGTATTTTGAAAGTCTGAGTCGCATTAAATTAAGCGATTCCTCCTCATTCAGCAGATAATTTTATACAGGATTAATTATGAAAGTTTTTTACGATAAAGATTGCGATCTCTCCTTAATCAAAAGCAAAAACGTTGCCATCATCGGTTACGGTTCGCAAGGCCATGCGCATGCGCAAAACCTCAATGATTCAGGTTGCAACGTCACCGTCGCTTTGCGTAAAGGTGGTGCCTCGTGGGATAAAGCCAAAAACGCTGGCTTGAAAGTGGCAGAAGTGAATGACGCGGTAAAAGATGCTGACGTCATCATGATTTTGCTGCCTGATGAAAACATCGCCCAGGTCTACAACGAAAACGTCGCACCGCACGCCAAACAAGGCGCAGTCTTAGCCTTCGCCCACGGCTTTAACGTCCACTATGGTCAGGTTGTGCCACGCGCCGATCTCGACGTTATCATGGTCGCACCAAAAGCGCCAGGCCACACTGTGCGTGGTACTTACACTCAGGGTGGCGGTGTGCCACATCTGATCGCGGTGTATCAGGATAAATCCGGCAATGCCCGTGACATCGCCTTGTCGTATGCGATGGCTAACGGTGGCGGCCGCGCTGGCATTATCGAAACCAACTTCCGCGAAGAAACTGAAACCGATTTGTTCGGTGAGCAAGCAGTACTCTGCGGTGGTACCGTAGAACTCATCAAAGCTGGCTTCGAGACTTTGGTAGAAGCGGGTTATGCACCAGAAATGGCTTACTTCGAATGCTTGCACGAACTCAAACTGATCGTTGATCTGATCTACGAAGGCGGTATCGCCAACATGAATTATTCGATCTCGAATAATGCCGAATACGGCGAATACGTAACTGGCCCGAAAGTCGTGACCTCGGCCACCAAAGATGCGATGCGTCAATGCCTGAAAGACATTCAGACCGGTGAATACGCGAAGAGCTTCATCCTTGAAAACAAAGCTGGTGCACCAACTTTGATTTCGCGTCGTCGTTTAACTTCGGAACATCAAATCGAAGAAGTTGGCGCGAAATTGCGGGCGATGATGCCATGGATTGCCAAAAACAAACTGGTTGATCAATCTAAAAACTGATTAATACTTTTCTCCTCGCATCATCCAGCTCACGCTTGCAAGCGTGAGCAGCTTGTTCACTAAAAAATGCCCGCAGGGGCATTTTTTTTAACGCTCACAAGTGCCATGGATTGCAAAAAATAAACTGGTTGATCAATCTAAAAACTGATTAATACTTTTCTCCTCGCATCATCCAGCTCACGCTTGCAAGCGTGAGCAGCTTGTTCGCTAAAAAATGCCCGCAGGGGCATTTTTTTTAACGCTTACAAGTGCCTTGGATTGCAAAAAATAAGTTGGTCGATCAATCGAAGAACTAATTGCTAAGTTTATCCCGGCATCATCCAGCTCACGCTTGCAAGCGTGAGCAGCTTGTTCGCTAAAAAATGCCCGCAGGGGCATTTTTTTTTGACGCTCACAAGTGCCATGGATTGCCAAAAACAAACTGGTTGATCAATCTAAAAACAAGTCAATAACTTTTTCTGGGCACCAATCAGTTTACGAAATTGCTTGAGTCAGCCAGAGAGAATTACGATTTTTCAGGTAGTTTGAGCCAGAATCGCATTGTATTAAGCGCTCTTAATTCAGTTTCAGTCAGCTTCGTTTTTGCGATCTCATTTAAAACTGTTCGGACCTTTTCTAATCCAAATAAGCCTGCCAGATAGCATGGAAATTCTTCGACACTGAGTTCATATCGACATAAAGAACAAGTCAACGTTTTATAGAGGCCTATATCGCCTTTGATTTGCAATTTGAGCAGTAATTTGCCTGCCAGTTCTTGGGCAGCAGAATCGCGCGAAGAACTTTCACCGCGTGTGAAAATCATTATCAAACCCTGGAGCACTTCGTTTTGATCAAATTTCTTGAGGCGTGAATAGAGGAAATCAATTTGTTGAGGATTTGCATAACCGAATTTGATCGCCCTTGATTTTATGAGACCTACTATCTGGTCGCGATTCATTGATCGATTTCGATTTAGGTAGTGGTTATAAATAATTAAACAGATTCAATCAGCTCTGTGTAGGACCATCAAGGCAGTGGGCTTAGCTAATTGAGAGTCATGCATTTTTAGGAATATATGTTTTATTAAATCGTCTTACCTTGGCGCGAATCGACTTCATTGGAGAGCAAGTGTTGAGTTGTATCATGCGGCCTAATGTCCATTTTTCGTACCATGGGCTTTCGTATAATTCTTTGTTGCTTAGTTTGGTAATGAGGTCAACGATTTTTTCTGTAGTTGATTTAAGTTCGGTTAACAGATCGCGGTAGGCCCAGTTGCTGTATTGCCTATGAAAGCTAACCGCGAGTATGCCGAGCTGCGTCCAGTTATAGCCAGTTTCTGGGAAATCGACAGGCAGGCCTTGTGATTTACGATTAAACCACTTGAGCACTAACTGCCCCCAGCCAATCAAGTAGGCTACTGTATCGGCAACACTTATTTTGCTACCTTTTACATTACCTTCCAGTTCTTGTATTCGAGCCCTTGATTCGTCTATCAATTCATATTCAGCAATGAGTTTTGGGAAGATTGTATTGATAGCTGAGAGCAACTCGGTTTTTGATTGAGGTATGGACGACAAAATTTCCCTCTGCGCTAAATAGTAAAATAATGGCTGCTACCACTGAAAATACCATGGCAACCAAACCAATACGTTGTGACTTAAGCATGTGGATTAATCCAGGCTTCGACGACGTCATCAAACTCAATGCCGGTTAAGCCGGGCGGCAGGAATTTGCGTAATTCATTCAAATCTTCATGGCGGTATTCCCGGCCCGTGTAATGCCACCAGTTAGCTTGTCTGGCGACATACTCTTGCCCTTGCTTAGTTATCACCCAGGATTCTAGTGTGTCGTTTTTTGAGGTCGGCAATTTCAGCTCGCAATTCTAGTATGGTGGCTTTTTGGATTACAAAAAATTCCTCCTTCATACTTATACCTGCATCCATCCCTCTGTGGTAGGCTCCATAAGCTGAAAGTGCTGCGACTATGATACCAAATAATATTGCTAAAAGAATATACATTGTGTAGTTTTGCAAGGTTTGTTAGGTTTAAATTTTATCATGTCATTAATTTAACGTTAAAGTCTTATTTTGACTGGATTATCGAAGAATTACCCTGAATATGCTGTGTAAGTAGGCCTGAACAATAACGCAAACGGAAAGCTATAAAGTCGCCTAAAGTGTTGCGTAAGTTTTAAATTGGCTAATTCTTGAGGGCGTGGAGTTGGCCTAGTTCAGTTCTTGTTTTCGCTTGATTGGCGGCATCGTTGCGTTGTGCATGCCATTCCCCATCCCCCATTTCAGCGCTATACTTCGCGTTTTCATCATTGCCGTTTTAGCAGGGAGTCGCATGTCTAAACCTGAGCGTAGTAAGCCGCGCGCGAATTTCAAATTGTTTGCTAAGGCTGCGCGTAAGCCCAGCCCCAAAGATGCCGGGCAACTGGCGCAGGCTAAGCCGCGTCGCGGGATTTATTTATTGCCCAATGCCTTTACCACGGCGGCTTTGTTTTGCGGTTTTTATGCGATCGTGATGGCGATGAATCAGCGTTTTGTCGCGGCGGGTGAAGCGATTTTTATTGCCATGGTGCTCGATAGTCTGGATGGTCGGGTGGCGCGTATGACGAATACTCAAAGTGAATTTGGTGCGCAATACGATAGTTTGTCCGACATGATTTCCTTTGGCGCCGCACCGGCCTTAGTTGCCTATGAATGGTCGTTGAAAGGCATGGGCAAATGGGGCTGGCTCGCGGCCTTTGTTTATTGCGCGGGTGCGGCTTTGCGGCTGGCGCGTTTTAACACCAATATTGCGGTGGTCGATAAGCGTTATTTCCAGGGCTTGCCCAGCCCCGCAGCGGCGGCCTTGGTGGCGGGCTTTGTGTTGTTGATGGAAGACCTCGCGGTGCCGGGCATGGCCTTGACCTGGAGCATCTGGAGCGTAACTTTGTTGGCGGGTTTGACCATGGTCACGAATGTGCCTTTCTATAGTTTTAAAGACCTCAATTTAAAAAAATCCGTGCCGTTTATTGCGCCATTTTTAATTGTGCTGGTGTATGTTTTAATCGTCAGTGATCCACCCAAAGTTTTATTTGCTATTTTCGTCGCTTATGCAATTTCGGGTTATGTGGTCTTACTCTGGCGTTGGCGTAAAGGGCGGCCAGTCAGCCTCGTACAGACTCAAGTAGAAAGTCACGATGATTAAAATCAGCGGCTGAAACACGCCGAAAAGCACGGGTGTGATCTGCGCAAACGGTTGCGTTTTGAGGTGATCGTTTGCGCTTAAAAAAATGCTTGAAAATTCGTATAAATTTGCTTGCAGAATTCAAAAAAGCCGTTTATAGTCTTCCGCATGAACTCAACTAGCGCACAATTTGTTATCATATCTTTAGCAGGCCAAACTGGTCTGCTAGCGCTATTTCTATCCTTCCTACTAGCGGTAACACGCTAGAACTCCATACCCCCACAATTTGGTTTTGGCTAACCTTGGCGACAGGCTGAGGCCGGGCAAGTACCATTCGCATTATCCGTTTAACTTTTTTTAAATCTTGCATCGCTCTTTTGGGAGACTCACATGGCCGACAAATTAATCATATTCGATACTACCTTACGTGATGGCGAACAATCGCCTGGCGCTTCAATGACTAAAGATGAAAAAATCCGCATTGCCAAGCAGCTGGAACGTATGCGTGTGGATGTGATTGAAGCGGGTTTTGCCGCCGCTTCGCCAGGTGATTTCGAAGCGATTAAAGCGATCGCCGCGACCATTAAAGATTCGACGATTTGCTCTTTATCGCGCGCTAATGATCGTGACATCAGTCGTGCCGCCGAAGCGCTGGCCGCAGCACAGCGCAAGCGTATTCACACCTTCATCGCGACTTCGCCTTTGCACATGGAAAAGAAATTGCGCATGTCGCCCGATCAGGTCTTGGAGCAAGCCGTGCAAGCGGTGCGTTTTGCACGTAACTTTACCGATGATGTGGAATTTAGTCCGGAAGATGGTAGCCGTTCCGATATGGACTTTTTATGCCGCGTGTTAGAGGCTGTGATACGCGAAGGCGCGACCACGATTAACTTTGCCGATACCGTCGGTTATGGCGTGCCAGAAATGTACGGCACGATGTTAAAGAATTTGCGTGAACGAATTCCGAATTCTGATAAAGCGATCTGGTCGGTGCATTGTCACAATGATTTAGGCATGGCGGTGGCAAATTCCTTAGCGGGTGTGATGATAGGTGGTGCGCGTCAGGTCGAATGTACGATTAATGGCCTGGGTGAGCGTGCTGGTAACACCGCTTTAGAAGAAATCGTGATGGCGGTGCGTACGCGTAAAGATTACTTCAATCTCGATATCAATATCGACACCAGCCAAATTGTTCCTGCTTCCAAATTAGTCTCGCAAATTACTGGTTTTGCAGTACAGCCGAATAAAGCGGTGGTCGGTGCGAATGCCTTTGCCCATGCCTCCGGCATCCATCAAGATGGTATTTTAAAAGCGCGCGACACCTATGAAATCATGCGTGCCGAAGATGTGGGCTGGAGCGCCAATAAAATCGTGCTCGGTAAATTATCGGGTCGTAATGCCTTCAAACAACGCCTGGAAGAATTGGGTGTGGAGCTGGAATCGGAAGCTGAAATCAATGCCGCGTTTGCACGCTTCAAAGAATTGGCAGATCGCAAAGCCGACATTTTTGATGAAGATATTTTGGCTTTGTTATCCGAAGAAGAACACGCGCACGGCGATGCTTTCCAATTCGTCTCTTTGCGTCAGCAATCCGAAACCGGCGAGCGTCCTTCAGCACGCGTGGTATTTTCATCGTCGGGACAAGAAATCAGTTGCGAAGCCGAAGGCAATGGCCCGGTTGATGCCATCGTCAATGCGATTGAATCCAAGGTGCAGAGTGGTTCGGAACTCTTATTATTTTCTGTGAATGCGATCACTACGGGGACGCAATCACAAGGTGAAGTCACCATGCGTTTATCAAAGTCAGGCCGCATCGTTAACGGTGTCGGTGCTGATCCTGATATCGTGGTGGCCTCGGCCAAAGCGTATTTATCGGCTTTAAACAAGCTGCAATCAAAAACTGAAAAACTCAATCCACAAGTTTGAGACTTTCAGCATGAGTTGCAGCGCCATTACCCTGCGCTGACATCATGAGTAAGAATCTGGGCAAGCGTATGGCTTGCCCTTTTGGCGTTCTGCAAATGACTTGGCTCTGAGGCATTTTGGTGGCTAAGGCCAGGCTGGGCTGGTGTCGTCGGATGGGGTATAAGTCAGTGGTAAATAGGTAGACCAAAATAAAAGGGAACTTCTAAAAACCTCCGCCTCTAATAGTCATAGAAATAAACCTGACG
>JAYSEN010000046.1:0-25310 GCA_041913845.1 Undibacterium sp.
TTTTAACTCAGTTCGCGTCAGGAGGGGGCGAATTATGACAGCATGACGACAGATCCGCAAGCCCTAAATAGTCATGCATGGTAAGCTGCTTATGTTTTACGAAACTCAGTAAATAAATAATCAAAGCATGAGTAATTTAGCTTTATTCAACGACGCGCTATTCGAGCCCTGGGCGGAGGTAGTCTGCGAAGACGTTTACCTGCTGCATCACTACGCACTCGCTCAGGCAGAGATCGTTTGGCAAGAAATACAAGAAATCCAACGAATCGCGACGCCGCGCATACTATACACACCAGGCGGCAAAGCTATGTCGGTGCGCACCTGCAGTTGCGGCAAATACGGCTGGCACAGTGATCAACATGGTTATCGCTATATTTGCTGCGATCCGCAAACCCATTCAGCCTGGCCTGAGATACCCACAGCCATCGCAACACTGAGCCAAAGCGCCGCGGCACAATGCAACTTCCCGGATTTCGTGGCAGATAGTTGCCTGATCAATCAATACCAGCCGGGCAGCAAAATGTCCTTACATCAAGACAAAGATGAGCAAGATTTTGTGTGGCCGATTGTTTCGATTTCGCTAGGATTACCCGCCACATTTTTGTTTGGCGGCAGCACACGAAATGCTCCAACCATAAAAATACCGCTAGAACACGGTGATGTTTTAGTGTGGGGGCGCAGCAAACGCCTGAACTTTCATGGCGTCTCACCGATTAAATCAGACATTCACCCAATGATAGGCGAGCAACGTATCAACCTGACTCTACGTCGGGCGTTTTGAGACTCAATATCAAGCCCAAAAAGAAAATGGCCGACTTCCCAGAGAAAGTCGACCAGACTGCCGTCATACATATCGGTTGTATGTACAGCATTGAGACTACTATAACATGACTTTATGACATCTGAATGAATTTAATTGTTATTGAGCCACTTTTTCATAGCAGGATAGCCGCTTAGCTCTCCGTTATCGCCAGGGTTGTCGCAAAGCCCCAACCAAACCAGGTAAGGTAAGCCTATATATCGCCCATCTTGCAGATTTTCCAGCAACCAGGCGGCGTCACCCTTATAACCTTCAGCATGAAATACCCAGGCAGGATCAATGCCTAAATGTAAGGCCGCCGCATAGGACCACAAGATGGCTGCCAACTCCTCGCCTTGTGGCGGCCAGTCAACGGCTTGCTGGGTTGAGCCAATTTGCGCGCGCTGTGCTCTCGAGGTAACGGCAATGTGCCCAGCCTCATGCAATATGTCACCTGGGTAGCGTAGCTTGTCGGCATCCACATACAGACAACCAGGGCCTAGCTCTATGCCTGGCAAGAAGCTATCTGCTGGCAAGGTTTTATAATGCAAATCAATCCCAATTTGATTTAGGAAATCACTGACTTTGCGCCAGTTAGCATCGCGCAGCAAGGCTTGCATGAGTTAGTCCTATTGACTTAATTGCCGCAAACGGCGCGCCTGCTGCTGACATAATTCAAGCTGAATTTGCAAATTCTCTGGCACCGCTATCCTCCCTTGCATAACCGCTTGCATCCACTCTGCAGAACTGGTCGCATCGATAGAATCAGGCAAACCCAGATCAGCTTCAGCCATCTGACTTTGCTTAGCGGCGAGCAACTCGACACCCTGACTATGGAAGCGTTCAATTCGCTGAGCTCGCTCAACATTGATCACCACCTCCCCCTCGGTTGCACGCATCACCAACACTTCACCCAGATTGGGATTCAGGTGCAGCGGTAAAAATTCCCGCATTAATTGTAAATATTCCGGATGAGTATAAGAGAATAAACGTAGCGCCGGACCCGCAAAAACTTGCAAGAGTTTAACCACAGTGTGCGTCGAATTTCTGACGCCAAGTATGGCGCGCAAGCGCAATAGCCCGGCCAGATTGGGCGCCAAATCATCTATCGCGATGAAAGCAGGCTTAGCCTGTTTGTGGCAAACACTAAATTCGTCCGCTTTCTGGATGCAAGGCCAGGTCAATTCCCGAAAAATTTCGGCACTGCTAACTCGCCCTTTGTCTTGCTTCACACCATGCACCAGCACAGGCACACCACGTTGTGCCAGCAAGCCCGCCAACAAAGGCGTGAGATTAATCTTTTTGCGCGCGCCATTGTAGCTGGGGATCAACACTGGCGCGTATTCAGCCCCGTCCGGCAGCGCAAACACCTGAGTCTGTGCATGCGCAGCTTGCATAAAGCCAGCCAGCTCGGCAGCACTTTCACCTTTGATACGCATCGCCAGCAAGACAGCACCTAATTCCAGATCACTAATTTGCCGCGTCAGCATCGCCTCATACAAACGTGCTGCATCGTCTTGCGACAAGCTGCGCGCACCATGTTTGCCACGCCCAATTTCACGAATATAGCTCGCTGCTGAAAATTCTGACATCATGCGCTCACCCTAACAATTGCAGCACTGCCAGCCATTCCGCTTCGGTAACTGGGGTGATCGATAAGCGACTGCCTTTTTGCAGCACCACCATGCTCGACAATTGGGGGGCTTGTCGCATTTCACTCAAACTCAGTAGACGGGTTTTGCGAATTGCCTTCACATCGACCATCAGCCAGCGCGCTTGCTCAGGCTTAGACTTGGCGTCGTAGTATTTACTGGAAGGATCAAATTGGGTGTGGTCGGGATAGGCTTTACTGACGACTTCGGCAATCCCGGCAATACCAGGTTCGGCGCAACTTGAGTGGTAAAACAAAACCTTATCACCAATTTGCATGGCGTCGCGCATAAAATTGCGCGCCTGATAGTTACGCACACCAAACCAGGCAACCGCGGGCACTGCCATGGCATCATCGATACTGACTTCATCCGGTTCGGACTTCATTAACCAATAGGCCATTCTTCACTCTCAGGCTAAACACAATGAGTATTTTCGCATGAGCAAGGGATTCTGCACACATTGGAGAATAAAAGAATTTACTCGCATGGAATAGCGAACAAGCCACACAAAGTAAAACGGCCGCCCTAAGGCAGCCGTTTTGGAAGAAGTCCCCGCTCGTGCCGCTATGCCGGCATCCTGAACCGCGCGGTTCAGTTCGGCCACAGTCAGTTCAATTTCGGGTTCATCGGACTAGCGATGCTCACGCCCATCGAACAATATTCTACGGCCTATGCACAAATATTGGTTCAAGGAATATATGGCACTGGCGAGCACTGCAGGGAAGCTCATAATACTCCTAAAACCGGGGCGAGCGCTAGTCCTGAATCATTAAATTAATCTAATAATGAGATTAATCAAAATAGTTTTTCTTGCGGAGTTAAGGCGGCATCCAGGACCGCTTGCATGGTATCGATTTTTTGCCGAATGTCGACTAAGGACATGCCTGACAAAGGCCCATCACTGGACTTCATTGCCAGTAATTCACTCGCAATCCCTAAAGCAGCCATAATCGCAATACGATCTGTACCTTTGACTCGACCACCATCGCGGATCACCGACATCTTTTGATCCAGGTAATAAGCGGCTTCTCGCAGCGCACGATCTTCCCCTTCTTTACAACTTAATTTAAAACTCTGACCGAGTATAGAAACTTCGACCTGCACAGAAGTAGTCATAATGTTTCCTCAGTCTTGTCAACCACAGCGGGCAATTCAGCCAGGACGCCTTCGATTCGCTGATTCGCCTCACTCATACGTTTTTTTAAATCGAGGTAATGGGCTTGCAACATCGAAAGCTCGCGACGTAAGCTGGCGTTTTCGCCACGCAAAGATTGCGTCATGGCGGCAAGCTGTGTGACTTTTTCCGCGAGTTGCTCAAATTCTGACTTCATCATAGCGGCGTAATATTACCTATTAACAAAAATCCAAGAATCTTGGACACAAAAACTTGATTATACGAGTAAATTCTGGTTTTGCTCAAAATTCACATCAATCGTTTCACTATTTACTGCGATCAGGCAGCAATAAACGGGTATTCCCCGGTAAATTTCCTGAATAGCTAGACGATAGCGCGCCAATTGCTGGTGATAGTCATGCCGGTTTCCGGCATTTAAGCTACGCTTATAGTCGATCACCCATATTTCATTCTCGAACCAGACCACCCTATCCAGGCGCAGCAGTTCACCCTCAAATAAAATACTCATTTCATTGCGCGCTTTTTGGTATAAGTGAGCATCAAAAAACCGCTGCAACTCAGGCCGAGCAAACAAGCGTCTGGCACGCTCTGCAACCTTACTTGCCAAGGCCAGCGGGATATGCACCCAGGCAGCTATGTATTCCGGCTCCGGAATAATAATCGGCCAGGTTTTTGCGGTCTGGCATACGCGTTCTAACAGATTATGCAAAGCCACACCTTCTTGCTGCGCCTGAGTCTGCACCATTGCTTCACTGAGAATCAACAAATCTTGCGCTTGATAGGCGGCAATTTCAAAGCGAGTCAGCGAACTCTGCGCGGGCCCTTGTGTCATATCGACGTGTTCCCAGCACCAGGCCTCTGAACAAGTTTGCAATGTTTGATACCAGCTGTCACTGGCCTTACCACTCACCCCACTTATCAGCAACACCTGACGAGCCCGGGTTGCTGCAACATACAGCAAGTTCCAGTTCTCTTGTTGGGCCAGTTGCTCTTCCTGATCAAAAAAACGCTCGCGCGCCAGACCCCGGCTTTCTTTTTTCCAGAATGCCGAAAAATGTGCCGCCTCGCTGGCTTGCACTGGCCAATGACAAAGTATTCCCTGATAATCCGCACGCCCCTCGCTGTGATTGGCATCGAGCAAAACCACAATATCTGCCTCTAAACCTTTAGCAGCGTGTATGGTCAAGATTTGTACCGCATCAATCCCGCTATTTGCCGGCGATTCGTCAGGGCTTTCGCTTTCCTTACCCGCTTTGAGCTTTTCCAATTCCTGAACGAATTTACTTAATGATGGGTAGCGGCCACCACCACAATTCAGTGCCAATTCTAAAAATGCCTCCAGGTTGCCCTGGGTCTGACTGCGCTGACTAGCGGGTACGGCCGCGGCATAACGCAGTATCAACTCGCCTTGAAAATAAATGCGATCCAACAGGTCGTGAGGACTAAGTTCGTTCGCGGCGTCACGCCAGCTTACCAATAATCGCGCCGCACGTAACCATGCCTGACTGACATCCGGATTTTCTGTCTGCGATAATAAACCATGCCACCAACTCCCATGATGTGCGCGCGCCAAAGCAGCCAGTTGCTTTAGCTCGTGGTCAGTCAATCCAAAAACAGGGGATTTCAGCACATGGGCTAGAGAAAAATTATCTGCTGGAGTCAATAAAACATTGACCAGTGCAATCATATCGAGAATTTCCAGCGTTTCCAGCAAGCCACCACGACGATTAGAAACAAAAGGAATGCCAGCTTCGCGTAAGGCTTTTTCATAAGCACTTAGATGCGTTCTGCGCCTGACCAATAACATCACTTGCTGCCAGGACCAGCTGGCCTGTGGCTCTGACAATCTGCGCTGACGGAATTGCCACAAGGCCCGCGCCAATTGCTGCCCCTCGAGATAACGCTGGGTATTCTCAGCCTCTTCTAAAGCCTGTTGTAAAGGATTCCGGATTTGCCATTTATCTTCTTGCATTCCTACAGCTTGCACATCCTCTACTTCGGGATTGGTGAGCGCGCCCGTATCAGACTCCTCGGCATCGTCATTTTGTTTTTGACCAATTAAGGGTAAATGCCAAACCTCCCCGGGCAAATCAGAACTGGTAGCTTGAGGCAGATACAGCGGATTCGCAGCCATCGCCTGATTTAAGCTCGTCACGATAGCATTTGCATTACGTCGTGTCTGACTGGTTCTCAACAGCAAGGCACCTTGCGCCGCCAAACCATCGCGCGCCGCAGCAAAAACGCGCGGTTCAGCGCGCCGGAAGCGATAAATAGATTGTTTGGGGTCGCCCACAATAAACACACTGGGTGCCGCTTGTGCCTCGCTATACGCCGCTAGCCAGGATTGCACTATTGACCATTGTAAAGGATTGGTATCCTGAAATTCATCCAACAAAATATGCTTATAGCGTGCGTCCAGACGCATATGCAAAAAATTCGCCAATTCTTCATTCTGCAATAAACGAAAAGTCAGCCACTCCAAATCATTGAAGTCGAGTACACGCAAAGCTTGCTTGCGTCGCTGATAGCAATCTATCAAAGTCTGCCCGCATAAAAACAAGGCTTGATTAATTTCCAGCACTTGCTTTTCAGCGCTGCGTTTTTTCAATATCTGCAATTGCTCTGCCAGATCTTCGACTTCACTGCGAAAACCTTCAACATTGGCATCGGTACGGTGTTTAGCGACAGCGCTTTTAAGTGCCTTGGTCTGGTACGAATGAGATCGCAACTTCGCGCTTTTATCGTAAAACCCCGAATAGGCCAATTCAAACGCGGCAACGTCTTGCTCCCCCGCGAAGGCTGCCGCTAACAGTGCGGCATTCTTTTGGTTGGCAACGCTGCCCTCACCTAAGATGCTTGCCACCGCAAGAATGCGCCGACGCAGGCTGTCATTGGAGAAAATTTCAAGACGCGCATCGCGCTGCGCATCAACACCACATAATTCTTGCAACCATTGCGCTGGCGTACCCGCAAAAAAACCTGACTGACAAACCAACCATTCCGCACGCCTGGCTAAGAATGCTTGCAGCAAATTCCGGCAACTGGCGTCCCCCAACTGATCAATCAGCAGACACAAGGCCTGATGTAACTCGCGCTGATCGTCTCGCGCTTGCAAGCGCATAAAATCCTGGTACGCTGCTTTTTCTATGTCGCCAGCTTGCTCTTGTAATTCATACCCGTGAGGAATGCCGGACGCCAGCGGTGCGAGTTTAAGCAGACGCCCAAACCAACTATGAAAGGTATCAATAGTCAGGTTTTGACTACTCCCTAATAAGCGGGCATACAATTGTCGCGCCTTGGGCAAGTACAATTCCAGTTGCGCTGACTCGACGCCACGCTCGAGTAAAAGCTGACGCGCATCGCCGTCATCCGCTAAGGCGAGTTGTCTTAACAAGCTATCGAGCCGCTCACGCATCTCTTGCGCGGCCAGACGAGTAAACGTAATGGCCAGAATTTCATTCGGCGCAGCACCTTGCAAAAGCAGGCGCAGCATACGTGAAACCAGCAGCCAGGTCTTGCCACTACCAGCACAGGCTTCCACCACTACGCTATGCTTGGGATTGCAGGCCGCCGCTGTGAATTCGGCCGCGCTAATAGCACGACCATTTAATTGATACGACAAACTGGACATTTCGAGTTGAGCTGCTTGCATAAATTAATACCACATCCCTTTGCGGCACAAACCACGTGCTGAGCAGTAATTACACGCTTCGGCGGAACCTTGCGCAGGTAAATCAGCGCCTTCACTAATCTGTGCCAATTGCTGGCGTAACGCCTGACTTAATGCATCGACCTGTGCAGGTAAGTCCTCGAGTTGCACGGTTTGCAAACCATCTTTGTCTTGTTCCAGACTCAGGTATAAGGCTTGCGCCACCTGATCGTCACTCAAGGCATAAAACGCCAATTGCTGATCTTCGCGCTGATCCAGCTTTTGTTTTAATAAGCGTGCTTTACGCGTTTTATAATCCAGCACCAGCGTTTGCCCAGCTTGATTTTTATCGCGCCGGTCTAAACGGCCATGCAAAAGTATCTGATAATCCGGCTTAATCTCAAACGATTTACGCACCGATTGCTCGGCATCAGCAAATTGCCAGCCCTGTGCCTGATGTTGCTGCCACCAGCTCAAATAATCAGCCTGAACCTTGTCCCAGCGTAGCTTGAATCCCAATGCAACCGGTGTTTTTTGCAAGACCCTGGCAAAATACGTAGTCGAAATTTTAGCCAGTAGTTCCGCCTGCGCATCGGTTTGTATCACACCTTGCATTTGCACTTCATCGTGAAATTGCCGCAAGATCGCGTGCAACCATTGGCCATACTCACGTTTTTCCGGATCATCTGCCCAATCATCGAGCGGGTCCAGTTTCAACATATATCGAATAAAAAATTGGTAGGGACAAGCTAGTAGACTGTGAAAAGCACTGGCACTGATTTTCTCTGGTTTGAGTTCAGCGGCGCTAATTTGCGGCGCCTGTTGCACTTGCTGTTCGACGCTCTGCAAAGGCAGACGCAAAGCGCACAGCGGCAAAACCGGTTGACCACTTAACTCCAAATGCAAATTCAATTGCTGTAACCAGGGGCTAACCGGATTAGGCTCGCCATTAATCTGCCTTTGCCAGGAAAACACGACCAAAGGGTTGTTCAACATAACTTCAGCCAGATCACGTAATTGTTGCTGCTGCCTGTGTTCACGCGTCACCAGCCCAAGTTCGCGTCTGACACCATTGGCAAAGAACAATAATTCCGGTGATTGCGAGGGCAGGTGTGAAGCATCCGCCCCCAACAGCAACACCGCATCATAACGACGCAGGCGAGCACCGTTTAAAGGCAGCATTTGCACGCGTTGCTCAGTAGTGGCGACGATATAGCTTGCCTCTTCAAGCTCAGCTAATAACAAGGCGCGCCATTCAGCCAGACTAAAACTGCCCTGCGCAAACTCCGCGACATCCAGATAATTCTGCAATAGCTGCGTAATTTCTATGCCAGCCTGATCTTGCTGGAATTTTTGCCATATACCCAGTGCGCGCAAACAGCGCAGCGTCAAACCCGCCCATGTCGCCAGACTATGTTGTCCTTGCATGGGTTGCGCTTGTTGTTCCAATTGAGTAAGCCAGCTTGCTGCTAATTGAGCATCCTCATTGCGCTTTGGCAAATCACCGCGCAATTCGCGCCAGTCTTGCTGTGGCAAATGGAGTCGGGCTTGTAGTTCGATACAAAATACCACTTCATCTTTCGAGATAAAACTCAGACTCTCCTGACTAACAGCAGCGGCATCTTGCTGAGTCTGGCTGATAACCGGCACAAATGGCGACTTCAATAAATCCAGTAATGGCTTACTATCAGCATTTGGCAAGAGCAAATTCAGCCAGGCTTGCAAACAGGCCGCGGCACTGCTGGTGCTTAGTTTCCAGCCAGTTTCATCGGCTACTTTTATCTGCGAACGCTCCAGCAGAGCCCGCAATCGTCTGGCCACTAAACGATCTTGAGCGATCACTGCAATGCCTTGTTTCCCTTCCTGCAACCAGTTGACAATTAATTGCGCAGCTTGCCCAGCTTCGGATTCCAGACTATGTGCCACCAATAAGCTGCATTCGGCATACGTTGTGAGGCTTTCCGGTTTTGCGTATGAATCTGTTGCAAGCGCGGTCTCTTCATGCAAATTAGGCCAACCCTGCTGGAAAACACCAGGCATGAACTGCGCTTGCCAGGCAAGCTTGCAAATCCAGACTGGTGAGTGTGCTTGCCAATGCTGCAGTAAGTAAGTCTCAAATGGATTGGGAGCGGTTGGACTGATCCAAAATAAGGGTTTATCGCTCCCGGCCAACTGACGCAAGCTACTCAAACGACGCCAGGCGGGGTCATGCTGATCTAATTGCGCCAGCCATAAGGTCCAGACCATGCGCGCCTCTTCGCTCATACAAGCTTGCGCCGAAGCAGGCAACTCATTTAACGCGCGCTGCCAGAGATCAGCAACGGCCTGATTATCTTCCAGCATGCGCGGCAATAAGGCTGAACTGAGTTCATCAAACAAAATTAAAAGCGTGCGTGCCAAGGCGAGCAACTCTAACTGGCTCTCCAAGCCAAACAAGCTTTGCAAAAAACTGTGCTCACGCAAAGATTGATATAGCTGACATAGGCGTTGCTGCGGACTGGCTATTGCTGGCTGGCCAATTTCAGGTCCTTGCATATCCAACAAACCGAACAAGGTATTGATTTGTGGAGGGATATAACTTTGCCCCAGTCGCTCTGAAAAGGCTTGATACAAATAATTGGCATGCTCATAAGTAGGCACGATCACTTGTATCGCCGAATAGTCGCGTTGCGCCAAAAGCGCAGGCTGAGCTTGCCATAACTCGCGATGAGTGGTTTGCAATATCCAGTCAGCGGAATTTACCCAGAAATTCGCGCCCGCTGAAATAAGATGGGAATGCAACATGCGCCACTTTAGTATATTGAAATAGCTGATTATTCTAAGCGAGTCATTTTAAATTTTATATGCTGGCCCACCACATTTTTAAAAAATCGGTTATCATTTCCCCCACAAAGATCGCCGCAAACGTGTCTGGTCTTACTACCAGTGCTGAAAACTACTGAATTGCGCTGTCTTGCTGAGCGAATTTAGGTGTTAATATCATTGCTAAATTTGAGCAAGCCCCGTTTAAATAAGCCTGGCAAATTACCAGCCCAAGCAGATTAGCTATTGAAATTTACTGCAATGACTACCAGATAGTGCAATTGCGCCATTAGCGGATTTTGCGCAATCCTTGCCCTATTACCCGATTAATACTTCCCTCACGATGAGGATTCCATGAGCAACTTAATTAAACACGTAAGCGATGCTTCTTTCGAAGCTGATGTATTGAATTCTGAATTACCTGTTCTGGTCGATTTCTGGGCTGAATGGTGCGGCCCTTGCAAAATGATCGCCCCTAGCCTGGAAGAATTGGCTAAAGAATACGAAGGTAAAGTAGTTATTGCCAAGATGGACGTTGATGCTAATCAACAGATTCCAGCCAAGTTCGGTATTCGTGGCATCCCTACCCTGATTATTTTCAAAAATGGCACAGCCGCTGCACAAAAAGTCGGCGCATTAGCAAAAGGCCAATTGGCATCGTTCATCGATTCCAGCATTTAATGCAGATAAACCCTGTCAGCTTGCCAGTAATTCAGGTATACTGTCAGGGTTTTATTGTTAGTCTGGTAAAGCTTCCATGTAAATGACCAACGGTGTTGGCATTTTTCTCTATATATAAAAATCCAGCGTAACATTCCGGTAATCTTAAATTTGTCATATAAATCACTATAAAGACTTTATTTAAGTAGTTCTTCATCTAATTCATTCCCACCTCCTCCCAGTCCGGGATACTCACCATGCATTTATCTGAACTAAAGGCCTTGCACGTATCGCAACTATTAGAAATGGCCATCAGCCTCGATATCGATAACGCCGCACGCATGCGCAAACAAGAACTCATGTTTGCCATCCTGAAAAAACGCGCAAAAGCTGGCGAGCAAATTTTTGGCGATGGTGCGCTCGAAGTCTTGCCCGACGGTTTTGGCTTTTTACGCTCTCCTGACGCCAGCTACATGGCCTCGACCGACGACATCTATATCTCGCCATCGCAAATTCGCCGCTTTAATTTACACACCGGCGATTCGATCGAAGGCGAAGTGCGCACACCGAAAGACGGCGAACGTTACTTTGCGCTGGTCAAAGTGGATAAGGTCAATGGTGAATCCCCCGAGGCATCGAAGCACCGGATTTTATTTGAAAACTTAACGCCACTGCACCCCAATCGCACCCTGACACTGGAACGCGATATGCGTGGCGAAGAAAACGTCACCGGCCGGATTATCGACATGATCGCGCCTATCGGCCGTGGTCAGCGTGGCTTATTAGTCGCCTCGCCGAAGTCAGGCAAATCGGTGATGCTGCAACACGTCGCCCATGCCATAACCACCAACCACCCTGACGTCACACTGATCGTCTTACTGATCGATGAACGTCCTGAGGAAGTGACCGAAATGCAGCGTTCGGTACGCGGCGAAGTGGTTGCGTCGACTTTCGACGAACCCGCAACACGTCACGTGCAAGTCGCTGAAATGGTGTTGGAAAAAGCCAAGCGTTTGGTTGAAATGAAAAAAGACGTGGTGATCTTGCTGGATTCCATCACCCGCCTGGCACGTGCCTATAACACGGTTATCCCAGCGTCCGGCAAAGTCTTGACGGGCGGTGTTGATGCCAACGCCTTGCAACGCCCTAAACGCTTCTTCGGCGCCGCACGTAATGTCGAAGAAGGTGGCTCGCTGACGATAATCGCCACCGCGCTGATCGAAACCGGTAGCCGTATGGATGACGTGATTTACGAAGAATTCAAAGGCACAGGTAATATGGAAGTTCACCTGGAACGTCGCCTGGCTGAAAAACGCGTCTATCCATCGATTAATCTGAACAAATCCAGTACTCGTCGCGAAGAGTTATTGATCAAACCGGATCAATTGCAAAAAATTTGGGTCTTGCGCAAATTACTCTACGGTATGGACGAGATCGAAGCGATGGAATTCATCCTCGATAAAATGCGCTCAACTAAGAATAATGCCGAATTCTTTGAATTAATGCGTCGCGGCGGTTAACTCTAAGCCCGCTCAGGCAAACGCCAGGTTTCTACCTGGCGTTTTTTTGCGTTGCAAAACCATCGTCAAACCGACAATTTCATATCAAACATGCCATAATGCGCGGCATGACATCTCCCCTCGTTGCGATCACCACTTACTTCAATCCTTGCCGCTACCAGACGCGGCGGCAAAACTACGAGCGTTTTGTCGCTGGCTTGCGACAACAAGGCGTCACCTTACTCACCCTGGAATGTGCGTTTCCCGGGCAGGAGTTCGAGCTTGCGCCACAACTGGGTGTGATACAGATGCGCTGCGATAGTCTGGTTTGGCAAAAAGAACGTTTATTGAATCTGGCCGCGAGTTACTTACCAGCCAGTTGCCAGTATGTCGCCTGGCTGGATTGCGATATTTTATTCAACAACTCCAAATGGGCCAGCGAGCTTTGTGGACTACTCCAACACTACCCCATCGCCCAGGTTTTCGAACGCTGTTTGCGACTGGACGCCAGCGGTCTGGCCGAAGCAGAACCTGCAGCACAATCTTTTGCCAGCGTCATGCGCAGCAAACCCGACGCCCTAGCAGCGCAACGCTATGACGTACATGGCCACACCGGTTATGGCTGGGCCATGCATAAGTCGATTTTTGATGAAGTGGGTTTATATGAGGGCGCGATCAGTGGCAGTGCCGACCATTTCATGGCACATGCCATCTTTAATCACTATGGCTTTTGCATAGAGAATGCATTAAAACACGACCCACTGCAAATCATGCACTTAAAACTCTGGGGTGAGCGCTTTTATCAGCACACGCGCGGTCAGCTTGCTTGTGTCTCCGGTGAGATACATCACCTCTGGCATGGTGACCTGAAGCACCGTCGTTATTTTTTACGCATGCATGAAATCACCGACCTTGGCTACAACCCGTTTGCTGACATATTGAGCTTGCCCGGGCAGGCGCTGAGCTGGGCTGAGCACGATGCAAAACCGGCATTGAAAAACTATTTTTATGACTATTTTGCGAACCGTTTTGAAGACGGCGAACAAGCACAGGACACACCATGAGCACGCTGAATTCTTTACTTGATTATTGCTGGCAACTGACGCAACACGCCGAAACTGAATTGCGACGATCAGAACAGCAACAGCATCAGTTACAACGTGAAATTGAACAGCAAGCGAGCTTATTGACACGTCGCTACGTCAACGATCTGAGCAAACAAAGTTTCACCGAGCTGCAGCGCTTTGCGCCAGAATTCAGCAATCAGCAACATATACGCCTGGCCTACAAAAACGCGTATATCCTGGGTTTATTTAAAAGCCCTGATTACGCCAGCACCCTGTTGTTTATCCAGGCAGAATTTAAAGCCCGGCAGTTGCACACGCTGAGTCAACAAACTGAAGCCAATGCCAGACAACGGCTGGCGCAAAATCAACAGTTAGCTCAGGCCTATAAATCCTTGCAAGCTTTGCGCCAGACCTTGCTGAATTATTTGCCCGAGGAAGATGACGACGATGCCAGCATGTTGCAACAACTACGTCAGCAACTCGAAACCATTGCGCGCAATTTGGGTTTGCCTGCACTCAGCAAACGTCCGGCGAGCGAGCCAGCAAAGCGCCAGGATGACGACGACAGTATCAGCGACATGCGTAACAGCGAGACGCCTACAATGTTGTTCACCAGCCATAGTTTTAGTGCGACCAACTCCGCTTCAACCAGCACCTGGCAACAGCATGATAGCGAGACGGCATATCAAGCTTTTCCTGACACTCCCATAGACTGCCCGCCCGATCAACAACACCCAACACCTGGCTCATGTCGCGAGCCGAATCGGGATGCCGCCCACCTTACCACGGATGATAGTCTGGGCCGTTTTTCTTAAGTCGTTCGAACTATAAAAAAAGGCGGGTAATTGCTTACCCGCCTTTTTCATTACTTGAGAGCTGGTTCCACCTGTCAGGATTTATCCAAACTGACTTGTTGATCCCAACCACCGCCCAGAGCTTTGTATAGATTCACAATCGCACTCAACTGCGCCCGCTGTGCTTCGATCAAGCCAGTTTGCACCTGAGCCAAATCACGTTGCGCATTCAAGACTTCGATGTAGGCACTGTAACCTTGCTGGTAGCGACTTTGCACGATGCGCTGGGTATCTTGCAAGGCCAGCACACGCTTTTGATTGGCCAGATACACTTGCTGATTGGCTGAAACCGCACTCAAGGCATCATGCACATCGCGAAACGCACCCTGCACCGCTTGCACATATTGTGCCGAAGCTTGTTGCTTGCGTGCTTCGGCCCCGGCGACAACCGCATCAATCGCCCCAGCGCGAAACACGGGTTGCAATAAATTGCCCCCTAGGTTCCAAAGCCAGGAACTGGGCTTGAGCAAATTATCAAACACGTTCGATTCATAGCCAGTGCTAGCCGTCAGTTTGACGCTGGGAAAATACTGCGCTTTAGCCTGACCGATATCGGCATTGGCGGCGACTAAGCCTTGTTCTGCCGCCATTAAGTCAGGACGTCGCTGTACCACATCGGAATTGAGATCCGCCGGCAAACTGGCGCGTTGAAATAATTGCGTCATGGTTTTTCCACGCGCTAACTGCGGTTGTGCGATGGCTGCGGGAGCCCGCCCCAATAACAAACTCAGGGCGCTTTCCCAATTCGACTGACTCAGTTGTGCTTGCGCCAGCGTCGCCTCGGTAGCCGCGACCTCGCTTTCAGCCAGGTGCAGATCAGCGTCACCGATACTGCCAGCTTGTCGGCGTTTTTGTTGCAAACTCAGGTGTTGCTGGCGGCTTTGCAAAGTTTGCTGCGCCAAATCCAATTGCGCATCCGCTGCCCGCAAATTGAAATAGGCCTGTACCACCGAACTGTACAAACTGGTTTTCACACTGGCCTGGTTATACGCACTGGCCATAAAGCGTGCTTTAGCTGCTTCATCAGCACGCGCCAGCTTGCCCCAAAAATCGACTTCATACGAGGCGCTTAAACCGAGCTGAAAGTCTTTACCGTAAGGGCTTTTACCCTCACCGACCTTACCCGCAGTTTCACTCAAACGGTTACGGCTGGCGTACAGGTTAGCGTCGACACTGGGATAGCGGCTAGCACGCGCCCCCACTGCCAGTGCGCGCGCTTCTTCCACCCTGGCTGCAGCCAGCAGCAAATCCTGGTTTTGCTGCTGTGCTTCAGCGAGTAACTGATCCAGCACAGCATCGTCAAACTGACGCCACCAGGTCAGCATCGCCACATCGCTGCGCGCTATGGCGGCCGGGCTTTGCCAGCTCGCTGAAGCCGCTGCCTGCACCAGTTGTGGGCGTTGATAATCCGGGCCCAGCGAGGTACATGCGCTCATGTTCAGCAAGAGCGCGCTCAGTACGCTGGCTTTCGCCGCAGCCGGGGACAAAGTAAATAGAGTCTTCATGGTTTGCATTTCTTATTCCTTATGGTCCTGATCGCACATACGCACATGTTCAGGATGCTGGAAGTCTTGCTCAGTCGTTTTGAAACGACGGTCATGTATCAGCTTAAAGAACAGCGGGACGAAGAAAATCGCTAAGAAGGTGGCGGCTAACATGCCCCCTAAAACCCCGGTTCCCAAGGACTGACGTGCTGCAGCGCCCGCGCCATGCGAGAATGCGAGTGGTACTACCCCCAGTATGAAGGCTAACGAAGTCATCAGAATGGGCCGGAAGCGTAAGCGTGCAGCTTCCACGGCAGCAGCTACCGGGGCAAAACCTTCATGCACCTTCATCACCGCAAACTCCACAATCAGAATCGCATTTTTAGCCGACAAACCGAGCAGCGTCACCAGACCAATCTGGAAATACACGTCATTATTAAAGTGACGCAAGTACACCGCTAACAAGGCGCCGAAGATACCAAAAGGCATCGCCAGCAAGACCGAGAATGGTAAAGACCATTTTTCATACTGCGCCGCGAGGATCAGGAAAATCATTAACACACCTGCACCCAGCGCCAGACTACCGGCATTGCTGCTGCGTTTTTCCTGGAACGATGCACCGCCCCAGTCATAAGTCACATCCGTCGGCAAGACTTGTTTCGCGACTCTTTCCATCGCTGCCAAAGCCTGGCCCGAGCTATAACCCGGTTTCGCTTCACCCAGCAATTTAATCGCTGGCAAGGCATTAAAGCGCTGTACCGAATCAGGTCCTGTGACAAATTTAACAGTGGTGAACGCACGTATCGGTATCATTTGCCCAGTGCTGGCAGAGCGTACATACAAGGCACCAATATCGTCAGGTTTGGAACGGAATTGTCCCTCAGCTTGCAATTGCACCGTATAAATGCGGCCGTTCTTGTTAAAGTCATTCACATAGTAACTACCCAGAGTGGCTGCCAGCGTGTTATAGACTTCTGCCAGATTCACGCCCATCGCACGCGCTTTGTCATTATCGACATCGACATACAATTGCGGTGAATTGGCTTGCCAGAGCGTTTTTACGCCAGCTAATTCTGG
Organism: Undibacterium sp.; assembly: GCA_041913845.1. Classification (GTDB taxonomy): domain Bacteria; phylum Pseudomonadota; class Gammaproteobacteria; order Burkholderiales; family Burkholderiaceae_D; genus Undibacterium. Next base: position 16,679 of record JAYSEN010000046.1, read on the forward strand.
TTGTTTATTCGCTTCAGCCAGGAAAGCTGGCAAGAGTTTGGCTAAACGCTGCACCCCGCCTTCACCGGCATTTTGCAGATAAAACTCAAAGCCACCCGTTTGTCCCAGACCTTGAATTGCTGGTGGGGCAAAGAACAAAGGCAAACCTTCTTTGATATGACCGGTTTTCATGTAGGCTTCACCGACCAGTTGTTGCGCCGATTTGCTGCGTTCTTCCCACGGTTTCAAGGGGAAAAACATGGTGGCGCCCGAGGATTTCAAACCGCCGCCGCCCAAGAAATCCAGACCAACCAAGGCAAAGGTGGTGTCGATATCTTTTTGTTGCTGCATCACGGCTTCGACTTGCTGCACCATGGCATCGGTACGATTTAAGGAAGCACCGTCTGGCAAAATCGCGGCACCAATAAAATAACCCTGATCTTCGTCTGGCACTAAGCCGCCTGGCACGGTTTTCCAGAGCACACCGGTCAAGCCCAGCATCCCCAACACCAGCACCGTACCCAGTATGGCGCGACGCAAGAAGAAGCTGACGCCATCGGTATAACGCTTAGTCAAACGCAAGAACGCGGCATTAAACCAAAGGAAAAAGCGGCTGTGATTTTCTGAACCCGGTTTTAAGAACAAGGCGCAAAGTGCCGGCGTCAAGGTCAACGCAACAATACCGGATAACACCACCGCAATCGACACCGTGACCGAGAATTGACGATATAACTCACCCGCTAAACCACCGAGGAAAGCAATCGGACCAAACGCTGCGACCAGCACCAGTACAATCGCGATAACCGGGCCAGTCACTTCCCGCATCGCTTCGATCGCCGCTTCTTTCGGGTCTAAACCTTCTTCATTGATCAGACGCTCGACGTTTTCCAGCACCACAATCGCATCATCGACCACAATACCGATCGCCAGCACCATACCAAACAAAGTCAGGGTATTAATGCTGTAACCGAGCAAGTGCAAACCCGCCATGGTACCGATCAGCGAAACTGGCACGGCCAAGGTCGGGATGATGGTGGCGCGCCAGCTCTGCAAGAACAGATAGACCACGATAAACACCAGCACCATCGCTTCGGCCAGGGTTTTCAATACTTCGTAAATCGACTCAGTGACAAACGGCGTGGTGTCATACGGCACGGCATAAGTCATGCCTTCGGGGAACTTGGCCTTTAATTCTATTAAAGTTTTTTCCACCGCTTTACGGGTTTCCAGCGCGTTCGCACCCGTTTGCAAGAACACACCGATATTCGCCGAAGGGTGACCATTCACACGACCACGTAAGTTGTAATCTTTCGACCCCAACTCAACCCGCGCCACATCACGGATACGTATCGCCGCGCCCGATTTAGCGCTGCGCACAATAATATTGGCGAACTCTTCCGGATCCAGCAAGCGCCCTTTGGCGGTCACCGTCATGGTCATTTCTTCCGAATTATTCGGTGGCGCACCGATCTTACCGGCAGCATATTGATTGTTTTGCTCGTTAATCGCATTCGTAATATCAGCGACCGTCACACCCAGCTGTGCCATACGATCAGGACGCATCCAGATCCGCATCGAATAATCTTTGGCACCAAAAATTTGCACATTGGTAGTACCCGGAATACGCTTAATCGCATCCAGCACGTTTTGCGTTGCGTAGTTCGATAAATACAAAGCGTCATAACGATTATCCGGCGAATACAGGGCCGCCACTACTAAGAAGTTAGACGAACTCTTAGCGACAGTCACACCCTGACGCCGCACTTCTTGCGGCAATTTGGAATCAGCCTGACGCACGCGGTTATTCACGTTGACCGCAGCGATATCGAGATTGGTACCAACTTCAAAAGTGACGTTAATCGAGACCCGGCCATCGGCTGAGGATACCGAATCCATGTACAACATGTGTTCGACACCATTAATTTGCTCTTCAATCGGGGCGGCAACTGTGCGCTCCACCACTTCAGCGGAAGCGCCCGGATAAAACGCCGTGACATTAACCACTGGCGGCGCAATTTCCGGGTAGCGCGATACGGGCAGCACGCGCAATGCGGCCAGACCCGCCAGCACGATCAATAGCGACAAAACCGTCGCAAAGATAGGCCGGTTAATAAAAAATTTTGAAAACATACGATTCCTTTAGCGAGGCTAAGCCTCGTTGTTTCACGCCAGTTAAACCTGGTGCTGAACTAAAAGTTTGATACTGCTAAGGCGGTGCTTAAGTAGTCAACTCAATCGGCGACAACTCAATGTGCTGCTGGCTGACTAGCGGCCTGGCTTGCGGCATTACTTGCGCCATTACTTGCGGCCGCACTGGCAGATGCCTGGCTTTTCGCTGGCGCACTGAGGTTAGGATTACTCGGTAACGAAGCCGCTTGTTGCGCGCTGATAGGCACGGGCTTAACCAGCATGCCAGGATCGTGCGCTTTGATAAAGCCATCAACTAATACCCGCTCACCCGCTGCCAAACCTTTAGTGACAACCCATTCACCATTCGACCAGCCATCTAATTCGACTGGTTTCGGCACCAATTTATTCTCAGGCGAGACCACAAACACGATCTTGCCCATAGGCGAATCAATCACGGCGCGTTGTGGAATGGCGATACCTTCAGGGCGCTTAGCACCCGATAAAATCACCCGCACAAATTGCCCGGGCCGTAACTGACCATCGGCATTCGCCACCACGGCACGCGCATCAAAGCCACCATTCGCTGGGTTGATGCGTTCGCTGACAAAATTCATCTTGCCAGTTTGTGCATAAAAGCTACCATCGGCGAGCTTCAGTTTGACGTCAAAGCCGACACTGCCATTGCTGGCTGGCTTGCCTGGTACGGTCACTTTGCCGCTGCTGACTTCTTTCGCGACCTTTAAATAATCCGCTTCAGGCACCGTGAAGTTCACATACAACTGATCGGTTTGCACGATGGTCGTCAGCAAATTATCAGCCGCGCTAATCAGGCTGCCATTCGATTTCGCCGCGCTGCCGGTGACGCCGGAAATGGGTGCGACCACCCGGGTATAGCCGAGATTCAGGCGCGCTTCATTAACTTGCGCCTTAACTTGTTTAAAGCTGGCTTCAGCAATTTCTAAATTTGATTTAGCATCATCAAATTCTTTTTGGCTCACTGCTTTATCGTTCGCCAAGGGCGTAATCCGCGCGAACTCGCGTTTGGCCTGGTTGAATTTCGCTTCGGCCACACCCAGCGCAGCTTCTGCCGAGGCTAACTGGGTCTGGTAGCTACCTGGGTCGATCTGAAATAACACCGTACCCGCTTTGACGCGGCTACCCTCTTCATAAGTGCGCTCCAGCAAAATGCCAGGTACACGGGCGCGAATTTCAGTTTCTTTAATCCCGGCGGTCTGGCCAACGTATTCATAATCGATAGCCAGATCACGCTTGCTCACCGTCACCACGCTGACTTCAGGCGGCGGCATTTGCCCTGGGCCTGGTCCGGCAGCGGGCTTTTGACCACAGGCGACCAGCGCTGCCAGCGGCAAGGCCAAAGCAAATTGACGCAAACCAGGCACTTGCAAGCCAGCACGCAAGCTTGCCAGCAGGTTTAAAAGGGAAGTATTTGGTGAAGATTGCATAAAAATACTTTCAAAGTAAGGAAAGGATGGTGTAGCATTATATACATACACGAATGTTTGTAAATTGAATTTTAGATAGACCTTGAAATATGCAAGGTTTTTTATGGTCCGCTTACTTGCCAATTCACTTAATTTTGGCAAGCAATGGACTTAAATAAACATGCGTTAAGCAGCAGCAAAACCGCTAACACAGTGAAACTAAGGCTGGACATAAACCGACGAACTCCCTTGTGTTGCATTAGTCCTTACATAAATACTGGACAATAAAGCGCAGGCTGACGTTGCTCTGGAGCAGGTTTGCCCCCTGCCTATGCACATATTTGGCAACCAGGTTTGTCTTCAGACTAGTCGCCTGACGCAGATATAGCAAAGCGCTCATGAAGACGGTTCAGCGCGCTCAGGTGCCCGGTTTTGTGCAGCGTTAGCGCAGGTATCACGGTATTTTTTAAAGGTAAAGGTGTAACTTGTATTTCAGTCATTGCGCAAATACTCAGCTACTTTTAATATGCCGACTTTTTGATAAACGCGGCGGTAAAGTAAAAACGCATTTGAGTTATTTATCCTGATTCAAGCTAGCGACTTAATCGCGTATGCAATCGATACCATCAGTGAACGTAACGCAAATGTTTTTACCGCAGTTAGATAGAACGGCCCGGCGCCATTCCAACTTTTCGGCTTGCGCTACTCTGCAAACTGGCAGCTCCGAAGAGGAAAGACATTATGGTCAGAAAAACCAAAGAAGAAGCACAAGAAACTCATGCGGCCCTGCTTGATGCAGCGGAACACGTGTTTGCCAATAAAGGCGTAACCAACACCACGTTAAATGATGTGGCGGTTGCCGCTGGCATGACACGCGGCGCAATTTACTGGCATTTCAAAGATAAAAATGACTTATTTCAAGCCATGTGCGACCGTGCATTTTTGCCCATGGAAGTCTTACTCAATGAAGTCACCAGCAGTTGTCAGGAAGACCCCTTGACGGAATTGCGCCGACTTAATTTGCACTTCTTAAAACAGGTGGCTAGCAATGAAAGGCAGCGCCGGGTGTTCGACATCTTATTTCATCGCTGCGAAAAAAATTCGGTGATACGCGTATTTGATAGCGAACGTGAAAAGCGCAATGAATGCCTGAGCCAGGTCGAATCCTTATTTCAACGTGCCGTACACAAAGGCCTGTTGCCTGCCGAAACCGATACCTTTATCGCCATGCAAGCCAACCATGCTTATCTGGTTGGCATCGTGCGTGAATGGCTGGAAGACACACAAGCTTTTTGCTTGCTCGACCACGCCGAAGCCATGATCGATATGTTTATCGCGGGCTTGGTGGCACGTCCGCCGTTACGTAAAAACACCCCAGCGTAAAATCCCAGTCTGCGCTATGCCCACCATCAGGCGCGAGCAGCGACGCTTTTCGCTGCGTCGCGCTGCACCAAAAAGACGCTGCACAAAACCAGCAACATGCCACACAAGGCGACGCCACCCAGACGTTGCTGCAAAATCAGCCAACCTAGCAGAACCGCAACTAAGGGACTTAACAAACTCAAGGACGAGGTTGCGACCAGCGGCAGTTTTTGTATGCCACGTATCCACAATAAGTAAGCCAGTAAAGCCCCAAACAGCGATAAATACGCATAGGCCAGGCCCTGCTCCAGATTTAAGGCAGGCAAAGGCGGATCTTGCCAGAGCGCCAAAGGCAATAACATCAAGCCCCCTAAGGTGCATTGCCAGGCAGTCAGCGCCACCACCGACATAGGCGGGCGCCAGCGTCGCGTTAAGAAAGACCCTGAAGCAATACAGCAGACGCCCGTCAGTGCCGCTGCCACGCCCAAGCCATCCCAATGCATTTCAGGCGCCCAGAGCAGTAAAAACATACCAGGCAAACCCAACGCCGCCATCAGCAACAAACTTAGTCGCGGAATTTGTTTATCGATCAAGCTCGTCAGCAACAACATTATCAAAGGCTGCAAGGCGCCAAATATCGCCGCCAGACCACCGGGCAAACGATAAGCCGCAATAAATAACAAGGCTTGAAACACACCGATATTCAAACCTGCCAATATCAGTAAACGTGGCCACCAGCTACGTTCAGGCAAATGACGACACCAGGCCAGCAATAACAAACCGGCGGGTAAAACGCGAATTGCTGCGGCACTAAAGGGGCGCTCAGGCGGCAAAATTTGTGTGGTAATGATGTAGGTACTGCCCCATAACAGGGGCGCAATTGCTGTAATTAAGCAATCAAAAAGATAGTTTTGCTGACGTGACATCCTAATTATCTCGAACTCAAGATAATCGCAATGATAAACTGATTTTATCTCGCATTCAAGATAAAATCCAAAAACTCAGGCCTGCACCTTGAGCGGCAAACCGGGGCCGCCTTCGTTTCATCCTGTCAGCGAAACTGCATGCACAGCCAGTATCAACCCAGCAGCGTGCGATTCGTTGACGGGATTGCGACAGGTGTAGCAAGGAATAGTCTGTGATAAAATTTACACTTATTCTTATCACTAAAACATTATGCGACGCTCTGCGCTTTTCAGCTTATTTTGTTTGCTACCCGCGCTCTCTCAGGCTACACCTGCTTTGCTCACGCAATTTAAACTCAGTGCAGAAGCTCAGCTTGCTTATCAACAGTTTCAAGAGAGTTTGCAACACAAAGCCTTTGCTTACAGTCGCGACGGCCAGTTTGGTCGCAGTGAACGACGCGCAAATGAAGAAGATGCGGCGCGTGTGGCAATGCAAGCATGTCAAAAGCAAAGTAAGACCTTGTGCCAGCTTTACGCAATTAATGAAGATAGCTGGGAAGCACGCTACAACGAATTCTTGCATGCTTCAGAAGCCAGCCTGAGTCAATTAAAACCCGGCCATCCTAAGCTTAAAGAAACGGAAGAAATTGATTGGTTACTCAGTACTGCGCAAAACCTGCGGCGTCAGAGTCTGGGTATGCACTACCCGACGCCCCGGCAAATTCAGGGCATTACCACCTTGAGCACGCAAGAACTTATTGAGCGTATCAAACAAAAAAACCTGGTTTTACTTGATGCACAAGGTTTAAGTAATCGTCAAGCGACACTCCCTTTTGCCTACCTGGTCGATGGTAGCAGCAATCACTACGACGCCAAAGATGCCGCCTGGAATGAGAAATTAAGGCTGGCTTTCCTTAACTTGATGGAACAACACTTCCCCGATAAAGATCAAGCTATCGCCGTGTTTTGCACCGGCCCCGATTGCTGGCTCAGCGTCAATACCTTATTGCAATTGCAAAGACAAGGTTATCGGCAATTGTATTGGTATCGCGGTGGCATGATGGCCTGGCTCGAGGCCAAGCTACCGGTGGTTAAGCCAGCACCTGCGCTGGTAGTCAGTTATTGATTCAAGCAAATCCAGCTAAGTCTGCCTGAGCAGATGCAGACTTAGCCTAGCCAGACTTTGCTGACTACCGGGTGAGACAAACCGCCGTGTTATTTTAACCAATCGCGCCAGCTACGCTGCGCAAACTCACGCATCTCTTCACCGATGTAAATTTGTGGCTCAGAAGATTTAAGCTTCTCATCAAATTCGCGCCGACTGATGCGCGACTTGGTGGCATCAAACAGCACTTGCACAGTGTGATCGGGATCCAAGGCTTGGGCAAACATGGCATCAATAAAAAAGGTATTATTTGCCAGCGGCTGACAACCATACGACACATTTTCAGCAGATGAAGCGGTCACAATAATGCGCTTAGGGCTTTTTAATTGATCAATAAACGAGCCAGAATGACAGGCTGAGAGTAGCAACAAGGTTTTGGTTTTCTTTAGCGGTGCCAAGGCGGTTTGCAAATGCACGGAAAACACCGGGCCAAATTTTTGATCAGCAATCTCAACCGAAATCACATGCTTATGGCCGTGATCACTGAGTAAAATCACCACCACATCATCGTCGCGCACTTGTTGACTGATCTCGCTGACGGTTTGATCAATGCTGGCAAAGCTGGCAAAGGGGGCGAGTAATTGCTGAGTTTGCTTTTGATTATCAAAGGTGTAGCTAATCAAATCGGGATACAGTTCTTGCAAGCGCTTTTGCGTCAGCAACACATCACCACGAAATGCATTCGAACCCGAGTGCAATCCGAAGCCAGCAAACCAGATGCGCTTGCCTTGCAGGTTTTGTGCTTTTTGCCGATTCGCGTCTTGCTGAGCCTGCAGTAATTGCAAATGCTGTTGCGAGCCGGGTTCTCGCAGGGGCGATAAATAATTTTCAGCTGCTTGAGCAAATCCCGGGCTGAGTAAAGCTAGCAAGACGCCCTGGCTTAGACGACGTTTCAAGCGTTTGAACAGAGGTGGAGGTGTGGACATGGCATTCTCAATGTTTTTTTATCATCATAACATTTATGCCAAGGCTGCATCAAATGCTGCGCAGGCGATACAGCAGAGTTTGCGGCGCAATGACTGTTACGCTATGCTGCTTGCTTCGCCGATATTGCGATGGTCATTTTCTATGCGTGAAAACTTTCCGGCTCAGGATGCCGTACAACGAATTTTGCAACAATGGGATCAGCAACGTCCGGATCTGGATGTCAGTGCCATGGCCATACTTGGGCGCTTGGCACGTGCACAATTACTGGCGCAAAAACAAGTCAATCAGGTGTTAGCCGGCTTTGCCTTAAGCTGCTGGGAATTTGATGTATTAGCCAGTTTGCGTCGCGCTGGCGCGCCTTATCGTTTATCGCCAACGGCTTTGTTTTCTTCGCTAATGCTAAGCTCGGGCACTATGACGCGGCAATTGCAGCAATTGGAAGCACGTGGTCTGATCCTACGCCTCAGCAATCCACACGATGCACGCTCGATGTTAGTCGAATTAAGCGCAACTGGTTTGCAATTGATTGATCAGGCTATCGCCGCCCATGTGCAAAACCAGCATCAGATACTGGCAGGTTTAGCCGAGTCTGACTGGCAAGCGCTGGACTTAAGCTTGCAAAAGCTACTCGGCTTATTCGAAGAAAAGTACGGCGACAAACCCGAACAGGGAACTTCTAAAAACCTCCGCCTCTAATAGTCATAGAAATAAACCTGACGACA
>JAYSEN010000047.1:0-22943 GCA_041913845.1 Undibacterium sp.
TTTGAAATAAGAAAATTCTACTTTTAAATCAAATTATTTTCCGGGGGGATTACCAGTCAACACTATTCTATTACTGGGATTTGGTTGGAACGTAGAGGAATTGGATGTGTATGGGTAGCGGCTGATTCAATTAAGGTAAATTGCTAATGTGATTGTTACGCGTGTAATTAACACCGTAACAACCACGAAGCTATACGACCAAGTTTGAATTTAAATCGTATAGAAACGTAAATTACCTAATTTATATAGGTTTGCAGTCGCCAGGCGTAGGATAACGATCGGGTTCACCAGAACCCTTCTTGGCTGTAACTGTGACAGTTTGTACTCCGCCGCATGCGCCGCCAGAAACATATTGCAATTCTTCAAAAGAAACTTCGTGTGCCAATTCGTGTGCAAGCATGCGCTTAGCTTGTTGGACTGCGTTAGTCATTAATCTCTCCAAATTTAAAAAGTAAATTCGTCAATTCAATACAGTATTGAATTGACGAAGGCGAATTTAAAGATTTATGAAAATTTGGTAAATCTAACCTAAAGTATGTTGTCTCAAGCTTGTCGCATCGCGAATTGTTTTTCACTTTTTTTGAAGTATTTTTACATAAGCCTTTTTGCCGAAAAAAGGCAGAGCACCAGATATAGCAAATCGAATTTCAAGTTCGTTAAAAAGTATCGATTTTTGCATTCATCAAATGATGTGGTATTTGGTTCGCCATACTTTAGTCTGAATGAAAAATAAAGTTATTCGATTTAAAGTGAAAACCGATGCAGAAATTTTCTGACATCAAATTCACTAAATTTTTTGAAGGAGACATCATGGATAACGTGATCAAAAACGACGAAGTACGCGTATTGGCTTATGCAGTAGCACAAGAGATTTCTGAGGAAGAAATCGCTTTGGTTTCTGGTGGCGCTTGGGAAGTAACTTATCTGGGTAATGGTTACGATACCAAACGTGATCCTATGCGTTAATTCTTAGCGTTTAGTTCTATCGTCTTACCCCCTTTTTTAAAGGGGGTTTTTTATCTAACTCAGACACCAAAAGAATGTCCGTACTCATACTTTCAAGAAGAAAACTTGATCCGCATAGTCGTGTGATCGAATGGGTTCTGCAACAACGAGGGATTGCAGTCCATTATCTCGATCTGACCGGGTTGCCTGCTAAATCTTGTTTTAGCTTAGCGTTGTCGAACAACATGTATGGTATCGCGGATGACAAAGTCAGAACTGAGGGAATAAATTTACCCTTGCATGAGATTGGCGTAGTCTGGGCCAGACGGATTTTTTTCAGCCACAGAAGTTATGATTTTTCTGGAATACACAAAGATGATTTGGACAACGTAAAAGAAGAATTAAAGGGGCTGATACCAAGCGCTTACAGCGCTTTAGAGTTAGCCTTAGGTAATCGGGTAGTTTGGGTAAATCCGTTCACCTCGCAAAATGCTGCACGGAGTAAAGCCATGCAGTTGATGCAAGCAAGAGCAGCTGGTTTTGTTATTCCCGACACGTTGATAGGCAATGAACCTGCGGCAATCCGTGAGTTTTGTGAACGCCACCAAGGAAGTATCGTGATGAAACCATTTTATCCTATGACCTGGCAAGATAAGGATAAGCAACGCAGCTTACCAACTACGATAATTCAACGCTCGCAATTAAGTTCTGATAAAGCGATACAGTATTGCCCTGCCATTTATCAAGAATATATAGCCAAGGCTTATGAGTTGCGTGTGTTAATCTTAGGTGATGAAATGATCGCGGTAAAGATCGATTCGCAGAGTCAATCGCATGCGCGTATCGATTGGCGCCTGGATAACATCAAACGATCATTGAATTATTCGGAAGTACAGCTAAGTGCTGCGACCAAGTTAAAGTTACGTTTATTAATGCGTGCTATGGGTCTGAATTTTGGCAGTGTCGATTTAATTATTGATCAAACTGGCAGAGAGGTATTTCTAGAAGTAAATGAACAAGGACAATTCTTGTTTTTGGAGGCAAACAATCCCACGATTCATGTGGTCGCGTCGGTAGCGCGTTATTTGGCTGGGGTGGCAGGATACGATGTCTCAGGCGCCTGGCCCAGCTATGCAGATTTTAAAGCCAGTGCGGAATTTCCCAAAATGTTAGCTGAACTTGAAGCACAATGTTAAGGTCGCTTGGTTGAATGGACTAAGTATCTGGTCTGCTATTACCAGGATATTTTTCTGGCACAGATGATTTACATCGTTAAAACTTTGGCTTATTACACACCGCTAACGTACTATTTTGCATACCGCCATTCCCTGTTGCATTTCGACGTTGAATTACCCTCCCTCCGCAAACGCAGTGTGCATGCGCCTGTTACGGCAGTTCGCCTGAAAAGGCGCATGCTGATTGCGTCTTCAGCCCTCGGCCTGGAGCAATTCTGGTTCGATAGCAACCGATTCTTTTAAAGTTTGCAAAACTATATTTGAGCGTATATCCAATACACCCGTGGTTTTATACAAACGTTCAAGCACAAATTGTGAATAATGGCGCAGATTGCGTGCCCGCACGCGCAAGAGATAATTAGCTTCGCCTGTGATGATGTAGGTCGCAATCACTTCTGGCCAACTTTGTAAGGCAGCGCTGAAATTTTCGTGCCATTGCTCGACATCACGGCGCATCGTCACTTGTACGAAGGCATCCACTTCCAAGCCTAGTTGCTGCGGATTTAAGATGGCAGCGTAGTGCTGGATCACCCCCAATTCTTCGAGGTGGCGCACGCGGCGTAAGCAAGAGCTGGCCGACAAATGCACGCTATCGGCTAAATCCTGGTTGGAAATCCGGCCTTGTTTTTGCAAAATATCTAAAATTCTTAAATCGGTGGTATCGAGTTGCATCACCCTCTCCTGCTTGCGTAGCTTGAATTACACTCGCATTATTTCAGCAATTCAATTTCTTGCGCAATAATTCTTATTTTTTATAGGTAATATTCGAATTTTCCAGCATTTCCCGTACTTTTAAGTGCGTCTTTTGCAAGCACCTGTCAGACAAAGCCCACTACAATAGACGCTATCAAGACAGCACGGGCTGCCGATTTCAGAAAGGAAAACCATGACGACTCTCGTTCGTGAGCATTGTGTGCAAATGGATCAGCAAGATAGCCTGGCGCCACTGCGCGCCGACTTTGCTTTACCTGAGCAGGTGATTTATCTCGATGGCAATTCTTTGGGCGCCCGCCCGCACGCTGCCTTAGCCCGTGCTCAACAGGTTTTGCACGATGAATGGGGCAGAGATTTAATCAAAAGCTGGAATAGCGCGGGATGGTACGATTTGCCGACACGTCTGGGCAATCAAATCGCTGGTTTAATTGGGGCGCAAGCCGATGAAGTGGTGGTTGCTGACAGCACTTCACTGAATTTATTTAAAGCCCTGGCGGCGGCCTTACGACTGCAAGATCAGCAAACCCGCCGCAAAGTGATCGTCAGTGAGCGCAGTAATTTCCCCACCGATTTATACATGGCTCAAGGCTTAAATCGCTGGCTGGATCGCGGTTATAGTCTGCGTTTAATTGATCATGCCGAGGAATTAGCCAGTGCCTTAACCGAGGACGTGGCGGTGGTGATGCTGACTCATGTAAATTACCGCACCGGCTTTATGCACGATATGCCAGCGGTCACGCGCCAGGTGCAACAAACTGGCGCCCTGATGATCTGGGACTTAGCCCATTCAGCAGGCGCCGTGCCGCTTGATTTAACTCAGGCGGGAGCCGACTTCGCCGTAGGTTGCACTTACAAATACTTAAATGGCGGCCCGGGCGCACCGGCTTTTATCTGGGTACCACAACGTCATCAAGCCCATTTTGAGCAACCTTTAAGCGGTTGGTGGAGTCATGCCACGCCATTTACCATGTCACCAGAATTCAGTCCATGCGATGGCATACGACGCGCCTTAGTTGGTACGCCGGGAGTCGTCTCGCTGGCACTGGTTGAATGTGGTTTAGCCAGTTTTCAAAAAACCAGCATGGCGGCCTTGCGTGAAAAATCTCTGGCCCTGACCGATTTATTTATCACCTTGTTGCAACAAGAATGCGCTGAGTTTGATTTGCACATTGTCACTCCGCTCGCCCATGCGCAACGCGGCAGCCAGGTCAGTATTGTGCATGAACATGCCTATGCCTTAATTCAAGCCTTGATTGCACGCGGCGTGATTGGCGATTACCGCGAGCCCGGCATCATGCGCTTTGGCTTTACCCCCTTGTATGTACGCTTTGTCGATGTCTGGGATGCGGTCGCCCATTTGCGTGAATTATTAACGACAGAGGCCTATGACCGCAGCATACAAAAACTCGCGGTCACTTAATTGCGCTGGTGTGCGGCCAACCCGCACTACCATACTAAACGAGCCGATTCACTTTATTGGTAACGACACATGAAATCTGAAACCACCCCAACTGCAGGCCAATGCCCGGCTTCCTGGCATGGCGCACAACTCGATTTTTCAAACAGCATGAGTTATGGCGATTACCTCGGTCTGGAACAAATCTTAACGGCACAACACCCACTCTCGCCCAACCACAATGAAATGCTGTTCATCATTCAACATCAGACCAGTGAACTCTGGATCAAACTGATGCTGCACGAATTGCATGCAGTACGCGTGCAAATTCATCAAAATGATTTACCACCCGCGTTTAAAATGCTGTCGCGCGTGGCTCGCATCATGGATCAACTGGTGCATGCCTGGGATGTATTATCGACCCTGACGCCGAGCGAATACACCGCAATCCGGCCCTATCTTGGCGCCTCTTCAGGTTTTCAATCACATCAGTACCGTGAACTTGAGTACTTGCTCGGCAATAAAAATGCCACCTTATTGAATGTGCATGAAAGCAAGCCGGAAGTCCATGCGCGTCTGAAAGCGACCCTGCATACCGCGTCGATCTACGATGAAGCGATTATGTTAATGGCACGCCAAGGCTTTGCGATTGATGCTGAGCGCTTGCAACGCGACTGGACTTTGCCTGTTGCCAGCAATGAATCGGTCAAAGCGGCCTGGCTTAAGGTTTATCAAGAACCTGAAAAATACTGGAGTCTTTACGAACTCGCGGAAAAACTGGTGGACATGGAAACCGCTTTCCGCATCTGGCGCTTCCGCCATGTCACCACAGTGGAACGCGTGATCGGCTTCAAAACAGGCACGGGCGGCACAGCTGGTGTCAGTTATTTGCGCAAAATGCTGGATGTGGTGTTGTTTCCTGAATTGTTTGCAATCCGCACCGCGTTATAATAAAGGCTCACTGGTAAACTGAGGCAAACAGCCTCGGTTCTTGAGGTCTGGGGGTGGCATGCGTCTGAAAGCGTGGATCGCTACGCTGTTAATGAGTTCGGTTACTATGACTGCAGAAGCAGCCGATAGCGCCTTGGCGCAGCAGTTGCAAGAACGTGCGCAATTCTGGAGTCAGCGTGGTCAGACTGAAAATGCGCTCGATGCATGGCGCAAATTGCTGAAAATCGAACCCAATCACAGCGATGCCTTGTTCGCCCTGTTGCAATACGAAGCCAGTCAAGGCCATAGCGAACTCGCACGCGCTTATTACACGCGCTTAAAAACCAGTAAAGCCAGTGCAGCGCAACTCAAACTCGCGGAAGACTTACTGAATAGTGGCAAAGGCGTCGCTAGCACGCAATTCGAACAAGCGCGCAAACTAGCCCGGCAGGGCGATATCGAAAGCGCTATCAGCGCGTATCTGCAAGCTGCTGGCGGTAAGGTCTTACAAGGTGAAATTGCGGCAGAGTATTTGCAAGTCTTAGCCAGCAGCAAAGCGCATTACGACGAGGCGCTACGCGGTATCGCTAAACTCCGGCAAAGCGCTCCGACTAACCGCCGCTATGCCTTGCTGCATGCCAAAGTCCTCACTTATCGCGAAACCACGCGTCTGCAAGGCTTGCAAGAATTAGCTCAGCTCAGCCGACAAACGGAAGTGAGTAAGGCCGCGATCGAAGCCTGGCGCGAGACCCTGAGCTGGATGGGGAATAATCCGCAAACCCAGCAACAACTGCAAAACTATTTACAACGTTTTCCTGAGGATCAGCAAGTCCGGCAGCAACTCCGGCAATTACAACAAAGCCAAAGTCCGGCCAGCGACAGCCATGTTGCCAAAGCCGAACCACCCTCTGCCACACCACGCAGCAGCAGCAAACGAGCCAGGCAAAACACACCAACCGATGCGCAGGCAAAGGATCAAGCGTCGACGGCAAGCAGCGCCGCAACGGCGAGCAACAGCAGTCGCGCCTTCGCGCTCTTAGAGAAAGGCGAGGTAAAAGCAGCCGAAGTCTTGTTTAAAGCCCTGATCAAAAATCAACCACGAAATGATGCTGGTTATGGTGGCCTGGGTTTAATTCGGATGCGCGAAGAACAATTCATCGATGCCCGCAAACTGTTACGACAGGCCGAACAATTAAGCCAACGCAAGGCCGACTGGCAACCCGCCTTACATGAAGCAAATTACTGGGCCACGATAGCCGAAGCGCAACTGGCCTTTGAAGACAGCGAAACCGACAAGGGCATCAAACTGCTGAAGCAAGCGATTACCATCAAACCTAAAGCCAGCGTCGCTCAATTGCAGTTGGCCGAGGCCTTGCGCGCCGAAAACGATAGCAAAGGTGCGGAACAGTATTTTCGTGAAGTGCTGGAACTGGAACCGCAAAACATTGGGGCGCTCGATGGCTTAATTGGCTTATTAGCACAGCAAAAACGTATTGCTGAATTAGACCAGTTAGCGCCGCGCATGTCAGAGCGCCAACTCGCCGTAGTCGCCAATGTTAAAGCGGCACAATTTTGGGAACAAGCCAAAGATCAGCAAAAAGCCGGTGATCAGGCCGGTGCCCAAAAAAGTCTGGAACAAGCAATCTTACTGACGCCGGAAAATGCCTGGATACGTATGGATCTGGCACGCATTTTTATACACGAACAGCGCCCGGACCTGGCGATTGCTTTGCTGGATGCGCTCACTGAAGTAAAAAATCCTCAATCTGAAGCGCTGTATGCCCGCGCTCTGTTAAGCGCCCAGCTTGAACAATGGTATGACTGTTTACTCATACTCGAACGCCTGCCTAAACTGGCGCGTCAAAACGAATCCTATGCCTTGCAAAAACGTGCCTGGTTGCGCGTGCAATTGCAGCGCTACCAAAGCTTGCTGGCCTTAGATCGCGGCAGAGAAGCACGTGATTTACTCAAACAAATTGAAAACGCCAGCGCAGGTGACGCTGAATTTGCTGGCACCGTCGCGTTAAATTATGTGCAGGCCGGGCAAGCCGATTATGCTTTGAAGTTGATGCAAGACTTTATGCAAAAAGCGAAGCCCGACGATGTACACGCCTTACTCCAGTACGCTATCGTTTTACTCAGACTAAAACGCGAGCAGGATTTACTCGACATCCTGGACAAAATCAGTGGGCTAAAACTCACTGCCGAGGAGCAAGCGCAATTCAATGATCTGCGTGGTGTCTATGCCTTGCAGCGCGCCGAGCAAGCACGCAATCAAGGTGAACTGGCGTTGGCCTATCGTTATTTGCAACCCTTTTTGCTTTCGGATCCTGACAACCCCCTGCTCTTACTGGCCTTGGTGCAGCTTTATCACAGCGCCGAAGACGATGCCGCCGCTGCCGAGTTATTTCAACCGATTGCTGAAGCCGATTATCGTCAGCCTGAAGTGGTGCAAGCCATAGTCTACGCGGCGATGGCACTCAAAGAATGGGAGATTGCCGAAGCAAATTTGCAATTACTGATGCAATTACAAAAACCCGATGTTGCAACACTGAGCTTAGCGGGGCAGTTGGCACGCGCCCGCGGTAATCCTGATCAGGCACTGGCTTACTTCAAACAAGCCTTAGCGATGCAGCAAGCCGCACGTGGTGGTGAAAACGAGTCAACGCCGAGTACACGAATTAAAGCGAAAGCAAGTTCCAGCCCGAATTTACGAGACTTCAGTAAAAACCCTTTCGATCAACAGTCCCAGCCCGCGCCGCGACCTGGCAGCTCGTCAGACCGTATAAAAGAACCAAGCCAACCATTGTTACGCAAGGTTAAATTCCAGTCTTGATTTTTAGCATTCCGGCAAGCGTCATCGTCTTGACATAAAATTGCTTGTCAAGAAAGCTGAACACAGGGATAATTCAGCCCTTTTGTCGCCGCAGCCGAATTCAGCAAACAGGAAATTGACCTGAAAATGAACATAAGTTCAAGTAATTGCTGGCAATTCAGTTGCAGGCTTATTTAACTCCAGCCACTACCTTTTCCCACATCTCACTTGTCTCTGCAAATTATTTGCGGACGGTGCTTTATTTGAATTGGTATAGGTTGGACCAGCAACTATATTAAACACGTTTGTATCAGTTCCGCATTTGTTGTTGCCTCTGATTTTGTTACATGAAAAACAGCTCAACCGAAACAACTCCAACGAATAGTAAAACGCTGACTTTGGGTAAAAAGACCTTAAGTGTGCAACGCCCGGCCGTACGTAATCCGGTTGTTGAAACTCGCACCACGACTGCACAAGTTGTGGTTGCCAGCGTTGATCCTACTGAAAGCCAGACCAGTGTTCTGGCTGCCCCTGTTACCGTTTTAACCAAGCGCCGTTCGCGCCTTGCCGTGGCCTCAGAACCCACCAGGAGCGAGGCCGAGGAATCTGCCACAGAAGCCGTAGCGACGCTCGCCACGGACGCTGAATCAGAAACCCTCGCAAGTGAAGCAAGTAGCGCCACCGCTATCGACCTCAGCGTCGAAGAAGTCAGCGCGCCAATAGTGCAATGCGATGCCGAAAGCGAGTCACAAACTGAAGCGACTGACGCCGTCGCCAAGCCGACTGTGGTTGTTCGCAAATCGACAGTTAAAGCAAAAAAACTGTTGTTAAGCGATACGCAAAAGAGCGCCACCACGGCCATCGCTAAAGAGAAACGGATACGCACTGGTGCATCCGATGAACCAGCACCAGTCGTCACCTTGACGCCAACCGGTCGTTTTAACTCAGGTGCAGCCAGCGCCAGCAGTAGTGCGCCAGCTCAGGCAGCCGCCGCATTTACTTTGCCCGGCGCTAAAGATGGTGCCAAACGCGGCCGCAAATCTGCCGATTTCAGTTTTGAAAGCGATGAAATTCAAGCTTTGAATGCCGCTGAAAGCGCTGAAATCAAACGTGCTGCGCGGGTGCGTGCGAAACTCTCGGGCGACACCAAAGCGACTGAGCAGCAACTCGAACTGTATCGTCAGCAATTGGCTAAATTGATTAAAAAAGGCCGTGATCGTAATTATGTTACGCACGCTGAAATCAATGACCACTTGCCGGAAGATGTAACCGACCCGGATGTTATTCAAAGCGTTATCAGTACCCTCAATGATCTGGGTATTGCTGTCTACGATCAGGCGCCTGATGCGACCATGATGTTGTTGACTGACAATGTCGTCAACAATGTGGCCGAAGATGAAGCCGAAGCGGCTGCGGCCAATGCGCTGGCAACCGTTGATTCCGATTTTGGCCGTACCACCGACCCAGTGCGTATGTATATGCGTGAAATGGGCCACGTCGAACTCTTGACACGCAGCGGCGAAATTGAAATTGCCAAACGTATCGAAGAAGGCCAGAAAGACATGTTGCAGGCGATTTCCGCTTGCCCAGGCACAATACGTGAATTGCTGGCATTGGCTGAAAAAATCGAAAAAGAAGAAATCGCCGTCACCGATGTGGTTGATGGCCTGATTGATACTGCAGCAGAAAGCGGCGACATCAATCTGGCTGAAAGCAACGACGATGATGATTTCGATGATGACGACGAAGAAGCGATAGGTGACGACGAAGCCAGTATCAGCGCTGAGCAATTAGCGCAATTACGTAGCGCCGTGCAAGATAAATTGCGTCTGGTCGCCAAGTACTTCGATGAATTGCAAGTTGCGCGCCAAAGCGATGGCTATCAAAGCATTGCATATAAAGCCGCACAAAGCAAAATCACCGAACAATTATTCGTCTTGCGCTTTACCGCGAAAACCACGGAACGCTTATGCGACACCTTGCGTAAGCAAATGCGTGAATTACGTCAGACTGAAAAACTGATTATGGATTTGTTGGTCAATCGTTGTGGCATGCCACGCCAGCACTTCATCCACGAATTCACGCGTTACGCTTGCGATCCTAGCTGGCTGGATGTGGAAGTGGAAGGCAATGCCTCGTATGCAGCTGCTTTAGGCCGCCATATCCATGCTGCGCGCGAATACCAGCAACGTCTGATCAATCTGGAATTGCGCGCCGAATTGCCCTTGACCGGTTTGCGTGAAATTAATAAGCAAATGGTAGCGGGTGAAAAACGCGCCAGCGAAGCTAAGCGCGCCATGACCGAAGCCAACTTGCGTCTGGTGATTTCGATTGCGAAGAAATACGTCAATCGCGGCATGCAATTCCTCGACTTAATCCAGGAAGGCAATATCGGCTTGTTAAAAGCCGTGGATAAGTTCGAATACCGCCGTGGTTATAAGTTTTCGACTTACGCAACCTGGTGGATACGTCAGGCGATAGCGCGCGCGATTGCCGACCAAGCCCGTACTATCCGCGTGCCCGTGCACATGATAGAAACGATCAATAAACTGAATCGCGTTAAACGTCAGCTCTTGCAAATTCATGGTCAGGAACCTGAGCCTGCAGCGATTGCCGAAAAAATGGGTTTACCTGAAATCAAAGTGCGTGAAATTCTGAAGATTTCGAAAGAACCGGTTTCGCTCGACGTACCGATTGGTGACGATGGTGATTCGCAACTGGGTGACTTCATCGAAGACAATGTCACGGTTTCGCCTTTAGCGGCCGCGATGCAAAATTCGGTACAAGAAAAACTCAAAGAAGCACTGGACTCCTTAAGTCCGCGTGAAGCCAAGGTTTTGCGTATGCGTTTTGGTCTGGAAACTGCTACTGAATTCACGCTCGAAGAAGTTGGTAAGCAATTTGAAGTAACGCGTGAGCGTATCCGTCAAATTGAATCCAAGGCGATGAAAAAATTGCGTCATCCAGGTCGTGCGGAACAACTGCGCACGCTCATGGAAAACAATTAAGCAAGTCCGCTCTTGCAAAGAGCAAAAAGGCCGCTGACAACAATCAGCGGCCTTTTTGCTTACTTGACTTAAGAAACTACGGCACAGCTTTAGCGAGCGCAGAGTCCCCTTTAAACCAGTTGCCGTGACTTATGCTGATACATGCGTTTATCACTTTGTTCGAGTAAATCATGGATACAGTGATGTTGTTGCAAATCAAATTCCACCACACCATGGCTAAACACCAGTTGGTAAGCCTGTAAAGGATTGCGGTTTTGTCTATCGAGTATGCTGGATAAATGCTCAATTGCTATCCCCGCACGTTCCGCATCGGCGCCTATGAGTAAGGCCACAAATTCGTCACCACCCAAACGCGCCAATAAGTCGGTACTCCGAAAACTTGCCTTCATGGCGATGGCAAAACTACGCAAGGCTTGATCGCCTATGGCATGGCCATGCTGATCATTAATTTCTTTGAATTTATCCAGATCAAAAAAGCACAAACACAAGGGAATTTGGTATTGCGCACAAAAACGCAAGCTGACTTGCGCTAATTGCTCAAAGCCATAACGTGTCGAAACCTGCGTCAGCATATCGACCGTGGCAACTTTTAAGGCAGATAATTCATCGATCACCATCAGCGTTAAATCTGACAATAATTTCAAATCATCCTGACTCATTGTGCGTGGCTTGCTATCAAGTATGCACAGCGTACCAACACGCTCGCCATCTTTTAAGCGCAAGGGGCATCCAGCGTAAAAGCGTATAAACGGCGGTGATATCACCAAAGGATTATCATGAAAACGCGGATCACATAAGGCATCAGGTACGACGAAAATGGCATCATCTAAAATTGCATGCCCGCAAAA
Organism: Undibacterium sp.; assembly: GCA_041913845.1. Classification (GTDB taxonomy): domain Bacteria; phylum Pseudomonadota; class Gammaproteobacteria; order Burkholderiales; family Burkholderiaceae_D; genus Undibacterium. Next base: position 11,892 of record JAYSEN010000047.1, read on the forward strand.
CGAAACATCACGCGTTGTTTCACTGACCTCCAGGCCGCTACATGACTTAAACCATTGCCGATTGTGATCGACCAGGCTGACCACAGCAATGGGCACGTCAAACAAACGCCGCGCCATGCGGGTCAAGCGATCAAAGCGCTCTTCGGATTGCGTGTCTAAAATCCCCAGGCTGTGCAAGGCTTGCAGACGCACCACTTCATCTTCTGGTAATTCTGGAATTTTCATGCCGGACTCCTGCTATGCAGGGCTTAACTTCCCCCTAGTCTATTGTACTTATTTACGTGTAAATAAACAGGACTTATTTACACGGTTTGCAGCTCTTGACATTGTTACCAATGCAGCAACGAATCAAACTGAACGCAGTTAATCTGGCGTCCGATTTCAACCAGACCAGGTAATCCACTTTACCTATCATGGCAACTCCTTAACTTATCGAATTTTCAACAAGGAGAAAAACATGCAAAGCTTAATCAATAAAACAGCAATTATTACCGGGGCCAGCTCTGGCATAGGCAAGGCAGCCGCACGCTTATTTGCCCAACATGGCGCACGCTTGATCGTCAATGGTCGCCGCGCAGATGAACTGGACGCCTTGTGCGCTGAAATCCGGGCCGAGGGTGGCTTAGCCATCGCTGTCGTGGGTGATGTCGCCCATGAATCCTTGCAGCAGCAGATGGTTGAACTGGCGGAAAAAGAGTTTGGCGGTCTGGACATCGCTTTTAATAATGCGGGGACGCTGGGTCTAGCCAAGGCCACAACCGACGTAACAGCCGACGAGTGGCAAGCCGTGCTCAACACCAATCTGAATGCAGCGTTTCTGGCCACAAAATATCAACTTCCGGCGATGCAACGCCGTGGCTCTGGCTCAATCCTGTTCACATCCAGCTTTGTTGGCCATACTGCCGCCTTTCCCGGGTTGGCAGCTTATGCTGCCAGCAAAGCCGGCTTAATCGGTTTAACCCAGGCGTTGGCTGTTGAATACGGGCCGCAAAAGATACGGGTGAATAGCTTATTACCGGGTGGCACAGAAACAGGCATGTTGCAGGAATTCAATGCAACGGCTGAAGCGCTGGCACCGATGTTTGCCCTTAAACGCATCGCTCAGGCATCGGAAATCGCCCAAGCCGCGCTGTTTCTGGCCAGCGATGCCGCTTCCTTCGTCACCGGAACGGCGATGCTGGTTGACGGCGGCGTTTCGATTCAACGTTGACAACACGGATTAAAGCGCGTTTATGACAAGCTGAGTGCATCGGGACGTACGCGGCTCTGGTCAGTCTGGTGCTAGCCACCTCGTGATCAGGAATAGTCAAGAGAATAATATGGTTTTACAACAACTATCACTCCTGGCTATTTCTGCTATCACCACTGACTATGATACGGTCTGCCGAATAACATTCCCACCCTCGCTATTCCAGAGTAAAATGCCGCTTTTTAGTCGATACCTGCTTACCTATCATGGCATTCTCAAAACACAATAATTTATACGAGTCGGAAGCAACCAGTTTCTTGCAAAGCTTGAAGAAAGCAAATCCTGAGCTCGAACAAAAACAACGCGAAGGCCGCGCCTTATTGTGGGACAAAGAACCTCTCGATCTGGATCAACAGCGTCGCAATAAAGAAGCGCGCATCGCGCAACAAGCCTACGTCTATCAAAACAAGGCTTAATCCCAGTTACGATACGGTATTCAATTCATCCTGGCCCTCACGTGAGCACATCCGATCCGGCTACCAGCGAACTTCCCGTCGTTGGCACGACTGACAGCACCCCTGATATCGTTGATGGGGTAGCGTTTGCGCGACTGTATGGTGAACCTTTGTTCACCTTGCCGAATGATTTATATATCCCTCCCGATGCATTAGAGGTATTCCTCGAAGCTTTTGAAGGACCGCTGGATTTATTACTGTATCTGATACGCAAGCAAAATTTCAATATTCTGGATATTCCGATGGCGCAAGTAACCCATCAATATCTGGATTATGTCGAACAAATTCGCAAACAGAATTTAGAGCTGGCCGCAGAATATCTGCTGATGGCCGCCATGCTGATTGAAATTAAATCGCGCATGTTATTACCGGTTGCGCCAACGGTTGCCGGTGAAGAAGCCGAAGATCCTCGTGCCGAACTGGTGCGGCGCTTGCTCGAATACGAACAAATGAAATTGGCCGCGTTTGATTTAAATGCCTTGCCACAATTGGGGCGTGACTTCTTACATGCCCAGGTGTACATCGAACAGAACACGGTATTGCACTGGCCCCACGTGGAAATCAGTGATTTACAAGCAGCCTGGGCGGAAGTATTGCGACGCGCCAAGCTGGTGGCGCATCACAAAATCTCACGCGAAGAATTATCGGTGCGTGAACACATGTCGGGAATTTTACGACGCTTACAAAGTCAGCGTTTCGTTGAGTTTTCGGAGTTATTTGATCCAAGCCGCGGGGCGCCGGTCTTGGTGGTGAACTTTGTCGCCCTGTTAGAATTAGCTAAGGAAACGCTGGTAGAAATTACTCAGGCAGAAGCCTATGCGCCAATCTATGTCAGACTGGCATACAGCGCTGCCTGACACCACCCTTTTCCAGCCAGCTCAGATCCTGCATTTTGTCTACATTATGAAAATTATTTCCTCAATCGAAGAATTACGTGACCAATTGCGCGGTCAATTGCGCACTGCCTTTGTGCCCACTATGGGCAATTTGCATGAAGGTCATTTATCCTTAATGCGCCTGGCGAAAAAACATGGTGACCCGGTGGTTGCTTCTATCTTCGTAAACCGTTTGCAATTCGGTCCAAATGAAGATTTCGATAAATATCCACGCACCTTTCAAGATGACGTGGAAAAACTTGAAAAAGAAGGCGTGTATGTCTTATTCGCACCCACAGAAAAAGACATGTATCCTGAGCCTCAGGAATACCGCGTCCGTCCACCAGATGATTTAGGCAATATCCTGGAAGGTGAATTCCGCCCCGGCTTTTTCACGGGCGTCACCACCGTCGTATTAAAATTGTTTTCATGCGTACAGCCACGCGTCGCGGTGTTTGGTAAAAAGGATTACCAGCAATTGATGATCGTGCGAAATATGTGTAAGCAATTTGCCTTGCCTACCGAGGTCATTGCGGCAGAAACCTTCCGTGCCGAGGATGGCCTGGCGCTGTCTTCACGCAATGGTTATTTGTCGGCCACAGAACGCCAGGAAGCCCCCATCCTGTACCAAACCCTCAATGAAGTGGCTGCCGACGTACGTAACGGCGCAACCAATGTCATTGAACTCGAACGTCAGGCTATGGCGAAACTTGCCGGACGTGGCTGGGCGCCCGATTACGTTTCGATACGCAAGCGCGCGAATTTGCAAGCACCAACGGCAGCCGATTTAGCGCAACAAGAACCGCTGGTCGTGCTGAGTGCCGCCAAATTAGGAAATACGCGATTAATCGATAATTTAGAGATTTGAGATGATAAAAAATACGAGTCGGCGCAACTGCTTGCTTGCGGGATTTGCTTGTTTAAATCTGGCCGCTGCGCCACTCGCATTGGCAGACATCCGCGTCCAGGATGATACTGGTCGTACAGTCAGACTGGAACAACCAGCACAACGCATAGTCAGCCTTGCGCCTCATGTCACCGAATTATTATTCGCTGCAGGGGCCGGCAACAAACTTGCTGCTGTCACGGATTACAGTGATTATCCGGAAGCCGCGAAAAAAATCCCCTCTATCGGCAACATTTTTGCGCTCGATCTGGAACGCTTGCTTGCGATCAAACCCGATCTGATAGTCATCTGGGGCACGGGTAACGCCCGGGTTCTGGCTGAGAAATTACGCGGTCATCATTTGGTGGTTTATGAAAGTGAACCACGCAATTACGAAATGATCGCCAGTTCTATAGAAAAACTCGGCAAACTGGCGGGCAGCGAAAAAGAAGCTCAGCAATTCAGTAGCGATTTTCGCCAACGCTTACAAAAACTCAGGCAAACCTATCAATTAGCGCCTGACACGCCAGCAGTCGGGGTGTTTTATCAAATGATACAAAGGCCGTTGATGACCCCCAACGATCAACACATGATTTCAGCTGCGATACGTTTGTGTGGTGGCAAAAACGTGTTTGGTCATCTCAAAGATTTCAGCGCGACGATTTCTCAGGAAGCTGTCCTCGCTGCTAATCCCGATATGCTATTAACCAGCGGTGAAAATACCGAAAGCTTAGGCAGCTGGAAGCAATTCAGTATGTTGAATGCAGTGCGCAAACAGCAAATGTATGCAATTAAAGGCGATTGGTTAAACCGCTCTGGCCCGCGCATACTTGATGCCACAGAAGCCCTGTGTCAACACATCAGCACTGCCCGAAAAAAAATGCAGGAAAAATAAACCAGATGCATGGTCGCGGTGTCAGCAAGTTGGCTTGTTGCATTCCGGGCTTTCTGCGACAATCCTCAGTCAGGGTGACGAAGCTGTCACTGACTTAACCAATGAGTGACGATGCGTAAAGGTTTATTGAGTGCGGCCACAGCCTACCTGTGCTGGGGCTTATTTCCACTTTATTTCAAGCAAATACAAGCGATACCTGCATTTGAAATCCTTATCAATCGCATGGTCTGGTGTTTGTTATTTCTGTGCCTGGTATTAAGCTGGCGTCGGCAATGGGGCTGGCTGATACCTAATTTAAAACGCCCTAAGGTAATTGCTGGTTTTGCTTTAAGTGCCTTACTTTTGTCAGCCAATTGGTTTGTGTATATCTGGGCAGTCAATCACAACCACGTGGTCGATGCCAGTCTGGGTTATTTCATCACACCACTAGTTAATATCCTGATAGGCTTTCTGATTTTGCGCGAACGTTTGCGGCAAATTCAATGGCTGGCCGTGGCACTTGCTGCCGCAGGCGTAATCTGGCTAGGCTGGCAAGCCGGACATTTTCCCTGGATAGGCATCATCTTAGCGTTAAGCTTTGGCACCTATGGCTTGCTCAGAAAAACCGCCAGTCTCGGGGCGCTCGAAGGCTTATCGCTGGAAACTTTATTACTCTTTCCATTTGCGGCTGCTTACTGGCTGTATTTGTCTTACCAGGACAGCAATCACTTTATGCTGGCGAGCACGACCCAGCAATGGTTATTACTCCTGGCTGGCCCTATTACCGCGATTCCCTTATTGCTATTTGCAGCCGGGGCGCGGCAAATTCCGCTTAGCACGCTGGGCTTATTGCAATACATTTCACCCATGACGCAATTCTTGCTTGGCATCTGGCTCTATCACGAAGACTTCGATCAGGCACGCTTACTTGGTTTTATTCTGATCTGGGCAGCCTTATTGTTGTACAGTGTGGAAGGCTTGTGGCTGAATTGGCGACAATCGCGTAAAGCACAGATTTCAGCTTAGCCTTTAAGGGCCTGAGTCGGACGCAAAATATAATATGCCAGCAAGCCAGCCAAAATCGCCCAGCATGCTGCACCCAGACCAAACAAGCTTTGATTAGTCACGGTCACCACGAAGGTAATCAGCGCAGCTTCCCGCTCTGCGGGTTCGGCCAAAGCCTGAACCAAGCCATTTTGTATTGCCCCAAGTAAGGCCAGCCCGGCGATGCTGATTACCAAAACGTGGGGCAATTGCAAGAGTACAGCAGTCAAGGTAGCGGCAAAACAGCCAACGATAATATAAAAAGCACCGCAAACCACCCCGGCTAACCAACGTTTGCCCGCCTCGTGGTGCGCCTCAGCACCAGTGCAAATGGCTGCGGTAATCGCTGCCAGATTCACCCCATGACCACCAAAACCCGCACCTAGCAAACTGGCTAATCCTGTGCTGCTGACTAATTGATTGGTCGGAGTGGCATAACCACTGCTTTGTAAGACGGCGATACCCGGCACTTGCTGCCCGGTCAGACACAACAACGCCAATGGCAAGCCCAGGCTAAGCAAGGCAGATACGGGCACTTCTAAAAACCTCGATTTCTAGCAATTTGATGAGGCTAAGTAGTTGATTTTATTGAAGCCGTTTTTTTAAATTTGAGGTTTTTAGAAGTGCCCATACAGTAAATTCGGGAGCCTGCCATTGCGGCAAGGTGAAACCTCCTTGCCAGACCAGGCTAGTCTGCTGATCGCCCGCCTGTCCCCAGCCTAAACCATAGCTCAACGCCACACCGCACAATAAGCTCAGGCAGATTGCATAGCGTGGGCTATAGCGCTTGGCCAGTAAATAACTCACAAACATCGCAGCCACCAGTGCGGCCGCCGCATACTCAGTCCCACCCGCTTGCACGAACACGTCACTGGCAAAGCGAAATAAGATGCCAGCCAGCAGTGCCGCGCATAAACTACGTGGTATGCTATTGATCAGCTTGCCAAACATACCAGTCAGGCCAATCAAAAATACCAGCAAGGCTGCCAGCATATAGGCGCCTATCGCCTGTGCATAGCTATAGTGTGCGAGTGCTCCTACCAGTAAGGCCGCGCCTGGAGAATTCCAGGCACAAATCACGGGTAAGCGATAACGCCAGCTTAATACCAAGCCGCAAACTCCGGCTCCAACCGAAATCGCCCATACCCAGGAATTGATTTGCACATGGCTTAACTGCGCCACGTGGGCCGCCTGCAAAATAATCAGAAAAGGCCCGGCGTAAGATACAAATACTGCGATCACAGCAGCAATACTGGTGGGTATCAGGTCTTGCCACATCGCCTTACTACTAGTGACGGGGTTGAGCTGGTCGAGCTGGGAAGGGCTGGGCATAGTAACTCCAAAACAAAACGGCAACGTACCGGATCAGTCAGTGTAAGTCAGAATGACACCGCTATTGTCGACAGACTGAGACTGGTTTATGCTAGACAGATACCATAATTAAGATTCTGTTATGCAACACAGTTATCAAAAAATTGCGCAGCAACTTGAGCAAGCGATACGTCAGGGTCAGTATCAAACCGGGCAGCGCCTGCCTTCCGTGCGCAGCGCCGCACTCAGCTATCAAGTGAGTATCGCAACCATCATACGCTGCTATCGTCAATTAGAAAATCAGGGGTTGCTCGAAGCGAAATCCAAGTCGGGCATGTATGTCGCTGATTGGCAAAATCAGCCCGCACCAAGTAGCACTAAACAAGCGCAGCCAAATAAAGCACCACCCACGGTTGAATATGACAAACTGGTGTCTTTGCAACACCGCATGACGGAGTTGTACTCGCTGACGGCACAGCCCCTGAAACTGGGCTGGCATCTGGCCAACGCCGCCGCTGAATGGTATCCCTGCGACAGCTTGGGTAAGATTGCGCAAAAATTACTGCGCAAAGACCCCAGCTTAATCGGGCAATACCCAGTTGGTACGGGCTTACCCGAACTCAAGCAAGCGCTGATTAATTGGCTGGTGCATTGTGGCCTGGATTTGCAAGAAGATGATTTACTCATCACCAATGGCAGCACCGAAGCTTTAAGTATCGCGATACGCAGCGTCGCGCAAGCTGGCGACACAGTGATTATCGAATCCCCGGTGTATTTTGGCGTTTTACAAAAGCTGGAAAATCTGGGCATCAAAGTATTGGCAATCCCCTGTGTCAGTGGCACGGGGATTAGCCTGGAAGCCCTGGAATACGCGCTCGAACATCAACCTGGCGTGAAAGCCATCGTCGTCACCCCGGCATTCCAGAATCCACTCGGATGCAGCATGCCCGACAAAAACAAAAAGCGCTTATTGAAGCTGGCTGAACAATACGATTTAGCTCTGATTGAAGACGATGTGTTTGGTGATATATCGGGCGTGGCTGAGCGTAGTCCAGCGATTAAAGCCTGGGATAAGCAAGGACGGGTAGTTTACTGTGGCTCATGCAGCAAGAGCATCGCTCCCGGTTTTCGGGTAGGCTGGATCGCTGGTGGACGCTACCAGGCACGCATCACTTCAATGAAATTCAGTCAATCGCTGATCACCCCCTTACTCGAGCAAGCCGTGTTAGCGGAGTTTATGCAATCAGGCGCCCTGCCCGCGCATTTACGTCGCCTTCGTGAGCGATTGGCGGCAAATATTCCCTTAGCCACGGCTGCGGTTGAGCGTTATTTTCCGAGCGGCACGCAAATTATCAGTAGTGCTGGCGGTTGGTGGTTATGGCTGGCCTTGCCTGAACAAATCGATACCCTGGCCTTACTGCGAACCAGTGTCAATCACGGTATCGCGTTCACGCCAGGCATCTTATTTTCCAATGCGAATAAATACGGTCACTGTCTGCGTGTGAATATCGCCCGCCCCTGGGGACGCGACATGGAACAAGGTTTTAAAACCCTGGGACGACTCGCCAAAACCATGCTGGACGAGAATTAAACAAAAACCCCGTGGCCATTTCTGGCAACGGGGTGTATCTGGTTAAATCTAAAAAATCAGGCGTTCATGAATTGGTTTTCACGCTGAAGGCGATGCCCACTTCGCCCCAGCAACCGATTTCTTTTTCCAGCCAATACGCCAGACTAGGATGCAAATCAACCCAGGCCTTGCTGATATCGAGTTCTATCCGGCTCTTCATTTTAATGCGCAAATCTTCATAATCCAGATCAGCACGACTGTGCATTAACATCACCGCCAAACGCAAAGCCAATACCGCTTTGGCAAAATCCAGATCGATTAATTCCCCCAGCTTACGCAAATTACCTTTCTGACTCAAAATCAAACGGCTCATGATTTTTTGTTCGCGATTAGTAAAACCCGCCATATCCGCGTGTTCCAGCAAATACGCGCCATGCTTGTGATAGCCGGTGTGTGACACGATCATCCCGACCTCGTGCAAACCCGCACTCCACTGCAACAAACGTAAATAATTTTCTGAGGCGGGTTTTAATTGCAAATACAAGCTACGCACCAGATCAGCCACGCGCTTACCACGCGAGCTATCTATATGAAATAACTCAGCCATTTTTTGCACGGCTTGTTCACGGCGGTCACGCTGATGTTCACGCAAATGCAGGTCCCACATCACACCGACGCGCAAACCAGCCTCGACTGTGAACATCTGATCTACCCGGAGTTCTGCCATGACACCAATCAAAATCGCCAAGCCACCGACCACCATCGCAATACGTTCAGGTTTAATGCCACGGAGTTCGAGCTTACTGATTTCACCCACTTGTATGCAGTAGGCCTGCAACGCCAATAAGTTCGCCATGGTCAGGCTACCATCTCCGAGGCCGCCTTTTAATATCGCTTCCGAGATGGCGCGGATTGTGCCTGATGAGCCATACGCTTTGCGCCACTGTCCAGCCTGGTAATCGGGTGCTGCATCTTCCAACATAGAACGAGCCGATAAGATAGCGGCAGAAAATGCCGACTCAGTCATCTTACCGTCAGCAAAAAACGTAGCACTATGCGGCACAGTGCCCATGCTAAACGATTCCACCTTGACGATTTCATGGCCCCAACCCAGTATGATTTCTGTTGAACCACCACCGATATCCACCACCAGCCGGCGTTCAGCAGGATTAGCGGTGCTATTCGCCACACCCAGATAAATTAAACGCCCTTCTTCTTCGCCAGAGATTACTTCAATCGGACAACCGATTGCGGCCTCGGCTTTAGGCAACAGTTGCGCCGCATTTTTTGCGATGCGTATGGTATTGGTGGCGACTACGCGGATTTGCTCTATCGGGTATTCATTTAGAATTTCACGAAAGCGCGCCAGGCAAGTGATGGCCTTTTGCATGGCCTCTTCACTCAAATTGCCCTCTTTATCTAAGCCCGCCGCCAAACGCAGTGGATCGCGCGCACTGCGTATCACTTTTATGGCATTGCCATCAAGACGAGCAACGTGCAAACGAAAACTATTCGATCCCAAATCGACAGCAGCAAGCATAATGGCTTTCCTTTAACAGCAAATGCAGCAAAGACCCGGCAGCTAGTTGAAGCACATTCCAGCCTGGCCGAATTTAATGGTATAAATGATTTTAGTCAGACTATATGACTGCGCCATGACCCTCTCAAACTCAGCCTGAGCCTGGCACGAATTAACAACACAACTTATTGTCGCGCAATCAGCTTAGGTGCGTGTTAAATCTTGTGTAAAAAAACGTCGCTGCATGCTTTGCAGACCGGTTTGTTGCAATACTTCTTGCAAACGCGTAGCAGCACGCTTTGCTGGTAAGTTTTTGTACTCAGCAATGATTAATTCATTTTTCATGGAGTGCTCCCATCCCACCAATTCCGTGACCCGGACTTGATAGCCGTGCGCTTCCAACTGCAAACAGCGTAAGACATTGGTGATCTGACTACCAAATTCACGTGTATGTATAGGATGACGCCAGAGCTCAGAAAGCGGATTCGATTTCACTTCTGCCGACTTTAATTGACGCAATTCAGCCGCAACTTCAGCCTGGCAGCACGGCACCAGGACGACGAAGCGCGCTTTCTTTTCCAGCGCAAATTGAATTGCATCATCGGTCGCGGTATCGCAGGCATGCAAGGCTGTGACGATATCAATTTGTGCAGGCAATTGCTGCGCATGAGTAGAATCGGCTACCGATAAATTGAGAAATTGCATACCACCAAAGCCCAGCCTTTGCGCTAACTCGGCAGAACGCTGTACCAATTCAGCGCGAGTCTCAATGCCTGTAATACGGGCGCGCTCGGCGGCATTTTGCTTGACGAATAAATCGTACAAAATAAAACCCAGATACGATTTACCCGCACCATGATCAACCAATTCCAATTTTTCTTGCGTCTCCAGCACTTGCTGCATCAGAGGCTCGATGAATTGGTATAAATGATAAACTTGCTTGAGCTTGCGCCGGCTATCCTGATTTAATTTGCCATCGCGCGTCAGGATATGCAATTCCTTCAGCAATTCTATCGATTGACCGGGACGCACATCGTTTTTATCCTGGCTCTGGGGCGCGGCTTTGGTAGCAGATTGGGGAGATTTTGATTTCATCAGCGGCAAACCTGGTAAATTAATCTGGCGCTGCGCCGGTCTTCCGGCAGCGCTGGCACTTGAGCATACTACGCAAGCGCAAAAACAAAAAGGACTCAGGTTTTCACCTGAATCCTTATTTTGGTAGGCCGTGCAGGATTCGAACCTGCGACCAACGGATTAAAAGTCCGCTGC
>JAYSEN010000048.1:0-21994 GCA_041913845.1 Undibacterium sp.
CGCTGACCTCTTGCATGCCATGCAAGCGCTCTCCCAGCTGAGCTATACCCCCGACTTGCGGTGCAGAACAGAAACAAGATTATAGGGGGCGAAGCCCAAGTTGTAAAGCCCCCTACACTGAAGAATTACGAAACGGTGACCAAACCTTGTTGCAGACGAGCCAATACCACCTCGCGACCAAACAATTCCAACACCGCATCAATCGATGGTGTTTGCAATTGGCCTGTCACCAATAAACGCAAAGGCATCGCCAGTTGTGGCATCTTCATCGCGTGTTCTGCCAGGACTTGCTTGAGCGCGGCAGAGATCGCTGCTTTTTGCCATTCCACGTTCGCCAGCAAGCTGGTGAACTGTTGTAAAGCTGGTTTAACAGCATCGGTCAGATGTTGTTGCAATAATGCGGCATCGGCTTGTGGCTGACGATAAAACAACATTGCCGCGTCAGCCAGCTCGATCAGGGTATTGCTGCGCTCTTTTAATAAGCCGATTACCTCAGCCACGGCCGGTGCACCCGCAGTTTCAGCGCCGCGTTGCGCCAGGAAAGGCTGCAGCAATTGCGCCAAGCGTTGATTATCGGCTTGCTTGATATAGTGGTTATTCAACCAATTTAATTTATCAGGATTAAATTGCGAAGCTGAGCTTGATAAATGCGTCAAATCAAACCAGCTCGCCATTTGCTCCATGCTAAATACTTCATCATCACCGTGGCTCCAGCCCAGACGCGCCAGGTAGTTCAGCATCGCTTCCGGCAAATAGCCTTGATCGGCATAGTCCGTCACGCTGACGGCATTGCGGCGCTTGGATAATTTCTGCCCATCTGGACCTAAAATCATGGGCACATGGCCGTACTCTGGCAAACTGCCGCCGAGTGCGCGCAAGATATTGATTTGCCGTGGCGTGTTATTGACGTGATCATCGCCGCGCAAGACGTGGGTGATTTTCATATCCCAGTCATCCACCACCACGCAAAAGTTATAAGTCGGTGTGCCATCCTGACGTGCAATAATTAAATCGTCGAGTTCTTTATTGCTAATGGTGATGGTGCCCTTGACCAGGTCATTCCAGCTGACTTCACCTTCTTGCGGGTTTTTGAAACGAACTACCGGGCGCACGCCTTCAGGTATCGCTGGTAAAGTCTTGCCCGCTTCAGGACGCCAGGTACCGTCATAGCGAGGATTTTCACCGGCAGCGCGTTGACGTTCGCGCATCGCTTCGAGTTCTTCGGGTGTGCTATAGCAATAATATGCCTTACCTTCTGCCAGCATTTGCGCAATCACTTCGCGATATCTATCCATGCGCTGCATTTGATAAAACGGTCCTTCGTCGTGCTGCAAACCGAGCCAGGACATGCCGTCTAAAATCGCTTGCACGGCTTCTGGGGTCGAGCGTTCAACGTCAGTATCTTCTATGCGCAAGACAAAGGTACCGCCATGATGACGGGCAAAGGCCCAGCTAAATAAAGCGGTGCGGGCGCCACCAATATGGAGATAGCCAGTCGGGCTGGGAGCAAAACGGGTACGTACAGTCATAATGTCCAAGAATTGCCTTAACAGCAATTTCACAAAAGAGTAAAACCCGCATTTTACTCCCAGCCAGCCAGCTTGCCAAAATCAATGCTGTAAGGCCGCTTTAATCAAGCTCAGCGAGTTCGGATCTTCTATGGTGGTTAAATCACCGGCATCCCTGCCCTCGCAAATCGCTTGTATCGAACGGCGCAGCAATTTGCCTGAGCGCGTTTTGGGCAAGGCACTGACAAAATACACCCGTGCAGGACGTGCCACCGCACCAAGTTGTTTATCCACCAGTGCCATCACTTCGGTTTCCAGCTCCTTATGCGCAGCCTGATCGACTAATAACTCGGGCTTTTTAATAATTGCAAAAGCGACTGCGACCTGGCCTTTGATTTTATCTTCTATCCCAACCACTGCGACTTCTGAGACTTGGGCGTGACTGGAAATACTCTCTTCTATCTCACGCGTGCCAAGTCGATGACCAGCGACATTAATCACATCATCTGTGCGACCCAGTATAAAGAAATAGCCATCCTGATCGCGTATGCCCCAGTCAAACGTCGAATACAGTTGTTCATGTGCGAACTGCGACCAGTAAGTGTTGACGAAGCGCGCATCATCGCCATACACAGTTTGCAAACAACCGGGCGGCAAAGGACCACGGATTGCCACCACGCCTTTTTCATTGGCGGCACATTCAGCACCAGTTTGTTCGTTGATGATGTGGACGTCGTAGCCATACATCGCCACACCCGGGCTACCCAAGCGTGTCGGCTTAGCTTCGACGCCATGTGCCACGGTTAAAATTGGCCAGCCGGTTTCGGTTTGCCAGTAATTATCAATAATAGGCACCCCCAATTCTTCGGCGATCCAGGCTGAAGTCGGCTCATCCAGTGGCTCGCCCGCCAGGTATAAGGCTTTTAAGGAACTCAAATCATGCCGTCTCATGCATTCGGTCGGATGTTTTTTCAAAACCCGCACCGCGGTCGGTGCCGAAAACATTCGCGTCACTTTGTATTTTTCGACTATGCTCCACCAAATCCCCGCGTCTGGGCGTATCGGCGTGCCTTCATACATAATCGTCGCCATACCGGCGATCAGCGGACCATACACAATATAAGAATGCCCAACCACCCAACCGATGTCTGAAGTCGCGAAATAAGTTTCACCGGGATTACCACAAAAAATATGCTTCATCGATGCCGCCAGAGCCACCGCATACCCCCCCACATCGCGCTGCACCCCTTTAGGCTTACCGGTAGTGCCCGAGGTGTACAAGATGTAAGACATTTGATTCGATTCCAGCCAGCTTACCGCGACTTCGGCATGCTGATGTTGTTGACGCAATGCCGCGTAATCACAATCACGTTGAGGATTTAGCTGCATCGCATCCAAGCCACGATTCACCATTAAGACGTGCGCTGGTTTGTGCTGGGCATTCTCTATTGCTTCATCGAGTAAAGGCTTATACGGCACCGCTTTGCCGCCGCGCATACCGGCATCGGCTGAGATCACCAGCACAGGCTTGGCGTCATCAATGCGTGTTGCCAGACTTTTCGCGGCAAAGCCGCCAAACACGACCGAGTGCACCGCGCCGATACGCGCACAAGCCAGCATGGCAAACGCTGCCTCGGCGATCATCGGCATATAGATCAAGACCCGGTCACCTTGCTTGACGCCCATTTCTTGCATGATCGCCGCCATGATTTGCACTTCGCGATGCAATTCAGCGTAGGTGTAGATGCGCTCTTGATTGGTTTCTGTCGAAATCGCGATCAACGCGGCTTGATTGGGCTGGGTGGCTAACCAGCGGTCTATCGCGTTATAGCAAAGATTGGTTTTACCGCCTACAAACCAGCGTGCAAACGGTGGCTTGCTGTAGTCCAGTACTTGTTGGTAAGGCTCGAACCACTCTATGCGTTTTGCTTCACTATCCCAAAACTGCTCGGGCTGATTTATCGACGCTTGATAAAATTCCTGGTAATTCATATCGACTCCAATTCCTTACAATAAAGACTGACAATCTGAACTGACACAAAATTTCTTGATACAAACCAGCAAACACTCGCTCTTTCTTAACCCACACCGATTCCGGATCAGCCCCTCAGACAGGATTTCGCGCGCGTAGCGTGAGCTAACAGCCACGCTTGAATGCAGCGGCGGGACTGGTTCTGACCCAGTAAAACAAATACATAATCACGACTTTCGTTATCGCGCTGACTGTTGCCAACAACACCAAAGGCCAGGCATTTTGCCAAGCCATGGTGCTGGCGAAGACTAAGGTCGAGCAATCCATCATTAATATGAATTGGCTCATTCTTATCGAAACCGCACCCGTTGTGCCAGTTTCAACGATCAATTTGATCTGATGCAAATAGCCTTGCGCCAATAAGCAGGTAATCACCACAATTAAGGTTTGAGAAATCAGCTTGCCCTGATCTTGCCAGCCCGAACCAGCGTACAGCGTCAGCAACAAACCAATTAGCCCGACTACCAGCATGCTTGCGGCGATACCCGCAACCAGCTTGTTAGTGAATTGCTGTCTGTCACGGGCTATTTCAACTAACACCAGCAAGACCAGCAAAGCTGCCAGCAAGCGGGGCCAAACGATAAAATGATTAAAGGGCTGTATCGAATAACCATAAACAAAGAATGACCAATACGCAAAAAAACTCACACTAAATTGATTCAGTGACAGCACTGCCGTTACCTGGCCACTGGCTAGCGTTTGCTTACGTTGCCAAACTTTTTGCAATTGCGCCCAAATGCCATACAGACTCAGGATAATGAATGCTGAATTAATTGAACCTGCGACTTGGTAACTGATCATGCTTGCACTTCGACAAAATTTAAGAAAAAAAACTCCCCCTCACTGCAATGCCAGCATTGCAGTGATCAAAATCACGTTCTAAATGAGGGGGGGATTATTTAATCTGAGTCAACTTAAGCTGTGACGGGAACGCGCACCCAGCCTTCCATCAAGACCCGCGCACTGCGGCTCATAATGGCTTTGCTGACTTGCCACTCGCCATCCTGTTGCCGTGCTTCAGCGCCAACTCTCAAGGTGCCGGAGGGATGACCAAAACGCACTGCGCTGCGTGTGCCACCGCCTGCCGCCAAATTCACCAGCGTGCCGGGTATTGCTGCGGCCGTGCCTATCGCCACTGCTGCCGTACCCATCATGGCATGGTGCAATTTACCCATAGACAGCGCACGCACCACTAAATCGATGTCTTCTGCGTTAACAGTCTTGCCGCTTGAAGCCTGATAAGTTTTGGCGGGTGCGACAAAGGCCACTTTAGGCGTATGCTGACGATTCGCCGCTTCGCCGAGATCCTTGATTAAGCCCATGCGTAAGGCACCATGCGCACGCAAGCTTTCAAACATCGCCAGGGCTTCGGCGTCGCTATTAATCGCTTCTTGCAATTCGGTACCTTGATAACCCAGCGCTTCAGCGTTCACAAAAATGGTGGGGATGCCGGCATTGATCATGGTTGCGGCAATTTTCCCCAGGCCAGGAACCTCCAGTTCATCCACCAGATTACCAGTGGGGAACATCGCCCCGCCCGCCCCTTCTTCTTCCGCGGCAGGATCAAGAAATTCCAGTTGCACTTCAGCGGCGGGAAAGGTCACGCCATCTAATTCAAAGTCGCCCGTTTCTTGTACTTCACCATTCGTAATCGGCACCTGAGCAATAATCGTTTTAGCGATGTTCGCTTGCCAGATTCTGACGGTTGCCACACCATTTTGCGGAATTCTTGCGGCATCCACCAAGCCACTGGCAATTGCAAATGAACCGACTGCCGCCGACAAATTACCGCAGTTACCGCTCCAGTCGACAAAGGCTTTATCGATAGACACTTGACCAAACAGATAATCCACATCGTGCTCAGGCCGCTCAGATTTAGCCAAAATCACGGTTTTACTGGTGCTCGAGGTTGCGCCGCCCATGCCATCAATTTGTTTGCCATAGGGATCGGGGCTGCCAATCACACGCAGCAATAAGGCGTCACGCGCCGCACCAGGCTGTTGCGCCGCAGAAGGCAAATCTTGCAGGCGGAAAAACACACCCTTACTGGTGCCGCCACGCATATAGGTCGCGGCGATTTTAATTTGTGGTAAATGATTCATAATCACTTTCGGTTTTAAGCTCAGGCAGCGCCCGCGAAACGGCAGCGCTGCCCTGTGCTAGTTAAGCCTGGCGATTCGCTTCTAAAAAGTCTTGTGCAAAGCGTTGCAAAACGCCACCCGCTTCATAAATCGAGACTTCTTCTGCGGTATCGAGACGGCAAGTCACCGGCACCTGCAGCGTTTCGCCATTGCGTCTATGGATGACCAGGGTCAGCTCTGCGCGTGGCTGGCGTGCACCGATCACATCAAAACTTTCAGTACCATCTATCGCATAAGTCTGGCGATTTTCACCGGCTTTAAATTCCAAAGGCAAAACGCCCATACCGATCAGATTGGTACGGTGGATGCGCTCAAAACCTTCCGCCACAATCGCTTCAACCCCGGCCAAACGCACGCCTTTGGCGGCCCAGTCACGCGACGAACCTTGCCCGTAATCAGCACCAGCGATGATGATCAAAGGCTGCTTGCGTTCCATATAGGCTTCTATCGCTTCCCACATCCGCGTGACTTTGCCTTCAGGCTCGATGCGCGCCAGCGAACCGGCTTTGATCTTGCCTTCGGCATCGCGCACCATTTCATTTTTCAAAGTCGGGTTAGCGAAGGTGGCGCGTTGCGCGGTTAAATGGTCGCCGCGATGCGTTGCATAAGAATTGAAATCTTCTTCCGGCAAACCCATTTTCGCCAGGTATTCACCGGCTGCTGAATCCAACAATATGGCGTTTGAAGGCGAGAGGTGATCGGTGGTGATGTTGTCACCCAAAACTGCCAGCGGCAACATGCCGCGCAAAGTGCGTTCGCCCGCTAAGGCGCCTTCCCAATAGGGTGGCCGACGGATATACGTCGATTGTGGCCGCCAATCGTATAATGGAGCGACACTCGCTGCGGTATCAGCCTGTATCGCAAACATAGGCTCATAAACTTGGCGGAACATCTCAGGCTTAACGGCCGAACTCACCAGTGCATCAATTTCTGCGTCTTCAGGCCAGATATCTTGGAGACGAATTTCTTTGCCATCAACCACGGCTAACACGTCTTTTTCGATATCAAAACGTATCGTGCCAGCAATCGCATACGCGACCACTAAGGGTGGCGAAGCCAGGAATGCTTGCTTGGCATAAGGGTGGATACGGCCATCAAAGTTACGGTTACCCGATAACACCGCCGTCGCATATAAATCGCGCTCGATAATTTCTTGCTGTATCGCTGGATCTAAAGCACCCGACATACCATTACAGGAGGTGCAAGCATAAGCCACCACACCAAAACCCAGTTGCTCTAATTCGCTGAGCAAACCTGCTTCTTGCAAATACAAAGTCACGGCTTTGGAACCTGGCGCCAGCGAGGTTTTTACCCAGGGTTGACGTACCAAACCCAGGCGATTGGCGTTACGTGCCAACAGACCAGCCGCAATCACATTGCGCGGATTTGAGGTATTGGTGCAACTGGTAATCGCCGCGATAATCACCGCACCATCGGGCATTTTGCCCTCTTCTTTTTGCCAGGTAGCAGCGATACCACGTGTGCTTAATTCACTGGTCGGCAAACGCGCATGGGGGTTCGATGGTCCGGCCATATTCCGCACTACGCTGGACAAATCAAAACGCAAGACGCGTTCATATTCGGCATTGACCATGTTATCTGACCACAAGCCAGCGACCTTGGCATAAGTTTCAACCAGTGCGACCTGGGCATCATCACGGCCGGTCAACTTCAGGTAAGCGATGGTTTGCTGATCGATACTGAACATTGCCGCCGTAGCGCCGTATTCAGGGGCCATATTCGAAATTGTGGCACGATCGCCCAGAGTCAGTGCCGCTGCACCTGTGCCATAAAATTCCAGATAGGCACCGACCACTTTGGATTTACGCAAGAATTCAGTCAGAGCCAAAACAATGTCGGTGGCGGTGATGCCTGCGGCAGGTTTGCCTGTCAACTCAACGCCAACGATGTCGGGCAAACGCATCCACGAAGCGCGGCCCAGCATCACGTTTTCAGCTTCCAGGCCACCAACGCCGATGGCGATGACGCCGAGCGCGTCAACGTGTGGCGTATGACTATCAGTGCCCACCAGGGTGTCTGGGAAAGCCACGCCATTTTGCGCATGGATCACTGGCGACATGCGTTCCAGATTAATCTGATGCATGATGCCATTACCAGGCGGTATCACATCGACATTTTTAAACGCTTGCTTAGTCCAGTTAATGAAGTGAAAGCGATCTTCATTACGACGATCTTCGATCGCACGATTTTTTTCAAAGGCCTGTGGATCGTAGCCGCCGCATTCGACCGCTAAGGAATGGTCAACGATGAGTTGCACCGGCACCACAGGATTAACCTTGGCCGGGTCACCACCTTGCTCAGCGATCGCGTCGCGCAAACCTGCCAAATCGACCAAGGCGGTTTGCCCCAGAATATCGTGACAAACCACGCGCGCCGGGAACCATGGAAAATCGTGTTCGCGTTTGCGCTCTATCAATTGCTGCAAGGAGCGCGTCAGCGTCGCTGGCTCACAACGACGTACTAAATTTTCGGCCAACACTTTCGAGGTGTAGGGCAATTTATCATAGGCGCCTGCCTGTATCGCTTCTACTGCGGCACGCGCATCAAAATACTCGAGCGCTGTGCCAGGCAGGGGTTTGCGGTAGTGGGTATTCATCCTTCACCTTTTTTTAAACAGCCGGAGTTTGCAACAACTCTGGCTTGGCTATCAAGCTTACAAACTGCGTTTAAAGCCCAGATGGCTATCAACAAAACCAAGCTCACTATAAAACCGATGTGCATCTGCTCTTTGCTTATCACTGGTTAATTGCACCAGTTTGCAATCACGTGCCTGCGCCAGCTGTATCGCTTGTTGCATCAAAGCCCGGCCTATGCCACGGCCACGCAAATGACTGGCGACCCGCACCGCTTCAATCAATGCACGCCAGGCACCGCGTCGCGATAAGCCGGGGATAAAGGTGAGCTGCAACATCGCAATCACCACAGTATCTGATTCAGCCACGAGCAAATATTGATTTTTATCCGCGTTAATTGAGTCAAAAGCTTGTTGATAAATTGGCTCAGCCGAACCGATTGCTTCACGATTTTTACCTAAATCGTCATCAGCGAGTAAGCGCAAAAGCACGGGCAAATCGTCAGCTATTGCCTGACGAAAGTGCAGACGTTTCAGCAATTCAGGATCGGCTTTCATAATCTGGGCGAGTCAGGGTTTATTTACGCTCTTGTATCGGTACAAATTTCAAATCTTCCGGACCAACGTAATTGGCGCTAGGACGAATGATCTTGTTATCGACACGTTGCTCAATAATGTGTGCAGCCCAACCTGAAGTACGCGCGATCACAAATAAAGGGGTGAACATCGCGGTTGGCACGCCCATCATGTGATAAGACACTGCCGAGAACCAGTCCAGATTCGGGAACATTTTTTTAATGTCCCACATCACAGTTTCTAAACGTTCGGCGATATCAAACATCTTGGTCGAACCCGCTTCTTCGGACAATTTGCGCGCGACTTCTTTAATCACTTTGTTGCGTGGATCAGAAATGGTGTAGACCGGATGACCAAAGCCGATCACGACTTCTTTGTTTTCTACACGTTTGCGGATATCGGCTTCAGCTTCATCGGGATTGTCGTAGCGTTTTTGGATTTCAAACGCCACTTCATTCGCGCCGCCGTGTTTAGGGCCGCGTAAAGCACCAATCGCACCAGTGATCGCTGAATGCATGTCCGAACCCGTGCCAGAAATCACGCGACCAGTAAAGGTCGAGGCATTGAATTCGTGCTCTGCGTACAAAATCAGTGAGGTGTGCATTGCCTGTACCCAGGAGGCCGATGGTTTAACCCCGTGCAGCAAATGCAAGAAATGGCCGCCGATAGAATCATCATCAGTTTCGACTTCTATGCGTTTGCCATTGTGGCTGTAGTGGTACCAGTACAGCAACATCGATCCCAATGAAGCCATCAGGCGATCGGCGATATCACGGGCACCAGGATGATTGTGATCGTCTTTTTCTGGCAAAGCGCAACCCAGCGCAGAAACACCGGTACGCATCACATCCATAGGGTGGGAAGCGGCTGGCAGGCATTCGAGCACCGCTTTGACGCTGGCTGGCAAGCCGCGCAAGGCTTTGAGCTTGGCTTTATAGGCGGTTAATTCAGCTTGCGTCGGCAACTTGCCATGCACCAGCAAATGGGCGATTTCTTCAAATTCGCAAGCATCCGCCACATCCAGAATATCGTAGCCACGGTAATGTAAATCGTTGCCGCTACGGCCTACGGTGCACAAGGCGGTATTGCCGGCAGTGACGCCCGATAAGGCAACGGATTTTTTAGGTTTGAAGCTGCTGGTGGTTTCGCTGGACATTTTCTTCTCCTGAGTATGACTAGGCCAGGTTTATTGACCTGGACTTTAATGCTTAAAAAAACGGATTTTCGTTTTGGCCGTGCAGTTACTTCGTTTTTTGTTGCGCAAACAATGCATCTAAATGCTGCTCAAACGCATGGTAGTTAATGCGCTCGTAGAGTTCAGCACGGGTTTGCATGGTATCAACCACATTTTGTTGGGTGCCATCGCGACGAATCGCGGTATACACATTTTCTGCCGCTTTATTCATGGCGCGGAATGCCGACAAGGGATACAACACTAAACTGACATCCGCTGACTTCAATTCGTCTGTGGTAAACAAAGGCGTGGAACCAAATTCGGTGATATTCGCCAATACCGGCACTTTAACGGCATTCGCGAATTGCTTGTACATCGCCAATTCAGTCATCGCTTCCGGGAAAATCATATCGGCGCCGGCTTCGACGCAAGCCAGTGCGCGTTCGATTGCAGCATCCAGACCTTCAACGGCCAGCGCATCGGTACGCGCCATGATGACGAAATTTTCATCGGTACGGGCATCCACGGCGGCTTTGATGCGATCCACCATTTCTTGCTTGCTGACGATTTCTTTACCTGGGCGATGACCACAACGCTTAGCACCCACCTGGTCTTCGATGTGCATCGCGGCTGCACCAAACTTAATCATGGATTTAACCGTACGTGCAACGTTAAAAGCAGAGGAACCAAAGCCAGTATCGACGTCAACCAATAAAGGCAAATCGCAAACATCGGTAATCCGGCGCACATCAGTCAAGACATCATCCAGATTCGAGATACCGAGGTCAGGCAAACCTAAGGAACCCGCAGCGACACCGCCACCCGATAAGTAAATCGCTTTAAAGCCTGCGCGTTTCGCTAATAATGCGTGGTTGGCATTGATCGCACCGACCACTTGCAAAGGGGATTCCTCTTTAACGGCCTGACGAAATGCTGCACCTGCTGAATGTATGCTCATAACTGCCCTCTTAAATTAATAAAGTGATACCGGATTTAAGTTTTACCGACACTCGATAGTGCTGCATGATTGCAAATGCCATGCCAGCTCAACTGGCTTGCCCACCAGCATAGAAAGTAACTACACGAAATCAAGGACTTAGACCTGCTTCCAACAACAAACAAGCTCGCACCCACTTGTTGCATTTGCGCCTTGTGTGTTTCAATATGGTTTCAACGAAACATCAATGAAACAATCATGAAACACCCTGCTAAGCTGCGTGAGAGTGAAAAAGCGGCAATCTGGACCGTCTCGATTTCGCGCCTGTTTGATTTATTCCGCGACATCATGCCGGAATACCTGGATCAGGCTGAGATCAGTCCGATTAATTCGGGTTTTGAAGATGCGGTCGAGTTAATCCGCCAACGCTTGCAGACTGAGCGCTGCGATGCGGTGATCGCTGCTGGCTCGAATGGCGCCTATCTGAAGGCGCGCTTACCCGTCCCCGTGATTATCGCCAAAGCCAGTGGCTATGATGTGATGCAAGCGTTGAGCCGGGCCAGAAAAGTGAGCAAACGTATAGGCATAATCAGTTATCAAGATACCATAGCAGAATTGGGTGAATTTCAAACCACATTCAAGCTCGATATTGAACAACGCAGCTATGTCACGGTCGAGGATGCGCGCCACCGTGTCAGTGAACTCAAAGCGCTGGGCATAGAAGTGATCGTTGGCGCGGGTTTAATCACCGACCTGAGCGAAGAAGCTGGACTGACCGGCATCTTCATCTACTCAGCCAGCTCGATACGCCAGGCATTTGATGATGCACTGGAAATTTCCCATCTGACCCGCTTAGAGAGCAGCCGTCCACGCCTGAATCGGCACACCGACACTCTGCGTCGACGACCTGGACTCAGTCAGTTACGCGGCGAAAGTCTTGTCGCCGTGCAACTGCGTCAGCAAATCGAATTGTTTGCCCGCGCCAATTCAACGGTATTACTTGAGGGGGAGACAGGCACAGGCAAAGAATTAGTCGCACAGAGTTTGCACCAGAGCAGTCCACGGGCGCGTCAGCCCTTTATCGCGATAAATTGTGGCGCTATTGCCGAAAGCTTGCTGGAAGCCGAATTGTTCGGTTACGAAGAAGGCGCATTTACGGGTTCGCGGCGCGGCGGTCATGCCGGCGTGTTTGAGGCCGCGAACCATGGCACATTGTTTCTCGATGAAATTGGCGAAATGCCTGTGCACTTACAAACCCGCTTACTGCGTGTACTGGAAGAAAAAGAAATTGTCAGAGTAGGCTCAGTCAGAGCAATACCAATAGACGTCCGCATTATTTGTGCCAGCCACTGTAATTTGCCGCAACGGGTGGCCCAGGGTTTATTTCGCGCAGACTTATACTATCGCCTGGCTGTTTTACGCTTGCAATTACCGGCCTTACGTGAACGCAAAGACGACATACTGCCACTTGCCGTCTGGCACTTGCAACAGGCACTTGCCAATCTGGGCATGAAACCTCAGGCTACGCTGAGTGCCGAACTAGAAACTTGCACGCCCCTGCTCTACGCTTACGGCTGGCCCGGGAATATACGTGAATTACGCAACTTTATGGAAAGACTGGCCTTGTATTTATCGCATCAACCTTTACGCGCACTGACCCCGGGCTTTCTCAAAGAAATTTTGCCCGAGCTCAGTAGCCCATTATTAATCAGTGATTCACCTGAAATTGATGACGACAACTTAAAGCAAATCATGGAAAAACTGGGGCACCAGCGTGAAGCCGTGGCCAGATATTTGGGGATTAGCCGTACCACCTTATGGCGCCGCCTTAAGAAATTAGAAAACAATTAAACAAAATGTTAAATCAGGCAAACCGTCGCTCAGATTGTAAATTTTTCCCTATTTTTTTTGTTAAGCCAAAGAGCTAGAGTACAATGGGTAAAATCCCAAGCAAACGCAACTCTGATAACTATGAAAACCGTATTAATTGTCGATGATAGCAAAGTGTCGCGTATGGTCATCAAAGCCCATATAAAAAATGTGCGCCCTGATTGGGAGTTTCTTGAGGCAAGCACGGGTGAACAAGCGATAGAAATCGCGCTGACTCAAAAACCCGACTTTTGCACCATGGACATCAACATGCCTGGCATGCTGGGCACAGATGCTGCAGAGCAAATCCTGAGTCAAAACAAGGCAATACGAATTGCCATTTTCTCTGCCAATGTACAAGAAACCATGCAATCACGCGCACAAGCTATTGGCACCACGTTTATTGCAAAACCAGTTACCGAAAAGTCGATCACACTCGTTCTTGACTACTTTGAAAAAGCCCTATGAAAGCTTTAACAGATTTGCACATTGATGCGCTTAGTGAAGTGTTTAACATCGGTGCAGGTCGCGCTGCCGCAAGTCTTAGTGACATCGTCGGTGAAGAAGTTAAACTCTCCGTACCTCAGGTAGAAATTTGCAGCACCGCAGAAATCAGTGCGAAAACAACTTTGCTAGGCGGCGAGCGTTTTGGTGCCGTGCATCAAACTTTCAGCGGCAGTTTTGAGGCAGACGCCATTCTGTTGTTCACCGAAGCTCATGCGCTGGAAATTGTGCGCGACATGATGGGTTCGCAAATCAGTCTGGAAGATTTACCCGAGTTTGAACAAGAAGCCATGTGCGAGCTGGGAAACATCATCCTCAATGCCTGTTTATCGGCGATGGCCGATGTCTTGAGCATACCACTCAATTGTTCTTTGCCTGACTATACCGTCGCGACCACCGATGAAATTTTCCGGCGTGTCAGCGAAGATCCGGATCAACCTTTTGTCATGCTATTGCATATAGATTTAGCAATAGAAAAACGTCATTCTGAAGGGCATTTGATTTTCCTGATGAGTTCAACCTCATTAGAAGATTTAATTTTCCAGATTGAGCGCTATCTCGGAGAAACCTGATGTCCACGCAGTTGTCTACGCCCAACGTTGCGCTTGAGGCGGTATTTAATGCTTTAAATCTGGGCATCGTGGTACTTGACCACCAGCAAACTGTTTTACGCTGGAACACCTGGATGGAAAAGCACAGTGGCAAGTCAGCCAGCGTTGCACTGGGCATGTCAATTACCGAGGTCTTTGCGGAACTCCCGAGCCGAGCATTTTTAAATGCGATTGGCAATGTACTGGACTATGGCTTGCCTTTTGTGATGTCGAGTGCGCTACACCGCTCTCCTTTGGCTCTGTATGCCAGCATAGACTCACCCGAAGAGAAAACGCGTTTACACCAATCGATCACGATTACGCCGATTCACGATGAAAATGGGCAACGCTGCTGCTTGATACAAATCACCGATTCCAGCACCTCGATTAAGCGTGAGAAGATCTTACGCACACATACTGAGGTCTTGAAAAAAGAAGCGACAACCGATGCCTTAACCGGGGTATATAACCGGCGCTTTTTTGATGAGCATTTTAAAGTGACCTTAGGACACGCTATGCGTCAGCGCGTGCCTTTATCCGTCTTCATGGTCGATATCGACTATTTCAAGCAATACAATGACTTTTACGGTCATGTCGCGGGTGACAAAACCTTAATTCAAGTCGCCTCGATATTGCGTAAGCAATTATTACGCGCTACCGATGTCCTGGCACGCTATGGTGGCGAAGAGTTTGTTTTACTCCTGCCCAACATGGGTGAAACGGACGCAGGCAATTTCGCTGAAAAAATCCGTCTGGCGATCTGGAATCAGGCTTTGCCACATAAGCGTTCGCCCTTGCAACAACAAATCAGTATCAGTGTCGGTTATAGTCATTTTCAAAACGACATGAATTTAGACCCTGCTAATTTATTGAAGACAGCGGACTATGCGTTATACGAAGCCAAGCGTCTGGGGCGTAATCAAGCTTGTTATAAAGCCTTGCAAGAGCAAGTCCCCGAACTCTGAGTGTCAACTATGCGTACCAAACTGGCTCTGACATTGCTTATTAGCACCCTGGGTCTGCATGCAAATCCGGTACAGGCAATGGATTGTTCTCGCAGCACGGTCAGTAAATCTGCCTTGCAGGAATTAAAGCAAAACCAATGGCAAGTCGCCGATGCGGCCACACGCAATCAACTGGCGCGCGATCTGTTACCGTGCCTGGGTAGTCGTGACAGTGAATTGCGCGACAATCTGAGCTTTGAAGCCCTATCGCATTGGATGCGTAATCAATTACTCGATAAAGCCAGCCTCGATTTCTTACGCCTGCAATTATTGCAACAGCTGGCTAGCCAAACAGCGGAAGATGCGACTCAGGGATTTGCCTTACCCTTTGCCGTGCTGACTTTAGCTGAAATCTCGCGGGTGGATCGGCGTCAGCCTTTCCTGGAACCCACCCAGCGCGACGAATTAGTCACAGCAGCCGTCAATTTCATCCGCAATTGGCACGATTATCGCGGTTTTGACGAACGCGATGGTTGGCGTCATGGGATCGCACACGCCGCAGACTGGGCTTTGCAATTAGCCTTAAATCCGCAGTTAAGCAAATCACAATTACAAAGTTTGCTGGACGCGCTGGCCTTGCAAATCAACACCAATCAGCATTTTTACATTTATGGCGAACCAGCCCGATTCATGGCGCCAGTATTCTGGATTGCCAAAAGCGGACAATTTCGCTTACCCGAATGGCAAGCCTGGTTCAGCCAGTTTCGTGCTCCGGCACCCGAACCTGGTCATCAGTACACCCAGGCAGGTTTAGCAAAACGACATAATTTATCTGCTTTTTTGCTGGCCTTGTATTACTCAGTACGTGAAGCCAACGACCCCGCGCTGAAAGAGCAATTTTTGCCCGCATTAAAACAAAGCTTGCAAGAATTACGCTAAATCCAGCGGGCAGCGGGCCATTGGGCATGAGTTTTATCACAACCAGAACTGACTCTAAGTCAGACTCCCCCTGCGCCAGCGAAAAAATACCGGCCTCGCGGAACCTTAATTAAGCTGCGCCCTCTAAGCCCGTTAGTATCAACTTTCAGCACCATGCCTCTTATGAAACATCGTCTACTTTGCCTTAGTCTGAGTCTGGCTTTTCTCAGCCATTCCGCCTCCACACTCGCAACACCAAGCAACGCGGCAGCACTGACAAAAATCAAAGCCAGTGAATTAAGTCTGGAGCAATTGTATCGATTACCCGGCTACACGGGCCAGGCAGCACAACAATTGAGCTTCTCCAAGGATGGCCGTTATCTGGCCTATTTATGGAATCCCTATGGCGAGTTTGGCCATGATTTATATCTCTACGATACCCAGACTTCGCAGGTAAAGCGGATCACTTCATTTGAGGCGATGCAAGCTTACGATGCGCCCGAGGATCTGGAGCGATTTGCTAAAAAAGCCAGCCAAAAGCGCAAGGAAGATAACGAAGCCCAGGCTAAGGCCCTGGCCCAGGCTGCGTATCTGCGCGGTGAAAAAGTCGATCTGACGCAGTGGGAAAAAGCAGCATTGGATGAAGTCAAACGTGAGCTGGCTGAAAAAAAAGCCAAAGATGCTGCAAAAAAAACCAATGCGAATGAATCCACGGGCGACGAAAAGAAAGACGATAAAAAAGACGCCAATGCGAATAAAGAAAAAGAACTGTGGGAATTGCGGGATGAACTAAAGAAAAAACGCGACAAAGAAAAACTCAAAGCCAGTGACTTGTATCCAGGTGTAGAGAAAATTGTTTGGGCCAATCAAGCCAATGAATTAATTTTCCAATACCGTGGCGACTTATTTCGTTTAAATACCAGCGATTTCCAAATCAGCCGGCTCACCCAAACGGATAAACCCGAGCGTATCGTCAGTTACCTTGCCAATGATGAAGGTTATCTGTATTCGGATGAGCGTCGCTTATACACCAGTCGTTTTGACAGCAGCGTAATACGTCAGTTAAATCGCGAATTGATACACCCTGATAATGCTGAGAAAAAATACAAGCTCAGCCAGACTGTGGTTAGCGAAGATAAGCAATGGCTGGCGATCACGGCCACCGCTGAAGAAAAACCAGCGACACCGCGCCAGGTTGAAATCATGAATTACAAAGAGCGTTTTGCCAGCGCCAAAAAGGTGGACAGAGAAGTCTCGGACGATAAGCGTAAAATTCCCGCCATGGCTTTGTATATACGCAAAGTCGCAGAAGCCAATGCGCGTCAGCCTGAAGCCGTTTTCAGCCATGACGGTGGCGATGTCTGGTTTGAAATGTCAGCCGTGAGCTGGGCCAAAGATGGCAGTCGCTACACCTTCTCGACCTGGGAAAGAGAAAAAGACCTGCTACGCATTTATGTCGGCAAAGCCGAAGAAGGCGTCAAACCGCGTCTGGTATTTGAACGCAAAGGGAATGTCGGCCACGAAGTGGTGGATGTGATCAAGCCGCAGTTTACGCCGGATAGTCAGCAATTGATTGCGATACTCGATGAAGCAGGTTATCGCCAGCCTTATCTGATTAATGTTGATGATGGTACGATCAAGCCAGTGTTAAAAGGCGATTTTGAAGCGCACCGGATTATCGGCTTTAGTAAAGACAGCAAGTCAATGTTTGTCGCGGCGAATAAAGATGATTTTGCGGCCATGAATATTTATCAGGTGGAGCTTGCCACAGGACAGATGAAGGCGCTCGGTCAATCTGCCGACTTTCATCGTGCTGCAACAGTGACAGAACAAGGCGATAAAGTCGCCAGCGTGGCGGGGAACTGGGCGCAAAAACCAGAGTTAAAATTAATTGATGTAACTAGCGGCAAAGCGCAGCAATTAACCGACAGCCATGACCCACAATGGGCCCGTGTTGATTTAATCCGCCCTGAACGCTTTAGCTATAAAAATCGCCATGGCGACGATATCCAGGCTTATGTATTTAAACCCAATAACTGGAGTTCATCACAACAACGCCCAGCCATCGTCTACGTTTACGGTGGGCCTTTGGGTGACCGGCATATTGTTGAAAGCGACAGTTTTCATCATGGCGCCTATTTATTCAGTATGTATATGGCAGCCAAACATGGCTATGTGACGATTGCGGTTGATCCACGAGGTCACTCCAATTATGGTCGCAAGTTTAGTGACGCGAACTGGGAGCAGCCCGGTAAACCACAAACTGAAGACCTCGAAGATCTGGCTAAATACATGCAAAAAAACCTCGGTGTGGATGGCAAACGCATAGGTTTGACAGGTTGGAGTTTTGGTGGCTTTCAGACTCAATACACCATGTACACCAGTCCCGATACGTTTGCTGCCGGGATTGCCGGTGCCGGCCCGACAGAGTGGGAAAATTACAATAGCTGGTACAGCGGCCGCACCATAGGCAAGGTTGATCGCAGCAAGCCCAACTTACGTAAATTTTCTTTGCTGCCTTTAACCCATGGCTTGAAAAAACCGCTGATGTTAGTGCATGGCATGATGGATCCCAACGTCTTGTACCAGGATACCGTCAACGTTTATCGTGCCTTACTCGAAAATGGCAAGGAAAGCCTGGTCGACTTATTCCTCGATCCGGATGGCGAGCATGGCATGGGCGGCGTCGTAAACCACAAAACCTGGTATAAAAAATACGAAGGCTTTTTCCTGGATCACTTAGGTAAAGCACGTTAATCAAGGCCTATTACTCTGGCTTAAATAAGTCTGCCCATTAAGGCAAACTGGAACATAAAC
Source organism: Undibacterium sp. (assembly GCA_041913845.1). GTDB lineage: Bacteria > Pseudomonadota > Gammaproteobacteria > Burkholderiales > Burkholderiaceae_D > Undibacterium. The sequence goes on from JAYSEN010000048.1 coordinate 18,604, forward strand.
AAGGCGGGCTGATAGCTCGCCTTGTTTTTTTATGTCGGCTTACACACCATCAGAAAGTACACCGCCAGCATCGCCAAAAATGCCGGATACCCCAGGTATTCCCAGTAACGCGCATAGCGATAATACGTGTCGGGAAAAGCTTGATTTTGCGCAATCGCGAGTTGTGCCATGGCCTTCATTTTGATTTGCAGCCAAACCACTGGCAACCAGCAAGCGCCGGCTAAGAGATACAAGAAAATCGCCCATTGCAACCATAAAGCATGCATGTCCCAGCCAGCCAAATGAATTAAGTACCAGCCAGTTAAAGGTTGCGCAATCACGGCGGGCGTGGTGAACCACCAATCGGCACGCACCACTAAACTTGCGACCACGGCCTGGGCTTGTGGATTGCCGCTGCGATTAGCGAAAAACAAATAAAATGCCGAACCAAATCCTGTGCCCACCATCAGCACAGAAGATAGTATGTGCAGCGTTTTGATCAATAAATAGGTATTCATTTCTGCCTCTTAGTAAGCTTTGCCCAAACTACGGCGCGACCAAATTTAAGCGCTCGCAATAGTCGTGCCGAGGTCTGATTTATGATTTATCAGGTAAGCTGGGTTCTTCACTCAGATATAAGTAAGCCAGCAAATTTAAGATCGCGAGATTCTTTAAAATCGGTGCAAAGGGGTGGCGGTAAAACTCAGGCAATGCCAGCGCGATAAACACGCTATATCCCAGTATCAAGCCCATTTGTGCCAGCCATAGCCTGCGTCCAGGCATGATGTAACATGCCAGCCCCAGCGATAAATCCAGCGCACAGGCACTACTCAACAAAGTTGCCTGCCAACTCGCAGGGACACCCGCCTGAGCCAGCAAGGCATAGCTTTGCTGGATTGGAAATACCAGCGCGGAAATCCAGGCCGTACTTAACCAGATAAAACTCAACACCACGATCGCGCTAGCTCGTAGCCATTGCGTGAGTGCATGGGCGCGCAATAAATGGCTGGGGTATGCCTGCAAATCATACTCAAATGGCCGCGCCAGCCGCCCCAACAAGCGCTGCATTTGCTGTTGCTCGGCAAGCTTAGCCTGATTTCCGGCTCGCAATAAACGCCAACTTGCTGGCGTCAGCAAACTCGCCGGATTTAAGCTCGCCACATAGGCGAGTCCTGTCATCAGGCTGGCGGGTACAGTCCAGACTGGCGCTGGCGGCAAATCCAGCACGCGGCGATAACGTGCTTGCATGGCATGAAAGCTTAAAACCTCAGGACCTGTTGCGACGATTACCTGACTGGCTAATTTGAAGTCAGCTTGATCTAACTGACAAACAAAATTCGACACCAAAGCACAAACATCGCTCAAACTAACTGGCTGTATCGGACCTGCAGCTTGTGGTACCAACAAGCGCGGCAACAGCGCAAGCTGACGCAAGGCACGACTACTTAACCCGGCCTCAGCCACCACCAGGGATGGTCGTAACACCAGGCTGGTCATAGGCAACTTGAGCAACTCCACATCTAAGGCCTGTTTGCTGGCAATAAAGCTGGATAATTCAGCTTGCCCCAGTGCTGAAATCTGTACACAGGCGCGTACCCCTGCGCGTGCAGCACCTTCAAACATCGCTAGCGGAGCATGGTAGTGCACTTGCCTAAGTTGCGTTTCAGAGGCATTCAGATGACTGCCTATTGCGTTAATAAGGAGATCGGGTACCCCCAATTCCATCAAGCGCTGTTGCCATTCAACACAACTCAGCGTCTGTGAAAAATCACAAGCGAGCTGATTTGCGGCAAATGGCTGACGCAGCCCCATGCTAACCTCATGCCCTTGTTGTCTGAGCTCTTGACACAAAGCAGCGCCGATAAAGCCCTGCGCACCACATACCAGTATTTTCATCGCTCTACCCTGCCTCTGCTGTCATTCACAGGCTAACTAACGCCTGCCTTGCCAAACACGGATCAATTCGCTCCAGCACCAAAACAGCGCTAGCCGACAAGGGTAATTTTAATTTTATTTAGTAATTTCTGTCAATACAGAAATACAGAAAATCAATGCATGTCAATTAAATAAGTCTCGGCAATTTTCTAAAAAAATTACCGTAGCCAGTTTCAGTTAATTCCGGAATAATCCCTCCATCGCATTTAATTTATTCAACGGAGTGATTATGCCCAACCCAACCAGTCAGTTTCTGTATTCAGTTGCACGCCAGGTGCTGCAGGAATTCCGCTATTGGGGTGGTCGCGCTTACGCTTTTCTGGCGAAAACGCCCTTACCTAAAGTAGCGATTATCGCGCTGGCGCTGATGTTATTTGTGATGCTGATTCCCTTAGCCTTGAGTTTGTTACTCTTGTTTTTCATTATCAAGCTGATCTTTACGCTGGCAGTGGTTGCCCCGCGCACACCGGAACGACCACAAAACAAAACGATTTACCCTAAACATTTGCAGGATTAATCGCCGCAACAATACAGACCAGGGCAGCGTAAAGCTGCCCTGTTTTTTTCTGACCTGTCGCCGTCGCCAAATCGACGCATCCTTGCTCACACCACCTGCAATGGCAGCGCAGCAGGGCAAATCTGCCACAACCAGTCTGAAACTGCAGATCGACAAGAACATCTTGTCATGTTATAAATCCGCTCATATATCGCTCACCCTTTTAAATTTACAAGCCCTGACAAGCTGTCGGACTTCCGCATAATTGCTTGCAAAGTCGAAAAAGTCTGCGCTGTCGCAGCGAGATTCGCTTCAAGGTCCTAAGTACAACAGTCCGTCAGGTCTTAGCTACAAGTATCAACTCTTCAAGAAGAAGCTAGCGAATCGCATACTCCAGGTTAATCATGCCGGCGAACATGGCGCGGTGAATATCTACGCTGGGCAATTAGCGCTGGCGAAATTTACCGCGCAGGATTTACTGACTGAGCTGAGCGAGTTTCAAACCCATGAGCGTAGCCATCGTGCCTTATTTCAAGCCGAGTTAGCGCGGCGCCAAATTCGCCCTTGCCTGAGTTATGCCCTGTGTGGCTACGCCGGCTATGGACTCGGCGTGCTTAGTGCGATGCTAGGTCGCAGCGCAATTGCCGCAACCAGTTATGCAGTCGAATACTTGGTTTTGCAGCATTTACAGCAGCAACTGGTGCAACTCAAACATAGCGACAAACAGGCTTACCATACCGAGTACGCGATCATTGCCGATGAACAAGCGCACCATGATCGCGCCGCCAGCCAGATCAATCACCGGCATCCCTTGCTACGGCTGTATATCAGCGCAGTCTCGGCAATCACCGAAATCGTAATCTGGCTGGGCATGCGTTTATAAAAGTAAGCGGCCGCAAACTCAAGTTACTAAGTAAAGCAAGAAAAGGGAACTTCTAAAAACCTCCACCTCTAATAGTCATAGAAATAAAGCCGACGACA
>JAYSEN010000049.1:0-21834 GCA_041913845.1 Undibacterium sp.
GCATGCCGCCAGCGTTCAATCTGAGCCAGGATCAAACTCTTCAGTTTAATCTCTGTTTTGTGCATTTCTGCTACCGCTTGCGCGGTATCGCTCTCTCAAAATACTGACAGTTCGATATTTCGTTTCCAAAACATCGTCTTGCTGTTTTTTTCGCGAGCATTTGTATAACTTGTGATCAACCGGTTACCCGGTTGTGCACGGTATCAAATGCCCGCATTTATTGACTGTAATTTTTTAAAGAATCCGGTTTGTTGCGCTTATCTTTCGACTAGCGCCGCTGCGAAGCGTTGTGTTCGTCAGCAACAAAGAAGCGAGATTATGCAGCGTTTTTTTAACCCTGTCAACTGCTGTTTTTTTTACAAACTCACCAGTTGATCTCGCACATCACCCTGCCGCTTCACCGTTTTAACTCAGTTCGCGTCAGGAGGGGGCGAATTATGACAGCATGACGACAAGGACGCAAGGCCTGCGGCGATAGAAAATATCCCGATCGATCAGACATAAAAAATGCCACTCAGTTTGCACTGAGTGGCACAAGGCTAATACTACTTAATTATGAAATGCTCTTAATCAGAACTTGTGGTTGTACTCTGCAGTGAATTTCACTTCGCGAGGACCTGTGTAGCTAATGATACGGCCATAAGTCGAACGCAAAGCAGTGCGGTTGTTGTAGCGCTCTTCGCGAGTTTGGGCAACTTGTTGATCAAACACATTGAAGATATCTACTTTCAACGTCAAGTCTTTGAACCAATTTGGTTTGTAGACCAAATTCAGATCCAGACGTTTTTCCCATGGCAAACGACCAGCGTTACCACGACCTTGCAATGTATTTTCCGATGATTTAGAACCACCGCAATAGAACGAGGTCGAGTTGTAGTTTGGCGAGTCACCTGGGTTAGGCAAAGTACCGAAGCAAGTCATAGGACGACCAGAAGCCAGTAAGACGTTACCGCCAACTGTCCATTCAGGTGTGATTTCATAGAAACCAAATGCTTTGATTTGATGCGTTCTGTCGTTCGGCAACAAACCATTTGCACCAACCATCATCTCAGGGTAATCCCAAGAAGCAGTCAAGGCCACGTCTAACTGACCAGTATCCGAACGGGTTTGACCTTCGGTATTACCCTCGCTCTTAGAGTAGGTATAGTTGACTTTACCGTACCAGCCATTGCGATATGGATGCTCAAGGAAGAAGTCCAGCGCAGTGTACTTACGGCTAGCTTTTTCGAAGCCCAGATCAGTCGCCGACAAATCTACACGTTTATGCCCTTTTCCATCGAAATCAACCCAGAACGAGTTGGCTTCACCTGGATTGAAGTATTGGCAGCTCGCATTGTTGTGATAGTAGTCGGTATTTTTGATGCCGTTTTTCTCAGCCCACTTATCAAATGGACGTGTATCGCACAAATCGTCAATGGTTGCACCCAACTTACGATAAGTGAATTTCGCACCAAAGTTGTAGTCGGCAGACAATGCCCGCTCCAAACCGATAGTGAATTCATCCTGGAAGTTAGGTTTCAGGTCGATCGCAGCCAGACCCTTGATGTCTTTGGCTTGACCATATTCGTTATTACCCGACAATGGATCGCTGAGTTTAACCAAACCGGTTGGCGCACCATCAGCATCAACACCAGTATAAGCAAAGTATTGATTTGTGAAGATAGAACGGCTGGCACCGCGAATCGAAATACGTGTTGGCAATTGCACGAAATAGCGGCCTAAGCTACCGAACACTTTCATTTTACCGTCACCATTGACGTCCCAGGCTGCCGACAAACGTGGTGCAAACTGGTTTTTCATTTCCAGGAAGGTTACGTTATCGCCGTTACGGTTTTTGAATTGCTCATTACGCAGACCCGCAGTAATCAAAAGGTCATTGGTGATTTGCCAGCGATCTTCGATATATTGAGCTGATTGGTCAGAGTAGGCATTCGTTACGGTTGTGAACAAATCTTTACTGACGTAATAACCCTGAGCCGCCAATGGGCCATAGCCTGTAATCATTGCAGGCAAAGAACCACCGGTTACTGGTGTAGCAACACCAGGTGTTGAGGTTTTCAAGTATGTCCAGCCACCACCACCTGCTGACAGTTCACCGGAATTTTTCGACGACAGTTTGTTATCATCTAAACCAGCGCGAATGGTGTGTTTGCCCAATTTATATTCCAAGTCGAAACGGAAGGATTTGGTTTCATCTTCCGCACCATCTGGCAAAATATTGCCCGACAAGGTTTGTGGGTTGTTGTAGGTCAATCCTGGGGCGCGATTATTTGGATCAGCAGTTACAGTAAATTTATTTACAAAGCCACCAAATTGATTGACGTGTTTATTTTTACCAATACCGTACAAAACTGTAGCGGTCAGGTTATTAGTTAAGTTACCAGTATAGCTGAGAATCTGAGTTTCTGAACCGTTAGTTGGAGCATTACCCGAAGCAGCATTTTCCCAGTGCTCTGACGAATTGACGGTATTACCACGTGCACGAGATGCATAGTCGTAGCTGTAGTAACGGAAATCATCGACAGGTTTGTCGCCGATCAGCGTCAATTCCAGACGGTGGTCATCATTCAAATACCAATCGAATTTACCGAGATAACGAGTAACTTTGTTATCGTTTTCTTCGTAACCATTTTTCGACAACGAGGTACTGGTACGATCACCACGAGAATCTGGCGTTACGCCGCGAATTTTGGTGTCAGTTGCTTCGGCTGCAATAAACATAAAGAGCTTGTCTTTAATAATCGGTCCGCCTAAGTATCCACCATAGACAAATTGTTCGCGTGTGTTATCTTCACGACGACGATAGAGAGTGCCATCCGTAGCCGCAGTTGATGCAGCACCAATGGTTGAATAATACAAATCTTTTGGCTTGCCACGCAATGAAGATGGCTGTATCGATACCTTACCACCCACTTCCCAGTTATTTGTACCGCTCTTAGTCGTGATGTTCATGACGCCACCGATAGAACGGCCGAATTCCGCGCCATAACCACCAGTTTGCACCTGAGCCTGAGCAATTGCACCAAATGGCAATTCAGAGGCGCCCATTTGGGTTAATGGATTGGTGACTGGGAAGCCATTAATATAGTAAGCATTTTCAGAGGCCGCACCACCACCCATACTGGAACCAGCATAACGCGAGTCAGCGCGCGTAGTGTTTGGTGCTAATTGAATAATCGCTTCTACCGAGTTCTGAACTGGTAACTTACTCAATTCTTTCGCTGTGAAAGTTGTGCTGTTATCAGTCTTTGCCATATCGATCTTGCTACGGCGACCTGAAATTTCAACTTGCTGTGCACCATCGAAGCTGGCATCGGTACCTTGACCAGCCAATACTTCAACTTCCTGTGAACGAACCACAGTTGCACCATTCATTAACTGCACAGAATAGCGACCTGGTGTTAATGCAGTTGCCTGGAAGCGACCAGTGCTATCAACAGTCAGTGTACGGCTGGCGTTGTTATCGAGGTTTTTTAAGACCACCGAATTGCCACTGCCGGCTGCTACGGTACCGTGTACGATACCTGTTGCATTCGATTGCGCATACGCCATTTCTGGCATAACAAATGCGATTGTCCCCACTCCAAATGCCATAGTCAACGCATGCGCGACTAATGTTTTTCTCAATTTCAATTGTTTTCTGTTCATATGAGCTCCATGGATTTGAATCTCTTTACACTTAACGTTCTGGTTAAATGCAAAGTCATACGATCAGGGAAAAAGCGCTATACCAAATTTAAATTTCAGATTTTGACTGCATCTTAGTTTTCGGCGCATCCTCACCCAATCATTCACGACCCCCACAATCTTCTTCAGTAACAACATCTCTTCTTGTGGTTGAGAAGTCGAACAAACACTGCAAAAAATTATGTAGCGATGATCAAATCATCACAGGTCAGGAGTGTCAAACAAGTGGAAATTGTGCGTTGCAACAATATTTAATTTACGGAAATTAAACTTTGTTGTATTTGAATCAGAAGTCGATTTCTTGATAAGGTGAAAAGTGCTGAGACAGGGCAATTAATCGACGCTCAATCGAATAATAAGAAGCAAAATTCTTGAAGCCTCAAATTATTTTACTTATTGACTCGCGGCCCATTAACAAACTTCAAATCACAATGTCAATACAATTGCAATCTGAAAATGAATTAATTATGCCGCACTGCAGCATGAGGAAACTTAAACTATCTCTGAGGCTGTTGTTTTTTCACATTTATTTCAATTTCATCAATCAAGCTGAAAGACTGCAATCAACGCGTACAGAATTTGTGCATGAACGATTTAGAAGAACTAATTATCTGACAACTGCATTATTAAATAGTTCCCAAAAAAACAAAATTTACTGAAAGAAATAATTTTTGCAACATATATAGATTCCGTTATGCGCATTTGATTTGGGAAATAAAAAAGCCAGCGAATTCGCTGGCTTTTGATCGCAGTGGTAAAAGCTTACTTGGCACTGGCCTCGGTTGCTGCAGCCGCTTTAACTTCAGGCTCTTTAAACTTTGCGCCACCAGCGTTCGCCAGATGCACAACGGCACGTGCAACTTCGACATCGTCTAAATCGGGATTGCCACCTTTTGCAGGCATTGCATTCAAACCCTTCAAGGCATGCTCGAGTACCGTATCGTAGCCTTGTGCAATTCGCTTGGCCCAGGCTCCCGCATCAGCAAACTTAGGAGCACCAGCCGCACCACTATCGTGACAGGCGGCGCAAGTGACTTTATAGACGGCCTCGCCAGTTTGTAACTGTTTTGGGCCACTGCTATCTTTAAAGTTGTACCCTTCATCAGCCACGGGGCGAATGCGCATTGCAATCGCGTCAGGGGTTTGAGCTGTGGAGCCTGCGCCAGTCTTTTTATCATTCGAGACATATTGCACTAACAACACTATTGCAATAATCGGCACCAAAAATCCTGCAATCACAGCAACAATCAATTGTTTGGGGGTTTTGATCGCTGATTCGTGTTGGTCGTGCGCGTCACTCATAGTTTCCTCATTACTCAGAAAATGGACTGTCGAATTTCAAACACCGTCCGGTTTCAATTCACTTTTGGACGGCACTAAGATGGAGCGTAAAATTATAGAGCGAATGTTGGTTGATGGGAATGTAATACGAGGCTAAAGGGGTACAGATCAGACGTAAAATTCGAAGCAGATCAAACTTTTCTCGGATTTTTGCGCTTACCATCAAGAGTTTTCCAGAGAAAATCGCTGCGATCCATTCGATTTCAGTCTAAAACTGCGGTAAAATGCCGACTCTCTGCGCGCCAGTAGCTCAGTTGGATAGAGTACAGCCCTCCGAAGGCTGGGGTCGCACGTTCGATTCGTGTCTGGCGCGCCATTTAACTACAGCTTCCTGCTGCAGTTGGCCAAATTAAAATCGCCCTGAAATCATTGACATTGGTCAGAGTCGGGCCGGTCATCAGCAAATTCCCCAATTGTGCAAAATAACGGTAGCTATCATGCTGATCCAGATAGGCACGCGGATCCAGACCTCGCTCTGCCCCCCGTTGCCAACATGCGGGGCTGAACCACGCACCCGCATTATCACCGCTGCCATCAATGCCATCCGTATCCGCCGCTAAAGCATAAACTTGCGCTTCACCTCGCAAAGCTAATTGCAAGGCCAGTAAAAATTCCGTATTTCGCCCACCTCGCCCTTGTCCTTGGTGTCGCACGCTGGCTTCGCCACCCGACAATAATAAACAAGGCGCAGCAAATGGCTGGCGATAGCGCATAATTTGTCTGACTATCGCCGCGTGCATAGACGCCAGACTCTGTGCTTCACCTTCGATATCATCGCCCAATATGTAACTGACAACACCAACACGACGCGCCCACTCAGCCGCCGCTTGCAAGGCGGTTTGTGCGTTTGCAACGATGCTGGTCTGCAGCTTAGCGCACCCCAATTCATCAGTAAGCGCGGCGTTGGGCTGACTATTTTCAAACCAGTATCTGGCGGCAGGACTGAGTTTAATCTGATAGCGTTGCAAAATCGCGCTAACCGTCGCTTGCTCAAGTTTGGCCGGGTACATAGGGCCACTGGCGACGATGGCAGGGTCATCACCTGGCACATCGCTCAAAACCAAACTAAGCATTTTTGCGCGACCACAAGCACGCGCAAGCTGACCACCTTTAATCGCCGAACAATAACGCCGTACTGTATTAATCTCTTGTATACAGGCGCCGCTCGCTAAAAGTTGACGCTGAATTTGCTGTTTATCGCTCAACGTCAGACCTGCTGCGGGTAAGCTGAGCAAAGCCGAGCCACCACCCGACCACAATCCTAGCACTACGTCTTCGCTTGATAAGCCCCTGACCTCGGCCAACAACTGCTGTGCCGCCTCCAGACTGGCCTGATCCGGCACGGGATGGGCCGCTTGCAACACACGTATCGTTTGGGTTGGAACTGCATGGCCATAGCGCGTCACCACGACGCCACGACAACGTCCCGGATAACGCTGCTCAACAACCTGCGCCATGGCAGCAGCGGCCTTACCTGCACCCACCACAATAATTGAACCTTTATCCGACAAATCTGGCAAATGGGCAGGCAAACAGTTGGCTGGGCTGACTGCGCTGAGTGCTTGTTGCAGCAAATGCTGTAAAAATTCGACGGCGCTTAAACCCGAATTGGCGATCAAGATGGCCATATTATTTTGTCTCTGTATATAGATTGCATACTGCTTTAGCCTGCCGTTTGAAAATGGCTACGAAACTGACCCGCGCTTATACCCAGTTGTTGTTGAAAACGTCGTTGCAAGGCATCACTGCTACCAAAACCACTGAGCTCAGCAATCCTTTGCAAAGGATAGTCGCTGCTGCATAACAAATATTTTGCCCGCTCGAGCCTGGCTTGCCCAACTAATTGCGCTGGGGTCTGGCGGGTTTGTTGCTTGAACCAGCGACTGAAGTTGCGTTCACTCATACAAACTTTTTCTGCGAGTTTTGCGACGCTGTAATCGCGCTCTGGATTTTCCCAAATCTCACTAACGAGTTGTTGTATTTGTGGCTGTTGCGCAAATTGCAGTTGCAAACCCTGGCTGTATTGATTTTGCCCGCCACTACGACGCAAATACAAAACGAGTTCGCGTGCCACAGCCTGACTGACCGCCGCGCCACAGTCTTGTTCGACCAATGCCAAAGCCAGATCGATGCCACTACTGACACCGGCTGAGGTGTAATAAGGATGCTGGCTGACAAAGATGGCATCGGCATCAACCTGCACATCCGGAAACAGCGCCTGCATTAACTGCGCTAGTCGCCAATGCGTTGTAGCTCGCTTATGAGCTAATAATCCGGTGGCGGCGAGTAACATGGCACCACTGCAAATACTCACGATGCGCTGAAACCTGGGTAAAACACGATGTAACCAAAGGCGAAATTCCTCACCTTGCATCAGCGCTTGCATAGCTTCCGCCCCGCCGCCGCAAATCAATAAGCTATCAAAGTCTTCATCCACCTGATACAAAGCATGGTCGGCACCAAGGCGCAAACCTGCTTGCGTCTGTATCGCCTGACCATCCAGACTAGCTAATTGCAACTCGTATGCAGGCATGCCCTGAGGCAGAAACAAATTCGCGGTAGCGAATACTTCCAGTGGCCCGCAAACATCGATCGAATGCACACCAGCCAAGGCAAAACACAAGATTTTACGGGTGCTGCGTCTGGTCAGCATTTCTGGCTGAAACTGCGGCAATGTTGTCATAGTACGTCTACGAGTAAGTCCTTAAACTCCCCAGAAATCAGCAATTCAATTCCCATATCTGCTGTATTAAAGGAGTAGCAATGTCTGTCACAGTAATAATGCCCTATTTTAAAATTAACTCAGGTATTCCATTCCTCTGGCTTAAACAATTTATTCAAGTGATAGGCTGGCTAGCCTTGCTGCCCTTGTCTCACGCGGAAACTATACCTGAGTATCAGAATCAACATCAACGGCAACGCCCGGTAATTGCCGTGTTAGCCGATAATCGCATGACCGAATTAAGTGATTTTGTGATTCCCTATGGGGTTTTGAAGCAGGCAAAGATTGCCGATGTCAAAGCGGTAGCGCCGAATAAGGGTTTGATACAATTTTTCCCCGCCTTACAAGCTTATGCCGAACTTAGTTTTGAGGAATTTGCAAATGACTTTCCTGCCGGCGCCGATTACGTCATCGTACCCGCCTTACATTATGATGACGACCCTGTAATTTTGCACTGGTTACGACAACAAGCCGAACATGGCGCCACCTTAGTTGCGATTTGTGATGGAGCTTGGGTGCTGGCAAATGCGGGGCTGTTGCAAGGGAAACAGGCAACCAGTTTTTGGTATGCGCAACGCAAATTGCGGAGCCGCTTCGCCGATACTCAATGGCAAGCTGATCGCCGCTATCTGGCCGACCATAAGGTCATGACTACCGCAGGCGTCAGCGCTGCGTTACCGGCCTCGATTGCGCTGGTCGCCGCGATCGCAGGCAAGCCAGTCGCCGAACAACTTGGCAGCTACTATGCACAAACCGATTGGTCGTCGCGGCATGACAGCACGCAGTTTGAATTTCAATGGCGAGACTACTGGCAAATCGCAGTGAACTGGCTGAGTTTTTGGCGTCATCAACAACGCCTCGTGAATATCTATACTGGCATTGATGAAGTCGCGCTGGCTTTACAAGCCGATGCCTACAGTCGCACCTATCGTGATCAGGTTATCAGTTATAACGCCAGCGAAAACCACGTCAGCAGTCAGAATGGCCTGGTATTTTTGATCGAACAAAATCAGCAAAAGCCTCGTCAAAAATTCCTCCCTGCCTTGCAACACCAAAGCGCCATAGGTGCGTTAAATCAAGCCTTACAAGAAATTCAGACAGAGCAAGGCGCAGCCAGTTGCCGCCTGGTGCAATTACTGTTGGAGTACCCAAAACCTTGCGAGAGTCCACCACTTTCTCCCTCGTGAGGCGTTAGGATTTAAGGTGCGCTTACATTTGCTTACCCAAATCTCGTTTAGAAACAACTACTTGCAGCGCATGACCGAAAGACATGCCGATTATCGGTTACTTGCCACCTTTCATCTTTTGCGGTTTGCGCTTTCTTTAAAGCAAGATCCATAATTTCTTTAAATTTTGTTGCTCATGCTTGCCAGGGAGTTCGGCCTTAATCTCAGTCCGACAGTTGGAACAGGAAGAGGATGAGCCTTGAATATTGATTCAAACCTGAACTCATCCCAGAGGTGTTGTTATGAATTCCTTGCCTAGCTTACAGACAAATACCATAGTCAGATTGCCCGCCGACTTACTCACCGAACCATCTGCGAGTCGGTTTTCTGGGGATAGCACGCTCCCCTGTCAACTGGAAACGCGACAAGAATTAAAGATACGCTTATTGAGCGATCATTTGCGCCTCGATCCCGTAAATATGCTGATACGGGAACGCTATGCCTGGCGTGGTTATAGCGCCGACGGTATTCAGCAAACCCAGCATTTAATTACCTTACAAGCGACGCTGGCGGAAAATACTGTGGGCACGATCAGCATACGATTTGATAATCAAAATGGTTTACAACTGGATCAGCTCTTTAAAACAGAAATCGATGAATTACGCCATCAAGGCGCGCAACTCTGCGAGTTCACCAAGCTGGCGATTTCCGGGGATTTGCAATCGCGTCAATTAACCGCTGCCCTCTTTCACATTGCCTTTATTTGCGCTTACCGCATCCATCAATGCAGTGATATCTGCATCGAGGTAAATCCGCGTCATGTAAATTTTTATAAGCGCATGCTGGGTTTCCAGCAATTGAGCGAAGCCCGTGAGAATCCTAAAATTCAGGCGCCGTCCGTATTAATGTCTTTGGATTTGAGGGAAGCTGCGGAACTGATACAGCAATTTGCAGGCAAACATGAATTAGGCATAAAGATCCGCTCTTTCTATCCCTACTTTTTTCCGCTGGCGCAAGAGCAAGAATTAACGCAACGCCTTTGCTCCTTGCAGCACACTCAAGGACTCGCAGCATGAATCCATCACAAACCTTTAATTATCACGAAGCGTTTTCCCGCAACTTAGGCTGGCTCACTGACGACGAACAGACCCGGATACGCGGTAAACGTGTGGCGATTGCAGGCTTAGGTGGTGTGGGTGGCTTGCATTTACTGACCTTGGCGCGCCTGGGTATCGGCGCCTTTCATTTGGCGGATTTTGATCGCTTCGATTTAGCCAATGCAAATCGTCAGGCTGGTGCCATGCAATCAACCCTGGGTTTAGCCAAACTTGATGTCATGACACAGATGGCACAAGATATAAATCCCGAATTACAAATCCAACGTTTTTCTGAAGGCGTGACGATAGAAAATCTGGACGAGTTTTTGCAAGGGGTGGATGTCTATATTGATAGCCTGGACTTTTTTGCGTTTGAGATTCGTCGCCAGGTTTTTGCCGCTTGTTATGAGCGCGGCATTCCTGCGATTACGGCGGCACCGCTGGGCATGGGTTGTGCCTTACTAGTGTTTATGCCAGGCTTGATGAGCTTTGACGAGTATTTTCAAATGGCTGGTCACGATGAATTTGAACAAGGCTTGCGCTTTTTACTGGGCTTGGCTCCGGCGCGCTTACATCTGAATTATCTGGCCGATCCTAGTCGGGTCAGGCTGGATTTAAAAAAAGGCCCGTCCACCGTTATGGCATGCCAGCTGTGTGCCGGAATCGCTGCGACCGAAGCCTTAAAAGTATTACTTGATCGTGGTCAGGTACGTGCTGCACCCTTTGGCTTGCAATTTGACGCCTATCGTCAAATCTTGCGTAAGACCTGGCTACCCGCTGGTAATCGCAACCCTTTGCAAAAACTTAAACTGATGCTGGGTCGTAAAATGCTCTCGCAAAAATTCAACGTCGCACAGATTGCGGGTGCTGCCACATGAGTATCGCAGAACACGTGATTAATGCAGCTCGTTGGGCGCCCAGTGGGGATAACGCACAAAGCTGGCGTTTCCAAATTTTGCATGATTATGCGTTTATAGTGGACGCCAGCGATACCCGGCAAGAAGTCGTGTATGACTATTTTGGCCGCCCCAGTCAAATCGCCCTCGGAGCCTTATTGGAAACCGCGCGCATCGCTGCCAGTAAGCTCGGTTATCGCGCCGACATCCAACGTCTGGATAAGGAACTGACTGCAGTCAATGCCGAACGCCTGCGCTATCGCGTTGATTTGATTTATCAAGCTGGCCTGCCTGCAGATCCACTATTTGCCATGATAGAAAAACGCAGCGTCAATCGACGCAGTTTATCGACTCAGCCTTTGCAGGAGCAACACATAAAAATATTGCAAGAAGCTTTGGGAAACAGTTTTCGTCTGCGCTGCTTTGCCAGTACACAAGAAAAGCGCCACTTTGCTGGTATATGGTGGAAAAATGCACACATCCGTTTAACCATGCCCGAAGCTTACCCAGTGCATAAACGTGTGATTGCCTGGAATAGCCGCTTTAGTCCCGATAAAATTCCCGATCAGGCGCTGGGCGCTGATACCCTGAGTTTAAAAATGATGCGCTGGTGTTTGCAAAGCTGGCAGCGTATATATTTTATGAATCGCTATTTTGGCGGTACTTTACTGCCGCGTCTGCAACTGGATTTATTACCGGCTTTAAACTGTGCCGCACATTTCACACTCGAAGCAAGTCAGGCGCCGCGCAGTGTTGATGAATTTGTTTTGGCTGGACAAGCCTTGCAACGCTTTTGGCTGAGTGCTACGCAACTGGGCTTGCAAATGCAACCAGCGATGACGCCTTTGATTTTCAATTGGTATGCAGAAAGTCAGATTCCCTGCACCCGTGATGCTAAAGTCTGGCAAGAAGTCTTGCAGCTTCAGCGTCACTTGCAACAACAATTAGGTTCAGCACAATTGAGTCGCACCGTATTTATGGGACGACTGGGATACGGTGACCTCGCCCATGCCCGCTCCTTGCGTTTACCACTCGAGCACTTGCTGAGTCACTGAATCACAGCAACTTTATTTCAAACGACGCCCTTCACTGCGGCCAAATTGAAGATAATGCGCAAATGCATCCATGCCGCTCGCCGCCACGTCTGTATGCAGCTGCAGATAGGCTTCGGCATCAAAGCGTAACTGGCGATTCTCGAACTGCCCATGTTTTATATAGTGCTCATACGGATTCGTCCCTACAGCCGCAACATCAGGATGCAATAACAAATACAGCTCAGGATCAAATTCAGCATACCAGTCGTGCTCGCGTTTAGTCGCGGCCAGATACCGTGGCGCTAATGCCTGGCCCAGATAGCAATTCTGCCGTAGTTCACCACTTTGAATATCCGTTAATTCACGCCAGGCCAGTCGCCCCACCGGGGTGTCGGATTCCATAGGCGTATAGTAAATACAATCGTCAAAGAAGTAATGCGTGACTTGGGACCAGCGGGTGCGCTGATTATCGTGATGCGGGCTGCCACCATGCAATAAGTTGGCTGCCCAGATTACAGCATCGCCTTTTTTGGCTGTGAAATAAGCGGGCTTTAAATCATGCTGCTGTATCAGTGCACGCCATAACTCGTGATAAATCTGCTGATCCGGTAATTCGCGCTGACTGGCGCAATCATAGCCTATGTGTTCATTGCTATAGATGGGTAGTTTATGGCTGCCGGGGTAATACAGTAAGGGGCCATTTTCCATCGTAATATCTTCCAGAGCGACCCAGACCCCGCACATAAAACGTTCAGGCATAGAGCTGAAGTGCACACTATCAGTATGCACATGCTGCTCGCTCCCTACAGGAAAATTCAAGGTCTGAAATGGCCAGGCCTGACGCCCATACAATGCAGAAAGCAAATTTATAATGGTTTGGTTACACGCCAGATCCTTAACGGTGGGGTTTTCTTTCCAGGCGTCGATAAAACGCATACTACTGCCACCGCGGCGACCGGCGCGAAATTCGACCCAATCCGTTTCGGGAATTTGTGCCGCCAATTGTTGCTGTATAACTTCAGCCTTTGCGTCTAACTCCGCATCGGGAAAACGCAACACGGCATAACCAGACTCATTTAACTGTCTGGCAATTTGCTGCAATTGCGGTTCAGCACCTGCAAACAGCTGTGCAAAAAATGGCGATTCAATAGCGGGCACGCCGGGTAGTAGAGCAGCCGCGGCTGATTTCGTATTGACTGAAGCTGACATACTTGGCTCTCCAGATTAAGGAATCAATTGTTACTGCATAATTTCGCTGTATTTAGCCGCAACGCTACGCTGATGGGACTTGCGGTATCAAGTTGTGCAGCGAATTTTCATCTCTGTTACGGGTCCGTCAGCCTGATCTGATTTACACGGCAAAATCCTGGCGATCAATTGCTCAACAAATTCATCGGTACAGGCTTCGCGCGAAAACCAGCGGCGATAAAACAAGGGGCCGACCGACATGGCAATCAAGGCAGGAATATCGGTCTCAGCCGCTAATTTACCCTGAGTCTTTGCGCTGCTGAAGATATGCTGTAAACCCGCAGAATAATCCTTTTGCAAAACGCTATACATTGCCGCCATCTCGGCATCGCGTTCTGCCGCGTCTAAGATGGACGGTAACACAGCGGTCCATTTAGCGGTATTCAACTGAGCGGCAAGATCGCGCAAAACGATCTTGAGATCTTGCTCGAACTGGCCAGTCAGCGGCTGCTGCATGGGCGTACCGATTTGCAAACAAGCGTCTCGCAATAATTCCGAACGCTTCGGCCAGTGCCGGTAAATGGTGGTCTTAGCGACACCGGAGCGTCGCGCAATTTCATCGACCGTAGTGCCAGCATAACCGCGTTCTACCAATAATTCGATAGCACAGTCAAGAATCGCTGTTTTTGATTGCGCAATCCGCTCACTATGGGTTCGGCCTATGCGCCTGGGCACAGCTTGAGATGTGGGGTCGGGATTCTGGTTCGTGATCTTCATCCTATACAGCATAACAGAACCTGTACATTTTTTATGCGCTACGATATAGTAGCGTAAACATACATGACTGGCATGCCTTTTCGTATTTTTTGCGATTTATAAAACTCGTTTATGATCAAAGACCGGAGCACTGCTGCAAAAACTTCAGCACATGCAGTTGCGCGGTAAATGCGTTTAAGAAGTCGTAGCCTTGCCGTATCAAACCTGGGGTGACGCTGGAATAGTCAGGACACTCAGGCTCATGGAAGTTTGTACTAATTTATTCAGGTGATCATCATGAGTAGTTTGCCCAGCTTACAAACAAATACCATAGTCAAATTGCCTGCCAATCTGACTGCGGCGCCAGATGCTTGCCCGCTGATTAGCAAAGATCATGAACACGCTGCAGCAGAAGCACAGCATGAATTGAAAATCCGCTTATTGAATCAGCAAAATCTGCTAGCACCCGTCAATATGCTGATACATCAGCGTTATGCCTGGCGTGGCTATCAGACTAACGGTATTAAACAAACCCAACACTTAATCACTTTGCAGGCAACCCAGGCCGAGCACACCGTAGGGACGATCAGCATACGGTTTGATAGTGCACAGGGTTTGCAACTGGATCAATTATTTAAAACAGAAATTGACCAACTGCGGCAGGCGGGGCGGCAGCTTTGTGAATTTACCAAACTCGCGATTTCAGGTGACAACCAGTCACGACAGTTGACTGGAGCGTTGTTTCATCTGGCCTGTATTTGCGCTTACCGCATTAATTCCTGCACGGATATCTGCATCGAAGTCAATCCACGCCATGTCAGTTTTTATAAGCGCATGCTCGACTTTCATCAACTCAGTGAAGCCAGAAATAACCCCGCCATTCAAGCACCCTCGGTACTTATGGCCATAGACCTGGCACATTGCCTTAGCCTGATAGAGCAATTTGCCGGCAAACCCGAATTAGCTGGCAAGCTACGTTCTTTTTATCCCTATTTTTTCGCACCAGAACAAGAGCGCGAATTAACGCAACGCCTGCACTCACTGCTACTGCAACAGGATTACTTAGTATGAATCAGCCTCAGGATTTTGATTATGACGAAGCCTACTCGCGCAACCTCGGCTGGCTTTCGGTATCTGAACAACAGCGCCTGCGCCATAAACGGGTGGCGATTGCCGGCCTGGGTGGCGTCGGTGGACAGCATTTACTGACACTGACACGGCTTGGTATAAGCTCGTTTAATCTGGCGGATTTTGATCGTTTTGATCTGGCGAATGCAAATCGCCAGGCCGGGGCCATGCAATCAACACGAGGCTTAGCCAAGCTCGAAGTGATGACAGGCATGGCGCAAGACATCAATCCAGAATTACAAATACAGCGCTTTGGCGATGGCGTGACGGTCGCCAATCTGCACGAGTTTTTGCAAGGAGTCGATCTCTATATCGATAGTCTGGATTTTTTTGCCTTTGATATTCGCCGTCAGGTATTTGCTGCCTGCTATGAACGAGGCATCCCTGCGATTACAGCAGCGCCACTGGGCATGGGCTGTGCCCTGCTAGTGTTTATGCCGGGATTAATGAGTTTTGACGATTACTTTCAAATGGCAGGTCAGGATGAATTCGAACAAGGTTTGCGCTTTTTAATCGGCTTGGCACCGGCACGTTTACACCTCGATTACCTGGTCGAGCCCAGTCGCATACGCCTGGATTTAAAACAAGGCCCCTCGACGGTGATGGCCTGTCAGTTATGTGCAGGAATAGCCGCTACGGAAGCACTCAAGGTCTTGCTTGAACGTGGCCCCATCAAAGCGGCACCCCATGGCCTGCAGTATGATGCCTATCGTCAGGTGTTGCGCAAAACCTGGCTGCCCGGTGGTAATCGCAATCCATTACAAGCTTTAAAACTGATGCTGGGGCGAAAAATGCTGGCACACAAGCTCAATGCCACACCACTAGACGGAGCCAGGCCATGACAAGCATCATTCAAAAAATCCTCGATAAAGCCAGGTGGGCACCCAGTGGCGATAATGTACAAAGCTGGCGCTTTACAGTCTTAAATGATTACGCCTTTATCGTAACCAGCCGTGATACGCGCGCTGACGTGGTTTACGATTATCTAGGCCGCCCCAGTCAAATCGCACTTGGGGCCTTATTAGAAACCATCAAAATAGCGGCGAGTCATTTTTCTTATCAGGCACACTGGCAATTAATGCCAGCTGAGCCAACTGACTCAGATCACTCATGCCTGCGTTATCGGATTGAGCTGACACCACTGCATCAGATGCCCGCCGAAAACCTCTATGCAGAAATAGAAAAACGCAGTGTCTATCGCCGTCGCTTATCTTGCCAGGATTTAAGTGCAGTACACCTACAAATTTTGCAAGCAGCACTGGGGCCAGCTTACCGTTTGCGGCTCTTTGGCAGTAAGCAGGATAAACGGCGTTTTGCACGAATCTGGTGGGATAACGCCTTGATCCGTCTGACTATGCCAGAAGCCTATCCCGTGCATAAGAGCGTGATTGCCTGGAATAGCCAATATAGTGAGGATAAAATCCCAGACCAGGCGATAGGCGCAGATAAGCTGAGTTTAAAACTCATGCGCTGGGCTTTACAAAGCTGGCGCCGCGTCCACTTCATGAATCGCTACCTCGGCGGCACGCTGTTACCACGCCTGCAGCTCGACCTTTTTCCCGCTTTGCATTGCGGCGCGCATTTCACCATAGAAGCTTGCCAGCAAGCCCGTCTGCCTGAGGATTTTGTCGCCGCAGGCCAGGCCTTGCAACGCTTTTGGTTAAGTGCGACACAGCTGGGTTTGCAAATGCAACCCGCGCTGACACCGCTGATCTTTAGCTGGTATGCCAGCGACCAGCAGATTTGCACGCATGATCAAACTTGCTGGCGAGCGATACTGCAACTCCATCAGCGCCTGCAACAACAACTCGGGGCAGTAGAATTAAGCCACAGCGTATTTATGGGGCGGCTGGGATATGGCGATGCGGCGCATGCGCGTTCTTTACGCTTGCCTTTGCGCCACTTGCTAGAAAACTCAGACTAATTGCGATTTGATTGCAAGTCACGACTAGTCAGTTGGTCGCGATGAGGTTTCAGGCCCAAAAATACTTTGAGCCGGACAATTCTCAGTCATTTATCCGCCTGACTGACGTCTGGCCAATACCGCTTCGACTGTATCCACAATCGTCTGGGTCTGGCGATCAATTTCTATATTCAAATTGTCGCCAACTTGTTTTTGCTTAAACACCGTCATGCGTAAGGTTTCGGGAATTAACCAGACACTGAATTCACTGTGGTCGGCTGCCACTTCAGCAATCGTCAGGCTGGCACCATTGATCGCGATATAGCCTTTGGCAAACACGTATTTGCGCCATTTTTCTGGGATCGCCAGGCGCAACACATAGTTATTTTCCGTCTGTTCAATTGCCAGCAAACGTGTGGTGAAGTCGACATGTCCTGACAGTGGATGGCCGCCAATTTCTGCCCCCTGGCGCGCCGCGCGTTCAGCATTCACCGGATCTCCGGTTTGATACTGTCCCAGTGTGGTGATGTTCAGGCTTTGTTGCATGATATCAAACGCCGCGCTATCACCCTCGTGCGCGGTGACGGTTAAACATACACCATCAATCGCAATACTTGCCCCTATTTGCACCTCGTCACAAAACCCGGTTGGAAACTCCACAACAATACGTCGCAAACCTGGCAAATCCTGAACGTCGGCAATTTTTGCCACTCCTGCTACGATGCCTGTAAACATACTTGTCCTTGCTAATTATTTAGCGCCACACCACTGAGCGTGACTAACCAAGCGCGATTATGTATCAAATTGCACATCATTGCCCAACTGAGGCAATAAATGCGAATGGGTCATATCGACTAAGTGGTGGCGTAACCATTGGTGTGCCGGATTACGACTATCACGTTCATGCCACAGCATATCAACGTGCACTTCTGGCATGGGGAAGGGCAGTTCTTTCCAGATCAGGGCGTCTGACATGCCTGTCGCCGCAATCAAATGACGTGGTAACACGGTAATCAAATCCGAATTGGCGACCACCCGGCCTGCGGTAAAGAATTGATTTACCGTCAGCAAAATCCGTCTTTCCCGCCCCATTTGTGCCAAAGCTTCATCAACCAGACCATGGGCGCGCCCGGAGAAACTGACTAATAAGTGGCGCGCCTGGCAATAATTATCCAGATTCAACTCCGTTTGCGCTAAAGGATGGTCGCGCCGCATCACACTGACATAATGGCCCGAGTACAAGCGCTCATGACGTATCGCACTATTACTGGCGCCCTGCCCCGCCGCCAATTGCGCCACCACGCCAGGAAAATAGCCAACCGCAATATCAATGTCACCGCGCATCAACATTGGACGCGGTTCGCGTGTGGTCAGTGGCACCATGCGCACATTCACGCCATTTGCGGTGCCCTCTATCGCACGCACCAGACTGGGTAACCAAAGGGCTGCCGTGGCGTCTGCCATCGCCATCCGAAAAGTGGCCTGAGCTTGCGCCAGGTCAAAATTCTTCGGTGCGATTGCCGATTCCAGGTTAGCCAGCGCAGAACGAATCACGGGCCAGAGTAATTCTGCACGTGGCGTCGGTTTGACGCCGTATGCTGTACGTATCAGTAATTCATCACCCAGCGAGTGGCGCAAGCGTTTCAAGGCATTCGAGACCGCTGGTTGTGTCATCGCCAGTTTATCTGCCGCACGGGTCAGATTTTGTTCAATCATCACGGCATCAAAGACCCGCAATAAGTTCAGGTCCAGCGTTAGAAAATTCATGTCTCGCTCCATTTTTACAACATTTTTTAGTGCTGATGATTATGCCATTGCTGTCCCAGAGAAACCCAGAAAATTGCATACGCTTACTATACTCAGCAGCGATTCTTCAGCACGTCGTGGCAGCCCTGTCGGGCTGAAGAGTAATCCCCAGCAAAATCCGCTACTCAGTCCCTATTTCCTTACCTGCCAGGTCGATATGCGGCTACTAGCGCTGCAAAGTCCACAAAATTTAGGCTGTCGCAGTGGCATACGCTCAGCTTTCCTAAAAGCCGACAGGCTGCAAGCTTGCCACGACGATATGACGAGAGCTTGAAGTGAGTGATGGCTTTGAAGTGAAATGTATGCTGCATTGCAACAATCAACACTGCCAGGATAAACAGCACCACTGGAATGCAGTGAAACATTTGACAAAATTGCCGTTCGCATCAGACAAAATTACCACACTAATGCGCCTAAAACGGGCTTGGTATAACGCTTTACACCAACTAGCTTCCAGTTTACACATTATTCACAAACAGCATAAATGATATGAAGATTCAAAATTGGCTTAATATGATGCGGCGCAATAAAATACCCTCATTCGATATTCTTAGCCCTACCTGGAGTTAATCATGAGCTTCTTAACTATTGCCTTCCCAGCTGTCAGCGCCTTGCCAGTTTCTCAAGCCGCCGTGAGTGCGGTAGTGATGAATGCGCGTCCTTTACTCGGTTTAGGAATTTTGGCAACGATGCTGTATGTCTTTAAACCTTTACTGGCTGGCATGTTGCGCGCTGCGGTGCTGGCTATCGTGCCAAATAAAACCCGTGAAGAAAAATCGGCATTGCGTACTTTGCGCACCGTTTTAACCTTGCGTCGTATGGCAAATCAGGCTGCTGAATTCTCGCCTGGTATGGCTGCGGAATTAAATGCCATGGCTGCACGTGCCTGAAACTGGCTTTAATTAAACCAGGAAGCAGCGTTCGCGCTGCTTTTTTTTATGGTTTAGGACTTACACGAGTCCTATAGTTGCCCGGAATTACTCTGGTTCAGGCAATTTTGCTGATACTCATGCATGACTTCATCTTGTATGCGTCGTATCGTGCCATCACTCTCCATTTGCCGTAATACCCGCTCCAGGGGTTGCGCCAACTTCGCGTGACGCTGATGAATGATGTGGTAACCCAAACGCTTACCCAACCCAGGTTCCAGCACATACACCTTGTTTAAGCCCAGACGCTTCACCACACACAAGCTATACCGTGAATCGATCACCAAATCAGTGCGGCCCGCATCAAGTTTCTTAAATAATGAATCCAGGCTGCGTGCCGCATCGGTCTTAGGTAAATCCCGTAAGCGCTCTTCCAAGATCGGCACACCTCCTAGATATCCGACTGTGTAGTTGGCCAGATCAGCATAGCTGCGTACTTGCAATCCGGGCTTTTTAGTAAAGGCCACGGTTTCTTCAAAAACGATGGGCACTGGAATTTTAATTGCGAGTGGCCAGCCATCATCGAGTAAGCGAAAACTTACACTGTCTAAATTTCCGTTATTCCACATGACTAAAGAGCGTAACGCCGGTACCACCACAAACCGCACGGGTATCCCCAATTGCGCATAGGCTAGTGTCAAAATCCGTTGGCTGATCTGTATGCTGGGACGCTCGGGATCCAGAGTAAAAATGCTATAGACCGATTTTTCTGAAACTGGGGTGTTACTTTCATCCAGCGCCAGCAAATCGAAAGGCCAGGCCCCGATCAACGTCAGAAAAATAAGCCTAAGTGTAGTTTGCCGCAGCACGCTCGTTTCCCTGAAATAACCCCTAATGCAACTCTAGTCCAACTCTACCAATACACCAAATTCAAAATGAATCGGGTTGAATTGGCAAAGAAAAAACGCAATAAATATCGGGCCTTGCAAGCCAATTTGCCAGAAAATACGCGTCAACACGGCGTTTTGCCTGACCAGCATGACGAAAAATCACACCCCTTTGAAAACCAGGTCCATAGCAGCAATGACCTGACCCGCCTATTTCACCAGTCATTCGTGAAACAGGCGGGCTAACTCACGCAACTTGCCAGACGTTAAGGCTTTGGGTCGTAATGGAACGGAGTAGTTTGATGCCCTCAGCTACCGTGCAGAGGACAGAGTCTAAGCGCCTACATTGTCGCCAGACTGGCAACGGACTATTTCTCTTTATTTGTTGGGTTCAGGCAAATTTGCTGGTACTCATGCATGACTTCGTCTTGAATACGCTTAATCGTGCCATCGCTTTCCATTTGCTGTAGCACCCGCTCTATCGGCTTGGCCAGGCTGGCATGCCGTTGATGGATGAAATGGTAGCCCAGGCGCTTTTCCAGCCCGGGTTCGACTAAAAATACTTTTTGCAAACCTAGTCGCTTGGCCACACACAAGCTATAGCGCGAATCAATCACAATATCGGTACGCCCGGCATCCAGTTTTTTAAACAAAGAATCCAGGCTGCGAGCGACATCAATTTTGGGCAAATCGCGCAAACGATCTTCCAGAATTTGTACGCCACCTAAATAACCAACCGTGTAATTTTGCAAACCCGCATAAGTTTGCGCCTTAATTTCGGGATTATTGGCAAATACCACAATTTCTTCGTAATTGATTGCGACTGGGATTTTAATCGCTTGTGACAAGCCTTCGTCCAATAATTTAAAGCTCACCGCATCGAGCGAACCATTATTCCACATCACCAAAGAACGCAAGAGTGGCACCATCACAAAACGCACCGGAATACCGAGTTGCGCATAGGCTTGGCTTAGCACTCGTTGGCCCATCAGGATACTAGGACGATCTGGCTCTAATGAAAATATCGTGAACACGCCTTTTTCTGTCGCTGAAGCCGCTTTCTCCATCGCAGCAACAGGATTGAGTTGCCATGTCAGCATTAGCGCTAGCCAGCCAGCGCACTTAATTTTAAATCGCGCCACCGTCGTCTCCCAGATTTCAATCCGCTATGCAACTCTGGTTCAATTGCGCGCACAAGCCAAATTCTGATACAAGACGAGCTTCGATTTTATAAAAACAATAAAAATGCGCCTTTCCAGCTATTTTAAGCTGAAAAGGCGCATCAATAGTGCGTTTTACTTTTTGGGCACTTCTAAAAACCACCTAAAAACCGCAAAAAACTGAAAGCTCAGAG
>JAYSEN010000050.1:0-21367 GCA_041913845.1 Undibacterium sp.
AAAATGGTGAAATATCGCCCAAATCGAGCTGTTTTTTTGTTTTTTTTAGAAAAAAATGATTTCAAATCTATCGTAAAACTCTGAGCTTTCAGTTTTTTGCGGTTTTTAGGTGGTTTTTAGAAGTGCCCTTTAGCTTGTTAAGCTGAGTAGTAAGATTGCTTAAATGCTGCTGAGCCAACTCAATACGGCAAGTCCAGTAAATTTGCCCAGCGCCAGAAGCGACTGCGCCACTCGCACCGATTCTCGCCAGGCAGTGCTTATGGCTGAATTCGGCAAAATAGCGATTCGCCAGACGGCTTTCACTGATCGCTTGCTGATAGTGTTGGTTAGTTAATTCTTCGCTATCGCGGCGCTTGCGCCAGTTTTTTTGCAGCAAGCTTTGTTGCCGCTGTATCTTATTTTGCACGCTATGATGCAATTGCTCCAGGCAATTCAGCGAATCGGCACCGCTATTGGCGGCAATACATGCTTCGGCGCTAGTCTGCTGCATGCTTGCAGCAGACGCAGCAGTATGGCCTAAGCAGAGCAGGAGTAGCAATAAACTTGGGTATGGTTTCATAGAATTTGGCGGCGGCGGGCTCAGCCTTGTGCAGCAGCAGCGTTATCGCCAGCGTCGGCCTGATGTTTTTCGCGTTGTTGTTTGGCGATACGGATGATGGTATTACGTATTACAGTGAGCACCGCCACTGAGTTAAATGGCTTAACGATAAAACCCTGCACGCCCTTGGCTTGCGCAGTTTGTATCACATTCGCATCAAATGTGGCTGACACCAGAAACAGCAGGGCCTTGGGTAATTGCTCGCGCAATTGATCGATGATCGCATAGCCTTCGTCGTTGGCTTCACCAATATCAACGCAGACGATTTGTGGTTTGAGTTTAATCACACGTGCCAGTGTCGGCGCTGCCAGGTTGCCATCGGCCACTACCTGATGGCCGCCATTTGTCAGCACCGAAGTCAGCAAATTGCGCGCGACTGCGCTGGTATCGAGGATGACGGCTCGTAACATAGGTTTTTTTCACAAAAGCAAGTCACTGCATAATAATGCAATTAAGCTTAAGGTAAAACTTTAATTACCATTTTCCGGCTTGGCGTGTTTCACATACATCTCTAGCCAGCGATCTTGTTCCCACAACATATGCATAATTGATTCGCGTGCGCGATAGCTATGACTTTCATTGGGTAACATCACCAGGCGACTAGGTAAGCCCAAGCCTTGTAAGGCTTGATACATGCGTTCACTTTGTAAGGGAAACGTACCCGGGTTGTTATCTTGTTCGCCATGGATTAAGAGCAGGGGATCTTTAAAATACTGCGCATAATAAAACGGCGACATTTCCATATAGGTTTTTTTCGCTTGCCAGAAGTTGCGATCTTCAGACTGAAAACCAAATGGCGTCAGGGTGCGGTTGTAAGCGCCAGAGCGCGCAATCCCGGCACGGAATAGGCGCGTATGGGCCAATAAACTGGCGACCATGGCAGCACCATAACTGTGACCACCAATCGCGATGCGGTGCCGTTCTGCCACACCTTGTCTGACCACCTCATCAATCGCCGCTTCGGCATTCATGCGCAATTGTTCCAGATAGGTGTCATTTGGCTCTTTGCGACCCTCACCTATGATGGGCATACTCGGGCCATCCAGGACCACATAACCACGCGCCAGCATCACTTGCGGGCCGTTATATGAAATTCGGTTAAAGCGATAGGGCGAACCGCTGACCTGGGCGGCTGCCTCTGAGGTTTTGAATTCGCGTGGATAAGCCCACATCAGCATAGGGCGAGGGCCATCACGCTTGGGATCATAGCCTGGCGGCAGATGCAGCGTGGCGCTGAGTTCCACACCGTCTTCGCGCTCATAGCGCAATAACATTTTCTTCACACCTTTAAACTGCGGCATGGGATGAGGAAACTGAGTCAGCGCCTTCAGCGAGTTGGGATTCTTTAAGTTGCGCAAATAAAAATTCGGACGTTCTTCATTGGCTTCGCGGCTGGTGATAAAGCTATCGTTATCGCCTAATAAGCCCAGCACTTCTTCATAGTATGGCGCCGCCGAACGCCAGAGCCGCTGGCTTTGCTTATGCGTAAAATCGTATTTATCGAGGAAAGGACGGTCACCTTCAGGACTGGCCCCCGTGCCGCTTAGGAAGAAAGCTCGTCCATCGGCAGTCACGCGTAACACCGGACGACCAAAATTATTGTGCTGGGTCACTGGCGTGCCCGGGTTGGCGTACTGGTCTTCAGTTTTACGCGCAAACAGTAAGTCGGGTTTGCTCTCGGCGACGCCAGGTTGTATCCGCCAGGTACGGGTATCGCGGGTTTTGCGCCAGGTTTCAGTGACCAGCGCGATACCATCATTGCCCCATTGCACGCCAGAAAAACGCCAGGCTAAGTCCATTAACTTTTGTGCTGCCGTGTTAAATGGTGCGGCTTGCTGATACAGCACGTCATGTACCTTAGCTGTTGCATCGGGATCGCCGCCCGCCTGAGCTTCCAGCCAGTACAAGGTGGCAGGCTTATCATTGCGCCAGCCAAAATCGCGCGCCCCGGTCACTACCGCGTCAGCGTTGCTGGATAAGCGTTCACGCAATGGACGTTCGGCTAGCGTCTTTATTTTTTTACCAGACTGATCCCACAATTCTATGGTTTGCGCGAAGCGCTCGACAGGCAGTAAATACGAGTAAGGGCGGCGTATCCGGGAAGTTAAAATTAATTTGCCGTCGGGTGAGGCCTGGTGTTTGATGAATTGGCTGGAAATCGGTAAGCGCTGCACCTGGCCTTGAGGACTGACCCAGGCTAATTGAGTGTCCAGATACCAGTCGAGTAAGTCGGCATCGCGCGCGGTGCGCAGCATATCGGGGTAGGTCCGGTGCTGGCTGGTTTTTCCACCCCGGCTTTCCATGGTATTCGGGCCAACAGGTACGCCAGGATCAGCGGGAATGATTTTTTGCCGAGTCGGATACAAGCTGACCAACAAGCGTTCCCCAACCCAGGCGAAGCCCTGACCTGTGATGGCATTCAATTTGTCGTTGATGAGTCGTCTGGCTTTGGCATTGTGCACATCGACTAACCATAATTCGACGCCATCATCAGCCCAGCGGCTGAACGCTAACCAGCGCTCATCGCTAGACCAGGCGGTGTCAGAGATTTTTACTTTGGCAGGTAAGCCACTAATATTACGTTGTTTACCCGTGCTGATATCCAGCAAGCTCAGATTATTCGCGAAGTCGGTGTGATTTGCCGCACGCGTGCGCGCATTGATTCTCAAGCCGGCTAAACGCAATTCAAGTTGCGATACTTCGGCAATACCAGGTAAGCCAGGTAAGTGCACCAATAAGGCGGTTTTCCGTTGTGGGCCCAGTTTAAACAGCGGGCCACGCGGGGCATCGACGACGGCTTGCAATTCAGCCGGGGGCAATTGATACGGGCCATTTTGCGCTTCTCGGGCTTGTACACTAGAAAATAGTAAGCAAGCAAAGGCCAGACTAACAGGGGTAAGCAGCGAATTACGTGATTTAGCCATCAACATGTTGAATCGACATCGGGATTTAGACTGTGCAAAATGCAGGCGCCAGCTAAAACAGACGCGCTCTGATTGCGGTTAGCTATCAGAGCGCGTTTCGCTGAGCACAGGCACTATGATAGTGCAAAACTCAGTAAAGCTGAATTGCTGATTTATTTGGCAGTACTGCTCATGCCATTATCCTGAATTTCAACCTGGCTAACTTCACCGTATTTGGCGGCGATGTCTTTAATTGCTTCGGCCTTACCCACCAGAACCATTTGTAAGTTCTCTTTCGGGAAATAGGTCTTAATTAAGGCTTGGGCTTTTTCTGGCGTCAAGCTATCGACATCTTTGCTGAAATTATCAATTTGAGCACGACTCATGCCAGTAACATAGATGTCGGCCAATAAACCGGCTAATTGCTGATTGGTTTCAAAACGTGGTGGAAATTGGCCTTTGACATAGGCTTTGGCAGATTCCAGGGTAGCGCTATCGATACCTTTATCCCAGAGTCGCTGGTAAGTTTTGCGTGCCAGCGCTAACGCGGCTTCGGTTTTCGCAGTCGCGGTAAAGCTGGACACCATAAAACTGCCGGAATCAGCATACGGTAAAAAACTGCTATTCGCACCGTAAGTCAGGCCAGAATTCACACGCAATTCATCATTCAGCCACGATGTGAAGCGGCCACCGAGAACGGTGTTGAGCACTTGTAACTGCACGTAGGCTGGATCATTACGGGCAATACCAGGACCACCAAACATAAACGTAGTTTCTCCGGCATCGGCTTTGTTGACAACTAATACCCGTGCTTTTTCCGTCATGACTTTGCCGCCCGCTGGTAAGCGTGGGGCGTGCCCATTTGCGGTCCAGCTACCAAACAAATTTTGCAGTTTGGTTTTCATGTCACTGGATTTAAAATCGCCCACCACGATCAGCGCGGTGTTATCAGGACGATAATAAGATTGATAATACTGCTTAATGTCGGCGATCTTTAAGGCTTGAACGCTGGTCGTATTACCTTCTACGTGATTGGCATATGGAGCATTGCCGAACAATAAACTTTTATAATAGTTACCAATAACCTGACGCGGGCTTTCCTTGGCGCGTTTTATGTCATCCAGGGTTTGCGCTTGCAGCTTCTTAAATTCGGCTTCATCAAAGCTGGGTTTTTGCAGGGCTTCTGCAAATAGTGGCAAAATCGTATCCAGATCGGCGCTGGCAAAATCGGCAACCAGGCTGGAACTGTCGGCAGACGTTTCGCTATTGATGCGCGCTCCGCGGAAGTCGAATACCTGATCAAAGGCATTTTTACTGTAACTACTGGTGCCAGTTAGCAAACTATCTCCGGTTAAGTTGGCAATGCCCCCTTTATCGGCGTCGGTCTTGGCGCCCCCTTTATTGACCGCACGTATGGTCAGTAAAGGCGTATCGTGTTTTTCCATCAGATAGACTTTGACGCCATTTGCCAATTCTGTGGTTACGAATTGAGGCATGCGGAAGTCGCCAGCCAGTGCACTTGATTGCAAACAAAAGCTGGCACATACCGTGATACTGCTAATCAGATAAGTTGTTTTCATATTATTCCTCCTGGGCGGCCAGAACACCAACGGTGCGTTGTGATTTTTTGAAATAACGCGCTGCGACTTGCTGGATTTCAGCGGGGGTCAGTTTGTTGTAGGCCGCAGGGGCGTCAAACAGTTTTTTGTAATCACCAAAGAAGGTTTCATATTCACCTATCATGGCGGCCTTACCATTGATGGTTTCCAAACCACGATAAAACGACATCAACTTTTGATTTTTAACTTTTTGCAATTCATCATTGCTGATACCGTCTTTGATCAGCTTATCGATTTCAGCTAATAAACTGGCTTCTAATTTGGCGGCAGAGATTTTTTGTGCGCCGACCGCATAAAAGTTAAATAAGCTGGGATCGAAACTATTACCATGGAAGGCCGCCACTTGCGTTGCGATACGTTCATCAACCAGGGCTTTATACATGCGCGAAGTTTTACCTTCAGCAAGCAGACTCGCAAGTACTTTCAGCGCATAGTAATCAGCCTGACTGCTTGCAGGAGTTTTAAATGAAATCAATAAGTTAGGGCTGCTGGCCGATTCTTTGCGGACAAAAACCCGGCGTTCGCCTTTTTGTTCGGGCTCGATCGTGCGCACCACAGGAGGCAAGGCACGTTTCGGCAGTTTGCCAAAATAATTTTCAGCTAACTTTTTGACTTGAGTCGCGTCGACGTCGCCGACGATAACAGCCACCGCATTATTGGGTGAATAATAGGTGTGGAAATAATTTTCTAAATCTTTCTGAGTCCAGGCTTTGATATCCGATTCATGACCTATCACGGGAATAGAATACGGATGGGCACGAAAGGCAGCGGCGTTGACTTCGGCCATCAAGGCGCGCAAATTAGAATTTTCCAGGCCCGTGCTGCGTTCTGATAAGACTACGCCACGTTCACTTTCCACCATTTTTGGATCAATGCTGAGGTTGCCGATGCGGTCCGCTTCGAGATCAAAAATGGTGTTTAAAGCGTTGGCTGGAAACCAATCCTGATATACCGTTACATCATTGCTGGTGTAGGCATTATTGGCACCACCTTGTGCTTCCATGGTGCGGTCAAACTGCTTGGGGCCATATTTTTTTGACCCATTGAACATCATGTGTTCAAAGAAATGCGATAAACCTGTGATGCCGGGTACTTCATTACGTGAACCTACTTTCCAGTAAGTGTACATATTGGCATTCGGGATAGTGTGGCTTTCCAGGACCAAAAATTTCATGCCATTTGCTAATTGAAAGCTTTTTACATCTTCAGCTTGCATCGCATGCGCATTGAGCGCGATGCCAAGCAAACCAGCAAGCGCCAGCTTGTTCCATTTCATGAGCTTCTCCCAAGTTGTTTTAATAATTCCGTGCCAGCTTGGCAACAGAGCACGACAGTATAGTCGGACTAATGCTAAACAAACCATGAGCTTGTTATTTTGCCTCGGGCTGCTCACGGTCGAGCATTCAGCGGCACCCCCTGGTCAGGCGATTTTGCAACAGTCCTGTTTAAATGCAAATTGACACAGACCAGTTAAAAAAATTGCCAATAAATTATCTAATTTCTAAAGATCTGATTTTGCCAGAACTCAGATCAGGCAAATTTCATTTGGTTCCCAAGGCCTAAATTCAAGCCTTAAATGGTATTGCAAAAAAATGATGAAAAATTCGGAAATCGGCTTGGGAATTAGCGCCGTTGAATTTTTGAACGTGATAAGCTACGCGCCCAACCAGTCCCAGCACTGGTTTTTGTGCATTGGCAGTGCCGTAATTGTGTAAACAACAAAAGAGCAAGGCTAATTGCATACCAGAACCCGCAAAGGGCAGCAATAAACTGGTCGTTTATCAAGCGATCTTTCAAGTAAGCAGACATTGTCACTGGTATCAGCAAAACAATATCTGATTATAAAAACATGGAGAGCATTTTGAATAATTTAACGAAATCAAATGAGCAAACACTATTAGGGCATCCGCAAGGTTTGTTCTTATTGTTTGCGACCGAGATGTGGGAGCGCTTCAGCTATTACGGCATGCGCGCCTTATTAGTGCTGACGCTGGTCGCTGGTACTTCGGCAATGAATCCTGGCTTTGGCTGGAGTAAAGCGGATGCGTTGAGTCTGTATGGTACGTTTACCGGTTTGTGTTATTTCACGCCGTTGATCGGTGGCTGGATTGCCGATAACTTTTTAGGTCAGCGCAAATCCATCATCATCGGTGGTTTGATTATGGCAGCGGGGCAATTTACCTTGTCTGCCTCGATTCCAGGAAATGTCAGTTTGTTTTACATCGGTCTGGGTTTAATCATCGTCGGTAATGGTTTCTTCAAACCGAATATTTCGACCATGGTGGGTGACTTGTACAAACAAGGTGATCCTCGTCGTGATGGCGCTTTCACGATTTTCTACATGGGTATTAACGTTGGTGCTTTCTTAGCTCCGCTGGTTTGCTCGACTTTGGGTGAAGATGCTAACTGGGGTTGGAAATACGGTTACATGGCAGCAGGTATCGGTATGCTGATTTCTGTCGTCACGCAATTAATTCTGGCGCAACGTTTATTAGGCGATATCGGCCGTGAACCTGGTGCCAAACGCGCTTTAGAAGCCGCTGGTGGGAAGAAAGAACCGCTCACAAAAATTGAGTGGGATCGTATGCGCGTGGTTTTTGTGTTGTTCGTATTTATTGTGATTTTCTGGACAGCATTTGAACAAGCGGGTGGTTTATTGAATATTTATGCTTCGGAAAAAACCAATCGTTTCGTCGGAAGTTTTGAAGTACCAGCAGGTTGGTTCCAGTCAGTGAATGCTTTCTTCATCGTTTTATTAGGCCCGGTGTTTGCGATTGTTTGGAGTAATCTTGGTCGCGCAGGTAAAAATCCGAGTACCCCAGCCAAGATGATCATGGGTTTGCTGTTTACCGCGCTGGGTTTCTTATTCATGGTGGGTGCCGCCATGGATCAATCGGCAAATGGTAAAGCCGCCATGTTCTGGCTGGTGTTAGCTTACTTATTCCATACTATGGGCGAGCTGTGCATTTCACCGGTTGGTTTGTCTATGGTGACTAAACTGGCCCCGATTCGTCTGGCCAGTTTAATGATGGGTGTCTGGTTCCTGATTAACGCGGTCGCGAATAAGCTGGCTGGTGTAGTCGGTGCCTATGCCGAACAAGCAGGTGAGTTGGCTATTTTCGGTGGCCTGACCGCGTTCCTGGTGGTCTTTGGTTTAGGTTTATGGGCGATTTCCGGCAAGTTAGTGCATTGGATGCATGGTGCCGAAGAGACCAAAGTGTAAACTCGTTCCTGATCGTATTTTGCAGTAGCCAAAATAGATAGACAAAAAAGCGCTGAGTAATCAGCGCTTTTTTCTTGCCTCCAGCCAGACTAACCGCGCCTATTCAATGTGTGGTGTGTGAATTTAAGCACAGCAGGTTGCTGAAGCTGTGCCACAATCGTTGCGCCTGGTTTGCAGTTTTAGAAAACGAAGCTGTTATTGTTGAAACCGGGCTTATTGTAGTGAAGCTTAGCAAGTACAAACAGAGCCTGCCACAGGCCAGAATAACTAAGTCGTTGTCAGGACGATTTTAGCGGGAAGTCGTGACCTGAGAATAAAATCAGGTTGTTTAATTAGAAAAACATGGAGAGCATTTTGAGCAATTTAACCCAAGCAACAGGCCACACTATCCTCGGCCACCCGGATAGCTTATTTGTGTTGTTCTTTACAGAGATGTGGGAGCGGTTTTCTTACTACGGCATGCGTGCCTTACTGGTGTTGTTCCTGGTGACGGAAACCGCCAAAGGGGGCTGGGGCTGGACCCGCGCTGACGCCAGTAGTTTATATGGCTGGTACACTGGCTTAGTCTACCTGACCCCCATACTGGGAGGCTACATTGCCGACAAATTTCTGGGCTTACGCCGTTCTGTGGTGATCGGCGGATTTATTATCGCCGCGGGTCACGCTTCTTTGTTGGCAGAAACCGTCACGATGTTTTATATCGGTTTATCGCTGATCATACTTGGCACTGGTTTGTTCAAACCGAATATCGCCGCAATAGTTGGTCAGCTATATAACAAAGACAATGCGGATTCGCGCGACGGTGGGTATACCTTGTTTTATATGGGCGTTAACTCGGGTGCTTTTTTTGGCATTTTATTGTGCGGCTATATCGGTGAAAAAATCTCCTGGTCGTATGGCTTTGGTTTAGCGGGTTTGTTCATGATCTTGGGTGCGATCCAGTTTTATATGGCGCAAAATATCTTTGGCCTGATCGGTTTGGCGAAAAGCCAGCAAACAGAAGTGGCTGCGGTCAGCGATGAAGCTGCACCTCATGTGGTTGCCGATCGCTTAAAAGTGATCGCGGTATTTTCTTTTTTTACGATTTTCTTTTGGTTCGCCTTCGAGCAGTCGGGCGGCTCCATGACCATCTTTGCGGCCGATTATACGGATCGCACTCTGGTGGGAACCGGCGGTGACATCTTTAAAATCATCAACAGTATCCTGACTGTGGTGCCAACCCTGGTTTTAAGCTGGTTATTAATAAAATTGTTTGCGGGTACCGGGCGTCGCTATCTGGTGTCGAATCTCTTGCTGGTAACTTGCATGACGATCATCTGGGGCTTGGTAATCTGGATGCTGGCGCGCGAATTCGCGATGGAAAAATCCGAAGTGCCCGCAACCTGGTTTGGTGTATTAAATTCCTTTTTCATCGTGGTACTCGCGCCCGGTGTTTCCAAAATCTGGGAGCGTGTCTGGAACCCCAGTGGTCCGGTGAAATTTGGTGTGGGTTTGGTTTTTGTCGGGCTGGGTTTTGCGGCCTTGGCTTATGGTGCCGCCGACATTGCGCCGGGCGCAAAAACGGCAGCAGTCAGTATGTGGTTCTTGATTATTGCTTACCTTGCGCACACGATCGGTGAACTCTGCATTTCACCCGTCGGTTTATCCTACGTGTCTAAGCTGGCACCACAACGTTTGTTGGGGCTGATGTTTGGGGTCTGGTATCTAAATACCGCGGTAGCAAATTGGGTTGCAGGTAAAACAGGCAGCTATATCGATCACATCTCACACACTTATTCGCTCTCGACTTTTTTCTTAATTTTTACGGTGATCCCGATTGTGGCGGGTGTGGTCGTGATTTTATTGAAAAATTGGATGGTGAAAAACATGCATGGCGTCAGTTAAGCGCCAGTGGCAAAAAGAAAAACCGCAAGTTTCGCCTTGCGGTTTTTTTATGTCCAGAACCAGGCGATTTATGGATTTACTGCAACTCGTGTAATTTGATTTATCACACCATTTTCATTGATGGAAAATATACCCGAGTTGGCGCGATAACTGGCCTGTCTGCGTATCGGTATTGGTGTGCCAGCTTTCACTTTGCACATGGCAAATTCGCGACTACCGATGCATCGCAAATCGGATTTTTTTCTTAATTCGGACCAGCCCCAATGTTGGTAGTCTGCCTTGCTGTATTCCGTGTCACTGGCACTGGACGCGGTTTTCGTGTCATCCATTAAACTGTGCCAGCGGCGTTGTTTCTGGCTATAACGTTCAGATAGCACGATTTTGAGTTTGCGTATTACCGGCGTCAGTTTCCCGTCCTCGACAATGGTCGCCCGATAATCGCCACTCCATTCATCCTGAGCTTGTGCGACAGTCAGTCCAAGTGGTAGCCAGAGCAGGCCAGTCAGTGTGAGTAATGAGCGTAGTTTATGCATAGTTTTTGGATAAAAAAAGCGGTGCTTGCACACCGCTTCGTTAATTAAAATGCCTGTTCGATTACAACTCAGGATTAACGCTCTATCGCTAAGGCGACACCCATGCCACCGCCAATACACAAGCTAGCCAAGCCTTTTTTCGCATCACGACGCTGCATTTCGTGGATCAGGCTGACCAGGATACGGCAACCGGAAGCACCGATAGGGTGACCAATAGCGATCGCGCCACCATTCACATTGATTTTGCTGGTATCCCATTCCATTTGTTGGTTCACTGCTAAAGCTTGGGCAGCAAAGGCTTCATTGATTTCCATCAGATCGAGTTCCTGATGCGTCCAGCCCGCTTTTTGTAAGCACAGTTTAGAGGCAGAGACCGGGCCCATGCCCATGATGGCAGGATCCAGACCCGAGGAAGAATAGGCTTTGATGCGTGCTAAAACTGGCAAGCCCAGTTCGGCGGCTTTTTTGGCCGACATCATAATTACCGCGGCGGCGCCATCATTAATTCCCGAGGCATTTGCCGCAGTGACGGTACCTGCTTTGTCAAACGCAGGGCGCAAGCCAGCGATCGATTCCAGCGTGACACCTGCTTTGACGTATTCATCGGTGTCGAAAACGACGGTGCCTTTTTTACTGACTAATTCAACCGGAATGATTTCATCTTTAAATTTACCGGCGAGTTGTGCCGCTTCCGCTTTATTTTGACTGGCGACGGCGAAGGCATCTTGTTGTTCGCGGGTGATACCAAATTTTTTCGCGACATTTTCGGCGGTAATGCCCATGTGATACTGATTGTAGACATCCCACAAGCCATCAACGATCATGGTGTCGACGAGTTTAGCATCGCCCATGCGGAAGCCATCGCGCGAACCACTTAAAACGTGTGGCGAGGCACTCATGTTTTCCTGACCACCGGCGATGATGATATCAGCATCACCTGCCATGATGGCTTGTGCCGCCAGGTGCGTGGCTTTTAAACCGCTGCCGCAAACTTTGTTGATGGTCATCGCCGGCACATGATCGGGCAAACCCGATTTAATCACGGCCTGGCGCGCAGGATTTTGACCCACACCAGCCGTTAATACCTGGCCCAAAATCACTTCATTGACTAAATTTCCATCCAAACCTGTTTTTGCGAGTAATCCGCGAATTACCGTCGCACCCAGATCGGCGGCGCTGAGTTTCGCTAACGATCCACCAAATTTACCAACGGCGGTGCGGCCTGCTGCCACGATAACTACGTCTTGCATGAAGTTTCTCCTGTGAGCGATGAAAGTAGAACAGTCTGTTAAAATGAATACGTAATTTGCGGCTGTGAGATTACACTAGTCCGGTTAATCTTGCAGCGCAAAATAAAAAAGCTCCCAAAAACAGGGAGCTTTTTTTACTACCACGCCAAAAACAACTTATTTCTTTTTAGCGGCAGCTTTTTCAGCAGCTTGCGTAAATTGCTGAGTGGCTTTAGTGAAATTTTCTTCTAAAGTTTGTACTGCTTGTTTGGTGTTTTTTGTCAGTTGCTCGTAACCCGCATTAACATTGCCAACCACGGTTTTCAATGCAGTTACTACTTGTTCCGAACCTGCTGGTGCGTTTTTTGTCACTTCGTCGATCAGGGAAATCACTTTAGCATTGGTTTCAGCGATGTGCGCTTCAACTGCTTTGGTGAATTCAGCTTGAGTTGCCGAGCTGATGCTGGCTAAGTGACGGCCATAAGCCAAAGCTTTTTCAGCAGCTGGTTGAGCTTGTGCCGAAGTCAGGCTGAAGAATTCTTGAGGATCTTTGGCGCTCAATAATTGCTTGGTCGTTGCTGCGCTTTCTTCCAAAGTGGCTTTAGCGGCATTAACGTTTAAGGCAACCAATTGTTCCAAACCTTCGAAAGCTTTTTTGTTGATTGCGTTTAAAGACGCGAATTGCGCTTCGAGGCTGGCTTTAGTTGCTGCGATGAATTGTTCTGGTGTGGTAGACATAGTACTCTCCGTAAGAGACAAAGTTCGATAGTGGAAACTAGGATTTGGCAGCGCCATCCAACATGAAACTTTATGGTGCACCGCAACAACAGCGATTCTACACGGCTTATTTTAAACGTCAAGCATTATTTTGTGCGATGCACAAATACAACAAAGCCGATACAAATCAATGGATTAGCCTGGCCAGAAAAGTTTCTATCAGTAAATCCGTCAAGACTGTTATATCTTGATAGATTCTGGCTATTTTGCAAACTTCGTGTGACTTAATGATGACATCGCTGTGCATCGCAAAAAAGTTCCCAGTTTTTTGTTCAGTCATGTCGGTTTTCTTGATTTCGCTCAAATTCCAATAGCTTTTGTTTGCGCTGCAAACCTCCGGCATACCCGGTTAATGCGCCGGAACTCGCAATTACCCGATGACAGGGCAAAATAATGCTGAAGGGATTGCGACCATTGGCAGCACCAAGCGCGCGCACCGCCTTGGGTGCCGCGATACGCTGGGCCAGCTCGCCATAGCTGCAGGTCGTTGCAAAGGGAATAGTGGCCAAGGCAAGCCAGACTTTTTGTTGAAAGGTACTGCCCCGGCTCAAATCCAGTTGTAAGTCAAAGACCTTGCGCTGACCTGCAAAGTATTCATGTAATTGGTGTACAGCCATCGCTAAATGCGGTGCATCTGGATTTAGCTTCGCATCTTGTAAGCCGCGAAAGTGCTGGTGTTGTTCGAAATAAACACCGAGTAAGCCCTGATCATGAGCTAATAAGGTCAGCTGACCTAATGGGCTGGGGCAATGGGTATAGAAATTCATCGTATGCTTTCAATGTGAAGACGCTTTAGCTCAAACTTTGCCATAAATACATCGCGGCATAAGAGCGCCACGGTGCCCAAACCTGACTATGCTCGGCTAACTGGCTTTCACCCCAGCGGTCTGAAGCATCATCGGCTAATTTGGCCGCCGCTTTTTGTAGACCCAGGTCACCTGCCGGGAATGCATTGGGAAAACGTAAGGCGCGCATCGCAATATATTGCGCGGTCCATTCACCTATGCCGGGCAATTGTTTGAGTTGATGTATGACTTCGGCCAACTCGCTGCCGGGCTTAAGTTGCAAGCCACCATGCTGGCAAAACTCGGCGAAATGTTTGATGGTGGCGGCTCGTCGACCTGGCATGCCCAGGCTGGCAATCTCATCGATACTGGCATTTGCCAGCGTGTTTGCATCAGGAAAAAAGTGGCTCAATTGCGGGTAGGGACTCTGGCAAGCTGTACCGAATCGTGCCACTAGCCGGCCTGCAATGGTGGTGGCTCCGGCAACGCTGACCTGTTGCCCCAGGATGGCACGTAGGCCCAATTCCATGTTGTCAAAAGCACCTGGCACACGCAATCCAGGCATTGCTTGAACGGTAGCGGCAAGCAATTTGTCATCACTCAGGTGTTGGGCAATGGTCGCCGGGTTTGCTTCGAGGTCGAATTGCCGCCTGACGCGGGCTAGCAAGTTTTGCAGTACGGGGAGCAAGCTAGGCGCAATATCGATTAGCAATTGCTTTTTCTGAGGTAAATGACTAACTTTCAACCAACCCTGATAATTTTCCATGCTGACGCTACGGATATAGTAAGTGTCACCAGCTTCATGTACCACCGCTTCCATGCCCGCCATGGCGCGTCCGGCGAGATACTGTATCAAAGCATCCCAGGCAAAAGGCGGACGATAGGCGAGACGTAATTGCAGGCTATTACTGGAACTCGATTTACGCTGACGCAAGGCACCTGGCGCCAAATTGTAGCGTTCAGCAAATAAGGCGTTGAAACGACGCACACTACCAAAACCGGCTGCATAAGCCACATCGGTCATGCTTAGCTCAGTTTCTTGCAAGAGTTTTTTTGCGAACAATAAGCGCTGGGTTTGCGCTAACTCAACCGGACTGACGCCAAACTCATCTTGTATGACGCGGCGCACCTGACGACTGGATAATCCCACTTGTTCAGCAAACTGATCCAGACTTAATTCATTTAAGGCACCTTCGGCAATTTTGTGCCAGATCGCATGCGCGAGGTTTTGTTGCACATCATAGGGTGCTAACTCCGGGCGACAACGCAAACACGGACGGAATCCAGCCGCTTCAGCAGCAGCGGCGCTGTGAAAAAATTCACAGGAATCAAATTTGGGTGTTTTGACGCCGCAAACAGGGCGGCAATAAATACCTGTGGTCTTTACCCCGGTAAAAAATACCCCGTCAAAACGGTTATCTTTAGAACTCAGGGCACGGTAAAAAACCTGCCGTTGTGCGGATGCGTTAGCGCTGGGGTTTGGAGTGGACATGATGGTAATGACGCCCTGTGCAATAAGCCTGAGTGCATGGATTGCACCAGACTGTTAACGTGAATATAGCGAGTTTAATTCGCTATAACGATGAAAACTAGCCGTTTTCGGACAGAACGGGAACATCACAAATTTTCTTTTCGGAAATTCTTTAAATATTCTTGATTTCACCGTTTTATGTCAGTTTTGCTTTTCCACTAGCTAGGCATAGCCAGAGAATTGGCATAGTATGGATGTGCCATCTGAATGGTCATACAGTTTATATTTTGGTGTTGAGGTAGGTGAATTACGGGCAGCACCCCGCTCGCTTTCTGAAGCCGCCAGCTCTTTGAGGGCTGCGATCAAGAGGCTAATTGGGTGTATTAGGTGTAATTAATCTGGGAGCAGTACCATGCACATGCAGCGTTTAAAAATTTCAACACGACTGGGTGTAGGTTTTGCAATCATCTTACTGGGCATGGTCTTAATTCTGGCTCTCGGCGGTTGGTTAAGTACGCAAAACCGGCGTGCCATGATAGACGGTATGGCAACCGCCTCTAATAAGGGGGTTTATGCTGAAGAAGTTAAGGGCAGCATACTCGAACAAGCTTTAATTATCCGTAACATCGGTTTGCAAACCGATTTGGCAGCGATAGAAAAGCTCAAACAAAGTCTCAAAGAAAAACAAAAAACTTATAAAGAGTATCGCGAATTACTACTTGCAACAAACCTAAATGAAGAAGAAAAAGCGGTCTTAGCGAAAGTCGATAGCTTGTATGATCAAGTTGATGCACCTGGTAAGCAAGCAATGAAAATGATGCTGGAGTTCAATGGTGAAGAAGCGGTCAAGCTGATTACGGAAAAAATTGATCCTCTGCAACAACAAACTATACAAGAAATCAATAAGCTGGTTGAGCTTCAGAAACAAGAGAACAAGCGCCTGGTACAAGATGCGGAAGTCAAAGGGCATCAGATTTTGTATTTAACTTTTGGTGTCGTCGGTGTGATCACCTTAGGTGGAATTGCTTTCGCTATCATGCTGACACGCAGTATCACACGGCCTTTACGCGACGCCATAGCGATTGCGAAACGGGTTGCTGCTGGTGAATTGACAGCGCAAGAAGCTGCAGAAGGGCACGATGAAATCAGTGAATTGATGCGTGCATTGAAAGACATGAATGACAACCTGATACGCATCGTCCAGCAAGTCCGGCAAGGTACGGATGCGATCGCCGTGGCTGCGAGTGAAATTTCGGCCGGTAATTCGAATTTGTCGCAACGTACAGAAAGTCAGGCGGGGGCATTAGAAGAAACCGCTAGTTCTATGGAAGAGATCACGGCCACCGTCAAACACAATGCTGATAACGCGCGGCAAGCGAATCATCTGGTCATGACTGCATCCGATCAGGCCAGCAAAGGTGGTGACGAAGTCGCAAAAGTTGTGGATACCATGAATTCGATTCAGGAAAGCTCGCGAAAAATTGTCGATATTATTTCGGTTATCGATAGCATAGCTTTTCAAACCAATATCCTGGCTTTGAATGCGGCCGTGGAAGCAGCGCGCGCGGGTGAGCAAGGGCGCGGCTTTGCAGTGGTTGCGTCGGAAGTCCGCAATCTGGCGCAGCGTAGTGCGGGCGCCGCCAAAGAAATTAAGCAATTAATCAGCGATTCGGTTGATAAGGTGCAAAATGGTGCAAAGCTGGTGGATGGTGCTGGCACAACCATGAAAGAAATTGTGCGGTCGGTTAAACATGTCGCAGACATCATGCAAGAAATAACCGCCGCTGGACAAGAACAAAGTAGTGGTATCGAAGAAGTAAATCGAGCGATCACGCAAATGGATGAAATGACGCAACAAAATGCGGCCTTGGTCGAGCAAGCGGCAGCCGCAGCAGAGAGCATGGATGAACAAGCCGTGGCCCTGGCTGAAACCGTGTCTGCTTTCAAGCTCTCAGGGCAAAGCAGCGGTCCGCGTCGCGTTAGTTACCAGGCTCAGACCAGCGACAATAACGAGCCTGGCTTCTTGCAAAAGTTCATGACATGGTTAGGTGCAAAACGTCATCGCTACGAATAGTCACTGACCTTAGTATGGACGCATAGCTAAATTCTTGCATCTATGGTAAAAGACGTCGCGAGGTAATCAGGTAAGTAAGCGTATGAATCAGGCGGCGGCATTAAAAATTATCGTAGAGCAAGCAATTGAGGGTGAGTTGGTTTTTCCAACCAATGTCGATACCTCGCTCAAAATTCAACAAGCTCTTGACGACCCTGATTGCAGCCTGGAAGCCGCCGCGCGACTGGTGATGACGGAGCCTTTGCTTTCAGCCCGCGTGGTTGCCGTAGCAAATTCGGTGGCGTACAGTCGTTTTGGCGGTGGCGTGACAACGATACGTACGGCTATTTCTATACTCGGCTTTCGTACTTTACGCTCGCTGGTTGCTGCTGTCGTGATGCGGCAACTCAGTTTGTCCGTGCAAATTAAGGCAGTTCGTCAGCAACTCGATCAATTATGGCAACACTCTGCGGATACCGCAGCCTGGGCTCATCTGATTGCGCGTTACATCAGTAAAAATGATGCGGATACCGCTTTATTTGCGGGTATCGTGCACGAAGTCGGGCATTTTTACCTGTTATCCCGCGTAGCGGAATTTCCCAGTCTGCTTGGTGAATTGGGACAGGGCTTACCCTTGGAACAAGAGGTCTTGCTGGGGCGGGCCGTATTACAAAGGCTGATGGTGCCGCGCCCCGTACAACATGCGATTGAATCGTTGTGGCAAGCGATGCATGTATTACCACCGGAAACCTTAGGCGATACCTTGATGCTGGCAAACAGTCTGGCAAGTACACGTTCACCTTTAGATAATTCTCCGGTTGAACAAGAGCAACAAACTCTGGCCACCATCGAGCTTGCCGTCAGTGGCGTGTCATTTCAAACCTGGTGTGCTGACGTGCAAACCGAACATCGCCAATTACAGCAAGCATTGCTGCAAGGCTGACCTTAGCCGGACTAAATACCGAGACCTCGGCACCACCTGCTGCGTGACCAGATCGCTACTCAGCATCCAGCCAGCCCTCTCGCGTATTTGTAGCGCAGTCTCTCGCAGTGGTCTTTCACAAGCTAACTTAGCGTTTGTGTGGTTGCGTAATGCAGCAAATTTTCAAACGCCTGGCGCAAATAAAGTTCGTAGCTATCTTGCTCAACATACCCCAGATGTGGTGTCGCCAGCACATTCGGACGTTGTAGCAAAGGGTGATGCGGCAAGATGGGTTCTTGTTCAAATACATCAATTGCGGCATACGCTGGCCGCCCTGCATTCAGGGCTTGCAGTAACGCACCTGCTTCGATTAATTCGGCGCGACTGGTATTAACGATTAAGGCATCGGTTTTCATTAAGGCCAGATCAGCGGCGCTGACTATGCCCTGCGTGGCTTCATTTAAACGCAAATGTAAACTCAGCACATCGCTGCGTTGAAAAAAATCAGCTTTATCGTTAGCAATCTGATAGCCATCTTGTTGTGCGAGTTGCAAACTTGCGGGGCGACCCCAAATCAACACCTGCATACCGAAAGCTCGTCCATACGTCGCCACTAAGCGACCAATCTTGCCATAACCCCAAATCCCCAGCGTGCGTCCTTTCAAGACCCGGCCTAAACCATTGTATTCGGGCTGGGTTGAGGCGGTTTGCCACAAGCCTTGTTGCAAAAGCTGGCTATAGCCAGTCAGCTTGCGACTCGCTGCCATGATTAAGGCCCAGGTCAGTTCGGCTGGTGCGGTCGGGTCGCCACTGCCTTCTAAAATCTGTATGCCGAATTCGTTGGCGGCATCCAGATCAATATGGCCGGAAACCTTGCCCGTTTGTGAAATCACTTTCAATTTAGGCAAGCGTTGCAGTAAGGCGCGGGTGAAGCGAGTACGTTCACGAATTAACACTAAGGCATCGAAGTCAGCCAGACGTATCGCGAGTTGGCCTAAGCCTGTTGCGCTGTGATGAAATACCTTAACTTCATGCTCTTTAAGCAAGTCAAAACAGGCTAAATGGCGCACCACATCCTGATAATCATCGAGTATGCCGATTTTCATAACGCACTTTCAAAAAGAGTAATAGTTTGACTATAGAATTGATAGAAAATTCGCGTCTTCGCGATTCGAGGTGTAAAATGCGGTGTTACGTAGCATGTTGCATCCCGCCCGCTGGTACGACCATCCGTTGACCATGCGCAGGCCGCATGGCGAAACACACTTTCGCTATATTATCCGACAGAACCGCCGCGAAGGTTTGCTCTGCTTGAGCTGCCTGCCAACAATCCCGACATCATTGCCCCGATTGCTGACAGTTGATCTCTGCT
This sequence comes from Undibacterium sp., assembly GCA_041913845.1. Lineage (GTDB taxonomy): Bacteria > Pseudomonadota > Gammaproteobacteria > Burkholderiales > Burkholderiaceae_D > Undibacterium. The sequence goes on from JAYSEN010000050.1 coordinate 19,370, forward strand.
CGCAAAGCACTAACTCATCCCGACGATCCTGCCGTGCCGCTACACCGGTTTTTTTATTGAAATGGCATTGGAGGTAGTATCGTGAATCAACCTGTGATGGGAGGAGTGGCCGCACTGAATGTGCCTGCCCACGTAAAGCATCAGAAATTGATCAATTGGGTCGCCGAAATGGTGGCTTTAACCAAACCTGATACAGTGTATTGGTGCGATGGCAGTCAGGAAGAATATGACCGCCTGTGCGCGCAAATGGTGGCTGCGGGCACCATGAAAAAACTGAATCAGGAAAAGCGTCCGAATTCGTATCTGGCTTGCTCCGATCCTAGCGATGTCGCCCGCGTCGAAGACCGTACCTATATTTGCTCGGCCAAAAAAGAAGATGCCGGCCCGACCAATAACTGGATGGATCCTGCAGAAATGCGCGCGACTTTGCATCCTTTATTTGATGGTTGCATGCGTGGGCGTACTTTGTATGTGGTGCCGTTTTCTATGGGCCCGCTGGGTTCACCGATAGCCCACATTGGCATTGAACTTTCGGATTCGCCTTATGTTGCCGTGAATATGCGCATCATGACACGCATGGGTAAAGCAGTGTACGAGGTACTCGGTACGGATGGCGATTTCGTGCCGTGCGTACACACTGTGGGCAAACCTTTAGCCGCAGGTGAAGCTGATGTGGCCTGGCCTTGCAATGCCACTAAATACATTGTGCATTACCCAGAAAGCCGCGAAATCTGGTCGTTTGGTTCGGGTTATGGTGGCAATGCCTTATTGGGTAAAAAATGCTTTGCCTTGCGTATCGCCTCGACCATGGGCCGCGATCAGGGCTGGTTGGCGGAACACATGTTAATCCTCGGTGTCGAATCGCCAGAAGGTAAAAAACACTATGTCGCGGCAGCATTCCCTTCGGCTTGCGGCAAAACCAATTTCGCGATGTTAATTCCCGCCATCAAAGGCTGGAAAGTCACCACCATCGGCGACGATATCGCCTGGATTAAACCGGGTAAAGATGGCCGCTTGTATGCGATTAATCCCGAAGCCGGTTATTTCGGCGTGGCCCCAGGCACGAATACCGCCACCAATTCAAATTGCATGGCTTCGCTGACTGGCAACACCATTTTCACTAACGTCGGTTACACCGATGATGGCGATGTCTGGTGGGAAGGTATGAGCAAACAAGCACCGGATCATTTGATCGATTGGCAAGGCCAGGACTGGACTCCCGAAATTGCCAAAGAAACTGGTCGTAAAGCGGCGCATCCGAATGCCCGTTTCACGGTGTCGGCGACGCAAAATCCTGTGCTCGATGCGGCTTGGGATGATCCAGCTGGGGTGCCGATTTCAGCCTTCATTTTTGGCGGTCGTCGCTCTACCACCGTGCCTTTGGTGACCGAGGCGCGTGACTGGGTTGAAGGCGTTTATATGGCCGCGACCATGGGTTCGGAAACCACCGCAGCAGCGGTTGGTCAGCAAGGCGTGGTGCGCCGTGATCCGTTCGCAATGTTGCCATTCATGGGCTATAACATGAGCGATTACTTCCAACACTGGCTGACTATGGGTAAAAACCTGGCAGCAGCTGGCGGTAAATTGCCCGCGATTTTCTGCGTCAACTGGTTCCGTACCGATGAAAATGGCAAGTTTGTCTGGCCAGGCTTTGGCGACAATATGCGCGTCTTGAAATGGATGTTAGAACGCATCGAAGGCACGGCCGCAGCAGGTCAGCAGCATTTATTCGGCACCAGCCCGAATTACGCTGATCTGAGCTGGGAAGGCCTGGATTTCACCGAAGCGCAATTCGCCCAGATCACCTCGATCGATAAAGCCGCCTGGCAAGCCGAGTTGAAATTGCATGCCGAATTGTTTGAAAAACTGGCTTATCACTTGCCAGCCGAGTTAGAACAAACTCGTCAAAAATTAGAACAAGCGATTAGCGCACTCTGATTTTAAAAAGGGAACTTCTAAAAACCTCCGCCTCTAATAGTCATAGAAATAAACCTGACG
>JAYSEN010000051.1:0-20411 GCA_041913845.1 Undibacterium sp.
CCCCATTCAAAAACCCCGCTCTCCAACAGAGGCGGGGTTTTTACTTTTACGGCGCAAAAAAACGAGGTGCTTGAAAACAGTCCGCCAATTCGACGAAGGGTTTCGACTGCGCAGCTCGTTCCCAGGACCTCGTCGTCATTCAACTCGGCACATCGACCACGACCGACTGCGTCGCTTCACAAAAATCACATCGAAACAAGAAATTCACACCGAAAATCCACCAGGCTGGAAACGCAAGCGGGAAAAGGCTTAGCAGGCGATTGCCTTGAAAGCCCGCATGGATAGGGCGTGATGGGCAAGGTGGTAAACAAAAAGATTTAATTCGAGTTATTTGGGTCGGATTGTGGCTTATAGCGAGGAACTTATCGCACTTGCTTGCATTGAATTTATTGTATGACCTCGGTTGCGTCGCTTATTCGGCCATCAGATTCGTTTGTAAAAATCGGGCAATGCCGTTTATTGTTAACTACGACCTCACTCGTCGTTAACTGGGAAACCATTAAGTTGTAATTGGATTTTTATTGAAATGGCCAAGCGATTTTAAACAAAATTAACGCAGCGTTGCATTCAGAGTAAGCTGCAATATTTAAGCGGGCTTGCGAATCTATGGTGCATCGCTTTTTGCAGTCTTGATGTGCCAACCATGCGAAGAGTTTGCAGGCTTTGCATGCTTGATGTAGGGGGAAGCATAAGGTGTCTATGCGAAATTCGCAAAAACTTAGCCAACACAGCCTGGTGCCTGACAATTGGGCTGAAATGCTTCGTCTGTCTGGTTTAGTGCCTCTTTCCCGGTATATCTTGCGCTTACTAAATGGCTATGGGCTCTTGCTGACTTTTTTGTTTTCACTGTATCCAGCCAGGCTTTTTGCAGCTACCGACGTTGTGGTCTACGCCGATGAGTCGTATCCGCCCTACTCATACGTTGAGCAGGGACAATTGAAAGGGATCTATCCAGAAATACTTAAACGTGTTTTTGAATTGATGCCCTCCTATCAAATACAAATACGACCCGTTGCCTGGAAGCGTGGACTGGCCTTGCTCGAAAGTGGCCAGGGTTTTGCATTATTTCCACCCTATTTCCGGAGTAAGGAAAGGCCATATATGTCTTACTCTGACCCAATTTTGCTTGAAGAAACAGCGGCTTTTTGTCTTGCGGAGGTCGTCACACAAAAGAAACGCGAAAACTGGCCTGATGACTTTTATCATTTGCGAATTGCAGTGAATAATGGCTTTGCGGTCGGCGGTTCGCGTTTTGACGAAGCGGTACAAAAAAATCTTATACAAAGAGATGAAGGGCCGGGAAATCGGTCAAATTTACTCAAGCTCTTAAATAAGCGTGTTGATTGTTATATCAATGATAGGCTTGCGATACTGTGGGAATTAAATCGGATTTACACTGAACGCCCCGACCTGGAAAAAAATACTCGATTGATAGACATGCTGACACTGAATCAGGAAGCGGGCTACCTGGCTTATACCAACCAGCAAGCCCAGCTCTATCCCTATAAAACTGACTTCAACGAACAGTTCAATCGTGCCTTGCTGGTATTAAAAAAACAAGGTGAAATTGCACGTATTTATCAACGTTATGTGGGCCGCTGAAATTTTATTCGCAAACTTATCGCTGACTATACTCGGGCTTTCACAGGGCCAGCAGTGCAGAGAGCGCTTTGACGGAATTCCTGAGCAAGACGGTTGATAAGCTCAGGGTTCGACATGGCGCGAAGTACATTTACTGCACCAATTAACAGGCTCAGTACAGACCAGGCACGTTGATCAGTGTTTTCACCACTTAAGCCCAGGGCAATTTGCTCAGCGATTAGCTGCATTTTGTTTTCATAAATCGCGTGCATTTCAAGTGGCCCACGTACTACTTCAGAGGTGAGTGATGCCATCGCGCAGCCGCATTCCTGATCGTCAAGATGCGGCTGACTAAGGTAGTAGTCAATAAACGCTTCCAGCCATTTTTCACCGTGCTGAAAGAACGTCGGTAAGTTACTTAATACCTCATCCAGACCCAGGGTCAACGCGAGTTCAAAAGCGTTATTTTTCGAACCAAAATGCGCATAAAACGCTCCCGATGTAACACCAGCTCCCTTGGCTAAGGCATCAACGCCAACACCAGCGAAACCGAATTTTCGAAATCCACGGCTGACTGATTCCGTGATTTTTTGTCTCGTCATATCCCTGTCTATACCTTTGTGGCGCATTTTAAATACCGTTCGTTATTTAGATGTTGACAAATAACGATCGCTATATGAAAATAAATAGCGATCGTTATTAAATGATCGTTACTTTACCACGTCTTATTTAAATCCAGGAGTGAACTATGCAACATCGTGCGTTTGTCTATACCGAATTACAAATTAGTGTGCCGTTCGATCAAGTGCCTTGGCAAAAAGTTAATCAGGCAATTAAAGAACAACCCGGCTTTCTGAATAAAACCTGGTTGGCCGGTGTAGGTAATCAGTCAGCGGGGGGATTTTATGAATTTGATACGGTTGAACATGCATTGAGTTTCGTCAAGGAGTATTTTCCTGCTGAGGCCCGGGCGTTTGGTGTCGCTCAGACAACCAGGGTGTTTGCAGCTGAGGCCACCGAGATCGCTAGTCTTGAAATGAATTCACCGCACTATGATGGTGTGTTGAGTCAGACACCTGCGGCGTTTGTCTACACCGAATTGCAATGCCAGGCGCTGCCCTTTGTAACCGCAGCGCCATGGCGCCAACTTAATCCCATACTGAAGCAGCAAGCTGGGTTACTGGCGAAAACCTGGTTATCTGGCTGGCAAACGGGTACGCCGGGTGGTTTCTATGCATTCGATAGCCTGGAAAATGCGAAAAGCTTTGCACTGGATTATTTCCCGCGTGAAGCAGCGGCCTTAAATTCAGCGTTTTATACGCGTATCTTCGATGCAAGTGCCAGCGTTGCTGCAAGCCGTGCGATGAGCTCACCCTATTACCGCTAATTTGTAAGTTCTTGCGGTTGTCTTAGGGCGACCGCATAGACTGGTCTGAAAGTATGATCATGGAAAAATTGAATTTAGCGTCGCAATTCACGGGTTCGCGCTTACTGCACACCATGTTAAGAGTCAGCGATTTAGATCGTTCGCTCGAATTTTATGTAGGCACCCTGGGTATGCGCCTGTTACGTCGACAGGATTTTACTCAGGGTTCCTATACTCTGGCTTTTGTTGGCTACGCGGCAGAAGACGAAGGCAGTGTGTTGGAATTGACTTATAACTGGGACAAGCGAACCTACCAAAAAGGTGATGCCTTTGGTCACCTGGCAATCCAAGTCGATGACGTGCAGCGGGTTACGACTATCTTAAACCAGCATGGTGTGCCCGTTCCCAGGCCTGCAGGTCCATTGCCCGGCGCGCCGGATGAATGGATTGCTTTTATCGAAGACCCCGATGGTTACCGCATCGAATTGATACAGGCGCGCTAATAAAACGGTCAACAAGTTCTAGCGCACATTGAGTTTGCAGTCTGGCGCGATGCCCTTATGCGTAATTTGCGTCAGGCTGTACATGCTGTTAATAGACGACATCTGAGTAACATCGATTTGCCCGGCTTCGCTTGCTTAGTTTTATCCTTTATGATGTTTGCTAAGCTCACACAAAGGAAGAACTATGTCGGATTTTGAATTTAATGAGTCTGTTTATCTGGCTATCCATCCGGATGTCGGGTCTGCTGTTAAACAAGGACTGTTTGAATCAGGCTATCAACATTATCAAAAATTCGGCAGAGCAGAGGGGCGGCAATTGCGTCGCTTTAATACGGAGTCGCACTCGATACGTGATTACACCGCGCTGGTAAAACGATTAATCGCTGAGCATCCCGATAATTTGGAGTTAGCGATGGCGAAAGCGGTTGGCGCCTTAGATCTGGATATTTATCGCATTACTGGCGATAAACATGTCGCTATTTTGCAAAGTCTGGGCTTGCAAACTCAGCAGCATATTTACGATCTTGCTTGTGGTTCCGGGCGAACTGCAGCTGCCTTGCGACGCTATGGCTGGTCGGGCACATATTGCGGCGCCGATATTATCCCCGATTTACTTAATTTTGCGCGTCAGCAAAATCCTGGCTATGAATTCATTTGCCATCCCGATTATTCAATTCATGCTAAGGACGATAGTCTGGACATCGTATTTTCCTGGAGTTTATTCACGCACTTGCATCTCGAAGAAATTTTTTTGTACGCGCAAGATTGTTATCGTGCCTTAAAACCAGGAGGTGTTTTTGTATTTAGCTTTCTGACTTTAAACGACTTGGCGCATCGCGAGATTTTTATGAATCGCGTGGCGGCCCTGAGTCGCGGCACAGATTGCGTTCATCTCGATACATTTCTCGATCGGAGTACGATCTTAAACATGATGACGCAAATGCTTACGTTTAAGCTCGAGACTTTTTACGATGGCGATGACGATAGCGTCACGCCTACAGGCCGTTTTGGCCAAGCCTTAGTTGTTTTACGTAAATAGCCCTGATTAAACTAATTTGAAGTTGAGAGCTTAAGTACTCGTCAAGCGTTCCAAGCCACTGGTTTCTGCAAACAAACGGGCTTCCTGCTTGAGCCAATTGGTAAACGCCAATAACTCTGGACTTGGCGTAAAGCCTTTAGGCGTGACCAGATAATAGCTGTAATCGGAAGGCGCGATAACATCAAATAGCCGTATCAGTTTGCCCGATTCGATTTCTGCAGCTACCAGGCTATGTCGTGTAACCGCAATTCCCTGGCCACTTAGCGCCGCGGTCAGCATCAGGTTGCTGTCGCTCAAATGGGAGACATGTTTAAACTGCGTGATGTCTATGCCCGCAAAGTCGGCCCAATTCTGCCATTCTCTGCCGTGGTCCACAGCCAGTACCCGAAAGTTACGTAATTGTTTCGGCGATTGTGGCCAACGTCCCGCGTTGAAATCGGGGCTGCAGACGGTATAGAGTTTATCGTCGAGTAATGGTTCGGCACAATAATTTTCCCAGCGACCTAAACCAAAACGTATGGCGATATCGGTTTTGGTGCGTTCGAGGTTAATTAATCCTATCGCTGCCTGTATATGTATGCTGAGTTCTGGATGAAGTTGATGAAAGCGTCCCAGGCGCGGCAATAACCAAAACGTTGCAAAGGATTGCAAGGTCGCTACTTTGATTGCCGGCTTGATTTTTTGCTGACGCGCATTGATTAGCGCGCTTTGAATTTGTCGGAGCGCGGGCTGAATTTGCTGCAGCAATTGCTTACCCGCTGTGGTGAGTTGCATTTGCCGGCCTTTACGTTCAAATAAGGCTAATCCGAGAACCTCTTCCAGTTGCCGCATTTGCTGGCTCACTGCACTATGGGTAACGTGCAGCTCTTGAGCTGCTAGCGAATAACTTTGGTGGCGCGCTGCAGCTTCAAAGGTTTGCAAGGAATTCAGTGAGGTCGGTAACATACGCTATTGTTAGATTTTCTTACAGTAGATGTCAATAAGCATCGTTGGTGTTTTCATAGGGCAACAGCTAGTATGAGTGAACTTTGGTAAATTCCCCGTTGTAAACGATATATATAAGTTGAGATACCGCGCTATGTCTACCGCAAATTTAATACGATTAATTTTATTAGCCTTGATTTGGGGAACCAGCTTTATGCTGATGCGTATTGCAGCCCCAGTTATTGGCCCCATGTTGACTACCTTTGGTCGTGCCAGTCTGGGTGCTCTGGCGATTTATTTGTATGCACGCCATTCCGGAGTGCAATTTAACTGGCGTAAAAATAGCAAAACTTACCTCGTCATAGGACTTGGGAATACAGCGATTCCTTTTAGCTTATTTGCCTGGTCGGCATTGCATGTGCCTTCTGCGTATATGGCGACGATGAATTCACTGGCCCCAATTTTTACCGCCGTATTTGGTTTTTTAATGTTGGGTGAGCGTTTAAGCTGGGCGCGAATATCGGCGTTTTTACTGGGTTTGTTTGGCGTCGCGGTGTTAGTTGGTATAGGCCCGGTAAGTGTCACGCCCTGGGTGATAGGTGGTGTTTTAGCTGGTATGGGCGCTGCGGTTTGCTATGGCTTTGCCGCGACATACACCCGTATGTTTGCCAAAGATATCCCCGCCCTGGCAACCGCAACCGGTAGTCAGTTAGCTGCCGCCCTTGCTTTACTGCCCTTTGCTTTGCCAAGTCTGCCGCAGGCGATCGCTGTGGCCAATCTCAAAGTCTGGGTGGCAGTCTTGGTGCTGGGTGTGGTTTGCACAGGCATAGCTTATGCGGTGTTCTTTCAATTGATTTCGGCTGAAGGTGCCAGTAAAGCAATTACCGTGACCTTTTTGATACCCGCTACCGCATCGATTTGGGCATGGTTACTCTTAGGGGAACCCGTAACCAGCGGCATAATTACCGGGATACTGATTGTTTTGCTGGCAACAGCGATGTCTTTGGGATTAATCCGCTTCCTCGTTTAGTCCGAGCGAATAGTTGAATATGTGACACAGACTGTTGTGGCAATATCGATAAAGTAAAAACGCAGGCTAGTGCCTGCGTTTTTTCCGACCATAGCTATCATGCCAGAACACTGGCATAAAATTAAAAACGTAACTTACTGCCTATTGCATAGGTCGTGACCTTCGATTGCGTAAAGCGACTGGCTTCAAGATTCAGTGACCAGGATGGCGTGATGGCATACTCCAGACCCGCGCCAAAATCCGGGTCAGTTTCATGTTTGTCGCCTTTATTCAAACCAGCCGACTTCGACGTGGTACGACCAACACCTAGTCGCGCATAGCCATTAAAGCGGTCAGCCAATGGTGCACTTGCCACCACAGCGACGCCGATATGACTGTCAGGGTAATAGTTGCTATCACCGAGTAAACCATCGAATAAGCGAAAACTTAAAGAACGGGCATACCCTTCAATCGCAAAATTCGGGTCGAGTTGATAACCCACCGAAATCCCCAAAGCCGCATCGCCGGATTCTTTGACTACTTTAGAAGAGACATTGGATTTGGCTACTTGCATACCCAGATACCAAGGATTTGCAGATTGTTGCGCCTGTGCGAGTTGGGCGCCCGATAACATACTGAAAGCGGCCAGGCCGCAAAGTAATTTACGCATAATCGAGTCCTGATTTGGTTGGAAAAAAGTAATTGCACTTAAATTAACACGAATCTCAGGGTTTCTGCGCTTAAATTTTTACATGTCGTTATCGTAATTAAAACAGGGCTTAAATTGCACCGTGGCGTGTTATGCAGCGCTACCGGCAGATTGGCGCCGCCGTGGAAAGTAATTCCCAGCGACTAATCAGTCGGTGCCTATGAGGGCTATTTACTATTCACTTCATTACAAGAAACCGCATTAATTGACATCTGGCTTATGTCAATTTCCCAGGCTGGTTTTGATTGAAATTAGGAATTCCGAGGTTGGAGCTTGAATGGGGAGCCTGCGCCCCCCACTGTGTATGCCACACTGCATTAAGCGTCAGGGCACAGAGATACTGGCGCTCAGCATTGCGCTAAGCTGACTCTCAATAGGCACATTGCTCCGCTTCTAGTTGTTGTAAACGGGCGGGGGAATAATCGCGTAAGTAGTGACGTAATTTATTCCAGGAATGGCGCGCTGCTTGTTGCAATTCGAGTTGCGGAGGTAGGGCTTTGCCGATTTGCAGATAGTGAAAACCATGATAGGAAATGCCGTATTTACGGGTTGCCGCCGCCATCGCATCTATGTTTTTTCGGCCATCATCTACCAATACCACTTTCTCATAGCTCAGCTTTAAGCGTTTCAATAATTCCATTAAAGCCTCGCCTTTTCCTAGACCGTTAACCATGTAAATACCGTTTTGGTAACTGACGTCGGCACTGCGATTTTGTTCTGCGTCACTGAGTTTGAAACTCATGCCATCGCCAGGCTCTTGTAGCATGCCTGGTAATTGGTAGTGAGCCCGTTTTAACTCGCGCTCGGTTGCACTGCGATAGCCAGGATTGCGTGCGGTCAGAAATAATTTATCTTGTTTTATCGCGTTCACCAGGTTGATTGCCTCAGGCTCAGTCGCATGCATGACACCTAATTCAAAATTAATCGCGATCACATCAAATTTACACGGCACGTAATTGGTGTCGGCTTTAGTCAGGCCTTTTTGCCATTCATACCAATGGTCACTTCCAAAAAATGTGTCGGAAGTCAGTAAAGTATCGTCGATATCGAAGACATACAGCGTTTTCGTGCTGCCCGGTGCCAGTATGCTCGCAGCCTCGCTGAATTTTTCACTGCGCGAAATGGTGCTACTGACAATGTTAGTCTGTGCCATCAAGTAGGGGCTGAGCGTCAGGCTGAGTGCAAAAAGTAGGCGTTTTAACATAGTGAAAATTGAATAAAAAGAAAAGTCAGGTTGGTAAGGATGTGACGAACTGCTATTGTACGCAAGCCTGACTTAGGTAACCAGACAGCATGAACGACAGGCCAAGTTCATACCTGGTATATCGTGGCATCCCCTTTATCTGCTTGCTCATCGTTTTACCAGTTTAACAGCGCATGAACAATTGTAAGAATCAGGCTTACGGCAGGTGGCCACATGGTGGTTAGTGACTTTAAAAACGCCTTTAAAATCGGCTTCAATAAAACCAGGGAAGTGGTCGAGGCGGTTGCCATCTTTAAATTGCATGCCTGATGCATCTTGAATCTGACCTCAATACCTGTGCGTATATTTACATGAAAATTGGCGTGTAAATCAACAGTGACATGTTTTGCTGACACAAGATTAGCTTGCTTTTGAGCACAATTGTTGTGGCATTCTTTTTGCTTTTGAACTTCCAGTCCGCTATCAAGCACCACGTTGGCAAGTATAAATGGAGAGAAAGCATGAGTGACTGGAAGGACCTGACAACCAGCCTGAGTAATGCCACGCAAGAGCAAAAACAACGACTAACCATGCTATATGAAGAACTAAATCGGACTCAATTGCAATTGACACGGCTAGAGAAAAGTGTGCTTCCTAGTTTTAGCAGCCAATGGCCAGGAATGATTGCGGAATTACATCAGCAACGCGAATTATTGACACGCAAAATCAATGACCTGACCGCTGATATTGCATCGATTATCAACCTCAAGCATTAAATGCTGGCGGATTGGCAGCTTGTTCTGTAAGCGTGTTTCTGCTCTGCCTTGGAAAGTCAGGCCGCAGACTGACTTGCCTGGGGAATTAAAACGCGGGTAAATACCTAGCCAGAAGCGCGCTGACACTTAATTCCAGCGCCAGCACGATAAATGCAACGACAGTCATGCTGCGCCGTTGATAAGCTGGGCCGTAGTGCCTGAGCAGCCAGCGGCTTTGTTCCTGAGCTTCTGAAAAATACCAAAACAGGGTAAACAGCAAGAGCGTAAAACTGATACGCAGGCTCAGATTAAAACCCAGTTCAAATAGCGGAATAGTGAGCGCCACCAGCGCTGTGCTGATCAGACTCACTATCAACCAGACCAGACTAGACGTTTTGCGAGGGTAAGCAGGGCACTGTCGAGTATTCCAAAAGTGTATCGCCGTACCAAACAATGGACTGAGTACGATACTCCAGAGTGCCGCTTGTTCTGGGCTGAACATGGCTCGTGTTTGCGTTGCAAAGCAAGGCGCTACCGTGGGTTGGTCAGTTTCATCGATCAGACTGAACTGACCCTGCCTGTAGGCATTCAGCGTCGTATGTGCTGCAGCATGATCGTGCGCTGCGACCATTAGCCTGACTCCACCGTGACCCATACTTAAAAAATGATAAGTTTGCATAAGATGGGTGTCAGCGATATCCGCCTGAATTCCAGCGGCTGCCAAAACTTGTTTCAATATATGGGCTTCGGTGGCATCTGCACAACGATAAACCAACAAAGCCTGATCCTTTTCGGCGGCGTGGGCAGGTGTATTCATTTCTGTCATGGTTTGAATCGTCTGTGTATTTAATCTGCGTAAAATTGACTTGATTTAAGGAGACCACTGCACAAAGTCACGAGCGGTCCAAGTTGATGTCGCGAAACCCACCTGTGTCAGGGCACTGTGAACCTTGCAGGCTTTAAATTTGTTCGCGCCTTATGTCGTGCAGAGTTCTGTTAATTTAGCATGAACTTTGTGTCGGCTACGCTGATTCGATCAGTTCGACTTGGTTAGCTCGCGCTTTACCAAGTCATGGTGTGTAGCATCACCTGATCAGCCAGAGTGCGGGGAGCTGGCCGCTGGCCGAAACAAGCCAGGCTAATCAAACTACTTAATTTCGCATGACAGATCTGTGGGGTGATGTACACACAGTTATTCCGCGTTAGTCTCAATTCATTCCCCGATTTATACCGCTGGTCGCAAATAGACAAATTGCGAAGCCGCTCTGCGGTATAGTCGCTGGCAAATTAATTAAAACGAAATCGCAAGCCAGGCTTACGGGGGGGAATTATGCTGGAATTACGTCATGTCGTAAAACAATACCATGCACAACAACGTGCGGTTGATGATGTTAGTCTGAGTTTGCAGGGCGGGGTCGTTGGCTTAATTGGTCACAACGGTGCCGGAAAAACCAGTCTGATGCAAATGATTGCGACGCTGACCAAACCGAGTAGTGGTGAAATTTTATTTCACGGACAGGACATCGTGAAAAAGCCTGCCTCGATTCGTAGTCGTCTGGGCTACCTGCCACAGGATTTTGGCGTTTATCCCAATCTGTCTGCTTTAGAGTTAATGCATTATTTTGCTGCGCTGCAGGGAGTGCGTGATACCGCACGTATCCGACAATTACTCGAACTCGTTAATTTGAGCGAACACGCGCATAGAAATGCGGCAGCTTTTTCGGGCGGCATGCGACGCCGTCTGGGAATTGCTCAAGCCTTGTTAAATCAACCCGAGATTCTGATCGTTGACGAACCCACCGCGGGACTGGACCCTGAAGAACGCTTACGTTTTCGAAATTTACTGGCCGAATTGGGACAAAGCAGATTGGTCATCATGTCGACCCATATCGTCTCTGACGTCGAAAGCATTGCTTCAGAAATCGCCATACTGCGGCAAGGACGTCTGGTTACCTGGGCCACACCTGACACTATCATAGCCGCGGCTCGTGGCAAAATCTGGCTAGGTCAGGTCAACCTGGCGGAATATGACTACGTAAAAACTCGGGTGCAGGTTTTACACACACAGCGTCAGGGCGCGACGATACTAGTGCGCGTTGCGCATCATGAACAGCCCTTTGCCAATGCCAGTTTAGCCGAGCCAGGTTTGGAAGATGCCCTGATGGCGCAACGTTACTCTGCGCAGGAGATGTGTGATGCCTGAGCAGCACTCAGCTACTGCCAATTCCTTAGCTCTGGCTACCCCAGCGCTTGCCCGGCAATCGGCTTGGCGATCACTCTGGTATTTTTCAGTGGTACTGGTCGGTAATGAAATTCGCTTGCGTAGTCGTCGTTGGAGTACGCTGGCCGCCATTTTTTTAGTGATGCTGGTGTGCTGGAATATGATCGTGGATCCCGCCAGCGGCATGGCGATGATGACGATTAATGGTCGTCGTACTTTGTATACCAGTTCAGCTATTGCAATAGCGAGCGCGAGTTTGTTGGGGATGGTCTTGCTGTTCGCTGGGTTTTACCTGATACGGGGACGTGTTGCTGAAGACCTGCGTTGTGGCATGGCGCATGTTATCGCCGCGTCTGCTGTCAGTAACTGGCAATTTCTGACTTGCCGTTATTTAGCGAATCTCGCTTACTTCATGCTACTGGCGTACACGGGTATGTTTTCGGTCATGGTTTTGCACGCCGTGCGTGGCGAACCTGGCATACATTTTAGCGTGTACTGGCAAACCTATACCTTGATTTTCCTTCCGCTGGCTTGTTATGTCGTGGGTATGGCAGCCCTGTTTGATAGCGTGCCACGCTTGATGGGAAAACTGGGTGACCTGATCTTCTTCATTTTTTGGAGTCTGCAACTTAGTTTGCTCGCTTTGGTAATTAAGCCGGGTGGACCACAGAATTTATTATGGTTCGCGTTTGATTTTAGTGGTTTAATGACCTTGGTTTTGAATATGCAAGACCAAATGCAAACCACTCAGTTTTCCATAGGTGCGAGCAGCTTTGATCCGGCTTTGACACCCTGGGTTTTGCCGGAAGCGCCGTGGAGTTTGAAATTTGTGATTTTACGGCTCGCCTCAATGGGCGTCGCCTTGCTCCCTTTTTTACTGGCAATAGTTTGCTTTCATCGTTATTCGCCTGATCGGCTCAGTTTGAGCCAGGCCGCGCAACGACGTTCGCTGATGCGTTTTTTAAATGACTTCTTTCAACCAGCGCGCCAACTGTTACTGCCACTGACAAAGCTGAACCAGAAATTGCCTGCGCCACTCGCGGTGGTGTTTGCTGAAATGCTGGTCAGCTTGCAAAGCGCACCGTTTTTACTTTTATTAATAAGCGGTCTTGGCTTTGCTGCTTGTGTATTACCAGCCACCACGTTACCGACAATTTTGAAATTTTTTGTGGTGGCCTGGGGCATGTTAATCGCCGATATCGCTAGCCGTGATTTTCAATCCGGTATGCAGGCGTTAACTGGCGTACACCATGGCGCCGTTAAACGCTACTTACGACAATTCACTGCAGCTTGGTTTTTGGCATTGTTATTCACTCTGCCACTTATACTCAGAATCGCTCTGCACGATGTTGTGTCGGCTTGGTATGCTATTCTGGGATTTTTCAGCATTGCGTTATTGGCTGCCAGCATGGGGAGTGTATCGGGTACAGCGCGTTTATTCACGGCCTTATTCTTGCTGTGGTTTTATTTTGCAACCCAGGCGCATCAAATCAGTAAGCTTGACTTGTTTGGATTTAACCGGGTGGCTGATGCGACAACGTTGCTGGTGCTGGCAGCGATAGCTCTGGGTGCGTTTGTCGTGGGTTATCTGTATAACCGACAGAGTTTTCGATAAACCAGGTCGTGACCAATTTTCCGTCACAACACATGTATTTTGAATGGCAGAACAATGATAGATTTTCGTAGTGATACTGTAACCCGGCCTGTCCCCGCAATGCGTTTAGCGATGAGCCGGGCGGAAGTTGGCGATGATGTGTTTGGGGATGATCCCAGTGTTAATGCGCTGGAACAGCGTATGGCAGAACTCAGTGGAATGCCGGCAGCGATGTTGGCCGCCAGTGGTACGCAGAGTAATTTGATTGCCTTACTCAGTCATTGTGGTCGCGGTGACGAATACATAGTCGGTCAGGCTTACCATACCTATTTATACGAAGCCGGTGGTGCTACGGCCTTAGGTGGCATCGTACCGCAACCTATCAGCGTTGAAGCGGACGGCACGCTGGCATTGTCAGCAGTGCAGGCTGTGATTAAACCTGATGACGTGCATTTTGCCCGTAGCAAATTACTTAGCCTGGAAAACACACATGCGGGTAAAGCGATTCCTCCAGGTTATTTCAGGCAAGCGCATGAACTGGCACAGCAAGCAAAGTTAGCGATGCACCTGGACGGTGCCCGCGTCTTTAACGCTGTGGTTGCGCTTGGACTCCCTTTAAGTCAATTTAGCACTTACTTCGATAGTGTCTCGATTTGTTGTTCAAAAGGACTAGGCGCGCCAATAGGTAGTGTGCTCTGCGGTAGTCAGGAATTTATACGTGAAGCCCGACGCTGGCGCAAAATGGTGGGCGGGGGGATGCGTCAGGCGGGTATTCTTGCCGCAGCAATCGACTATGCCTTAACGCATCATATACAGCGTTTGGCTGAGGATCATTATCACGCAGAATTATTACAGGCTGGCTTAAGTCAGATCGCTGAACTTCAGGTCGAAACCGCGCACACCAATATGCTTTATTTTTCATTTGAAGATGCACGCGTGGCGCAACAAGCACAGGCCTTTCTGCGGCAGAAAGGGATACTGATTGCGAGCGGGCAGCGCGTGCGTCTGGTGACGCATTTAGATATACAAGGTCCCGATATCGCTGATTTATTAAGCCAATTGAAGCAGTTCTTTTTAAATCTGAACTAAGCCTGCAACAGGCCAGAATAGTGTCACTCCATCCGATAGAAGCAAGCATAAATGACAGGACTGCGGGTACGACCTCCAGTCCTGACTTGCATCAGCCGGATTTCATTAGGCTTGCCACGGCAAATAACAGCAAAGCCTTGGGTCAGGCTATGGCAAATGTCAATTGCCTGGCTCATTACCCCGCGGCGGGGTTTGCCAGACCATGACCATCCAAACTTTAACGCACTGACAAACTCGCTGCGGGTTTGCTGGATAGTGTTGCGGTTTCGGCACATTTCTCAGCTTACCGATCGTCAACTTAGGAATGAATGCTAAATTGCTGCTTTGATGTTTGTTATTTGTTAATGGGTAAAACAATAAGTTCGTCGAATTGCGTGTCGATGTATTTGCACGTCCTTAAGCACAACCACTGACACAGGAGCAGCTTTTTCCTGATGTCTGATCCTGACTTCTTATCTTGTGAGGCTGCCATGCAAACTAATGATCCCACATCGCGCCGTCGATTTATACAAACTACCGCCAGTCTGGGCTTAGCCAGCGCCTTAGCCAGCCCGGTCAGTCAGGTCATCGCAGCACAGCAAGCTCCCGCTTTTCATCGCGGTCGCCATAATCTCGAAGCCTTGCGCCGTAGTTTGCAAGGACGTCTCATTTTGCCCGGAGAAATGGGGTATATGATGGCGGCTTACCCAAATAACGCACGTTGGGCTGAAGTCTTACCTAAGGCCATTGCCATGTGCGCCAATGCGCGAGATGTACAGCTATGTATAGAGTGGGCGAATCTGAGCCGCCAGGCGTTTGCGATACGTTCAGGTGGACACAATTATGCAGGGTTTTCAACTACCTCGGGTTTGCTAATTGATGTCAAAGCCATCAATCGTATTGAACTTGATACCAAAGATGGCAAAGTGAAAATTCAGGCTGGCGTGAATAATCAAAATATGGCGGATAGCCTGAGTGGTACGGATTGGGCTGTTCCCTCCGGGCGTTGTCCTACTGTTGGTGCCGCAGGTCTGGTACTGGGTGGCGGTTGGGGGTTTGCGGCGACTCACGCTGGTTTGACTTGCGATAGTTTATTGGCCAGTGAGATTGTACTGGCGAATGGTAAGTTGATTACTGCTACGGCGGACAATGAGTATCGCGATCTGTTTTGGGGTTTGTGCGGTGGCGGCGGTGGCAACTTTGGTGTGAATACCTCGTTTACCTTCAAGCTACACGATGTCCAGCAAGATGTGACGATATTCAATTTACTCTGGCCCGGGAAAAAGCAAGTCGAATTACTGCTGGCCTTGCAAAAAATCCAGCTCGACCATGCCACCCTAATCTCAACACGTACCAAGGCTTATCCCGAGCGGGCAGGGGCCAATCCCAAGTGGGACGAACTGCAGGTAGCAACCCTGGGGCAGTACTTTGGGCCGAAAGAACAGTTGATGGAGATATTACAGCCAGTACTGGAAATGCTTAAGCCGATTAAACAAGACATCCGGCAAATGCGCTATTGGCAAGCCAGGGATTACCTGATTACCGATGATCCCATAGGTATGTACGATATACGTTCGGCCTATGTCGCGGAGAGCTTACAGGGCGAGGCGCTGGAAAACATGTTGACCTGGATGACACGCTGGCCTGGAGGCTCATTGTTACCGGAAAACATGGGGATATTGTTTGCCATAGGTGGTGCCGTTAAAAATCGTGCGGCAGATGCGACTGCCTATGTACACAGGAATGCCAATTTTATCTTTGAGATGGAATGTGCCTGGGCGCCGATAGACAGACCTGAGGTGGTCAGGCGTCAGCGAGACTGGCTGAGCGCTTATTATCAGGACATGCAAGGTTTTTTATTGGCGCAATCCTATGTGAATTTCCCTAGCCGTGATTTGCCGCAGGCCATACACAAGTATTACGGGGCGAATTTGTCCCGCCTCAGCCAGATTAAACGCAAATACGACGCGTCAAATTTATTCCATTTCGAGCAAAGCATTCCACTCAGATAAGATGCAGCAAGCGTTACCTTAGGTGCGAGGATTCAGGCTGTCGCGAGGCGATAAACGGCTTGACCATGTTTTGCAACCTTGTTGCCTGATCCCCACTATACTTGTGTGGGGATTTGTGATTTTCTGAGGCAAGGATGAAATTCAGTGGCTGGCTTGGCCTGAGTGCTTATGTGTTACTACCTGGCTTGTTGCTTGTCTGGCCTGCTGAGGTGGCTTACCCGCGTCAGCAAGCTACCAGCGTCAGCTTAGAACAGCGCTTCAGTCGTTACGAACAAGCAATAGATAAGCTCGCTCGTAATTATACCGATGAGCCATTACAGGCATTGCTACAGCTTAGTACTATAAGTCCTCAACCCAGCACGATTCCGGATCGGGCATTGAATCTGGTCTATCGTTGTTTATTAACCAGTCGCCTGAAAAAAGTGGACGACTTTGCCGCGCTGATTGCTGAATTTGATGTCTTGGAAAAATCAGCGCATAGTCCGGGAACCAGTAATGCACTGCATGCAGCGCGGTATCTGTGCCTGAGCCTGCAAGCGCAAAGTCCTTCCAGCAGTGAACTTGCTTTAGCGAATGCCTATCACGATGTGCGGCAGGCCGATGGCGCGGTGTTGCGTTACTGGATAAGTACCTCGTATGCAGCAATGACGGCCTTGCATGGACGCGCACGT
This sequence comes from Undibacterium sp., assembly GCA_041913845.1. GTDB lineage: Bacteria > Pseudomonadota > Gammaproteobacteria > Burkholderiales > Burkholderiaceae_D > Undibacterium. Next base: position 16,636 of record JAYSEN010000051.1, read on the forward strand.
GCTGCGATGGAAGCGCACAAACTAGCCTTGGGTATCGCTCGCGCGAATCACGATGATTTGCGATTGAGTGAAAGCCTGCGCACCCTGGCTGGGGTCGAAGTTGACTTTGGGAATAAACAAGATGCCTTGCTACACATCGATGAAGCCATACAAATTGTGCAGCGCGCGAACTTGCCCAAAGCTGAACTGGACTTTTTATTGACTAAGGGTTTTATCCTACTTAGTTTGAAACGCTATGATGAATCCTGGACGGTTTACCACAGAGCCGAACAATTTGCGATCGAACAAAAAGCCAATGATGTGTTCCCGGTTATCTGGGGGAATTACGCCGATCTGTCCTACCATCAGGGAAATTTTAAGCGCGCGAATGATTACGTACAAAAAGTCTTGACTATCGCGCGCCAGGAAAATGATCCCATGTTAATGGCTTACACTAAGGCCACCATGGGTTTGCTGGCCGTGCGGGCGCAACAGGACAAGCAGGCCGAGAGTTATCTGAGCGAGGCCAGCAGCTTATTTCGGGAAGCGAATCGACTGGTCGATTTGCGAGACTTGTATGGCAATCAGGCGCAGGCCTATGCGGCCATGGATGAGTTTAAAAAAGCCTACCTGGCGCTGCAAAATAAACAAAAATTGATAGAAGAAATTGAACAAGAAAGTCAGGGCCATGATGCCGCTGAAGCTGGGCAATTACTTGAGTTAGAACATAAAGAAAAAGAGAATTTGCGCTTGCATGAAATTGCCTACGCCAGTCAGCTCGCAGAGCAGCAAGCGAATGTCAGAGCCCAGCGTTACTGGATTGCCATCTTAGGAAGTGCGATTTGCCTGGTGCTGGCGGTGCAATTGCTTTGGTATCTGAAACGCCGCAACACGCAATTGCTCGATCAAAATTTATTGCTTGACCGCCAGCGTTACCTGGATGGCCTGACGGGTTTGTTTAACCGCTTGTACTATCAGGATAAATTCGCTGAGTTAAGCAAGCGTATCGCTCAGGCGGTAGCACAGCAGCGGCAATTTGTGGTGTTCATCCTCGATGTTGATTTCTTCAAGCAAGTAAATGATAACTATGGTCACGATGCCGGGGATGCTGCGCTGAAGGAAGTAACGCGGCGCTTGCAACTCAGTGTGCGTGAGCGTGACATTGTGTTGCGTTGGGGAGGCGAAGAGTTCGTGGTGTTTTCGGAGTTGCCAGTCGATAGTGATGCCAGCTTGCTGGCTGAACGCTTGCGCACAGAAATCGCACAACAGGATTGGTATTATCAGCAAAAGAAAATTGCCTTACGAGTGTCAATTGGCTATGCCTGCCTGCCTTTGTATTGGCGGGATGGCGCGGCACTGACTTTAGAGATGGCCTTGAAACTGGCAGATGCCGCTTTGTATTTGGCTAAGCGTAAAGGTCGCAATCGCAGTATAGGCGTGACCGCGATACGCCAACAAAACCTGAGCAACGAACAAATTTTGGCCGATCTCGAAGCCGCCTGGGCTAGTCAGCAAGTGCAATTACTCGCTAAGCCTGAGACTTTGCTGAGTAGCGATGAAAGTCTGGCTGGTTTGGCCTGAATGCCCGGTAAGGCAAGCGCGAAGCCACCGTGCTCAGCGCGTCTGGCCCTGAGGACGGCTTACGGCGCTTGTTCTAATTGACTCAAACTGGCTTGCAAGCGTAACAATAGCTTGCGTAATTGCACTTGTTCCTCAGGATTAAATTCCGCACTCACATGTTCACGCAATTGCTGACTTTGTTGTTGCACCGCCTGATGCAAGGCCAGGCCACGCTGACTGACGAACAAGCGCGTGGTGCGTTTATCGATAGCATCGGCTTCAGCGCGCAATAAATCGCGTTCGCGCAATCCCTTAATCAAGCGGGCTAACTGCGCTTTGTCACGCCCACTGTATTTAACTAAGTCGGTCTGCGTTGCGCCGGGATGGCGGCTAAAGAAAAACAAGAGCTTAGCTTCGAGATGGGTTAAATCCAGTTCCCCCTCTTTCAAGACCTGAAATTTCAAGGCGCGATACTGATGCATGATGCTATGGATTAATTCCAAAACGCCATCATCCGCATGATTTGCAGAAAATTGGTTGACATTGTCACTTAAATTTTGCATCATAGTAGATATTATCAACTAAATTATTCAGGAGTTGGAGCATGAGTATAACGGCTGCTTCCGCACGTGTACAACGCGTGCGTCATGAAATTGTGCGACGCGATTTGCAAGTTACCCAAGTTGAAATCCTCTCGCCGAATGTGCGCAGGATTCGTCTGGCAGGTGCTGAGTTACAGGGATTTACTAGTTTAGGCTTTGATGATCATGTCAAATTAGTCTGGCCAGGTGTCGGTGATGAAGTTTTAATGCGCGAATACACGCCACGCGCTTATGATGCAGAAAAGGGTGAATTGGTGTTGGAATTTGCCATGCACCAGCATGGCCTGGCGACCGATTGGGCAGCCCAGGCTTATCCCGGCATCAATTTGAAAATTGCCGGGCCACGATCATCCTGGCTTATTCCGGCCGACTTCGACTGGCACCTGTTGATTGGCGATGAAACCGCCTTGCCAGCAATCGCGCGCCGTGTGGAAGAATTACCGGCCGGGACCCAGGTGCTGGTGTTCGCGAAAACTGCGGATGCGCGCGATCAGCGCCAGTTCTTGAGTCAGGCTCAGCTAAACGTACACTGGTTTGCAGACGATGCCAGCCTGTTAGCGGCACTGGCGGCCTACGAACTCCCGGCTGGCACGGGCTTTGTCTGGGGTGCTGGCGAGCATCACACCATACAGGCAATGAAGTCTTTGCTGGAACATGAAAAAGCCCTGCCAGCCGAGTTGTTGCGCCTTTCTGCTTATTGGCGCAACGATGCACTTTGATGCGCCAGGCAGTCAGGCGAAGTTTATTTTTTCAGCAGCGGACGGGCTAGTTGACGGGTGTCGCGTGTCAGGCAATAGTCGTCACCAGCCAGCTTTCCCATGGCGTCGAGAGCTGGTTGCAAGACCCCGCTGGCTTGCCAATGTGCGTCGGCCACATACACCCCCAGCACATCTAATAATGCCATGCTGCCAGCACCTGGTGTCGAGGCAATCTGGATAACTTCCCGCAAGCGACATTCGAAACGCATTTTCGCCGCAGCCACGCCAGCGACGCGGACATGCTGGCTGGCACACATCACCAGCCCGATCGCCTCAGGTTCACTGACATGCGCCGGGTAATCGGCGCAACTCGCATTCATCGCTTCGAATAAATCGGCACTGACCAGATTGACCACACATTCACCTGTTGCCTGTAAATTGTTCAAGGTGTCTTTGGCTTGCCGGTCACGTGGATTAACCTGGGTATAAAGCAAAACGGGAGGTGTGCAACTGGCAACTGTAAAAAAGGAATAGGGTGCCAGATTCAGCACGCCTTCTGCACTTAAGCTACTGATCCAGGCGATAGGGCGCGGGATCACGCCATTTACTAATAAGCGGTAATTTTCGGCGGGGCTGAGTTCGCTACTGGAAAAAAACATAGAGGTAATGCGTTGGCTGACAAAAGTCACAGTATAAACCAGGTGATGGAGGCAACCTGGCCCACGGCTGGAAATACAGGACTGGATTCTGATTGCTTAATTGATTAAAAACAGGCAGATGCAGTCGGAGTGAGTTCAAAAAAGAAAAATGGGAACGCAGCACTGATGCGGGTTCCCATTACTTTTCGGGCTGCAAGGCACAGCCCGTCTTCGTTTTTAAAGCTGGGCACTTCTAAAAACCACCTAAAAACCGCAAAAAACTGAAAGCTCAGAGTTTT
>JAYSEN010000052.1:0-2612 GCA_041913845.1 Undibacterium sp.
ACATGGCATTGGGAGGCCTTACCCCGAAACAAAAACTGGCTTTGGCCGCTTGACCACTACTTTTAATTTTTATTAAAAATGGGGGGATTACCGTAAGGCGTGGCGGACAAGGCAACTTGCCTATGGCGAGCAATCGGCATGATTCCACCTCGAAGTGTGAAAAATGACAAGCCCCAGTTTAGTTAAGGACTGGGGCTTGTCAAGGCTAGGATGGGTGTCTAATTGGTGCTCGTGAAGTGAGGCTAGGATGGATGTCCGCTAGTGTACCTGTGTTTGCTGGTGTCTTAGTGGTTGCTTTTTTCTCTGTATCGAACTTACATCGACTATCTTTCACCGGCTTGGCAGCCGCACTAGATGTCAAACAGAGTGCTACCTCTACCAGGGTGCAACTACCACCACGAAGGGAATTCTAAAAATTCATTCTTGATTTTTCCAAGAACGTCATCGTCAATTCTGGATGAGAATGCAACCTTCGTTTTTTTTCCTCCATCAAGATCGTCCTTTGTAAAGTCCCAAGAAAGAAACAGGCCATTACTGTCTTGATGAACGCCAAGCACAAAATATCCATTCATGTCTTGAAGTACTGCCTTTCCCTCAAACGAGCATAGCGCCACTTTAAACGCATCCCAATTTTCACAAGCAATCCAAAACGCTCCTTCATATTGGAACGCATGCTGAAACTGCGTAACAACAACTTTTACCTCTACGCGCATTGATGGGACATGGTCGTCTGTTTCAATCACCTCCATATGCAAACTTAACGGTTGTTCAAATTTAATTTCCATAGTTTCCTCTTTATTTATTACGCAAAGCATGTATCAGAGCTGGTAATTGCCCTGTTTCTCTCGCAGGCGCAAATTTCAGTTCCCATCCACCGACATTTATTATTTGGTTAAAAGTAATACCATTTTGGGTGGCCGTATTTACCGCTGCTTGCAGGCTGGTCAGTTGCTGTTGTGATGCGAGATTGACGGCTTCTGGCGTGTAATTGACAGCCTTCATTTGTGCAAATTCAGCCATGTGTTCAGTCGCATTCCCAGCAACCCACACGCTTTGACCGTTAGGTAAAGTCATTTCAAAGGAAACTGGGATTGCCGAACCAGGATAAACAGGCTGAGTTGCCTTGATAGAGTCGAACACCGTCCCGGTAGCTCCTGCATTATTTGTCCCCTCAATTATATCTGAAGTTTTGCTGGTTTTACTCAAATCCCCAACCGCCCCCACTTGATTCTTCAGGACGCGGTTACTGTCTGCTGAGCCTACAAAATTCACCTTACCAGCTATTTTTATAGCCGTACCAATGGCAAATGTCGTCGCTGCTCCACCTAGTGTTTCCCCCGCTGCTTTCTCATTCCCCGTACCTAAATCAACCATAAAACCTACCGGACTATTACGAACAACCCCTTTCAAAAGATCATTCGCCGTCACATTGCCTGTCATGTTAGAAAGCGGTGTATAGCCATCTGCGCCGCCATTTAACAGCATACCGTAACCGTCAATCACCATAAGTCCAGTTTGCGCCATGCCAAAGATAGCCGCTTTGCCTCCAGTCATGATACCAGCTAAGAGTTGTCCCACTCGAATATCATTAACTGAAGGGGTATCATGATTTGAGGGAATACCAATAATATCGCCGCTGGATTGACGCCAAAACATGTTTCCACTTGAGTCATAAGCATAGGTAACTGCTTTTCCATCTGAACCTGTTACGTTTGGCACCTCTTTATAGGTGTTCGTTAAAAGACTAGTAGGGGCTTTATCCCCCTGCACCATATCATTTTTCGTATATCCTACCCCATTAACTGTAACAACTACCGAATCTCTAATTGTCTCACCATACTGAGTTAAGGTCTTAACCTCCCCGCTAGGGAACTGATACCTACCGTTACCCAGGTCTTTGATACCATCGTTATAACTATTGTTTGTTGAACCAGTAGATACGCTCGACCCATCCGTTACGCGTACACTAAAATTACTCAACTGGTCGCCTAAGCCCGAGGTATCAATGGCCTGGCCTACGGTCTGATTGACATTATTAACCAGCTCATCACTCCAGCTATTTGGGATATATCCTCCACCCCCGCCGTCACCATTTATCAGCAGAAATTCGGGATCGACCATGCTGTCCATGTCGTTATCTTCACTCTGGTCTCCACCATCTTCGTCATTACCAGTAATACGGTGCATACGCCCCCCTCCTCCTACCAGATGCGTTGCATAAGCTCCGATTCCGCTTAACCCGTAAACGTCACTATTGACTTCCCTAGAAAAATCAAATTCACCAGCCATATTGGTTTGATCTGCAATCTGACCATTGTTCAATGTGCCCAATGAGTAATCTTTACCGCTGCTTGTTACAGCGGAATTACGCGCTGCACTGTTGCTAACATCTACACTCAACACGGTGTTTTGATACCCTTTAATTGCGATATGGAAGTGACCATCGCTATCTACGACACTATTCAAGATCATCGAATGATGGAGACGCAAATCGTCAGCATTCTTGAGTGTAACTGCGTTAGGCCCACTTTGTACGGGTGGATTCGTGTTGGTGTTCGGATTCGTGTTGGTGTTCGGATTCGTGTTGGTGTTCGGATTCGTGTTGGTGTTCG
>JAYSEN010000052.1:2712-19687 GCA_041913845.1 Undibacterium sp.
TCCGTGTTGGTGTTCGGATCCGTGTTGGTGTTCGGATCCGTGTTGGTGTTCGGATCCGTGTTGGTGTTCGGATTCGTGTTGGTGTTCGGATCCGTGTTGGTATTCGGATTCGTGTTGGTGTTCGGATCCGTGTTGGTGTTCGGATCCGGATTGGTCTCGTTGCCCGGGCGATCAGGATTAGGCGAAGGCACGCCTGTACCACCGCTATTTATGTCATTACCAGGGAAGCGGTCTTCTGGCAATTCGGGGACTAATTCGCCATCCGAAAATGCCATACGCATCATCAATGGGCTGGCAAAGGCGAAACCAGGTTCAGCGTCCATAGTACTGTCGTCGAACGCCAATGCCTCAGTTGCTGCAGGCTGTGTCAGCATTTCGCTGGCGGCAAATGCCGTCATACGCAAGCCAGCGACATTATTGCTGCGGCCTTCATTACTACCAAACAGCGGGCCTGGATAGGGACCTTTGCCACTCAGACTATGCATCACCTGGCCACGCAAGCGGGTATAACTGGTTTGATTAAAGTCGGTGTCGCTCAGTAATGCCTTGCCATCCGCATCATTCACTTGCTGAGTAACGCTGACCTTAGTACCGCTACTGCCAGATTGCGATTGCAACTGCCTGATCAGATAGCCATTGACATCATAGCTGCTGTTTTGTTCGCTATGACTGTTTAAACTACCCCAGCGCGTGTTGCTGTAATCTGTCACCGCCTTGCTTTGTAAATAACCACGGCCTAGCTTTTGTTCCAGCCGCACTTTGATTTGATTACCCTCAGCATCATTGCTTTCCCAAGCCAGTCTTTGCCCCATTGCGTCATAGCTGGTGTAACGGGTCTGACGCAATTGTTGCGAGTTGGCGTCGTACTCGCGGCTTTCTGACAAGTTACCGCGCTCGTCATAGATGTTGATGGTTTGCTTTAAGCCTAGCTCAGGATGCTGTCTCACAGCGGCCAGATAGGCCGAGTCCATATCGCGGCTCAAGCCCTGGCTGACCACTCGTCCCGCCAGATCATAGGCACGGAAATCGATACTTAAGGCATTGACACTGGTGTCACGAATTATTTCGCCTTTATCATCAAAATTTGCCAGCACTACATCAATCAGACGATTGCTATCGTCGTAGCGATATTGGTGCAATAAAAAGCCTTCTTTTACTTCAAAGCGAGCTTGCTGCAGTAATAAGCGGCCCTGGCTATCGCGTGGGATAACCCTTACGATTTGTTTATCCCAGTACAAATCACTGCTGACATTGCCTTGCTTATCGTAAGTCAGCAGATGTCCATCGCGATTGTCTGGCAGCTTGCCGATTGTGGCCTGGGCCTGGTTGATCGCAGTTTGACGATTCAGACTGTCGTAACTGTGGTAGCGATCGCGGGTGCTGGCCTGCGCTTGTAAATCCAGATGGACTAAACGATGTACTTGACCGTCTAGCGCCTGGTCGCGTTGCGAGTTACCATTTGCCTTGGCTTGCTGAACTTCGCGTTCGTGTATCAGGTTGCCTTGTTTGTCATAGTCATAGAGCGCACTGTAGCCATCTTCAGCCGCATCCAGACGCGCCAGGCGCCCTTGAGCGTCATAGGCTAACCAATTGTCTTGTAGGCTATAGTCTGCCTGTATGGTTTGTTCGCGCACATGCTGACCAGCCAGGTTATAGCTGTACAAGGTGTATTTATTGAGCGCTTCATCATGAATCTGCGTCACCTGACCAGCATTATCATAGCGATAGCTGATACGCTGACCTGCGCTGGATGTTTGCAAACTCAGCTGACCTGCACTGTCGTAACGATAGTTTGTCGTGGCGCCAGCCAAATCAGTACTGCTGGCAATTTGCCCTCGTTCGTTATACGTCCAACGCTTGCTATTGCCATTTGCATCCAATTGCGCCAGCACTTTGCCAGCGGAATTGTAAATTTGCTGTTGTTCGGGTTGATACACCTGGCCATTGCGGTTGCTACGCCAACTTCTGATTAATTGCCCGCGATTGTCATAGTCAAATTTTTGCTGACTGCCATCGCCATTACGCTGTTCAATCATATGACCAGCCTCATCGTAACGACGAGTTTGGGTGGTCGCATCGCTTGAAAAATTCAAAACATTTGCGTTCAATACTCTGGCAATAAATACATGCGGAACGTGAATCGCTACGACCTGGCCATTTTTATCGTATTGGTAATTTGTTGATAAACCCCGGTCGTCTTTACTGTGCTCTAACTGTCCAAAATTAGTGTAAGCATAGGTCTTTTTCGAACCATCAGCGGCAAGGCTATTGATGAGTCGTCCTAAAACATCGTATCCCCATTGATTCAGATTGCCGTTCGCATCGCGCTCCGCAATTTTATTGCCAGCGGTATCGTAGAAATACTCAAGTACCGCGCTATCTACGCTTTGCTGACCATTTTTATCTGGATTACGCTGTCGTATTAAATGATTACGCTGATCATATTCATACAGGGTAATGCCGCCATATCCAAATAAATCGCTACGACTAGTCAGATTGCCCCAGCGATCAAAGCCTTGTTTAATGTCGCTGCGTTGACCTTCGCGCTCCGAACCAAGCTGACGCGTCATTCTGCCCAGGCCATCGTATTGCTGGTAAGTGGTGCGCAAGCCCTGAATTTGCTCTGCCTGACGAGCCTGATCCAGCTTAGCCAAAATCTCACCATTGCCCTGGTTCGCAGCCGCAGTAGCATCGCCTGTGCTCTGATAGCTGGCGCTGATTTGGCCTTGCAAGTTATATTGAAACACTTGCCAAATACCATTCTCAGCGTTGCTACGCCATAAACGCCCGGCTTTATCATAATCAAATTGCTCAATCATGCCAGCTTTGCTGCGCTGTACGATTTCGCCAAAAGCGTTATAGTTTCGTTTGTCCACTTGCTCAGGCAAGTTGTTACTGGTGTTAAGTTCGACGAAACGGCTACCCATTAACAGACTGGCGTTACTCTCCGGTGTGATTACCGCAATCTGACGTCCTAGCGCATCGTATTCAAACCGCTTGTAGCTAAGGGTTTTAACACCATCCGCATTAGTAACAGTTTGCCATTCTTTGACGACTTGATTCCGTTTGTCATAGCTGGCAAAACGATTATTGCCATTCGCATCCTGACTTTGAATGACATTGCCCATGCTGTCGTACATTGCTAATGAGATACGATCATTTATATTGTCGTTTTGCCAGCCAGCCAACTCCCGTTTTTCAACGACGTTACCCAAGGCATCTCGTTGGTAGCGTATTATGGCATTACCACTGATACCAAACGCACGACGTTCGCTGCTTTCCAGGCGCCCTAAGCTATCGTAATGGTTGGTATTGACAGTATCAAAATTGTCGCGAGTCTCGACGATATTGCCAAGTGCATCGTATTTATAGCTGATGGAGCTATAGGTTTGATATTCGCGACCATCTATATCGCGCAAATGGAGGGTTTTGCTCTCGCTGATTTTTCGGTTCAACACGTCATAGATATACGAAACCTCACGATCTTTTTTACCTGTAGGTGCCTGGTAATTCGCGAATAGCAAACTATCAGAGGCTGACAGTGCCTCGGCAAATTCAAGCACGTTGGCCAAATTACCGGAGTCATCGTAACGATAACGTGTCAGGTAGTTGAGTTCATTTAATGTCGCGATTTTCTGACCTCGTTCGTTGTAGGCAAATCGTGTACGAGACCAGCTATCGGTTTTGGCATCAAGCAGTTGGGCGGTTTCTATCAACTGCCCAAGCACATCGTATTTAAAGCGTTGCGTACTCGCAGCCAATACACTGGCCGCGCCCGGTAAGCCAGTTGTCACCCAGGTTGCTTCTTGTTGAACTTCAATCAAGCGTCCAGCCTGATCATAGCGGCGCAGTGTGCTGCGATCCTTATCATGGCCTTGTGAGGCCAGTTGCCCCTCTATCGCCGTATTCGAGCAATTTCCCGCCAGGCTGGCAAGATTAATTGCCTCGGCATAGCGGGTTTCCTTAGTGGTTTCACCAAAGCGATTGTATTGGTAAGCTGTGACAAAACCCAGTGCATCGATCTTGTAGCTTGGTCTTCCCGCATGATCATAGCTTTGATAACTGGTAAAACCTGCAGCATCACGCTGTGCACTAATTTCACCAAAGGCGTTGTAGCTAATGGTGCTGATAACTTCAATCGGGTTCTTATCCTTCGGACCCAATTTGTTGTAGGTTTTGCTCGCAATACGACGACCACTGGTGTCATAGTCATAGAAGGTTTGCCTTTGCTCAGGCAGCCCTTCAGCCTCGGTCAGGCTGATCAGATTACCCATTGCATCGTAGGCAAAGCGTTTGACGATGCCTGTAAAACCGAATTGGTCTGATCCTAATTTATTATCAATCCCGTAGGTACCATAAATCGCCACGGCTGGGCTGGTCTCTGTCACTACCCGACCGGCTTTATCGTATTGGTAGCGCCACACATTACCTGTTTGATCAATATATTGACGGCGGTTGCCCAAACCATCATAGACATATTTTTCAACACCCTGGATAGCTGCAGTCACTTTTTGTGTGACTCTGCCTTCCAGATCGTATTGGTAACTAGTGAGGATGTTATATCGTAGTTGTTTTACCGCCTTTGCGATTTGATCCAGACTTTGTTCACTGCTTAACACCAAGGCTCGGTTACTGCGTTTGAGATACCTAATTTGTCCAAAGCTATCGTAATCATAGGCGTCAACGACGCCATTTGAATTGACTTTGTAGAGTACCCGACCATCAGCGTCACGCAGGAAGTGCGAGACGCGGTCCTTCGCATCATTTTTTAAGTCTTGACGTATCGAGACTTCCCCATCGATAGCAAATGGTGCTTGTTTGTAGGGGCTTTGTGCATAGTTAATTTCGCTGATGACCTGACCATTGCCGTCATAACGATACTCGGTAATCGCGCCATCACTGTTCATCTTAAAAATCAGGTGCTTAGCACTGTCATAGACTTGATAGCTGACTCTGTCATCGGTGCTTAATCGCAGCTGCTGCTGTAATTGCTGCAATGATAGCTGTGTATCACGCAGAGGAGGCGCAACTGGCGTTGCATACTTAATCTCTTGGGTAATTTGTCCATTCGCGTCTCTTACCAGCTTAGTCACAGCACCATCCGCTTGCACGGTGTAACTTAAACGATTGGCGTTATCGTAATACATTAAGTTAACACGGTCGTTTTCATCTGGCTTAACACTAGCTGGTTCAGCACTTGCTGCAATCGTTTTGGCATAGCGTATCTGCTTTTGCACATTACCATTGGCGTCATACACAAACTGAGTAACGCTACCATTGCCATCGACACTGAATTGCAAACGATTTGCCTGATCATAGCGATTACGCTGGATTACATCGTGGGCAGAATCAGCTAACTTAGTTGCTGCAGCGGTCAAATCAGCATCGGTAAAACTTTGCAAGCTATCCAAGCGCCGCGCATAGCTTACGCTCTCTAAAACGTTACCATTGGCATCGTAACGATAATGGCTAAGGCGCCGATCTGGCGATAACTGCCAAATCAAGCGATTACTGCCATCATAGAGATTTTGCGTGAGCTGATCCGCGGCGTTGTCCTCAACCACCTGGGGTGCCTGGCCTGGCACTAATTTCTTGACATCGATTAAGTTGGCATAACGACGTTGGCTTAATACATTGCCATTGGCGTCATAGGTCATTGCGGTAACGGCACCCAGGCCGCTAATACGATGGGTAATATGGCCAGATTTATCATAGACCCGATATTCAAGCTGATCATCGCTGGTGCTTATGACGAAACTGCGAATAGCGGCAGGGTCCGTCGCGCGCTCCAGCTGTTCGGGTGCCAGTGCTCGGGCATAGCGCCGCACCGCAGTAATGCGGCCCTCCGCATCGTAACTTTGCTCGACTACATTTCCTCGCGCACTAATCTGGAAAACTAAGCGATTATTCGCATCGTAGGCATTGCGACTGATCGCACCATTGCCATCTGTGACCTTGATCAGATTATTATTACTGTCATAGCTGTAGCTGATTGTACTGGTTGCAGTACCACTTCCGGAGGTTTCCGCGATCCGCCGACCAGCGCTGTCGTAGGTATACCGCACCGTGGTGCCGCCTGGCGATGTGACGCTTAAAACTTTTCCTGTGCCATCATATTCATAACGCGTAACCAGTTTCAAGCCTGCCGGGTCCTGTGTTTGGGTCAGCACACGGCCATTCTTATCATAGCTAGTTAAGCTAATATTGCCATTGGCATCGGTGGTCTTAACTTGCTGCCCTTTGCCATCGTATTCATAAAGTGTGGTTTGAGTTTGGCCCTGATTATCGAGGGTGCGTGACAAGATACGATTTGCAGCATCGTATTCATAGCGAATATGATTGCCGTTTGCATCGATGGTTTCAGCAATTCTATGGGCTTTGTCAAAGATGGTTTTGCTCGTACCTGCAAGGTCTGATTTACTGATTAAACCACCTTCAGCGTCATAACTAAATTCGCTCACATTACCATTGCCATCGATCAGCTTTTGCACCTGACCGTGGCGATTGCTCATCGTGGTGATACTAACACCCTCAGCGGTCGTGACGGTGACACTACGTTGTTGAGCATCATAGCGATAACTGCTGCTGGCACCATTGCCGTCTGTTTGCGTTAAAATCCGCCCAAATGCATCATAACTCAGGCTGCGTTTAGCTAATAAAGGATCGGTACTGGTAATAACACGTCCGGTCAAATCATAGCTTAGGGTTCTGACCTGGCCATTGGCATCAACCGAACGTACCACGCGGCCAAAAGCATCATATTCCTGGCGCGCTTGCTGCGCTAAGCCTGTCGCATCATTAAGCTGAGCAATTTGCAAACCACGTTTATTAAAACTAGTCAGTTGCTTGACTTCATGATTAGCATCAATCATTTGGCTGACACTGATGCGCTGGCCAAAAGCATCATAGCCGTAACGACTAGTCTGCGTACTGCCATCAGAGATTTCCAGCAATTGCCCGAGATGATCGTACTTCATTTGTTGTACGGTATCCTGGCTTTGCGCTAGCTGACTTAATTGCTGTTGTAAGCTATCTTCAGTTTGATTGAGTAAGCCCCCTTTTAATTCAGCGAATGCAGTCAGGCGTTGAGTATAAGTACGTGTCGAGATTAATTGATTAAATTCGTCATAATTACGCTCTTGTACTTCTCCCAAAGAATTAATGGTCAAGCGTAAATTCCCCGCATGATCGTAATACCAGAGCGTGCGTGCACCATTTGCATCGGTCATACTAGTGCGACGCCCAGCCTGATCATAGCTGTAACGGGTAGCGTAATTTTGCCAAATCTGTTCGACCTGTTCAGTAGTCTGCTGACCATTGAGTAAGGCCGTACCATTTGCCCCCAACACAGCGACCAAACGTCCGAGCTGATCAAACCGTTGATTACTCTGACGCAAATCAGCACTACCAACAGCCTCGCTGACACGACTTAAATTACCCGCCACATCATACTCAAAGCGCTTAATTGTGCCCTCGTGATTAATCACTTCTTTAAGACGATTCAGCGCATCGTAGCTTTGTCGCGTTACCTGATCAGCGGCATCTGTCTGGGGACGAATTTGCTCAATTTGACTGCTCGCATCGAATGCTGTCTGAACTCGCTTGGCGTAACGTATAGTTTCGGTAAGATTGCCATTCGCATCGTAGCTTTGCTCAGTCAAATAACCTTCGGCATCGACCAGGCCAACTTGCAATCCCTTCGCATCGTATATCACATAGCTGTGTTGGTCGGCACTGTCACTGGCAGGCAGAATTTGTGCAAGTTGGCTGGCACTCGTAACATTGACGTTGACAGCTCGCGCATAGCGAATTTGTTCGACCCGACGACCAGCATTATCGAGACGATACTGTGTCAAATAATTTTCAGCATCGAGCGTGGCAATTAACTGACCACTAGCATCGTACCAAAAACGTTGCACGCGATCACCAGTATCATTTTCTGTGTCGACTTGCTCGGGTTTGGTGTCTGCCGTCAATGTGCTCAAATTAACTGGCTTAGCGCGCCGTGTCGTACTTAAAACATGACCAGCATTATCGTATTCGAATTCAGTCACAAAGCCTTCGGCATTAACCGCTTTCAGCAAACGACCGCTTGGGCTATAAAAGTTAAAGCTTTGCCTATCTTGTGCGGTTTCTTTTATCAGGCTGCGTAAGCTCACCGTATCCTGCGTGTTTGCGGGCAGTGGATCCGCCGGCGCAGGCCCCTGATCAGCCCATACGCCCGATGCGGAAACGCCAGGTTCTTCGGCACGGTTAAACCATTGTGCCAACCACAAACGGCCTTGATATTTTATGGTTTCCCCACCTTCATAGGTCACCCCAGCACCCCAAGGTGCATAGGTCCCCGCATCAGGTGCCTGTGCCCAAACCTGAGTTTCTCCCGGAATATCGCCAAAACTAGGCCAGCGCGCTTTCCAATGCTGACCATTGTAATCGACCACCTCGTTTTGCTGATATTGTACGCCGGCCGACCAGGGTGGATTGCTGCCAGCAGGCTGAACTTGCGACCAGGCATAATGCACACCGGGTTGATCGCCACAGGTCGACCAGTTAGCGCGCCATTTTTGGCCATCATGTTCAACAATTTGCCCAGCTTCGTAAGCCACACCAGCCATCCAGGGTGGATTAGTGCCAGCTGGTGGAACCTGCGCCCAGGAGTAATGCACTCCCGGTTGATACGCTGTCGTAGTCCAGCGAGCGACAAAAACTTGTCCACCCAATTGGACTGTTTCACCTTCCAGATAAGTCTGGGTCGGGCTCCAGTCGGCCACCTTACCTGCTGCCACTACCTCCAGCCAGGCATTGCTATTCGCTGGCTCTGCACCACTATGATCGAACCTGGCTTGATAGACCCGCCCCAGGTAACTAACTTGCTGCCCCGTCTGGTAGGCTGTCGCGCTGTCCCAAACGGCGAGTTCTGCTAGCTTGATTTGCGCTGGCAGCGCAGTCGCAGCGCTATTCAGTTTAGCCGCACCCATTAATTGCTGAAGCTGGGCTGGACTGAGGCTGCTACTGCGTTGTATCGTCTGACTGCGCTGTCCGGTGCGAGTGTAGCGATATTCGGTAATACGCCCCAGATCATCCAGGCTGCCTTCAAGATTCCCGCGCTCGTCGTAAAAATACAATTGCTTCAAACCTGTCGGGTCGACACTGAGCACTAAGCGTCCTAATGCATCATAGCGGTACTCAGTCTGAGCTTCACCAGCTTTGATGTTAGAGATTAATTGACCGGTACTATCGTAAATAGCGGTGTCACTACGACCATTTGCCAATCTGGTCGTAATCACATGACGTGCATCATCGTATTCAAAAACTGTGCTTTGCCCAATTGCATCCGTGCTACTCAAAACCCGGTGCAGGCCATCGTAGGTATAACTGGTTTGTTGATTATTGGCGTCGATTTTAAAAAGCAAATTGCCGAGCGCGTCATAGGTATAGCGCAACTTGCTTTCGCTGCCATCTGTAATCCCAAGGCCGGTACTATCAAGCTTGTTATATTGCGTGGTTTGCGACAATTGACCACGGCTGTCGTACTGATAATCGGTGCGGCTTACTTGTTGCGGATTTTGTTGCGCAACCCAGCTTTGCAATTGACTTAAATTCAGGCTTTGTTCAGGGTTGAAGCCCGACAGGTCAAAACGATTTTGCAAATACAGCAGGCTGCTCTGTTTTTGTCCCAAGTAATCATAGCGATATTCACTGACCCTGCCTTCAGCATCGATACTGAAACGCAAATGAAATTGGTCATCGTAAACCATGCGCGTTGTGGCGGCATTGCCATACTGATCAGTAATGGTGTTAGTCAGCATCTGACGCCGCGTGTCGTAGCTAAAACTTTGTTGCTGGTCTGAATTTTTTACGCGACTTAAATTACCTGCATTGTCATACGAATATTCCACTGAACTAGCGTCGCTGGCAAGCTGACGTATCAAATTTCCAGCACCATCATATTCATAAGTTACCGCATTTGACTGGCCCGCAACATTCGGTCCTTGTACTTTAATCAGGCGATTTTGGCTATCGTAACTATAGCTATTCTGATTGCCCAAGGCATCCGTTACGGTTGTGGTCCGATTTGTCAAATCATATTGAAAACGCGTGGTATGGCCGAGGCTATCAGTGACAGTGGCGACCCGATTTTGCCCTTGCAAATTGACATAGGTAAAACTGAGTTGCGAACCATCAGTCTGAGTAACACTGGTGACTAAATTGGTATTGCCGAGGTAACTATAATTGGTGACATACGCTTTGCCATCTGACAAGGAATTATCACCAGGAGTCAGGTCCAGTTTGGCTTGTATCAAGCGGTTTTGACTGTCATAACGGTAGTAAGTAGTATTCGCGATCGTACCATCAGCTAATTTGACGCGCTCACTACTCAGATTGATGCCATCGTAAACAAATTCTATCCGATCATTACTCGCGCTGATTATCGCGCTCAGATAATTACCGTTGTATTGATAGCTGGTTGTATTGCCATCGGCATCTTTACTTGTGCTTAAGCGCCAGATATTCGATGAAGCTGCATACGTTTCAGTTTGGTGCGTTGCTTCATCAGTCCAGGTCCATTCCGAATTTACACTATCAAAACGCAGACTCTCATGTTGGCCATTATTGCTTTGCGCGATATAACTTTGGCTGACGCTATCATATTTAAAACTTAAGACGGAATTATCGCTACCAACGCGTTGTATCGTGCTGCCGGAGGTATTCACATTTCCAGTCAGATTAACGATACGGCGATAACCATTGACCCACCAGCCATCACCGTTATCATCACTAAATACGCCTTGACTGTTATAGGTACGGACAATACTAGCATCCAGGCCCTTGCTTACTAAAACATGATCTTTATCAGCAAGGATTAAGTTACCGTTAGCGATATTGACATACTGCTTTTCGCCAGCCTTATTACTGGCAGACTCCCCCAAATTACCGCGTTGCCCCCAATTTGCATTGCTGGCTAAATTTAAACCCGTGCCATTACCGCTAACGATACCGACCATAAGAATCACGCTCCATTTAATATTTAATATGTAAGCAACTTTGTATGAGTCTTAACATCAAAGTCCATAACAATTAATCAGAAATAAATGAGCAAATGTTTAGCTAAATTCAAAAAAACATGGAAGATTTTTAAAATCGATGCAATTAATAAATTAAATTTAATTAAATGCAATATAAATAGATTTTCTTCTTAATACGTCAACTAAGCGAAGTGTACGTGCTGTAATTGCTGGGGAATTTGAGCCGGTAGGTTTTTCTTTAGCGGCTATTTAAAAAACGGAAGCGAACCACGTCCTGCTTATTGCCAGGGCTGGCACCGCTTTTTTTATTCTTTTATAACCAGACCACACCACCGCTTCCTTTTTACCTGGCGGCAGGCTGTCGGTTTGGGTGACATGGGAGGAGAGCGAATGCGTCAGAAACCCGATCGTAGCGCGACCATCGTACCCGCCTCCGTACTGCTTCTGCGGCGGCAGCAGCGGGCCTGGCGCGCTTTGGCCTGGGCCCATCCGGCGTTGAGTCAGACCGCAGCCTGTTTTGCCTTGGCTGGCCTCACCTTCACCGACGACGAGGTGCTGCAGTTCGGACAGCGCCTGGCAGCCGGACTCCCGCCAGTCGAACCGCACGCTGAACAGGGGGCCTCTCAGGATGACGGTGAGCCTCATTCCCGCTGAGCATTCCCGCTCAATGTCGCGCTTGAGCAATTTTCCAGTTTTCTACACAAATCTCCAATCTTCTACACAGTTATCCTGGTTTCTACAGCGCTATCCTGGTTTTATCCACTTATTTTCTTTATTCCTTTTACTTCGTTTAAAACCGGTTTTCATACGCCCTGGTTGTCATTCGGTGGTTTTTTTGATATCGTTTTTGGGGTCTAGATGGCCAGTTACAGGCTAAAAAACCCCTACACCATACGCACCTACCCGGTGCCCCGAAACCCGCGCCCAGCCTCACTTTGCGTAATTGGCGCAGTAAAAAAAGGTGGTGCATGTTTAATTAAGTGTTTGAATTGAAAGGGGAATTTTTTAAAAAAGCGACGTGCCGGGGGATTTTACTTAAAAATCGAGCAGAAATGAGGGGCAGCAGGACGAATTTGCGCCCAAAGTGAGCAGGTAAGCTGGTTTTTTAATGCCACTGGCGAGCAGCGCACCGCTCAACCAGGCATGACTGCAGGCAAGCCTATCCCCACCCGCCTTTGTAATTGCAAATACTCAGCAAAATTTTTCAGGCGGCTGATTTGGCCGATGACATAACCGCGCTTGAAGGCTTGTGCCTGCATCTTGCTTAAAAAGCTGGCGCTATCCAAGCCTAAGCGTTGCAAGATCGGCGGCAAATGGTCTGGTGTGGCACCGCGTTTATCACTGCGGACGATACGCGCAGTCCAGTCGGCGAGTTCGAGGTAATCGGCCAGTTTGAATGGTAAGCCTTGCGCTGGGTCAGTGCTCAGGCTGCCACCAAACGGGTGCAGCGGCGGTAAAATCAATCGATCTGGCTGTTGCCCAGCTTGATGTTCGCTTGATTGTTGATGCTGAGCTGGGCTAGTTGGGATGCGCTTTGTTTTACGCGGTGTTTGCTTAGTAATTGATTTTTGCTGAAGTTTGGCGGCGTGTTCAAACAAGCGTTGTTGAATGCCGGTAAATTCCGAGTCTTCCAGCGTCGGCGCAATCCCCGCGCGTACCGGATTTAAATCGACATACATGCAGCAGGCCAGCAAACCAGCTTCATCGAGTATCGCCTGACTTTTGAAACGCCCTTCCCAAAACCGTCCCGTGCATTGATCTTCTTGATTGGCGCGACGCGCTATCGATTCGTTCAAGCTGCGCATATACCAGGATAAATCACACAATCGACGGCGAATTTCTGTCAAAAATTTTGTCGCATAATGCTGCTCCGCGGCGCTGGCTTGGCCTTTCAACACCTGCTCGACGTACGCGGGTAAGCTAAACAATCTGCCCCAGCGCTCTGCAACTTCGGTATCACTCCAGCCCTGGGCTTTTTCTGCGTCGACATGCACCACCAAATGATAATGGTTGGACATAATCGCATAGGCACATAAATTCACCGCAAACACCTGCGATAACTGCGTCAAACGCTCCATCACCCAGAGCTTGCGATGCGAAAAATCCCGCCCGCTGTAATCATCCCTGCCCCACAAGAATGCCCGCCGCACACAACGACCTATGCAGTGGTAGTAAGGCGTGGCAGACAAGGCAACTTGCCTATGACGAGCAATCGGCATGATTTCACCTCAATGTGTGAAAAATGACAAGCCCCCAGTTGGGTTAAGGACTGGGGCTTGTCAAGACTAGGATGGGTGTCTTAATGGTGCTGCGCGAAATAAAAAAACCGTACCCGGAACCCCAGGCGATGAGCTGGGGTTGGGTACGGCTTTTTGTTTTATAAAAGAGAACTGTTGAGAAATTCAATCGGTTACGACACCGATTGTTTCAACCGTACAAAATAGCTCTGAGGTTGTTCTGTATAACCTCCGTGGCCTTATCGCAAAAGCAGTGTTCAGAAGCGACCACTTGAATAACGCCGTCCGTTATTGACTGCACATCAAGCCAGCTAGCGGAAAGCAAAGCGTCTTTGCGATTTTCACCGACGCTTTGCCAGAATAACTTACCTAACCACATTGTCGAACTGATGGCATCTACGTAACCCAATTGCAAAGACCATCGACCAGGGTTATGGGATGTGTCAATTTCTATCTGTTCGAGTGGTGGGGGCAGACCGTTCGATTTCGTCGGCAAATGCGTGTAACTGCGCCCAGCTGCCTCATACTCAAGCGGGTCTTTCGCATTCTGCCAATAGTCGTACTCAACGTCGGAGACCCATGCTTGAACAAAGCTATCCTCTAGCAAAAATGGCTTGACCCAATCCACCCAAGATACTGCCGAACCTGCTTTTATCTCCTCCATGGAAATAAAGCTGTGTTTGAGAGCAGGCACACGTCCAAAGCGAAAGGACAATCCTCCTGCTTCTATAGTCCTGCTCCACTTCCCCTGTTGCTCAACATGCTTCAAATACGACTCGACCGAAGTTTTTTTCCCTTGGTCATTGAATTCCATTGCCATGCCAAATTGCTGCATGATGCCGACAATTATCTGCAATGCTTGAATATCATTGATGCCACCTGCTGCCACAAATCGGCCTAACTTGTTCGTGCCAACCTGAACTTCTTCAATGTCTCGTTCGCAATCTAGCTTGAAGACTATGCTTAGCTTTTCTCGCCTGCATTCACTCATTTGAATTCCTTAATGATTACAGTCACATTATTTTTGGCACCGTATTGAATTAATGGTTGCGCAGCAGCGGCCCCACCTGGTTGTACCCGTAAATCAAGAATCATCCTGGCCGGATTGCCGTTAACCGTCGCACCATTTGCACCAAGGTCATAGATGTGATCTTGCATTCGGCTAAGCCACGTCGATCCTGTTGTATCAACCGACTTAACGCTGACAAGTACATTGCCATTTTGAAAGTCAACCAGCGGGAATTTGCCATTGTTAAGCTGCCCGACGTTGAACCATTCCTTGTATTCGGTCTGAGCAAGATGAGATTCAATGGCAGTGCCGCGAGCCGTCGGGCTTAGATTCCAAACCTCTGCAAGATTTCGTCCTGCGCTATTTGCCCCACCAACTTCCTCACCAATCTTAACGCACTCCTGCGAATTATGCACCCAAATCCCAGCCTGCCCAAAGGCTAGGATGGATGTCCACTAGGGTTCACCGCACACAACGACCTATGCAATAGTAGTAAGGTGTAGCGGACAAGGCAACTTGCCTATGACGAGCTATCGGCATGATTCCACCTCAATGTGTGAAAAATGACAAGCCCCAGTTTAGTTAAGGACTGGGGCTTGTCAAGGCTAGAATGGGTGTCTTAGTGGTGTTTCTTAGTGGTGTTCAAGCGTTGATCACGCAGATAGTTTTCATAGACCTCGCCCATCTTGTCCAAAGTACGCCTTCGTATCTGCGGTCTTAGGGGGGCCTTGTCAAACAACGGAAGGTCGATTTAAATTAAATATATCAATATCCATTTCCGAAAACAAAGCTTCTAACTTTTCCGATCCATTTTTTTTTGCAAACTCCGTTTCCGCCGCGGATACTGGCACAGCTAAAAGCCAAGCAATATCATTCCCTTCAACATCAATAGTCTTAATCCCTTCCCATAGAAAGGGGCTGGCAAAATATATGTCACTCATTGTTTTGGATATGCCATGAGTCGCAATAACATCAGGAAATATGCCACCTGGCGCACAAAACCAATGGCTGTTTATAACACAGAAAGCGGCTGTGGAAATTGCATCTGCAAATCCATAAAATGATGCACCACAAGCCCCCAGTATTTCAATACGTGCGCCAAACTCCTTCCCATTTAGAAAAAGTGGTGCATCAGATAGTCCTATCGTAGAGTAAGATTTCACCCCTGCTTGTGGCGAATTATCTGCTTCCAAAATAAATACATCACTATGACCGTTCTCATCACCATAACGGGAGACTAAAGGTCTTTGTACACCAAAAATACCTGCGATGTATGAAGCAAGATATTTATGCCGTGAATTTATTTGCTTAGTCATTACGTAACCTTTAATCCCAGAAATTATTGGTAACATCTTCCAAGTGATGTCCCCGGTTGGATGAGGGCAATTCAGGACGATACCGTGAAGGGTCATTCATTTTATTTAGAAATTCCTTTCGAGTGGTATAGGTGCGATCCATTAACCACATATTGATCGCATTATCTCGCTCTTTCCAATACTCCATTCCTGGCCGGTGCCCCATATCCCAAGGTTGGCTCCGATCCATAGTCGCCCCAGTAAGCGGATCTTTTACTAAGCCTGTCTGCGGGTCAACAGCATTTGACCAGACCTTATCTCTCACACTATTCCGAAAACCAGAATTGCGTGCATATGTCCTTGTATCAAGTGTTTCACCACTAGAGCTTACGTAGAAGCGCGTACTGGGATTAAGTGGTTTAAGGGTTCTTGGGGCGACATTGTCCGCACTGTTCGGAACTACTCTACCATTAGCATCAACCCGACTTGCACTTGTACTCAAATTCGACGTATTCGGTAATCCTTGCGCAACCGAATTTCCACGACCGTCAGTATATCCGGCGTTACCATAATTTTGATAGGGCTTCTGGGTATAGTTCGACTGTGCAGGTGCCTGATAGGGAACGAACCGCCCCGGCCCACTTCGACCATTTACCTCGGGTGCAAAAGAACGTGATGGCCCTTTCATTGACCCTGACACGTTTGATGAGCCTACCGCATAGATAAACAGCTGTTTATCGACTTCCGCCTTGAGTACCCCTTCTGCATTCCCTCGCGCCATCACGTTCACATAAGCACCACGCAATGCCATTTGTTCATCTTGGGTCAAGTTAGGGTTAGCCAATGTACCGGATAGCTGCCCCATGATGTTACTTAAATTACCAAGGTTATAGCTCACTCCTCTGGGTAATGTAGCAAACTGGTCGCCAATCAAGGCCTGCTCCATGGGCGACTTGCCTGTAATTTTGAAGTACGAGTAACTTTCACCAATATCTCGCTGCAGCATTGACCTTTGTTCCAGAAGATCCGCTCCTGGCAAAGGCTTGGCAAAGCCTAAAGTATCTTTGAGATTGTGCCACCACCCAGCTTCGTCATAGTCGGTGTTAATTCTTTGATTCAGTTGCTTCAGAGAATTCACTTTCTGACTAATTTCGTCTGCGAAGCTATGGGTAACTATTTGATACGGCTCTGTTTCACTTGAACCTGGATACGGGTAACTCATGTCAGCATAAGGCCCATTAGGCACACGCATGCCCGGATAACTATCTTCCATAATTTGGGCATGCGTCCCATATACGGCGGTAGTATTTTCAGGTTTCGCTGTCAAATTCAACGCCGCCAAAGAAGACCCGAGTGCATTGCCAAACGCAATTGGCCTGATACAAAGTCGTAACCGACCTCCCCGTA
>JAYSEN010000053.1:0-18667 GCA_041913845.1 Undibacterium sp.
ACTCTGAGCTTTCAGTTTTTTGCGGTTTTTAGGTGGTTTTTAGAAGTGCCCTTTTTTCTTTCATGAAGTTTTCAGGTAAGCCCAGACGCTGACACAGGGGATTGGCAAATTCCGCTTGCAAGGCATCCAAAAACACCCGGGTCCGGCTCGGCATTAAACGCCGTCCAGGGAACACCGCCCAAAGCGTGGTATTCGGGCATTGCCAGTCATTTAAGATGCGCACTAAACGCCCTTGTAAGGTCAGATGGTAAGCGAAATGATCGGGCATGCGGATGATCCCGGCACCTTGCAAGGCCAGCCTGACCAGGAGTTCGGGGGAGTTAGCCTGGGAGCGTATCGGCGGTATGCCTTGCCAACTGGCCGCTCCTTGTTCCATGCGCCAGGGCCGGATTGCTCCAGTGCGCGATAAAATTGCCAGACATTGGTGCTCCATTAACGCTTCGGGTTCGCTGGGGTGACCGTGCTGCGTCAGGTAAGCGGGGGCGGCATACAGGCCAACACTGAAATTGGCTAGCGATCGCGCGGCTAAGGTTGCGTCATCATCGAGTTCGCCGACGCGTAAGGCCAGATCGAAATTTTCCCCCAGAATATCGACACGGCGCGGTGATAAATCCAGTTCTAATTCGATTTGCGGATACGCACTCATAAATTTCGCCAGCATCTCACTCATCTGCTGATTCGCAAAATCGGGCGGCATCGACACCCTTAACTTACCGCTGGGTTGCGCTTGCCGGTGCAGGCTGAGTTCCACCGTGGCACGCACTTCTTGCTGGACTTGCTGAGCATGCAGCAAGACCGCGTGGCCCAGATCAGTCAATGTCAGGCGTCGCGTGCTGCGTTGTAATAAGCGTTCACCCAATTGCTGCTCGAGCATGCTCAAACGACGCGACAGGGTTGACTTGGGTAAATGTAATTTATCTGCGGCTTTGCTAAAACTGCCCAGTTCTACGACTTGGGCAAAGATAAGTAAATCATTGGCTTCGATATCCATAGGGTTGATTGCTATTCAAAATGGAACAATGCTATCCATTTTAGAGTCTTCTTGAATGTTTGTGGAACAAATACACTGTGCTTCATCGATCAACGCCAACTTGCCGCCAGCTGCAAGACGGCAACTCAAACGGAGAATCACCATGCAAATCTTACAAATCCATTCCAGCGCCCGCGTTGAAGGTTCGTTTTCAGCAAAATTGGCGCATCAATTAGTCGCCCGTTTGCAAGCGCAACAAGACAATACGCAGTTAGTCTTCCGCGATCTGGCCAAACAGCCTCATCCTATGCTCGATGAAGCCGCTTTACAGGCCTTGTTCACGCCTGCGGCACAACGCAATACTGAACAAGCCGCGCGCGTGGCCTTGGATGATGCCTTGATTGCAGAATTGCAAGCCAGTGATGTGATCGTCATCGCCGCTCCTATGTATAACTTTGGCATTACCTCGCTGTTGAAAAACTGGATCGATGCGGTGGCGCGTGCTGGTGTGACCTTCCGTTATACCGCCAACGGCCCCGAAGGTTTGGTCACGGGTAAAAAAGTGTATGTGGTGCTGACACGTGGTGGCGTCTATGAAAACACGCCATTGGATACGCAACAGGCTTACCTGAAAAGCTTTTTTGCCTTCCTCGGCATGAGCGATGTGGAATTTTTATTTGCCGAAGGTCTGGCGATGGGGGAAGCAGCCGCACAACAAGCTTTGGCTAAAGTTGAACAACAAATTCAAGAAGTGAATCTGGTATAAATAAGCGAGCCAGCTTTAGGCTGGCTGCTGAACTTTCGTCTGCAGCCTTGCACTGTAAGCGTAATCGGCCAGGTAAGAACTAACTCAAGAAATGGAGTCATAGTATGTCTGCTCAATTCAGCAGCGCGTTTTTAAAGAGTGAACAGGTAGCGCAAAGCCGCGAATTGGAACAAGTGATCAAGGGCATGCCGACCAGCGATGGCGCCGGCGTGAAACTGACGCGTTTGCTCTTGCCCGCGCAACAGCAAAGACTGGACCCATTTCTGATGTTGGATGCGTTTGCCAGCGACAATGCCGATGATTACCTTGCTGGTTTTCCTGATCATCCGCACCGGGGTTTTGAAACCATCACCTATATGTTGCAGGGTAAGATGCGGCATCACGATAGCGCCGGCAACAGTGGCTTACTTGAATCGGGTGGCATGCAATGGATGAATGCCGGACGTGGCGTAATCCACTCGGAATTGCCCGAGCAAGAACGAGGTTTGATGGCGGGTTTTCAACTCTGGTTGAATTTGCCAGCAAGTGAAAAAATGTCGACGCCCTGGTATCGCGATATTCCTGCGGCGGCGATTCCCGAATTTCAAACTGAGTCGGGCGTGCAGGTCAAAGTCTTGGCTGGGCGCAGCCATGGCATAGATGGTGCACAACAAAGACCGCATACTGAACCACTGTATCTGGATTTGCACTTAAGCGCGGGCGCTGAATTTTCACAAACGCTGGCGACGACGATGAATGCTTTTGTGGTGGTGTATCAGGGCGAGCTTGAAATCGCTGGCCGTCGTATCAGTGCGACCAACTTAGGCATACTGACTAACCAGGGCGATGGCGTGAGCTTGCGTGCACAAACTGAGAGCCGGGTTTTGCTGATTGCTGGGCAACCCTTGCATGAAGCGATCGTGCAATACGGCCCGTTTGTGATGAATACGGAGCAGCAAATCCGCCAAGCGATCTTGGATTTTCGCAGTGGCCAACTGGCTTGATCGATGAAAAAAAACGGCGCTTAAACAGCGCCGTTTTTGCTTGGTGCTACCCAGCTTTATTCCTCGTCACGGAATAATTGTATGATGCCGTTTGCGGGGGCTGTGCTGGTCGAGCAAGGCTCTTCATCGAAGGCGATATCGCCACCTGCAGTGGGCAAACTGTCATCCAATTTTAAGTCTTTAAAATTAAACAAATTCGCATCCATTAAATGCGAAGGCGCGATGGTGGACAGAGCCGCGAAAGTATTATCGACCCGGCCAGGGAATTTCTTATCCCATTCACGCAGCATCGCCTTGATTTGTTTGCGTTGCAAGTTTTCTTGCGAACCACACAAATTACACGGAATGATGGGGAAGTTACGCACTTCAGCATAACGCTCGGTATCGGCTTCTTTGACATAAGCCAGCGGCCGTATCACGATGTGCTTGCCATCGTCGGATTGCAATTTGGCCGGCATGCCTTTGAGTTTGCCGCCGAAAAACATATTCAGGAAAAAGGTTTCAAGGATGTCGTCGCGGTGGTGACCCAGCGCGATCTTGGTAGCGCCTAATTCATCAGCAACCCGGTATAAAATCCCGCGGCGCAAACGCGAACACAGCGAGCACGTGGTTTTGCCTTCGGGGATGACGCGTTTGACTATGCTATAGGTATCTTGATTTTCGATGTGATACGGCACACCAATCGATTCCAGATACGCTGGTAACACGTCTTCAGGAAAGCCTGGTTGTTTTTGATCGAGATTGACCGCGACAATATCGAAGTGTATCGGTGCGCGTTCGCGCAAAGTCAGCAAAATATCGAGTAAGGCATAGCTGTCTTTGCCACCCGAGAGGCAAACCATGACCTTATCGCCATCCTCTATCATATTGAAATCGCCAATCGCCTGACCGACTAAGCGGCACAAACGTTTATGCAATTTATTATTTTCGTAAGCGATTTTTTCAGCTGACTTAGTGCTGTTAGCCGGGCTCTTGGCAGGTATTTCTGTGACTATCATAAATCATTCTTTACGTGGAATACTTCAACCCCGACGCCTTCGCAATCGGGATACACATCGGGCTTCATGGTGGAAACGCAAACCGCACGTACACTGGGGTGTGCCAGCATAATTTTAGCAACGTCATCGCATAAAGTTTCTTGCAAATGGACATGGCCTTGCGCAATCCGCGCCGCGATGGTGCTGCGCATGAAATCATAATCGACCACTTCGTGCAAGGCATCATCTTTAGGCGTACTCAGGGCCAGCGGGATGTACAGGTCGACATTAATCAAGACCCTTTGCTCGCCCATTTTTTCAAATTCGTGCACACCAATATTGATATTGACTTCGTAATTGCGCAAAAACAAACGGCGGCAATCGGATAATTGTTGATGATGCAGCAGAGATAACATAAGCGTGGTCTTTATAAAGTGGAGGTCGACGGCGTCGCTTTAGCCGTAGCTAAAAACATCACGTCGCGTTGCGTAGGAATTAAATGCTGACCGCCATCGACTAAGATGGTGGTGCCCGTGATCGCGCCCTGGCTGGCGACAAAGCAAACAGTCGCAGCGACATCGGCTGGGGTGCTGGATTTACCCAGCGGCGTAACCTGGTGCGCACTGCTGAAATCGGCCTCGCTTTGTTCGCCCGAGAGCAGGGTGATTCCGGGGGCCACGCCAACCACCCGCAAGCGCGGCGCAAACGCTTGCGCCAGCATGGTGGTAGCTGTTTCTAAGGCGGCTTTGGAAAGCGTGTACGACAAATAATCGGGATTTAAATTATGCAATTTCTGGTCGAGGATATTCACCACCACCGCTTGCTGGTCCGCTGCGGTGAGTTGATGTAAGCCTTGCGCCAGCAATAGCGGCGCCAGCAAATTCACATGCATATGCTGGTCCAGCAAAGCCTGGCCGATATCCTGAGCCTGATCTTCAATAAACAGCGCGGCGCTGTTGACGATGCAATCTAAGCCACCAAAACAAGCGGCAGCTTGCGCTGCTAATTGCGAGACGGCTTGACTATCGGCCAGGTCACAAGCTAGAGCAGTGGCTTGACGTCCCAACTGGCGAATTTCTGCGACCGTGTGCTCAGCCTCCGCGCCAGACTGACCATAGTGGACGATAATATCCCAGCCCTGACGCGCCATTTCCAGCGCGATCACTCGGCCTATGCGTTTGGCTGCGCCCGTTACCAGGGCAACTTTAGGCTTAGCAGATGAACCATCAGACATACAAAACTCGCGACACAGTTAGCGGTTGGGCATACAATGCGGTATGCAGAAATTAAACTTACCTTTACCTGATGAGGCTGCGCAAAGCGCCTCGCTGGCCTTACAGGCCTTAATTCGCCAGGAAATCCAGCAACACGGTGGTGCAATCGCGTACTCGCGTTTTATGGAACTGGCTTTGTATGCACCGCAACTCGGCTATTACACCGGTGGTGCTGTGAAATTAGGCAAAGACGGAGATTTTACAACGGCTCCGGAGATTTCCAGCCTTTTTGGCGCAACTTTAGCGCAATTTGCTCAGTCTGTCTTGCCAGAACAGCCATTACAGGTGCTGGAATTTGGTGCGGGCAGTGGTAAATTAGCCTATGATTTTTTGCAAGAATGTGCTTATAGCAAAATTCCCGTTGCCAGTTATGCCATTCTGGATTTGTCGGGCGAATTGCGCGCCAGGCAACAGCAAAAACTCGCTGAATTTCCCTGTGTGCGCTGGTTAGATCAGTTGCCTGAGCAGTTTGATGGCTTAATTCTGGGCAATGAAGTACTCGATGCGATGCCAGTGGAATTGGTACGCAAACAAGAGGATGGCAGCTGGACTATCTTGCAAGTCGGGCTGGATCAGGAACAGCAATTTTGCTGGTTGCCCGGGCCCGCAGCTAAGGCTGAACAAATCCAGCAATTAGCGCGTTTTGATGCTGATCTGGCGCCTGGCTATATCACTGAAATTCATCCGGCGCAGGCCGCATTTATACAAACCCTGGCGCGTTTGCAATTAGCCGGACAGCGCAGTCTGGCTTTGTTTATCGATTACGGTTTTACCGCGTCGGAGTACTACCATCCCCAGCGTGAACGCGGCACCTTGATGTGCCATTATCGCCATCACTCGCACGATCAGCCATTTTTCTGGCCGGGTTTGCAAGACCTGACCAGTCATATTGATTTCACGGCGTTAGCGCTGGCCGCAGATGCCGCTGGGCTGGACGTGGCCGGGTACTTTACCCAGGCCGGATTTTTGCTGCAAGCCGGCATGACCGAAATCCTGGCGCGGACTTCGGCAGAACAAGCACGTCAGTATTTGCCAGAAGCGCGGGCCTTGCAAAAACTGGTGTCGCCTGCTGAAATGGGCGAACTTTTCAAAGTGCTGGCTTTAGCCCATGGCGTCAACTTACCTGCGGCGATGCAAGCGCAAAACCGCCTGCATCGTTTATAAGCGAACCTAAGCATGCTGCGCTGGGGCTTAATCACCTTTCTTGTTTTAATTATTCTGGCACGTCATTTGCCGTGGTTAGAGCGATTGGGAATAGGGCGCATGCCTGGTGATTTACGTTGGCAATGGCGTGGTAAGCGCTATATGTTGCCGCTGACTTCCAGCATCGTGCTGGTCTTGCTGGTGGTCGGCGTGCGGCGTTTGTTTTGATACGCCCGCCAGGCTTACGCTGGCCCTTACTGTAAATCTTTGTTAAGCCGGGGCGTGGAGTTGTCAGCCAGTGGTGACAAAACATCAAAGCCCTGTAAAGTTTGTCAGAAATTAGCCGTCACCAGCCTATAATTGGTAGATGGTGGGGATAGGCTGACCACACTCCGGGTGGTGCCTGTTCTGGACAGACTTAGTGGAAGTAAGGATGATATGAGCGAACTCAGTGAAATTCGCGCTTTACTGATAGAACCCCATGCCGGTATGCGGGTCAGTGTGCATAATATGCTGAATTTATGCGGCATCAGTAAGATAGATCACGCACTGACAGCAGGCACGGCCTTACGTTCAATACAGGCACGTGTCTATGATCTGATACTCTGTG
Organism: Undibacterium sp.; assembly: GCA_041913845.1. Classification (GTDB taxonomy): domain Bacteria; phylum Pseudomonadota; class Gammaproteobacteria; order Burkholderiales; family Burkholderiaceae_D; genus Undibacterium. Next base: position 6,724 of record JAYSEN010000053.1, read on the forward strand.
AATACGATCTCGGGATAGGCCAGGATGGTCAGCAATTACTCGAAGATATGCGGCATCACAAGTTAATTCCGCTCTCGACGATATTCATTATGGTGACGGCTGAGCGCGCCTACAGCAAAGTAGTCAGCGCAGCTGAACTGGCACCGTCCGATTATTTGCTTAAACCTTTTACCGCCGACATGTTGTTAGAGCGGGTCTTGCGTGCGCTGGAAAAACGTAAGGCTTTTGTCGAGGTGTACACCATGATGGAGCAAGGGCAGGTTGCTGAAGCGATCGTCGCTTGTCATCATGGTGAACGTGAATACCCGCGTTATGCGATCGACTTCATGCGCTATCGCGCCGAAATGCATTTGGTGTTGGGTGAGGCCGATCAAGCCGAAGAACTTTATAAGTACTTGTTTGAACTTAAAGCCGTGGCCTGGGCCAAACTGGGCTTGGCTAAAACCTTGTTTATGAAGGGGCAGTATCAGGAAGCCGAAGAGATACTCAAAGGCTTAGTCGCAGAAAATAACAAATACATGGATGCCTATGATTTACTGGCACGCACCCATGAAATGATAGGCGAATTACCGGAAGCAAAAGATGTGCTGGACACCGCCGTTGCGGTGTCGCCGCACGCAGTCAGACGCTTACGTAAGCTGGGGCAGATCGCCTTAGAAACTGGCGACGTGGAAAAAGCCGAAGATGCTTTGAAGAAGGTTGTGAATAAAGCCAAGTATTCAGAATTCCGCGATCCTGAAGATCACATGAATCTGGTCAATGCCCTGGTTAAAAAAGGTGATACTGAGCAAGCGAAATCGGTGGTGCGCGATTTGGAAAAAAGTATGGGGACGATGAAGAAAACCCCGGCTGTGCGAGCGATTTCGGCGGCATTAATTCATGCGAAAACGGGCGACGCACGACTTACCGAAGAATTGAATGCTGCGGTACAAGCTTCGCGAGAAGATGTTGGCTTATCGACCGATGCGAAACTGGGTTTGGCCAAAAGTTGTCTCGAAAATAATCAGGATGATAATGCCTCTGAGCTGGTGCTCGATGTCATGAAAAATGCCGGTAACCAGCAAGTCATGCGTCGCGCTATGGGCGTATTTGAGAGTGCGGGTAAAGGTCATATCGCCAAAGAGCTGGCGCAACGCAGTCAAAAAGAAGTGATGGAGTTAGTCGCACAAGGGGTGCAACGTGCTAAGCAAGGTGATTTCCGTGGCTCGGTTGAATTAATGACGACAGCTGCCCGTAAATCGCCAGATAATCCGCAAGTTGTGATGAATGCCGCCTTAGCAACCCTGAAGTGCCTCGAAAATATGGGCTGGGATAATCAGATAGGTGAACAAGCTAAACATTTGATCGAAGCCGCCCGCCGCCTTGATCCTATGAACCCTCGTTTAAAAGCCATGCGTTTGCTGTACGATGAATTGCAGAAAAAATATGGTATTAATTCAACGCGCGTGGCACGTGGTGCTTAATCTAACCTGGGCTTGACACAGTATGAATCTGGCGGCACCCAATCCTGATGATGTTAATCCGGAAGATTCGACGGCAGACCAGGAAGATAGTCCACGGTTGCGGTTGTTGAAACGCATTAATGATGAAACGAATTTGCCTACCCTGGGCATGTCAATTACCAAGGTAGTGGAAATTTCTTCATCCAGTGAAGATCCGGTAGCAAAACTGGCTCACTTTGTGTTGGCCGATGTGGCGCTAACTCAGAAGTTATTGCGCCTCGCAAACACCATACATTATCGCACCAGCGCCGGTGGCACTGTCACCACGATATCCCGCGCTATTTTTTTACTTGGGTTTAACACCATAAAAACCAGTGCTCTGGCAATGTTACTGGTGGATGGTTTCAAAGATAAAAAACATGCTCAAGTGGTGCGTCGGGAGCTTGCTCGCGCATTATGCGCCAGTATCATAGGCCGGGAATTATCACAACGCAGCCGTTACCATGACAATGAAGAGGCTGCAATTTCCGCCTTATTTAAAAATGTCGGACGCATTCTGGTGGCGTCATTTGATCATCCGCTATATCAACGCATACTCACTAAAGAACAAGATAAAGCGAATTCTGCAGCGGAGACTTCCAGTGAACTATTGGGTTGCAGCTTTACCCGATTTTCGCAATTAGCGATGGCGAGTTGGAATCTGCCTGACAGCATTATTCAATCGTTGACGCCATTGTTGCCAGGTGAAATGCGTAAGCCTGCCAATCGCAATGAATGGCTTAAGTTAGTCGCCAGTTTTAGTGATGATCTGGCCGCCGTCGTGATTTGCACAAGCGATGAACAATTACCTGCGCGTTGTCGCGGATTGTATCAACGCTTTGGCAAATTGCTTGATATTGATCAAAGTCGTTTCGATACCATGCTTAGCAAAATTCGCGCTGAAACTCGCCAATTAGCGCAAAGCATGGATATGGCCTTAGCGGATATCGACATCGCTGATGACGATGAGCACGGCCTGAGCGCCGATTTATTGCTGCAAGACGCAGCGAATCCGGTATTGAGTAATGAACGCTTCGCGAGTGGAAAACCCAAACATGCCCGGGAGCTATTGCTGGCCGGGGTGCAAGACGTGACACAAATGCTGGCCAGTGATCAATTTAAGCTGAATGACCTGATCTTATTAGTTTTGGAAACGCTGTATGCCAGTATGGGTTTTCGCTTTGCTACGGCGTGCATACGGGATTTGCAAGCGGACAGATTTTGTGCACGGGTTTCGGTAGGTGAAAAATATGCGGAACGGCAAAGCCGCTTTCAATTTTCCGCGAAACCTGACCAAAGTTTATTTCATTTGGCTCTGGTCAATAATGTCGATATGATGATTTCCGATGCTGCGACAACCAAGATACAAAATCTTTTGCCTGAATGGCATAAGTCATTGTTACCCGATGCGCGTAGCTTTATCGTGTTACCTCTGGTCGTACAAAAAAATGCTGTGGGTTTGTTTTACGCAGACCGATCATGTGCCGCTGAAGAAGGGGTGCCAGGTGATGAAGCTGCCTTGATCAAAACCCTCAAGAGCCAGTTGTTAGCGGCCATGGTGCGTAAGTGAGCCGTAAGTATGAATAACAGAATCGAGCACCGTGCCAGCTTAGCAATGTTATCGAGAGGGTAGCAGTATGAGTTTCAGTAATTGGTTTGCGTTTTTTGTTGCGGCCTGGATCATTGCCTTGTCTCCAGGCTCGGGTGCCGTTTTATCGATGGCGCATGGTATAAATTATGGTGTTAAAAAAACCAGCGCCACCATACTCGGTTTGCAATTGGGTTTATTACTGATTTTAAGTATTGCTGGCGCCGGGGTCGGTTCGATATTGATGGCGTCAGCCTCGGCTTTTATGCTGGTTAAAGTGCTGGGTGCTGCATACCTTATTTATCTTGGCGTGGTGCAATGGCGTGCACGCTCACAGTTAAATCTGACTGGTTTGACTGGGCAAGCAAAAATCCCGGGAGTCCGTCAACGTATCGTCACCGGATTTTTGACCAACGCGACTAATCCCAAAGGGATACTTTTTATGGTTGCGGTATTTCCGCAATTCATAGACAGTAGCAAACCCCTGTTGGCGCAATTGCTTATCTTGGGGGCGACCATGACCAGTATCGACTTGTGCGTCATGCATAGCTACGCGTTCGCTGCAGCGAGTTTGCAGCGCTATTTGAATAGCCCGGTTTGGGCCAGACGACAGAATCGTTTCTTTGGTGGCTTATTAATTCTGATGGGCGCGGGCCTGTTTTTTATGAAGCAGGGCGGCAAGTCTGCCTGAGTGAAGCGTGATTATGCTCAGGCCGGTTCACACGTTCAGTCAGCAACCGTCCAGCGCTGCTCAACGAGTATCTGTTGGTCGCGTAAGATCTTGCAGTGAAAGGTTTGTCCCGGGCGGATTGCCGCGACACCCGCCGGAGTTCCTGTCATCACAATATCCGCATTTTCCAGGCTCATAAAACTCTTAATTTCATCAAGAATCTGCGCTGGTTTAAACAGCATTTGCTCAACCTGACCATGTTGACGCAATTCACCATCTATCCAAAGTTCCAGCCCTAATTGATCAATATCGCCAGCGATACTGACAAACTCGCTGAAAAGTGCCGCGCCGTCAAAGGCTTTGGCACGCTCCCAGGGAAGACCACGGCTTTTTAATTGGTTTTGTAAGCCACGCTTCGTTAAATCCAGGCCAAAGCCAACACCGGCATATCGCCCGTCTTGCATTAAAAAACAGATCTCCGCTTCAAAGTGTATTTCATCGTGTTTGTGAAGTCTGAGTTGATCGGTAATCGCTGAATTCGGTTTGACGAACAACACTAACTGCTCAGGTTTTTCATTGTGTAGTTCTTCAATGTGCTCAAGATAATTGCGTCCAGCGCAAACGACTTTACTAGGAAATAGATACTGGCCATTAAAGCGAATTGAGTTCATGGTGCGTTGCATCAAAAATGGAGAAACTTGATTAAATTATGTAATGATTTTTTAATCAAAACTTTGTTACAATCCGACCCCGATTTTAAAATATCAATAAAGTTAAAAAATGAAAAACTGGCAAAGCGCGACAATTGGTTTGATTGCCATCACCCTCAGTGCGTGTGGTGGCAGCCCTTATGATGACAATAGCAATCCGAAAAAGCAAATTACTGGTGCACCTGTTGCACCACTGGAAATTGATGAGCAGGCAAGAATTTCAGGCCGTTATGCACACACTTTAGCAGTGACTGATGCTGGTCAAGTCTATGCGTGGGGATATAACGGTTTTGGCCAACTCGGCAACGGCACTTATCAAAATGAACTAACTCCAGTTCTGGTACAAGGTTTAAGTCAGATTCGTGCGGTGCAATCAGGTATGTTTCATAGCCTGGCGCTACATCAGGATGGGCGCGTATTCGCTTGGGGTAATGGCAATTATGGCGAGTTGGGTTTAAATGCCAGCGCGGCTTTGACACCGTCGCAAATCCCTGGTTTAAGTGGTATACAAAGTATCAACAGCGGATTTAATCAAAACCTTGCGGTACATCGCAGTGGTAGCGTCTGGGGCTGGGGCGTTAGCTATGCGGCCTATAATCGCGTACCAGTCAAATTACAGGGCCTAAGTAATGTGAAAGCAGTGGCGGCTGGTAATGACTATGCTTTAGCACTGACTGAAAATGGCCGAGTTATGGCCTGGGGGGGCAATAATCAAGGGCAATTAGGTTATGGCGGTTACAATGCCAGCACCTCACCCGTTTTACTCGGCTTGAGTAGCGTGAAAGCAATCGCTGCGGGCTATGGTCATAGTCTGGCATTGTTGGAAAACGGAACTGTGATGGCTTGGGGTGGTAATCAATTGGGGCAATTAGGAAATGGCCAGATGACGAATGCCTATAGCCCGGTTAAGGTGGTCGGATTATCCAATGTTAAAGCAGTCGCTGCCAGTTCTTATAACAGTGTTGCCTTACTCAACAATGGTAAAGTGATGATCTGGGGACACAATGGTTCAGGCCAGATTGGTAACAATAGCTACAACTCCGCGGCTATCCCAGTCTATGTACCAGGGATAGTAAACGCGGTGTCGATCTCCGCTGGACATGGATTTAATCATATCGTGTTGGCAAGTGGCCAGATACTGACTATGGGTGTGAACAATTTTGGTCAATTGGGAACAGGAACAACGTCGGGTAGTAACAAGCCAGTCACTGTTGTAGGTTTAAGTGCAAAGCAAAGTTTTCAGGCTAGCAAGCGATAATTGATTTTGACCCTGGAATGAGCAAGGAAAGCGAGCGTGTTTGCACGCTCGCTTTGTTTTTTTAAATAATTATTGGTTGTTAAATGACCAGAGCAAGTTTACTGAAGTCAAAAATGAACCGCTTATCTGGTGTTTAAATGCAGGGAAATAAAGTAACTTGGGTCAATTGGCAAGTCGGTTTGCTGTGGCTGACAAATGCCGGGATTGCTTTACCTTTAGTCTGGCCCCGACATCACCTCCCGATTGCTTCGTTTTATAGCGAATTTTTAGCGGCCTTGGCTTGTCTGGTTTTTGCGCTAATTTATTTATATCAGTCTAACTCAGATTCTTCGCGTTTCGTCTTGCCCCGTAGCCTTCTTATTCCAGGTGGTCTGGCTGGCATCGTTTTATTACAGCTACTACTTGGTTATTATGCCTACACCGCGCATGCCTTGATGGTATTCGCCTATCTGGGTTTAGCAAGTATAAGTATGTGGATAGGTAGGAATATCGCCGATCAGCATGGTGTTTCGTCAGGCTTAAAATTAGTCTTGCCAGGTTTAATTTTTGCAGGTTTGATTAATTTGCTGGCGGCATTTTTACAAAAAAATGGATTGCACAATTCGCTGCAAAATTGGGTAGTCCCATTGAGCTTAGCTAACGGGTCGGGAGTTTATGGCAATCTGGCACAACAAAATCATTTTGCCGATCTATTGGCGCTGAGTTGCCTGGCTTGTCTGTATTGGGAGCCCCGACAAACCAGAGCGCACATCCTTAAGCATATATTTTGTTGGTGTTTTTTATTCGGATTGATTTGCTCGGGGGCTCGTAGTGCCTGGTTGTATTTCATACTGATTCTGGGATACGCAGCACCAACATCAATGCGGCATGTCAATTGGGGCAGACAGCGTAAATTAGTAGCGGGCTTTTTGCTGGTATTAATTGTAATCGGTTTGCTCTTCAGTTTGCCCGCACATCATTGGCAACGCTATGTAAATTTCCAAGAGACCCTGGGCGCGCGAGGATTCCTTTGGAAGTATGCCCTGGCGATCAGTTTCAATTACCCTTGGTTGGGTGTCGGATTCGAAGGCTTTGCATATCAATTGATACGGCTATTGCCGGATAACGGTCAGGCAGCCGTTTGGGGCATCGATCAATATCCCCACAATTTGCTTTTACAACTGGCCGCAAATGCGGGCCTGCCATTTTTAGTTTTATTGCTTGCTTTGCTCTGGCAGTATGCAAAAAATCTGCATCTGCAACGTCGCAGACGTGGCAGATATTTAGTGATGTGTATGCTATGTGTGATCGCCTGGCATAGCTTCGTTGAACAGCCTTTAATGTATTTGTATTTCCTTTTGCCAATTTCGTTTTTGTGGGGTTTATGCGATAAAAATATTGTACAGGGATATAAACCAGGTTCCTGCAAGCTTGTGCTAAGCATAGTAAGACCAATAGCGGGCGCTGTGTTAGTAATCGCTATGGGTGCCAGCTTCATGGTGGCACGCGATTATGCGCAAGTTGAAATGTTGACACAAGATCCGGAGCAGTTGAAAAATCAAGCAAGTGCAGCTTATCTAAATGAACTGAGTTTGATACAGCAATGGCGCAAATGGCATAGTTATCCAGGCATACTGGATGCGCTCTATCCACAAGCGAGTGTGCGTGATGACGCGACGGTGCAAGCGAAGTTGGAATTAAATTTGCGTTTACTGCGTTACGCGCCAGTTGCCGATGTAATTTATCGTCATGCGGTTTTATATGCGCAATCAGGTGAGTCAGAGCGCGCAGAGCACTATTTGCGTATGGCTATGCTGGCTTATCCCGGTGACGTTCCTAATTATGCGCATCGAATTCGGCAATTCTGTGCTGACGGAGTCAATTGGTACTGCGTGCTGAATCAGCAAATTGAAGCACACTTGCAAACGCGGGCACAACCTTGAGTAAAAAATGAAACAAGCGCGGTTTAGCTTGCGCAGGTTTCTATGCGATTTCTGCCTCGTTGCTTAGCGTGATAAAGGTAACTATCGACGCGCTGAATAAAGTCTTCCAGGGTTTCCTGCACAGCTAATTCAGCGACTCCAAACGAGCAACTGATGTGTCCCGCGACAGGAAAAATCATGGAATTTATTTCATATTGCAGGCTCTGCGCCAAGGCGTTAGCGCCAGCTAATTGCGTGTGATGGCAAATGATCATAAATTCTTCCCCGCCCCAGCGCCCGGCGAGGTCGGCGTGACGTGTATGTTTGCGCAATGTAGCGGCGAGTTTAATGAGTACCTCGTCACCGCACAAATGACCATAGCGGTCATTAATATTTTTAAACCAGTCTATATCCATCAGAATGACACTCAGGGGCGTGCCATAGCGCGACTTTCTCTCGGTTTCCTGACTCAAGTCCTGATCCAGCTTGCGACGGTTTGCCAATCCGGTCAACTTGTCGCTCATCGCTATTTGTTCAAGCTCTCGAGTGCGTTCACTGACCTGAGCTTCAAGATTTTGATTGCTTAATTTTAGTTGACCCAATAAATCATCATTTTCAGCCTTGGCGTCGCGTAAAGCCCCGGTCATTTGGTTTAAGGTGGCGACCAGATTTCCTAATTCATCGGGTTTGCGGTGGGCGAGAACAAATTCCTGACCGGGCAATTGATTGTATTTAATGTTTGAAATGTAGCGCGACAGGGCTTTCAGCGGCTGCCCTAATTTACGTTCTATGACTAACAAAAAGATGAACCAGAGCGCCAGTGTTTTGATAACAGCAGCAATTAAGATCAGATAAAAATTGAATTCCAGCTGGTTCAGAATCATGCTTTGGGTATAGAAAACAGTCCACTTTCCCAATTTCTGCGTATCACCGTTTTCATCGATATAAATTAAATCAAAGGTCTGGCTGAGTAATTTCGTAGAAAACGCAGATGGATTCGCCGACTTCTCTTCACCGCGATTCCACTTAACAACCTGGCCCTTGGCATTTTTGATCAAGCCATCAGCCTTAACAATTTTGCCGAGTTCATCTTCGACGAGTACACCACTGACTATCGGTAATTGATTCATGCCGCGGAGTATCCGGGATAGTACATCAAGATTGAAACGCCACACCGCATCCGTGATAGCGGGGCCAAAAGTAGCTTGCAATGCTTGAATTTCCGATGTGACACGTTGTTCAGTCTGACGGTAACCAGCAAGTAATTGCATAGCGGTGACCAGCATAGTCACCACAAAATAACAGCCGAAGATGATTTTTAGTAGTTGATTGGCCAAATTGCCTGAACCAGTATTTTGCTGAGCTTGTTCCAAGCGAGTCCCCGTGTTATTCGGCTTTGATGAATTGCGTGTCGTAAAAATGGCGTATCTGATTAACAGAATTTTCATCGGCCCATTTTTCGACAATATGACGGTAATCGCGAGTTAGTAATTGCTTGCCGATCACCTCATTCACTTTTTCGATGACTTGTTGGCCTAGCGTAGTCTTTGCGCACATGACACGGTAATACCCGATTTCTTGCTCTTCGATTGGGGTGAGTAACTTGACACGATGAACTTGATTATTTTGTGTTAATTGGTAATGCGTGATGACAGGAAATTCAACCAGATAATCAAGGCGCTTGCTCAATAACATTTGCATGGCTTCATTGAATTCGGAGTGAGACCCCGCTGGCGGGTATCGTTTCAATAAGTTGTCGACCACAGCATTGAAGCTACGGCCTCGTAGCACGCTGGTTCTGTATTCGGTGTTTTGCAGTAATTTTTCCAGGCTAATGCTATTTTGTTGAGCTATCGCGCTCTCTTTAAGCACAACGATCTGAAACGGGAGAAAGAGTGCGACCGGACGCGAAAAATAGGCAAACTGCTCACGCTCTTCGGTTTTGACCGCACCAGTAAAGCACCAGTTTGCACCCCTTTTCACCTCAGTAAATAGTCGGGGAAAGGGGGCAAGTACTTCCTTGTGCTGGAATTCGGGGAGTCGCTGAATAAGGAGTTGCCGTATTAAGTCAAATACCCCGGCACGTTGGTTACTGCCATCAGTGATCATGTACGGTGGTGCCGAGAACCACCCCCAGGTGACGGTTTTATCTGCCTGGGTTTGCGCCAAAGCAGATTCGGATGCTAGCAGGCACAGGCAAAAGCTGATAACTCCGTATAAATACGTCATGATTGATCAATGTCGAACAAGCTAAAAGTGAAAGGCCGATTACTGGTCACAGCTAAGCCGCCAGACCCTAGTCTGAATTTATTGTACTGTCAGTTTTCCTGAAAGCAGAGGGAAATCCGACGGTGATGTCAATTTTTAACCTTGTATGAGTTGTATAGCCAACTCGGGTGGGCGAGCGATAATCGCTCTGTCTTTATACAGCACGATAGGACGCTGTAAAGTTTCAGGGTGCTTTAATAAGAAATTCACAACAAAATCGGCGTCACCGGGGTAATTATCTTTAACCAGAAAGTCATTGTCGCGAATTAAATTACGCACATCTTCGCCTAATTGTTGGCATAGTTGATGTAATTCGGCGCGACTTAATTTTTCTTGCAGATAGTCTCTGATGCTGAGTGTGTGCTTTTGATTTTTAGTCAAATCTTGTAATAAGCTCAGGCACAGGCGTGACTTGGAGCAATTTGGATTGTGATAAAGCGTGATCATAAGGTGAGTTGTGAAAATAAAGGGCGTAGTTGCTGGTGAAAGTGGAGTTAGCTCTTTGCGAGCAAAGATTGTCGCTGACTAGCCATTTCTGCTGGGGTAAAAATAGCTGTGAAAGGCAATTGGTCAACAATAGTTAAAGTAACTTGGGATTGAATTTATCCATCTGCTATTGTGACTATTTGATGACAAATCTATGTCATTTTGTTTTGATTTCATCAAACACTATGCCTTTTGCCGATTACTTCCAGCAATTCTGGTCTATCCAGGAGCTTCACGCGAATCTTATCATTTTCATGAATTTGACTGGCGCGCTGTTGCTTGGGTTTGTGGTTGGCTATGAACGCTCTTATCATGGCCGTGCTGCAGGGATGCGCACTTATGGTCTGGTGTGCATGGCATCGGCGGCGTTAATTGTGGTAAGTGGTTATCCCGACTTTTGGTATGGAGGGCGGGCTATGCACCCAGTTGCGCTCGATCCATCCAGAACAATTCAAGGTGTGGTCACGGGCATCGGCTTTCTTGGTGCTGGCGTGATCATGCGCGAGGGTTTCACTATAAGTGGTTTGACAACGGCGGCCTCACTTTGGGCCTCGTCGGCAATCGGAGTCATGGTTGGATTAGGCTTTTATGCGGCTGCAATCTTGCTGGCCTTTCTTTCTGCTGCCTGTATGATTTGGGTTTCCAAACTAGAAGCGTGGTTGCCGTCACGGCCTGCAATAGCGATCTCATTGAGCTTTAATAAGGGCTTTATTCCGCAAGAAAAAAGCTTGCGCCAAATGGCGCTTGAGCGCGGCTACGAGTTGGCCTTAGGAACCTTGGTTATCACCTATCACGAACAGCGATGTGAATGGCGATTCGTTGCGGTGGCTATTAATCGCAAACTGGCTATGCCCTTGAGTGCACTGTCGCTCGAATTGGCAAAGCTTGAAGGCTTGGAGCAATTCCATCTGGCGCATGCGCGAAACTAATTGTCGACGGAGTATGTTGGCAGCAGTGACCCTTTCCCGCAGTAATTAATTTATCCAGGCACTTGCATTCCTGTGCTCCTGGTATTATGATGCTGCTCCTTACGAATCCTCTTGAATGAAGAGATCGCGCAAACTAAGCGTCGGAGGCAATCCGAAATAAAAAAGCTTGACAGGTGCGAAAAATATCTCCATAATTCGAGGTTCCCTGCGGAGAGGTGGCCGAGTGGTTAATGGCAGCAGACTGTAAATCTGCCCTCTTACGAGTACGCTGGTTCGAATCCAGCCCTCTCCACCACAGGTAAAGAATTTTAAGTTTTAAGTTTTAAAGATTTGCGGCTGAAGTGGTAGCCCATGCGGGTGTAGCTCAATGGTAGAGCCGAAGCCTTCCAAGCTTAAGACGAGGGTTCGATTCCCTTCACCCGCTCCAGTTTTGTTGCAAAATATGCAGACAAGATGCCCTTGTAGCTCAGTGGTAGAGCACTCCCTTGGTAAGGGAGAGGCCACGTGTTCAATCCACGTCAAGGGCACCACGTAGAGGCTGGCGTATCAAATCTGATCGGGCGTGCGCCTGGTAAATCTAGTCAAATTCATTAGGAGTTTAAAATGGCAAAAGGTAAGTTTGAACGCACCAAGCCGCACGTGAACGTCGGTAC
>JAYSEN010000054.1:0-18124 GCA_041913845.1 Undibacterium sp.
AAACTCTGAGCTTTCAGTTTTTTGCGGTTTTTAGGTGGTTTTTAGAAGTGCCCATAAGCCAGATCATAGTCATGAGGGCGCAATGCACAATGATACCGCCTATAGCTTACTGGGTAATGGTATGGTGCAGGTGAGGAAGCAAAAAGATGGGAAAAGGGTGAAGGTGCAGGAAGCGCTTAAAGTACTTGAATTTACCTCAGATAAGGCGATATATCGTCATGGCGTATTGGAAAACGGCCAGCCCAAGCCTTACAAGGGATATAAGGGCGATAGTAACTATTGCATAGAGATAAGCCAAGATGAAAAAGGGCGTTGGCAAGGTGAGGTAATTTCGACGTATCAGGCTTATCAAATTGTGCGGCAGTATGGCAAACAACGTTTGCGTCATCCAGAATTAAGTATCAGTGAGAAGCCCTTAGTTATGCGTTTGATGTTAAACGACACAGTGCGACTTGAGGTTGATGGTCAGTTACGAACTATGCGCATTGTGACAATAAAGTCGAGTACTCAAATACTTATGGCAGAAGTGCATGAATCAAACACAGACGCGAGAAATCGCGACCCTCAGGGTAGTTTTAGCTATGTTTCTAAAATGCCTGGTTCATTGCAAAAAGCCAAAGGGCGTCGAGTGAGTATTTCGTCCTGTGGTAAATTGCATGACCCTGGATTTCGGGAGTAAGCATGATAGGCCGCATCATTGAAGTGGCCGACGATCAGCGCCATCTGTCTTTGCTGCGCGGTTTTATGTTAGTTCATGATACCGAGGGAGCGTGGCGCGAGATCGGGCGGATTCCACTGGATGATATTCAAGCTGTTATTGCCAATGCGCATGGTCTCAGCTATAGCAATAATTTATTAATTGCGTTGGCTGAACGATGCGCCCCTGTGGTTTTATGTAGTAATAACCATAATGCTGCAGGTATAGTCTGGCCAGTCGAGGGAAATTATCAGCAGGCAAAACGTTTTGATGCACAAATTGCAGCGACTCAACCTACGATTAAACGACTTTGGGCTGAGTTGGTTAAAGCAAAATTACAACAGCAGGCGAGTGCTTTAAATGTGGTGCAAGCGAACAATTTACCTATTACTTCACTGATAAAGAAAGTACGTTCGGGTGACCCTGAGAATATTGAGGCACAAGCAGCCCGGCGTTATTGGAGTGCATTATTTGGTGCTGATTTTCGGCGTGACCAGCAAGTAAATGGCATCAATGCCATGTTAAATTATGGCTATACCGTATTGCGCGCCTGTACTGCCCGGGCTGTCATCGCTGCTGGTTTACATCCAACTTTAGGCTTGCATCATAGTAATCAGAACAATGCGATGCGTTTAGTTGACGACTTGATGGAGCCATTTCGTCCTATGGTCGATTTAAAAGTCTGGTACTTGCAGCGTATGGGGTTGTGTGAGGTAAATCCTGAGAGTAAGCGGGCATTGGTTAATGTAATGTTTGACGACATGCATACTGCTAGCGGTATGTCACCGGTTTGTGTTTGTATACAAAAATTAGCGACATCGTTGGTGCAAATATTTTTAGGTGATCGAGAAAAATTGGATCTGCCTTTATCTGGACTACCGCTGGATTTGCAACAAGTTTTCGATAAAACCTAAATGTTATCGGGATATCGGATTATGTGGCTAATGGTGATGTTTGACTTGCCTGTGATTAGCAAGGCAGAACGAAAGGCGGCGACCAATTTTCGTAATGCCTTACTCGATTTGGGCTTTGAAATGTCCCAATTTTCAATTTATTTACGCTGTTGTAGTAGTGCCACGCAAATCGAGACATACTGTAAGTACATTGAGCAAAGTCTGCCGGAAGGTGGCAAGGTAAATGTACTGCAATTTACCGATAAGCAATATGAAAAGATCTTGTCATTCCGCGGCCAGCTTAAACAAGAGGGTAAAAAAGTGCCAGATCAATTTGACTTATTTTAAATTTTTGATGATTTTTCTCACTATAAAAATGCGTAAGCCCCTGAAAAATCAGGGGCTTACGTCATTGCTATTTTGGCAGACTGGGATATGTGCACTGACCGGAACTTATCAATCCAGAGGAATCCGACGAGTGCATTTTGGCAGACTGGGATATGTGCACTGACCGGAACGTTTTTGTATATACCTTGTTTATACACCCATTTTGGCAGACTGGGATATGTGCACTGACCGGAACTCGATTTGTTCAATCGAATATTCGCCCTGCATTTTGGCAGACTGGGATATGTGCACTGACCGGAACCACCGATTGACAGGTAAGACTCAATCCGGCATTTTGGCAGACTGGGATATGTGCACTGACCGGAACAACACTTGCATACTCCGGCACGATAGCATCATTTTAGCAGACTGGGATATGTGCACTGACCGGAACTCGCCCGCCATGCTTTCTCGGGGCGCTTCAATTTTAGCAGACTGGGATATGTGCACTGACCGGAACTGAAAGAGCTGAAAACAGACGTTGAAACAAATTTTAGCAGACTGGGATATGTGCACTGACCGGAACGCCATGTTACGATCGCAAATCTGTTTCTTCATTTTAGCAGACTGGGATATGTGCACTGACCGGAACTAATTAGCCCTAAAGCTTCACAGAATGAGATTTTAGCAGACTGGGATATGTGCACTGACCGGAACTTGCTTAGTCGTCGTAAAAAATCCGGCGGTATTTTAGCAGACTGGGATATGTGCACTGACCGGAACCGGCACGTGGGGGTGCTCGTTTGCGGTAGTATTTTAGCAGACTGGGATATGTGCACTGACCGGAACCTATGCTAGATCAATCAATGCTCAAAGCAAATTTTAGCAGACTGGGATATGTGCACTGACCGGAACAAAATCGGCGACTCGCTGAAAATCCGCTTGATTTTAGCAGACTGGGATATGTGCACTGACCGGAACCCCCGTACTGCAAGTAGTGAGAAAGTCGTAATTTTAGCAGACTGGGATATGTGCACTGACCGGAACGCTTGTTCAGCCCACTGGGTTTCGGCAAAATTTTAGCAGACTGGGATATGTGCACTGACCGGAACCCTAGTGAAATCGTCCAGCTCGACAAGCCCATTTTAGCAGACTGGGATATGTGCACTGACCGGAACTGTAGCGCTCTTTACCTGTAATGCGGTCGCATTTTAGCAGACTGGGATATGTGCACTGACCGGAACTAGGCCATCAGGATAGTCATGTCCCTTGCGATTTTAGCAGACTGGGATATGTGCACTGACCGGAACTCAACCAGCTCGAAGCCAAGTACCAGGAGATTTTAGCAGACTGGGATATGTGCACTGACCGGAACAAACGACGCATTCGGATCGATCACGTAGCCATTTTAGCAGACTGGGATATGTGCACTGACCGGAACAGGACGGCAGAACTATTTATGTTGGTACCCATTTTAGCAGACTGGGATATGTGCACTGACCGGAACAAGAAAAAAACGAATTTGACGAGTACCGAGATTTTAGCAGACTGGGATATGTGCACTGACCGGAACTTGCTTCACGCTGCCCCCTATATCGTTGATATTTTAGCAGACTGGGATATGTGCACTGACCGGAACCTTTAGGTCGACATCAGTAAAGATTTTTCCATTTTAGCAGACTGGGATATGTGCACTGACCGGAACTGGCTTCCTTGGCCGCCCTGGTCGGCGCTGATTTTAGCAGACTGGGATATGTGCACTGACCGGAACAGCAGTAAGCCACGCTGGTGCCGACACCGCATTTTAGCAGACTGGGATATGTGCACTGACCGGAACCAAAAAATCTGTCGGTTGACGCGCTCCACGATTTTAGCAGACTGGGATATGTGCACTGACCGGAACTCGCCTCGCAACGTCAATCCTGGTGGTGTATTTTAGCAGACTGGGATGCGTACATTTTAATTAGAATGCATGATTAGTTTGAGTCCGTATTAATGCGCTGTGTTGCCCATTTTCACCCCATCCTAACCCCGATTCATCGCCGCTATCACGATTTCGTCGTAAAACTGCAGACGAAAAGTGGGCTAACCAGTATCCTTGCCAGCAACGATGAGGTAGCGCCACAGTGCGGTGTTGGGAGCAAAGGCCAGGTAGGTATTTGCTCTGAATTACGCTGATAGTCTGGCTGCTGGCTTCATATCAGCGAAGATAACAAAAAGGAGCCACTATGATTACAACAATTTGGTATATTTTGCGCGCGAGCCTGGGCTGGAGCTGCGTGTTTTTTACCCTGACACTGATTATCCTCAACCTGATCTATGGCCGTGATGCGCCGCCCGGGGAGTTCCTATTCATACCGATTGCCTTGCTGGCGTTGGTGATGGGCATCAGTTTTTCACATGTGCGTCGGGTGCGTTTAATTGCGCACAAGGTCAATAGTTCAACCCTGGCGAACCGTCAGCGCCGGCAAATCGAGATCCCATTGGAAGCGGGCGAGGCATTTGATCTGGTGGACGCGGCCATCCGTGAATTGCCTGGTATCGAGTGCGCCGATAGCGCACGGGATAGTTTGCAAATCCGCGCTAAAGTCAAACGCATAGATCCCTATCAAAGTAATTTTGTGGTCGAGTGGAAAGCGCTGGACTTTTTAAGCACCAAGCGCAATCAAATTCTGGCAACGATTACACCGGGTGATGGCATGGGTAGCCTGATGTTGATTTGCGAACCCGAGCGACCGGCCTGGACCGATTTATTTTTAGTCGACAATGGCACTAATCTGGAAAATGCCGAAGCGATTACCCGCGCCATCAGTCGCCGGATTGCTGAACGGCGGCGTCAGGAAAAAGCCAGTGCAGCGCAATCGGCAACCGAGAAAGAACTGACTGTGGCCAAGCTGAATTTACTGCATGCTCAGGTCGAACCGCATTTTCTATATAACACGCTGGCCAGCGCACAATTGCTGACACGGGCTGATCCGGCCACCGCCGATAAAATGCTGGGAAATTTAATCACGTATTTGCGCCATTCTTTGCCACGCACTGAAGACAGTGCTTCGACGCTGGGTGAAGAACTGGAGCGCTCGGTGGCCTATCTCGATATCATGAAGTTGCGCATGGGTGCACGTTTACAAGTGCAAATTCAAGTGCCGGATGAATTAAAAGCGCAAGCCTTGCCACGTATGATGTTGCAAACCCTTGTCGAGAATGCGATTAAACATGGGCTTGAAGCGAAAACCGGCGGCGGCACAATTTGGATTATCGCGCGCCAGCATGAAAACAATGTGGCGGTGACGGTGGCTGATGATGGCATGGGCTTAGGTAGTGAAACGGCAGGCACTGGCATCGGTTTGAAGAATGTACGCGAACGCTTGCAACTGGCCTATGGCATGGCCGCCAGCTTTGTGTTAGTGGGGAATTTTCCGAGTGGTGTCGCCGCTACTATCACCGTGCCATTGGCTGCACGCGTAAGCACGACAACAGGAGTTTAGTATGCCTAAATGTGTGGTGGCTGAAGATGAAAGTTTGTTGCGTGAAGATTTAGTGCAGCAATTGGCACAAATCTGGCCAGCGCTGGAAATCGTTGCGGCTTGCGAAGACGGTGGCAGTGCGCTGGACGCGATTGCGCAACATCAGCCTGATGTGGTGTTTTTAGATATACGTATGCCGGGTTTGAGTGGGTTGGATGTGGCGGCGGCGATGGCGGAAGTCAGTCCGCGCAGTCAGATCGTGTTTGTCACTGCGTATAACCAGTATGCGATCGACGCCTTTGAAAAAGGCGCGGTCGATTACTTACTCAAACCGATTAGTGACGAACGTTTGCTGGCGACGGTTAAACGCTTGCAAAGCCGTGGTAATAGCACGGCTGCCGAAATGCAAACGCTGAATCAGTTGCTGCAGCAATTGCGCGCAAGCCCCGAAACTGCCAAGCCTGCGCCGTTGGTCTGGATTACCGCGAGTTCTGGCAATGAAACCAAACTAATCATGGTCGATGACATCGCGTACTTTCAAGCCGATAGCAAATATACCGTGGTGATGACCGCTGAAGGTGAAGCCTTGTTGCGCAAACCCATACGCGATTTATTGCAGGTGCTGGATAACACCATGTTTAAGCAAATTCATCGTTCGACGATCGTGAACATGCGGGCAATCGCTGGAATCAGCCGCGATGACAGTGGCAAGGGAATGGTGAAATTAAAAAACCGGCCAGAAACTCTGAGTGTCAGTCAGCCATTTATGACCTTGTTTAAGAATATGTAAGTGATGAAATCAGCGAATTCTCCATGGCTACACTGCCTGAAGGTGCTCAGGCAATTGCAACAAGCGGGCATGTATTTACTGGCTTTGTCAGCGGCGGTCGATCTGAAGTTATTGAATGCGCGCAAAGCCGATGGCCAGTTTTACTATGCACGAGGTCGTTATAAATACCTGGGTTTGGGCGCGCTGGTGATCTTCTTTGCCTGGTTCGCTGGCTATGGCATGGCGCATATGCTGGCCAGTATGACGCAGATGAGTGCGACTGCAGCACTGCTGGGGGGCGTGATCTGGGGCGTATTTCAATGGTGTCTGGAACGACAAATGATGCTGGCATTGCGCAGCGACGCGTCCTGGAAGGTAAAAATTTTCGGGCTAGGTTGGCGTGCGATACTGGCTTTTTTGTCGGCGATCACCCTGGTGTATCCTTTTTTTGTGGATAGCAATCGCAGTGAAATTGCCTTGCGCACGAGTCAGATTGCGCGGCAGCGGGTGCTCGAAAACCGGCAAAGTGCGGCGCTTGCCAGCGGTTTAGAACAGCGCCAGCACGAAGCGGGCTTACTCATTCAGCAGCAGCAAGCGGCAGAGCAGGCGCTCGCCAGCACGCCACCGCAACTACGTGAGATGCGCCAGCAATGGCAAAATTTACGCAACCAGGCGCGCCAGATCGAAGTGCAACAGCTTAGCGCAATACGGCGCTGGCAACAGCAACTGGTCACGACAGAACTTAATGCACAGCCTGCTTTGCAGCAAAAAATTCAGCAAGCACAACAACGCATACAGCAAGCACAGCAGCGTGCGCAGCGTGCTGAGCAAGCGCTGCAACACGAGATGCAGCGCTGGCGTTTGCAAAAACAAAACGAGTATGCGGCGCTGACAGCGCAACTGCAGCAAGCGCAAGTCCGCACTCAGCAAGCCTGGCAACAGACGCAGGCGCTGCAACAGCAACAGGAGCAAAAAATTCAGGCAGCGGCGGCCGCTGGATACGCCGCAGATTTTGCGGCGAGTTGGGACATGCTGCAACATGATCAGCAGCAGCGCTGGCAATTTATCTGGTGGTTGAGCTGGTTTTACCTGATTGAATTAATCGCCATTGTTGTCAAGCTCACGCATCATACCGAGTTAGATGCACGCTTAAGCGCGAATGAACACCTGGCCTTGCTCGATATCGCCAGCCAGCTTCGTTTGCAGCAAGCACAATTGGCACTTAACGAACAGCAGGAATTGACGAAAATTCAGGGGCAAATGCTGGCACTGCAAGCTGATCAGGGTATCACACAAGCGGCCTTGAGCCTGATGCAGCCTATTGGTCAATTGCAACAGCAGGTTCACCTCAATGCTGCAGCGGAATCTGGATGGTCGCAAATTCTGAGCGAGAGTTTGCGTGTCATACAAAGCCGGTTTTTACAGCAAGTGAATCGGGCTTAAGCCAGGCAGTTCATCCAACTCAGTCAAGTAATTTGCCCGACGAACTTTTTCTGCATTTGCTACTCCAAGCGTGCAAGCAATAATAATCCGCCGCAGCCAGTCGATACGGTGACGATTAACGCGATGTTTTGTCTGGCTTAAGTGCTTAATCACATGGAGAAAGTATGCGTAAAACACTGACCACCCTGGGCTTGTTGTTGGCAAGCAGTCTGAGTTTGCCAGCCTGGGCGGCTGAACCCAGTGCGGCGACTATCGCTGCCATCGAAGCAACTTGTTTTGATTACATAGATGGTCAGCTCGAAGCGAATCCAGCCCGGGTTGCCCGTGCTTTGCATCCCGATTTAGCCAAGCGTGCAGTGCTCGGCGAAACACCCGATGAACGCCTCGGTTTGCGGCGCATGACGAAAGAAGAATTGCTGAGTCTGACCAAGGAAGGTGCTTTGAAAACTCCGCCGGAAAAATGGAATCGCAGTTGCAAGGTGTTGGATGTGACGGATAATGCTGCTTCGGTACGCTTAGAGACGCCCTGGTTTGTTGATTATTTTCACATGGGGCGCTTTGCTGAGCGCTGGATCATCGTGAATGCGCTTTGGTATAGCAAGCCTAGACAAAAATAAGCGCGATAAGCGCGCAATTTAAGCGGCAAGGCATTATGTCTGGTGTCATCAAGCGTCGGGCTGAGTCATAGCAGATGAAAATCAGGCTGAGTCAGGGCTGGACTATGCTTGGATAGGGGCCTGGCTTGTTGCAAATTTGTCTGGTGACGGCGTGCTCGGGCAGGCCCGATGCTATGATGCGTTTTGCCCGAAGTCCAAATTGATAATCACAGCGGAGGATGCGAGTATGCCTGCCATAGCGATCGTGGGAGCCGGATTTAGTGGCGTGGCGGTGGCTTGGAATTTGTTGCAGCAATTACCGCCCCAGAGCCGCCTGCTGTTGATTTCTAACGAAGCCGTAATCGGTCAGGGCTTAGCCTATGGTACGCCTTCACCCCATCATCTGTTAAATGTGCCGGCGGCCCGGATGGGGATATCAGCGGAGGATGAAGGCGGTTTTTTACGTTATTTGCAGCAATTGGGTTTGCCATTTCAAGCCAGCGATTTTGTCCCGCGTAATTTATATGGCGCTTATTTGCAGCGCGTATTGGGCGAGCAACGGGCCACCGCCAGTGCGCGGCAAATCGAGTTCGAGATTATTTACGATAACGTGATTGGCATCGAGCGCACGCCCGCTGATTCCGGCCATAGCGATGCCTCATCGACCGAGCCAGGTTCTGTATCGCTGACCTTGCGATTGGCAAATTCAGCCCCTAAAGTCGTGCATAGTGCGGTGCTCGCCTTAGGCAATTTCGCGCCGCGGCCACTCCCTTACGATGCCAGTCTAAGCACGCTTGAGCAAGCGCGCGCGCGGATTGTGCAAAGTCCCTGGAATTATTCAGCCTTAATTGATGTGCCGGTCGAGGCCCGGGTCTTACTGCTGGGCAGCGGCCTGACCGCAGTGGATGTGCTGCTGCAATTGCGTCATCTGGGACACCGCGGTGTGGTCACGATGTTGTCGCGCCGTGGTTTGCTGGCGCAGGCGCACCGTGCAGCGGGTCAGGCCGGGATGGCAACGGTGCCGCCTGGCTTTGTCGAAAATTTTAGCAAACTCCGCACGGTGCGCGCCATGCTAAGGTTTTTTCGTCAGAGTTTGGCACAGCTACAGCAGGCAGCACAACAGCAGGAACATCAGGCTAGCGCAGTAGCCGATTGGCGCGATTTGCTGGCGGCTTTGCGACCAGTCACTGATCAGCTTTGGCAAACTTTAGCGCCAGCTGAGCGGCAACGATTTCTGCGGCATTTGCAAGCCCTTTGGGATAGTCATCGTCATCGCATGGCAGCACCGGTCGCCGCGCATGTTAATCACGAATTACAACAACAGCGCTTGCAAATCCGCGCAGGTCGCTTAAAACACGTGCACTATCAGGTTAATGCCGGGACGACCAGCGCCGCCTGCTGGCACGTGCAATGGCAGAGGCGCGCAGAGTCGCACTGCGAAACCAGTCAGTTTGACTTTGTGATTAATTGCACTGGCCCCGTTTCGGCCTTGCGCAGCCAGACTCAGGGTTTGTTGGCGAAGTTGTTAAGCCGTGGGCAGATCTGCAGCGATGCTGCTGAACTGGGTTTGCTGATACAACCAGATTATCAGGTGCAAGCGGCTGATGAAAGTTCGGCACTGCCAGGTTTATATTACATCGGTCCCTTATTGAAGGCCCAGTTTTGGGAAGCCACGGCTGTCCCTGAATTACGTCAGCATGCACGCAGACTGGCTGAACATGTGCTGGCCAGTCTGCCATCAAAAAATACAAGCCAGATTTAAGTTTTTAAATGCCGGGCCGCAGCCAGCAAGGCATTAACTTCCGCTTTGCTAAAGATTTTGGTGAGCAAAATTTTGCCATCAGCGTCATTGCGTAACGCGACGCTAGCCTGGCCAACAGTATCGATGCTAATGCTGAGATTTGAACCATCATCCGCACGCAATACCGGGGTGATGGCTTGTCCCTGATCATCACGGTCTTTCAGCATAAAATGCTGATTGCCACTAATCGCGGTGCTGCTGATTTCTATTGAGCTGCCTAAGGTGCTAGTGAGGTTATATTGGGTGGTTTGCGTTCCCGTGGTGTAATTCAGGGTATAGTAATCGAGCTGCTTACCTGTATAAAACCAGTAATAATAGGTCCCGCTCATCTTTTGAACTTCACTGTCTGAACTCAGTTGATAACTGTAATTTTCGAAACTATCCCAATTGGTTTTCGCCGGGCCTGCGGCAATCCGTCGCTCGGTTTTTCCGGTGTAGATGATACCGTTCTGGCTACGGCATTGTGCAAATTCGTAAATCCCTATTCCTGCCGGTGGCATACGGTAGACCGTCCCCTCTAAAGGACACTTTTGTAAATCTGGCGAGACAGATTGGTGCAATTGGGTAAATGCCAGCAGTTGTGGTAATTCGTCGTAGATGCGGTAACGTAATAATAAATAAGCGGCAAAACCCTGATCCAGATTGTCCGCGTGCAGCATTTTTTTGACTGGCGAGGGATCAGTCCCGGGGGAGCTGCTACTCCCGCCACAAGCTGATAGCAAGATAGTCAGTGCAAGGCAACTCGCACCCTTAGAGCAATTTAACGTAAACATAGTGAACCTGATCCTTGAATGAGTGTAGGGTTGCGTGTTCGTTTTGGGACTAAGTTAGCGTGAAGTCGCGCGCTTGCCGAACCGCGTTTTAAGGCTGTTGCTGACCTTATAGGTGATAACAAATTTTTACCGGCGCATGACGATATGCTAAGTTTTAAGAATTGACAATCCTTTTTTTGAGGCAGACTAATCTGACGCGACGCGCGGTGTAAAAAAGTAGCGGCAGCGCGTAAACGGCGCACTTATCGCTAAAGCAGAAGGTCTGAAATTGTCGCCTCACCAGGCTGTAGACCCAGCTCATGCTTCTGACACTCGATAGACTTAGCTGAAGTCATCCGCATCTAATCCAGAATCAGAACTGCGGCTGCGCACACGGTAATCAGGGAAAGGCTATGACGCTGGTCTGAGTTGCGCAGACACCCCGGCCTGTACCTGTTCAGGTAAAAGGGGCAGTTTTATGCGACACTCTGGTTTTGCGCAGACGAACCAACTCAGTCGTTTTTATTCATCCCGGTAATTTATGTCGATAGAAAATTTATTCACGCCGATAAAAATCGGTGCATTAAGCTTAACCAACCGAATCTTTATGGCACCCATGACGCGACTGCGTAGTCTCGAACCTGGTGATATTCCCACGCCGTTAATGGCTGAATATTATGCCCAGCGTGCCAGCGCCGGCTTAATCATTACTGAAGCAACGCAAATTTCATTTCAAGCTAAGGGTTATTCGGGAGCGCCGGGTCTGCACACGCCCGCGCAAGTCGCTGGTTGGCAGCAGGTGAATCAGGCTATCCATGACGCGGGTGGCCACAGTTGCGTGCAACTCTGGCATACCGGGCGAATTTCACATACTTCGTTGCAAGCGGATGGCGCTGCACCAGTCGCACCATCAGCCATTAAAGCGGCTAGCCGGATTTCTCTGCGCGACGAAAATCGGCAGGTAATACGCGTCGATACCTCGATGCCTCGCGCCTTAACTGTGCCGGAAATTCACGGCATTATTCAGGATTTTGCCGATGCTGTGGGCTGTGCTCGTCAGGCTGGCTTTGATTTGATTGAATTGCACGCGGCGCATGGTTATTTGTTGCATCAATTTTTTTCGCCAGAGGCAAATCACCGGCAAGACGAATACGGTGGCAGTCTGGAAAAGCGTGCACGCTTTGTGTTAGAAGTGGTCGATGCGGCGATTGCAGCCTGGTCAGCTCAGCGCATAGGCATACGAATTTTTCCGCAAGGCCCGTTTAACGGTGTCGATGCCAAACCCGGGCAGGCGGATGAGGCTTTATACCTGATCGCAGAGCTGGCCAAACGTCAGATCGCGTTTTTGCATATTTCTGAACCCGACTGGGTTGGTGGTGAACCGTATACGCTGGCATTTCGCGAAAAAATTCGCGCCGCGTTCCCTGGCCCTATTATTGGCGCTGGCGCTTACACCGCAGAGAAGGCGGCTGATTTAATAAATCGTGGTCTGATTGATGCCGTCGCCTTTGGTCGCCCCTATATCGCCAATCCCGATTTGCCTGAGCGCCTGCAACAGGGGTTGCCATTGGCAGCGCCACGCGCTGATTTATTTTATGGGAATGGCCCAGAAGGTTACACCGATTACCCGAGAGCCAGTAGCTAATAGGGTGCGATTTTTTTATAGTTTGAAGTCTAAGAAAAACCGAAAACCTAATCCGGATGCGCCTTATAGCCGAAAAGTGCCGCTTAAGGCGCACCAATGCTAGGTTCTTTTTTTGCGCCTGAAATCCAGGCTTGTAGTTAAACGCTGGCGTCACCCCGTGTCGCGGCAAGATCAAGGATGATGACGATGGAGAGTCAGCAAATTCTGCAATTCTGGTTTGGTTTAGCCAGCGATAACCTGACTATCGCAAGTCAGCAAGCGGCTTTATGGTGGTCTAAAGATGAATTGGTCGATACCCACATGCGCGACCACTATGCCGATTGGGTGCGTGCCGCAGCTCAGGGTGAACTTGCGCACTGGCAACAGGAACCGGCATCTTACCTGGCATTAATCCTGTTGTTAGATCAATTTCCACGCAATATTTATCGTGGCAGTGCCGCCAGTTTTGCTCATGATGCCCAGGCATTGCAATTGACACAGCAAGGTCTGGCATATGGCATCGATCAGCGTTTGTCGCCGATACAAAGAGTGTTTTTTTATTTGCCACTGGAACATGCGGAAGATCAGTCGGCGCAGGCACAAGCCGTCGCTTTACTCAGTGCACTCGAGCAAAGTGTGACGGCGCCCGAGCGCAATTTGTTTGCGAATTACACCAGCTTTGCACGCCGCCACCAGGAAGTCATACAGCGTTTTGGCCGTTTCCCGCATCGCAATGTAATTTTAGGCCGTCGCAATACGGCGGCAGAAATCGAGTATTTGCAAGAGCCAGGTGCGGGATTTTAATGCTGGGAACGGAATGCACTCCCCCGGTCTTAAACTGGTGCGGGTGGTGGTGCAGGATTAGTAAAATTTACTTACAAAAACGCTATTAAAAAATAGCAAAATCACATTGAAATACGCAGTCGCGATCAATAGTCTGTTTTGTGTAAAAGTTAATTTGTAGCCAGCAAGCTGGCGATTCAATTGAACTTCTAACAAAATGGAGAATGCAATGAAAGGCGCAGGAAGACAAGCGGGAGTCAGTTTGCTGGAGTTGCTGCTGGTTCTGGCTATCATGAGCATCGTCGCCACGCTGGCGCTGCCCTCGTATAAAAGCTTTGTGATTAAGCAGCGCATTAGCAGTTATACCTCGGCCTTACATGGTGACTTAAATTACAGTCGCAGTGAAGCAATTGCACGAGGTCTGCATGTGACGATATGCCGCAGCGAAAATGCGGAGAGCACAGCACCCAGTTGCGCCAGCGCCAACAGTAATCCGCTTAGTAATACCGGATGGGCCAGTGGCTGGATTATCTTCGTCGATCGTAATAAAAATGGCGTTTTTGAGACCGCGGCAGTTGACGGTGACGTGTTGTTGCGCGTGCGTGGTAAGTTGATTAGCCAACTCAGTGCCGGGTCGATTATCCCCGCTCCACAACGAAAATACATTACCTTTAATCCGACCGGACAAACTTTTGGTAGTTTTATGCGTTTTGCGATTAATCGGCCCGATGACGACGCGAATGTCGGTAATGAGCGTTTTGTTTGCATTGCTTCGGGTGGCAGAGTTCGCGTTAGTAAGGAAATTTGTGTGAATTAAGTGGGGCATTTAAAGCACTTTATTAAGACCGGGCTTAGGCAGAGCAGGCGAGAGCAGGGTTGGAGCAACTCACCGCACGATGCGCTTTCGCACCACGCACAGCCACATAACCGTGAATGAATAATCACTTTGTCCCAGTCGTTAGCGCTACTTATCGTCAAAATCAGGCGCAATCCAATTCGAACTGCCTGCGCTATCGGTTGCGCTTGAGTCGTGCAGACTGCCATAGTCAGTGACCTCAATTTGTGTTAGCGTGTCGCGCAGATAAAAAAGAAACCCCGTCGTTCAAAACTACGCCCCAACCGGCATGCTTTTGAAACGCAGCCTGGTTTCACAAAAACCAAATGCAAACTAGTCGGCAAGCGGTGTTGCCAGGCGGTGCAACCTCGACGAGGTGGGGCGCGCTGAAGAGCCTGAACACGTTTTCGTGAGCTGATGCTGGTTTGTAAAACCAAGGAGACATCGTGAGCGCGAATCAAAACGCCGTCTGGATTTGTGACGCCGTGCGTACCCCTTTCGCACGCTATGCAGGCGCGCTGGCGCACATACGCACTGATGAGTTGGCGGCATTGCCCTTGCAGGCTATAGTCGCACGTCATCCCCAGCTCGATTGGCAGCAATTGGATGAAGTCAGTCTTGGCTGCGCCAATCAGGCTGGCGAGGACAGTCGCAATGTCGCGCGGATCGCTGCGCTATTGGCCGGTTTGCCAGAGACCGTGGCCGCACACACGATTAATCGTTTGTGTGGCTCCAGCCTGGACGCGATTGGCAGCAGTGCGCGTGCCATACGTTGTGGTGAGGCGCGCCTGATACTGGCGGGCGGGGTTGAAAACATGAGCCGCGCACCGCTGGTGATGGCGAAACCCGATGCCGCTTTTTCACGACAACAGCAACTCGAAGATAGCACGATAGGCTGGCGCTTTATTAACCCGCGCTTTGCTGCTGAATTTGGGGTGGATAGCATGGCACAAACCGCCGAAAATCTGGCGCACTTATATAGCATTAGCCGGGCCGACCAGGATGCATATGCCTGGCGCAGTCAGCAACGCTATGCCAGGGCGGCGCAACAAGGTTTTTTTTCAGGCGAGTTAATTCCAGTTAAGCTGATGCGACAAAATCAGCCAACTGGTGAGTTTTGTGCTGACGAACACCCGCGACCACAGACCAGTCTGGACGACCTGGCGCGCTTAAAGCCGATTTGTTCAAGTAGCGGCAGCGTGACAGCCGGAAACGCCTCGGGCATTAATGATGGTGCAGGAGCCGTCTTGCTTGCCAGTGAAGCCATGCGACAAGATTATGGCTTGCCCGCGCGGGCACGCATCCTGGCGATGGCGACGAGCGGAGTAGCGCCGCGTCTGATGGGAATTGGTCCGGTTTCGGCAATACAAAAAGTGTTGAAATTTTGCGATCTGAGCCTGGCGCAAATGGATGTGATCGAGATCAACGAGGCGTTTGCGGCTCAGGTACTGGCCGTGACTCGCCAGCTTGGCCTGGCCGATGACGACGCGCGGCTTAATCCAAATGGTGGCGCGATCGCCATAGGTCATCCGCTAGGGGCATCTGGTGCACGCTTGCTGGCAACCGCGCTCAATCAGCTGGAATTAACGCAAGGAAAATACGCTTTATGTAGTATGTGTGTGGGAGTGGGGCAGGGGATAGCGCTGATACTTGCGCGTTAAACGCACTACACTGTTTAACGCTGGCCGACGATGTTGAAGGCAGCTTACCTGACTCGACGCTCGCGTGCATCAAGCGGACTTTGTGTTGTTATATTGAGACATTATTTAAAATAATTCAAAATATATATTGATGTGCTAGATTTTATGCGGGTTTTCAAGTGAAAAGGCTTGGTGATGCGCGTGAATTCTACGTTTTGTGGTTGGGGGGACTTCTAAAAACTCCGATTTTTGGTAATTCTCTGAGGCTAAGTAATTGATTTTATTGAAGCCGGTTTTTCAAATTTGAGGTTTTTAGAAGTCCCCTTGGAAATTAAATTTGCTTGTTATTGTGTTATGTATTCAACAGAATCAATAATTTACTGCGCTGCACAAAGTCTGCTTGCAGACTAATCCCGTGAAAATTACTTAAAAGAAATATGTTTTGTCATAAAGCCTAAGTAAAAGCGCTTGAAAATCTACAACGCTTGGCCTATTGTGCAACGCACCAATGTTTTTGAAAGTGGAAATTGGAAAATCAGCACGCAAAAAGTAGTTTAGCTGCCTTGACACTGGCGGCAGTCGGTATCGTCTATGGCGATATCGGTACCAGCCCTTTGTACACCATGAAA
Organism: Undibacterium sp.; assembly: GCA_041913845.1. Lineage (GTDB taxonomy): Bacteria > Pseudomonadota > Gammaproteobacteria > Burkholderiales > Burkholderiaceae_D > Undibacterium. Next base: position 16,257 of record JAYSEN010000054.1, read on the forward strand.
GAGGTGTTTGCTGAAGGGCATGGCTTATCCTTAAACCAGGGGAATATTATCGGTGTAGTTTCGCTGATTACCTGGGGTTTGATTATCATCGTTTCGCTTAAATACGTAACCTTGGTATTACGCGCCGACAACCGTGGCGAAGGCGGGATTATGGCCTTGACAGCGTTGACGCTGGAATCGGTAACCAAAAAGTCGCCCTTGTTTTTCCCGTTAACGGTGCTCGGTTTATTTGGTGCTTCATTGTTTTATGGTGATGGCGTAATTACCCCGGCAATGACCGTGCTTTCCGCGATAGAAGGGCTGGAGGTGGCAACACCTAGTTTTAGTCACTACGTTGTACCGATCACCGTCGCTATTCTGGCCGGTTTATACTCGATGCAAAGCAAAGGCACGGCGGGTATTGGCAAGTTGTTTGGTCCGGTTATGGTGGTTTGGTTTTTGGTGCTGGCGATCATGGGTTTGTACAATATCTTGCGCGTCCCAAGTATTTTGCTGGCGTTCAATCCTATGTACGCGATCGATTTCGTGTTGCATCATAAGATGGCAGCATTTATCGCACTCGGTGCTGTAGTCCTGGCATTTACCGGGTCGGAAGCGCTGTATGCTGATATGGGCCACTTCGGTCGCAAACCTATCCGTACCGCCTGGTTTTTCATTGTTTTTCCCGCACTGGGTTTGAATTATCTGGGGCAGGGCGCTTTATTAATTTTAAAGCCCGAGGCCGTTGGAAATCCGTTTTATCAACAATTGGGTAGCTGGAGTATTTATCCTCTGGTGATACTCTCAACCATGGCCGCGGTAATTGCTTCACAAGCGACTATTTCCGGCACCTTTTCAATGACCAAACAAGCGATTTCGCTGGGCTTCTTGCCTCGTATGGCGATTATTCACACTTCGTCCAAAGAGATCGGTCAGATTTATATCCCGGCCGCGAACTGGATACAGTTTGCCGTGGTGGTAGCCGCAGTCGTTGGCTTTGGCTCTTCATCGGCACTGGCTTCCGCATATGGTATCGCCAACACCGGGACGATGCTGGTCACTTCCTTGTTGACCTTTTTCGTGATTCGCTACGGCTGGAAATACAATTTATTCTTGTGTATTTTCGCTACGGGCTTTTTTGCCACCATCGATGTTTCGCTGTTTTCATCGAATGCGATGAAATTTTTCCATGGCGGCTGGTTCCCTATCGTTCTGGGTTTGATTATTTTCACTGTGATGCTGACCTGGAAGCGTGGGCGTGAATTAGTGTTTGATAATTTGAAGAAGCACGCCATCCCGCTGGAAGCCTTCTTAGAGTCACTGTTTGTTTCGCCGCCTGTGCGCGTGCCAGGCACGGCAGTATTTTTGCGCGGTGAAGCCGATGGTGTGCCGCATGCTTTATTGCATAATTTGTCGCACAACAAAATCTTGCACGAGCGCGTAGTGTTCCTGACGATACATAATCGTGAAATCCCCTGGGTGCCCTTTAATGAACGGATACGTGTCACTGAACTGGGACATAATTGCTACCAGGTCGATGTTGATTATGGCTTTAAGAATGAACCGGATATTCCGAATGCGCTGGAACTTTGTAAGCCGCATGGGCTGGAGTTCGAGGCGCTGGAAACTTCTTACTTCATTTCTCGCCAGACTATTATTTCGACGCCAGGTAGCGGTATGGCGAATTGGCGTGAGGGCTTGTTTGTGACTATGTCGCGCAATGCACGTGATGCTGCGGATTATTATCATATCCCAAGTAATCGCGTGATCGAGGTGGGTGCGCAAGTGGAAATTTGATGGGCTTAGGCCCAGGTCTAGCTTTTTCGCGTGACTCTGCTATAATCATTGTCTTCGCGGCCGTAGCTCAGCTGGATAGAGTACTTGGCTAC
>JAYSEN010000055.1:0-18093 GCA_041913845.1 Undibacterium sp.
CGCAGTTATTGGCTTGGCTATAACGAAGTGGCCAAAATTAGTTGACCACTACAGTAGGACAAAATTGCAAACCATATCCCTGGCGTGTCCTGTGATAGAGCTTGAGCGTGAGTATCCACTGCAAGGTACCGGCTAGACGAAATTTCGGATATAGGACGCCTTCATAGGCACGCAAGGTCGTTCCCCATGCCAATTCCGGTGAAATTCCAGTGCGTAGAATGAGTTCATCAACTAACCAGGTCGGAGCCAGTCGATCGATATCACGATTCCAAACTTGACGCTGATTACCAAAAATCAGGTTACAGAATGTTTGCACCTTTAAGCCATGTCCATGCGCCAAGCGCACCAGCCAGCACGAGAGCAATTCATCCGGCAATGGCTTATAGCGTATTGGCCACAACGCTGAGGTGAAACCGCGCATTTCGCTCAATGACGCCGATATTGCTTGCGTTTAGAAGGCGGAACCCATGGCAGCGCATTGACCCTCTCAAGCGTAATCCGTTCCTCTTTGCTGCGAATGGCATCGACAGCCAACTCCTTGACCAGGTCACACATATCGCCCAGCGTTCCCTCGCTACGGGTATGAATCGCTAGCATAGTCGCCGGCTCCTTCAAGTTGGATGCTTGCCTAAGCGGCATACGCATCTCAAGTGTTACCAATAAAGAGCCGAACTCATTATTCGCTTTCCAGAGTGGCAGCTCTTCTGGCGTAAAACGACTCGACATCTGTGGGTCGGTATTGAAAGCATTATAGGCATCCTCGATACCAGCAGCGACGATCGTCACCATGGTTTCGTTTCCAAGGCTTTTCAGGGCATTACGAAATTCCTGTTGCCGATTCAGGCTACCAGCAATTAAATGATGGATCTCGTCGACGATCAGCATTTTCACCTCCATCTGACGAAACAGTCGCTTGATCTGCGAATATTTCTCTGACACTGAGGCTGTCGGTTTGTAAGGTGTCATGAGCACATCCAAAATACGCGTATAGAAATCAGAAATATCGGGTTTTGGCGGCGACTCGACCATAACGACCGGACATATAGTGATTTCATTGGTTGGATCCAGATCAGGCTGATGCAACGACAAAAATCGCTGGAGTATCGACGTCTTTCCGTTGAACGACGGTGCGACCAGCAACATGTTCGGCATGCGCGTGATACGCGGGTAGTTCAGCAAGTCCTCCATCTTGGCAAGAATGCGCTTGGCATCTTTATAGCCAAGCCAGATTCCTTCGCGGATCGCGTAGATGCGCTCATCGTCGCCTCGCTCTATCAGCGCTTTTGCTGCGTCATTCAAATGCGAATAGGTGCAGTCTGGCGAATTCATTCGTCATCCAATGGTTCGACTTCGTCTGGGTTGTAACCGCGTACCGCCGGAGGCAATGTTGATATAATTGCCTGACTAACGCCAGGCAAATCTTCAGCTTTATTTTTTCTGGCTTCGGCATGTTGCGCACGTCGTTGTTGAGCTCGTCGCGCTGATTTTGTTTTTTCCGCAGCGCCTGCTTCAAGTTCACGTCGCTCGTTAATCAAGGCAAAAATTGCCTTCTCATTTTCGTGCGGAATGCCACGTTCGTCAGCGGAACGATGTGCCTCACGCAACTCCCAGATACTCACAGGCGGTAAGCTAGTATCACGGTAAGGAATCGCAAAGTAACGCTTGGCAATCTCGTCGAAAAAATACAATACGCTGATATCGCGTGGGTCGCGGCGAAAACGGAATTTGCGCCGATGCCCTTTAAATTCAGGATGTTCAGCATTAATCCATGGCCGCAGCACATTGTGGTAGTAATGCACATCATCGATCAGTACGCCGTAGTTTTGGACGGTGCGTTCCAGGTAAGGCATAAAGTCAATGCGTAACTTTTCTTCATCCAACCGCCGCGCAGGCAATCCCCGACCTGGCTTGCCTTTGGTACCGAGTAAGCCTTCGCGCCATTTAGTTAGGGGTGTAGTACCGATTCCGGCATGGACTTTCCTGTGGTAGCGACCGAAAAATAGAACCAGCCATTTTTCTAGCTCGCCAAAAGTCATGCAGGCATTGCCTTCGGCATCATAGTCGCCCTTCTCGTCAGGACCAGAAAAGGTCGCGCCACGCACTGTTTTGAGCCCTTCGGACACGGTTCCCATCAGACGCTCAATGTGCGCGCCGTAGCGTGGCTTCTTAACAGGTCGAAGATGCAGGTCGATATCGTACTCGATACATGCGACCTGTAGCATATCCCCACGAAACTCGCGGGCGTTGTCCATATGCAGAATGCCCATCGCTCCCCAAAATGGCCATTCAACGGATGTGATCCCCAAACGCGATAACCACTTCTCTTTGGGAATGATCGCATGCGATACACACATACCAGCTGACATGGCGGAAGGAGCATCAAGGCTCAGATGCATGCCGAGACAGACGCGACTGTTAACATCGATCGCCAAGGTGATCCATGCCCGCCGTATTGATTTCCGATGTACATCATCCACGATGATCACCGGTAGTAAGGTGTGGTCAATTTGAACCAGAGCTAATGGCCAATCGGCATCACTGATGGTTCCTTTAATAGGATCGTGCTGATCATGCGCAGCCGCATTTCCTTTCCGACTTGCTGTACGCTCTCGTCCCTGGGATTTTGCGATTCGTGCCTTGATCGTATTATGTGACGGTAAGCGCAGCTCTGCATTAGAACATCGTCGCCTGACTTCCTCTACTGTAACTGCGATCGAAGGACACTGATCCGTGTCATGGAAATTTTCGATAACATCCAGTATGATGGCATCCACCTCAGGCGGCAATCTGGAGACACCGGCTCCACCCCGGGCGCTATAGTTTGGCAGTAGCGAAGATAGCAATCCGTTTTCCTTAAAGAGGGCGGCCCATCGATACAAGGTGGCTCGGCTAACACCTGCATCTAGAGAAATTTTGATTGCCAATGCATTGTTACGCTTCCCAGGCTGCAAATTTAGTAGGGGCTCTATATACCCCCGCCGTTCTTCGGCTATCCGCCAGTCGTCTTGCGTGATTTCGTAAAGATCTCGTTGCACCGAAGGTGTTGGAGCTGGCGTCCCTACCGCTCTGGGTGGACCAAGGTCACCAATTTTGATCAGCACCTTCTCACCTGAACCGACTTCCTTGGCAAGAACCTGATTGATATCGGCCAATGCTAAGATTATGTATTCGCGTCCATTGTTGGTAATTGTCGCACCTTCTTTCAACCACAACTGGGTACGCTCTGCCTTACTCATGGAATTCACTCCGCTTCGGGAAGATTCAAAACCGCACGGTCACTCAACGGAACATCAAGGTCAATAATCAAACGTTTCTTGAGAACCATATTCCAGATTACGGGCAACCAATAAAGCTTATCGTCATCAGTCTGTCCTAATGCGCCCAAAAGATCCGGCAGTGCTGCTACGCCATTGAACGAAAGCAGTAACGAGTGGAGTTTGATGCAGTCCTCCTCTGCAGGATCAATATTGCGGTATTCCCTCAGGAATTTAATATTGGCAAGGCGCTGGGTTCGGATTTCTTTTTCGGTCTTGATATTGAAGACCCATCCGAATTCGCTCGCATATTCTTTAGCTGCGGCAAATTTAGGCGCGTATTTTTCTTGATTTTTACTGAGATCCTCGACGCTCTTAATCTCGGTCAGTTCAGGCGGACGAAGTTGCCCCGTTGCCACGTCAGAGCGAAAACGAACCAGGATATCCGGCGTATAGCCACGAGGTACACCAGGGATGGGGATGGTAACAGGCTGCTCTTCAAAGCTCTCGACGGCATCGTCAAACTCCAGGAGTAGCATATAGTCTTTTTCCAGCAAAGACTCGAACCCTCCCATCTGCTCGTTCTTTTGACTGGCAAATTTGCCAGTGACATGCAAATAGTTCTTTGGAATTTTACGAACTGCCATAAATTTCCTCTCTTGACGCGACACCAACTAATTCGAATGATCGGGTATTCGTATAAGTAATTGTTACGGCAGCGACTTACCAAGGCAAAAGCAACGCGTTTAGCACCGCGTTTCATGCTCTTAATTGTGCAAGTTCCGCTTCATTTTTTTGCATGCGAGAATTTTTGCTCTCTGCGGCGCAATATTGCATAAACTATTAGTACATTCAGCGACGAATGAGCCGCTCTAAGCAAAATGAATATAGAAAATTCTGAGTTGTAAAATTAACTGTTGGTTTCTATCTCATTAACTTCTGGTTAAATATACACTTACTGTGAAGTCTTGTCTCATTATATTTTGATGGTTCACATAATTAAATCCAATAGCGGGAGCCTCCCGCTTTGCTACTCTGCGGGCGTTTGCGCCCGGCAGAGTAGGGAAAACAATCTCGCTTTAACCCTGGCAAGGTAATCTCAAACACCACAGCAGAACGCTTACTGCATAAGCCATTCCAGCCATTTTCCGATGAAAACCCGCGCCAGCTCTGCGTTTTCATTTTCACTTATAATCAAACTCAACTGACTAAGCCTTAGCGCAAATCAAGCGGCGCCGTTTTATTTCCTTCTTTAGCTCCGCAGTTCCAAGATCAATCACTTCGAATAGTGATCCGGCGGGAAAATTTACCGCTAAGCCACACTTACACAAAAGTTTAAACGGTATTTCCATCTTCATAAGTTATTATTCAACAACTTTCTGACGACACTCGTCTAATTCTCACCCGGCTTTGAGTTTGAGCGCGGACAACCCATCCTTATTGAGGACAGCCATGACTACGCTGCCAGACCAAAATCGCACTGCATTTCTCGATAAATTGCGGGTGATACTGACCCTACTGGTGATCTTGCACCACACGGCCATTATGTATGGTGCCGAAGGCGGCTGGTATCTGCGCAACCCGGCAGATGGCTTAGCAGCGAAATTACTGCTGACCTTGTTTTGTTCAGTCAACCAAGCCTTTTTCATGGGCATGTTTTTTTTAATTGCGGGTTATTTCACTACCTCGTCTTACGAAAAAAAAGGCGCTAGCGCATTTTTAAAAGACCGCAGCTTACGGCTGGGCTTGCCGATCTTGGGCTTCGGTTTTGTACTCGGGCCGTTTACGATAGCCTTGGCTGAAGCCGGATCTGAGCAAAGTTTGCTGGATTTCTGGTGGAACTGGGGCGGCGCTTTTCATTTCAATATCGGGCCACTCTGGTTTGCCTATGCATTACTGTTGTTTTCCTTGAGCTATGCCGCCTTGCGTGGTTTATTGCCGCAACTACGCTGGCAATTCGACGCGACCGTGTTGAATCATAAAGCGATAGCCTGGTGCTTGTTGATCTGGGCGACAGCATCGTTCGCATTGCGCTTGTGGGTACCAACCGGGCAAGAAAAAGCCTTGCTGCAAATCGGCTATTTCAGTTCTTATGTGTTATTGTTTTTTCTCGGTTGTGGCGCTGCAAAACAACGCTTACTCGAGCAAATTTCAGCCCGACTGGCCTTGCCCTGGTTAGTCATCAGCATACTCGCCCTGCCCAGCTTATTTGCCATTGCGATAGCCTGTGGCGCATTACGCGGAGTGGATTTTCATGTCAACGGTGGCTGGAGTTTCGCGGCACTCAGCTATGCGCTATGGGAACCCTTAGTCGCCGCTGGCATCATCTTGAGTTTATTGTGGTACGCCCGTGTTTCAGCCAAGCCCTGGGCTGGCTGGACCCGCTTGGCCCGCTTAAGTTTCGCCGCCTACATCGTGCACGCGCCAGTGGTGGTGGCATTCGGCCGCGGCAGTCAGAATTGGCAAGCCGCCAGTTTAATCAAATTTGCCGTGATAGGCAGCGCCGGTGTCGCCTTCAGCTTTGCGGTCGCCGCCCTGATCCTGTGCATCCCGGGCGCGAAACGCTGGCTATAACTCAACGACTCAATGTCGGCGCGGACTGCGGCTGGCTTAATCTGGCAATTTAATGGCGTTCACTTTGGCCACATCACGTAAATAGCCGCGCTGATACAGTTCCAGTGCGATTTGTTTAAACTCGCGCGTTTGTTCCTTGCTGAGCCCGGTTTGCATCACATACTGTTGATAACGTCGCTGCCAAAAGCGAATTTGCTGCTGTTGCCCACGACATTCAAAGCAGGTGGTGCAATGCGCATCGACCCAAAATCCCAGTTCTTCAAACCAGTGTCGCTGTTCTTTGGCAAAGAAGATGAAACGACGCTGACAAGTGTCACAAGTCAGGGCGATATCAAGATACAGTTTGCTTGGAAAAATGGCGTAATGTTGGCGACTGATGTTGGCTGGAATGGCGGTTTCAGGAAAATAATCGAGCCAGCGATAACGCCAATGCGCACGCAGTATTTCTTCCTCACTAAAGTGACAACCCGAAGGCAGTGGCTGCGCACCATAACGCGGGTGCGGAACATAAGTTCTTGCTTTACGCTGTTTATCTTTTGCCATAGCGGATCAGTTTTTAGTGCATGCTGTGTGTTAGCCCAGGCCTGCCTGTAAGGGTGCAAACCCGACACAAATCGAAGTTTGCGGTTTCCTGCAATACCCGAGCTAATGAGCGGACGCCACGCAAATTACGCTACCTTCTGACGACTCAGCGCTTTGCACCCAACATGCTTACGACGCTGAAAATGTGCTGTAACAGGCTGAGTAAAAGCAAACCATAAGCTGACGTCAAATCGTTTCAAACCGCATCGATGCGTCATAAACGCGACAGTCAGCAGGCATTTTACTATGCCGAATTCCCACCCGGCGAATCCATAGAAATCCATCACAGCGCCAGTACATCGCTTGAATTCGAAACATGCTATAGCGCGTCAGTTTAACTGATCTGGTTACGGAATTACGCACACTATTAACCCAGAACAACTTCCTGAATTTGACAGTCGAGACCGAGGGTGGTCTTATTGATTAAATATATTTAATGAATATTTTGATTGCTGAATTGGGATGTACACCGCCTTCAACCTATCCGTGGAGCCGGCCTGACATCGAGGCAAAACCTTGAAAAAAGACGTATCACACAACGATACCAAGATCCCGCTTTCAAATGCAAGCCACTCTGCCCATAACAACTGGTATTAACCCTGCCAGCTCCGGATACAGCCCATTTCCCTGAGCTTAGGCAGATTACCGACGGTGCAGAGTCATTTTAGTTCAACAGGAGTTTTCGCATGAAACAAAAAGTTCTGGTGCGTGCCATACGCACCATCTTCGTCAGTAATTTGGGTATAGCCCTCGCCTGTAGCCAGGCTCAGGCCCAAGAAGCCCAGGTGACACAAAAAGTTGAAATTACTGGCTCGTCAATTAAGCGTATTAATTCTGAAACTGCTTTGCCAGTGCAAACCTTGTCACGCTCGGATATCGAGAAAAGTGGTGCGACCAATATCGAATCGCTGATTGCTGCGCTGCCCAGCATGCAAGGTTTCAGTACCGCTAACCAAACCATTAATGGCGGTGGCGGCGGCATACAATCGGCCTCGATTCACAACATCGGTTCAGCCTACACCTTGGTATTATTAAATGGCCACAGACTGGCATCATACGGTGCGGGTAGTGCAGTGAACCTGGCAAGCATTCCTATCTCGGCGGTCGAACGCGTGGAAATTCTGACCGACGGTGCCTCAACCTTATATGGTTCCGATGCAATCGCGGGCGTCGTCAATTTTATTTTGCGCAAAAATCAAACCGATGCGGCATTTGATTTCAATTACAACCAGCCACAGCAAAGTGGTGGAAAAAGTTATAGCGTGGGCTTGTCCAAAGGCTTTGGCGACTTTGCCAAAGATGGCTTTAATTTATTGCTTTCGTATAGCCACGATCAGCAAAACATGCTGAATGCATCGGAACGCGATTTTGCGGATACCGGTGTGCGTAAATTCAGTCACAACGGCAAGCAGTATGCGACCTTTCAACTTTCCGACAACTCGGCTCCAGCCATCGCACGGCTCAGCTTTAAAGATGGTCGCGACCCGGTTTTGTTTTCACCTAATTACCTGCGCGATAAATCCTGTGGCGCCAATACCTTTTTAGTGGAAATGCGCTGCCGCTATGATTTCGCTTCGACCGTGCAATTGCTGCCTGAATCGAGTCGCGATAGTGGTTTCGCCGCCTTAAATTACAAACTCAACCCAGACACGCGTTTATTTGCGGAACTGGTCTTGTCCAATTTTAAGCAAACGGGGCGTTATGCGCCACCCGCACAACCGCTGGCTTTACCCTTGGATAGCGCTTTATTTGCGAAATACGTCACCCCGTATTTGGGGAGTTTAGGCATCAATCCGAATGACATTGATTCAGCGCGCATGGCTTTGCGGATCGCCGATGCCGGTGGTCGCAATACCGCTTACAGCACCGACGCCCGTCACTTTGTGATCGGTGCCGATGGCAGTGCCTTTGGCTTTGACTACAATACCTCGTTTACGCATTCGGAATCGCTGCGCAAGCGCGATTTTGCCGGTGGCTTTCTGAGTAAAGATAAATTCTACAAAATCGTCGAGAGTGGCGCTTACGATCCATTTGCACCAGCTGGCAGTTCCAAATCCGTGTTAGCACCCGCGGTATTACACGAAAATTGGTCAAATGCGAAAAACACCCTGAACGTCCTGAGCTTACGCGGCTCGCGTGAAGTCTGGAATTTGCCCGGTGGTCCGGCACAATTGGGCCTGGGCTTAGACTGGTCGCAACAGAAATACGATTATTACGCCACGCCTATAGGCATGGGGGCGAATGCCTTGCAACCTAACTACACCGACTCACCTTTGGGTGACTCACCAGGTGATTTGCCGATAGGTGCAAAACGTCGCAACTGGGGGAGCTTCGCCGAATTGGCCATGCCTGTCAGCAAGCAATTAGATGTTACAGCAGCCTTACGTTATGACGATTACAGCGCGGTCACGAATAATGCCAACTTCGATGAAAATGGCAATCCTATCACTGCGGCAACGCAGGGCAATAAGGCGAATAAGCTGACTTATAAACTGTCTTCGGCCTGGCGTCCGCTGTCTAATTTATTGTTACGTGCATCGTATGGCACTGGCTTCCGTATGCCTGACATGGATGACATCACCGCACCAGTGCGTCACAGTGGTAATACCTCAGGCACTTATGCTTGCCCGGTAAAAGCACCCGATCCGCGCGCCGTCAATTGCATGGGTAAAACCCAGTATGATGTGTTATCCGGTGGTAATCGCTTAAGTGGTGAAAATGGCTTGCGTCCTGAAACCTCAACCCAGGCAACCCTGGGCGCGCGTTTCGAACCTGGTTATGGCTTGTCGCTGGGCTTGGACTGGTGGGAAGTGAAAATGAAGGACCAAATCGCGCAATTGCCCGAAGCCATCGTGTTCAATAATCCGCAAACTTATAACAAGCTGTTTTCCACTTTCTATGAACCCGGCCAGGGCGGCAATATTTTGGTGGCCTTATTACCCAAATACAATATCGCCAGCGCTTTATACCGTGGTATAGACTGGGATCATAGCTTGAAAACCGCAACACCTTGGGGTGCGTTGTCTATGCAGTGGACGGGTACGTATTTACTGAATTCGGATTCCGATGTTCCTGGCAGCCCAACCATACGCAGTGTTGGCCGTTATGACGAAAACAATGCGGTTGCCTTCCGCGTCATCAGCAAGCTCACCGCCAGTCTGAAGACCTCAGACCGTTACACGCATACGCTGGCCTTGAATTATCGCTCGGGCTATCACGATGCACCCGCCAGTGTGCGCGAAGTCAAAGCCGATGGCAGCTTTGGTGATTTTGTCGAAGTTCGTCGTGATGTATCGTCATACACCACCCTGGATTATCAATTAAAGGCGCAAGTACTTAAAAACCTGAGCCTGAGTTTTGGCATTAAAAACCTCAGCAACACCAAACCACCTCTGTCTTTAAAAGAAGGCAATGGTGATCAGGTTGGTTATGACGGGCGCTATGCCGATGCATTGGGACGTAGCTTCTACCTCAGCGGTAATTTGCGCTACTAATCACTTCCCGGTTTCATCTGACTCCGCAAGTATCAGCACTTGCATTAGCCAGCCGCAAGGCTGGCTTTTTTTATCGTCATGCCAGATGCTTCAACTGCCCTGCCTGAGGCAAATTGCGATCGTGGTTTTTCAAACTTTTTGGATTGACTAACTTGGGTTTCGCAATTTTCTTAGGTATAGTCAGCATTACAAACTTTGCGAATCTTGCCATCACTTCCTGAGCGATTATGACTGAAGCCAACCCACGCCCCTTGCACAGCTACAAATACTACGACTTTGTGATGGTGGGGTTTGTGGTGGTCTTACTTTGTTCCAATTTAATCGGTGCTGCGAAAGCGGCCCAAATGCATTTACCGATAATCGGCACAGTGAGCTTTGGGGCAGGCGTTTTATTCTTTCCGATTTCTTATATTTTTGGCGATATCCTGACCGAGGTCTATGGCTATGGCAGAGATAGACGGGTGATTTGGGCGGGTTTCAGTGCCCTGGTCTTTGCGGCCATTATGTCAGCCGTGGTACTGGCTTTACCGCCTGTGGCCGACGACTTTAATCAAAGTTATCAACAGCATTTACTGGCTGTGTTTGGCAATACCCCACGCATCGTGTTAGGTTCGATACTGGCATTTTGGTGCGGCAGTTTTGTAAATAGCTATGTATTAGCCAAAATGAAGGTCTGGACTCAGGGTAAACATTTGTGGAGCCGGACTATCGGTTCGACCTTGTGTGGAGAATTAGTCGATTCCAGCTTATTTTATGTGATCGCGTTTTATGGCATCTGGCCAGATCAACAAGTCTTGCAGGTAGCAATCGCGCAATATGTTCTGAAAACTAGCTGGGAAGTGCTGATGACTCCGGTCACTTATCGCATCGTCGGATTTTTAAAACGCGCAGAAAACGAAGACTACTTTGACCACAGTACCAACTTTAGCCCGTTTAAAATTAAAGCCGAGTAAATCACAAAAAAAACTAAGCACTACCAGAGTTATTTTTGCGCAACATCAATACATAACAAAAACGCAATATTTAAAGATTTTTCCTTTGCTGCCGTTGTATGGGTAAATTCCAAATGTTTTTCGGCAGCATCATGTTACCTATAAAAATATTACGTTTGTTTGAAAGTCAGAATGAGTCGGCTCTTGTTTTACCTAAGCGTAGCAAACTACCAACTCTCGCTGCAGCACAAGTTCCCCAGCCCTTGAGTTGGCCAGAAATCGATCGCCGTAGTGGCGCTGACCGGCGTCAGCTTGATCGCCGTCAACAACAGCAAGCCATCATACTGGATACCCGTAAAGTTCAAGGGCGGCGACGTTGTGCAGGACGTCGTCAAGACGATCTGCCAGCCATTCGCTATTCCCTGACTGTCAAAGGCTAAGCAATGCCATAGCGCAGCAACAAGCAAAATCTGGCCAGCTAAATCTGACAGATTTGCGCTCGGCGATGGCAGCGCAAAAACTGCGGTATGATACGGTCTTTGACCCCGTCCTACGCGTCCCTATGCAAGCATTGTCCGATCAGGCCTTAACTCAGGTGGCTGAATATTTCTCGGCCTTGAGCGAACCTACCCGCTTACGTATTTTGAATTGCTTGCAAGAGCGTGAATTAAATGTTGGCGAACTCACCGAGCGCTGCCAATGTTCACAAGCGAATGTCTCGCGCCATCTGTCGACCCTCGCTAAACATGGTTTAGTCAGCCGCGAAAACCGTGGCACCTCGGTGTATTACAAAATTGCCGATCCCGCAATTTATGCATTGTGTGAACTGGTTTGCAATAATATCGCCAAGCGTTTTGAACAACAGGCGGCGCAGTTAAGCCGGTTTCAATAAGGGTTCGCCGGACTCCTTCAGCGCCGCGTGATGGCATGCAGCTTGTATCGCCTGAACAAACTCGGCCGCCTGATCAACATAGATAAATACATACTGTGGAGCTGGCTGTTTAAGCTGAAAACTCTGCATTTTCTGCACACCCGTGCGTAACTCCACCAATACATTCGGCGCATCCACAGGAGTCACTGTGTGGCAGTCAAACAGGGAGATTTTACCTTGGGCACACCATAGACGTTTATCATGCTTAAACACCTCGACTGCGACGATAGCGTCGATCGCTAAGTCAGCCGCAAAACGCTGCGCAATCTGCAAATGCAGATGACTGGCTGACAAACTGTGTGCGCTACGCCGTAATTGATAGCGATCAGCCAGCAGCAAAAACAGCAAATACAGCGTCAATCCAAGCAACACCAGATGGGCGTGCTGACGTGCCGCAATGCTCAAGGGCAGGAAATTGATCATCAGCAAAGAAAATGGAATTTCAACCAATAAGCCTATCAGTATGATCAAAAACACGGTGCCATACTGACTACGCTGGTGGTAGGAAAATTCTTGCGTAGCTGGCTCTTTCTTACCTGCCTTGACTGAGCGCTGCCATAACATATCGCGATAGCTCAAAAGCGCTGCACGATTAAATTTCAGCCAGGCGAGTAACGCGGGCGGGATCAGACAGCGCAACTGCTTTAAAAAGGTAACCGGCGGGCGCAGTGAGCGCCATTGCGCACCTGCCTCGCTGCAGTAATGCAACACAAAAACCAGGCCAGGTAAGAACCAGGTAAGTTGAGGGACTCCACTGTATCGGGCAAGTAGCTTAGCCGCCAGATACAACGCAAATACCAAGCCAAGAATTTGATAGCCGCTAAATTTTTGCAAACCCCACATGCTTGCTCCGGACCTGATTATCAGAAATGCCATTCTACCTGATTTCTGACACGGCCCTTTACTTGCGCAGCCCAGACTACACTCGTTCGCTCAACTAGCTTGCCGCACGCCAGAACAAGGAGCAGGCCACGGAAAACAGCAAGCAGGCGAACACCATTTGTATTTGTGCCGCACTTAAGCGCTGCGTCAGACCTTGCGCACTAATCATGCCAAGTATCATGGTGACCGCAAAGGGTAGCGCCAACCAGGGCAAAGCCACACCATGCCAGACTGAAGAGAGCACGCCGACGCTGCTAATTATCGAAACCACCAGTAACGACGTGGCAATTGCGGCACGTAAGCTGGCATTCGTAAATCGTCTGAGCATAGGCACCATCACAAAACCTCCCCCTACTCCCAACAAGCCAGTTAAACAACCAGCAACAATGCCTATACCCGCTAATACACTGGCGGTCAGCCAATTCCATTGGAATCGGCCGGTTTGCTGATCTATCTGGGCCCAACGACTAAGTTGACTCGTCTCGTCCTGTCCTTGTCGCGCTTGTTGTAATGCGCGTATCGCAACATACATGAGCACCAAAGCAAAGCTTAACATCAGCCATTGTTGTGGCAATTGGCGCGCCAATTGCACACTGTAAGCCGCGGGTAAAGCGCCAGCCAGTGCCATCAGAAACGCCGCGCGGTAACGTACCAGATTTTGCCGGTACGCACGCCACGCCCCCAGACTGGCCGCGCTGGCAACCGCCAGCAAGGCGACCGGACTCGCTTGTTGCATACTATAACCCAGGCCATAAACCAAGGCCGGCACCGCCAGTATCCCACCGCCAGCGCCCGTCATACCCATGATGGAACCTATGCCCAATCCCAATAAGCAAATTATCACTTCATGTATCACGTATTTCTCCTCGGCGCCTTGTCATCCTGGTCTATGGGGATGGTTTCGTTTTAATACGAGCAAGTATATTCGCTCCGCGACGATAGGTAGAAGAATTACTTAAACCGATGCTCGAGGCGGCATCATTTGCCGAGCTAAAGCCTGATTTAACGGGCGCGCAATAAAAAAACGGGCTTGCCTTCGCAAACCCGTAATTTCAAGCTACCTTTAAGCTGGACTAATTTCAGTGTGTCTGATCTTGCAGGGCATCTGCACTACGCTGGGCATAGTATAAATCTTCATTCAATAAACCCAGGCGCTTTGCAACGATGGTCGGCACTAAAGCCTGTCCTGCGACGTTCACCGCAGTCCGTCCCATGTCTATGATGGGTTCCACCGCCAATAATAAGCCAACCCCTTCCAGCGGCAAACCCACTGTGGAGAGTGTTAAAGTCAGCATTACTGTTGCGCCCGTGGTTCCCGCTGTCGCGGTCGAACCTAAAACTGAGACCAGCACGATCAAGCCTAATTGCGTCAAATCCAGATTTAAACCATAAAACTGCGCGATGAAAATTGCTGCAATCGCCGGGTAAATCGAGGCACAGCCATCCATTTTTGTGGTCGCCCCCAGAGGTACAGCAAACGCAGCGTATTCACGCGGCACTCCCAGATAGCGTTCGGTAACACGTTCAGTTAATGGCATGGTCCCCATTGAAGAACGCGAGACAAAGCCAAGTTGCACTGCGGGCCAGACCCCAGAAAAATACTGCTTAACGGAGAGTCCGTGCAAACGTATTAAGGCGGGATAAACCACCAGTAAAACGATAAATAAACCGAGATAAATGGCCAGACTAAAACGTGCTAGCGAACCCAAGGCATCCCAGCCGTAACTGGCCACCGCATCGCCCAACAATGCCAAAGTACCGATAGGCGCCAAGCGGATTATCCACCACAACACTTTTTGTACCACCGCGCCCGTCGATTCCACGAGTTTCAAAAAGGGCTCAGCTTTTTCTCCGACTTTCAAAGCTGCGATCCCTATCGTGATCGAGATCACCAGAAGTTGCAAGACATTGAAACCCAGCTGGGTACTGACTACGGTTTTTTCAGCCACGACTTTAGCGCTGCTATTCGCCGTTATCGCCAGAATATTGCCTGGAATTAGCTGATTCAAAAACGCCCACCAGGAGCCGGTTTTCGCGGGAGCCAAAGCCTTGGCCGCATCAACGTGTGCGCCACTACCGGGATTTAATAACAAACCCAGCGCCAGACCGATAGCTACTGCGATAAGTGCGGTAATTGCAAACCAAAGCAAAGTTTGCGTCGCCAGTTGCGCCGCATTTTGTAAGCGCTTTAAGTTGGCGATACTACTCACGACAGCCGTAAAAATCAGCGGCGGTATCATCAATTTGAGCAAACTGACATAACTGCCACCGATCGCAGACAGTGTAAGCTGCAACCAATTTGCTTCACCTTGATTACCCAGATTACGGGCAATCAAGCCCACCACCACACCGGCAATTAACCCCACCACAATTTGTGGCCCAAATGATTTCCACCAGCGCTTGCCATGGTGCACAGCACCGGCCTGATTTGCTGCTTGTTGCATACTCACCCCTTAAAGCTGACTGTTGTTCGACTATTTTTGAGTCAGACAGTGTAATTCAAAGTAAAGTTTCTATCAGTCAGGTTGGGCGATGGAAATTCATCACTCAGGCCAGTACTGCAATCGGTTTAGCGTACCAGGGCTTGCCAGATCGCCGTTGTTGCCGCAGCCTGATTCAAGGAGTAAAAATGCAAGCCCGGCGCACCGCCCTCAATTAAGCGTTGCGCTAACGCTGTCACCACATCCAATCCAAACGCTTTGATAGAAGCCGTGTCATCACCATAGCTCGCCAGTTTTAAGCGTATCCAGCGTGGAATTTCCGCACCACACATTTCTGAAAACCGCTGTAACTGCGTGCTATTGGTTATCGGCATAATACCAGCAACGATGGGAATATCGACGCCAGCTTTCTGTGCCGCTTCGACAAAGTGGAAATAAGCATCAGCATTATAGAAATATTGGGTAATGGCAGAGTTCGCCCCGGCTTTCACTTTACGCACGAAATTTTGTAAGTCATCGTGAGGCGAGCGAGCTTGTGGATGCATTTCTGGGTAAGCTGCCACTTCAATGTGGAACCAGTCACCGGTTTCGGCGCGGATGAATTCAACTAAGTCATTCGCATAGCGAAACTCACCACCAAGGCCATATCCACTGGGTAAATCGCCACGCAATGCTACCAGACGACGAATATTGTGGTCTTTATAGGCTTGCAGGATTTGTCGCAATGAGGTTTTACTGCCACCTATACACGACAAGTGTGGTGCGGCGTCATAGCCTTCACTGCGAATTTCCAGCACGGTATCCAGTGTGCCTTGCTGGGTCGTGCCACCCGCACCGAAAGTCACCGAAAAATATTTAGGTTGCAGTTCCGCCAGTTTGGCGCGGGTTGCGCGCAGTTTTTCCACACCCTCGGCGGTTTTTGGTGGAAAAAACTCGATGCTGAAATTAGATGTCTGTGTCATTTTTCGAATACCAAGGTGGTCAGCGCCCAGGAAATCACGCTATATAACAGTGAAGCAAACACGGCGCTCCAGAATCCGGCGACATGAAAGCCTTCAACCCAATGTGCTACCGCATAAAACAAAGCGCCATTAATCAGTAAAATAAACAAGCCCAGACTTAACATCGTGACGGGCAAGGTCAGTAAGATCAAGACCGGCCGTATCAGAGTATTGATTAAGCCTAAGGCCAGCGCGACAACCAGGGCCGTGCCCAGGTTAGCGATTTGTACTGAACTGGTTAAAAAAGGCAGGGAAAGCAAGGCGATCGCGTTGATCAACCAAATTGCCAGCAGGCGCATAGCAGCTCCATGGGGGATAGCGTGAGGTAGAATCAGTCTCAGTTTGAGTGGTAACTGAGACTGAAGCAAACAGGACTTGTCACCTTTAAGTCAACGGTGACAAGTCGGGCTGATTGTCAAACTGATTAATAGCGGTAGTGATCTGGCTTATATGGGCCAGTTTGCTTCACGCCGATATAAGCAGCTTGCTCCTCGGTCAGCACAGTTAATTGCGCATTCAATTTCTTCAATTGCAAACGCGCGACTTTTTCATCCAGATGTTTCGGCAGAGTATATACGCCTACTGGGTAATTAGCGGTATGCATGAACAATTCGATTTGTGCAATCGTCTGATTCGCAAACGAGGAACTCATCACATACGAAGGGTGACCCGTACCACAACCCAGATTCACTAAGCGACCTTCGGCTAGCAAAATAATCCGTTTATTATCCGGGAAGATGATGTGATCAACTTGAGGTTTGATGTTTTCCCAGGTGTATTGCTTGATCGAAGCGACATCGATTTCATTGTCGAAGTGACCAATATTACAGACAATCGCTTGATCTTTCATTTTCAGCATGTGCTGATGGGTGATCACATGGTAATTACCGGTTGCTGTCACGAAAATATCGCCATGTTCACAGGCGTAATCCATAGTCACAACACGATAACCTTCCATTGCTGCTTGCAAGGCACAGATAGGATCGACTTCAGTGACCCAGACTTGGGCCGACAAAGCACGCAAAGCTTGTGCCGAACCTTTACCCACGTCACCATAACCAGCAACCACGGCGATCTTACCTGCAACCATCACGTCGGTAGCACGTTTGATACCGTCAACCAGCGATTCACGGCAACCATATAAGTTATCGAATTTCGATTTGGTCACAGAATCATTGACATTAATCGCAGGGAAAGCCAGTTTGCCTTCTTTATGCATTTGATAGAGGCGATGCACCCCGGTAGTAGTTTCTTCGGTAACGCCCTTGATTTCAACCAAGCGTTTGGAATACCAGTTTGCATCTTGTTGCAAGCGACCACGGATCGCATTAAACAAGGAAACCTCTTCTTCGGAACCCGGGTTACTCAAGACATTCAAGTCTTTTTCAGCGCGGCTACCAAGGTGCAATAACAAAGTGGCATCGCCACCATCGTCCAAAATCATATTGGCATGGCTACCATCACGCCATTCAAAAATACGGTGCGTGAATTCCCAGTATTCGTCCAGACTTTCACCTTTGAACGCAAACACAGGCGTGCCTGTCGCGGCAATCGCTGCTGCGGCGTGATCCTGAGTCGAGTAAATATTGCAAGAAGCCCAACGTACGTCAGCGCCCAGAGCTTGCAGGGTTTCAATCAAAACTGCGGTCTGGATAGTCATGTGCAGCGAGCCCGCAATACGCGCGCCTTTTAAGGGCTGGCTGGCAGCGTATTCTTCGCGAATTGCCATCAAGCCAGGCATTTCTGTTTCGGCAATACGGATTTCTTTACGGCCCCAATCGGCTAAGGCCAGATCAGCAACCAGGTAATCATGATGCGCTAATTGTGAGGAAGTGGTATTGACGGCGTTCATCACGCCCTCCTTTCTGAAGAAAAAAGTAACGTGAGCGCGGTTATCTATCCAAGCCTGGCGGGAGTCCGTCGCAGCGCTCCTTGGAAGGGTTCAAGTATAGCGCAAAGCTTGGTACACGCCAAACCAAATCTGCTGGACTGTCACCACAGC
>JAYSEN010000056.1:0-17276 GCA_041913845.1 Undibacterium sp.
ATTTGAAGCCCATTACCGCTTCGGTTACTCCCCATCACCTCTTTCACTGACAGTAGGTGATGAATCGCATAGAGCTCAGCTGCAATTGGCTTTTGCTGCTCAGGTAGCTTGTCATATTGCTCACCTAAATCGACCTTTAGCTCACCACCTCTTCGAAGGCCGGTCTTCCAGTAAACCGTAAACTCACCATCAATCTGCTTTGTTAACAGGGTTAATACCATCATGTTTGTTCTCCTATTGGTTATCTATTTTTCATTCTCCATGTTTTTTCAAATATGCAAGGCGCAAAAAAAGGGGCCGAAGCCCCTTAGATCAGATATGAACTTTAGGAAAGCCCATGGCACCGTAAACATTCAGCACATCATTCCAATCCCAACTTTTCACGCCAAGTGACGTTGGTATCGGGGGGATCAACACTTGTGTCAGAATGCCTTTTTGCCAGGCTTTTTTCTTGAGTTCATTCGCTGCATTCAGGCCGGTCTCAGAGAGATCGTGATCTGCCCAGATGTACAGCATTTTCACATTACTTGGTGGTTCAAACCTAGCCAGTAGCGTTGCATTCACAACCGACCAACATGTTTGCCCCGTTGCTCTGGTTACCGCTAGGGCCGTTTCTATACCTTCAGAAACACCTAGTACTTCACCAGGCTCACCTATAGGAATGGCACCACCAGTGATTGTTCTGTCACTTGGTATCGGCATCATCTTTTTAGGCTTTTCAACCGGCGCTTTGAATCCATCTTCACTTAGGTAGATCCGATGGAACGTGGCCGAACGCCCTTGCTGAGTAACGATTTTACCTAGCAGCGCTGGGTAGCTATCGATAAACAGACCATCTTCATCATGGTAAGGCAAGTTTGGATGAAACCTCAGCACCGAATCCCATTCAGGACGAAGCCGCGTAACAATGCCACGACGATGCAAGTAGTTCCAAACTGGTTGCGCACGAGTATCTGCAAGAGATAGCGTTTCTCCCCAGGTTTGATTCAAGCGATGGATAATCGCTTTGTCCTCGTCCTGCTTTCTAGCCTTCCAATCAACAGCGTTACGCGTTATTGCCCGAGAAGGTGCTTGTATTTGTCCGGGTTGAATACCAAGAACCTGGCCGATTGCTTCAATAGACTGAGCAAAGTTCCACCCATTAATCCAAGACAACAGTTCAAAGCCATCATGAAAGATACCGCAGGTATTACAAACGCCACCACCGGTATATTCAGCATCTTTGAACAGCCTAAAGCCATCACGACCGCCATGAACAGGACAAGCCACATGACGGCCTTTTCGAGCAATAGCGGCATCAAGTTCTGGCACCAATGCCGCTAATACTTGAAGCCATTGGCCATTAAGATATGGCCTTACTGTTTCAATTTGTAAAGGTAACGCCATGTAACCTCCTTAAGTAAAAAGCCGACTCCTACCACTGGTGGTAAAAGTCAGCCTGGTTCCTGCATTGAGCCGTTTGGTTAATGCAGGAACGTTAGTCAAGCTGGATACTATGTCGTCTTAATAGCCACATGATAGAATCACGAAGCACATCAGGATCGACAACCGCAGCCATCGCGCAAACACGAAAGCAAAATGGCGTTAATTCGTCATTTTGAATCCACGACAACAGATCCTTGCGCAACCGAGTACTAACACGACCGTCCAGCAATACACGGATCGCATCCAATAGAATGCCTTCGCGTAACTGCCAGATTTCCGTGTCAGACCAAGTGACTGGGGCATCATCAAACTCAAATAGAAATTCGAGCTGTGATGATGTGTGTTGATGGGACTGCTTTTGTGATGGAGGAGAATGGGCAATGCGCCCATTCATCAAAGATAACCGCGTTCGGCAAGCGAAACACAGCCCTCGGATGCGACCACAACATGGTCAAGCGTTCGAATATCAACAAGTGACAAGGCGTCACGAAGTCGATGAGTAATGCGTTTATCAGCTTCACTGGGTTCAGGATCACCCGATGGATGGTTATGAACCAGTATCACTGCTGCCGCATTAAGTTCTAGCGCTCGTTTTGTTACTTCCCTTGGATACACGCTCGCCGCATCTAAAGTGCCTTTGAACAGCTCTTCAAATCGAATGACGCGATGCTTTGTATCAAGAAACAGCACACCAAAAACCTCGTGCTCATACTCGTGCATCAGTGTTTGCAGGTATGAGAACGCCGACGATGGCTGTTCAATTTTTCGACCTTTACTTAATCGACCACGGGCAAGCTTGAGCGCCATATCTAAGATATCCGCTTCAGTCACTTGCTCAGGAACGATATAAGTACCGGTTTCTTCGCCAGCTAAGAACTTTTTGTTTTTCATAGGAGTCTCCAAAAAAAAGCGGAGACGAACCCATGCCCTGAAGGGGACGGAATCGTCCCCGCAGGGTGGTAAAGTTGATGTGGTTACTGAATTAACAGTTGTTGTGTTACTTCGAATAACTCACGCTTCAGATCTTTGACATCGTTAATCACAATGCTTTGAGGAAAGAATTTCTCAACACTGCGTGTTTGAATCCCTATTCCCAGAAGCTCAAAGCCACTTCGTCTGCACCGGTCAACAATGTCATGCGTGGCAGCCCAATCATCTGGGTCACCATCCGTTAGCACTATCATTAGCTTTCGCTTCTGTTTTTGCGCTAACAAACTGTTTGCCGCAAACCACATTGCTTGTGCCATAGGCGTACAACCTCGTGGTTTTTGGTCAAAACAGGCGGCCCGATGTCGAACCGATTGCTTGGGCAATAACGCGATAGAAACTTCCTGATGAATACCAGGAAAATAACTGACCGCAGGTACAACACCCGGTATGCCTTCCAGTGCCATGGCCAAAGCCAAAGCGGCTTCATTGGCAACATGAAAGTACTTTCGATTACCTTCGCCAATGGGTTTACCCATTGAACCCGATATATCGACCAGCAAGTGCACAGCAGCATTAGGCGCAATGCGAGGTTGCCTTTGAATAAACAATCTCGACTCACCTGCTTGTGAAGCGGCAAGACGATGGGTTGCAACTCGAAGACCGTGCCTTTTGGCATGATTCCGATTGTCCTGACTGGACTGAACCATGCCCCTAAGTCGGGCTCGAATTTGAGCGGACTCAGACGCCGATAAGGTCAAGATGGCCTCATCACCCAACATAGCTTGCTCTGCTTGGGGCAAACTGAGTGGAGTGACGCCCTGATGTCCTTCAGCTTGTTCCGACAACACTTCTGCCACTTGTGCAAAGGTATCGGGTTCAAACTGAGCGGCACTGGCTTCTAAGGCTTGTCGCAAATTGTCAGCTTGATCAGAGTTATCAGAATCTCCCGTTTCAGCAGCATCCACCATTGCAGACGAGTCTGCTTCCGGGGTTTGACTGTCACTAATGTTATTGCTGTCATTACTCGCGTCTTGTCCAATGTCATTACCGTTATCAGCATCCAACTCATCCTGTGGTGGACGAGATTCGTCTTCCAACATGGCAACGATGGCATCGACAAGTTTCAGCACTTCACCTGTAGAGCCTAAGCTAGGCACTGCTGTCAGCATAGCGCTTAACCGGCTCATCGCTGCGGCAGGAAAGAGTTGTCTCACTCTTTCATCAACTGCTTGATACAAAGGCGTCAGTGCTTTCTGACCGAGAAAATGGCATCTCAAGCGGAACAACAACCATGCTTGCAAGTTAGATGCAGGCTCAAGCTGTTCAGGTACACACATTTGCTGAGTGTCCACCATGTACTCAATCACTTGCGAAATACTGCGCCGGGTTCCGGGGTAATCCTTTGCCAATTCGTTTTCAATGCGAACGTCCTCGATGATATTGAGAAGTGCCTTACGGATCGGTTTGGACGACGCCTTCTGTACCATGTCAAAATTGGTATGCCGAATATGCGCCGCTTCATGAGCCAGATAACCCCAAGCTATCTGTTGATAATGTGGGTCGTCTGGGTTTGCGGTTGGGATCACAATCCGCTCACCATCGGTAAACGCATCCTGTCCTTGAATAAGCACCTTCACACCAAACTTATCGCCATAAGCGGCGGCAACGATTGGCAGTGCGTTTTTTAATGGATGATTCATGGGAGTCTCCTAATCATTAGGGGGAATACTCCCTCAGCGGGAGCGTTTCCCCGCTGGGAATGTAAGTGTTTAAACCTGTGCTTTTAGCTTATCCAGGTCGTATTTTTGACCTAACCAAGCCACCAATTGAGCTGGACTCTCGTGCTGCTCAAATGACGTTTTAAGCTGGTCTAAACTCAGGATGTCATCCAATGTCAGACCGTACTGGTCTTGTAACTGAGTAGACACCTCGTGTTGATATTGCAGCCAGGCCCGCTCAAAAGCGGTTTGCTGCAATGCCATGTTTGGAACAAACACCATGGCCGTTACCCAAACACCTTGCCCGTCCGCATCTGCGATCAGTACAGGGTTCTTGGGGATCACGACACTATGTGTTGAGTACGATCGTTGTACTAACGTTCGACAACACGCCACTTCTGGTATCGATTCACTTTCAACCGCATCAGTCACACCACGAAAATGCGGTTCAAACTGGTTCAGTTGGCTGGGGTTATGGATGGTTGATTGCATAATTTCCTCTTACATAGTTCAGAGGACATGCGCCCTTCAGGGCAACATGCCCTCAAGGACGTTAGAAATAAAATGAGTTTGGTACAGTCGAACCAAGGTTTGGTCTGACGGTTGGTTGTGGTATTGCACGTAAGTTATCTGCCTGAGCAGATACTGGCTGTGCGGGTTTAGGTTCAGGTTTGGGCATCAGTTGTCTGATATCCAATTGACCTTCACCGTGCATTCTCATCTTGTCTGGATCAGACAAAATTAAAATGGTCGCCATCAGTTCGTGATAGAGATTGTCTGTCACAGGGCCAGTCTTCGGCAGACGAACAAATAAATTGTCCATCGCTTCAACCATCGGCTGAACTCGATGATCCAGGAATGACAAACCATCCAACTTGTCTCTTAACCGCTTCAGAGGATTAAGGGCACGTTGACTGATTTGATTCTTTCCTGCAACGGAACGCTCAAACAGTTCATTAGCATCACGAGCCACCTCCCTAAAGAGGGTGTGTCCCATACCATTGACCTTGTCATCTAAGCCACCAGCTTGTTCAGCTGGTTGCATTCGATAAATGGCATAATCGAACTGAAGCCGTTGTTCCACGTCTTCGATGGGTGACAGCGCACGCCGGATTGCATCTGCAAATTCCGGGTGTTTTGCAACCCAGTCAAACGTCACCTGATCATAGTTGTCCAAGAACAACTGCTTGCACTGCGCAAACTCCTGACCGATCCGGTCAAGCTCTGGAACAATCTGATCAATTCGGTCTTCAGGGACGGCATAGCCACCTAAAAACCGCACACCGACTTGCTCACACAAGCGCTGCGCTTCTTTCTTAAGCCTTTCAAAGTTCGCCAATGCCTCAGGGTCGCAAATTTTTTTACTCCCTAAGCTGGCAACATCCTTCGGTGGAAGTTGGCTGCCATTGGCTAGTCTGAAATCTTCAGGCCTTAGTTTTTTTCTACCGCTCCAGATGGAACAGTCGATGTGACAAATCAAGAGTTTGTCGAGGGTTTGAATACTCATAGTGCATCCTCATGCGAGATGGGGACGCACCACTCCCAACAGGAGCAATGGCCCCCGTTTGGGTGGTAGTCGTTGACGCGCTAATGGCAATACCACTATCAGAAATAGTAATTTTGCGAATCAGGCGACGATTGGTTGAGATCGATTTTCGCAGGCATTAAGTCCAGTGCTTCAGCAATCGGGCGAACCCGCTCTAAATCACTGCCTAGCAACCGCAATACATCTTTTTCCAACTTCAGTTGGTCGGATACTTCTATCCCTTCAGGACTCGCTACTGTGAGCGAACACAGTGGTGGTAATTGACGCTTAAAGGCCAGTAACAGCAACAATGGCCACGGGCCATCATCCGTGTTAACAATGCCAGCGCCTTCACCTGACACCATGCTGATTTGATTGGTACTAGGTAATTCGCTTTTGCAAAACCCTAATGACCATTCTCCAATCCTGACCTGGTTATCATCAATAACAGCCAAGCCATAGGCTTCAAGCAGCTTTGCCATATCGAACAACGCTTTTTGCGCCAGCGAGATTTGGCCATTGACGTCCTTGCGAGTACGAAACTCCCAACTGACGTTATTGGCGCACGCGACGCTATCAAGCGCATTTGATAGTTCAAATGGCCGCCCTTGATGATCAATGCCGACTTGTCCAACAAATCGATAACCCTTGTTGATTTTCTCATTGATTCTTCGGTCTGCTTCTGCGTTAGGATCAGTCGAGTCAATCAATCGCTGCTGCGACAATTGACCTGCTTTTCCAAACCGAACTTCAACCTCCTGGTTATCTGCTCCAACGTAAATAGCCCATTCTTTGGCTGTCCCATCAGAATGACTGTAACGGTAAAGAGCAAAGCACTTTTCCATCATCAATCCTCCCAGTGGTCACCGAAGACATCAGCGGCAATACGGTGAATGGCTTCTCGTTGCTCCAACTCAGCACGAGCCGTCAAAGACCGAACCAGTGCATACTCCACTGCGTTAGGAGCACCTTTGAAAGCAAGTGTTAACTTTGCCCAGCGCACCAAGGTCCTTGTGGACATGGTGATACTAAGCTCAGCACCGCCATCCGCGCCCCCAATAAAAAGACGACGAATGTCACCAGCCACTTTCACCATTTTTTGGCGAAAGACTTCTGGCAAGCCCGGAGCAACGTTCTCCAGAATGGCTTCCTCTACAGAAGGGTCTGCATAGGTCGCTTCGATGATTCTAAAGCGATCAAGAAAAGCCAAATTCTGTTGGAGCACACCTTGATACAAGCCCGTTTGATCACCGCTGCCCGCACTGTTGCCGGTAGCGATAAAACGAAACTTGTTATGTGGCATGATGATCTCACCGCCATTTTGTGCGATGACCAATGGGGCACCTTCCAAAATGTCATTGAGCCCAGCCAGTTCAGCAGGCTCAGCAAGATCCATTTCATTAATGATCAGCAAATGGCCATGCTTGACAGCCAGTGCCAGTGGTCCATACACAAAGGTCATGTTGCCATTAACCAGCGTGTGGTGACCGATAAGATCGGACAACTCCAATCGACCGTGCGCCGTAATTTGCTGAACAGGCCAATTCAATCGAGAAGCAACTTGGCAAATTAGCGAGGTCTTTCCGCATCCCGTGGGGCCTGTAATATACAAACCGTCACTGTCTGGGTTAGACAAGAACGCCAAGACGTCACGTAAGTCTTCTTTTCTAAAAACATACTCGTCCTTGCGAACGGGAATGTTTGGATGGGTAGTGTCGGCACTAAATCCTTCCAGAACGAAAGCATCAGGAGCCGGGACATTAAACGCTTGATTCACTTGAACCAAAAATGGGGATTGTTCAGTCATGGTAAACCTCATCAGTTTTGACGAGGCCCCATGCCCCAACAGGGAATGAAGTCCCCGTCGGGTGGTGTGTTGATTGTGGTATGGCTGTGTATGTAAGAGTTCAGCTCGCTCTATCATTCGTACCCAGCATTGGCTACGAGTGAAACTGCTTTCTGATGCACTCGATGTAACTGCATGAGAAAGGAGCCGAAATCGGCTCCAAGTGAACGTTAAAAGTAAAATGAGCTCGGCGAGTCACCTGGCAGAACCAAGTTCTCTTGCTCAAGGCTGATTTTGATTGGTGTTTCAACGGGCTGCTCTGGCTTATTGGTGCTGATACGCAACCGCTCTTGTGGCGCTTTTCGGTAAGCGGCTAAAACCTGTTCGTCCAGTTCGCCTAATTTATCGGTGGCCAATTGCTTATAGTCCACCGTACCCGCCATCATGTAGCGGCTGAGTTTGACCCCAGCATAGTCGGCATGAGCGTAGTTACCCATCATGGCAACCAATTTTGACTGAGCGTCTCGCATTTCCTCTTTCAAAGATTTAATGTGATTTTCCAGTCGAACCACTTCGGCATGTGCTGAGCAATACTGGCGGGACAGCGATGTCCAGCGGTATTGGGCTTCACCCTTGGGAACAAAACAATCTTGTTCAGGGCATTTTGGCGGTTCTTTTTTGGTCTGTACTAACTCCCAAAACTGAAGCGCTGTTTCTTGCAATTCAGTTAAGAACGCCGCGTCTCGTTGTATTTCAAACTCAATCAGTTGATCCTCAAAATAGAATACCAACCAACCACGCGTGCTATTGGCGACCAGTATTTGATGCTGTACTTGTACCCAATACAACTGGTACGCCTCGCTTTGTTCTCGGTGAGCTTGCACATCCTCAAAAACTGACTGGCAAGGACATTTCAGTTCAACGGGTTCGCCCGCATCGTTGATGCCATCAAAGCTGGCTCGAAAGATTGCGTTATGATCGGCTTCTGCACATAACGGCAGAAGAAAGTCATTATGCGCATTCTCAAATGCTCGCCTTGCTTGAGGCTCCAACCGAATACCGCGAAGCACATTAGGATTATTCGACAGGTCTTCCGGTAATACGAATCCGGTTTTTTCTGCCCATAATCGCCAAGGTGTTTTGTAGGGTGAACGCCCCATAATAATTGGGGCTTCAGATGCCGTAACCCCTGCAATGCGCCACTGGTGCCATGCAGGAGTACGCTGTGATAGGTCGATAACCTTCATATTGTCTCCTTTGAGGGGAGACTCCCCCGAAGGAGAGAGTTCCCCTTCAGGGTTAAGTGGTTACTTTGCAGCTTGTGCTAACGCAGTTTGGTGCTGAACAACACTTGCTTGAACCGAATCAATTGCCGCTTTACCGGCTTGAATCGAACCTAAGACAAGGACAACAACCAATACCAAGCGAAAAAGTGAGGCTGATTTAGTCATGGAAGATCTCCAAAAAAAGACGAGACCTTCCCCCTGACGGGAGAATAATCCCGCCAGGGTTAGTAAAATGAATGCGTGGCGCTAAGAAGCTAAAGGCTGTGTGAGCGCTTTGGCTGCTTGTTGCTGTGCATTAAATATTTCTTGTTTCGCAAACGTCAGTTCAACACCTTGAAAATGTTCATTGGCATATTCCAATGCACTATTCCATGCGTTTGAAGCTTCCGCCCGCTCGATAAGCTTGTAAACAAGCCCTCGGGTTCGATCATCAACTTGCTCGGGTGAAATCACCGATGGCTCAACAACGTGTGTTGCTTGGCCTTCGATAATTCGCTCCGCTTCGTCTTGATCGAAAATTCCCACAAAGCCAAACGCAATGCGGGAACACTGGATCATGGATTTATGTCTTAGCATTCGCTTAGTGTGCGTCTGCCATGGACCATCTACACGGTAAGGGCCATTTTTGCCGTTACCTTCAAAAGGCGGTCGATAGACTTCATCAAGATACTCAGTGATTTTGACTGGGTGCGAACGGTCGCGCCGATAGATGATGCATTCCATCCATTCAGGGCATTCTTTCGCGCCATCCAGTGAGACTTTGTTTTCTGAAGTCTTAAACTCCATGCCATCAAACTGGTCGTGTTGATTGATGATGCGAGACCATCCATCGACACCTACCACTGGAATAATTCCAGCTTGTTTATCAGGGAACGCAAAAATCTCTTTGGTGAAAGGGTTCAAGCCGTACTGATCTGCAACCACTAAGAGCGCCATCATCTGCTCATTGGTCGGTGCACTACCGTCACGTTGCTTGAATGCTGTTGCTTTTAGGGTATCGAACAGTTTGTTTGGATCGACACTAAAGCGCTCAGCAAAGCGTTGGATTAGCTTTGGTTTTTCCATTGTGGACTCCGACAATCAAAGTGGGAGTCTGCCCCCTGACGGGAAAGTACTCCCGGCTGGGTTAAAGCGTTTTTGCTCGGTTAAAAATCTGGTTCAGGATAAGTTTGTGCCCAATTAGTTTGGGAGCCTGCATCATCCGCCGGTGATGGCTCAGATGCTTTGTTCACATTATCAAGAAGCAGAAACTCGTCCGCGTCCACTTCGGTCAATCGATGCTTAATGCCATCTTTCTCCCATGAGCGCGTGCGCTGAGGCCCTTGAACAAAAAGCTTCGCTCCTTTTTGGATCAAATCTTTTGCCCTTAGCCCGAACTTAAATCCACCACGATCTCGAAAAACAACCCGATGCCATTCCGTATGCTCTTTGAGCTCATTGGATTGACGGTCGCGCCATTTCTCAGAAGTGGCCAGCGAAATGCTGGTCACCAAATCACCTGATGGATAGGCTCGCGTCTCTGGCTCAGAGCCAACATAGCCTATGAGTGTTACTTGGTTTTTCATGATGTTCTCCTCGTCTTAGTTGAAATCTGTGCACACAGTCGTTTCTGCCCGGCTGGGCAAAGAAGACTGACGACGCAGATAGGTTGGTATTTCGAGTAAAGCCATGTCGTACTGATGTGGCTCTTTGTAAAACGCAGATGTCAAACGGGGCATACCAGGAGCTTTAGGCACTGCCATTGGACGACGTTTTGGTGTTGGTGTGAGCAATCGCTTGATTTGAGTAAGTACAAATCGAAACGGGCGCACGCTTTGACGAGCAAGCAATCGCAAAAGCGACCAGCTCAGTTTTGCAAGCAACATAATGCCTGCGATTTGGATAATAAATCCGAAGATATATTCCATTGGTGACTCCTTAAGTTGGTTTTGAAGGAGTCACCCCCAACTGGGGAAAACTCCCCCAGCTGGGTGGTGAAAAGGCGCACCATAAGGAACGCATGGTTGAGCATGTAAAAACATGCAGGCTATTTGTTTAAGGAGGCTAGCTACCTCTTAGTACCACTGAGAAAACTCAGCGGCGGGCTTCCTTTGAGCTCATGCTCTCAGGCGCGGATATCACTGAAACAGATCAGCAATATTTGGTAGTCAGTGTAACCGTCTTATCCAGACAGGATAGTTAGAAAGATGCTCAATTCTTCCACCTAGCTGAAAGGCCATTACCTCACAGAGGATTAGGCTAGGGACTGATTATTGTCATATCAGGAGCAAACTTATGGCCCAAGCAAAACCCAATTACTCAAAACCCATCTTTGAACAATCATTCACAATTAATAGCTTACAGGCGCAACGTGTCGTTGACCGTGTTTTTAGACGGACGGTCAGTGCGCTCTACGGAATCGATGTCATCCTACGCATCATTGGCGATGAGAACGAAATTGATGAAGTAGAACAGATCATTAGCCAGTTGATCGAGGATTCCGCTAAGGCGGTAGACAGCGAACAAGCTCGTTTGGACAAACTGATGGAGTCCAACGGCATCGATGAAGTACCTGACTACACCGACCCGATTACCTTCAACGCCAAAATCAGCTCGCCTCAGGTTGGCCAGTTTGTTGGCTTAGTTCGCAAACTCGATGCGTTGATGATCTCAATGGACACCCTCTGGTTATCTAGCGTGCTTAGCAACAAGCAACGTGTTGATGGCAACTACGCATGGCAACAGCGCATCATCAAACTGGCTCGACGCATAATTGATATCGAAATTCGAGCACGAAAATCAGCCCAAGCTAAGGGTAAAGAAGCAGAAGTTGAGCAAGCGGTGCCTTCAACCGATGACGATATCACTGAAGAGGAAACAGATACCCCCTCCAACTAGCCAGTTAGGCTCCCATCACATAGCCCCTCTCGAAGGGGCACTTCATCTTGCTGTATTTTCTATCAAAATCATTAAAATGAATTTAACTGTTATTTTTGGCCAATTTACATGAATAGAACTAATTTTCTCGTTACCTTCTTAATAGCGCTGTTCGCTATCCCTGCATTTGCAGAACACCCAACTTCGTTCAGCCAGGCAAAACGATTTGCCCTAGAAATTTACCAAGACAACCAGAGTACGTTTTACTGTGGATGTAGCTTTCTGCATCAGTCACCGTTGATAAACTCAACTCTGCGGCAATAATTTCGTGCGTACTCGTATCTAATGCGAGATGTAATTTCCGCCACACTCTGCGTTTACCATCCGTGCCATGTTTTTTGACTTTTCACTCGCCCTCACCATAAACTTTGAGACCTTTCGCATCGATAGCAAGATGCTGAATCGTTCCTTTGGTTTTCGTCTTAAAACTTACATCAACGTCTTTGGCTTGACGACTAACAACTGTAATGTGGGCAACGCAGTGGAAGGTAAGCAAGTTGAAGCACGGAATCAATAAAGCCTTGCGAAGCGCGAAGTGGCATTAAACAAATACGCTGGACTTCCCAGATTTCACTAGACACCGAAAAGCCTCATAATCTAACTCCAAGATGAGGTGTCTATGTCAGGCAAACGATTTACCGAAGAATTCAAGAAAGAAGCCATCAAACAAATTACCGAACGAGGCTATTCCGTTGCGGAAGTTGCCGAACGGCTCGGAACCACCACCCACAGCCTGTATAACTGGCTCAAGAAATACAACGAGCCCAAACCCCGCCAAGCTCTCAGGCTGACGAGCAAGCCGAAATTGCCCGCCTTAAAGCGGAACTCAGGCGAGTTACCGAGGAGCGCGACATTTAAAAAAAGGCCGCGTACTTTGCAAGGGAGCACGAATAAAGTACGCCTTTATCCGCGCCCACATTAAGGTGCATTCAGTACGTGCAAAACGACACGCCAATTTACCACCCAGATCACTGGCTGCTTACCACCAGTTTCAGCAATCATCCAGTTAATAGATAGCCAGCTATGAGCGAAAAGCAGAATTTCACCGCAGCACTAAAACCCCCTATCAAATGTCTGCTTTACATTAAAACCGGATATAACCGCACCGAATTGCTAATATACTCACATATGGGTATAAACTCATCCCACTGCAAGCAAAAGCAGCGCTGGGGCTGGGGCTGGGGCTGGGTAGATGGTACATGCAGCCCCCCTTTTTCACGCACCTAATCAATAAAAAAACAACCGTGCTGCAAACCAATTAACAGTGCCGGCAGCACGCCTGCGATCTTCCCCAACACCACCCAAATGCCGCTACGCGGCCAAAATCACTGTCCGGCGCGCACCAAACGGACTTGAAAGTCGCTGACCTTATTGTAGCCGTAGACAGCGCCGCCGCCGAAACCGACGCCCCACGCATTACCGGAATTGCCGGCATAGGGCGAAGACGACCAGAAGCTACCACCCGTCGGCGTACTAGGAAATATCTTACTATTAATGGCTGGGCTTACACAACGCTGCTCCACCAGGCTGGCTAATTCATTTTTATTTGGTAGCCGCCAATCGCTATGACCGGCGAAGTTATGGCTTTGTGCCGCACCCAACGCATTCTGCCAGGTGAAGGTGCTGGCTGCGCCTGTACAAGTGCTACCATCCCAAGTTTGACCAAGACTGCAGCGCATCCACATTAAGCCGGTGCTGTTATGCGTGACTGTGCCATCGTTGTGCAAAGTAAAATCCTTGTATGGTGTGCTGGCGGTTATATCGTTCCTGCACGTTGCCGCACTACTGTGCGCGGCCAATAGCAACATAACTGCACTGAGGTACCCTATGGTGTTTATTGCTTTGTTCATTATAGCTTCCTTATCAATGTCATTTATTAGCTACGCGCATAAAGGCCACCCCAGGGTGCTTTCAGCTGATGGCGCGTTGCACCTGCTGGCTGATTCAGTGATACTGCTGGCGGCGAATGCGGCCACCATAGTAGCCGCAGCATGCGGCGTTTTAGCCCGCCGCGCAGATAACCTTGCTCAGTAATCACGGCATAGCCCAACCGCTGGCGGCGCATGGCTGCGCAATGTTTGCCTAACGTTTGAATGGGAATTTGCATGTCTTTGCTGCCGGGCATAAAACACAACCACTGCCTGCCCTTTTGAATAAAACAGGCAAAACCAGCGTATTGCTGGGTAAAATAGCGACACTGGCTAGCAAAGGATGACACACTGGCCGGTAACCAACGCGGCGTTAATTGCTGAGCATCCAAAAACAACCACGGTAACCAGGCATGGCAGGAAAATAATTTTTCACGCAATCGCCAGGTATTGGCATGGTTAAGATGCCCCCAATAGCTGGCCAGCACTGCGCGTAACTGTTCGCGCACATCAGGTTTTAGGTTGATAAGCTCTCCCTGCGCTTGCTCTTGCACAATAAGGGCACGCAGTGTTTGCAGTTTTTCATGCAGGTTACCTAATACGCGCCGTCGAACCAACTTATAGCCTGGTTTTACGATATAGCCTAAAAAATCAGCGCCATTGCTCAGCGGGGCTAAGCTAAATTCTGCTTTTAGCTGCAACTTTAGTCGTTGCTGTAAAAAATCGGCTATTTGTTGCTGCCAACGCTGTAATTGCGCTTGCTCTTCATGCAATAAAATAAAATCATCAACATAGCGCACATAGTGCCGGCACTTAAGCTGATGCTTTACAAACTGGTCCAGCTCGTTCATATACAAATTAGCGAAAAACTGACTGGTCAGGTTGCCAATGGGCAACCCCGTAGCAGCTGGTGAATTCGCTAATCGCTTGTGGGGCGGTATACGCTCAAACTGCCTGGGGTGACCAATAAGAATGGCCTGCTCTGCCACACGCTGGGTAATAATACGCTGGCTAAGCCGGTAAGCCTGTCGCGCTTGCTCGAGTGACATAAAGCCACGGCGCACCGCCTTTTGCAATTTGTTTGACAAAATTTCAAGCAGTATGCCTTGATGGATACTGTTAAAAAAGCTGGCGATATCTAGCTGCAAAAACCAGCCTTTACCCTGCCTACTGCGCATAAAGCTTTGTAGCCGATTGACAGCAAAATGCGTACCTTTACCCTTGCGGTTAGATGCGGCATCGTAAATAAAATGGCTGTCAAGCAGCTGCTCTAACCAAGGCACCAGCAAGTGATGCACCACCCTATCCTGAAATTGGGCGGCATACACCTCGCGCGCCTTAGGTTTTTCTACACAAAAAACAACGGGCGGCACTGGCTGCCAGCACCCGTTTTGCAATGCATCGCGGGTGTCTACCAGGTTATCCAGTAATTGGGTTTCATATAAACAAGCCCGCACCGTATCGCGCTTACGCTTACGGCAAGCCCGAAAGGCTTGCTCTATAGCACGTAAGTTCATATACGGCGCATCTTCACTCTCCGGCGCGCACCAAACGGACTTGATTGTTGTTGTTCTTATTGTTGTTGTTGACATTGCCGTTGTTGAAATTGACGTTCCACGCATTATTGGAATTGTTGGCATTGGGCGAAGACGACCAGAACCAACCCCTAACCTGCTTACTTGTTGCGCTTTTTACCATCCGCAGCGCGGTAGGTAGCAGCTGTGTAATACCCTGCTAATTGCCAACCTCGGCAATACTGGGTGAAGCAGGCGCACAGTGAATCGGGTCTCGCGGCACGCCTTTGGTGCGTGCTGCTTCTGCCCTTGCTTGTTTTAACCAACCACCGGCTTGCCTGCCAAGGCTAACAGCCAGTTCCGCCACCCGCTGAAACTGAGTAAAATTTGCAAATGCATTTAACTCTCTGGCCAATTGTATTTGCAACTTCATATCATCAACCAATTCCGTCACTTGCTGCACCAGCTTTACATGGCTGTGCTTGCGGGATACTGCCCGATGAATACTCTGGCACAGCCGCATTGCCGTTGCTCGGACTGCGCCCCAATACTGTACTTGTGATAACGGGCAAAAGTGCGCACCACCTGCTCTGTTTCTGCCAGCAGGCGGCTGGCGTCTCGCCAAATGGGTAAACGGTTTAAATGCCGCATCGCCTTTCCTTGTCATCACCTTTGCCAAATACCAAATCACTGTCCGGCGCGCACCAAACGGACTTGACCGTCGTAGCCCTTATAGAAGTTGAGGACAAGGCCGCTGCCGAAATAGACGCCCCACGCATCATCGGAAAGGCCGGCATGGGGCGAAGACGACCAGAACCAGACGCTTGGTGTGTTCGGAAAATAAGACGTAGTAATAGCAGGATTCACCTGACCATTATTTACTATGCCCATCAACTCCAACCGTGTAGGCATACGCCAATCATTGGCACCGCATAAGCCTTGGCTATTCACAGCTTGTACAAAAGCATGGGTATCACAAACACTGCCGGTGCAACTGCCGCCGTTTTGGGTGCCGGCGCTGCTGCCATTGGTATTGCTATCGGGGTTATACCAACTGTAGGTATGGTTCCCATCCCTTAGGCCGCCGTCAGTAGTTTTGATTTCCCAAATAAGCCCAGTCACATTATCGCGTACACAGCTCCACTGGCTGCCAGCCGCTTCGGTGCCATTGGCATCCCAGGCTGCATCCTGAATCGCCAGCACGCTACCATCGGCAGCAATTTTGCTGTAATCAAAGCCGGCGGCGCCACCACCAATTTTCGCTAGCGTGCTGGCGCGCGCCTTGGCATCGCGGCCAAATTCGCCATCTTGCCCCTCAAAGCCTGCTACCGGGCAATCCAGGTTATCGGTGCTGTGATTAGCGCACCGAGCAATACCGGTATCATTTAAGCCGCCAATCGGCACAAAAGCAAAGCTGGCGTTAATAGTACAGGTGGCCGTAATAGCGGCGGTGGTGAAGGTTTCGTTATCCAGGCTACCACCACAACCGCTTACCTCAACAATCCGGTAGTGGTCATCCGGCACCACACTAAATTGGGCGGTTTGGCCGTGCAGCACACTCAGGCTACCCGGGGTTATTTGCCCGCCTGCGGTGCCTATAGCGGAAATCGTATAGCTATTTTGGCTAAAGCTGGCGCTTACGCTACAAGTACTGGTAATGGCCCCGGTGGTGTAGGTGTTACCACTTAAGCTGCCGTTACAGCCGGTCACGTTAGCAATGCTATAACCGCTTTGTGGTGTAACAGTAAAGCTGGTCGTGGCACCATGGCTTACCGTAGCACTGCCAGGGCTAATGCTGCCGCCTTCGCCTGCTGTGGCCGTGACAGCGTAGCTGTTTAAACTAAAACTCGCTTGTACACTGCAGGCGCTGGTAATGACGCCAGTGGTGTAGGTATTGCCGCTTAAGCTGCCGTTACAGCCGGTCACGCTGGCAATGCTGTAAGCCGTATCTGGCGTTACGGTAAAGGTAGTGGTTTGGCCACTTTGCACGCTGCGGCTACCAGGGGAAATGCTGCCACCACTGCCTGAGCTTGCAGAAACGGTGTACAATTGCGGCTCATCTTTTTTACTTCCACCACAAGCACTTAAAAAAACACCACATAACAACAAAAAACCAGCCTGCCCCAGCGTCTTCCGCTGCAATACACCGCTTTGCCTCATTTTTCACCCCAAAATCCATTTTTAACTGCCTACACAATAATTGAAAGAAAAAAAGTAATCAATTTACGAACTTGAAACAAGCTAGCTTAAAGATGCGTATTTCGGCGATTGCGATCGCCTGTTTCGGGATAATCCGATCACTTCTGTT
>JAYSEN010000057.1:0-16794 GCA_041913845.1 Undibacterium sp.
TGTCGTCAGGTTTATTTCTATGACTATTAGAGGCGGAGGTTTTTAGAAGTTCCCAGCTGACTTAATTAAAAGTTGGCTTTAAATTGTACGCCGTAGTTACGTGGTTCATTGACGATACCGGTCAGGTTATTGAAGTCAATCGCCGCGATCACTTGCTGTTTATTTGTCACGTTACGCGCATAAGCAGCCACTTCGTACTTACCATCAGCCCACATGTAACCAACACGTACACCACCTTCGAGCAGCGATTTTGCGCGGTACTCTTTGGCTTCATACAAGAACATATTGTAAGCATCTTTGTAGTTCCAGTCGGTGCTGGCCATCAAAGTACCTTCACCGAGCTGGGTTTGGTAAGCCAGTGAGAAGTTCATGACCCATTTCGGCGCGCGTGGTAATGGATTGCCACCGATCAGCACCGTACCTTTAACTGGACCAGCAGGATTCGTGACGGTACAACCATTACCGCAAGGCGAGACGAATAATTTGCTGTCTTGAATTTCGGTGTCGTTGTAGCTCAAGCCCAGATTGGTTTTCCAGTTACGATTAATCTTCGCCAGGAAGTCCACTTCAAAACCCTGACCGATGGCTTTATCTGCATTCACCAAACGGTTTTGATTCAAGGCGCCGCTACCTGCAGTCAATTGCAAGTCTTTTGCGGTGTAATGGAACACAGTGGCAGACAAGCGAGCGGTATTGTCGAACAAATCTTTCTTGATACCGGCTTCAAACGACAAAGTTTTTTCCGAGTTCGCTACCGAAATACTGTCGCCGAATAATACGCGGCCTTGAATACTAGGTGCACGATAGCCAGTGGCGACGCGAGCGAAGTAAGAGGTGGCTGGATCAACGATATAGTTGGCGCTGAGGTCCCAGGTCACGTTAGACGATGACGGATTGGCGCGCAAAACTGGTGTACCACCAGCGCTGATGGGCGAACCTGGAGTCCAGGTGCGTTGCGCATCAAAGTCTTTTTTATCGCTGGTGTAGCGTAAGCCACCGCGCAATTTGAATTGATCGCTCACGGCATAATTGATGGTACCGAAAGCAGCCCAGGATTTCGCATCCTGATGCTGAACGGCGTAGCCATTTTGTGGATTGCCCGGCGCAAACGAGTCAAAGTTGAAACTGTCAACTTGCAGCGTTTCTTTGAAATAGTACAAACCAGCGATCCATTGCAGCGGATCTTTGGTGTTCGATTCAACGCGGAATTCTTGAGTGAATTGCTTCAGGTTAGGCAAACCATCGGCAGTTTCAGCCGGGAAGGGAATGAAGCCTGGGCCCATTGGTGTTTTAAATGAGGCACCGTAGCCACCATCAACGTCAGCGCGGCTGTAGAACTCGGCCTTGTCGTAACCGGTGATGGAGTGAAATGCCATGCCTGGCAAATCGTAACGCAAGCGCATAGAGAAGCCGGTCGACTTCAGAGTTTGCGTATTCAAGCCATCGGTTGGGTAGCTGTTGTAATCAAAACCTGGCACCAGTTCATTCGTGCCTTTTTGGATGATGTTAGCGCGGAAAGTCGTGGCATTGCCTTTCATGTCACGAGCTTGCAATTTGAATAAAGCGGTCAGGTCACCTGCTTTGTATTGCAATTGCACACGTGCAGCGTTATCGCGATAACCTTCGAGTTCGCGTTCGCCAGTCGGGCGTGGGTTAGTGATGCGGTCATCACGCGATTGAGCTTGCGCCGAAACACGTAAAGCCCAGTCTTGATTCAATGGCACATTCAATGCGCCTTCGGCATTGATGGCGCGCCAGTTACCAAAACCGATGCTGCCATAACCTTCAAAGCGACGGCTGGGTTTTGCTGAATCAAACTTGATGACACCAGCAGGCGAGTTACGACCAAACAAAGTGCCTTGTGGGCCGCGCAACATTTCTACCTGATCCACGTCGAAAATCGGGAAGCCTTTCAACATCGGGCTTTCTTGCACCACATCGTCGTATACCAGACCAACTGGTTGCGATGCATTCAGATCGAAATCGGTATTGCCCAAACCGCGGATGTAAAAACGTGGGAAGCTACGGCCAAAGTCAGATTCAATGTTCAGGCTAGGTACGCGTGCAGCTAAAAAGCGGATATCCTGACCAGCGGCGCCGTAAGTGTCGAGTGCTTCGCCTTTGATTGCCGAAATCGACATGGGTACTTCTTTGATGTTTTCGCGGCGACGGTTAGCTGTGACGATGACGGTTTCCAATTTGGTGTCATCTTTTTTCGCCGCTTCAGCCTGAGCTTCTTCGGCGTGAGCCTGGGCTACCGGAAAGGTGGCGGCAACCGCGATCGCAATGAGACTCAAACGCAGGCTACCTTGTAGCAGTGTTGATTTAAATTGACGCATAAAACAATCCCAATAAAGGTTAATAGAAAGGGGTAGTTACTCGGGTCTGGGTAAGACCCAGCATAGGACTGAATTGTGTTCAGGTACAACTATGCTTAATTCACAGAATTTCGGTAAAACAAATGCGAAACTGATAGGCATCACCTATTGCGCCTTCGCCTTAGTCGCGGCTCTACGCTGATTTAGCATAAGTTTGCCTGGGTCCTGTTTCAATGAAAATACTGCAATCGTTTGCGCAATCGTTTGCGCAAGCACTCGAAAAAAAACTGTCAAAAACAAAACTGGTATTACCTTAGCGTCAGAATCCTGTTGTCTGCAAGTAAGACCGCAATGTGTTACATAATTCCACCTTAAATGGCGGAAATTGCCCAGTATTTGTTGCGAATACCGCACATTTTAACGTTTATTTAACGCGCTTAAAAGCTCTTGTCAGTTGATGAAAAATCCGCTACATCGCGGTTCTGAGCTTCACTACAAATAAATCGATACGCGCTGACCTATGGCGGGCCTGGAAATGCAGTCGTGCTGCAGTGCTCACGTATAATGCCGACTTTGTTTGATGACGCTGGAATAGAAAAATGGGTTTGGACTTCGATGTGGCCGTGGTAGGGGGCGGTGCGGCTGGTTTAATGTGTGCCGCTCAGGCAGGGCAGGCCGGATTGCGTGTGGTGTTGTTTGAGCACTCCGCTAAGCTAGCGGAAAAAATTCGCATTTCGGGCGGCGGACGATGCAATTTTACGAACTTAAATGCCAGCTACCAAAATTTTGTTTCAGAGAATCCGCAGTTTTGTCGCAGCGCGTTATCGCGCTACACCCCGCAAGACTTTCTGAGCTTGTTAAAACGTTATCAAGTGAGTTGGCATGAAAAGCACAAAGGACAGTTATTTTGTGACGACAGTGCTGAGCAAATAATTCGCATGCTGCAAGCTGAATGTGCGGCAGGTAAGGTCGAAATTAAGCTGGCCTGTGGTGTGCAGCAAGTGCAACAAGTCGAGTCGGGTTTTAGCCTGACAACCAGCCAGGGCAAATTTCAAGTGGCGAAGTTAGTAATCGCCAGTGGTGGCTTATCTATACCCAAGATAGGCGCCACCGATTTTGCGCATCGATTGGCCAGGCAATTTGATTTACGGCTGGTTGAGCCGCGCCCTGGGCTGGTGCCGTTAACTTTTGCCGAGTCAGATTGGAAAAATTTTGTCGCACTGGCTGGCATCGCACTGGAAGTTGAGATCGCCGTTGGAGAAAAAAAGCAGCGCACAAGTTTTCGCGAGGATTTACTGTTTACACATCGCGGCTTATCTGGCCCGGCGGTTTTGCAAATTTCAAGTTTTTGGCAAGCCGGACAAGCTTTACAAATTAATTTGTTGCCTGAGCTCGATTTGGCGACTGCCTTGATAACGCAAAAATCGGGCAATAAAAAACAATTGCTGACGGTACTGACGCAGTATTTGCCACAACGCTTGGCTGAGGGCTTGTTGCAAGCCTATAACTATGATGGCACGCAGCGTATGGCAGATTGCAGCGATAAACTGTTGCGCGAGTTAGGGCAGCGTATCAATCAATGGCACATTAAGCCGAATGGCACAGAAGGTTACCGCAAGGCCGAAGTCACTGTGGGTGGCTTAGATACGCGCGAATTGTCGCAGCAAAGCTTGATGGTGAAAAATGTTCCGGGTTTGTATTTTATCGGCGAAGCGGTTGATGTCACGGGCTGGCTTGGTGGTTATAACTTTCAATGGGCCTGGGCCTCGGCACATGCCGCTGCTCACGACCTGAGTGTTTGTGGGTGAATACTGAAGTCGGAACGGCACGCTGGTTAGTGCGGCGTGTTATCCGGCCAGACTAATCAAGGTGGGCAGTTTACAAGCCTGTTTTGCCGGGGGTAAGCAAAGAAAGAAAAAAACTGCTGAATTTTTTTGCAGAGTCCGGTATAATCTTGGGCTTTTCTACGCGACAGAGCGGCAGCTTAAAGGCGGCGTTGATTGGATAACTAGGTTCATAGTTGTTTATTGCCGATAATTTGTGCAAATTTGCCCAAATTTCTTCCTTTTTCTTGATTTTCCTGTTACTATCTCTGTCTTCCTATAAATTTTTTCTTGGTTTGAACTTACATGACCACAATTCGCCTTAAAGAAAACGAGCCGTTCGAAGTTGCCATGCGCCGCTTCAAGCGCACCATCGAAAAGACCGGTCTGTTGACCGAATTGCGCGCTCGCGAGTTCTACGAAAAGCCAACTGCAGAACGTAAACGCAAATTGGCAGCTGCTGTAAAACGTCATTACAAGCGCATTCGTAGCCAACAATTGCCTAAGAAAATGTACTAATCTGGTCTTGAGATTTTTCGATCAGTAGTGCCTTTCAGGTAACGATGCCCGCTCCGGTATACCGCAGCGGGTTTTGTCTTTTCGTTTTTCGTAACGCGCGGTTTTCCTGATTGATGTCTTACGAGCGCAGGTGGCTTGCTGATACAGGTAGTTGCCGGGGGCGCTTTGAAAAAATAACTAACTATTAAGCTATATCAGTGGCAGTGATACCCGTCGTGGCAAAATAGTCCGGCGTTGTCGCTAAAGTGAAATGGCTATTCTGGAGTGAACTATGAGTTTGAAGCAACAAATTAGTGATGATGTTAAAGCAGCGATGCGCGCTAAAGAAAGCGCTAAATTGGCAACCATTCGTTTGTTGACGGCTGCCATTAAGCAAAAAGAAGTGGATGAGCGCGTGGAATTGGACGATGCAATGGTATTGGCCATCATCGATAAAATGATTAAGCAACGCAAAGATTCTATCGAGCAATTTATTGCAGGTGGTCGCCAGGATTTGGCTGACATTGAAAAGGCTGAGCTGGAAATTTTGTCGGCCTATATGCCCGCAGCCTTGAGTGACGAAGAAGTTGCTGCTGCTGTTGCTGCCGCTGTCGCTGAAACAGGCGCTGCAGGTCCG
The DNA here is from genome assembly GCA_041913845.1 of Undibacterium sp. Classification (GTDB taxonomy): domain Bacteria; phylum Pseudomonadota; class Gammaproteobacteria; order Burkholderiales; family Burkholderiaceae_D; genus Undibacterium. The sequence goes on from JAYSEN010000057.1 coordinate 5,277, forward strand.
CAAGATATGCGTAAAGTGATTGACGTGTTGAAGCCAAAACTGGCGGGTCGCGCTGATATGGGTAAGGTATCTGGTTTGGTAAAAACAGTGCTAACTAAGTAATCGTAGTTACCAGGCTTTAGTCAATCGCGCAATACGGTATGCAATCACGTATCCCTGACAATTTTATTCAGGACTTGCTGGCACGCGTCGACATTGTTGACGTGGTGGGGCGCTATGTGCAATTGAAAAAGGGGGGCGCCAATTACCTGGGTCTGTGCCCCTTCCACAATGAAAAATCCCCTAGTTTTACAGTCAGCCCAGCCAAGCAGTTTTATCATTGTTTTGGCTGTGGTGTGCACGGGTCAGCCATCGGCTTCGTGATGGAGTATTCGGGCTTGAGTTTTATTGAGGCTGTACGCGATCTGGCGCAATCGCATGGCATGGTGGTGCCGGAATCTGAGCATTTGCTGCCTGAGCGTGTGCAAGAGAGTAAGGCAAAAAGTCTGGCGCTGGCAGAATGTATGAAGCTCGCCAGTGATTATTATAAACAGCAATTGCGTAGTTCTGAGCGCACGATCGACTACCTTAAGGCGCGCGGTTTAACTGGCGAAATCGCGGCTCGCTTTGGACTTGGCTATGCACCTCCGGCCTGGGATAATTTGCGTTCGCAATTTGGCAATTATCAGGCGCAGGAATTGGCGGAAGCAGGTCTGGTCATTGATAAAGAGTCCGAACAAGGGCAAGGCCGGCGTTATGATCGCTTTCGTGACCGTGTGATGTTTCCGATTCGCAATACAAAAGGGCAAGTGATTGCCTTTGGTGGTCGGGTAATCGATCAGGGCGAGCCGAAGTACCTGAATTCGCCAGAAACCCCCTTGTTTCAAAAAGGCTATGAGTTATACGGCTTGTTTGAAGCTCGTCAAGCTATACGTGAAGCTGGGTATGTGCTGGTTTGCGAAGGTTACATGGATGTTGTGGCCTTGGCGCAAATGGGTTTTCCTCAGGCTGTTGCGACCTTGGGAACGGCGTGCACACCCACACATGTGCAAAAACTGTTAAAGCAAACCGACAGGGTGGTATTTAGCTTTGACGGGGATAATGCCGGGCGTCGTGCGGCGCGGCGGGCGCTGGATGCCTGCTTGCCTTTGGTTGATGACGGCAAAATCATACAATTTCTATTTTTGCCCAGCGAGCACGATCCGGATAGTTATATCCGTGAATTTGGTGCCGAGGCGTTTGCCGGGGCCATTGCCGAAGCTATGCCTTTGTCGCAATTTTTATTGCGTGAGATACAGCAAGAGTGCGATTTGCAAACCGCTGAGGGGCGCGCGCGGCTGTTGCACGAAGCCAAACCCTTATTGCAACAAATGCAGCCAACGGCGTTGCGTCTGCAAATTGTCCGCCAACTTGCGCAAATGGCGCAGGCGGCCGTGGGTGAGTTAGAGAATCTGTTGCAATTGAGTAAGCCCGCCGCTCCAAAATTGCAAATGCCAGCCAGAGCGCGGCGAAATGCGCCTATGGGGCTGGAGCGGCAAATCATGCGCATCGTTGTTGCTTTACCTCAATTAGCTCACGAAATTGATTCCTATGCGCTTGAAGATGCGGGGAGTATCGCTCCGGATGGGGCGGAATTGCTGCGTTATATGGTAGAGCTAGCCCAGAGTATGGGACAGCATGTGCAATTTGCTGCGTATGCTGAACAGTTGCGCAGTCAAGGTTCTGATTTTGATGACTTGATTAATGAAGCCTTGCAACAGAGTGAGCAAGATCCTGAGTTACTCAAGCAAGAATTGGAGGGCGCAATCCGGCAAATGCGCATAAGAGTTTTGGTGCTTGAGCAAGAGAATTTGGTGCAGAGCATGGCGATGGACGAGCAAAAAAAAGCGCGTTATCGCGAAATTAGCCGTCTTTTGGCCTTGTTGAAGCGTGGTGATGTTGCAGGTTTGCAACGTTAGTCCTATATAAATTTGGTGCTGCCCTGCCTCTGTGTTATCAAAGAAGCTGATGAAAAAGCTTTAATTCTGCTGCAAAATAATTAAGCAGTGTGATGTGGTAAAAGATGTCCTTGTGTTATAATTAAAGGCTTTCGATTCAAGGCCTTAGCGAGTTTTTATTGGCGCGGGCGCAGGCAATGCAGTAGCTTGGTTACATATGAGTCTGAGACTCATACGGGTAGTAAGTAGTACTTGGGCTAATTCAGTTGTCGACCTGGCTGTTGGCGACAACCGTGTTAGCTGGTTTGATTCAATGGCTGAGACAATGAAGAAACCCATACCATCCTCGACATCCGCAAAAACCAGTAGCGCTGTTCGCAGCGCAGCTGTCAAAACAGAAACGGCCGCAACAGGTGTAAAAAAACCTTCAGGCAAGCAAGCAGTAGCAAGCAGTATTAGTAGCAATAAGCCGGTGCCAGTAGCCAATGCAAAAGCCACCGCAACGAGTGCAAAAAAAGGGCTTGCGAAAGAGGCTAAAGCTCCTAAAGTGGTTAAAGACTCAGTGTCCGCAACTACCGCGAATAAGGTTCAGCAAGCAGCATTGAAATCCTTAACCCCGACCACACCTAAGGGGCTAGCCCCTGACGTGGCCGAGACCTCCTCCGCAGCAGGTAACAACGTGACTAGCAAGAGTGTAAAAGCAGTGTCGAAAAAAGCAGCAAATCCCAATGAAGCCGAAGCTAGCGTCAAAGCGACGCGCAGCAAGGCCAAGGCAAATCCCGCCGTTGAAGCCAGTGACGATGCTCCAGTGACAACGCGCGCCAGCAAAAAAGCCGCCGCTAAAGCCAGCCCTGAAGTTGTAGAAATTAAGAGTGGGCAGGCTCCTACGGTGAGTCAAACTACTGATGCCGCCGTTTTGGCAGCCATAGATACGTCGGGTTATGTTTTGCCTGGTGTTAAGGTGCCTGGACGTCGTGGCCGTAAGCCTAAGGAATTTCAACCTGAAAACGATGAAATTGCAGCATTGAATGCGGTCGAGCGTGCCGAGCTTAAAGCCATCGATAAAGCTAAAGCGAAAGACAGGAAAGCCAAAGAAAAAGCCTTGTTGAAAGATGCTTTTTCATCAGCAGATCCCGAGGCCAGTGAAGAAGAATTGGAACGTCGCCGGCAAAAGCTGAAAACCCTGATCAAACTGGGTAAAGATCGTGGCTACCTGACTTTCGCTGAAATCAACGATCACTTGCCAGAAAACGTGGTTGACCCTGAAGCGATTGAAGGCATTATCAGCACCTTCAATGACATGGGGGTGGCAGTTTATGAGCAAGCGCCTGATGCTGAGACCTTGTTGCTGTCAGATAGCGTCGTTACTGCAACCAGTGATGACGATGAGGTGGAGGCTGCTGCAGAGGCCGCGCTCTCAACTGTTGATTCTGACTTTGGTCGCACCACTGATCCTGTGCGTATGTATATGCGCGAAATGGGCTCAGTTGAGTTGCTGACGCGTGAAGGCGAAATCGTCATCGCGAAAAAGATCGAAGAAGGTCTGAAAGACATGATACAGGCGATTTCAGCCTGTCCTACTACGATCGCTGAAATCCTTGAGGCCGCTAAAAAGATAGCAGCTGACGAAATTAAAATCGATGAACTCGTCGATGGTCTGGTTGATCCCAATGCTGTTGAGGAAGAGCAGTCTGTGATGGCTGCCGCTGATGATGAAGACAGTGACGATGAAGATGGTGAGGATGACGACGAAGAGGAAGAGGATGAGGATAATGGCGCCTCTGTCGGTGCAGGTGCCACCATCTCGGCTGAGCAACTGGAGCAAATGAAGCGCGACGCTTTGCAAAAATTCGAGGTTATATCGAGTAACTTTGAAAAAATGCGCAAAGCCTTTGATAAAGAAGGTTATAACTCTAAAACCTACGTCAAAGCGCAAGAAGTCATTTCTGCTGAATTGTTGGGTATACGCTTTACTGCCAAGATGGTAGAAAAATTATGCGATACCTTGCGTGGTCAGGTTGATGAAGTGCGTCATATCGAAAAACAAATTCTCGATGTGGCAGTGAATCGCTGTGGTATGCCGCGTTCCCATTTCATTAAAGTTTTCCCAGGTAATGAAACCAATATTCATTGGGTTGAGCATGAGGCTGAAGCCGGACATTCTTACAGTGCGACCCTGGGGCGCAGTATCCCGGCGATACAACAGTTGCAGCAAAAGCTGATCGATTTACAAGCTCGTGTGGTCTTGCCGTTGGCAGAATTGCGCAATATCAATAAGCGTATGTCGGCGGGTGAAATGAAAGCGCGGCGTGCTAAACGTGAAATGACCGAGGCCAACTTGCGTCTGGTGATTTCTATCGCGAAGAAATACACCAATCGTGGCTTGCAATTCCTGGACTTGATTCAGGAAGGTAATATTGGCTTGATGAAGGCGGTAGATAAGTTTGAATATCGCCGTGGCTATAAGTTTTCAACTTATGCTACCTGGTGGATACGTCAGGCTATTACGCGTTCGATTGCAGATCAGGCGCGTACTATACGGATTCCTGTGCACATGATAGAAACTATCAACAAGATGAATCGCATACAGCGGCAAATCTTGCAGGAAACCGGGGTTGAGCCAGACCCGGCAACTTTGGCGATTAAAATGGAAATGCCGGAAGACAAAATCCGCAAAATCATGAAGATCGCCAAAGAGCCAATTTCCATGGAAACACCTATCGGCGATGATGATGATTCGCACTTAGGTGATTTTATTGAAGATAATCATACGCTTGCTCCAGCTGATGCGGCCTTGCATGCCTCAATGCGAAATGTGGTGAAAGATGTGTTGGATTCGCTGACGCCACGTGAAGCCAAAGTCTTGCGCATGCGCTTTGGGGTGGAAATGTCGACTGACCATACACTCGAAGAGGTGGGCAAACAATTTGATGTGACGCGTGAGCGTATTCGTCAGATTGAAGCCAAGGCGCTGCGTAAATTACGCCATCCTTCACGCTCCGATAAATTAAAGAGCTTCCTAGAAGGTAATTAATCGTTTATAATGGGTGCCGTTTTTCGGTGCCCATTCTGATGTGCTTTTGCGCGTCTTTGATTTGGGTGGCTGTAAAGCCAATCTTTGGAAAACCGGGCCTATAGCTCAGTTGGTTAGAGCAGCGGACTCATAATCCGTTGGTCGCAGGTTCAAGTCCTGCTGGGCCCACCAGTTACTGTTTTGCCTACAAGAGGGACTATTTAGTCCTTTTTTTGTATCGGATCTCTACTGAACCCGCCTCTCAATTCCAAGTGCGTGCAGCATGATGCTACAATTCAGGCTTGACACTTGATTTCTTCTATTTGCTTTCATTCCGGGGCACCCAATAGGTGGCGCCAGGCATCGCGTAGCGATATGTAAACCGGATGAGGTTTCAATAATGATGACTGACCAACACTCCTCCCCTTCTTCTGCCAGTACTGCCGAACCCGTTGTAAATCGTCCGCGATTTGATGACTTTGGTTTAGCCCCTGAGGTATTACGTGCTTTGCGCGAACAAGGGTATGAATACCCGACACCGATACAGGAGCAGGCAATTCCGGTGGTATTGCAAGGTAAAGATGTGATGGGGGCGGCGCAAACCGGGACAGGTAAAACGGCGGGCTTTTCTTTACCGATACTGCAGCGTTTAATGGTGCATGCAAACGCCAGCGCTTCGCCAGCGCGGCATCCAGTCCGTGCCTTGATTTTGACGCCGACACGCGAGTTAGCGGATCAGGTTGCGGAAAATGTCAAAGCCTATTCGCGCTTTACGAATTTGCGTTCATGTGTCGTGTTTGGTGGTGTCGATATGGCACCGCAATCTGCGCAGTTACGTAGTGGTGTTGAAATCGTGGTAGCGACACCCGGACGCTTACTTGATCACGTAGAGCAAAAAAACATTAATCTGGGACAAACCCAGATTCTGGTGATGGATGAAGCTGATCGCATGCTGGATATGGGCTTTTTGCCTGACTTGCAGCGCATCATACAGCTCTTGCCAAAACAACGGCAGAATCTGATGTTCTCGGCGACCTTTTCGCCAGAAATTAAAAAACTGGCGGGGAGTTTTTTAAATCAACCCACCACGATAGAAGTCGCGCGCAGCAATGCGACTTCGGATAACGTGACCCAGGTTTTGTATAAATTTGCCGATGTTGATGCTAAGCGTGATGCCGTGTCTTTCATCATACGTGAACGTGGATTGAAGCAAGTCATCGTATTTAGTAACACCAAGATAGGCGCCTCGCGTCTGGCGGTGCATTTGAATAAGCTGACGATTAAAGCCTCTGCCATTCATGGTGATAAAACCCAGACCGAGCGTATGGCGGCGCTTGACGCCTTCAAACGTGGTGAAGTAGAAGTATTGGTGGCAACCGACGTCGCCGCTCGCGGTCTGGATATTGCCGAGCTGCCGTGTGTCATCAATTATGATTTACCCTATAACGCTGAAGACTATGTGCATCGTATAGGCCGTACTGGTCGCGCTGGTGCCAAGGGGGATGCGATTTCTTTGTGCTGCCCTGAAGATGAGCGTTTGCTTGCAGATATAGAGAAACTCACGAAACAAAAATTAGTGGTATTGCAGCTGGCAGGCTTTGTCCCTATGTCGCATCATGTTCGTCCCGAAACGAAGGGACGTCAGGTTTATGCATCCAATCCCAAAGAGAAAATTGATCCCTGGTTCTTCCAACCCTATGTGCCAGCCAGCAGCGCAGTTCCAGTGAAAGCGACTGGCACGGATGCACTCAGTTCTGCCTCAAAATCAGCCACCACAAAACCAGTTAAGCGTGCGGCTTTGTTAGGCGGCCTGGTGAAAACCAAGTAAGTCTTCGCAATAAAAAAACGCAGCATCAGCTGCGTTTTTTTATGCCTGGTGCCAGCGGATTAAAGACTTTTACTTTGGTATAAGGCGTCGATCTGCGTCGCAAAGTGAGCATTTAAATTGTTACGTTTGAGTTTTAAGGTTGGTGTCATCAGGGTGTTTTCCACGGTCCAGGCTTCCAGGCTGATAATCACGCCGCGAGGTTGCGCGTAGTAGGGAAAACTGGTGGTCAGCTCACGTAAGCGTGTCAGTATCAATTTCCGTACTTTTTCATGGTTCAGGCTGCTAGCCTGATCGGCTGGCAAGCTGAGTTGCGGAGCCAGTTTCAGCCAATACGTTTTACTTAAGACCACGGCGCAAGAAATAAACGGACGGTTATCCCCAAAGACAAAGGCTTGCTCAAAATTGCTGTCGCTGAGTATGGCTTGTTCGAGGTCAACCGGGGCGATTTTTTCGCCTGTCGAGGTTACGATAATTTCTTTAACCCGCCCTAAGATGCGGATTCGGCCATCGCTTTCTATGCGGGCCTGGTCACCTGTTTTCAACCAGCCATCAATGAAGGTTTTTTCAGTGTCTTCAGGACGCTTCCAATAACCTTGCATAATGCTCGGTCCTTGAACTTGCAATTCCTGATTTTCACCTATGCGTACTTTTACACCATTTAATGGAGCGCCGACGCTGCCGGGGTCATCGTTGAGGGGAATGTTAGCGGCGATAACGGGAGAGGTCTCAGTCATGCCGTAACCCTGCGCAACCGGAATGCCCAGCCCCAGAAAAGTTTGCGCTACGTGATTTGATAAGGCGGCACCGCCGCTGACTGCAAGGCGCAAGCGACCGCCAAATTGGCGCTGTAATTTGGCAGCGATAAGTTGATTGAAAAGCGGCCAGCTTAAGGCATCGATCGCGGCTGAAAAATCGCCAGGCAGGGTAGTGCCACATTGCCGGCGATAGCGACGCCAGCCGGTTTCAACAGCCTGCTTGAATAGCCAGGTTTTTAAGGGGGAGGCTGCCAGATCGGTTTCGATTTTACTTAATACACGTTCATAAATGCGTGGCACCGACACCAGGATAGTCGGGGCAACATGAGCCATGTCTTCGGCTAATTGTTTGATCGAGCGCGCGAATACTACGGCCGAGCCCCCCGCTATGGGCGTGTAATAGCCGGCTGTGCGCTCAAACGTATGTGACAAAGGTAAGAACGAGAGAAATACATCCGATTCCAGCGGCGTAACCCTAGCCACCACGGCTTTTACATTCGCCAAGACATTTTCATGACTCAGCATCACACCCTTGGGTTTGCCAGTGGTGCCTGAAGTGTAAACCAAGGCAGCAAGATCGCTGGCAGCAGCCTGGCGAATACGGCTAAGCTCAATATCGGGCGCTTGCGCGCGCCATTGCTCGAGACTGATGACTGGGTATTTAGAAAGCGCCAGTTCCGCATCAATGCGAAGCACGACAACTTGCATCAGTTCAGGTAAGTCATAGCCAGCACCTTGTATGGCCAGCCATTGGCTTAGCGTTTCAGCCACAATCAAGCGCGCGCCACTGTCTGCCATAATAAAGGCGATACTCTCGGGATTGTCGAGCGCATGCATGGGCACAGGTACGCTGGCTATAGCCAGGCTGGCCTGATCGACGCATACGGTTGTAACGCCGTTGGGTAATAAGATCGCAATGCGATCACCCGCTTGCAAGCCCGTACCCAGCATGGCGCGCTGGTAAACGTCAACGGTTTGCTGAATTTCTTGCCAGGAGTAACTACGCCATTGCGCATTCGCTTCATCAAACTGACGATAAGCTTCAATTGCTGGACTGCGTTTGACGCGCCAGCTAAATAATTCACTCAAACTATTCAATTGTGACAGCTCAGTATTGAGCGTTTGGGAAACTTGCATTATTAATCCTGTTCGCTATCGTTTTCACCCGGCATAACGAGGTTGCGGGAAAACGAGTGATGTGAGAAAACTGTGACTGTCATGTTTCCGCGCGAAATAAGTGGCGGGCAGATATCATCAGCTTGTCGTACCAATTTAGACTTGCAGTTTAACAGAAAGCCTTTGCCAGGCAGGCGAGGAAGCCTTCAGTTTTTCCCTCGCATTTAATGTTTATACCGTTTATACGAGCCAGATCAAAGTCGAGTCTCATATTGCAAAAGCTAGGCCGCGCTAAGGGTAATCATTTGGCTACCTTAATGGCTGAACGGTACACACGCGAGGCAGATGTTGCGCTATCTAAGTCAGGCAAGTAAATCGGGGAAAGAGGAGGAAAACGATGAAAAAAGTTATCATAGTTGGCGGTGGTGTCATGGGCAGTGCGATTGCCTATTTTCTGGCCAGACAAAACACGCAGGCTCTCGATATTTGTGTGATCGAACGCGATCCCAGTTACGCCTCCGCCTCATCCGCTTTATCGGCCAGTTCAATTCGTCAGCAATTTAGTCAAACTTTAAATATTCATATGTCAGCGTTTGGCTGGCAATTCCTGCAAGAGGCGCGACAGCACCTGAGTGTACCTGGGCAAACGCTGGATTTGCAATTACATCAAAGCGCCTATCTGTATCTGGCTGATAGTCAGGGGGCGGCTAGTTTGCGCGCTAAGCATGCGCTACAAACTGCCGCGGGAGCGCAAGTTAGTTTGTTAAATACCACGCAATTGGCGCAGCGTTATCCCTGGTTAGCTACTCAGGATATTGCCTTGGGCAGTCTGGGCTTGGCCGGCGAAGGCTGGTTTGATGGCTATGCCTTGTTGATGGCGTTTCGCGCCAAAGCACGTAGCCTGGGCGTACGGTATTTGCCGGCTGACGTTAAGGCCTGGTCTCATGGTGCTGGGCGTGTGCACGGTGTCGAGCTTACTGATGGGCAGATCCTGCCAGCTGACCTTTTTGTCAATGCCGCAGGTGCCTGGTCTGCCAAGATAGGCGACGCGAGTGGCTTGCGATTGCCTGTGGCTGCAAAGCGGCGTACAGTCTTTGTTGTTTCCAGTCCGGCACAAACTCCCGGATGCCCACTCTTGATTGATCCCAGTGGTCTTTGGTGCCGGCCAGAAGGTCAGTACTGGTTGTGCGGGTTGCCGCCAATAGAGGATAAGGATGACTTGGAACTCCAGCCTGATTATCAGCAATGGCAAAGCGTATGGGAAATTCTGGCGCAGCGCATCCCGGCGATGGCAGCGTTGCGCATGCAGCGGGCTTGGGCAGGCTATTACGAAATGAACACGCTGGATCAGAATGGCATAGTCGGCCTGCATCCGGAATGGGCTAACTTGTGGCTGGCCTGTGGCTTTAGCGGCCACGGCTTGCAGCATGCACCAGCTGTTGGGCGAGCCAGTGCTGAATTTTTAACGCAGGGGGCATTTCAAAGCCTGGATTTGACGCCCCTGTCGCCACAGCGTATCGTCACTCGGCAAGCCTTCCTTGAAGATAATGTGATCTAGCGCGGCTTGCAGTCCCAAGCCTAAGCAGGCTGGCAACTGTGAATGCGGGCAAACGTTAATGGGTGGATTTAGAAAACAGGTGGATAACCAGGACGCCGCTGATAATCAAACCCATACCGATTAAGGCGGGCAGGTCAGGTTTTTGTCGGTACAACAGCAAGGCTATCAAGGTGATCAACGTAATGCCCACGCCTGACCAGATCGCATAAGCAATGCCTAGCGGAATACTTTTGATTGCCAGGCTCAAAAAATAAAACGCCAGCGCGTAGCCGACGATAACAATCAGGCTGGGCCAGAGTTTGCTAAAGCCTGCACTGGCAGGCATGGCGGATGTAGCGATAATTTCTGCGAGTATCGCCAGAGCGAGTGCTATCCAGGCTGACATAGTGTGATGCAAGTCGACGGTTTAAACACGCTAGTATAAAGGAATCTGCGATCACGCCTGTGCGTCTCGCTCTGCGGGCAAGGTTTATTCAAACTTACCAAGGATTTTTAAGGTGGCTGGTGCGATCAGTTTATGCATGGGGGTGACCGGCAACATGTATAACTTTCCCCAGTGATTTTTAACATGCACGACGGTACTTAAGGTAAGCAGATCAGCAGGATCGCGATGCAGCGAAAGCATGACGTTTAAATGCTTGTCATCGTCGCCAACCAGTAACTCATTGTCGGTTTCGGCGATAAACTTGAAAATGCCCAAGGCTTGCCCGACTTGTAATGGCTGTACCAGGTTTTGCCGCTTACTGCTGGCCTGAAATGTTCCTAAATCTTTGAGTCCAAACTGGCTGACAAGCCGATTACGCAAACGCATGCAGTAATCTATCCACTTTGGCGTGCGCGAAAATGCGCGCTCGAATTGTTGTATCAAATTGAGTTCAGGATGGGCCGCACGAACTTGCCAGGCATCGTAAAAATACGCTCCCGGGATATGCGCCTCAATCAGGCTTGGGCTCGGCGGCTGGCTGATTTTTACAGGGTAATCGGTGCTCATAAATTCCAGAAAATGAGGGGGGCTTAGTCACAATAAATTCGCATTGAATTTGTCTTGAATTCGGATTAATTGCCAGTCGTAGTAAGTCTCAGCAAATTAAGATGAGCTTATTACGCTTACCGGCTTTTTGGCTGGGTGATTTGTATCTGTGTGTATGCCGGGAGATTTAAGCAAAAGACACTTACTAAATTCCTGGTGCGACAGGTCAGTAAGCTGGTTTGCGCGCTGAAGTCTGGCGCTAAGGTGCTCGCCTGGGCCAAACTTAAGAAATTCCTGTGACTGTGTTAAAGGGAACTTCTAAAAACCTCCGCCTCTAATAGTCATAGAAATAAACCTGACGA
>JAYSEN010000058.1:0-16784 GCA_041913845.1 Undibacterium sp.
AAACTCTGAGCTTTCAGTTTTTTGCGGTTTTTAGGTGGTTTTTAGAAGTGCCCTTCGAGCAAATTTGCTCAAGGCTCCCACGAATCCTGCACCGGGGTTTGCTGCTCGCTTTGCTGTTGTACCCGTTGTGTTAAGGCAGCGATGGTTTGATCACGTTCACGCATTTCCATGCGTAAGGCATGAATTTCACGACTCAGCGCTCGGATATCGGCGTGCAATTCCTGTTCTAAGTGCTCCTCCTCTTCTTCCACGAATAAGGCGGCAATATTTGCGGTAATCAGAGAAAACATGGCATAGCCGAGCAACACGATAAATACCGCGAACACTTTTGATGCTGCCGTGGTCGGCACCAAATCGCCATAACCTACCGTCGCAATGGTGGTAAATGCCAGCCAGACGCCATCAGAGTAACTGTGTATATTCGGCTCCAGCCAGTAAAAACCAGCCCCCGCCAGGCTTAACATCAAGAGCGACATCGCCATGATTTGTACCAGATGACTGGGACGCATGTGTTGCAACACCAACATCGCCAGACGCAATACCACCATGGCACTCAGCGCCAGCCTGACTATCCATTCGTAATACGCCCAGTTTTGCCAATTCGGCGCAGCACACAGTAAGCAGCCAACAATGATTGCCAGATCGAGTTGCAATTTACCACGTTGAGTGTGGCTATACCGATGTTTGCGCCATTGCCAGAGCAAGTCCAGTGCGATCAGGATAGCCGAAGTGATATAGCTGAGTTGCCCGAGTTGTTGCCAAAATGGGCTTTCGCCAGCTAACAGAAAATAAAATGCCGGGATGGTAGCGCTCAGCCCCAACAGCAATAAGGGGCGACTAAGCCAGGCGATAAAGCGCTGCGTGACTGGCAGCATTTTTTGTTTGTCATTGACACGTTGCTTACGTTGTTTGCGCACATCTGGCCTTTACTCTGCGATGAACCGCAGCCCCTCTATGCCGCGACAAGTTTGTAGCATAAAACATATGGTTCGCAACTGGCAATCACTCTCCCTGTTTTTGCAGCACGCCACAAACAAAAAAACCCGCCATCAGGCGGGTCTTAGGGGAGTGATGCTTACTTACTGGCAGCTGCCTCTGCTGCCGAAGCGGGCGCAGTGCCAGGCGCAACTTCAGGCGCACTGGCTGCCACTGGGGCGCTGGCAGCGGCGGGAGCGGGGGCCGGAGCTGAGGCACTGGCATGACTGTCGCTGGATTGATGCATGCCCGCTTCGCCTTGCATATCCACTTTATCGCCGCCCTTCATAATCACAAAAATGGCTAAGGCAGCAAAAATGATAAAACCTGCCAAAACTTTCCACATACGAGTCTCCTGTTTTCTTAAGCGTAAAATTCACAATTCAACTGTCATAGCTTAAGACGACAGGCTTACATCAAGCTTGCATTTTCAAGGCTTGTGCAGCAAACCCTGGATTAGGAACATCGTCAATCTGCGTTGCACTCAGCGTGTTTTACTTAAGGCCAAGGCCGCCTCATCGCTTAATTGCTCACCAACGTGCACGATGGCCTTTGCAGCGCCTGCAGCAAGCGCTAATTCACGAAAAATACGTTCTTCAATTTGCGATAAACCCTCTTCAGTCATTTCCAGTGCTTGTATCACTATGGTAGGCGCGACACGCAACCAGCGCCGCGTACTTATCGCTTGCAACAGTTTTTTGAGCGTGCTTTCAGCCTCGGTAAAATTTCCCACTAACAAACGCCGGCTACTTATGGCGGCCTCGCTGCTGGCCATTTGCTGAGTGCGCAGATTCTTCGCGTGTATCGAATTTGTTTTGATGCTGATGTAAATGATGTCGGCGGTAAACATCGGCGTCCTTAAGCGCACATTAACGGCGGCATTCGTGTAAATCAGCCCCCGCTAACTGGCCGCGTAGTTGTTCCAGTTTTTGTTTTTCTGCTGGACTGACATTTTTAAATTGATAGGTATATTTGCTCGCCGTGACACTACGCGGGCCTATGCGTGCAGTACGCACGCCCTGCGCATTCAAATTCGCCAGATGGCTTTTTGCCGCTTCTTCAGTTTTAAATACCCCCAGCGAAATCGCCCAACGCATCGGTGAATTATCTTGCACGATGAAAAAATCTTCTATCCCACGACGCCGTAATTCTGCCGCTTTTTTATCGGCATTTTCTTTACTGCCTTGTGGCGGGATGTACACCATGTGAGAGGCAGCTTCAACGACAGTCTGACGCTGCTGTCTTTGTGCGAAATTCAGGCTACGCAGTTTATCTTCGACTTTAGGGCCGTCTGCGATGACAAAGCTGCCTAATTCCAGGCAGGCAGTCGAAGGTGCGCTAAGTGGCGCTTTAACCACGGGGTCAGGCTTGGGTTCGGTTGTCGCCGTCGTTGTATTCGCTGCCTCGTCGACTTGTTCTTGCGCTTGTTCCGCAGCCAGCAACTCTTGCACGGCGGTCGCGCTCAGCAAACTGATTTGTTCGGTATGGTGTTGCTTTTTCAAACGCTCAGGCTCGTGCGTATCCAGGCTGAACTTGCCTAACCAGCCCAGGTTATAGGCCAGCAAACCACCATTGAGTAACAACAAACTCCAAAACAAAAATCGCACCATGCTCTCTGTCCCCACCTTGTCAGTGCTCGGATTGTGCCACGTGAAATAAACCCGTCAAAACTAAATTCGGCAAATATTGCCAATTTAAACCAGCTGCCAGTAAATTTTGATAGGGCTGCAAATAAGGTGCAGCGCCACCAGACAATATCAATTGTACGGGTTCCTGATGCTGTGCCTGCCAGCGTTGCGCCGCGCTGGTGATTGCGCCCCATTGCGCATGTATGCAACCGCTTAAGATTGCCTGATCAGTAGCGCGGGCAAATGGCTGCTGCAATTCCAGGCTATCTAAAATTGCAGGTAATTGAGCGGTATTGCGGGCCAGCGACATGGCCATCATTTTTAAACCGGGAATAATCATACCACCACTAAACACCCCATCTGCACTGATCACATCGATAGTCGTGGCGGTTCCGGCGGTCACGACTAAGGCCGCTTGATTGGGAAAGCGCGCGCGCACTGCGATCGCCGAAGCAAAACGATCCGCCCCAAGCTGTTGCGGTTGCAAATAGCCATTGCGTAAGCCCGCCATTTCAGCCTGAGCATGAAAATAGCGCACGGCAATCGCGGGGAAATACTGCGCGATTTGCTGTTCGACTTGCCGGGCTAAATCATGCTGTGCCACACAACAGATGTATACCTGTTCCAGCACTTGCCCAGCCAGCGCTTGTTGTACACGTTGCCCCAACAGGCCAGCATCCTGATGCGCCAGTATCTGTACTTGCGTCGCTAAATCGTCGGATGTGGTTGCCACTACCCATTTCATGCGGGTATTACCTATGTCTATTAACAAACGCATCTTAATGCTCACTCAAACGTAAAGAAATATCACCAGCGTACACGGTCTTCGTTCCCTCAACGGTGTCCAGTAATAATGCACCCTGACTATCTATACCAGTGGCGCGGCCGCGCCAACGCACCTGCCCCTGATCCAGCAACTGCACATTTTGATTTTGATAGGCGTGCAATGCTTGCCAGCGATCTTGAAATGCAGCCAAACTTTGTTGCGAAAATTCGAAACAGGCGCGTGCCAAATAATTTAATAACTGGGCGTAGAGCTGATCACGCGGCATTTGCGCCAACCACGGAGCTTCCGCAACTTCGCGGTCGATCTGCTGCTCGAATTCCTGAGTCAAACGCAGATTCATACCTATGCCTATCACCAACCAATCGCCCGGCAATTCACCCTGACGAACTTTGCCAGTTTCAAGCAAGATGCCAGCGAGCTTTTTACCATCGCGTAAAACATCATTCGGCCATTTCAATTGCACCTTCAAACCCAGCATATTCAGGCATTCAGCCAGTGCCACACCAATTGCCAAAGGCAGACCTGTAATCGGTGCGTAATTTTCGTGCCAGGGCCAGGCCAGAGAAAAGGTCAGTACATCACTGCCCATGCTCAGCCAGTTACGCCCTGCACGTCCACGTCCTGCAGTTTGCTCCAGCGCGATCAGACATTGCGGCGCGTTAAACTGAGCCAGATTTTGCAATAAATCAGTGTTGGTCGAAGCAGTACTTTCAAGTACACGCACAGTCATGGCTGCACCAAACTGATCTAATTGCGCATGTATTTGCGCCGCATTTAGCTTAGCGCTTGAATTTAACTTGTCTTGCATATCTGGGTTAGTTCTATCTGAAGCAGAAAGCAAAAGCGACACCACCTGGGTGCCGCTTTGCTAGTTACCTGCGCTATTACAGCGAATTTAGAAAACACCACAGGCTGGCTAAACCAGCCTGTTGAATTAGGCGTTGTTTTCCAAATCGGTCGAGATAATATCGACTGCTGCATTCGCCGCCATATTGGCACGCTCAGATTCGAGCAAGGCTTGACGTTCGTCAGCTTCCCAGCTCTCTTTCAATTTACGTGCACGATGGAAGGCCAAACCTGTACCTGCAGGTATCAGACGACCAACGATGACGTTTTCTTTCAAGCCACGCAAACCGTCTTTTTTGCCCATGATCGCAGCTTCGGTCAGAACGCGAGTGGTTTCCTGGAACGACGCTGCCGAGATAAACGAATCGGTCGACAACGAGGCTTTGGTAATACCCAACAAGACGTTTTCGTAAGTTGCCGGGATGCCGTTGATCGCATTGACGCGATCATTTTCATCCAGCAATTCAGAACGTTCAACTTGCTCACCAGTGATGTAGTTAGTATCACCTGGATTGACCACCTGAACCCGACGCAACATCTGACGCACGATCACTTCAATGTGCTTGTCATTGATCTTAACGCCTTGCAAACGGTAAACGTCCTGAACTTCATCAACGATGTAACGTGCCAGAGCTTCGATACCCAACAAGCGCAAGATATCTTGCGGATCGGCTGGGCCGTCAACAATCATCTCACCTTTGTTCACGACCTGACCGTCATGCACCAGAACTTGTTTGTCTTTGGCAATCAGGAACTCGTGTTTCTGACCATCCATGTCTGTGATTTCCAGACGTTGCTTACCTTTGGTTTCTTTACCAAACGCCACGGTACCAGTCACTTCAGCCAGCATACCTGCGTCTTTTGGTGAACGTGCTTCAAACAACTCAGCAACACGTGGCAAACCACCGGTAATATCACGGGTTTTTTGCGATTCGGTAGGAATACGCGCCAACACTTCACCGACGGTTACTTGCTGACCGTCTTTCACGGTAATCAGCGCACCAACCTGGAAGCCGATCGTCACCGCATGTTCAGTACCGGCGATTTTGACTTCTTCGCCACGGTCGTTCAACAGTTTAACCTGAGGACGTACCGATTTACCGGCCGCACCACGACGCTTAGGATCGATCGCCACCAGAGTCGACAAACCAGTCACTTCATCGACCTGTTTGGCAACGGTAACGCCTTCTTCGACGTTTTCAAACTTAACCGTACCGGTGTACTCGGTAATGATAGGACGGGTCAAAGGATCCCAGGTCGCCAGTGGCGTACCGGCCTTGATCACCATGCCATCTTTCACGATCAGTGTCGCACCGTAAGGTACTTTATGACGTTCACGCTCACGGCCATGATCATCGGTAATCAGCACTTCACCCGAACGCGAAATCACGATCTGGTCGCCTTTACCGTTAGTCACATAACGCATAGTCGCAGTGAAACGCACGGTACCATTCGATTTCGCTTCCACCGACGAAGCAATCGCTGCACGCGAAGCCGCACCACCAATGTGGAAGGTACGCATCGTCAACTGAGTACCAGGTTCACCAATCGACTGCGCCGCGATAACACCCACTGCTTCACCGGCATTAACCAAAGTACCACGACCGAGATCACGGCCATAGCACTTGGCGCACAAACCATAACGGGTGTCGCAAGTTAATGGGGTACGCACTTTGACTTCATCGATACCCAGGGTTTCGATGTTTTCAACGGCGATTTCATCGAGCAAAGTACCTGCTTCGTATAACGTTTCCTGAGTTTCAGGATTAACGATATCGATCGCAGCCACACGCCCCAAGATCAGGTCGCGCAACGGCACGTTAACTTCACCGCCTTCAACAATCGCTTTCATTGCTGCGCCATTGCTGGTGCCGCAATCGTCTTCAGTCACCACCAGATCCTGGGTAACGTCAACCAGACGACGTGTCAGGTAACCCGAGTTCGCGGTTTTCAACGCGGTATCAGCCAGACCTTTACGCGCACCGTGCGTCGAAATAAAGTACTGCAAAACGTTCAGACCTTCGCGGAAGTTCGCAGTAATCGGGGTTTCGATAATCGAACCGTCTGGTTTCGCCATCAGACCACGCATACCAGCTAACTGACGAATCTGTGCCGCAGAACCACGCGCACCGGAGTCGGCCATCATGTAAATCGAGTTGAACGATTCCTGAGTCGATTCTGTGCCATCGCGTTTGACGACAGGTTCAACTTTCAGCTGTTCCATCATCGCCTTACCAACTTCGTCACCGGTTTTACCCCAGATATCCACCACTTTATTGTAGCGTTCACCTGCAGTCACCAGACCCGATGCATACTGTTGTTCGATTTGCTTAACTTCGTGTTCAGCATTCGCTACCAGCGTCACTTTTTGCGGTGGTACTAACATATCGTCGATACAGATCGAGATACCAGCACGTGTCGCCAAACGGAAACCGGATTGCATCAATTGGTCAGCAAATACCACGGTTGCACGCAAGCCGCACTTACGGAACGAGGTATCGATCAGACGCGAAATTTCTTTCTTTTTCAAGGCGCGATTCAGCACGCTGAACGGCAAGCCTTTAGGCAGAATTTCCGACAAGATCGCACGACCTACCGTGGTTTCGTAACGCTTGATGGTTTTGACGAATTCGCCAGTCACCGGATCTTTAGGGAACTCGGTGATACGAACGGTAATACGGGTCGTTAATTCAACTTCTTTGTTATCCCAGGCACGGATCGCTTCCGATACGTCAGGGAATAACATGCCTTCGCCCTTGCCATTGATTTTTTCGCGGGTTGCATAATACAGACCCAACACGATATCTTGCGAAGGAACGATAGAAGGTTCACCGTTGGATGGGAACAGAATATTGTTCGAAGCCAGCATCAAAGTGCGTGCTTCCATCTGTGCTTCCACCGACAGAGGAACGTGGACCGCCATCTGGTCACCGTCAAAGTCCGCATTGAATGCCGCGCAGACTAATGGGTGCAACTGGATCGCTTTACCTTCGATCAGCACTGGTTCAAACGCTTGAATACCCAAACGGTGCAGCGTAGGCGCACGGTTCAGCATAACTGGATGTTCGCGGATAACTTCTTCGAGAATATCCCAAACTACAGGCTCTTGTTGCTCAACCAGTTTCTTCGCTGCTTTAATGGTGGTCGCCAAGCCCATCAATTCCAGTTTATTGAAAATGAAAGGTTTGAACAGTTCCAGGGCCATCAGTTTAGGCAAACCGCATTGATGCAGTTTTAACTGTGGACCCACCACGATAACCGAACGACCTGAGTAGTCAACACGTTTACCCAACAAGTTTTGACGGAAACGACCGCCCTTACCTTTGATCATTTCAGCCAGCGATTTCAATGGACGCTTGTTGGCGCCAGTCATTGCTTTACCGCGACGGCCGTTATCGAGTAAGGAGTCAACCGCTTCTTGCAACATCCGTTTTTCATTGCGTGTGATAATTTCCGGAGCGCGCAATTCCATCAGGCGCTTCAAACGGTTATTACGGTTAATCACGCGACGATATAAGTCGTTCAAGTCAGAGGTCGCAAAACGGCCACCATCCAAAGGTACTAATGGACGTAATTCTGGTGGCAGCACTGGCAACACTTCCATGATCATCCACTCAGGCTTGATACCTGAGCGCTGGAAGGCTTCCAATACTTTCAAACGTTTGGCGTATTTCTTGATCTTGGCTTCAGATTTCGATTCTTTGAGTTCTGCACGCAAGGCTTCGACTTCACGATCGATATCGATAGAACGCAGCAATTCACGGATACCTTCAGCACCCATAAACGCAGTGAATTCATCGCCGTATTCTTCGTATTTGGCAGCGTAATCGTCTTCCGACATGATCTGGCACTTTTTCAGTGGCGTCATGCCAGGTTCGGTGACTACGTATGCTTCGAAATACAATACGCGTTCGATATCACGTAAAGTCATATCCAACACCATACCCAAACGGGATGGCAAGGATTTCAAGAACCAGATGTGTGCGGTAGGCGAAGCCAGTTCGATGTGGCCCATACGCTCACGACGAACTTTAGCCAGCGTTACTTCAACGCCGCATTTTTCGCAAATCACACCGCGGTGTTTCAGACGCTTATACTTACCGCACAAGCATTCGTAATCTTTGATCGGACCAAAAATTTTGGCGCAAAACAAACCGTCGCGCTCAGGTTTAAAGGTACGGTAGTTGATGGTCTCTGGCTTTTTTACTTCGCCATACGACCAGGAACGGATTTTCTCCGGCGATGCCAGGCCAATCTTGATGGCATCAAATTGTTCGTTTGGTTGGACTTGCTTGAATAGATCGAGCAGGGCTTTCATGTGGTTCACTCCATTAAAGCGCTATCACGCCTGGTGGCAGATTGCTGCGGTATTCGTAGTCATATTACTGCTAACCCTGTTCGCATTGTCGGGAGAGCCAGCACGCTGGTTCCGAGCAATACCGGGAGTAATACAACTGCCGGAAAAGCTGAACCCTGATACAGGCAGCGCTGTATCAGGGCGTTTATTTATTACTCGCGTTCGAGGTCAATATCGATACCAAGCGAGCGTATCTCTTTGACCAACACGTTGAAGGACTCAGGCATACCTGCATCGATCACGTGATCACCTTTGACCAGGTTTTCATAAACCTTGGTACGGCCATTCACGTCATCTGACTTCACAGTCAACATCTCTTGCAAGACATACGATGCACCGTAAGCTTCGAGCGCCCAAACCTCCATCTCACCAAAACGCTGACCACCGAACTGAGCTTTACCGCCCAGTGGTTGCTGAGTTACCAGCGAGTAAGGACCGGTCGAACGGGCATGCATCTTATCGTCAACCAAGTGATGCAGTTTCAGTACGTGCATATAACCGACAGTGACTTTACGTTCGAAGGCTTCACCGGTGCGACCATCGTACAGAGTAACCTGATTTTTCGATGGCGTCATACCCAATTGTTTAGCGATCTCGTCTGGGTAAGCCAGATCCAGCATGCGACGGATTTCAGACTCATGCGCACCGTCAAACACTGGGGTTGCGAATGGCACACCGTGTTTCAGGTTTTCTGTCAATTGCAGAATTTCATCATCACTCAGGCTATCCAGATCTTCTTGTTTGCCCGATTCGTTGTAAATCTTCTTCAAGAAATTACGTAATTCTTCAACTTGTGCTTTCGCTTTCAGCATTTCACCGATACGTAAGCCCAAGCCTTTAGCCGCCCAGCCTAAGTGAACTTCGAGAACCTGACCCACGTTCATCCGTGAAGGAACACCCAATGGGTTCAAGACGATGTCAGCTGGTGTACCGTCGGCCATGTAAGGCATGTCTTCGATAGGAACGATGCGTGAAACCACACCCTTATTACCGTGACGACCCGCCATCTTGTCACCCGGTTGCAAGCGACGCTTAACAGCCAGGTAAACCTTAACCATTTTCTGTACGCCTGGTGGCAATTCATCGCCTTGCGTCAGCTTGGTACGTTTTTCTTCAAACGCCAGATCAAACTGGTGACGTTTTTCAGCGATAGAATCTTTAATCGCAACCAGCGCATTCGCCGCTTCATCCGAAGCTAAACGAATATCGAACCAGTGATATTTATCGATACTGGCTAAGTAGTCCTTAGTGATCTTAGTGCCTTTTGCCAGTTTAGCCGGACCGCCATCAGCGATCTTGCCATCTAACATACGCTCTAAACGCTCAAACGCATCGCGTTCAACAATACGCAACTGATCGTTCAAATCGAGGCGATAGCGCTTCAATTCGTCATCGATAATTTGTTGCGCACGTTTGTCGCGTTGGATACCTTCGCGAGTAAACACTTGCACGTCGATAACGGTACCAACCATGCCTGAAGGCACACGCAAGGAAGTATCTTTAACGTCCGAGGCTTTTTCACCGAAAATCGCACGTAAGAGTTTTTCTTCTGGAGTCAGCTGAGTTTCACCTTTTGGCGTCACTTTACCAACCAGGGTGTCGCCAGCAGAAACTTCCGCACCAATATAAACGATACCGGATTCATCCAGACGCGCTAACTGGTTTTCTGCCAGGTTAGAAATATCGCGGGTGATTTCTTCAGCACCGAGTTTAGTGTCACGAGCAACTACCGATAATTCTTCGATATGAATCGAGGTATAGCGATCATCAGCGACCACTTTTTCCGAAATCAAAATCGAATCTTCGAAGTTATAACCATTCCAAGGCATGAACGCGACCAGCATGTTCTGGCCCAGCGCCAATTCACCTAAGTCTGTCGATGCACCGTCAGCCAATACGTCGCCTTTAGCAACGATGTCACCAACTTTAACGATAGGACGTTGGTTGATATTGGTGTTCTGGTTAGAGCGGGTGTATTTGATGAGGTTATAAATATCCACACCAACTTCACCAGCTTGCGCTTCTTCGTCATTCACACGAATCACGATACGGCCCGCGTCAACGTAGTCAACTTTACCGCCACGCAGCGCTTGTACCGTAGTACCCGAGTCAACTGCCACAGTACGTTCGATACCAGTACCTACCACCGCTTTTTCTGGGCGTAAGCAAGGTACAGCCTGACGTTGCATGTTGGCACCCATCAACGCACGGTTCGCGTCATCGTGCTCAAGGAAAGGAATCAACGAAGCCGCTACCGAAACCACCTGACCTGTCGCCACGTCCATGTACTGTACGCGTTCTGGCGATACCAAAATCGTTTCACCAGCTTGACGCGAGGAAACCAGTTCATCGATCAGTGTGCCTTCAGCATCAATCGTCGCATTCGCCTGAGCGATCACATAGCGACCTTCTTCGATCGCCGACAAGTATTCGATCTGGTTAGTAATCTTCTTATCGATCACTTTACGGTAAGGTGTTTCCAGGAAACCGTATTCATTCAAACGCGCATACAAAGCCAGCGAGTTGATCAGACCAATGTTTGGACCCTCAGGTGTTTCAATCGGGCAAACACGACCATAGTGAGTTGGATGCACGTCGCGGACTTCAAAGCCAGCGCGTTCACGTGTCAAACCACCAGGGCCCAGTGCCGAAATACGACGCTTATGCGTGATCTCAGACAGAGGATTGGTTTGATCCATAAATTGCGACAACTGCGAAGAACCAAAGAATTCACGGATTGCAGCCGAAATTGGTTTCGAGTTGATCAAATCGTGTGGCATCAGGTTATCGGATTCAGCCTGGCCTAAACGCTCTTTAACAGCACGTTCTACACGCACTAAACCAGCACGGAATTGATTCTCAGCCAATTCACCAACGCAACGTACACGACGGTTACCTAAGTGATCGATATCGTCAACTTCACCGCGACCATTGCGCAGTTCAACCAAAATCTTGATCACGGCCAGGATGTCGTCATCTGACAAAGTCATGGCGCCGGTCAATTCATCGCGACCGATACGGCGATTGAATTTCATGCGGCCCACGGCCGATAAATCGTAACGATCTTCGCTGTAGAACAAGCCATTGAACAGAGCTTCGACCGAATCTTCTGTCGGTGGTTCGCCAGGACGCATCATGCGGTAGATCGCGACGCGTGCCGCCATCTTGTCAACGGTGTCGTCGGTACGCAAAGTTTGCGAAATATACGCACCCTGATCCAGATCATTGGTGTACAAAGTCTGGATTTCTTTGATATTAGCGTCGCGCAAACGGCTCAACAATTCTTCTGTCAATTCATCGTTAGCATTCGCAATCACTTCGCCAGTTTCGCGGTCAACGATGTTTTTCGCCAAGACACGGCCTAACAGATAATCTTCCGGCACCGAGATATGGGTAATGCCGCCAGCTTCGATTTCACGTACATGCTTAGCATTAATACGCTTGTCTTTAGCGACGATGACTTTACCGGCTTTATCGCAAATATCGAAACGTGCCACTTCGCCGCGCAAACGTTCAGAAATGAATTGCATTTCTGCGCCTTCGCCATGCAAAGCAAAGCTATCAAACATGAAGAATTGTTCGAGGATTTCTTCATTGTTCATGCCAATTGCACGCAACAAGATAGTGACAGGCATCTTACGACGACGGTCAATACGGAAATACAGAATATCCTTAGGATCAAACTCGAAGTCTAACCATGAGCCACGGTAAGGAATGATACGTGCCGAGAATAATAATTTGCCCGACGAATGCGTCTTACCACGATCATGCTCAAAGAAGACACCAGGTGAACGGTGCAACTGCGACACGATCACACGCTCAGTACCATTGATGACGAAAGAACCTGTGGTCGTCATCAAAGGCAATTCGCCCATGTAGACTTCTTGCTCTTTCATTTCTTTGATGACTGGCTTGGTTGGTGATTCTTTATCTAAAATCACCAGACGAACCTTGGCACGCAAAGGCGCGGCAAAGGTCAGACCACGCAATTGGCATTCCTTGACGTCAAACGCGGGATCACCTAAAACGTAGGACAAAAATTCCAGCCGTGCGAAACCATTGTGCGACACGATAGGAAAAATCGAAGTAAACGCCGATTGTAAGCCCTCGTTTTTACGGGTTACTGGCGCTGTATTTTCTTGCAAAAAGTTCTGATACGACTCGATCTGGGTCGCCAGCAAGAATGGTACGTTATGGACATTGGCGCGTTTCGCAAATGATTTACGAATACGCTTCTTCTCAGTGAATGAGTAGTGCATGGACACTCCGTGAGTGACAAGGAAGGATAGAGAATTCAAGACTCTGTAACAGTAGCGCAAAGTTTTGCCACTGATCGTGATACAGCGCAGAAATCTTCAATTCCACATCCTCAGTAAGTTAGTGAAAAGCCTGCTTAGAAACTGCAATTTTTGGTTTGCTCACCAGATTACATTTTTAAAAGCTTGTTTGACAAAATTTCAGACGCCAAAGATGCCAAAGAGGAACCCTCTCTCTCAAGAGGATTCCTGACTTTGGCGTAAGGCAGGTTACTCTGCCTGAAAACTGAATTACTTGAGCTCGACTTTCGCGCCAGCTTCTTCCAGTTTTTTCTTAGCAGCTTCAGCGTCAGCTTTAGCAATGCCTTCTTTAACTGCTTTAGGTGCGCCATCAACCAGATCTTTAGCTTCTTTCAAGCCCAGACCAGTGATTTCGCGAACTGCTTTAATTACGCCAACTTTATTCGAACCAGCTTCGGCCAGAATAACGTTGAATTCAGTTTGTTCTTCAGCAGCAGCTGCAGCACCGCCAGCAGCTGGACCAGCAACTGCCATAGCAGCTGCAGATACGCCAAATTTTTCTTCGAACGCTTTAACCAAGTCGTTCAGATCCATAACGGACATCGAGCCTACGGCTTCCAGGATATCGTCTTTAGTAATTGCCATTTGAAACTCCTAATATTTTTTAAATCACAGATTCGGTATTTGATGAAAAAACCAGCCAGATTAAGCGGCTTCGGTTTCTTTCTTCGCAGCCAGTGCTGCCAGACCACGTGCAAAGCCAGATACAGGAGCCTGCATCATGCCCAACAATTGTGCCAACAGAACTTCGCGGCTTGGGATACTTGCCAGTGCAACAACACCAGCTTTATCCAGCGCTTTACCTGCATAGTTACCTGCTTTAACAACCAGTTTGTCGTTGGTTTTTGCAAAGTCGTGAACGACTTTAGCTGCTGCAACCGCATCTTCTGAGATTGCATAAATCAACGGACCAGTCATTTCAGAAGCCAGGCTCTCAAATGCGGTACCCTCAACAGCGCGACGTGCGAGTGTGTTTTTCAACACGCGCATGTAAACGCCTTGAGCACGTGCGCTAGCACGCAATTGCGTCAAATGACCGACCTGGATGCCACGGTATTCAGCCACGACGATAGTCTGCGCAGTTGCTACTTTTGCAGAGACTTCAGCGACGACAGCTTTTTTGTCATTCAGATTGAGACTCACGGTCAACCTCCAGTAATGATAGTCAGCAAAATGCCTTCTATCGTTTCGAACACGGCGTCCGAAGTTAGGAGTTTCGCTGTATGACAGCGGACTACAAAACTTGTTCGGGTACACCATCTGCGCTGGGCATCGATTTCTCGACAATTAACTTAAACCACTAAAAAGCAGAGTAAGCCCAACGGTCTTTGACACTCTGAAACTGAGTTAACCCAGTTTCAGCCCAAAGATACGCCTCTGGTCGGAACCAGAGGACTTAATTCATTACGCGATGTTAGCGTGATCTACACGTACACCTACGCCCATAGTCGACGAAATCGACACTTTGCGCATGTACACGCCTTTAGACGAAGCTGGTTTAGCTTTGTTCAAGGCATCGATCAGGGCCAGCAAGTTCGCTTTCAGATCAGCATCGCTGAACGATTTACGACCGATAGTGCTGTGGATGATACCGGCTTTGTCAGTACGGTATTGAACCTGACCAGCTTTAGCATTTTTAACTGCTGTTGCTACGTCTGGAGTTACCGTACCAACTTTAGGATTAGGCATCAAACCACGTGGACCTAAAACCTGACCCAAAGTACCAACGATACGCATGGTGTCTGGCGAAGCGATAACAACGTCAAAGGGCATATCGCCAGCTTTAACGCGTTCGGCCAAATCTTCCATACCAACCACGTCAGCACCTGCAGCTTTTGCTTCTTCAGCTTTTGCACCTTGTGCAAATACCGCTACACGTACCGATTTACCTGTACCAGCTGGCAACACAACAGCGCCACGCACAACTTGGTCAGATTTCTTAGGATCTACGCCTAATTGAACTGCTACGTCGATCGATTCGTTGAATTTTGCAGTTGCGCATTCTTTGATTACCGCTACTGCGTCATCAAACGAATACACTTTCATGCGATCGATTTTCGATGCCAGCAATTTTGCTTTTTTAGTTAACTTAGCCATTACAGACCCTCCACCGTGATGCCCATAGAACGAGCCGAACCAGCGATGGTACGCACTGCTGCGTCCAGATCTGCTGCGGTCAAGTCTTTACCTTTAGTTTTGGCGATTTCTTCAGCCTGAGCGCGTGTCAGCTTACCAACTTTGTCAGTATGTGGCTTAGACGAACCTTTAGTGATACCAGCGGCTTTCTTGATCAGATAAGTTGCTGGAGGCGTCTTCATCACGAAAGTGAACGACTTGTCAGCAAATGCGGTGATCACAACTGGAATTGGCATACCTGGCTCGAAACCTTGAGTCTGAGCATTGAATGCTTTACAGAATTCCATGATATTCAAACCACGTTGACCCAGCGCTGGACCAATAGGAGGGGAAGGATTTGCTTTACCAGCTGGCACTTGCAGCTTGATAAAACCTATGATTTTCTTTGCCATGATGGCTCCTGTGATAAATGAGTATTAACGCCTTTTGCTGCTTACAACTAAGGCTCCTCGGAATTTGTCAGTTTCGATCTCAGATCAGGCACTGACTAACCCAAAATTACACTTTTTCGACTTGCGCGAATTCCAGTTCGACTGGAGTAGCACGACCGAAAATTGTCACGGTGACGCGAATTTTAGATTTTTCGTAGTTCACTTCTTCGATGCTGCCGTTAAAGTCAGTGAATGGACCTTCTTTGATACGGACCACTTCGCCAACCTCATACAAGACTTTCGGTCTTGGTTTTTCCACACCGTCTTGCATTTGCTGCAGAATCTTATCGATTTCGCGAGCTGGGATAGGAGAAGGTTTATTTGCTTTCCCACCGATGAAGCCTGTGACTTTGCTGGTATTTTTTACCAAATGCCAGGTATCATCAGTCATTTCCATTTCCACAAACACATAGCTTGGGAACAGACGTCGCTCAGTCACCGTTTTACGACCATTACGCGATTCAATAACTTCTTCAGTCGGCACCAGAATCTGACCAAACATTTCTTGCATGCCAGCGCGCTCAATGCGCTCTACCAGAGCACGTTGCACGCTTTTTTCCATGCCCGAATAGGCGTGCACAGCATACCAACGCTTAGCACTTTTGGGCACAGACACCTCTGGCGCTGCACCCTGTTCGTTTTCCTGAATGTTTTCACTCATTATTTTTTCCATCCAAGGATTACGTCATACAATAAAAACGAAATCAGTTGATCAGTGCCCCAGAGGAAAACTGCCATAATCAGCACAAACACAAATACAACTGCCGTTACCTGACCTGCCTCTTTACGAGTTGGCCACGCTACTTTCTTTGTTTCTTTTACAGCCTCTTGCGCAAACTCGATAAATTCACGCCCCATTTCAGAGATTGCAAACAAAACAGCGCCAAGCACAACACCACTTGCTAAAGCAAGGCCACGAATCCAACCAGCCTTACCCACTAACAAATAAAAAGCCGCCACCCCGGCCAGGACAGCAACAACAGCCAGCACAACTTTATATTTATCGCTGGATGTACTAACTGTTTGAACGGAATTATTAGACATACGGATAACCTTCGGCGCCTATATTTGATTTTGGCATTTGATGGTGGCAGGGGCGGAGGGAATCGAACCCGCGACCTTCGGTTTTGGAGACCGACGCTCTGCCAATTGAGCTACACCCCTACACGATTTTGAGCGACAGCCAGAACAGGCTGCCGCACTTTACAACTTATTACTCGATGATTTTGGCAACAACACCTGCACCAACAGTACGACCACCTTCACGAATCGCGAAACGCAGACCTT
>JAYSEN010000059.1:0-16533 GCA_041913845.1 Undibacterium sp.
AAACTCTGAGCTTTCAGTTTTTTGCGGTTTTTAGGTGGTTTTTAGAAGTGCCCTAAACTAAAAAATCAAGTTGTAGCGCCCACTGATTTTTTTAGGGGCGCAACTGAAGTTATTTGAGGATATTTTGATAAAGAAAGGAGGTTAATATGATATTTACTGCGCGCTTATTTTTACGAGCTCGCTGGTTTGGCATATGGGTCAGCTCTTGCCTGCACTTCGTCGCGCTGCGATAAGTGGGTGAGAGCCAGACTAAACCAGTTCTACCTGAATTTTCACGGTCAAATCTGAGTCTTTGACTCTGCCCGTTGTCGTCAGCGCTCCAGTTGACTGGGACAACTCGTCCCTACATGTGAGCAAGAGTATGACAACCTTATTATCTAGCCAGGCATTAAGTCTGGAAAACAATCAACGCGTTTTATTTCAAAATCTCAATTTAAGCGTGCGTCAAGGCGAAAAAATCGCACTGGTCGGCCATAACGGCTCTGGTAAAACCAGCTTGCTGCGGGTTTTAGCGCAATCCGGGAAGGATAGTCAGGGCCAGCTTCATTATGCCCATGATTGCCGTTTGCAATGGGTGCAACAACACTTGCCTGCTTCCTTACAAGCCATGACTGTGGCTCAGGCTTTAGCGACCCAGCTTGATGCGTGTGCAAGCGAGCAATGGCGAGTGAATGCCATGCTGGAGCGACTGAGCTTACAAGAACAGGCCGATAATCTGGTCACGCAACTCAGTGGTGGTCAGCATACCCGTTTGATGTTGGCGCTGGCATTGCTGCACGAGCCGAATCTCTTGCTATTGGATGAGCCGGGTAACCATCTTGATTTGCCCAGCTTAATCTGGCTCGAAAATTTTTTGCGGGAGTGGCGTGGTGCGCTGGTATTGGTTTCGCATGATTTGAATTTGCTCGACAACGTGTGTCAGCAAAGCTGGATTTTGCGTGATCAGACGGTGTATCACTTTCAGCTAAATCCAACGCAGGCTTTGGTGGCATTGGATGAAGCTGATCAGGCCGCGCAACTGCGGCGTGCTGACGAGCAAAAAGAAATCCAGCGTTTGCAAGCCAGTAGCCAGCGTTTAGCGATATGGGGGCGCGAATACGATAACGAAGGCTTGGTGCGCAAAGCGAAGTCCATGCAAAAACGTATCGTAAAATTGGAGGAGCAACAAAGTTTTGTCAGCGCAGGCAGTCCCTGGAGTTTGCAACTTCATGGTCAACGCTTGCATGCAGATTATGTTTTGCAATTGGAAGACTTTGCGGTGTCTGCAGCAGCGGGCCTGCAGAGTTTGTATCAGATTGATTTTCTGCAATTGCGCAGCCAGGATAAATTGGCTGTATTGGGTGCCAATGGTTTGGGGAAATCTAGCCTGTTGCGACAGTGCTGGCAATCTTGGCAAAGCCAGCAGGAATCAGCAAGCTGTCGCTTTCATCCAGCCTTGCGCATGGCTTACTATGATCAGAGTTTGCAGCGCTTGCCTGAGCAGGCGAATTTGCTGGAGGCGATCTATTCGATTGCTGCTGTACCAGAGACGCAAAGGCGGCATGCCCTGATCAATGCGGGCTTTGAGTATGTCCGACATAGTCAGCTTGTCGCGAGTCTGAGTGGTGGTGAACGGGCGCGCCTGATGTTGTTAGCTTTTTCGTTGGGGGATTATCATGTGTTATTACTGGATGAACCAACCAACCATCTTGACTTGGAGGGTAAGCGAGAATTAGCACAAGCTTTGCGCTCTTATCAGGGAGCGGTAATGCTGGTGTCGCATGATCGTGATTTTTTGCGACTCTGTTGTCAACGCTTCCTGGTGCTTAGTCAGCATGGCTTGCGTGAATGGGATAGGGCTGAGCTTGCCTATGCCGCTATCGCTGAAACCGCGCTGCTTAAACCACCCGCAACCGTGTACCAGCAAATGGAAGCAAGCGTGCCGGAGAACGCGATTGGCGACGCTAAAACTCAGCAAGATGCTATGTCCGCGCTGGATTTATGGTGTCAGTTAGAGGCGTTATTGCAAGCGGATTTGGCGCGCAAACCGCGTCATCAAAAACCGGAATTGCAGCGGCAATGGCGCGCACAAATGGCGGAACTCGAGCACCAACTGGAGTCAGTCACTAGCTTACCGTAAGTCGGGGGGCTTAACCTGAATTTGAAATTAAAGTTCAGGCCGTCATTCAATAAGCATTAACCATAAGCCAGGACTTACGTAAAAAAGACGCTGACTTCATAGTTTCGCCTTGCCGTACTCCAGTAAGGTCTTCGGCTTTACGCCTTGTCCGCACAATGTCGCGTTAGTCCTGTAAGCGTCAATAGTAAACATTATGTAGCCCCCACACTAGCGAACATCGCTTAGTGTGGGGGTGTTTTTATGCTGCAGGCCTGGCCTGCCAGATCATCTCGGCCGCCACCAAATCCTCAATCGCCGTGCCGACCGACTTAAACAAGGTGATATCGCTGGCACGCTGGCGACCGCTATGGCGTCCACTGCATAAATCTGCCAGTTCGGCGAGTACATGAGCTTCGTCAAATAAGCCGCGCTGCAAGGGTTGGACGATATCGCCTGCCTCCGCCATGGCGCCACTAAAGGTGTCGACAAACACACAAGAATTTTGCATTAATTCGTCACTGGCTTCACGCATATCGGGTTTGAAACCGCCGACCAAATCAAGATGGCAACCTGGTTTGATCCAGCGGGCATCCAGCAAAGCCTGGGTGCTGGTGGTGGCGCAACAGATAATGTCGGCTTCGCCACAGGCCTCGGCTAGATCGCTGCTGACTTTTAATTCCAGGCTGGCTGGCAAGTTGCTCATTTGCCGGAGTTGCGTCAGACAGGCCTGAGATTTTTCGCTGTTGCGACCCCAGATCGTGATTTTTTGTAAGCGACGGCAAGTTGCATAAGCCGCAGCCATATACGGCGATAACGCACCATTGCCGACCAATAGCAAATGACTGGCGTCGGCTCGCGCCAGATAGTTCGCTGCCAGCACAGAGGCTGCGGCTGTGCGGCGTTTCGTCAATTCTTCACCATCCATGATGGCCAGCGGTGCGCCTGTCGCTGCATCAAACAATAAGAAAATGGCATGAACCGAAGGCAAGCCCTGATTTTGGGGCGCAACCGTAACTAATTTGACGCCCAGACGCGCTTGCTCTTGCCAGACTGGCATCAGCAATAAATTGCATAGGGGGGCGGTTTGAATTTGATGGGCATGGCGTCGCGGTGCCTGGATGGCTTGCTGGAACGCCAGTTTTAACTGCTCAACTAATTCCGGGAAGGGGAGGGCCAGGCGAATTTCATCGTGGGTAAAATAAGGCAGTTGCATAAGTAAATCACAATAGCAAAGAGGCTGGGACTTGTACTATTCTAACGCTTAGGCTTGCCTGATGCTTGCGTATCGCGCCGCGACAGCATGCAGAAACAGGCAAAGCTGGCGCTGCCCGAGGGAAGCACAGGTATAATGTGGGTCAAACTAGCTGACTTGCGAATTGCTACCAGCAAGTAGCGCAGATTAAGGATGAAAAATGGGTTTTTACACACAATTGCAAGCCGCCTGGGCAAAAAATAATAGTTTGCTTTGCGTCGGTCTGGATCCCGATTTAGCACGCTTACCTGAGGGCATGCAAGATGCTGAAGGCGTTTATGAATTTTGCAAACAAATCGTCGATAGCACAGCCGATCTGGTTTGTAGTTTCAAGCCACAAATTGCCTATTTTGCGGCCTTGGGGGCGGAAGCCCAGTTAGCCGCCTTGTGTCGTTATATTAAGCAAACTTACCCGGATATCCCTTTAATTCTGGATGCTAAACGTGGCGACATCGGTGCCACCGCCGAACAATATGCACGCGAAGCCTATGAGCGCTATCAAGCCGACGCCGTGACCGTTAACCCCTATATGGGATATGACTCGGTTGCGCCTTATCTGGAATGGCAAGACAAGGGGGTTATTATCCTTTGCCGTACCTCGAATGCGGGTGGTTCCGATTTGCAATTTTTGGATGTTGGTGGCCGCCCCTTATACCAGCATGTGGCAAAACTGGTGGCAGAAAAATGGGATCAACGACAACAATGTTCGCTGGTGGTCGGTGCAACCTTTCCTAAAGAATTGGCGGCGGTACGTGAAATCGTCGGCGATATGCCGTTACTGGTGCCGGGTGTCGGTGCTCAGGGTGGGGATGTCGCGGCGACAGTCGCGGCCGGACGCACTGCCGCCGGTACCGGGATGATGATTAATTCCTCGCGCGCGGTTTTGTATGCGAAGACGCAGGGCGATGAAGATTATCGCGCTGCCGCCCGACGTGTTGCCATCGCTACGCGAGATGATATTAACCGCTATCGATAATTAAACCTGCTGCGGATATGAGCCAGATTAAAAGCACGGATTACCAGATACTGGAAACCTTCGCTGCCGAGCTTTCCGGCAAAAAGCTGGTGTTCCCGACTTCACTTGGGGCGACCATGAAGATACGTCGCGCCCTGGCTAACCCCGCGATCACGACCGATCAGGTTGCGCGCGTGGTAGCCAGTGAACCGGTGCTATCAGCCAAAGTGCTGGCGCTGGCGAATTCTGCCAGTTTAAATCCGCAAGGTCGCAAAATCGCCGATTTGCGCAGCGCTGTCACCTTGTTAGGGATGGCTGCTTTGCGCAATCTGGCCTTGGCTATCGGGCTTAAGCAATTAGCAGAAAACCAGTACACCGGGCAGATGGCTGAGCACATGCACGCTTTATGGCAGCGCAGTTTGCGGGTTGCCGCCTGTGCCTTAGTGCTGGCGCGCTTAAGCAGACGCATTAGTCCTGATAAGGCAATGCTGGCGGGGTTATTGCACGATATTGGTAAATTCTATATTTTGAATCGGGCCCATCATTACCAAGCCAGTCTGGCTGATCCGGACGCGATCTGGTCTTTACTGGAACAATGGCATAGCAGCATAGGCAGCGCGATTTTAGAAGATTGGGATGTGCCTGAGGAAATCCGGCAGGCGGTGACCGATTACCGTGATTTTCAAAGTCAGCCCGGAGCCAAGCCTGGCTTACCCGACTTATTAATACTGGCTGATCAGATGCAAGACTATTTGCATGAATCGGTCTGGCAAGAGACCAGCGCACTGCCAGTAGCGGCTGCGATTTTTGAGCTCGATCATAGCGCCATCACCGAGCTTATCGCGAACGCCCAACTTGAATTGGATCTGGTCTTGCAAGCAATTAATTAATCAGGGCTGTGACTTCAATTGCTTGAGCAAGTCTTGCAAATGACCCAGCGTCACATCGCGCGCCGCCACATAATCTTTACTGATTGCGGGAATATCTTGCCAGCGACTAGCCTGACTCAAATAGGCCGGTGCCTGATCGACGCTGATCAAGACTACACGATCAGCTTGTTGAGCCAATTCAGGCGTGATTTGCCCTATACCCAAAGCGGACGTGTCTATGCCATCCTGTTACAGACCAGTTTTGGTGGCCGCTTGCAAGCTGGCTTCCGGCGTAATACCACGCGAAATTGCGCGATACGGCAAATTTTGCTGTTGTGCCAGGCGATTGAAATGCGCTGCCGCAACCATGCTTTTGGCCGTACCATGCTGACACACAAACACGACCGTTTTCGTTGTTTCAGTGGCCTGCGCGTAGCCAAGCTGCGCGAAGATAAATGCCAGGCTCGCCACTAGCCATCGATAGCTAAGAAATTACATCGTCTGTCCTTTCATTTGTCAAAGCGAATTAGCTGGACTCAACTTTAATTGTTATGCCCGACCAAGGCTAGTGACGAAAGTAGGGGGCTTGTCTTTCAGTTATCAAACGTGATGTGCTGATTTCGTCCTCTTACTCGCACACACTCATCAAGACGCACGACGGTGCGAGTCTTACACTCTCAGGTATAGGCTTAATTGCGCAGGCATTAAACCTCAGGTGTAATTACGTGCTTCCTGAAGTATGCTGATTACGTCGTTGTGGCGCATTTCCAACTGTGTCAGGTAACGATCTTCAGCACTGCGGCAAAATGTGCGTAGAGCTAACTTGCCATCACAGGCGCGCAGTCACTCTGACCGCAGAGACGTGTGGCGAATTCTTAATGCAGACCGGCAGATCCGGAGAAAGTCAGGCAAAAACTATGTGGCATGGTGTACTTCCAGCGGTAACGACAAAATTCAATGCAGACGATAGTCTGGATTTTAAAGAAATGGAACGGTGCTTCCAGTTTTTGATGGAAGCAGGTTGCGATGGCTTGATCGCCTGTGGCTCGCTAGGTGAAGGCCCGATGTTGTCGCATGCCGAAAGAATTGATGTATTAAAAGCGACCAAGGCGGTAACCGGGACTAAGCCTGTATTATTGACTGTTGCTGAAGCGGCAACGCGTGATGCCTGCGCTTTGGCGGAAGCGGGTGCCCGTGCGGGAGCCGATGGTTTGATGGTTGTGCCTAGTACGATTTATCATACTGACCGACGTGAAACCGTCGCCAATTTACGTGCGATTGCAGCAGCGGCGGATTTGCCTGTGATGATTTACTCCAACCGTATCGCTTACCGGGTTGATGTCACCACCGAGATTCTGGAAGAGCTCGCCGATGACAAACGCTTTGTGGCGGTGAAAGAATCGTCTGACGATATTCGTCGTACCACCGAAATTATTAATCGTCTGGGCGACCGTTATGCGGTTTTGACCGGCGTGGATAACCTGGCCTTTGAAGCCCTGACCGCTGGTGCGGTGGGGTGGGTTGCGGGATTAGTGGTCGCTTTCCCACGCGAAACCGTGACTATCTATCGCTTAATTCAGGCTGGTCGTTATGCAGAAGCGCTGGCGATTTATCGCTGGTTCCGTCCTTTACTGGATCTCGATGTTTCGACTTACCTGGTGCAAAACATCAAGTTGGTAGAAGCGATGGCGATCAACTCCAACGAACGCGTGCGCGCACCGCGTATGCCTTTAAGTGGCGTTACCCGCGAACGTGCTGAAATGGTGGTGCAAAAAGCGCTGGCGCAACGCCCGGTTTTGCCTGCGATCTGATTTAAGGCCGCGATCAGCAACGGTGGTAAGCGCATGGCTGGCTTACCACTCCCTGTCAATTAGTCAGCGCGGCGAGTTCTTATGTCTACTACAGCAGAAGTGATAGTTATCGGCGCCGGTATCGTGGGTGCCGCCTGTGCCTTAAAGTTACGTCAGGCAGGTTGCCAGGTTCGTTTGTTTGAAGCACGCACTGCAGGGGCTGCCGTGACCGCTGCTGGCATGGGGCATCTGGTGGTGCTCGATGAAAGTCCGGATGAACTCGAACTGTGCCTGTACTCGCTCAACTTGTGGCAAGCTTTTTTAGCGCGCCGTCCCGAGTTTCGTGATGTCTACCGTTGCG
This sequence comes from Undibacterium sp., assembly GCA_041913845.1. Lineage (GTDB taxonomy): Bacteria > Pseudomonadota > Gammaproteobacteria > Burkholderiales > Burkholderiaceae_D > Undibacterium. The sequence continues at coordinate 7,326 of JAYSEN010000059.1, forward strand.
GCACACTCTGGGTCGCGGAAAACGAGGCACAACTAGCCGCAGCCGAAGCTCGCGCCCAGGCATATAATCATCATCAATGGCAAGCAGAATTACTGCGTGGCGATGCGCTGTATCAAGCGGAACCAGCATTGCGCCGGGGTTTGCCCGGGGCGGTGCGGGTGCAGCATGATATGGTGGTGTATCCACCTGCCTTAGCCGCTTTAATGGTGCAGGAATTGCAGCAATTGGGCGGACACTACCACCCGCATTGCGCAATTGAACATATCGATGCAACGGCAGTTGTTGATCAATATGGTCAGCGCCATCATGCCGCGCAGATCGTCGTCGCGACTGGTTTAGCAGTACCCAGCTTGCTTGATGATATTCCGATACGGCCACGCAAAGGTCATTTGGCAATTACCGATCGCTACCCGGGTAGCCTGCGCCATCAGGTCGTGAGTATGAATTACGGTCAGGCGAGTATGAAGGCCGATGCCTTGGTGGTGGCGACCAATGTGCAGCCACGGCCAACCGGGCAATGGCTGGTGGGCTCGTGCCGGCAAGATTTGCAAACCAGTGTGGAGCTTGATTTGCCAGCGTTAAGTGCGGTGTTAAGTCAGGCTCAGGCGCTGTTGCCGCAACTCGCAGAGATGCGGATTATCCGCTGTTGGGCGGGCATGCGCCCAGCTTCGCCTGATGGGCATCCGATTATCGGTCCACATCCGACCCGAACCGGGGTTTGGCTGGCGGCCGGCCATGAAGGTCTGGGTGTGACCACGGCCCTGGCAACCGCAGAAATCTTAACGCAACAGATGTTGAATTTGCCGCAAAGTCTGGCGAGTCAGCATTATTTGCCCGAGCGTTTTTTCAAAAGTAGCGCACTTGTCGACGACAAGCATGCCATGGGTTGAGACTATGTCTGATAGCGAATTTACCCCGTTTACAATACACATTAATGGCCAGGCTTATACTCTGCCTGAGAGCATGAACGTGGCTGCCGCGCTGATGCTGGCCGGTGTGCCGGTATGTCGGCAATCGAGCACCGGCGAAGCCCGCTTTGCACTCTGCGGCATGGGCGTATGTCACGAGTGCCGCGTCACGATTAATCAACAAGCGCAACAACTTGCGTGTCAAACCTGGTGCCAGCCTGGTATGAATATCCAGACTGGCCAGGGCGGTGCAAGATGAGTGTAGCTGACTTACAAGAGCTGGATTGTGATTTGCTGATCCTGGGGGCGGGGCCTGCTGGGCTGAGTGCAGCGCATGCGGCACATGCTCAGGTAGGGCGCCTCATTCTCGCCGATGAAAATCCCTTGCCGGGTGGGCAAATCTGGCGTGGTGGTATCAAGCGCTGGCAAGATAGCCGGGCCTTAACACTCTGGCAGAGTTTGCAGCAAGCAGATCGTGCGCGAGTGCAGTGCCTGTGGCAAGCCCGTTTGGTGTTTATACAGCAGGGGCTGGCGCTCTTTGAAACCCCGGCGGGGGCGATACGGGTGAGTTGGCGCAAGCTGATACTTTGCAATGGCGCACGCGAATTATTACTGCCTTTTCCTGGCTGGACTTTACCAAAAGTGATGGGCGCGGGCGGTTTGCAAGCCTTGATTAAGTCCGGTATGCCAGTGCGGGGGCAGCGTGTCGTGATTGCTGGTACCGGCCCCTTATTGCTCGCTGCGGCACTGAGTGCACAACAAGCGGGCGCGCAATTGCTGTGTATTGCTGAACACCGCAACTGGCTGGAACTCGCCCGCTTTTTACTGCAATTGATGTTCATCGCGCCGGCGAAATTTCTGCAAGCTGTGAAGTTGCGTTGGCAATTGCGACACATTCCCTATCTGAGCGACGCGCGGGTCGTCGCGGCATTGGGCAGCGCTCAGGTAGACGGTGTTAGTTTGCAGCAAGGTCAGCAACAACGTCAGCTGAGCTGTGATATTCTGGCTTGCGGATTTGGTTTAATCGGCAACCTGGAAGTTGCGCGTCACTTGCAATGCGAGTTAGAAAGCGGGCCGGGTGGCTTACGCGTGCGCTTTGACCATCAACAAGCCAGCAGTCAAAAGCATATCTGGGTAGCTGGAGAAATTTGTGGCATAGGTGGTGTCGAACAAGCCCTGGTGCAGGGGCGCATTGCCGGTTTGGCTGCCAGTGCGCAGATGCTGCCAGATTATTTAATCCGCGCCAGACAACAGCATGCGCGATTTGCCCGGCTCTTGGCTGAAGTGTTTCAGCTAGATGCACGTTTAACGCAATTGAGTCAGGATGACACCCTGGTTTGTCGTTGTGAAGACGTGAGTATGCGTGAATTGCGTGACTACCCTGACTGGCGTAGTGCGAAATTGCAGACGCGTGTCGGCATGGGGCCATGTCAAGGCCGGGTTTGTGGTGCGGCTTGTCAGGTTTTATTTAACTGGCCTGCGGTTGATTTGCGGGCACCGATTTTTCCAGCCAAAGTCAGCACCTTGTGTGCTTTAGCTAATAACAACACGAGCACTTGCCAGGAGCAAGGGATTAACAAGGAGGATGGAGTATGAAAGCATTATTTATTAACGGCAGTTGGCATAACACGGCCCAGGCCACAGTCACTCGCAGCCCTTCGGATCGCAGCGATGTGATCGCTGAATATGCCAGTGCTGGTCAGGCAGAAGTGGAATTGGCAATTGCCGCCGCCGCCGAGGCAGCCACCAGCTGGCGCGATTCAAACGTGCAAGTGCGTGCCGATGCCTTAGATAAAATCGGTAGCGAAATCGCTGCACGTAAAGAGGAATTAGGTGAATTGCTGGCGCGCGAAGAAGGCAAGACGTTACCTGAAGCAATCGGTGAAGTCGGACGTGCCGCGGCAATTTTTAAATTTTATGCGCAAGAAGCCTTACGCATACGCGGTGACAAACTGGCTTCGGTGCGTCCTGGTGTGGATGTGGATATCACCCGTGAAGCAGTCGGGGTAGTGGGAGTGATCGCACCGTGGAATTTTCCAATTGCTATCCCTGCCTGGAAAGTCGCGCCTGCCTTAGCTTATGGCAATACCGTGTTGTTAAAACCAGCCGAACTGGTGCCTGGTTGTTCCTGGGCCATGGCCGAAATTATCAGTCGTTCGGGTTTGCCGGCTGGCGTGTTTAATCTGGTATCTGGCCCGGGGCGCGTAGTTGGTGAAGCGATGGTGCAGGATGCGCGGGTGAATGCCATCAGCTTTACCGGCTCAACCGGCACGGGTGCGCGCGTATTGGCTGGCGCAGCGGCGCGGCGCGCCAAAGTGCAATTGGAAATGGGCGGTAAAAATCCCTTGGTCGTGTTAGCGGATGCGGATTTAAACGTTGCGGTGAATGCCGCCATTCAAGGGGCGTTTTATTCAACCGGTCAGCGTTGCACGGCATCGTCCCGGCTGATCGTCGAAGAGGCAATTTACCCGCAATTTGTAGCCGCAATGGTGGCAAAGCTGGCGCAGTTAAAAGTCGGTCATGCGCTGGAAAAAGGTACAGACATTGGTCCTGTGGTCGATCAGGGGCAATTGGAACAAGACTTGAGCTATATCGAGATCGGTAAGCAAGAGGGCGCGAAACTGGCGTTTGGCGGTGAACTCGTAAAACAAGCGACCGAAGGGTATTTCCTGTCCCCCGCCTTATTTGTTGATTGCGATGCGCAAATGCGCCATGCCCGTGAAGAAATTTTTGGCCCGGTTGCATCCGTTATTCCGGCTAAAAATTACGAGCACGCTCTGCAACTTGCCAACGATACCGAATTTGGTTTGTGCGCTGGTATTTGCACGACTTCTTTAAAATACGCAAGTCATTTCAAACGTCATGTTCGCGCAGGCATGGTGATGGTGAACTTACCAACCGCTGGCGTTGATTATCACGTACCCTTTGGTGGCACCAAGGGCTCGAGCTACGGCGCGCGCGAACAGGGGAGCGCGGCCGTGGAATTTTTTACGACCATCAAAACCAGCTACACCAGTTACTGAGTTCAGCTTCGATTGGCGTAATCGTGTAAAACTTTTTCACGCCAGTCGTGGTAATCGGCCAAAACACTGGCATCACTTTGCAATAAGGGTGCCAGGCTTTGTTGTATCAGTTCGACTTGCTGGGCGGGGTCGGCTGCTTGTGGCAAAGCCTGGTGTCCAGCGAGCGCGGTTTGCGCCTGCTGACTGGCAAACACCAACAAGTTATAACTATCTGGCGAACGTTTAATCCAGACTTGCTGATGAAAGAGTTGCGCCAGCATCGCCAGTCTGTCACTCAGATGACTGAGCCTGCCCCAAACATTTAAAGCCATCACGCCTTGTTCACTCAGGCAGCGCTGACAATCGCGGTAAAACGCATCACTGCTTAATTCAGCGACCATGCCTTTACCATCAAAGGCATTGAGTAAAATTAAATCGTAGCGCAACTGACACTGCGGCAAGAATTCCAGTACGTCACAAGGGAAGGTGCGCAGACGTCCACCATCTGGAGGGATTAAGAATTCCTGACGCAAAGACAGCACTTGAAAATCAATTTCCACGACATCGATTAAGGCTTCGGGGAATTCGTGATAACAGTGCTTGAGTAAAGAGCCGCCACCTAAGCCTATGATTAAAATGCGCTTGGGGGCGGGCATGTAATTTCGCACTTCCATCATGACCCGGCTGTATGCGCACACCAGATATGACGGGTCGTCGAGATGCATGGCACTCTGCAGACAATCGGGTGTCAGGTAGAGCAGACGCAGTGGCGCGTCATCGATCACAAAAGCTTGCTGTCCTTTTTGCAGATAGGTCTGACGTAAAGTTTTACGCCATTTCGCTTCACCCGGACTAAGGATTTGATAAAGCTGTTTCAGACTGGGTTTGCGCGGCATAATCACTAACAGGATAAGACGTTGAATCGGAAACTGCAGACCAGCAAACTGGCCGACTGAATTCAGTATAAAACAAGCGTTTGTGTATCAGGCTTGAGATCGGCGTGGATATTGTTAATTATGCTTAATTGCTTAACTTAAATTTAATAAGTCGGCGTGTATGGCTATGCTTTATTAGCAGATGGCTATTCAATTTATTTTTTTTAGCTCCAGCAGTGGTGCGATAACCACGAGGGCATCAAATCATCGAGCTGGTATTTTGTCTGCGTAAATGTGAACTTTTTTTAATTCACTGTGTCAGTTCTGGGGTAGCCCGTTTTCGTTTTTTTATCAGCGAGGAAGTCATGTTAAAAGGAAGTTGTTTTTACCTGCGTCATCCCAAAAAAGAAGAAATTCAGGAAATCATCCGCTTGCAAAATAATCTGGAAGCGCGTGGTGAATTTTTGCCCATTGAGATTTTTTTGCCTGGGGTGTTAGAGCAGCGCTACCTCGATCAATACAGTTCCAAAGAGAATGCTGAAACCTTTTTGATCATGGGTGAAAACGACACCATCATGGGACGGATTTTTCACTTTAAAACAGTGCCGTATTTTAATTCGCGTGAAATTGGCTATGCCTTATTTGATCAGGCTTATCATGGTAAGGGCATCATGAGTGAAGCGGTGACTTTGCTGACCAATTATTTATTTGAAAGCAGTTTAATCAATCGCCTCGAAATTCATATGAATGTCGGGAATATCGGTTCTGAAAAAGTCGCAATTAAATGTGGCTACAGTAAAGATGGTGTGGCGCGTGAAGCGCATTTTAGTCGTGGCCGGCATATCGATGTGGCGATGTACTCGCTAATCCGGCGTGACTGGGAAAGTTTGCGCACCCGCCAGCTCTGAGTGTGGCGATAGCGACGATAAAAAAGGGTGCATGAGCACCCTTACTTTTTACTGACTTCGTTGCCGTATCAGCGTCGGCTAAACCGCATTTCAAGCCTTACTACTTTTCTTTTTAGCGCTGGCTGTGGCTTTCGCTGGACTAGCCGTGGCCTGGCCTGTACTGGTTTTGCTGCGGCTGGCGCGGACACTCTTGGCAGCGGTTTTGCTGGCGCTGATACGTGGCGCTTGCGGGAAACTGGCGCGTGCTTTAGCGACGACGGCGGCGGCTGCATCGGCTGCCTGTTGTTGCTCCATCTCGGCAAATTCCGATTGTGCCGGACTCGCTTCGTCGGCCAGTTGTTGAGTATCAGGACCTGACGTTAAGCTTGGCGCAGCTTCGCGTATCAGCGTGTCATCGCTCAAAACCTCAGCGCTGGCTGGTTCCGCTACGTCGGCGCTGACGCTGGCGGCTGGTTCCTTAAATTCGGTGGTGCTGGTAAGCTGACTGAAACTAAAATCCCAACCTGGCATTTGCCATTGCACCGTGTTGATTTCGCCCAGGCTTGCAGGATTTAATACCTCGTAATCGGCCCAGGCTTGGGCCATACGCTGGCCGGTTTCGCTCAGAATCTGGGTGCAGGCCGATTGGTAATCGACCAGATGTTCAAGATTGGGTATGGTCCATTGTTCTTGCAAGGTGAAAACCGCATGGGGCTGGCACAAATTAACGAAAGGGAATTCCAGGGTTTTACTGTCACTACCTTGACCCCAGGTGGCAAAGTGCAATTTCAAGCATTCCTGAGTGGCGGCGAAAGCCGAATCTGACCAGGCGCTAAAGAGTGCCAGATGACGTGACCAGAGTTGCGGGATGGCGAAGACTTCCTGTTGCAAAGACATGAATTTCTCCTCAAAAAGGTGGAATATATTGCAGCGCAAGCCAAAATTAGCTAAATGATTTATCAGTAACTAGCGCTAAAATTAACTGAGATGCTCTCAACATCTTCTAAGTTAGCTAAGCTTAATTTATTGATCAGAGAAAACATTTGGCGTTGCAGCAAAAGCTATTCTAGCCTTAATTGACTATTTTGTGAGCAAATTCTTTGCGATAGTTTTGTGCTGGTTTGATAAGTCTAGAGCACGGCGCAACGGTGGCGCCTGGTCAAAGTCAGGTAATCGACTTTACCCCAACTTCCAATGCTTGCGATAATTGTGCAGCGGGTTCTGAAAAAGAAACGCAGTATTGATGCGGCTTTTCAAGTGAAAATGCTTGAAACTGCGCGTCAATACTGCGTGATGATTTTGACTTATTGTTTAGTTTCTACATGTGGCTTAGCGTGCCAGCAAATTCATTACGGCATCGGGGTAGCGCTGCCCATGAACCGCGTCGCGCGCAAAAATCTGATTCAGATAGTCGACCTCAGCCTGACTCAGAGATAAGGTGGCAGCTTGCCAGTTTTGTTGCAACCAGCGTCTTTGTTTCGTGCCGGGTATCGGTATCACATCCTCACCTTGGGCCAGGACCCAGGCCAGAGCGATTTGCGCCGGGCTGGCATGGTGACGCTTAGCCAGTTCTTGCAAATGATCGACTAAGCGTAAATTCGCGGCCAGATTGTCTTGTTCAAAGCGCGGACTGCTTAGGCGATAATCATCGGCTTGGAATTGTTCACGCTGGCGCAAGGTACCACTCAAAAAGCCCCGTCCCAAGGGACTGTAAGCGACCAATGCGATGCCAAGTTCGCGGCAAGTTGGCAAGATCTCTGACTCGATATCGCGCGTCCAAAGTGAGTACTCGTTTTGCAAGGCGCTAATAGGGTGAACCGCATGAGCGCGGCGCAAAGTTTGTGCGCTGGCTTCCGATAAACCGAGGTAGCGCACCTTACCTTGTTGGACTAAATCAGCCATCGCCCCCACGGTTTCTTCAATCGCGACGGCGGGATCGACCCGGTGTAAGTAGTATAAGTCGATGTAGTCGCTACCGAGCCGGCGCAAGCTCCCTTCAATACTGGCTTTAACATACTCGGGGCGGCCATTCACACCGCGTAGTTCAGGCCGTGCCGGATCGCGCAGCAGGCCGAATTTGGTCGCCAGAAAACATGCCTGACGACGCTGTGCCAGCGCACGCCCGAGTAATTCTTCATTGCTGTAGGGGCCATACATATCGGCGGTATCGAAAAAATTGATGCCCAATTCCAGCGCCAGATCGAGGGTGGCTAAGGCTTCAGCTTCGTCGCGGCCCTGATAAAACTCACTCATGCCCATGCAGCCCAGGCCCATGGTGGATACCCAGGGGCCATTACGACCGAGCTGGCGTTGTTTTATCGGCTGTTCTTGCGGGGGAGTTGCGGCGAGTGCGGGTAGTTGTGTCATGGTCAGCGTCCTTCTCTGCTTGGTCGATTAACTGCTGATACATGCGCTGCTTGTCCTGAAGTAAGCTCAGCGTCGCCTGTAAATTCAGCAGGTCTTGCTCGAGCTTGGTGCTATGGTTTTGCAATATAAGCTGGCGAGCAGACAAACTTGCTGTGTGATTACCGGCACGCCGTAATTCGGCATACTCCAGCATGGCTTTTACTGGCAAGCCCGTGCGACGCAGTTTGAGTAAAAATTCCAGCCAGAGTAAATCCTGTTGGTTGTAGCGCCGGTGCGAATTGTCCGCGCGTTCTACGCCATCGATTAAACCGATTTTTTCATAGTAACGCAGCGTATGCACGCTGAGACCACAAGCTTTGGCGACCTGCTGTATCGTCAGTAAGTGTGTCATGCAAGCAGTCTAAATCTTAGAGTGTACTCGAAGTCAAGCGGCAAAAATTATTTGCCATTATCTATGCTTTTACCGCCCTCAAGTTTCCAGAGTAGCAGTAAAAAACCCGGCACTAAAGCGAGCCAGAGTAAAACTTTCCAGCCCTGATTTTGACGTTCATCGCTACTTGCCATAGTCAGAAAGGCCTTGCTGCTGTCTTTGCTATTGAGCCAGACTCTGATTGGACTCCCTTCTTTTAATTCCATAGGATTTACGCCGAGTAAGCGTTTGACCTGATACGCTTCGCAGCGTGTGCAGAGCGGGCTGATGCTGTCATTTTGTCGTTCAACACCTTCGGCAAAATAGCTAAAGCGTATGCTGATGTACTGGTTTTTGAAGTTGCCAGCGACCACGTTGCCGGGGCCGCCATCGACTTCATGCACCACATACACGATACGACCATCAACCGCCTGATAATCGTCGAGTGGCAATTGCGCAGCTTGCCAGAGTTGATACGAACCCCAACCCATGTAAAAAGAAAACAGCATGGCCAGTGCCAGTAAAGAACGTACTATCATGGTCGGTCAACTCAGGTAAGGACTCAGCAGTTAGTGTACTTGGCCAGCGTGTCTGGACAAGAAAAAACGGTCGCTGTGACGAAATTTTTCGATTGCACTAATATAGTCAGTGCCCGCCAGCCGGGCTGGACGGGCACTTGATTATACTATGTGAGTTGGTTGCACCTTGCCAAATCAACTTCGAATTGCGACAGGGGATGGCGGTATGCCGAATAATACTT
>JAYSEN010000060.1:0-14717 GCA_041913845.1 Undibacterium sp.
TATAGCGCAAAGCTTGGTACACGCCAAACCAAATCTGCTGGACTGTCACCACAGCCGGATATACTCTTTTCCCTCTTTTTCGATGACAAACCCGCGCCGCCAATCGATTTCCATCCCTTCACCGGAAGCCTGACGGATCTCGTATCCCCACCCCGATTCATCGTCGAGATTAAACATGGTCAGGCTGTCTGAAAACCAATAATGTGACTTGCTGTGATCAGGCCAGTGTATCGTCAAGGTTCGTATTTTAATGGCGTGCTTGCTAGCTGAGAACGCCAGCACGCCGTGATGCTTAGTTAATTCATCGGCGACCTTAATTTGGCAGGGTCGGGATGCGGATTGCTTTTGAAATGCACAATTAAATTCCCCCTCGCCGCCATTTATCAAGACGCGCTTGAGTACCGCCATCTCAGTGGCATTACCGGAATTGAGCAAGGAAAAGTTCAGGAATAATGCGGTAAGAATTAGCTTGAACATAGCGTGCTCTGGGAAAAAACACGATTGTAAGCCAGTTTAAGCAACTAGCCATTGTGCCAGATAGCTTCGCTTTTAACTTAGCTTGATTCATTATCAGTGGATCACGCTGCTAGCTTTTTTGCCAGGCAAACAGCAAGTGGATTGCCACGATAGTTTCCGTAGTTAGGAATCTGGCTGTAATGGTGTTTGTCATAAAAACGCAAAGCCCTGTGATTAAGCTTGCGAGTTTCCAGCCAAAGCTCACTATACGCCAGTCGTTGCGCCTGTTGTTCTAAAAACGCCAGGATCGCGCTGCCCGCCCCCGCGCTACCAGGCTGGGCATACATGCGCTTAATTTCGGCAATACCTGCACCTTCGTCAGCTAAGGGGCGAATGCCACCGCAGGCTACCGCTTCCCCGGCTGAGTTATACGCCAATGCAAATACACAGCCAGGACCAGCCAGACTGTCCGGGCTGGCATTTTTCCGTCCGCTATCGCCAGTGATTTGCGCCAGACATTGCGATAATTCATCGATCAGATTTTGTGCAAGTGGATCCGACGGCGCAGTCAGTTCAACACGATAGAATTGCATGTTAGTCCTTTAAGTCAGATGGCGATACATGAAGCTGGTTGCGGTAAGCTCTGCGTCTGTCGACAAGGCGTAATCTGGGATCACGCCAGCCAGTTGAAAGCCCAGCTTAGTGTACAGTTGCTCTGCGCTGTCACCCGTGCGCGTATCTAACACTAACAAACTACGCCGCTCGCTTTTCGCTAACTGTATTGCCTGTTCCATTAAATCGTACGCTAAGCCGCGGCGACGATAATCCGGATGCACCATGAGCTTCGCGATTTCAGCGCGATGCTGCCCATTTGCAGGCATATCAAGACACAGTTGCACGGTTCCAGCGAGAACTTGCCTTTGTTCGTCAATACCAACCAGTATCCTGCGCTCCCCTGCTGCGACACTTGCTGCAATTTTTCGCCAAAACGCTGCAGCCTGTTCACGGCTCAAAGGGGTAATAAAACCGATACTGGCACCCGCTTCCACGCAGTCTATCAATAAATCCACGAATTGCTGCTGATACGGCACCATCATCGCTGAACTTAATTCGATTAGCTTCATCTCTCACATCCTCTGACTGTCTAAAAATCACTCACCTAAACTCAGGACCATTCAGCGCGTAATCGCCAACACATATCGTGCTGCCTGATCACCATTTGCTTCAAAGCACGAAGCGCCATACAGACGCATACGCAAACTATCGCCGGCCTCAAGTTGAAAGCATTGCTCCAGCGTCAGCTTCAAGCGTCCTTCCAATAACCACAGATGTTGTTCCAAGCCATTAATTGGTGGCGCTTCATAACGTATGATGGCACCTGCGGGTAAGTACCCCTCCACCAGCTCACTTTGAAACCCTTGTGCAGGTGGCGAAACTGCGCGACGCACAAATGCCGTCGCCGGATCACGCCAAACTAATTGCCGCTCAGCTTTGAAGAGTTCATTACCTGCCGTTTCGACTTCCGCGATCAGGCGCGACATCGTCAATCCATAAGCTGCGCATAAACGCCCCAGCAATTCAGCGCTGGGGCTACTCTCCGCACGTTCCAGGCGCGATAAGGTGGTGCGGCTAATTCCGGTTTTCAGCGCCAAGTCATCCAGTGACCAGGCTTGCTCACTACGCAAGGCTGCAAGCCGTTTTGCCAGGCGTTGCTCCATATCCGATAGTCCCATAAACTTCCTTAAATTCCCAATTTTGAGAAATATTACCATTTTTGAGAATTTTAGGTGTGAATTTCTTATTTGCATGGTTCTGTATACCAGGCTAATGACTTTCATGAATTTCCATGACCGAATGAATATTGATTTACATCGGGCAGGCAGCATGACCGTGGCGCTATTAAAAACTCGGCACTTTTTAAATTACGTGCTAACCTGCTTTGTCTGCCATCGATCAGGTCGCTGCATTAAACTGGCCAGTGTTTTCAGAATTTCGTCGCGCTACTTTGAATACGACAATTCTGCTTAAAAAATATTTTCTGCTTTTTGTGTAAGTTTTACTCGCTTCATTCGACTCAGCATCAGTAGCGCATGTTTTATTTCACTGAAATCCAACGTGCTTGCGCCTGGCTACGGGCATCCACCTCTAAATTGGAGACATTTATGAAGGCAAAATCACTTAGCAAAACACTTAAAAGCGTCATGACTGCATCGATAGTCGCAGCCAGTGCTGTGGCCGCCATGCCAGCTATGGCGAGTTGCGCTGGTAAGCCAGTAGCATCCGCTAAAGCTTGCGCTGGAAAAAAAGCTTGCTGTGCAGCGAAGAAAGGCTGCTGTGCTGCCAAGAAAGGCTGTTGTGCGGCGAAAAAAGGATGTTGCGCTGCTAAGAAGGGTTGCTGCGCAGCGAAGAAGGGTTGCTGCGCTGCTAAGAAAGCCTCCTCTAAAAAGAAACATGCTTGCTGTGCTGCGAAAAAAGCCTGCTGCGCCGCCAAAAAATAAGTCTGATTTCCGGACTAAGTCGAACCCAGTTTGACTTAGTCCGCACGCCCCCTCTCTTAGCATCAGCTATTCCGAATTGCGACTCCCACACTCGCCATGCGCCTACCTCAACTAGTCAAAGCAAGCCCGCAAAACCTCACCGAATTAAATCGCAGCGAGCAAAAAAAGCTAATCCGTTCTGCTACTGTGATGGTGAATAGCCTACAGAATTTGGCAAACATTAATAGTCAGATCGTCGACAAAATTATCGCTAGTCAGAGTTTCGTCGAATGGCAACACTATCCAGAAAATGATGTGCGCGATAAGCGACGCATGTCGCAATATTTTTACCACGCCCATCCGGGCAGGCAAAGGCCATTTACTGAACATGGCCACTTCCACTTATTTGTTCATGCTCAGGAACTCGGCCTGCGACGTCCCAGCCCAGCTCATACCGAAGCACCAGCTCATCTTATTGCGCTATCCATGGATGCTAATGGCATGCCAAGTGGCTTATTTGCAGTGAACCGCTGGGTAACCAAAGGCCCTTGGCTGACTTATCGTGATTGCGAAATCGCCTTAGACAACTTCGCTATACGCTCACGACAAGGTCACCCGGACATCAATCGTTTTCTGAGTGCTTTAGTTATTTTTTATCGCCAGGCGATACTGGATGTCATTAAAAAACGCGATCAATTAATGACTCGACTAACCGCAGATCGTGATATCCGCAGCGTGTTTGCTGATCCGGCAATTGAAGTACTTTGCTATCGTCCGATTTCGCTGCTGCAGGATATCGAAAATTTAGAAAATGCACTGTAAGTTAATCCACCAGTTTCCGACTAAACCTGGTCGCGACCAAGATCACACAAGTTTTTTCTTGCGTCAGTCATCAATCTAATTTAAAGGAGTCTGTATGCGTAACATCGTCAAATTGAAGTCGCTGTTAATTGCCGGTTTGGTTTTCTTACATGGTTTTGCTTTCGCTATCGAACCAGTTTTTTCCACCAAACAAGGTGCGATACGCGGCTATGACCCCGTGGCCTATTTCAAAGTACATAAGGCAGTCAAAGGTAAGGAAAACCTGACGACGGTCTGGCAGGGCGCGACCTGGCATTTTAGTAGCCAGGAAAACCTTGAAGCGTTTAAAGAAAATCCTGAAAAATATGCGCCGCAATATGGCGGTTACTGCGCCTATGGCGTGGCACAAGGCTATACCCCGGAAATTGATCCGCAAGCCTTTCACATTAAGGATGGCAAACTCTATCTGAATTTAAGCAAGGTCGTATTAAAACGCTGGAAAGAAGATATTCCTGGCTATGTGCGCGATGCCGATAAAAACTGGCCAGAACTCAAGGCTGGTACTTATGTAGAAAAGTAAGGCCAAGGTATAAATTATCGCTTGCTGAAAAAACCGTTCAGCAAGCTCAACTTACCAGCCAGATCAGGCTCATAATCAAATTCGACAAAGAGAAAACCGCGGAGCTCAGATAAAAAAGTCCGGGCAACGTCATGTAGCGATCAAATTGCCAGGCCGCGACACAAAAATAACTGAGTAATAAGCCATAGAACTGCGTTTCTGTAGTTCCCAGCAAGGTCATCGCGGCACCAAACACTAGCCAACAGAGATACGCCGCCCAGCGTCTCTGCTTAGCTTTTAGCAGACCCAATAACTGCATCAATATTCCGGCACTGGCGATGGGATAAAGCAATAATAAGCAAAGCACACTATACCAATCCGGCCAATCACCCAGAAACGACAAATCATTTAAAGCAAAATAATTAATCGCCGAAAATGTGGTGCTGATCTCGTCTGCCAGCTTAGACCAGCATTGATCGACAAAGGTCGTCAAGCTGACGACATACACAACAAAGACAAAATAGTGCTGGCTGCTTAGCAAATGGCGAAAATACGGCGGTAAATACATCGCGAGCGCCCCCCCCTATCCTTTTACCCAACCATTATTCAACACATGCAAACCCATACACATAGCGAAAGCCAGTAAGCGGCTACGCTGGTAATAGGCCAGATAAGCACTGGTATAAACGGTAAAGGAAATAAAAGTCGGCAAGAGTTTTAACCAACCCCATGCCGGCACGTGGAGCAAAGCCATCAGGAATGCGCAAAGCGCACAATTGCCCCAAAGACTTAGACGTGCCCATGTGCCCAATTTAAGTAACAGTAGCACCATCAGGCTTTCAAGAAATGGCCAAAAAATGACGGTATCTGACCAGCCAGGAATTTGCTTGGCGGCCTTACTCAATTGCTGCGCTTGCTCACTAAATAAATCAGAAGATTGCTCAAGCAAATGCAACACAGAGAAAAAGGTAATATTGAGAAACAAAATTAAGGCCGTCCTGAAGATCAGGAATTCCAGTAAATTTTCTTTGGGTGTGAAAAGCCAGGCTTGCAGTTTTTGCCAGGCAGAGGTGGGGGCGAACAAAGTCATGCAAAATTACAATTTATATTATTTCGTCAATTTACTAAATTGTAATATCAAAATACTGAAAAACTAGCATCATTTTTTAGATGTCCGACTCCAGGCTGCAAAAAAAACAGAGGGGACAGCCCTCTGTTTTTGTGTACGCCAATTCGAACTTGCTGATTAATGCCCGGCAAAATCACAGATAGTAAATACCGGTAAGCCACTATCACGGATAATTTTCGAACCACCCAGCTCAGGCAAATCAACAATAACAGCACCTTCGACCACGGTCGCACCCAGGCGCTCCAATAATTTTTTACCCGCCATCATGGTGCCGCCAGTGGCGATCAGGTCATCGATTAACACCACGCGGTCGCCCGCTTTACAAGCATCTTCATGCAACTCAACGGTGGCGCTACCGTACTCCAGTTCATACTGTTCCGATACTGTATGAAATGGCAATTTGCCTTTTTTACGGATAGGGATGAAGCCCAGATTCAATTCATAGGCCAACACTGAACCTATGATAAAACCGCGCGCATCCAGTCCAGCCACCACATCCAGCTTGGCATCCATATAGCGGTGCACAAACATATCGATCAGCACGCGGAACACCTTGGGATCTTGCAGCAATGGCGTGATATCGCGGAACATCACACCCGGTTGTGGCCAGTTCTCCACGGTGCGGATGTGTTGTTTAACGTAGTCGGCTGGATTTTGCATTGCTGGTTACTCCCTAAAATATCAGGCAAAAAGGGCGCTATTTTAGCAGCCGTTGCTCTGCTCTTGCCACAGTTTCTGAGGTGCCACGTAAGACCACAATATCGCCCGACTGCAATACCAGTTCGGGCATTACCTCAAGCTTTTGCTTGCCGCGCCTCACAGTATGTACATCGACCTCAAATTCTTCCAGCGCCAATTGCAATAAACTCTGACCAATTGCTTGCGCACGCTCACCCAATATCACGGTATGCAAACGCAATTGCATATGTTCGGGGCTGTCACCCACATCGCTGGCACCGTGGAAAAAGCCGCGTAAAGATTCATAGCGCTCATCCCGCGCCATCTGTACGCGGTGCACAACCTTGCGTAAAGGCACGCCCAGCATGACCAGCGCATGCGAAGCCAGCATCAGGCTGCCTTCCATAATTTCTGGCACCACTTCGGTAGCGCCAGCCGCGCGCAGTTTTTCTAAATCACGGTCATCATGACTACGCACGATGACGGGCAAACTCGGATTGATTTCATTGACATGATGCAAAATCTTTAAAGCTGACGCCGTATTCGCATAAGTCACAACCAAGGCCGCAGCACGATTAATCCCAGCCGCCAGCAAACTTTCGCGGCGTGCGGCATCACCATAGGACACATTGGCCCCGGCAGTCTGGGCATCCCTGACACGATCCGGGTCTAAATCCAATGCATGATAAGCAATTTTTTCTTCACTCAGTAAGCGCGATAAACTTTGCCCACTGCGGCCAAAACCAGCAATGATCACGTGCTTTTGCGTGGTCATGGTACGCGCCGCAATTTGCGTCAACGCCAGCGATTGCATCATCCACTCATTGGCGGAGAATTTCATGACGATAGCGTCCGACTTAGCAAGGATAAAAGGTGTCACCAGCATAGATAACACCATCGCCGCGAGAATTAATTGCATAAATTCAGGCTCAACCAGCTTCAGCGCACCAGCCTGGCTAAGCAAAACAAAGCCAAATTCACCCGCTTGCGCCAAACCCAGCCCCGTGCGCAGCGCAACACTGGTGGAGTTGCCAAATAAACGCGCCAGGCCTGTAATTAGCGCGAACTTGAGTAATACCGGAATAACGAACAAAGCCAGACAAAACAAGGGTTGCTGCCAGACGACTTTTGCATTAAGTAACATGCCTATGGTGATAAAGAACAAACCCAATAAAACATCGCGGAAAGGTTTGATATCTTCTTCAACCTGATGTTTGTACTCCGTTTCAGAGATCAGCATCCCGGCAACGAAGGCGCCCAGCGCCATCGATAAACCGGCTTTTTCGGTCAGCCAGGCAGCGCCCAGTGTCACCAATAGCAAATTAAGCATGAAGAGCTCTTGCGAGCGCCGCTTAACCACGATACTAAACCAGGTGCGCATGAGTTTTTGGCCAACAACCAGCAACAAAATTAATACGATGGCAGCTTTCAGGCAAGCCCAGGCCAGGGTTTGCCATAAATTATCTGAATGCGCCGCTAATGCAGGCACCAAAATTAATAGTGGAACTACCGCCAAATCTTGAAATAACAAAACGCCGATAATCTGCCTGCCATGCAAACTTTCTAACTCCAGCCTTTCGGTCAGCATTTTGGAGACGATGGCCGTTGACGACATTGATAAGGCGCCACCCAGTGCAAACGCTGCTTCCCAGGTAATTGAAAAATACTGGGGTAATATCAGAGCCGCAGCCCACGCCATCAGCATACTGACGACTATAGTCACCAGGACTTGTGCCATCCCTAAACCAAATACCGCCCGACGCATAGCTTTTAATTTAGCTAAAGAAAATTCCAGACCTATCGAAAACATCAGGAATACCACGCCAAATTCAGCAAGTTGATGCGTCACCTCACCATCCACCCCCATACCAAGCCCATTCGGGCCAATCAAAATGCCGACTACGAGGTAACCGAGCATCGGTGGTAATTGCAGCATACGGAATGCCACTACCCCAAGTACGGCAGCGGCTAATAAGCTAAGAGTGGTATCAAGTGCATTCATACGTCCTATTATCCTGCAAGCTCGCCAGAAAAAGCGCAAAAAATTAGTCAATTCTTCAATTCGTTACAACTGGCAAAGTTCTTGCTTTCCCGATTTCAGCTATACTTCGGGGCATGAAGCCGACTTTACCTAACTCCCACAATGTAGCAACATCGACTACACACGATGTTGCAGTTGATCAACAGCGTTTACTCGCGCTGGCCAGCTCGACTCTGAAGATCGAGATCCAGGCATTGCAAGATTTGCACAATCGGGTTTTAACGGACGACGCCCAGGCCTTTTGTCAGGCGGCCCAGGCCCTCTTGCATTGCCAGGGGCGCGTGGTGGTTTCGGGTATTGGCAAATCTGGCCATATCGCCAGAAAAATTGCGGCAACACTCGCCTCAACCGGAACCCCGGCGTTTTTTGTACATCCAGCCGAAGCCGCTCATGGTGATCTTGGCATGATTACCGCCGCCGACGTATTAATTGCCATTTCCTACTCAGGCGAGGCCGCCGAATTATTAGCTATCATGCCCGTTGTCAAACGATTGGGTGTCCCATTAATTGCACTGACTGGCAAGCCCAGTTCAAATCTGGCGCAATTAGCCGATGTGCATCTGAGTGTGGCGGTGAGCCAGGAAGCCTGCCCGTTAAATCTGGCGCCAACCGCCAGCACTACAGCGACGCTCGCGTTAGGTGATGCTTTGGCTGTTGCGGTTCTGGATGCTCGTGGTTTCCGCGAGGAAGACTTCGCGCGCTCGCATCCGGGAGGTTCCTTGGGACGCCGCTTACTGACCCACGTCCGTGACGTGATGCGCCAGGGTGAAGCTCTGCCAAAAGTGCAAGCCGATACAGATTTATCGACAGCGCTGTTTGAAATCACGAAAAAAGGGATGGCAATGACCACCGTAGTTGATGAGCAAGGTCGCTTACTTGGTGTTTTTACCGATGGCGATTTGCGTCGATTGCTTGAAACCCACGATAGTTTCAAAGGGCTGACCATAGGCAATGTGATGCACCGCAACCCGCGTACCGTGAAAGCAGAACAATTAGCAGTCGAAGCCGTACAAATTATGGAGACCTACCGTATCAATCAATTGCCAGTTGTTGATGATTCGCACAATTTAATCGGCGCGTTGCATATTCATGATTTAACCCGAGCCAAGGTGATTTGATGCCCAGTTTGATAGAACGAGCCGCTCAGGTTCGACTCATGATTTTTGATGTGGACGGTGTGCTGACGGATGGCGGTTTGTACTATGACGCCCAGGGCGAAGCGATTAAGCGCTTTAATGTCATGGATGGTTTAGGCATACGATTATTGCAGCAAGCTGGAATTACTACCGCCATTATTAGTGCACGCCGCTCCAACATAGTCGCCAAGCGCGCTGCTGATCTTGGCATCCAGCACGTTATCCAAGGTCGACACGATAAATTACAAGCTTATCAGGAGCTCTGCCAGACTTTGCATATCAGTGCGGCAGAAACAGGTTTTATCGGCGACGATGTGGTCGATTTGAGCTTGCTTGATGTGGTTGGATTTCCCGTTGCCGTAGCAAATGCGCATGCGGATTTAGTCGCTCGCGTTGTTTTACAAACCAAGGCCAGCGGCGGCAATGGTGCAGTTCGCGAAGTTTGCGATCTGATCTTAAAAGCCCAGCATAAATATGATGCTTACGCAGCGAGCCAGCTTAAATGAAAACTCAATTTAGCATAGAGCGTTTCCGGATTTGGTTAGCCATCGTTTTGTTGGCGGTAATCGCACTCGGCACGATCTGGGTCATGGAAACTATCAAGCGCGCAACGCTGGAACAATATCAGCGTAGTTCAGCACGAATACAACCCGATTATTATGTCGAGCAGTTTAACTTTATCAAACTCTCTAACGATGGCCGGGCCAATTATCATGTCATAGGCGACTATTTATTCCACTACCCACGGGCTGATTACTTCGAAATTAAACAAGCTCGTATCAATAGTTTTGCACCTGATCGTTCCCCCTTATTACTCAAGGCTGACCGGATCGTGGTCGAGCCTAAGAGTGCTAACCTTCAACCTGCCCGCCCCTACGATTTAATCCATCTGTATGAAAATGTCAGCGTTCTCACGCCCGACAAGAAGTATGCACAACCTATCCGTATGGAAACCGAATATCTAATGCTATCGCCGGATCAGGATTTGATGAAAACCGATAAAGCGATCAGCCTAACCAGCGCGCGTCTTGATGCTAAAGCCATAGGCATGATAGCCAACACCAATAGTGAGCAAGTGGAGTTACTCAGCCAAGTCAAAATGCGACTGAAACGCGCACTCAAACAAACTGAAGAAAATCAACCCAATGATCCCGACATCAATCGGGGTTCACTGAGCTTAATTGAATAAATATTGAATGTGGAGTTCTCGAATGACAGAACCAAACCGTATTAACTTGTGCCAGCCAGCAAGTCCGACAGGCAAGCGCTTAGGTCGCTACTGGTTTAAACAAACAATTCAGGTTGTCACCGCTTTGTGTCTGAGTATAGGCGCAGGTAGCAATGCCAGTGCTGAAAAAGCGGACAGCAAGAAAGAGGCCGTGATCGAAGCGGGACATGGCACAACCGATAACAAAACCAATGTCTCTAAACTCAGCCATGGTGTTGAACTGACGCGCGGCACGCTGAAGATCGTTGCCGACAATGGCACGTCTGCCGAACTCAGCGATGGCAGCATCCATACGATTTTGTATGGCGTGGCTGGGGCACAAGTTCACTTTAAGCAAAAACGCGATGGTGGCAAAGATTTGTGGATAGAGGGCTGGTGTGATCGCGCTGAATACAATGAAAAAACGGAACTCGTCAAATTCATTTCCAACGCAAAAGTACGCTATCTTGAAGGCAGCACGGTCACCAAAGAACTCAGTGGCGAATTCTTAGCTTACGATAGCCGCGAAGATGTGTTTGTCGGCACCAATTCCAAATCGGGAACGCATCAGGATGGTGGCGGCAAAATACGCATCGTTATCAGTCCACGCAAAGAGGCTGGAAACGAATGACTAAGTCGAGTCGCCTTGTAGTGCAAGGACTACAAAAACGCTATGGCGCACGCCAGGTTGTTAAAGATGTTTCGCTCGATGTGGAAAGCGGGCAAGTTGTGGGTTTATTAGGTCCCAACGGTGCGGGTAAAACGACTTCGTTTTATATGATAGTCGGACTGGTTGCGGCTGATGCTGGAGAAATCACCATCAATGGTGAAGCCGCGACGCGCCTGCCTATACATCAGCGTGCGCGCTTAGGTTTATCGTACTTACCACAAGAAGCGTCGGTATTTCGTAAGCTTACCGTAGAAGAAAATATTCGCGCGGTACTCGAATTGCAAACCGATGAGCGCGGCAAATACATCAAGGAAAGCGAAATCAAAAAACGCTTAGATGCCTTGCTAAGTGATTTGCAAATCGAAACATTACGCGAAAATCAGGCCTTATCCTTATCGGGCGGCGAGCGCCGACGCGTAGAGATCGCGCGTGCACTAGCAACTAATCCGCGCTTTGTTTTACTCGATGAACCTTTTGCTGGCGTTGATCCTATTGCTGTGATTGAAATTCAGCGCATCGTTAATTTTCTCAAACAACGCGGCATTGGCGTGCTTATCACGGATCACAATGTACGCGAAACGCTGGGGATATGCGATCACGCCTATATCATCAATCAAGGTGAAGTTTTGGCGAGTGGCAAACCAGATGCAATCGTACAAAATGAATCGGTACGAAAAGTTTATCTGGGCGAGCATTTCCGTATGTGATTAGAGCATGAAGCACAGCCTGCAACTACGAACCTCACAGCACCTGGCGTTGACGCCACAATTGCAGCAATCGATACGCTTGCTGCAATTATCGACACTGGAACTCCATCAAGAGTTAGAAAGCATGTTGTTGGAAAACCCTTTGCTGGAGCGGGTTGACGATCCTTTGGCAAACTCGGTGCGACTGCTGGCTGATGGCGCGATTTCCACGCCGCTCGCCACGACAGCATCGCTCTCAACACCTGCAAGTAGCAACTCCGAAGAAACTGAAGTCAGTCCGCTAAGCCCTACAGATAACGACTCGGGTTTTGATGAAAATGCCAGCATCAGTTTGCAACAACAAGACTGGGAATGGTCGGGTAGTGGTGCGGCGCCCAGCGACGACGAAGATGGCCGGCCACAAATTGCCGCGCCCGCCGCGGACCTTGCCACCCACTTACTCGAACAATGTCGCCTGAACGTGCGTAATTTCCGCGACCAAGCCTTACTGACTATACTTATCGACGCCTTAGATAAACATGGTTATCTGAGTGAAGATCTGGCCGATATTTTTGCCAGTCTGCCACTGGAATTACGCATAGAAGAAGATGAATTGCTAACAGCATTACATCTGCTACAAAATTTTGACCCTCCCGGCGTTGGTGCGCGTAATCTGGCTGAATGTCTGGATTTACAAATTCAGCGCATGCCTGACCTGCCCTATATCCGTCGCAAACAAGCGCGTAAGCTGGTGCAAGAAATGCTGCCATTGCTAGCGCAAAAGGATTACAGCAAACTAAAAAAGCAACTCGATTGCGACGACGAAGATTTGCGTGAAATTCAAGCTATCATCAAACGCTGCCAGCCTCGTCCTGGGGCAGCCTTCGGCAATGACGAAGCCGACTACGTAATTCCTGATGTCATCGTGCAAAAAAATGCGGATCAATGGGAAGTCTTGCTAAACCAGGATGTGGTACCTAAACTGCGTATCAATCAAATGTCCAGCTTACTGCAAAAGCAACAACGCGGTGAAGGCGATCTGGCAGGTCAATTGCAGGAGGCCCGATGGTTAATCAAAAATATGCGTCAGCGTTTCGATACCATTTTGCGCGTTGCACAAGCTATTGTTGAGCGTCAAAGAAATTTCTTTACGCATGGTGAAGTCGCCATGCGCCCCCTTGTTTTGCGTGAAATTGCTGATACACTAGGATTACACGAGAGCACAATTTCTCGTGTAACGACTCAAAAATATATGCTGACTCCGCATGGCATGTTTGAGTTAAAGTATTTCTTTGGCAGCCATGTCGCCACAGAAACTGGCGGAGAAGCGTCATCTACTGCGATACGCGCTTTAATTAAACAATTAATAGGAGCCGAAGACCAGAAGAACCCACTTTCTGATAGTAAGTTGGCAGATATGCTGGGTGAACAGGGCATGGTAATTGCTCGCAGAACGGTAGCCAAATACCGCGAAGCTTTGAAAATTCCCCCAGTCAGTATGCGAAAATCTTTGTAACGAGTCCTTGTAATTCCGGTTTACATTGCCATATATGATTTAGCTCAATGAAACATTTTTATCTGAGCGTATCGTTTAAGCATGTAACATCATCATAGGAGCACAGTATGAATCTCACCATCAGTGGACATCACGTCGAAGTCACTCCTGCAATCCGCGAATATGTACAAACGAAACTTGAGCGTATCCGCCGCCACTTCGATCAAGTCATTGATATAGCCGTCATTCTGACGGTGGACAAGCTCCGCGAAAAAGAGAAACGACATAAAGCCGATATTAATCTGCATGTCAGCGGTAAAGATATTCATGTTGAAAGTCTGGCGCACGATCTCTATGCCGCCATCGACGCACTGGTCGATAAACTCGATCGCCAGGTCATCAAACACAAAGACAAAATTCAAGATCACCAACACGAATCGATTAAATACATTCCTGATCCAGCTTCGTTATAAATGATTTAATTTATATCTATCAAAAGGGTGTAATTGCACCCTTTTTGCTTTCGCCCCCTCACACCAGCCGTTAGTCGTTCGCATACTGACACCGACGCAGCTGTCGCGCTTCCCCACTTGTTACGTCACTGAAACTAGACGTGCTTAAAAACTGCGAGCCCTCCCTCACATAGCCCGCGCACTAAATCGCCTGTGCAATCGTCGCTGAATAAAATTCTCACTGAACGTAAGCGACCACACACAGCTTGGTAAATGCGCCAGCTAATTGGTGCCGGACCACAGGCTATCCTTCTAACGCGCTACCCATCTTTAGTCACGCTAAATTAAGTAGCGCCGTCTCATGTTGCGTTCAACAGCCGAGTTAATTACAAAATGACACAACTTCTCAGTGGGAACTGAATATTTATACACTATATTTAAGTGAGATTGTTTTTTAAGCAAATAAACCACCGCTTAAACTATGCGCACTTAGCTTCACGTTGCCAACGCATTACTTAATCTTTTACAAACTGGTGTACGCTTATTTCCCTTTCATTATGTCTAATCCCGTCCAGCCCGCCACGCCCACACTGCAGGCAAACCAAAACTTAATTCCGGCAAATCAACAATTATTCCGGACCGAAGTGACTGCTGCCCTCTCTTCGCAATGCTTAGGCGCGATCCGTTTAGCGCAACCACTCTCTAGTCAATTGATTGCCTGGATTGCCTTAACGATTGCTGTGGCATTGTTTGTTTTTATTTGCCTAGGTAGTATCAGCCGCAAAGCCCGCATCAGCGGCATTATCATGCCCGTTACCGGGTTGATCAGTGTGAGTTCGAATGGCAATGGCGTCATCACCCAAACCCTGGTTGAAGCGGGACAACAAGTCAAAGCCGGGCAAGTCTTATTCACAATTTCAAGTGAACGGC
>JAYSEN010000061.1:0-13147 GCA_041913845.1 Undibacterium sp.
TTGTCTTCGGCTTTATTTCTATGACTATTAGAGGTGGAGGTTTTTAGAAGTTCCCTTTGCTTGCTATTCCGCTTTAGTGAGCACCACCCGCATCCACCGGCGCGGCGCTGCGTTTCGGTTTGGTTAACCAGACGAATACGATTAGCGCTAAAAACATCCAGGCAGCCATGTAGAAAATATCGGTCGCCGCCATGGTGCTGGCCTGCACCGCAATACCACGCTCGATCACGCCATAACTAGTGCCAGGTGAGAGCCCGGCTTGCTGCAAGTTTTGTACTTGTTGAGTGAACGCAGTGGCAGCACTATGACTGGCTTCAGTTAATTGGGCATGATGCAAGCTGCCGCGATTATCCCAAAGCGTGGTCATGATGGAAGCGCCCATGCCGCCACACATAATCCGCACGAAATTCGACAAACCCGAAGCCGCCGGGATTTTTTCTGCTGGCTGTCCCGATAAAATAATCGAAGTTAGCGGGATGAAAAACATCGCCATCGCTGCGCCTTGTATCAAGGTTGGTATCAGCAAATTATAGGTATCGACTTCGGTAGTGAAATTCGCACGCAAGAAAAATACCAAGGCAAAACCCAGGAAGGCGGTGGTTGCAACCCAGCGTGCATCAACCTTGGGCAAAATCTTGCCGATTATCGGTGACAGGATAATCGCAAAAATACCTACCGGTGCCATGACCTTGCCAGCTTCGGTGGCGGTATAGCTGAGCTGAGTTTGTAACCACAGCGGCATGATCACCAGGCTACCAAAGAATAAGCCATACGCCACCGAGATGGCTAACACGCCCGAAGCAAAATTACGCCCTTTGAATAAGCTCAGATCGACTACCGGATGGTCTTGCCCATTTTCCCAGACGATGAAGTAAATCAAACCGACTACCGCGATCAGGGTCAGGGCAATGATTTCGCCTGAATTAAACCAATCGAGTTCTTTGCCTTTATCCAGCATCAATTGCAAGGCACCGACCCAGATGATGAGTAAGGCCAGACCAACTTTATCGATAGGAATTTTATGCGTGGCTGATTCGCGTTTATGATAAATCGACCAGGTAGCCCAGGCGGTAAATAAGCCGACCGGGATATTGATATAGAAAATCCAGGGCCAGGAATAATTATCGGAAATCCAGCCACCTAACAGCGGCCCGGCGATCGGCGCCACCAGCGTAGTCATACCCCAGAGCGCTAAGGCCATCGCACTTTTAGCGGGCGTGTAACTAGCCAGTAGTAGTGATTGCGATAACGGTATCATCGGTCCGGCCACTGCGCCTTGTAAAATGCGCGCTGCGATCAGGGTTTCGATATTCGGTGCAATACCACAAAGCCAGGATGAAATCACGAATAAAATCACCGAACTCATGAAGAGCCGGACTTGGCCAAATTGCATAGTCAGCCAACCGGTTAAGGGCACTGAAATCGCATTCGCCACCGCGAAGGAGGTGATGACCCAGGTGCCTTGCTGGGGCGAGACCCCGAGGTTGCCTGAGATCGCTGGAATCGAAACGTTAGCAATCGAGGAATCCAGCACATTCATAAACACCGCCAGCGATAAAGCCAGTGTGCCCAGAGCGAGTTCCGCCCCCTTTAAAGGCGGATGGTGGATGTGAGACGGGCGTTTCATGTGCTAGCCTTAGCCGTCGCATGCGTTTTTACTGCACTGTTGGCGTGCAAGACATTCGCCTGGATAATTTGCTGTATACGTTCATTGGCATCTTGAGCGGCTTTATCAAACACCGTGGTTTGTTGTGGCAGCGCATTGCTTTGATTAGCGCTGGCCAGGCTTGCACCCGATTGATCCGAAATATCAACCCGTGCATGCATGGAAACGCCTATGCGCAAGGGATGCTTGGCGAGTTCGGCCGGGTCGAGGGCGATTCTGACCGGCACGCGTTGCACCACTTTAATCCAGTTGCCGCTGGCGTTTTGCGCGGGCAATAAGGCGAAGGCTGAACCGGTACCCGCCGACATGCCAATCACGCGGCCATGGTAAGTCACGTCATCGCCATACAAATCGGCATGCAATTCCACCTTTTGTCCTAAGCGCATATGCTGCAATTGCACTTCTTTAAAATTCGCATCCACCCACAGCGATTGCAGCGGCACGATGGATAATAAAGGCGCACCTGCAGCAACCCGTTGCCCGACTTGTACCGCCCGTTTGGCGACATGGCCTGATAAAGGTGCTTGCACCACAGTGCGGCTTTCTTGCAGTAAGGCTTCGCGCAATTTAGCGGCCGCACGCATTACATTCGGATGTTGTTCAACCCGGGTATTATCAGTCAGCGCCTGGTTGGCGATTAACTGTTGCTGGGCCGTGTTTAAGGCGGCTTCTGCGCTTTTTACAGCGGTCTTTGCATGCTCGATTTCTTCATTTGAAATCGCACCGGTATTGGCTAAATTCTGACGCCGCTGTAAATCGGTGCGGGCGCGTTCCAGATCAAGCTGGCGCGTCGCTAACACGCTTTGCAAGCTAGTGTTATTGGCATACACCACGCGCACTTCGCGTACGGTTTGTGCCAGTTGTGCGGCCGCTTGTTCGGCGGCGACATGGGCATCGCTTTGATCAAACTTAATCAGGGTTTGCCCGGCTTGCACAAACTCGGTGTCATCGCTGGTGATACTCGTTACGGTGCCAGCAATTTGCGGCGTCACTTGCACCACATTGCCCGCGGCATAAGCGTCGTCGGTTTGTTCGTAATGGCTAAGCACGCGCTGCCAGTACACGCCATAGCCTATACCGGCAGCGGCTAACAGTGCGGTGATCACGAGTAAGCGGGTTTTGCGCGGATTGCTCTGGGTTTCAGCGGGGTTGGCTGTGGTCGCGTTAGTTTGAGGATTCGACATGGTCATACTTTCTTCAAATTCTGGGGAGTAAAGTCTTGCTGCGCGCTTTGCCTGCGGTTCAGGTGCGTCAGTCAGCAAGGACAAACAAGTTGCGATATATCGTTATTGGCTCAGGTTTTGTGCATGGTTTTCGGTGCCGCTGCTGCCTCCAAGTGCCCGTATCAGGTTGACGCGTGCACTGGCTTGACGGATTTGCAGTTCTGCCAGAGTTTTTTCTTGCGCGAGACTGTTTAAACGCGCTTGCAAGACCGCGATTTGCGTGCCTGTGCCCGCCTGACGGCGTAGCTCGGCATAACGTGTTAATTCACGCTGGGCGCTTAAGGCGAGTTCAGTTTGTTGTTGCTGCGCTTGATTGCTGCGTAGAATTTCCAATTGCTCGGCAGCGTCTTTCAGCGCGATTTGCAAGCTTTGGTTATAGCTATATACCGCGGCATCGTAATCAGCGACGCGGCCTTTGAGTTGAGCTCGTAAGCGACCACCTTCAAAAATTGGCAGGGAAATCGCCGGACCGACGCCCATAATGCTGCTGCCGGTATCCGCCAGTTTTGTTAAGCCCAGGCTGGATAAACCGGCAAAAGCTTTTAAATTAATATTGGGATAAAACTGCGCTTTCGCGACCTGGATTTGGGCCGAATTAGCTTCAACACGCCAGCGCGCGGCTAAAACTTCGGGTTTGTTGGCGAGTAAGGCAAAGGGAATAGTCGCTGGTAATTCTGGCAAACTGGCGCTGCTATCAATCACGGGTAAAGGAATTTCGGCAGCATAGCCAGGTTGTTGTCCCAGCAGCAGTGCCAATTGCAAACGACTTAATTGTTGCGCTTCTTGCCATTGCAAAATTTCTGCGCGCAAACCCGCCAGATTGAATTCCGCCTGACGCAATTCGCTCTGATTGTCTAAGCCTGCTGCCTGCCTTTGCTGGCTCAATTGCTGAGTTTGCTGACGTAATTCAAGCTGCTGTTGCGTTAGTTTTAACTGCCGGGTTTGACGTACTAATTGCAGCCATTGTTGCGCCACACTGTTGGCGAGCACGATGCGACTACTCGCGAGTTCAGCTTCAGCGACGGCTTGCTGACTCAAGGCGGCTTTGAGTGCGGCATCGTGTTTGCCCCAAAAGTCAAATTCATAGCTGAGTCCGATTTGCAGTTGATTATTGCTGTCAAAGCTGCCCGCCAAGGGGCGCGGTACCATGCCATTTTCAGTAAAGCGTTGATAAGTACTGTCTAAACGGGGACTTCTAAAAACCTCAAATTTGAAAAACCGGCTTCAATAAAATCAATTACTTAGCCTCAGAGAATTACCAAAAATCGGAGTTTTTAGAAGTCCCCAAACTGGCTGCGACACTGGGCAATTGCTCAGCTCTTTGGTTTGCCACTAAAGCCGTGGCGGCAGCGATACGGGTTTTTGCAATATCCAGCCCAGGATTGTGTGCGAGTGCCACCTTGATCAGGTGGGCTAACTCAGCGCCGCCGATTTGGCTAGCCCAATCGCTGTTTTGCCAGACCGCAGGCAATCTGGCAGTGGCTGCTGGGGGCGCTTGCATCAGTTGCGCCTGAGTTTGAATATCAGCGAAGTTGGCGCAGGCACTTAAACTTAATATGCTGATGCCAGGAGCCAGCCAACGCAAGAAAGGGGGGAAATTAGTAGACATAATGCATGAAAATATATTTGACTGGGCAATGAATTACTGAATTTGACTAAAATCGCTCGCTTCGAGCAAATGACGATTCGCTAGCAGTTTGCGTAGCAGGCATTTCAAAAAACCCAGCTCTTCGGGGCTAAAGCCAGTGACCGCCAGATCGATAACACTGCGATAAATAGCTGGTAGTTGCACGGCGATGGCTCTCCCAGCTTCGGTTAATTCGAGCTGGAATAAGCGGCGGTCAGTCGGATCGCTGACGCGGCGCACCAAGTCTTTTTCAACCATGCGATCCAGCGTGCGTTTTAGGGCGGCTGAATCAATAAATAATTCGCGTGAGAGTTCGGCTGCGGTGCTGCATTTATTCATATACAACATCATGAAAATGCTGCCCTGTGCATGCGTGATACCTAATCGACTTAAGGCTTGATCGATGGAGCGTGACAACATGGTGCGCGAACGTGCCAGCAAATAACCGACGCTATCTTCGACCTGGGTAATGTCAAATGCCAGTGTTTGAGGAGTTTCAGCCATTTTAATTCCTGAAAATTCGTTGACTAGGCAATAGTCTAACTCAAAAATAAAAATGCTGCACGACAGCAGTTAAATTGCTTTGTAGCAAAACGTATAAATCGGTGCGTGGTGTCGATTTGTTATTGCTTTAGACTTGCACATGCGTGCTGACGAGGCGTGAAGACTAAATGAGTGCGGTAAGGTGAAACAAAGATGGTAGCGCTTGTTTGGCTTTAGTCTTGTTGGTGAGTATCTGCCTGTGCAGCACCGCTTGTTGCTTTTATATGAGCGTGATAGCTGAGCGGGAACGTGGCAAGCCAAGTGCTAGAGTTGATGCCCGCCAGGCGGCGGGATGAAGTGGCGGAATGAAGGTGAGGGATTATTGCAGACCTGCCGCCAGAGCGAGCTCGGAATTAAGCCACGGTATGTTTCAGATCACTTGTATCGGCTATCTGATTCTGCGGCGCGTTTGTGGGCATCGATATCCCAGCTTATTTGCCAAATTTTCAGATAACTTGCTAAGGGTGCTAAGCCCACAGCAGCTCGACGTTGATCGACTTGCTCGGGATTTTGTATGGGAAATACACTAAAGGTACCGGATTTATTTGCCTCAACCTGGCTGCCATAAATTTGTCGCCTGCCATTTCCAATCGCGATCCTGTCTTCTAACAGGGCTAGCGAGGAAGCCTGCGCTTTCTTTTCCTGGACCGCCGCACGCATGATGGGGAAATATCGTTCCTGAGTTGCCAGATCGGCGTGCTGTATTACGTAAAACAAAGCCGAGCTGGCTTGTTCACCGACCAGGTCGGGACCAACCCAGCCGCGCTGTTGAATAATCAGCTCGATTTTTTCAAGATTCTGGCGATCGGTTTGATTTATCTTTTGCCATAATTCTTGCACTTCTTTTGAATCAGGCCCAAATTTTTGTTGTATCGCTTGAATTTGCTGACGATCAGTTTGATCAGTTTCGAGTATCGCCAGCAATTCTTTTTGCAAAGCTTTGTCGTAGTGCATTTCTGCGGCATCGACTTTTGCCTGGATCGTGTTGATTAATTCAGCCCAGTTTTTATGTTCATGCAAGCTGAGTAAATCGCGGTCACTTTTTAAGTGGCGAATATTGGTCCAGCCACGCGTAATCGCCAGATTTAACCATTTGAATGCCAGATCCTGATTGCCAGCGAGTGCCGCTGCGCAAGCTGCATTATAAAAGTCGTTGCGATTATCGGCGCGCTCTTTAAACGCTAACTGAAAGCTCGCCACCGATTTATCATAGGCTTGCGCTTGATAATCGTTTTCCGCTTGTTTGATTAATGCTGTGTAGTCTGGCGACGCTAGGCAGAGTTTGCTGTAGACCAGCAGACAAATTACCGCGATTGAATTGCGCATGGAACACTCCTGAATGAGGAAATTGACTAAGTGTGAGGTGCTAAGCCATTCTTATGTATGGCTGGCACGCTGACTGTTCGCTTTGCGCCATTCTATGTGTGATTATATTTGCATGCAATAGTGGTAATTGTTGTTGCAGTGATAGATTTTGCTGCTTGGCCTGAACTAAGCAGCAAACTGGTGTTGATGGCAAGTGGCAAGGCGCGATAAAGTCGTTGACCTAATTACTGCTGTTTTAACGCTACCACTATTTTTTTATAAGCCTAGCGCAGTTAGTCCCGGATGATCGTCAGGGCGACGGCCTTGTGGCCAGTGGAATAGACGCGCGGTTTCAGGGATGGCTAAATCATTGATACTGGCATGGCGCTTGTGCATTAAGCCATTCTCAGCAAATTCCCAATTTTCATTGCCATACGAACGAAACCACTGGCCCTGTTCATCATGCCATTCGTAAGCAAAACGCACGGCAATTCGATTGCTGTCGTGGGCCCAGATTTCTTTGATTAAACGGTATTCGTGTTCACGTTGCCATTTGCGCGTCAGGAAAGCGACGATTTCTGTGCGGCCACGCACAAATTCATGGCGATTGCGCCATTGGCTGTCTTCGGTGTAGGCCAGCGATACCCGCGCCGGATCGCGCGAATTCCAGCCATCTTCGGCGAGACGGACTTTTTGGATGGCGCTTGCGCGATCAAATGGCGGGACTAATACGGTGCTCATAGAGGGTTTCCTTAGTTGTACGGAGGTTAGCTGGATAGGTTTAAAGGTCTAAAGTAATACTCTCGCCTTGTGCGCGTGAAACGCAGGGGCAAAACAAGTGCTGTTGCTGGCGCTCAGTCTCGGTTAGTACATGGTCACGATGTAGCGGTTCGCCAGCGATCAGTTTCACCGCACAGGTGCCACACTGACCCGTGCCGCAAGAAAATGCGGCGGCAACGCCAGCGCTCTCTAACACTTGCTGGATGGTTTGATCGGCCGCTACTTGCACTTGTTTTTGCGACTTGTGCAAAACCACAGTGAAGGCTTTATCGTCGCTTTGTTTTGGTGGCGCGAAATTTTCGTAATGCAGGCGTTCTGCGGCAAAGCCCAATTGCTGTGTCAATTGCTGAACTTGCGTCAGTAAGCGATTCGGGCCACAGCAATAAATCTCGGTGTCTTTATCGGTCGCTTGCAATAACGCCGCTAAATCCAGAGTTTGCGCTGTGTCTGAAAAATAGCAATGTAAGCGCTGCCCCAACTCCTGTTTGAGTTGCTTGTAGTAAGCCATTTCGGTGGCAGAACGGGCAGCGTAATGCAAGCTGAAGTCACGACCTTCCGCCATCAATTGCGTCGCCATTGCTTTGATTGGCGTAATCCCTATGCCCGATGCAATTAATAAGCTGGGACGTGCTGAGGTAGTCAAAGGGAAATAATTGCCGGGCAGTGCGCAATTGATGCGCAAGCCAGGTAAATAATGTTGGTGCACAAAGGCTGAGCCACCTTCACCCTCGGCTTCGAGTAAGACCGCGATTTCGAAATGATCGCGCTGCTGTGTCGATGAGCTGATCGAGTAATGACGTAAGCCAGCTTTGCCATCTTTGAGTAAGACTGGCAAGCTTAAGTGAGCACCAGGCGCGACCGCTGGCAATTCAGTGCCATCAGCGGCTTGAAATTCGATTGCACGCACACGTGGGCTAAGCTGCCGCACCGCGCTGATTTGCAAACTCAAGGGACCTTGCCCCAGATTTTTTGGCACGGCTTGCTGATGACTTTTCTGGCGTTTTAAGTCTTCAAATTCTTGCTCTTGCTGTGCCAGCATCAGTTCCACGTCGTGCTCGGTAAAACGGCGCGTAATGTGTTGTGGGCAATTCCAGTCAAACGCTTCGACAGTAATAATAAAGGCCCGCTCTATGCGCGCACGGTAAGTCGTGACTTCTAATTTAGCCACCAGCTCGGCTTCTTCAGATTCATGGACGATACGCACCCGCCCCCAGATTTTTAAGCGACGTTTATTGGTGTAATCCATCAAGATCAGGGCGATGCGGTCATTCGCGCGCAGATTGCCGACGCTTAAATATTGGCGATTACCACTGAAGTCAGCAAAGCCTATGGTGTGTTGATCCAGCACTTTTAAAAAGCCAGCGGGGCCGCCACGATGTTGGACATAGGGCCAGCCAAATTCATTCACCGTGGCTTGATAAAAACTATCGCGCGCATGGATGAATTCGGCTTCGTAGGCAGTCAGTTCATTGCGACTATCTTCGGCCAGCTCAAAGCCTTGATTCGCTTCGCGGCTGCGATACTGCGTTTGCGCCGCTTTCACACTGGGGGTGAAATTGATGGTGGCGAAGGCACGTGGCATGATGGAACTCCTGTAACGACATCGAAAATAGTAAAAATGGGCTTTAGAAAAAGTAACTCTTGCAAAATTTAAGTAAGGGCGCTGATGAAGCGCAACCTGCGTCTGTTTTGCGTAAGTCCTGTCCTTATAAATCGGCAGGTAAATGACCACATAAACCCGGATAGGCTGCAATTTTTTGCCGGTTAATTTGCGCCAGTTGCCCCGAACCTAAACGTGCCGCGCGGCTGGCATCAACGGCGAAATTAGCGGCCTGAAACACTTGCATAAAGCGGGCATCTTTCTGGTCGCGTGCATAGGGACGACTTATCACCGATAAGTCGGCAATTTTACGGATATCCAGTTCACGGCTATAGCGTTTGAATCCAGCATAACTGAAGGTTTCGTCAACATATCTGTCACTGTGCTGTATCAAGGCATCATTGATGGCGAAAATCAGCGTATGCAATTCGTCTTGCTTAATCAAGAGACTAAATTCAAGATCGGCAAATTCGGCAAAGTCGCCTTCAATCTGGCGTGCCAGGGGCGCTTGACCTATCTGCAAGTCGAGCAAGTAATGACCATTACGCAGCAATTCAGCGTGACGCAATAAAACCGGACGTTGTGCGAAACGCAAATGTTCTAGGCTGCTACGAATAGAATCGGCGGCCGACGCGGTATCCACTTCGTTACTGTATAAGCTATCGGCATGACTTTTTAAGATCGCCAAATCCTGATGACTGCTGAGGGCGGCACTCCAGCGCGTATGCTGCGATGGTTTGATGGTCAGCAATTCGCGCACTTCGTGTTCACGCGCTTTTTTAATCGCTAAAAACGCGGTTTGCACCACTTCCAGATCGGGCGTGTCTGCATCGATACGCCAACGGCGGCCATACACCAGTTTATGCGGACGTAAGAGATTGCCATGCTCATAGTTTTCGCGTCCGATTAAACCCACTTGCAGATACACACCCTGTTGATCTTGATTGCAAAACAGCAGGGTGTGCGCATCAAATTCGATCTCACTGAGCAGCGCGCTGACCGACTCAAGATTTTGCTGATACAGCGTATATTGCTGGGGCAGCATAGCCTGACCATTTGGCATCAGCACGCGCTTAGCATAAGGCATGGTGCGGCTGACAGCGGGTGCAGTGCGTAGTAAGCGTAGCGTAGTGGGCATCATGGTACTCGCGAGTTTGGATAAGATGGCTACGATTAAGTTTTAGTTGCGGCAGATTTACGCAAGTAAAAATCGAGGCACAAATAATGCGTAGGCAGTAAGCTCAGTATCAGCAATAACATGCCCCATAATTTATGCTGCTCTATCGCCGCTGGCATATCTTGTAAAACGTGGTAGTAAGAAATCACCGCTACCATATTCAAAATAAACAGACCCAGACTGGCAAAGTGCCGGGCTAAACCAAATACCAATAACACGGGTAATATCAATTCACCTGCCGTGGCGCTATACGCTGCCAACGCTGGCGACAGCAGCGGCACATGGTATTCATCGGTGAATAACTCTAGCGTCACGGACCAGTTGCTGATCTTGGTCATGCCTGACTTAAAGAAGACGCTGGCCAGATAAATACGGACCACTAATTCAGACAATGGTAAAAGTTTTTGCCAATACACTGGCCAATATCTCAAAAGATGGGTGTTGGATTTGGCTAGCGCCTGGTTTTGAATTTCATGCATGTTCATCTCACCTTGCAATTCGTCGCTGAAGCAGTCAGTGATGTCAGCTCAGCGGGTTTTTCATCAGGATGCGGCAGCCATCAATTTATCGAGTTCGCCTGTTTGTGCGAGTTGATAAAGTTCGGTATACCCACCGATATGACGCTCACCGATAAAAATTTGCGGTACGGTACGCAAGCCGCTGCGTGCTTGCATGGTGATAAATTCTTGCTCAGACAAATCGACGCGGATTTTGTTAACCGCAATCGCTTTACCTTGCAATAAGTTGCTGGCGCGTTCGCAATAAGGGCAAGTGCCAGTGCTATACATAGTGACTTCAGTCATGATGGAACTCCTTGAAATAGGGGGGAATGGAACAGCCCGCACAGCGGCTTGCGCCAGTTTTAATTTGCGGGCTGGCAGTGCCAGCCCGTGCGACTTATGCAGCCGGTATTACAGGTCTTTCGGTGCTTTGTTTTTGATTTGTGGCCAGGTTTTATTCGCGTTGGCGAGGTTGCCTGGTACATCTTCTAACCATTTCTTTTGCACGTCTTTATTTACGTTCAGATACAGCTTGCCATCAACAATGCGCCAGGCTTGTGGATCACCGTCGAGTTTCTTTTCCAGCGCAACACCCATGGCGCAGAAGCCGCCAAATTGGGGGGCGTACATGGCTGGGTTAGCTTTAAATTTATCGAGGTGTTCTTGTGAAGCGAAGCGATAGGTTGCGCCGTCGTGGCTGGCCGTGTACATGGCTTTGCCCATCACGGGTTGTTTTTGTGTGAAGTAAGCCACCGGGTCATAGCCATGTAAGCCTATGCCTTGTTGATCAACATTGATCACGGCGGTGGAGTTGGTATCGTAAGCAAACGCTGGCGTGAATGACGCCGCGCCTAAAGTTAAACCAGCGACGATAGCGTGGGCAATGAAACGACGGCGTAAAGTAGTGAATGTCATGATAGTATCCTTTTTGAAAACAATAAAAATCAACGAGGAAATCAAACTCTGCCCAGGCTTCCTCAATGGCAAGGGCAGTACTTAAAATTAAGCCAGGGTGACTTTCGGGAAGTCGATTTCCACGCGGCTGGCTTTGCCTATCATATTGGTCAGCATGTTCAGGCCAACGTGGGTGATGATTTCGACGATATCGCTTTCGCTAAAGCCAGCATTACGTGCTTCGATCAATTCGGCGGTGGTGATTTCACCCAGATTTTCCATCAAAGAACGCGCCAGACGCACAGCAACCGCGGCTTTGGCATCCTGGCTGCTGCCAGCGCGGTTGGCGCTGATTTCATCGGCGCTTAAGCCAGCGTTTTTGCCCAGTGCGGTATGTGCCGACAAGCAGTATTCGCACGAGTTTTGTTGAGCTATCGCCAGGGCGATACGTTCACGGGTGGCCAAATCCAGGCTGCCTTGTTTGGCGACGCCATACAAACCCAAGAAGGAGCTTAAGGCGACGGGTGAATTTGCGAAAATGCGCAAGAAGTTAGGGACGACGCCTAACTCGGCTTTGATGGCATCAAACAAAGCTTTTTGTTCGGTGCTGGCGATGTCGTTGCTGATAACTTGAATACGGCTCATGGTATTTCCTTTAATTGGGGTATTTTGAAAAGTACGCTGTGTTGTGCAGCGAATGAGCGTATTCTGCCTATCTTCATTTGAAAGAAGAATGCCTATAAATTACAATT
This sequence comes from Undibacterium sp., assembly GCA_041913845.1. Taxonomy (GTDB): domain Bacteria; phylum Pseudomonadota; class Gammaproteobacteria; order Burkholderiales; family Burkholderiaceae_D; genus Undibacterium. The sequence goes on from JAYSEN010000061.1 coordinate 12,068, forward strand.
GATTATTACAAAATTCGGAATAATGACTTATGGACAGGTTTTTGCAATTGTCGGTCTATGTGGCTGTTGCTGAAGAAGAAAGCTTTGCTAAGGCGGCGCGCCGTCTGGGTATGTCAGCTCCCGCCGTGACCCGCACTATCGCGGCACTCGAACAAGCACTAGGGGTTAAGCTCTTGAATCGCACCACGCGCTTTGTGCGGCCGACTGACGCGGGTTTGCGCTACCTCGATGATGCCCGGCAAATTTTGGCGAAGCTGCAAGAAGCCGATGAAGGCGCGGCTGGCGTGAATGCCGCGCCACGCGGCCATTTGACGCTGACCGCACCGGTTTTGTTTGGCAAAATGTATGTGATGCCACAATTGGTGGAGTATTTGCATACCCATCCCGAGGTGCAAATCTCAGCCTTATTTTTAGATCGCGTGGTGAATATGCTGGAAGAGGGCGTGGAAATCGGTGTCCGGATCGGTGAATTAGCCGATTCGAGTATGCGGGCGATACGGGTTGGCGCGATTCGCCGCGTACTTTGTGCCACGCCTGAATACCTGGCACAGCATGGCATCCCGCAAAGCCCGGCCGATTTAAGCAAGCATCAAATCGTCGCGGCGACCGGGGTCAGTGCCAGTGTGGAATGGAAATTTGGCAAGGCCGAACAAGCATTTACCCAGCGCGTCAAACCGCGTTTAACCGTGACCACCAATGATGGTGCAATTAGCGCGGTGAAGTTGCATGCCGGGATTGCGCGTCTGCTTTCGTATCAAGTTGCGCCCGAGTTAAATGAGGGCAGCTTGAAAACCGTGCTCAGTGAATTCGAACCCGCGCCCTGGCCCATCCACATCGTGCACCGCGAAGGACGTGGTGGTTCAACCAAGGTGCGCAGCGTGGTCGATCATCTAGTGCAGGGCTTACGTGCACAAACTGCCTTGCAAATGGGGGATTAATGGAAAGTTCGGTTTCGAAGACGCAGTATCAACGGACCTCATGGCTTATTTTGCCTTGGTGAGCCGCATCAAATAAGGGTTTTCTATATTGGGAACTTCTAAAAACCTCCGCCTCTAATAGTCATAGAAATAAACCTGACGA
>JAYSEN010000062.1:0-13034 GCA_041913845.1 Undibacterium sp.
AAACCGAAAAAGCGTTTGGCAAGGGAAAAACCTGAGGCCTTAACTGTACCCGATACGGCCAATCAAGTGTGGTCGATGGATTTCATGCATGAGCAACTGGCAGATGGCCGCAGCATTCGATTGTTCAATGTGATCGATGATTTTAATCGCGAAGGCTTAAGCATCGAAGTGGACTTCTCGTTGCCAGCCGAACGGGTGATTCGGGCGCTTGATCAACTCATTGAATGGCGCGGTCAACCCCGGATAATTCGCTGTGACAACGGACCGGAATACATCAGTTCGCAAACCTTGGCGTGGGCCAAAAAGCGCGGTATTCAGATCGCATTTATCCAGCCTGGCAATCCGCAACAAAACGCCTACGTTGAGCGTTATAACCGCACCGTGCGCTACGACTGGCTCGCTCAATATTTGTTTGAGTCGATTGAGGACGTCCAGGAATTCGCCACGCAATGGCTTTGGACTTATAATCACGAACGGCCCAACATGGCATTGGGAGGCCTTACCCCGAAACAAAAACTGGCTTTGGCCGCTTGACCTCTACTTTTAATTTTTATTAAAAATGGGGGGATTACCCTGCTAGTGGAGGTGATTTTAGGTTCACAGCATGGCGAACATCAATTTCTTCGTTTCTAAATCACGTAAGGGCTATGTGATGGAAATGAATGCAGGTATCGGTAATCTTGGCGTACCGGCCGTCTAATTTATTGAGCCGCTGGCTTATTTAAAAAAATAAAAAATAGTCAAATTGTGTCAGTCAATAAAGTGGCTTTGGGATAACCAGTTTTCAATTCATTGCTTGCAAGCGTTTGATCAGATACTATGAAACTGGCAATACGCAAATGGGATTTTATATTTTTGGAGAAGTAATATGGCCATTTCGCATCTCGCATCAGGTCAGGTGACCAATGTATTGCCGATTGAGGCATCGCTTGCTGAAGTTAAAACTACTGCTTTGTTTAAAGGACCTCACTTGGAAGTCATACGTATGGTTTTGCTTGCCGGGAAAAAAATCCCGCCACATCAGGTCAGCGGGCCAATTACTATACATTGCCTTAAGGGTGAGGTCGATGTCGGTGTCGAAATCGAGCGGAAAATTCTTCGGCAAGGCGATTTACTGTATTTGGCCGGCAACGTGAAGCATGATTTGCTTGCCTTAACAGATGCGGCGTTACTGGTTTCGGTAGTACTCTTGAGTAACACAGATTAAAGCTTTTTTATTCTAATTGGATTTGATTAATGAGAGTTAAATTCTATCGCTCGCCAACCGGGGTGGTCGAAATATTTGCCGTAGGTGTTCAAAGTTTCCGCCATGTTGATCACTCCTAATTCCTTTTCCTGATTACCTCGCTTCGCTGTTACGATATCCACTCCGATGGCGAAGCGGCCAGGTATGATATGAAGGTTCTCGTCTGCTTTTGGATCAAGTTTGCAGTGTGCCACGATAAAGGCGATTTCCTTTTCTATGCTTTTAGTGAGCACATCGTATTGCGTGGATTTCAGATTGCCACTATGGATAGCTGTTAATGTATTTGTTATGCTGATACGGATGTTTGTCATGGCGTGGCGCAAGGCGTCATCGGTACGTCACTTTTTACCATCGTTTAGGGTTAATTGCGTATGGATTTCAGCATCGTGTTTGTGTCCGCTTTGCTGGTCTGCAAGCACCAATAACGGCGCTGCGGTGCTTATGTTAAGAGTTACTACATAACTCATTAAAGTTAACAGTAATTGTGAGACCTTCATCTTTTACTCCAGATTTGCATGAGTGGAATCAACACCAAACTAAGAGACCAAAATGAAGTATCTGATGTTGCTGTTGATTCATAGTGTCGTTGAGAAATGTCTTAATAATCAGTCGACTATCATGAAGTCAATGACGATTTCGCCAGGTGCACGTGAAATATAGCTCATCTTGATACTGCTGCCAAAACGTTGATCAAGTTGCGCCAGTAAAGGAAGAGGGTCATGGTCGTTGCAAAAGCGCATAGTCTCGCCCACTTGCAGCGATTGCAGAGCGCCGAAGATAGCCGCATGGCGAAAGCGTTTTGCGACGCCACGTGCATCAAATGGATAAGTGCCATCGGCAACAATAGGTGTAGAGCAGTTGTGTGTCATGGTGATACTCCTTGTAATGTGAAATTATTGCAAAAATATTGCTCCACGATGAGCACGAAAAAATCTAAACAACACGCAAAGGCTTTTCTTGATTTTTTTCGTGTCCATCGTGCTACTCGTGGAAATACTGATTTTTAGAGTTGTATGAAAATAGTGTTATTAAACACGTTTGGTCTGGGCAGTTGGTGTCAACGCCGACTGCTCACGTTTGCCACCCATCAACAAACGCCAGGCGAACAAGGCGAGAAATACGCAGCCAATCGCGAACACGATGTCACCTGGTACGCGCATCCAGACGAAAGTTTCCATCAGGTTCGAATGTATGACTTCCGGTGAACGCGCGAACCACATGCCCTGAGTTATACTGGCCCATGCCTGATAGATACCGGCTGGAACCAAAGAGATGAAGACCATCATCGCTAGACCGATATTCAGCGACCAGAACATTGGTGCTAGTAACTTGTCTGACCATGCTGCGCGATCAGACAGCCCACGCAGGCAAAACAACAGCAAACCGATGCCCAACATGCCGTACACACCAAACAGTGCGGCGTGTCCATGAGCGGCAGTCATGTTCAGTCCTTGCATGTAATACAGCGCGATCGGGGTATTGATAGCGAAGCCTAAAAGACCGGCGCCGACCACGTTCCAGAAGCCTACAGCGATGAAGCAAAGTATCGACCACTTGTAGGCTTGTACCCAAGCTGCCGCTTTCGAGCGTTGATAATTTTTGTAGGCTTCGACACCGATCAGTGCCAGTGGTACTACTTCCAATGCAGAGAACATCGCACCGATGGCAATCACGAAAGTAGGAGTGCCCGTGAAGTACAAATGATGCAAGGTGCCCAAAATTCCGCCAAACAGAAACACGATGGTTTCTAAGACGATGGCACTATTCGCAGTGCTGGCGCGTATCAAGCCGAGGCGCGTGAACAGCAGTGCTATCACCGCGGTAGCAAACACTTCAAAGAAACCTTCTACCCACAAATGCACCAACCACCAACGCCAGTATTCGATCATCGAATAATGTGTGCGCGGGCCCCAAGTTAAAGAGGTCGCATAGAAGCCTCCGATACAGAGTGCGGCCAGAAATACCATGGCGATCAGGCCACGGCTTTCAGATGGCGTCTTCAAAGCGGGCATTAAACCACGGCCTAGTAAGGTTACCCAAAACAGCAAACCAATGAATAATAAAACTTGCCAGACACGCCCCATGCTGGTGAATTCCAAACCCTGATTGCCAATCCAGAAACTGAAATCGTTGCCTAAATTCTGCAAAGTACCGAGCCAGCCAAAAGCGGTAGAGCCTACTACGATAAATAGCAGGGCATAGAACAAGACATCAACACCAAGTTTTTGATATTTTGGTTCATGTCCGGAAATCGCTGGTGCAATATACAAGCCGGTGGCCAGCCAAGCGGTGGCGATCCACAATACCGCGAACTGCGTGTGTATTGTGCGGCTAACCGTAAATGGTAGGATTTTTGCGAGTGGGAAGCCGAAAAAACTCTGACCCTCAACTGCGTAGTGGGCAGTAATCACGCCCATCGCCACTTGCGCCAAAATTAGGCCGATCACGACATAGAAATATTTCTTAGTGGCCTTCATCGAAGGAGTCGGTTTTAGATCGAATAGTGGATCGGTTTTAGGAGGCGTCGGATCAGGCGCTTCCTTACTGATCGAATGGAGAAAAATCATTCCTGCAATTGCTGCAATCATGAGGATGATACTAGCGATCGACCAAATACCGGCACCAGCAGTCGGCGTATTGCCGACCAGCGGTTCATGCGGCCAATTGCTGGTGTAGCTAATTCCAGTTTCACCCGGCCTGTCGGTCGCTGCCGACCATGCCGACCAAAACATAAATGCAGGCAGGGCTTGCAGATCACGCGAATCTCGAAGCCCCCCACTAGTCATCGCATATTGTTCACGCAGTTTATCTAGTTTTGGGTCATCACCAAACAGGCCGACATAATGTTCGACGACTTGCGCCACTGCCTGGGCACGTGCCGGGGAAAGTGTGATGTTGCCACTCTTGCTGTCGTAGCTATTGACCCGCATTTCATTCTTCAACTTGGCATCGAGTTCAGCCTGCTGGCCAAGGTTCAGCTGCTCAAAATTTTTGCCAAATTCTTGCTGTGCCCAGATAGCACGTAAGGCCAATGCTTCACGATGCAGCCAATCAGCGGACCAATCCGGCGCGACGTAACTACCATGGCCCCATATGGAGCCAAGCTGTTGACCACCAGCTGAGAGCCATGCTTCCTGACCAAGTTGCACCTGACCTTCTGAAAACAAAATCTTGCCATCGGTACTGATGACTTGCTTGGGGATCGGTGGCGCTGTCAGATAAATTTCTGTGCCTACCCAACCGAGAACGGAGAATGAGAGTACACAGATGACAGCGAGCCAGGTCCAGAGTTTGCGCGTTGCATGCATGGCGTGGTTTCCTTTTTTGTAATAATGAGAAAGCGGTAAAAACAATGACATTGTTAAAGATGGATTCTATATGCATCATTTATAAGATGCAAGTAAAATACATCGTATTTTCTAAAGACTACTTTTTTAGCTCCATAAACATATATACTAAGTACTGCATTAATTTTTCTTTGGAACTTTGTGATAACTTCATTACCAAGAATATTCAAGCCATGAGACTCACTGCCTATACCGATTACACACTACGCACTCTGATGCATTTGGCGATCAATCAAGATCACCTAGTGACAATTCAAGACATCGCTGACTTACACTCTGTATCAAAAAATCACCTGATGAAAGTGGTGCACCAACTTGGTTTGTCGGGCATGGTCGACACGGTGCGCGGGCGCAATGGAGGCTTAAAATTAAGTAAGGATCCGAAGCAAATTAATATTGGCGAGGTGGTGCGCAATTCCGAGAGTGATTTCTTTATGGCGGAATGCTTCGACCATAGCGATACCTGCTGCGCCTATGCTTCAGCTTGCGCCTTGAAAGGGGTGTTGAGCTCGGCCACTGCAGCCTATTTGGCGGTACTCGATGGTGTGACCTTGGAAGACTTGATTAGTAAAAAAGTTGGAGGTGCAGGCTTAAAAGCGAAATCCAGCCCTATCCATTTGCATGCAAAAATAAAGCAAACATAGCGAAATAAGCACGAACCGGATAGCTGCCACTAAAGCTGTCGATATTGCCGGTGAGGTGACGTATCACAAGAAGTATTTTGAATCATTATCATCAGCGAAATACCCTAGTTAAAATAGCGTGATTGCAGACTTACCCGAACATCAGGTTGTATCTATTCGGGAAGGTAGCTTCACTATTGAGAAACCAATAAATAAGTAAGTCTATGAATACTTTGTCAGAAATAGAAATTTCCGAGGATTTGATACGCCGCTTTGACAAGCTTGGTCCGCGTTACACCTCGTATCCAACCGCAGACCGTTTTCATCCAGAGTTTGCCGAACAAAGCTACATCGCCTATCTGGAGCAACGCGCTACAAATACTGATAAGAACCCGCCGCTATCAATCTACATCCACGTACCATTTTGTGAATCGCTGTGCTATTTTTGTGCCTGTAACAAAATCATCACCAAAGACCATAGCCGCACGACAGAGTATTTACACTATCTGGCAAAAGAGATGGCGATGGTGGCAGCCAGAATCGGACCAGACCGGCGTACCGCTCAGCTCCATTTTGGCGGCGGAACGCCTACTTTTTTGAGTTCAGACGAACTGCGCGAATTGATGTTGATGATACGCAGCCATTTCGAGCTTTTGCCTGATGCGGAACTCGGGATAGAGATTGACCCGCGTACCGTCAGCGATGACACTTTAGAGCTACTCGCCGAACTCGGCTTTAATCGGACTAGTTTTGGTGTTCAAGATTTTGACCCAGCGGTACAGCAAGCTGTGAACCGTATCCAACCTTATGAAATGGTCGAGAAAGCGGTCACCGCAAGTCGCAAGGCGGGATTTGAATCGATCAATGCCGATCTGATTTATGGCTTGCCCAAGCAATCCCTGACGAGCTTTAACCGTACCTTGGATAAGGTGATTGAACTTTCACCAGACCGCATTGCACTTTATAACTATGCTCACTTACCGAGCCGCTTCAAGGCGCAACGGAAAATCATTGAAAGCGAGCTTCCTAGCGCTGAAGAACGCCTGCAAATATTTCTAATGTCGGTGCGCAGGTTGCTCGCTGCTGGCTACATTTACATAGGGCTGGATCATTTCTCAAAGCCAGATGATGAACTGAATAAAGCGCGTCTCGATAAAACTCTGCATAGAAATTTTCAGGGTTACACTACGCGCGCCGACTGCGATCTAATCGGTTTTGGAGTGTCTGCCATCGGTAAGGTAGGGCATTCATATAGTCAGTCAGTGCGCACGATCAAAGCCTATTACGAACACCTGGATGCTGGCCAGTTACCGATAGAAAAAGGGTTCTCTTTGACTGATGATGATGTCTTGCGTCGTCAAGTTATTATGGAATTGATGTGTAGCGGACCAGTGGATTTTGTCGCAATCAATCATCAGCATGGAATCGATTTTCGCAGCTATTTTGCGGATGAGCTGACGCAATTGCAGAAATACGAAGAGGCTGAATTGATCAAGGTCGATGCGTACAGTATTCAAGTTACCGCAAAGGGGCGGATGTTTGTGCGGGCGGTGGGTATGGTGTTTGATAAATACTTGGCTTTGCAAACCGGCGCGAAATATTCAAAATTAATCTGATTTAAATTGACACTTAAAGGCCACCGCTAACGGGTATTGTCGATAAGCGTTAGCGGTGGCTTTTTTTCACACTTATGAGGAAATTTGAATTTGCATTTAACTATCCCTCTCGGCCGTCAACCCGAGCACGTAACAAATAGGGACCGTATGCGATGACAAACAACAGAAACGCGCTGCTCCAACAGAGCATGGCGACAATCAAACTTGCTTGATACAGCGCCGGCGCGCCAAGTGAAGCCGTTACACGTGCAACGGCGCCAGTTTGAATCAGCAGATACATGGCTAACTCGGCGTGGCCAGTCTTCAGTAGACGCCCCGTGTGTCCTAGCGTGGTACGGGTCATCATCCCCAGTATCAATCCAGCCATCGAACCGACAGTTAACGCATGCCACGCTGCGCTGCTTGGGATGAGTCCTATTGCACTAAGCGCCAGCATGAAAAAACCCAACGGTATCCAGGCGTAGGACAAGTGCAAAATCCAAACAAGTGGCGTGCCTAAAGTGCGATGTGGTTGCCACAGTGCGAACCGTGCCAGTACTATGCAGCCCGCGCCCGCGCACAACGATGCTATCAGAGCGGAAGGCAAGGGTGAGATCGAGGCCAAACTAGCGATGACTATTGCAGTAATTGCGCTGCGGTTAAGCCATGGATAGGCGACAGGTATCACGCCTGGCACACCATTCTGGGTAAACATCGGTATCACGCGCGCGCCGATCACTGACTCAATGACGACGACGATTAGGATCGCGGCATGTATAGGCAAGGCTGGGTTTAGAGTAATGAGATTTAACACTGCAGCATGAAAAATGGCATTAGCTACGGTTAACAGCGCTAGCAGCATAATCAGGAACATATTGCGCTTGTTACCAGATTGTTTCAGAACACGGTAAATCGGCCAGGCGGCCAAAGGCAAAAACGATAAATCGACCAATGCGGCTAAACTCGGTGGCGCAGCCAACATCGCCACGCGGCCAATTAACCACCAACAGGCAAGCCCAGCTAGATGCAAGTTGGTCGGCGTTGGCAGACCGGTCCAGTTACGCCCAGCGGTAAACAGAAAGCCAATGATGACCGCGATAACCACTCCAAAAATCATCTCGTGCATATGCCATGCAGCAGTGACCTGCGGCCAAGCGCTGAACCAGCCTAAGTATTGCGCGATCCATAAGGGTAGACTCAATGCGGAAAAGCATGCAGCCAGTAAATAAAAGGGCCGAAATCCCAAACCCCAGACTGGATGTTGTTTATGCCATATAGCAGAATCACTCTTTGTTTCTGGTTCTTCAATTGATAATAAAGTCATCATTTATCCCTCTTTCTTAATACATGGATATAATATACATCTATAATCGAATTCATGCTACTCTTATGCCTTCAGTGTCATCAAGCCAGTAAGGCTAGGAAGCCTTGCTTCGGATGGCGAATGAACATTACCTATCAAATTGAAGGAATAAGTGAGAATAATATGCAAACCGAGATCATAAAAGTAAACGGCATGAAAGGTCAGCCATGTGTCGAGATGATTACCCAGACATTGCGTGGGATGGAAGGCGTGATTGAAGTCAGCGTGACGCTCGCCAGCGGTCGCACGACGGTACGCTACGAAGAACATGTTGCGAGTAGTATCCAGTTGCGCGCTGCCTTAATCAAACTTGGCTTCGATGTCGATCCCGCTGCAGGCAAGAGTCACAGTGGGTGCTGTGGTAGTTGCGGCGGTTAATGTGACATGTGAAAACGAATTCTAGGAATGCGTGCAATTCATGAGTCGTGCTGATAAATGTCTGCATGATGCAATAGCGTTTGCGTCTTTTTGACTCGCAAAGTGCTCATGCCATTGGTGATCAGCTAGGATTCAATTTCACACTGACGAATGCTGGACGTAAATATGACATCATTGCCTACCATTGGCGTCGTCTCAATGAATCGTTTGGAGTCGTGTTTGCAGCCTTGTTCGAATAGTAATCGTTCAATCCGTGAAATTTTCTATAAGCGACCGACTGCGGAAAACGCAACTAGAAGGCAACATGGGAAAATCAAGAAGCCCATGAAAATATTGAAAGAGTGTTATTGAGGGCTTGCATCAGACTTCTGAATCGCGATCGCCAATTCTTTATCGGCCATGTAAATATGAGAAGTAAGCCAAAACTTTAGCAGTTCAGCCGTTTCTTTGGCGACGTATTCTCTTTTTTCAGCTAAAGAAGCTTGCAGACGAACTACGTGCTCCAGTAATTTCTTGTGCTGCTTCTTATGGTTTTCAAAGCCTGGATAACCAGTTAGTTTCATCATTTCTTCTTCGCGCTCGAAATGCTCACTGGTGTAATCGAATAGGCGCTGTAGGATGTCTTCCAAGATGTCGCAATCCTGCTTTAGATCGGCAGCTGTATAAAGTTCATTGACTATGTTGATCAGGTTTTGATGATCACTATCGATGAGCGTGTTGCCTACACTTAAAGTGGGATTCCATTGAAAGTACACCATAATCAATTCCTATCCTTAGTTACTTTCAGGTGAATTTTTGTTAGGTGCCTTAGTGTAAATCGCCTGTTGTTCGCGGGCAAGTGTTTGATTGATAATCAGCGCGAAGTAGATATATTTTTTTAAAATGTATGGAAGGTTTAAAAGTGCTATGAAGCTCCCAGCGTACGGTGATCTGCTATTTTCCCTATTTCTAGTTGGGTCTATGACGACAATTGTATTTTGCAATCTGTACTTTTGGGATGGGTTGAATCTTTAAGCCAGCTACTTATGGGAGACACTTTTAGCTACAAGTCCTAGTGCGCATTGCAATGCGCTTTAATGATTTTGTCGAAATATGAACTTGGGGAATAGATCTTGAAGAGTTTGCAGCGTTGTCGCATCCAGATAATCGTTTGGCAGACTTGTTTGTAAATTTGTGTCTAGGCAGCCTTGTGATCGAAACAGTTGTATCGCATAGTTGGTAACACCCATTACTGATAAATCGTAAGCTAAATTCAATATATCCTCAGAAGACAACAATGCAGGATGAACCGTGGTACGACATTCGTAATCGACTCCACTAGCCAGTATCATCTGTGTGCATGCCTGAATATGCTGACCACTATCCGCTTTGCCCGTCACAACGGGGTAGCGATGAAAGGGGGCTTTGATATCAAAGCCTACCCAATCTAGTTTGGGCAAGATGGCTTGTAGTTGTCGGGGATAAATGCAAGCAGTATGCAAGCCAACTGTAAATCCTAGTTGACGCACTTCGTCAATTGCAGAACTTAATGCTGGATCTATTGTTGCCTCACCACCGCTAAATACAACGGCGTCGATAAAGCCGACGCGTTGCCTTAACAAATGTAGAACGGACGCCCAAGTAATCGGCGCATCGGCTGTTCTGGTTTGTAAATGCGGATTATGACAATACCCGCAGCGCCATGGACAGCCTTGCACAAACACGACTAACGACAATTTGCCTGGGTAATCGGTGCTGCTAAATTTCGTTATCCCACCAACTTTAAGTGTGTGCAATGCTGTCGCTGCTGGCATCTCAGTATGCTTTCTCTACTGTATTTTCTTCAAAATAAGTGCGTTCATAAAACTCCCCTTTTTTTCCGGTATTAAATGAACTCACTGGTCGATGATAGCCCATGACACGGGTCCAGACTTCACAGACTTGACGTTCCGCATCATCTAAGATGATCGATGGATTTTGTGTTTGAGAAAGAGGGGCATTGCTAGTGTTCATAGAGACTCCTATTTAAGTTAAACAAACTGATGTTGCTTACGAGCGATTAATTCTTCATCGCATTTTGGACAAAATTCATGCTGCCCACGAAGATATCCATGCTTAGGGCAAATCGAAAATGTCGGTGAAATAGTGATATAGGGTAAGGTGAATCGGCTGAGTGCCTTTCGTACCAAATGTCGGCAAGCGTCGGCACTGCTGAGCGCCTCACTCATATACAAATGCAAGACGGTTCCCCCTGTGTATTTACGTTGAAGATCATCTTGCAAAGTGAGTGCAGTAAATGGGTCATCTGTAAAGCCTACCGGTAATTGCGACGAGTTGGTGTAGTAGGGCATATCCTGGGTGCCGGCTTGCAAAATGGCGGGAAATTGTTTACGGTCTTCTTTTGCAAAACGATAAGTTGTCCCTTCTGCTGGTGTTGCTTCTAGGTTGTACATGTGCCCGGTTTCATCTTGAAACGCCAACATACGTCCACGTACATGATCCAATAAGCGAACGGCCATCGCATGCCCAGTGTCGCTGCTTATATCGTGTTGATCGTCGGTAAAGTTACGTATCATTTCATTGATACCATTAACACCTAAGGTAGAGAAATGATTGCGCAATGTGCCGAGGTAGCGTTTGGTGTAGGGGAATAGACCGTTATCCATATGGCGCTGTATGACTTTGCGTTTGATCTCTAAGCTAGTTTTTCCTAACTCAAGCAACTTATCGAGTGCAGACAATAAGCTAGGTTCGTCGCCACGATGCAAATAACCTAACCTCGCACAATTGATGGTGACGACACCAAGAGAACCCGTTTGTTCGGCTGAGCCAAATAAGCCGTTACCGCGCTTTAGTAGTTCACGCAGGTCTAACTGAAGTCGACAGCACATCGAACGTATCATGTTCGGTTTTAATTCAGAGTTAATGAAATTCTGAAAATAAGGTAAGCCATAACGTGCCGTCATTTCAAAAAGCAATTCTGCATTTGGACTATGCCAATCAAAATCCTCGGTGATGTTGTAGGTAGGAATAGGGAAGGTGAAGACACGCGCTTTTGCATCGCCCGCCATCATGACTTCGATATAAGCGCGATTGATGAGATCCATTTCTGCCTGTAAATCACCATAAGTGAAATCCATCTCAACACCAGCAATCACAGGTACTTGCTCACGTAAATCTTCTGGACATGTCCAATCAAAAGTCAGATTGGTAAATGGTGTTTGGGTGCCCCAGCGCGATGGTACATTTAAGTTGTAAATGAGTTCTTGTAGATATTGTTTGATGTCCTTGTAATCGAGCTTATCTTTGCGAACATAAGGCGCCATGTAGGTATCAAAAGAACTGAATGCCTGCGCACCAGCCCATTCATTTTGTAGCGTGCCGAGAAAATTGACGATCTGCCCGATGGCGCTAGAAAAATGCTTAGGCGGATCAGATTCCACTTTTCCTGGAACCCCATTTAATCCTTCGTTTAGTAAAGTGCGCAAAGACCAACCTGCACAATAGCCTGCCAGCATATCAAGATCATGAATGTGCAAATCGGCATTTCTGTGTGCTTGTCCTACTTCAGGTGGATAGACATGATTGAGCCAGTAATTGGCAATAACTTTTCCTGAAACATTGAGTATCAATCCACCTAGTGAATATCCTTGATTGGCGTTTGCATTGATACGCCAGTCTTGCCTGTCCAGATATTCATTCATCGACAATTCAACATCGACTAGGGATTTGTTATCGACCCTTAGTTTCTGATGCTGTTCGCGATAAACGATATAGGCGCGTAAGGTCTTTCGGTAGTTTGCTTCAAACAAGCATGATTCAACCAAATCTTGAATTTGTTCAACAGAAAGTGGCTGAGGTGCCGGAAATTTCTCAATGAGGCTGAGCACTTGCATCGTAATTCTGTGTGCTTGATCGGCTACAAATTCATTGCTTGCTGTACCAGCGCGTTTGATTGCAGAAGCTATTTTGCCTGCGTCAAAGCTGACAACGCAGCCATCTCGTTTGATTACTTGACGATGCAGCAAAGGAAGGTTTAAGCTCATTTATAATCCTTAAAACACAATATATAGTGTGTTTTAAAGAATAATAACTGAATGTAGTTCGGTCAACTGCTGTTAGCCCCAATCTTGTTTTCATTGATTTGAGTCAAATCAGGAAGCGTAATCGAAATGGGTGCATAGTTTTCAATTGAAGTTATGTCGCTTCACTTCGTTTTTTGAAGCGAGACGTGTGCTCGCAATTACACTTAAAACTTTTTGAACTTCGAGGAAATTTGAGCTGAGTAGTTCGGTACATTTGATCGACTTCAATGATCATTATTAGCAGATATTAAAGCCTAGTTTAAGGAAAGGATCACAAGAACGATTCATGATATTTATCATCCTTTCGAACAAATAAAGACCGTAGAATTAGGTCTTATCTGCATGTTGTGGAAACCGTGATCCACACGACCAACATTCAGTCCTGAATTCCGTCTCGAATGTGCGCAGCTTGTACTGA
>JAYSEN010000063.1:0-12961 GCA_041913845.1 Undibacterium sp.
ACGAGGCCGAGCGCAGTTATTGGCTTGGCTATAACGATGTGGCCAAAATTAGTTGACCACTACACTAATTCCATTTGAGCACTCATAGTTTTCCTACAATTTTCAAGTAACGCGCTAGATACCGCAAGCCAACTTCTTTGACTTATAAGATAATCCGTCCAACAGCGAGACTATTATCTTCCTGGCGGCATCAATTTTCTCTTTTAATGCCAGCTACAAAACCGCAAAGATGACATTTTCAAAAATTTAAACACCCATTTCTCCAGACCACTTTCCTGAGAAATTAATACCAATACACAAGAATAGTATTCAACAGCCCGACCAGGCAGCTTGGGTATAAGCATTCTTAACACTTCTGCGCCTGCGCTATTTCTCAATGAAGTTGAATTACTATACGCTTACAAGTGAACCTGTCGTATCGCGTCGATTGCCGCCAGGTAGGCCGAGTCTGGCCGGTATTCTGAAACCACACTGACATTAAATACGAGGTCTCTATTTTTATAATAAATCACGAAAACCGAGACGCTTGCGTGATGCCGGTTATTCAGTACCGCGAATGGTTTCTCGCCATCGTTTTTTGCGGTAAGCGAGATACTACAACCAAGAAAATCATTGTTAATCATAGGTATTGTGGTGACCGCTTTTTCTTTCGACTGATACACGTAATGTGCTCCGGACTTTGTGACTATCTCACATAAACTCGCTTCTGAAATAGTGCGTTGAGGTGGAAGTGGCAAAGGCGAGATAGCAATCACCATGCCATCTTTAGTAGCGCGAATTTCACGCAGACCTGCCATCTCGGGAATTGGAGCTTGCGGATATTTGAAAAATTTCCAGCCTGGAGAAAGCGAAATAGTCGCGCCGCGTCCTATGTCATAATCGGGGCCGGTTACTTCGACACAGCCTTGTTCCGACTTACAAACGTAAGCTGGTTCATTCGCGCTGGCGGATAGGGATGAAATAAGTAAACTGGTGGCAAGTAGCAGTCGTGTTAAATGCATGGCATACCTTATTCTTGAATCTAAAAGGCCTCAGTACAATTGCCGCGAGCGATCAAAGCTGCTGTCCTGAAGCGCACCTATACCAAGGCACAGCGAACATCGCAGGCATCAAGCTTGGCCGCGCAGTGGGTTGTGCAAAAAACGCTTTATGCGCACCACTAACGATGTGCTGGATCGTAGTGACGGCTAAGCTGTGGGATAAACACCATCACTTAACGCACCGTCAATCTACTCAGTATTTGCGGCTTGATTGTAAAGCGAGGTATAAAAAATGGCAATGTAATTCCCTGATCTACACTGATAAAGAACGTCGCTATGATCAAAAAACCTAAGCACAATATCTTGCTATCATCGGGAATTAACCTCAGATTACTCAAAGTTATCCGCGCTAGGAGCCCGTGCTTATTTTAATTTCACGAATTTGAAACTGTCCTGGATTAGGCCAAGAATGAAAAGTAGGATCAGTCAATGTGGTAACAAAAATCAATCCCACACTGAGCGAGCCCCAGATCCAGATTATGATCTGGATACTACGAAATAGCTTTTCGGGAAGACGTTCGACTGCCCGCAGAATGAATACACTAACAATACTTAAAAAGAGTAGATCTAGTACGAAAGGTAGCAGGTAGACATCCTTTGCAAGGGACGTGACCAGCGATCGAGAGTTCCAAGGAAGTGGAAATCCATAGTATTCGGTCTCTGCACCATCAAGCATCAAATAATATTTCAGGCTTGGGAAATAAATTAATGCAATCGCCAATGGAAAAAACGTAAGTCGGCGTATCATAAGTTAATTCAGCATTTCATTTTTATGTTCAGTAAGCCACTTGCCTACACCGCGAGCGACAGAGGCTAGATCGCTTGAAAACATATTACTCAACCAAATATCAGACTTGGGAATAAATACATCGAATTTGAAAGTAAAGTAAAGCATATGGAAGTTCGCTTGCATGATCAGTGAAAAATTTGCGGTGAATTCACCCTTAGCTTAAACTGGAATCAGCAAAAAACCAGACTCCTCAAATTTAAAGTCTGCTAAATCGTCAAATGACTATTCGGGTCTAGTTTAAAAACGCAACCGTGCACGTCACCTTACACTTTCAGATTTTCAATTATCGCGCAACCTGATGCAGCCCAATTCACGTCCCTCATTCAAGCTGCGCCATTACTTCAAGTATCGCAGACCGTGTGAGCGCTTCTTGCGTTTCGCGACTGATGGTGGCATCACCATCGAACAGTTGCTGACCGTAACGACCAAACTGCGAATGATTTCCACCCGCAATTTGCACCCACTTCGTGTGCGATGGGAGTAAGTGGCGATTCGCGCGTACCCGGTCTGGCGGAGCCACGCCATCGTTTAAAGCGACAATTTTCGTGACTGGAATTTTCAATAGAGAAAAATCATCGTCCTTGGGATGTGTCGTCGCCACCAACACCATCGCAGAGAACAAGTTCTTATCCTGGCTTACCATTCGCGCAGCCAGGGCAGCACCAAGCGAGTGCCCTGCTATCACCCATTGTTTTACTTCCGGATGAGCGGAAATCACCTCACGCGCGCGCGCCAGCGCCGCCACTTTATGCGATTCGAGAGGCGCGAAACGATAAGGTAAGTTAATAACAAAAACAGGAAAGCCTTTTTCCGCAATCGGTCTAAGCAAAGGCGCATAAGCTTGCACCGCGATACCTGAACCACAAAAAAATATCAGTGCTTTGCTACCTAAGCCATGCACAGGCAAAAAATTTAAACTGATCGCTTCACTGGCAACCACAACATCCGGGCTGCTTTGCAAAAATTTGTCATCAACTCCACGTGTGCGAATGGAATCAATTAGCCACCACATAGCGAATATAGCCCATACCAGGAACGCAAGGTGTATCCATCGCCGCAAGCTTAAGCGCTTTAAGTTTTTCGTGATCGTAATATTCATGCTAGCGATCCCGAAATTCGGCACATGACTTGAACTGTTCGTGTTAACGAGTCAGTCTGAGCAATCATTCGCACACTCCCCATTTTTTGAAAACCCACTCCAAGGTTTAAATCAGGTAAGGCTTTGGACTGCGATAGTATCGATGAACCCGCTGAGAAAATCCTATTCTCTTCGACGATGAGCGATGTACCTGCAACACCATGTGCAGTAAAAAAGTAAGCCCTGACATTCCACTATTCGTATGCCATGAGTGTGTCAAAAATCTGATTTGACAGCACCTCATATGAATTTTGAATCGATACGGTCAGCTTTTCAACATCATCAAAATCGGGTTTAGCAAGCATAACGACTTCAAAGATAGACCACGCTGGCATTTCATCCTGCCTAACCCACGTCGTCGCCTGCAATTTTTCCCAGTAAGCAATCTGTACGTCCTTGGTTTGCCCTAGCAGCCAAAGTTCAAAGTGTACATGATGGTGATTAAAAACAATTGCAAACTTCAGTTTATGCCGCTTGAGGTAATCATTTTGCAGATAAAAATACGTGTAATCGATATAGCCATGCAACAGACTTGCTATGGTGTACTCACCTGCATATTTTTTAGAAAAATCTGTTCTGAGGTTTTGAATAATACCGACGAAGTCCTGGTAGGTTTTTTGTAGCTCACCACTTGCAAAAGCGGCTTTATAAGCAGATACCCGGGAATTTAAGCTTTTATCTGACATTATTCACATCCTCGCCATTGATTGAGAGTATTACTTTAACTGTATAAGCGCTTGCTGTGCAGAGTTCACACCGTTAAAAAGCCACACGCTCAATTTCGGTATGATGAACTAGCCGTCAATTCAGGTGGCGAAGCAGGATACTCGCGATATGCCTCAAAATCTGACCCAGTACCAGGGTCTGTTGACGTTTGATCGAGAGATGCGTTCCTACCAGAACCCAAGCTGGCAAGGCGCTCGGCGATGCTAAGGCTGGCGGCCTTTTTGAGCCGCGCAATGCGGTCCAGCGTGGGTTCTGGCAGGAACCCAAAGGGAATGGCCTTAAACGCACGCCGGGCGTTGTTGCAGTCCGCTTACAGTGATCACACTGCGGCGCGTGCTGCGCCTAGCCCGTCAGGCGTTTAAGACCATTCGCACACACGATCAAACGTCAACAGACCCTAGTCCCGCTTTGCTCAGTTTAAAGAACTAACTGAAGGTATGTTGGTACGTCAGCGTCTTGAGTTAATCGCGTTCGTGCTGATGCTGCTCAAACGATCGACTCGGCTTCAATTTAGTGTCAGCGCCTCAAGCTCGCGAACGTGCATCGAGCGCGCCCAACCTTCCCCACCCGAGGTCGCGCAACTCGCACACCAGCGTGCCCGCTCTAGTGCACAGCTTAACATCGCCTCGCGGATTTTCGGAGTACTGGCCTGCTCCAAAGCTGCCTGGAGCGCAATTGCCGCATAGTCGCAATCACCAGACCAGCCCAGCAAATCGGACGCCGTATCCAGACGCGCGAAAAGCGGCGCAAGGAGCGCGACGTCGTCGGTACACGCAATTTGTTGAATTAGTTGATCAGCTTCATCAGTGCTGCCACCACTTTTCTCAATATCCGCTTTAAACCCAATCAACTTATTCATGTGTTGCCTATGGCGTAGATTTAACGGGAGACTTAATCTATCTGTTGCGATGAGGACTCGGACAGGCTGAAAAACCATAACGCATAAACGCCCAGAACCCAGACTAAAAATTGATCGCTGATTTTAAGGCTCACCTTTAGTAATAGCAATGACCGCAGGGCACTCGGAGATTGCTGAGTCCGTATCGTTCGTCGTAATCTGCGAAGTGTTTTGAAAACCTGAATTTACTGACGAACGGAACACGCTACCAACCAGTACACTTACTAAGTTTGCACAAAAACTCTGTCTGGCAGCCATAAAGTCCGACCATGCACAACTTGAGACATCCTGTCGGATGGATCAGGCCTCGTCGCAAATAATGCGCTCATAACAAACACTTATCGGATCATTAACGTACTCGCCAAAAGGCCTAATTTGAAGAAAACCCAATGACTCGTAAAGTCGCATAGCGGCGATTTGTTTGTAGCCAGTTTCAAGCACAAGACGTCTGTATGCCAGGCGCACTGCCGCTTGCTTGAGGTGCTCAAGAACGGCGCGAGCCAGCCCTTTGCGACGATGATCTCGATGAACGTATAGTCGCCGTAGCTCGGCGGTGCCATCCTCGAGGGGCCGGAAAGCCCCACAAGCGACAGGGCAGCCATCGACATACGCGACTACATAGACACTGCCCTCGCCCAGCGGAACATTGGTAGCTGGAGGGCAGTCGCTTGAAAACAGTTCGGGGTACAGGGCTCGCGCCTCCAACGAGGCTTCATGCAAAAGCGCGAGTGCATCAGCGCCCTGCGGATCGACGTCTTTGATTACCAACATTTGAGAATTAAACTTAAAGTCAGGCTTACTCCCGCCACCATAGCAAAAACCCTTTATCGTATCTTTATCAGCCGCGCCAGCTTATGCGCATCGATGGCATACGATTATCAAACTACCGCTACTTTCTCGCGACGACTTGTCCTAGAATAATTCGCCCCTCTTGAAGATTTCGCCCTTGATTTTGCGCCATCACCTGAAAGTCAGCCCCCATCAACACATGAAAACCCAGGGGTGGGAACCCCTCTTTTTGGATTTTTTCGGCTAGCGACACATACCACACGCGTGCCATTTCCGTCGTGTCCATCCAATCGGTAATCGCGAAGCCAGCTTCCCCGAGCAGCTTGCGCAACTCGTCGGGCAGCACCAGAAAACTGGTCTCCGGCGTGCGCGCCCACGGTACAGGGAAGTGGATAGAACCACTCTGACTGGCAAGTATGTCGTAGATCGCAAGCGTGCCACCTGGCTTCAGCACCCGATACATCTCTTGGTACAAACGCGCCTTGTCAGGAATGTTCATTGCAACGTGCTCAGTCCAGACCACATCGAAGGTCTGGTCGTCATAGGGCAAATCAGTTGCATCCCCCTGTCTAAAGCTGACGAGGTGCTCGAGGCCAGTCTTAGCCGTAAGCATGGTGGCAGCGCGACAAAATTCGTCAGTAAGGTCAATGCCGGTGACGCGGCAACCGAATTCCTTGGCAAGACAACGCGAAGTCCCGCCGACGCCGCTGCCGACATCCAGTACGTGTTTTGTCGCATCAAGCCCTGCTACCCGGGCAAGCTCCAGCGTCGCTGCCCTACCGCGGATATGAAACTGGTCGATAGGTGCCAAATCTTCGGGCGACAGGCGACTCACATCCTTGCCGGCTTTCCCCAACGCCTCCAGTATCAGGCCTCCCAAATCCGAACGAGTATAGTGCGTTTGAACTGCTTCACTAACACTTTTTTGCATAGAGGCGCTCCTTCCTGAGTGAGTGTTCGTCATTTAGCTTCCCCTTGGAGCATCTTAGTCGATAAACTCCCACGGGATTTTTTCTTGAAAATGGTAGTCGATTCTTCAACGAGCCTAAGTGATACATCTTTCTTATATAAGGTCATTTCCCTCGACTTCTTTGTATCGTCACTAAATATTTCAATAACGAGTTCGTCAGCCAGATAGATTTCAACACCAATTCTGTCACGATGGCTGATCAGGTGATCTTTATTCTTAAAATTGAATCTTGCCTCATCGATTGCCCGAGAATCGGTCCATTCCCAAGTCACTGACCAATCGGCAATTAGTGTGCGCATGTCAAACTCAACGTAGAAACGAGGAACAGACCGAGTGACGCGCCGGGAACCACAAGCGCTGTTCGTGGCTGCCCCACTCAACTATAAGTTTAGAACGGCTACTCGAAATAAATTGACGCACCTGACTCTTCAACAATTCTTGTAAGCGTTGCATAGAAACGACCTGAATCGATGCATCTCACTTGGAGAGTGTTTATGAAGTAGATGGCGTGTGCATCCGAGAAGCCGGGTCCTCCGTTGATGGCATCCCAGAAGGCATCAAGGTTCTTGCCAAAAATATCCGCACCTTGCGGTCTTGCGGCATCGACATAAGTGTCCCAGAGCTCAATCTCATCGTGGACATTCACGCAGTCCACGATGCAAACACCATCGCAACTCAAATGGCGGACATTGCGTTCAAATTTTTGTCTTGACTGTTCTGAGACAACATCTGCTTTGAACTGCTCCGCGCATGTGCCAACAATCTCGAAGTTTCTACGACCTTGGCGCAAGGTCAAACCATGATTAGCACCCGAGCGCTCATCAGGCTTAGCAAAGCCACAAAAGTCTCGCTCCCAAAAGCAAACCGGGCAAATTTCGTAGCTACCATCGCATGGAATGGTGAAGTAGTCACAGCAGTCGCACTGTTCCAAATTTTCGCTCATGGTAATGATGCCTATCGTCTGAATTCAGCGGACGCCACAGCTGATCTGCTGCCACGAAGGGTTAGGCTGGTTGAAGAGCGATGACACATAACACACCCTGTCCCAAAACAAAAAATGATGGTTGATTGTAAAGCGCGGCGATGGAAATGGCGACTCGCTTGCGCGATTTGTGCTGATTGCGAAACCAAAAAATTGCGGCGAACTCTGAGAAAAAATTAATGTCGGTGATTTTACTAACGGACGCAAAACACGATAAATCAGCACACCGCCTAACGTTGAAGCTGCGCCGCGAGCGGCGGCTTGCCGACGCGAGTCGGTTCGAGCGATTGGTTAGGTTTCGACGCCGCCTGCTGCGAACCGCTTGCTGGACTTACCTTGTTTGAGTTTTTGCGGAAGTGGTTTTCCCATCGATTGGCATCAACATCGCGCACTTGCCATTTTTTGATGAATCGTTCACGTAGAGCAGCAAATCTAGTGGTGGCCTCCTCGAATTCGCAAGTGTCTATACGACTACCAACCCGGCCTGTAGAGATGCCACCTGACTGATGCACGACGCGGAGCCAGTACTTATCGACCCAAGGTCCGTCTTCCGATCTAAGGAGAAAAGTGGTTGATCCCATTGGAAGCGTAAATCTCGCATTCAATCCCCAACGGGGCATTGGCTCCACAAATTCGTAGCTATGCATGTCTATTGATGCCTCGTACATGATCATCCGTGCCTGCTTTATTTCCTTTTCGTCTTTCACGCGAAACTCAAATGCTGCGCAACCTACAGCCGGTGGCACAACTGGTTGCTTCGATGTTTTCGGGGCACACCCAGACAGCGCAGTAGCAACGAACGGCACTAGCAGAACTCTCCGCATTCACGAAACCTAACGTTTGAATTAAGCGGCTGCGCGTAGCGCAGTCCGCTTGAATGACTGATTAGCCGTTTTTTGCATGTGGACCAATGCCATACCTTTTTGCAGAATCATTATCAAAAACAACAGCAATGTCATCGGACATGCCCCATAAAGTATCTTTTGCTTTGTCATATTGTGATGCCGAAAAAAATACAATGGAGCCATCATCGAATTGTATCTCTAACTCTTGAGGATAATCTTGCTTTTCTTGCCCTTCATATTGCGCCCATGACCAATGCACTTTGACTTTTGTGATGGCCATGTTCATCAGACTAGTCCAGTGATTTTCTTTTGACACGTCCCATGCACTAAAGTCCGTAAGCTGGCTGGCAATTGAAGATTTCAAAACTCCAATTCCATATTGAAAGTACTCGCTGTCCCAAATTATGCCGATTATTGTTCCATCCTCCAATTCTAAGTCGCAGCCATAGTCAAGAAGATGGCCAGGGAATGGGGCGCAAATATAAAACGGCTCATTTGTGTCATACCGAATTTCAAAATATCGCACACCTGTTAATCGTTTACCGATCAACATTCTGATTACATCAACTTCGTATTCGGACTTAGTACGTTTCATCGGATTTTACGTCTAACGTTTCAGCTCAGTGGCGGCAGAACGCCATCCACTGGAGCGCAAAGTTGGAAACAAAACACCATGTCGACAAGTCATTTTCGCTCGAAAGAATACGACGAAGAATAACGGCATTTCGCTTTGGAGCAATGCTCGTCAATTCCGAAAATCTTGTTCACACAAATTAAACTGATTGCTTCAGTTGGCCCCGATATATATGGTTCAACGCGCCATTTATCAAGTTCGCATGGTCCTTTAGCCTCCAAAGAAATCCGCTTCCTACCAGTGCTTCCGAACCCGAAAATATCTCCAAAAAGTTTCCGTGCCGTGCTCTCAGTAAATTTCCAGTTGGAATAGTCAATCCTTAACTTTTTCCCTTGAACATAAAACTCAGCAAGTGTTCGAGCATCGTTACACGTCCATTGGTCCTTACGCCAAGTGCAGAACACAACGTGACGCCAAGTAATTTCATTAGTCGTTGCGTGTGGTGAGCATATGATCGATCCTTGAGTATCCCGAAGTTGCAACTCCGGCGCTTCAAACCGTGAAAACAACTTCAGGCTTTCCATATGGGTCTCATGCGGCAACACACAAGCCAATGATTCAAGTTGAGCTCTATCCCATTCCGTGGGCGTGCGGGGATAGGTTGGGAGGGCTGGTATAGTCGCGTTCGCGATAGTAGCGAAGAATAAACCCAAAAGAACGACAAATCTAAATAACAACATGGTCAAATCCAACGTGTGAGTTCAGCGGGCGCCGTAAGCGGTCCGCTGGAATGACGGGTTCGGCCAGCTACTGGCGAAACTATGCTTTCGCATCATTCATTGCCCGCTCAAGTTGTAATGCCGTGTAGAGCATAGCGATTTGGTTTGAAATCGACAGAGTTAACAACTAGACGCGTGATCTGGATATCTGCGCCCAAAGACTGCGAAGCAAGAACATGGATTGCTCCTGCGCGAATGGCATTCGAAGCAGCTTCGACATAGCCCTGAGTTGTATCGCTCGGCTCGACTTTCTCGACCGTGACAAAAAACTCACCATCGTTTCGAAGTTGAACGTCAGCATCGAAGATGCAGACATAACTCCCGCCACTCGCCATCTGATTGATTTCATGAACATGGAGCTGCATTGGACTTTTGGCCTAACGTGGTGTTAACCGGCGCGCGTACGCGCGTCCGGTTGAGCTGAAGGTCGGGCATTTGTAAAAAGCTTCCATCGATTTAATCAGGAAGCTTAGAGATTTCGGGAACGCCAGCAGCCAGAAGCTTTTGTATCTCCTCCATGGGTACAGGCGTCAGTGCATCCATAGAAATGCTCAAGACCATACGATAGCCTTCGCCCTTGTCCCAAGGTCGGCGCAAGATTCGCAAATCTTCAGCCAAAGGATGTGGCCAGTTTTTGAATTGTGATGTTTCGTGATTCATGATCAATGCCGTTGAACTTGCAAGGCCCAACGTGTGAGTTCGGCGGGTGCCGTAGGCGATCCGCTGCAACGACGGGTTAGGCTGGTTGATGAACGATGACGCATAACACACCCTGAACCCAAACTAAAAAAATGATGACTAATTGTAAAACGCGGCGATTGAAATGGCAATGAACTTGTGCGATGCGTGCTGATTGCAATGCCTGAAAATTGCAGCGAACTCGGCGCAAAAAATTGAAGTCGGTGGTTTTACTGATGGACGAAAAACAAGCCAAATCAGCACACCGCCTAACGTTTGACGTGAGGGGCCGCCGCAGCGGCGAAGCCGCGAAGGGAACCCACAAGCATAGCTTGTGGGCGGTCCCTCTCGACGGAATTGTTAGCCGCGACTTTCATAGCGACTGATCGAGTGCCTTATTCCAGACAGCAGAGCCCTTTTCGTGGGCATCGACACCTTTAAAGAAAGACTGCACAGCTGCATCAAGATTGAAGTCATCGCAGCCCTCCCATTGCAGCAGTTTGGGTTTGTAAACTCGAAAATCTCCTGAGGCCGCTGGCTTGTATGGCATAGCCATCACTGCTTTAGACGATGGCGAGAAATAGCATCTGATCTCAGCAATGATCGCATCGAACTTCTCGCCATTGATTGGAATGCGTCCGTCGTACAGTAAAACTGCATCGTTGGCATCGTGCTTGTTTGACTCAAGCATTTCCTTCCCTAAGTTTACGGATCTCTCCAAATCATCGCCAATGATCAGCCGCTCCATTTTCCTTTCGTCCTCTTCGTTGGTGTAGCTAAAAATTTGCACCAAACCTTCGCCATCCGATACGCACCAGATCGCGTGTGCTGCGCAGAAACCGGCCAAGTTAAACGCGGTGATCATGGAGCTCCTTCTAAGCGGCTAACGTCTGAATTCACCGGCCTTGCGCGGCTTTATGCGCAAGGTCCGGTGGAATGATGGGTTCGGCCTCATTGTTTCAACGCACGTTCATTCCGCTGCTCAATTGCCGTTCGCTTTCCTTCCGGCAATTTTTCGTACATGGACTGAATTGCTTTGGGGAGCGTGATCATTTGCTCGGCAATCAGGTTCACCAAATTAAAGAGTTGCAGTGCGGTGTCACGATCATCACGAAGATCGAGTGATCCAGGGTGCACTGCCTCATTGCCAACGACTCTGACGACATCGAGCGATTGCTGTACGAGTGGATTCAGGCCTTTGGAAACCAAGCTGGCAATATCGTCGTCAATATTTTTCCCTTTCTCCCCGAGAAACGCGCATAGCTTTTGCACACAAAGCCGAAGCAGAGCGGCTGCGCCACGGGGAGAACTATTGAAAATACTTCGCGCCTCCTCGAAGTCTTTGGCTATGTCAATCGGTAGATCCGCGTTTGGCGATGCACCTTCCCGTAGAGGTGGAAACACAAGTGACTGATGAACCCAAACGGCAGCCTTCTTGCAGTTGAAGCACTCGCTGATATTCAGATTGTGAACATCTCGATAGACGTATCGGCCCTTATCGTTCTTCTCAAAGAAGACGAGCCCGCTGTTCATCTTCTCCGCCCATTCGATTAGGGACGCGCGCACGCTAGGCTCTAAGTCTTTGTCCTTTTCAATCCGCTCTCGCAGGTCCGCTGCGGGAATTACAGGGGTGCGGTGGTCATCACCCATCTGTGCAGCTGCAAGTTGATACCAATGCTGGGTAGTGTAGGCCCCACAGTGCGGGCACTCAAAAGCCGTTTCCGATACGGACGGCGGATTCGATCTTCCGTTCATTTGTTCCAAGCTCCTGTGCGGGCAATAGGCGTAGATGGTGATGCCCAACGTGTGAGTTCAGCGGGCGCCGTAGGCGATCCGCTGCAACGACGGGTTAGGCTGCTTGATGCACGATGATACATAACACACCCCGAACCCAAACTAAAGAATGATAGCTGATTGTAAAGCGCGGCGATGGAAATGGCAATGAACTTGCGTGCGGCCTGCTAATTGCCAAACCGGAAAATTGCGGCCAACTCAGCGCAAAAGTACATTCATAAGTTCTTATACCACAAGAAGTTGCACGGAAAGACCAGCGTCGCTCAACTCGGACTTAGCGGCTTCGACTTTGTACTTCATATAGTAAGGGCCGAGTATGACACTTTGTGTCTTACGCCACTGGCACACCTGGGATTGAGTTGGCACATCTGAGAGCCCAGGGCCAACGCGACGTAGAGCAGCAATCTGCCGAACAGATATAGATCCTTTCCAACTAACTTGAAGATAAAAGTCAGGTTCTACCTCAATTGCTGGCGTGCTCATGGCGATTAGTTTGCCTAACGTTTGAGTTGAGGGGCCGCCACAGAGGCGTAGCCGCGGAGGGCACCTGCCGGCTGTGCCGGCAGGCGGTCCCTCTCGAACGAAAGGTTAGAGCTCATAGGCCTAACTCGTCAGAGGCGGAGGCGCTAATGAACCCGGAGCCCCAAGTATCAAAACCGGTCACCTCAATTTCCGCAATTCCGTGCGCGATTAGACGACTTGCGATCGCCTTGATTACGTCCTTCGGAATTACGCTGTCCATAGCGTGCGCATATCTAAGAACCGTAGTGTCAGTTTCTATTGGTTGAACCTTGTGTGTGCGGCACACATCAATTTTGTCAACTCCATCACAGACACCGATAACCCACTCGTATTCATTTTCGATGTCGAAGGAAGGACGAAAAACACGCCAAATCAGCACATCGCCTAACGTGTGAGTTCAGCGGGCGCCGTAGGCGATCCGCTGCAACGACGGGTT
>JAYSEN010000064.1:0-10370 GCA_041913845.1 Undibacterium sp.
CCGTACCCGGTCGCGGGCTTCCTTGACTTCGGTATCGGGCAGGCCGACCAGCGTAATATTATATAGTGTATAACCCATCACAGGATATGCTTGTCTGCGTCTTGCGAGACGTGGGTTGCGACAAGCGTGAAGCGTAAAATGCCTAGACCTTTGACGCTTCACGGCTATGCGATGAAGTTGAACTGCCACCGGTTGATCCATTGTGTGATTGTCTCTTGTGCAGCGTTTGCTTGCCAAGCATCTGCAGATGCTTTCATTGGCCGAGTCGTCGCCGTTACCGATGGAGACACCATCAAGGTTTTAACAAGCAGCCACGATCTTTTTACCGTGCGCCTGATGGGCATAGATGCCCCTGAAAAACGGCAAGACTTTGGGGGGCATTCCAAGCGACACCTTTCTGATCTGCTATTCAATCAGGCTGTAGATGTCGAGTGGGCCAAGAAAGATCGCTATGGACGAATCGTCGGCAAGGTTCTACTCAGGAATGAAGACATCAACCTGAAGCAGATTCAGGCTGGACTGGCTTGGTGGTACCAGAAATATCAATCAGAACAGTCTGCATCAGATCGCGTTCGCTATCGAATGGCTGAACAAGAGGCTCAGGAGCGGCGACAAGGCTTGTGGTCACATCCCTCGCCGACACCTCCATGGGATTGGCGAGGAAGAAAACGAAGATAGCCTGTATCAAGGCGTCACCACCTTCACATCGACATTTTTGATTTTGAGTGACACTTGCATCCATATCAAGCGTACCCTTATGTCATTGGGCAACTGACACCAGAGGGAACATGAGCTTTGATCTAAGCAATAGGCCTGAGTTCGCCAAGGCCATCAAATCACAGTTGTTAACTCACCTCAAAGAGGGCGGGCTGGATGCAACCGAGCTTGATCTGTTTGATTGGTATGTCAAGGAAACTGAGGCCCTTGGCGAGCAAATGCTAGCAACTGAGCAAACTTACATACAGAACCAAATCGATTCTGGGCTGGAGGACTTAAACGATAGCGGCATGATTCCTGTTCAATACTTCATCAGGCGCACCAGATATTCCCACGCTATCTATATTGCATCGCTAGGGGAAACCTATTTGAAAGATGCGATCAGACGCCTGACGACCCTGCTGGGAGACAACCTGCCTTTTAAACTGGCTGAACTTAGCGGCAAAGACTGGCTTAGGGAACGACGATACCTTGAAAGGTATGGGAGGTTTGTCATTCCTGATGAGGTTTGGAAGGGTTTCATGAGCATCTACAGGGTCAGGAATGCCCTTGCTCATGAGAACGGGAATGTGGATGCCATGTATGAGGAAGACAAAGAGCGGTTGATAAAACAATATGCAGGGATTCCAGGCATATCTGTCGGTCAATATGAACTTAATGTGGAGCCGTCATATATCGCCTACGCCATTGGGTCGCTTAAAGCATTGGCGTCATTTCTGGATGGGGAAATAGCACAGCTTGTGGATAGGGCGATCAAGCCTCAAGTTGTCAGTCAAGAAAGCTAATGGTTTCTATATTTCCTTCTCTATCCTGCTAACTGCCTGATTGCTTTGAAGCCAATTCAATAGGCTAAGCGGGTTGGATGCAATATGACATTATTCTATTATTTGGATATCCAAATCATTAGGAGTTGCTGTCATGCCCCAAGCCAAGACACTGTCAGAGAAGGAACTCAAGATCGTGCTGGCCACCGTGGCGCAAGGTCGCCATGCCGCTCGCAACCGTGCCATGGTGCTCACGAGTTTTTGGGCAGGAATGCGAGCGGGCGAGTTGGCCGCCCTACGAATTGGCGATGTGGTTGTTCCAAATGGAACAATTGCAACAGAGGTTCGCTTGTTGGCCGATCAAACTAAAGGCAGCAGGGGGCGGGTAGTGTTGTTTGGCGACAAGCTCAGGCGAGAGCTTGCCTTGTATGTGGCCACATTGAAGAACTTGGAACCCCACAGGCCATTTTTCTTCAGCCAGCAGTGCCGCGATGGGCTGACAGCCAACACGGTGGCTCAATTGTTCCTAGGGTTCTATGAACGTGCAGGCATCGTGGGGGCAAGCTCTCATAGCGGTCGGCGAACCTTCATTACCACGCTTGCTAACAAGGGCGTTGGGGTAAGAGTGCTTATGGCCCTGGCTGGCCACCGCCACATGAGCACCACTCAACGTTACATAGATTTGAATGATGAAATGCTAAAGGTTGCGGTAAATTTACTTTAAAAATTTACGATGATTCAATCCACTGTCCCTTTGTGTGCCGTTTATTACCGGGGACAGGTTACCCAGAACAGCATGGGGGTGAAGATCGAGCAAGCGAGCTGCCGGTAAGTGCTTACCGAAGCAGTGATTGTCTGCAAGGGGTTAACTTAAGATGAAATCGTTGGGAGACACTCAATCTCAACTTTTGCATTGTGAAATAAGCTTTCTTACCGCATTCGATGCATCTATGTGTTGAATCACGCGAAGAGAATCGCGGCCGACCTCATGATCACGAGCAAGCCGTTGAGCATGATATTCGAGACACATCTCGAACAAATTTCTAGCAAATCGTCCATTCGAGGTAGCCATACCTCTGGAGTGAAGGTTATTAAATGCAGTAGATATAAATGACGTTGCCTTTTCTTCAACGACATAGTCTGAAGAAGAACAATAATATTTAAATATCTCTAAAAGTTCACCAGCTGAATAATCATCGAATCGAATATATCTGTTGAATCTTGATCGCAGTCCAGGGTTGCTATCCAAAAAAATTTCCATATTACTCGGGTAACCAGCAACAATAACCACGAGCTCTCCCCGCAAGTCTTCCATAGCTTTTAAAATAATATCTATGGCCTCGCGCCCATACGCATCAACTGAAGAATCAACATCCCCCGACAAGCTATATGCCTCGTCAATAAAAAGAACGCCGCCACGTGCTTTTTCAATAACCGCCTTTGTTTTTAGCGCAGTTTCCCCCATATAGCCACCTACCAAACCAGATCGATCAGTTTCAACAAACGAATCAGTCGAAACCAAACCTAGGTGGTAATAAATTTTCGCGATGATCCTCGCTACAGTAGTCTTCCCTGTTCCTGGGTTTCCCACAAAAACTAAATGCTGAGAGATACTTCCAGTCGATCTTAGCCCTTGCTCTTCCCTCATCTGCTGTATTTTCAAAAAATCAGCAAGTTGTTTTACTTGATCTTTAACAGCACTGAGGCCGATCAGGCAATCCAGTTCTTTTGTAATCTGATCGAGCGAAGGTTTGGCGATTGCCAACTCCAATTTTTGCCCCAAGGCCTGCTCCAAATCTTCCATTGAAATTAACTGAAGATCAGGAGCAGATTCATTTGCAATACTTCCAACCAATCTTTGCGCTTGGCATTCAATCAAATTTTCGAACAAATTTCTAACATAACGAGCATTCCCAAAGCGATCTCTTTCAGCCTTTGCATCACGCTCAAAAATTTTAATTAAAAGAGCATCAATACCCTCAGCCATCTGGTAGGAATATGAAGAGCACATCCTTCTAAATATTTTTAGCAAATCTTCTGTATTGTAATTTTGGAATACAATCTTTCGATTGAATCGTGATGCCAGACCGGGATTCGTCCCGAGAAAATCTTCCATCTCTTTTGGGTAACCGGCAACGATAACTATCAACCGATCACGATAATCTTCCATAAGTTTGATTAGAGTATCTATCGCCTCTCGACCGAAATCTTGACCGTCCCCTCGGACAAGTGCATATGCCTCATCAACAAACAAAATACCGTCCAGAGCTGACTCTACACACTCACGTGTTTTAATAGCAGTCTGCCCAATATATGGCGCAACCAATAAAGAACGATCCACCTCGACAAGCTTATTTGTTTTTAGAAGACCCAATTCGAAATATAGATTTGCAAATATGCGTGCAACAGTTGTCTTACCCGTACCAGGATTCCCAAGAAATACCAAATGCCGTGAAACCTTATCCATGTTAGGTAACGACACCTGGTTCCTAAGAGTGTGCACTCTAATCAAACTTGCCTGCTTGCGAACCTCAGCCTTTACAGATTCAAGCCCAATAACATTGACAAACTGAGTTTCAATGAAATTGTCAATATTGAACTCTGGGGTTTTTTCACTATCTACAGTTCGAAACTCGCCGCCATGGAGATTATTATCGGAGCCTGAAGCAATTCCAGCATTTTGACTTTTTTCACCAAAACTAGAATCCCCTTGCCCCCTTATTAATCTGTTTAGAGTTTTTTCAGTTAATTGCTCTTTGGTGAAAAATCGTGCCAGCCTGTCTGTCGCTGTATCAAGCAACGCGCCTTGATCAACAACCAATTTAAATAACCTTAAAGCATTTTCATCACTTTGCGGAACACCCAAACCCAGTTCGTAAAGTATCCCTAAGTTATTCTGAGCCATTTGAAAACCTTGGTCGGCGCCACGCTTATACCACTTAACCGCCTGAGCCAAGTCATTTGGCAAACCATAAAGAGAATTTTGATATGCCCAACCCAATAGGTTTTGGGCATACACATTACCTCTCTCTCCCGCCTTGATAACCCATTCAACACCAGTTGCAGTGTTTATTTCAACACCTATTCCCTCAAGGTATGCCCGCCCCAGCTCAAACATTCCATAAGGATTTCCCTGCTCTGAAGATCGCCGATACCACTCAAATCCAAGCTGTTCATTTTTGGTAATTCCAACGCCACTAACATAGTGTTTACCCAAAGATGCCTGCGCGTCACTATGCCCTTGCTCAGCGGCTAGCCGCAAGAGACGCACGCCCTCCTGTTCATTGACTTCACAGCCTTGCCCAAGCAAATACATCCAAGCCAATTGATATTGTGCAAATGAATATCCTTGTTTTACAGCAAGCGCATAACAATCGACAGCTTTTTTATGATCAACCGATACACCAAGTCCGTATTCATAATATGTGCCCAAATAATATTGGGCTGTTGGACTATTCTTTTCTGCAGCCCTAAGCATCAGTTCATGCGCTCTAGCCCAATCTTTATCCACTCCATCGCCATTTGCATACATCAGTGCAAGATTAATCTCAGCAAGCCAATAACCGCCCTCCACTGCCGATTCATACAAGCGAATGCATTCATTTAAGTTTTTGTAAACACCTAATCCGCTCTTGTATCGTTCAGCAAGACTGCATTGAGCCTCCAAGTCACCTTGCTCTGCGGCTGCTTTGAACCACCGGGTTGCTTCCCAGTCGTTTTTCTCTGCCCCGTCACTGGCAGAATAAATTGTGGCTAGTCTTTTTTGGGACCAAACATCACCGCTACTGGCAGACTTTAAATACCACTTTATGGCCTCAACCTTGTTTTTATTTACACCATAACCCTCTTCATACATCAATCCAAGATGACCTTGGGCACTTGCACAGCCTTGATCCGCCTCAATTGCAAATAATGCCACAGCCGCTTTGTAATCTTTTGTAACACCTCGCCCAAGCTTGTACATCAAACCTAAACAAAGATTGGCTTCTGGAACCAACTTATCAGCTGCAGCTTTATAGTATCTACAAGCAGCGGCATCATCTTGATTCACGCCACGCCCCAATTCATATTGCATCCCAATTTTCAGAAGTGCTTCTGAATTGCCATTTTTTGATGATTCGGAAAACCAATAGAATGCTTGTTGGTCATCTCTGGAGATTCTGTCTCCGTAGAGGAATCGCCTGCCTAACTCATACTGCGCAATACTGTCCGGTGATTTAAAAATCCCTCCTTTTGCTGCTGATTTAACGTCCGATGTTGATTGCCCGTAATAGGAATTTTGCTCTTTACTCATAAAAATAGTTTTCTAGGCATTCAGAAAAACAGCATGGATAAAAGGGGGGAATATTTGCCAACCGCAATACATGCCGCAATCTTTAAGCACTTTCGCGTTTAGCCTTCCGTTTGTTCTCAACCAAGCGATTTCATAGATCCGAAACGGCAGATTGAAGTCAAGACAGGGACATAATATTAGAGTAAGGCGTTGTTAGGCAAAATCGTAGTGCAAAAAATTTGGCCCGCCGTGGCCTGCAAATGTTGGGGTCGGGTCCTCATCAATGCAGGCGTGGCGGCTGAGGATCAGCCCTCCCGGGGGTGCGATGAATAGCCGAAAGCTCGTATAGTTTCCGCCGCCCTGTTGGCTTCATCAAGAGTGGGCCTGTCTTGTTCCAAATTGAACAACCGGATACCGATCCTATGCCCCATAGGATCGGTGGCTCAACAAGCCAGTGGTTGTCGGCGCGCGTTTAAAAGTACCCAGCGATACGCGTTGAATTTTTCCGAGGGGCTTTAGCCGCTCGTCATGGCTGCGGCGGATGCAACCTGCGTTGATAGCGGCGCTGGTTGTGACTTCAGCGGTATTTGCTCAGTCTGGCAAAGGCCAGCCGCTCTCCAAATGAAAGAGGCGTACATCAACTGCAATGCTTGTTGGATAATATTCGCGGTTCGTCATAAGTCCAAAGCATTTCCCAATATAGGAGTTCTCAATGTCAGACGCTTTCGGCAGGTTCAAAACCAACTATTCAGGTGACGTAATTTTTGATGGCGAGGGGCTCGTCGATGCGTTAAATCAGTACGAAGGCTGGAGCAACGATAACAACACCTGGGGCCTCCAAAAGGACGCAAGCGGGAATTTGACCCTTCATTTCCAAACCCAGCAAGGGGGGACTTTCTATCCAAGCGTGGATTTGCATGAAATTGTCGGTATTGACTGCATTGATAGCGACGGAAGCAGCTTTGTAAAGCCATGGGATGAAGCTACAGATGAGGAGATTGACGCATCGGAGTGGGTCACAGAGCCTGTTAATCTCTCCCAAATCTCGGAGAAAGTGTCGCCATTTATTAAATCTGGATGGATTGAAATTTCTTGTAACTGTGAAGATACCGACTACTTCGCAAGTGGCCGCCTAAAAATTTATGCGTCAGGAAGGGTTGAGCGGAGCATCTTGGTTCAAGGTAACCCAGAGGAAAGTCGCGACGAATCTGAAGTTTTTGACCCTGCCAAACCCCGTGACATAGCTGTGAATTGCCCTGCTAAAGCCGGTGCATGCTAGCCTGCCACACTTAATCATCGGGATGCCGTCATGGGAAACGCCAACACTCAAATCACTTCCATTCAGAACAACCAAGCCGCCATCGAACAGTATGTCGTCCAATTCCAGAGCTTCGCTCGCAAGACCGCAGAATCCATCATTTGCATGGCTGAAGTGGTATTCAAGGCCAAGCAAGAACTTCGCAAACTAGACAGCAAGGGCGATAAAGCACATGAGCACTTCAGCCGCTTCTGTGAAGCCATCGGCTATAACAAGAAAACGAGCACCATTCGCAAACTGGAACAGATAGGCGAAATGGCTGGCATGCTTAAATCTCATGCGGATAAGCTGCCCAACACTTGGACCACCCTCTACACTTTGAGCCAACTGGGTGGGAATGTGCTGGAACAAATGATCGATCAGGGGCATGTTGCAGCAAGCATTACTGCTAAGGAAGCTACCGCGTTGTTGGCTGCTCAACGAGGCCAGACTTCCAAAACCGATAAACAGGCCAAGGTGAAAATCTCGCTCGATGCCAATCAAGATGTTGAGCGTGTGGAAGACGATGGTTTTTCCTTCACCGTCCATTTTGATGCCACGCCAAGCGCAGAAATGGCAGCGAGCTTGATTGATGACTTGAACAACCTGATGAAGGTGATGCCTAACAAGCCACGTCTTGCCTACAGCAAGAGCTTTGAGTCCCTACTCAACGCGCTCAATGAGCAGGCATTGGCCAACGCGACCTGATCATCATGAGCAATTTGAAAGCATATAATTTTGGAGACTGGGGCAGGAAATATCGCCCCCAGATGTTGGAGGAAATGATCCTGCCAGGGGCGATCAAGAAGGCATTCATCACCATTCGTGATCGCCAAGCGGGTCCTCATTTGTTATTGATTGGACCGCATGGTTCAGGCAAAACAACCGCTGCCATGCTGATGGCTCCAAGCAAGGAACGCATTCGCTTCCATTTGACAGAGGCAGCTAGCAATTACAACTCCCTGCATAATGCAATTTTGTCTCAGCCTGGCGACTGGCAAAGCAATATAAGAAATGTGGCCTTGATTGATCACGCCGACAAACTTAAGCCTGCCGTTCAATTAGATTTACTGAAATTTATAGAGTCGCTGGCACCGCGCAACATGTATATCGTGACGGCGAATGAGCCGCTTAAGCTGGCTCCTGCTATCAGAGATCGCTTGATCCCGGTCGATTTTGCAAAGATGAATGGCGACCCTGATTTACGTGAGCAGATGCTTGATCGCGCCAAAGCGATCCTCGATCAGGAACAAGTCAAATTAGATGCTGGCGTGGTCAGAAGCATCGTCCATCGTCATTTTCCCAACATGTACAAAGTGCTTGAGCAGCTTCAATACGATGCCATGCTCGCCTGAGCACACAAGCTTCCATTCAAGGTCACCGTCGATTTCGACCGTGGCCTTTTTTGTTGTTCCGATTGGAACAAAAATATTTTTTCCATCACCCCAAATCTGACCCGTCGAGCACATAAATATATTTGTGTCGACAAGGAGACAGATGACGATGGATCGCAATGAACTGACTGACCAACTTGAAGGCTGGGTAGGCCAGCGGCAACACGGCTATTTCATCAGCCTTAATTCAGTGGTCACGCTGGATGACATGACTGACCAGCGACTTCGCGAGCAGCATCAGCGGTTTGAAGCCCAAGTCGCCAAATTGATGGGCTTTATCAAAGAGTATTGCTTTGGCCGTCGCTATTTGCGCACGCTGGATCAAGCATGCATGAAATGCGTGATCGGCATTGAGATAGGCAATGAAAATGGACGGCTACATGCCCACATTGTTGCTGCACACGATGGCAGCACCCAACGCGATCTTGCCTCTGTCCAACGATTCATTGCCCACAAGTGGGCCAAGCTCATGAAGGTAGATCATGAGCAGAGTTTCACCCATGTAGAAGATATGGATGTAGCCAGAGATCGCCTTTGGTACATCACCAAGCAAAGCAGCACCATTGCTCGTTGGCATGACGGCATGAGCAATATTAGTTTTGCCTGAACTTTGACGCCTGCAAGTTAAGAGCAGTTGCCCACGACGGCATTCTGTTTGGCGGCCCCATACATCATGAGCAGTTCAGTTTTTATGCGATTCAGTTACGCAGGATGTTTTATTAACTAAATTTCTATACTAAGGAATGCAAATGAACGATCAAGACCCAAAGCCACACACCAAGGAATTCTCACGTCGCAAAGGCACCGCAGGCAGGTTGCTTACCTTTGAAGAATACCGACAAGAGTATCCAGTCCCTCAAGTGTTTGAGAACCTAGACCCCACCGGCAAAACCCTCTCAGGTTTTAAGACTTTTGCACAATTTATGCAGACTGCCCGTGACGCTGACGCACAATCGAAGGAGGCACACGATGACAACCAGCCAGACGAAGATTCAACTACAGAAACTACCCCCCACACCCTCAACCAATAACCTGCAGTTGTTTGATCTCAACGATAACCAGGAGGCTACATGAAACCCGCTAATGATCATTGCAGCAGCATTCGCATGCCTGTGAATTGGGCGCGCTGGATCAAGTTTCAGGCAGAGCAGCGTCGGGTGTCAGAAGCCACCATTTATCGTGAAGCCGTGAAGTTGTACATGCAGATGCAGGGCCAAGTCGCATAGCCCTCAACGTGAAAAGGCAGGCTTTTCGGGACTTGCCTGCCTTTTTCTAGTTATTCCCAAGAAGACTATCCAAAGTCTCGTCAGATCGATTTTCAGATTTTTATTGGATTGTGTTCGGTCGCCGCTTAAAAATTGGAGTTGAGTACGTCAATCCGGTACCAACTTCTACATGTCGAATCGCACCATTTTTATATCTAACCACTATACGACGTGCAAGCGATTCACAGTATTTCTCAAACTTAATCCTCTTGCGGACCTCATTCAGAGACAATTTCTTTCTGCTTGGGCATTCGCT
The DNA here is from genome assembly GCA_041913845.1 of Undibacterium sp. Lineage (GTDB taxonomy): Bacteria > Pseudomonadota > Gammaproteobacteria > Burkholderiales > Burkholderiaceae_D > Undibacterium. The sequence goes on from JAYSEN010000064.1 coordinate 9,967, forward strand.
TCTAAATCCGATGACTTCGATGTCATCTTCATCGTACTCCCATGGATTGAAGCTAAATTGGTCTCTTGCTAGCTCAATTCTGGCTATCGCCATCCGCAATGCATTGTTGAAGCGAGCCCTGAAATCGTAGTCATCGTGCCGTGCTTTCAGTTCGATCAAGAGGCTTTGCAATTGCGCTGAGTCGATTTGTCGCTCCGACTCAGCGCATAGTTCATAATCGGCTTGAACCTTTCCAAGAGCTTCCTTCTTGCTGTTAAGTTCGGTTTCTAGGCGCCCAAGTTCTAGCGCGAATGTATTCCTCAGCGAACTTGAAAGATCAGTGGATTGAACAAAGGCGATATTTCGGGCAATTGAGGTGCCCCCGGTTTTAGTGCCAAGGGCGTTTTAGTAAAAGTCCTTGGGTT
>JAYSEN010000065.1:0-9295 GCA_041913845.1 Undibacterium sp.
GAGGTGTAGCATAACACCTCTTATCAGGTGGCCAAATTCAGTATGCCACTACAAATGTGCCCCCCGTTTTTTTGCCGTAGTTGAGTTTCCTTAGACGAGCCGATTGACAGTATGGGCAGGCAGTCTGCGGCGTGGCGTCGGTTTGAACGTTTATTTCATTTAAACTTTGCATATCCAATCCTTGGTGAATTTGTCGGGAAATGGATGTACGTATGTCGTCATCCAAGAACGGCAATTGAATTTCAATTACCAATCCAAGAAGGTGATATATGTCTGAAATAAAATAGAAGCGGTAGTTGTTGGCAATTATTACCAAAAAGAAGGCATTCTATTTCCTCTTTTGTAGGATCTATTTTGGAAAATAAAGGCTTTTTCTACATTTTCGTAATTTTTAGAATGAATTGTATTGAACCTAAGTACTAATTAATCTTTAGAGGTCAATCTATTTCGCTTAGCCTAGATTACGACGGGCTACTACCTATTTTTAGCGCCCTCAATATACTGCATAAAAACACAGTAAAATTCACAAAAATTGCGTGACAACTGTTAACAAGACCTGTTAACATATTAAACGTGAAAAATGCATGATGAATATAGAACAAATGAAAACTAAAAGCTGGGCTGCTGGGCAGGCCATCAAAGCGCGTCGTAAGGCATTAGGGCTTTCTCTTGAAGAGATTGGTATGGCTCTTGGGGTCTCAAAAGCGTATATGAGCTACGTTGAGTCGGATGAACGTTCACTTTCGGAATCTCAAGCACAGAAGCTCTCATCAATTGTTGGAATCCCGTCTGATCTGTTGTTATTGAGCGCAGGGCGTCTTCCGAGTGATGTTCGTGAAATTGTTAATACAGATGCTGCAACTATCACTGCAACGGTGCGCCAGCAGATTGAGCAATATGCAGTAGTTTATCCTACTTCATTAGCGTCAACATTGCCAACCGTTTCTCCACGATTGTTTCAGGTCTCGCCTAAGAGCATTCCAGAACGCATTACTGTAACCAAGACAAAATCGTCATATCGTGCACATAGTTACCACACGAAGGTTCCTCCAGAGGCAATTACACCGTTTATTGAAGCACTCAGCCAACCTGGTGACGTGGTTCTCGATCTGTTTTCAGGATCGGGGATGACGGGGGTTGCTGCGCTCTCTGTGGGGCGTAGCGCTATCCTTTCAGATCTTTCACCTGCTGCGGTGCATATTTCTCGTAACTATAATACGCCTTGTTGTCTCAAAGATTTTCAGGCTGCTCTTGACCAAGTAGAAAATGAAGTGGCTTCGACGATGCGATGGCTATATCAACCAATTGCACAAGTTGGTCAGACTGTCGAGTACACAACATGGAGCGATGTTTTTCAATGTACTGAATGCAAGGGTAGTATTCTTTACTGGGATGTGGTTAGAGCCGCTGGGGCTACTGATGCAAAAGGTATAACATGCCCGCATTGCCATTCTTATGTTCGAAAAGCTGACTTGTTGTGGCTAAGTGAAATGCCCGTTCAATCACATGTTTCTGAAGGCTCTACTCGTATCAAATCGCACGCCCCAACAGTGGATGAATTGGCATTGATAGCAGAGGCAGACCGAACACCGATCCCATACTGGGTGCCGCATGTTCCATTTGGTTCGGAGCGTGAAATGTGGCGCGCCTCTCACTTAGCAATGGGAATAACCGAAGTTAGTCTTTTCTTCACAAGACGGAACCTTCACGCATTGGCCGCGTTACGTCATGCGATAGTTTCGATTTCGGAAGGGCGAATACGTGAAGCATTGATGTTCGCGTTTACAGCCTGTGTTAATCGTGCGTCGCGACGGTACCAGTGGAACGCCAAGCGGCCAACAAACGTTATGACGGGAACTCTATATATTTCATCATTGCGGTATGAATGGAACGTTTGGAGTCTATTTCGTCGAAAGGCTGCGGACGTAAAACGCTACTATGCTAGTTTCCCCGATACAAATGCCTCTGTGCAGGTCATGAATCGATCTGCGACGGACTTATCTTGTATTCCTGACGCATCAATCCCGATGGTCTTCATGGATCCACCGTTTGGTTCAAACATTTTCTATGCTGATAGTTCCATCCTTTGGGAAGCCTGGTTGGGTTCCCTTACCGACAATACAGAAGAAATTGTTGTAAACAAAAGTCGTGGACGTGTTGGTGGTGGTAAAACTCTAGATGACTATGGTTCGTTAATGACCAAGGCGTTTTCAGAAGTAGCACGAGTCCTTGCTCCCGGAGGATATGGAGTGCTGGCCTTCTCGAATTCCGATGACAGGGTTTGGTTGGAAATTCAGAAAGCGACAGTGGCAGCTGGTTTAGAGACTGTCAGCGTACATATTCTTGATAAAGGGCAGCCATCAATCAAGGGGGTCAAGGGCGTGACTGGTAAAGAAGTAGTAACCACTTTTGACCTGCTGATTACAATGAAACATCGAAATGGCATAGTGAAGACCTTAGATCATACGAAACTAGCTTCATCGGAGTTAATCGACAAAGCTGTGCTGGCCTGTTTGAGGTCGAGGTCAGCGCGAATCGACGAGATCTACACAACCGTCATTCAAACGTTGTTGACTGAAAACGAAAGCTTGTCGGGTATTACAATGCCATCGATTTTGAAGCGAACGGTTGCATTAGGCGCGATTGAAGTAAATGGTAAATGGTCGCTCGGCTCAGACGAACTACCAAGAAATTTAAAAGTTGAACAGTGTGGAGAAGGCCAGTTACCATGAGAAAAAGAGCTAAAACTGGTCGCGATGTTGTGCAAGAGTACTTGGCAGATAGTGACGCTTTTCCAGCACCAACATTGAGTCAAACTCCTTCAAATGCACCTCGAAACGTGTCGATTCCAGGCGGTCGCAATAGTGCTCTTTATACGGCACACAGCTATCATACAAAGGTTCCTCCCGAAGCCATCGTACCGTTTATTGAGCATTTCACTTGCCCTGGCGATTTAGTTCTTGACCCATTCTGCGGCTCGGGGATGACTGGTGTTGCTGCAGCAATGTCGGGCAGGAACGCTATCCTAAACGATCTTTCCCCAGCCGCCGTTCACTTGGCCTGGAACCATACCCAACCATGTGATCCGGACCGGTTAGGTGTTGCTTTTAAGGAGCTAGAAAGGAAAGTCGCTCCAATCATTCGCGATCTATACTCGACCGTCGATCAAGGCGGAGACCAAGGCCTTATATATTGGACTATGTGGAGTACGCGGCATAAATGCTCTGGTTGCAAAAAAAAGTTTGCGATGTGGGATGCTGTGGATCGTGAAAGTGGACGCATGGGAACGACAATCGATTGTCCTCATTGTGGGTTAAGCTTGAAACGCAAGGACTTGCTCACGCTCGACTCTGTGCCGGTCTGGATTTCCTATAAAACGAGCAATGGAACCCGCCTCGAAAAACCTGCTGATAGAGCCGACATCAAGAAAGCACGGGCCTTTCGTCGAGAGGATATTAAAGAATGGTATCCCTCTGTTCCGTTAGGACCTGATCGTGAGATGTATATACGTTGCGCGCTACATCTTAAAGGTATTAATGAAGTTGTAGACTTTTATACTCCTCGAAATCTTAAAGCTTTAGCTGTATTGTGGTCCGCAATTGAAGAGGTGGCTGATTCTCGGTTACGAGCGGCTCTGATGTTCGCATTCACAAATACTGCGTGGCATGGTACCCGAATGCGGCGTTTCAACGCCCGTGGTGGACAGAGGCCATTGACCGGAACCCTTTACATCCCCCAACTTTCATCAGAAGTAAATGTAATGGAGGTAATGCGTAACAAAATAGCTCAGTTAAAGCGTTACTATTTAACGTATACGCCCAAGTCAACCATAGCACCTCTTGTTATCAATGGAAGTGCAACTAATCTCAATGATATCTCTGATAATAGTATCGACTACGTTTTTACAGATCCACCATTTGGATCGAATTTGTTTTACGCAGACTGCAATCTAATCTGGGAATCTTGGCTAGGTAGGATTACAGACGCGGCAAATGAAGCCGTCGTAAACAGTTCTCTTAGTGTAAAGGCGGGTGGGAAGACCTTGGAAACCTATGAGCACCTCATGACATTGTCGTTACAGCAAATATCGCGAGTGCTCAAGCCGGGCGGATGGGCAACGGTCGTTTTTCACAACACGGATGGTGAAGTTTGGACAGCTTTACAAAGTGCTGCAATCAGTGCTGGCTTTGAATTTCACGAGGCTGCATCGCTAGACAGAAAACAGCAAAGTCACAAGGGGTATAAAGGGCGTAGTGGCGAAGAAGATGTCGCACACTTCGACGTTGTGATGAATTTGCGAAAACCAATTAAAGCATTTTCTGAAGCCAAACGAGTTAATAAGAAGGCTAATATTGAACAGAATCTCATTAACTTGGTGAATGCCGCATCTGCGAGTTTAGATATCAAAAATCGAAGCGTGCAGAGAGTGCATGCAGAGGTAGTACGTCGTTTAGTTTCGTCAGGTGAAAATGTTTTTTTTGATTTTTCTGATGTGCGCAAGATACTCGAGCGTAGCTAGGTCTTACATGTAATTTCGTCAGATGTTAGTAGGCGGTTTACGATTGACGTTAGAACGTTGGGTAGTGCACAGGTGTCAGGTCGCGCTGGAATGGCACCAACACCATTGAATTGAAAAATCGTTTCTACTTCGCGGTGCAATGTGCCATTGAGTTCGTAAAATCCAAATTCTGCGCCTGGATATACCACGAATGCTGCCTTAACACCGTGAATCGCATCGCGGTAAGTGTGCATTTTGTAGAGGTCGGCACGGAGGAACGTTGAATCGTCATCGGCTTGCTCATCATCAATATCTTTCCACTTTAAACGGTACTTGGCATCGAAAATGTATCGTTTGTTGCCAAGATCAAGCACAACATCTGGACGTAACGGCGTTGAGTAAGCGGTACCGCGTGAACGTGTAAATGATGGATTGAAAGTTACTCGGACAGTGTCGTTAATCTTTACGGATAATCCCCGATCCATCGAAGCACCTAGATCGCCCATCGTGACCGATACAGTTGCTTCCGCCTTCATATTTAATGCACCGAAGGTGGCCTCAAGTACTTTGAGGAAAACCCAGTACTCGTATAGCTGTGCGATGTCCCGCCCTTGTAGGAGCCGATTCACATCACTTTCATCCGTTGGCAATGACATATGTGCACCAAAATCGTTCCACAACTGCCAGAGTTCTTTGTAGCCTTCAGATTTGAGCATTACCTGGGTCGGACTGGTTAACGCTGAAAGTGACTTGACGTCCGCAAGATACCGCGCATTCGCAGCTACTTCTAAGATTGTTGCCATTGCGCGGCAGTCGCGCCGCATCTGCTGATGAATCGCCTTGTTATCGAGAAATTTGTAAACTACCGTAAGGGACTGTTCAATAAAATATTTCGTAAAGCGATTTTCGACGGTGTCATGAGAGAACTTCCTTGCAGCCTCCGATATTATTATTGGAAAGTGACGGCGTACGGGATTGCCGAATTCTAGAAATTTTGCAATGACATTTGTATTCAGTTTAGATTGTACAGGTAGTGCTGCTAAACGCTCTGTTCTAGTGAATATCTCACGAATTGAACGCTCATCTAAGCGACGTGCTCGTTCGATTCCAACTGCCGGCCTTTCAACAACGAAGCGGCGAGTCGGGCAAATTTCGATCGCGTCTAGATAATCCTGCATGCGCGTGCCTATCGCGTTATGTAAGATATTTTGGCGTAAGAATTGAAGTTGATGGTATGGTATCGGTGCTTTTGACGTCTTTGAAGCGGTAGCTCGATTACCGGTCGGGGTACGCCAGCCGAAGACGAGGTTCGCCGACATTCTCGACACATCTTCCAGTAATCGTGAAACACCATCGCTACCCAGCTTCGTCGATATAACCTGAAGGGTTACGCCTGCGATGCTGGAAGTGCCTACATGATTACGGAAGCAAAGAATACCAGTACTTGAAGTGATTGGGTCGTACCCAATCTCCGACATTCTTGCGATATCAGTAGATTTAAGCGGCGTGGCGAACTCGATAACATATTCGACATTTTCGAGGATTGTGACAACCTCGCCCACGACTGCCGCCGTTGACTCGCCACCCTTCTTGGCGCGATAGACAAAGGCAGTCACGCTCACTTGAAGAACGTAACGAAGCCAAAATCGCGCAGGCGGTGCAACATTTCTTTTGCCTTTGCATAGGATTGCTTCAGTCTTGGAGCACCTTCAAATATATAAGTGTCAAGGTCGAATGATTCAGGCGGTATCGTCATTTCATGGCAGTAGTAGATTAAACTGCAAAGCGATGATTCGATTCTTGCGCGATTTCCCTGAATTCTCGGAAGCACCTTTTGGAGTATTGCGCCATCGAGTGCACGCAATAAGCCAACATCGGTCGGATCTTCGGGAAGAATACCATCGTAGGCGCGAATAAAGACTGCCATCTCTGCTGCGGAACGATAACCAAAATGCAGCTGAGCTCCAGTCAATATTTTGTTCACCGATACAAGATGATCGTGTGTTTCTTGAGGTAACGATGTAAACGACGCGGCATTTGGCAGCGTGAACGCCGGTAATTCCACGGGAAAGCGGAATTTAGTTGCATCGCGGTTACCCATACCTTCGCGGAGCATATCAAGATCTACATCGTTAAATTCGATTACCATTGAGCGATCCAACACTTTGGGGCTGAATGCAAAGGTTGTCTCATCCACGTTTACAGTTCCGGTTACGACTAGATTAGTCGGAATGTTTAGGGTATTTGGAACATCTATATCTTCGGCAGTGCCATTCGTATCTATTAGACTTGTCATGGCTGAAGCATGTCGATGAAGCGAAACCGGCTGCTGGCTTATTTCGCCATTGTCCCTGTATCTGCGGCTTTCCGAGCAAGCCAGCCAATCGCTGAAGTAGTGTTCAACTCGGGCAAGATTCATTTCGTCGAGCAACAGGAAAAATCGCGGTATATTCGTAAGGGGATCTGCATTATTAAGTGCCTTATCGGCACGCAGCATTAAGTCAAATGCCTGAGTCGATTCATAGCGACCAGTCAAAGGGTTCACGAAACCTAAAATCGATTGATTGTCGATCCAGTCAGGGCGAACTGGAACCAAAGCAAACCTCGAACGATCAACAGTCATGTCATTTGCTAAATTACTGGTGAATACAAATTTGTTGCCAGACACCGGTGTGGAAGAATCTGCACTTTTTTGAATCTTTGGGACACCCTTGCGTGAATAAAATTCTGCAACAAGTTCTGCGATCTTTGACTTACCTGTCCCGCTTACCCCAGCCAAAATCACAAAAGGTTTCGTCATAATTGACGCGACGTATCGCGCCAAAATATCAGGCTCGAAGTAAAATCCCTGTTCAATGCAATAGTCAAAAAGAGATTCTGGGGGCGTTTTAGTTTCGACGTTCTGTTTAGTATCCATTTTCCCTTTCAGGAATGCGTCATGATCACGCAAGTATGTGGGTAAAAATTTTGGAGTTAAGGTCACGATGCCAGCTTCACCAAAACTTGCACTCTTGGTCAAATAGTGCATACCTTCATTTAGCGCTGCTTCAATGTCACCGGTTTTAACCTGTACCGATGGTGATCCATCACCTTTCTCCATTCGCTTTTCGAGCCAGCGCCTATCGTAAGCGACTACTACATCTCTTGTGGAGGAAAAGCCCATCAAAAGGTCAGTATCGCCACTGTGATCCATGCCATCACTCGCGTTTGGTGCGTTTGTGATTTGAATTCGAAATTCGTCTGCGGCGCGAACGCTCGGTCCACCACCACCGTGGGTAACGTCGAATATCCACAATCGGAATCTTCTGACATTTTGCAGTTCGTCAGTCCATTCGAGGCGGACTGGATTCGTAGGGGAAATGGGCTGCTCTTTGCAAACAAAGCCCGCAGCTTCAAATCCGCTCATCATTTGGCGAATATTATCTATTGTTAGAGCCATGTGGGACTTAGCATTAAAATTGTAGTTTTTGGGATAGATCGTAACATAATGCAATTATCTCAGATATCGACCTAATTGCAATGAATGTAATGTGACTGAAGTCAAACACGATGCTGTAGGGAATTTATGTGTACGCGTAACCGCGTTCGAACAGAAGTGTGATTGTATTCGTGAAGGGCGTTGTTACGATCAATTTTATAATGTGGGTGTTCCCCGTCTAAACGTGAAAAGGAACATGTCATTGATCTTTCAAGATAGCCCAGCTAATCCTGCGCTGCGACAGCATAGCAAACTGAGTCGGCAGACAAAATAAGATGCGACCAAGCCGTCCTGATGCGTTATCAACTAGCTTGTCCACCTTTCCCCTATAAGCTAAATATGTCTCTCAAACTCGGCGGTTATTAGCATCAGTAATTCCGATGGCTGCTTGTTCAACAAATTCCTTGCCAACTTTCATGCCGCCTTTGATGATCGCTTGACGCGGGTTCACCACCGTTTTTTCGCTTATCTATACAGGTTGGTAGGTAACGATTTTCATTGTCGTTTGCTAGTGGCAGATACGTTGCTTTAAGGCCTTTGAAATATTACGCAACAGTTGTATCTATTTTGCCATAAAATAAATAATGTTTTCGCGGGAGTTTGCTAATGTGACAAACGGATAAACTCTATCGCAGGAAGGCGAGAGGACATTCGTTACGTTTCTGTATTTTTACTGCCTTCTTAAAGGTAGCAATTCCGAAAGCGGAGCCACTTCAAACAGGGTTGTTGTGTTTGATGACCCTGTTTCTAGCCTCGACAGTGACGTCCTCTTCATTGTCAGTAGCTTGATTAAAGGCCTGTTTGAAGAAGTAAGAGTTGGGAGTGGCTATATCAAACAAATATTCGTTCTTACCCACAACGTTTATTTCCACAAAGAGATCACATTTAATCCAAAACGCAGTAACGCTGCAATGAATGAAGAGACTTTTTGGGTGGTGCGTAAACTGGACTCGATTTCAAAGGTCGAAAAGCATATATCGAATCCAATCAAAACCTCCTACGATTTGTTGTGGGAAGAGGTTCGACGTACGGATCGTTCAAATCTTTCAATTCAAAATACGCTTCGAAGAATATTAGAAAATTATTTCAAAATATTGGGTGGCGTTGATTCCGACGAGATATGCGAAATGTTTGATGGGAAAGACAAGCTAATCTGTAAATCGCTGTTCTCTTGGATAAATGATGGGTCACACTTTGCCCATGATGACCTTTATGTTTCAATAGATAGTACGCAGGTGGAGTGTAGTGGTCAACTATTTTTGATCACATCGTTATAGCCAAGCCAATAACTGCGCTCGGCCTCGTTGGGTGCCAAACCA
>JAYSEN010000066.1:0-448 GCA_041913845.1 Undibacterium sp.
TCGTCCTTCCAGTTTTATCTAAACGATCATATCAAGAAACACCCCCACGGGCGTGGGGTCGACTTAAGCGCCATGGAAGGACTGGAGAACTCCCCAGAAACACCCCCACGGGCGTGGGGACGACGGTAAACGTCATGTGATAACTCCTTAACCAATGGAAACACCCCCACGGGCGTGGGGACGACCGATTGTTTCTGCGGCCTCGTCGATCTCATCCAGAAACACCCCCACGGGCGTGGGGACGACTCACTACCATCAGCCACATTTATCGGACACTCAGAAACACCCCCACGGGCGTGGGGACGACCGCCAGCTCTTAGCTCATTAGCTTACCTGTCGGAGAAACACCCCCACGGGCGTGGGGACGACCAGTTCGCGGGTGGCTTCTGAGTTCGGAAGAGCGTCGTGGAGGGACAGTGGGTGAAAAGGCTCGTGTAGATCTCGGTGG
>JAYSEN010000066.1:458-2944 GCA_041913845.1 Undibacterium sp.
ACTCCACTCCGTGAAACACCCCCACGGGCGTGGGGACGACACCAGGGCTCTGGGCAGCATTCTATTTCTTATGGAAACACCCCCACGGGCGTGGGGACGACTGACCGTCCCGGGGCAGGTAGTACGGTTGCTCGGAAACACCCCCACGGGCGTGGGGACGACCCAGCGCCTTAATGGTATCATCGCTGGTGGTTGGAAACACCCCCACGGGCGTGGGGACGACATATGGGTAGTTGGGGAGGTAAGCCGCAATCAGGAAACACCCCCACGGGCGTGGGGACGACGAACTGGATGGGCTGATAGCTGAACGCCGAATGGAAACACCCCCACGGGCGTGGGGACGACCAGTTCGCGGGTGGCTTCTGGCTCGTCGTACAGGAAACACCCCCACGGGCGTGGGGACGACAAAAGATGGATTGATTAACCATGACGGCTATGAGAAACACCCCCACGGGCGTGGGGACGACTTGGTTCAGTTTAAATTGCGTCCTGCTCAGGAAGAAACACCCCCACGGGCGTGGGGACGACGATCCTAGAATAGAAGTGGACGACGATCAAGAAGAAACACCCCCACGGGCGTGGGGACGACGCATCAACAAAGGGACTATTTTAAATCCTGTGAGAAACACCCCCACGGGCGTGGGGACGACTGTTACAATTTTTAAAGATACCTTTATCCCCTGGAAACACCCCCACGGGCGTGGGGACGACTATAATAGAGCAGTATCCCTGCCAATAACTCTAGAAACACCCCCACGGGCGTGGGGACGACAATACCTGAAGAGACAAACGCAAATGAGAATCAGAAACACCCCCACGGGCGTGGGGACGACACCAATATATTGTGAAAGAGCGATAATTAAAACCCCATATATGATGGTTATAGCTATTTCAGGGTTTCAATAATTAGCTGTAATCCGCTGATATTTATAATCGGCTTTCTTACCTCACCTTTGTAGCGAATTTCGTAACCAGGTGGTTGAGGAATGCTTCGGAACAACATCAGACCAGATTCGACTGGACAATGCTGCATCAAGTACTCAACAACTGTTTGTGCGACAGAATCGTTAACACCAGATACAAACACATTCGGGCGCGGCTCCACGAACCAGAGTTTCATTCGTCCGCGAACTGCAGGCGGTAAGTCATTGGCGAGTACGACGAGCATGCTTAACCCCCATCAACTCATCAACATCAGCCGTTACCAGATTGAGCAAGTCTATGGCAATAACTCGCTTTCTGAATGCGTCAGATACTTTGTGTTTGTCATATCGGCCAGCCATTTCCCGGGTGAGGGAGAATGCCAAATCAATACAAAGCTGTTCCTTATAAAGGTCAGCCAAATCGTACACAAACGGTAACGGACTACCAGAATGAATAAAGCCAATATGGGGCGAATATCCCATTGCATGAACAGCCGAACACAATATGCCGTAAAGCGCTGCGTTCGTGGACGTTAGTACTTGATTGGTCAAATCACTCAGTTGAAACTTGCCCGGTGTGAACTGACGCCCTTTCCAGCCGACTCCATACTCTTCAGCTTTTTGCTGATACAAAGCCCGAACCCGATTCCCCTCCATCCCCATCATGCTATTTAGACTCTTACCATCAAGCTCTGTATCGGGAAAACGTTTAGCAAACATTGCCCTAGCGACTTTAAGCGAAGACTCCTCATCAGTAGCCAGCGTAATCTGTAATTTAAGGTTGCGCGTGTCGGCAGTAGGAAGAAAACCAGCCGCATAAAAAAGCAAACTATCCTCTCCTACCCAGCTCACAGAACAGTTAGCTGCCGTAGCAGTTTTAATTGCTTCATGCGTCACTGTAGTGCCGGGGCCTAGTAGTAATGTGTTTATGGTTGCGACAGGGATAGGCACTACATTGCAATCGGAATCAATCCACTTAACGCTACTGTCATCAATTTCCAGACGTCCTCGCTCCAGATATAAAAAAGGATATTTGTCCTTTACCTGAGGCAGTGATTCACGTGTCACTTTGACAAACAGGCGCTCTCCCATAGCTATTTACTCCATCTCCACCAGAGTCACTCGTCGATCCCGATAACGTTTACTTTCACCAAACTGTATAGGAACATCGTTGAGAGTGATGACTTCGCCATCTTGTTCACCTTCAACGACTGAGTAACTGTGAATCCGCTGTTTGTTCTCAGCCAATTGTCCTGCACGATGCCAGGCAGACTCGGTATTATCAAACAGCCCCTGATAAATCAGCTCCGTTGGCACGCAGTTTTTACGCCCTAAGTACAGATCCCAAACCGGATTCTGCAACGCTTTGGCCAGCATGTCAGACTGTTCATTAGGCACCTCCACTACCACAGCAAAAACAGCATCTTGCAGGTAATAGCGATAGGTCATTTTAGTGCCGCCACCGACCGCCTTTTTTCCATCAGACGTTTTAGGTATCAGCAGATTTTGCCAAGGATCACTGTCATCGTATCCACTGCCAACCATCTGAAAATCACACAATGC
>JAYSEN010000066.1:3044-5596 GCA_041913845.1 Undibacterium sp.
ATGCTGTATTCCAGGTTATCGCCCCATTCATAATCCCCCTGCTTACCAAACAGCGAACCAGAGAGTTTCTCTTTTTTGTCGAGCCAGGATTTCAGTTCGTCTTTGCTCGGGTTGAGGAAGCCTTCACCCTTGCTCTTCACTGGCTGTTCAAAAGACGCTTGCAGACGTTGACCTTTACGCACCAGTACGCGGGCGTATTCCCATGGACAAGCACCAGATTGTGTGGTCTGTCGGGCATCAGGTACGGCAACATACAATGCCTTCACGAACGCATCGACCGCAGTTTTCAAGTCAGCACCTTCACCCAAGGTCTGCTCCAGTTGCCCCAGATCAAGGCTCACGTAACGATAGTAAGTAGCTGAGTTGTATTCCAAACTACCCATGTGTGCAGAACCGCTTTCATCTTCCGTTTTGCAATCATCCACTGCCGTGAAAAATTCCACTTCGTTGCTGACTTTATGGGTTGAAATAGCATGTGCGAATGAAGCTGCCGCCTCAACATTCATATCAGGAGCTTTAGCGACCATGCGTCCAAACAACGCGATATCCAGAGCATCAAGAGTTTTGTTAACTACTTTTTTGGAAACTTTCACTAGCTCCTTGTCTTTCAATTTCGACGCCTCAAAGCCATTTTCCTGTGCATAGGCAGCAAAGGCTTTGGCTTCGGTATCACTCAGGAACAACAAGGTATCGTCGGCAAAAAATGCAGCCATAGTCTCGCCACAGCTGGTCGCCTGAGCCTCACTAGCACCCAGTGCCAGACATTCATTAGCCAGCATGGTGGCAATCTTTTTGCTGCGCACACCCAGTCGAATACCAAAATCGGGCATGGCAAGGCGTACTTGGCGTTTCCAACACTGTGACGACACACGTGCGCGTGGCACACCACCGATCATGGCGGACTTGGGCGCACCAACGTCATCACGGTTCAAACAGGTGACAGGGAAAGACTGCAGGATATGGAATTCGATACGGGTGTTTTTAAATGCGTTAGTCATGTTCTTGTCCTTGAAAAAGATTCGGTGAAAATCAGGCAAACGGGTTGTCGATGATGGGCACTATTTGCAACAAGCCGCAGCCAAACGCCCGCCCCTTGCCAATGCCGTTTTTAAAACTGTTGTGAAATTGCTGCAGGTCGGTCACGGTGAGTTGCCCCTGAATATGGGCTTTGCCAAGGGTTACCAGGCGACCGATCTTGTCTTTGAATTGCAGCACTTCAATGGTGTCAACCTGCAAGGTTTGCGGGTCAACCTCAAAGCCCCAGCTCTTGACTGCACGCTGCATAAACCAGCTGGCGGTATCGGCGCGGCCTTTGACCGCCACTCGCTTACCACTCTGTTTATCCTTGCGTACCGGATTCACCTGCACCTTGAAGCGATAGCGCGGATAGCCCAGAAACGATTCGGCAATTGGCTTACAGATCACCTCACCGTGTTGATCATCGACCTGCGCCAGTGGCTGCCGATCCGAGACGATCAGTACCTTGCGACCATGAAAGTCGCCACCCTGATCGGCATAGACGATGCCACTCTGGATATGACTTTGCTTTTCATGCTCGCTACGCACATCCGGAAACAGGCTGTAGACCACCCGGTGCAGCGAATAGGTATCGGTTATTTTCAGTGCTTTGACAGCCGCACGATCAAGGTGCAGAGCGCTTGCGTATAACTCAGTCATGCACGGCCTCCGTAACGTTCTCATCAGCGTCAGTGGTGCGACGATAGAATTCTTGTGCCCACCGAGCCCGAATCCGTTCCTGACCGTTGCCGGAGTACCGCAGCAGTTGTTCAAGTAACTGGCTAAAATTTGGCGTCACACCACGACTGGCCATCAATGCCAGTAATGGACGTAAAATCCGGCAGACTTCAGTGACACTGGTACAAGCCAACAAGCGGCGTAAACGAGCTTTAGCCTGATCAGATTGGTTGCCATCGTCAAAGCAGGCTGCAATCGCACTGCCCAAAGGTAACTTGCCATCTGTTACAGGTTTAGCTCGTGCCAGTGCAGCGCCTACAGTGCAAAATGGTAGGCGCTCCCACTCCTTTTCAAGGTCAACACCAAATCCGGCCAATAACTCCCAACTCTGATATTCGGTGGCAGGGTTGTCAGCCCGCTTAAGACGAGCGGCAAAGCCGTTGTCCTTGTTGATACGTTCAATCACATAACCGACAAATCGTTCAGCCCTGGATAACTTGCCAGTGCTTTCGGCAGTGGCGACTGCAGATTGCTGGTCCATACAAACTCTCTCCTTAATCGGCTTTCAGATATTTGGAAAAATTGGGGCGCGCCTGGGCCCATGCGTCCATTTGGCGGGCACTGTCGTTGGGGCATATTTGGTCAAATACTTGGGTGGCATAGGCTGCGAAGGTTTTGCGCAATTGTAGGCGTTGTAACTTAGCTTCTTCGGTCGAGTCGCAGGCATCGATCAGTGCCTGTGACTGACGTTCGCAGAGCTGCCAGAATGTTCCGGTCGCTTTTTCAGCCTGGTTGGCCACAAAGGGCTGAGCCTTACCAGAGCCGGATTTATCGATATCGGACAACTGGCGGAAATA
>JAYSEN010000066.1:5696-9129 GCA_041913845.1 Undibacterium sp.
CGAATAGCTGGCATCTGCAAAAACGGCTTATCACCATACAGATAAAAGCGGTCATGCCATTGATCCAGATAACTCAGACACTTATCTGCCATGCCTTGCCAGCCCATACGTTTCCAGTCGTCATCGTCTTGCGGCGTAGCAGCTGACTGAGCTATAGCCAATATCAGTTTAGTAAGCGCAATTTTCTGCACCGGATTGCCGCCCAATGCACGTAAATTCGGATTACTGAAAATTTCTTTCAGGCTGACCCGGCCAATATCCGCGACCGGTATCCAGGGTTCATCGATCAGGTTAAAGCGGTTTTCCATAGTTTATTCCTTGTTGGAAATGGCCCGGAAGCCAAGGTCTTCACGGTATTCAAGGGTGTATTTATCGCCAGCCGAGTGACCGTCCAGAGTTAGCAGTTCCCCCGCCGGGCTGACGATAGCCACACGTAGCAACGCCTCGTCGTCTTCTGATCGGCCAAGATAAAACACTTCGTGAAGATGTAGTTTTTCCAGTTCATGTTTGGCAATTTTGACCGGGCAATAGGCCGGGCTAACTCGCACCAGCTGCTGGTAAAGCTGCACAGCCAGTTTGCGCCACTCAGCTTTGGTTAGGCGATGGTGACCATGTGGAAGGGTTAATTCTCGGCCATCAAGAAGACGGATTTGAGTAGCACCATCTTGCGGGCGCAAACTGCGAAGCAATAGCAGGTCGTGAGTATCCTGATCGCTGTAACGGGTTTCGGCCTTGTGCTCAGGCAAGGTTTTCCCACCTTTGGACAAAGTCAGTTTGGCTAGTGCCTGTTGGGCTTGTTCGCCTGTGCGGAAACGGCTGCCATTTTTCAATTCGTGTAACAGACTGGCCCATTGCTCAGTTTCCGGACGTTCCGCATAGGTCTGATCGATCAAGGGGCGAATGTCCGACGGTAACCGGATTGACTGAATGCAATTCCAGGCTTCAAGGCTACGACACAACACATAAGGTGAATACACCATGGCGCTCAAGCCAAAGGCAGAGCGGGGTGTAGCCAATGCATGCTCTAGTGTTGGGGCCAGTAACCAACATTCTGCTCTAGCACTGGCATGGCGGGGGGCGTCTGCATGCCGCCATAAGCGACCAAGACGTTGCAATAACATATCGGTGGGAGCGAAGCGACTGACCAGAAAATCAGCATCGATATCGAGCGATTGTTCCAGTACCTGTGTACCCACCAGAATTCGCCCGCATTTCGCACGTTCAGACCAACCAGTCTTCCCATACAGCGCTACCCAGCGCTCCTCGTTAGCAGCTCGATGCTGAGGGGTAAAACGAGAATGCAACAAGCCGGCTTCGCACCCGGCCTGAACCGCACGACTGGCGATATCAAGATATCGCTGTTGGGCTTCAGCGACGGTGTTTTCAATCCACAATACTTGCTGGCCCTGAGCTGCTCGTTTAAGAGCTTCATCCAACGCAGGTTCATCTTTATCACATGATCGTAGCCTGACGGGAGCACCATCCTCTGCTGGTACTCCCACTTCATTCAGCCGCGACATCTGCTTACATGCTATTTCGGCGACAGGTATAGCAGTAATCAAGGGGTAAGCCTTGTTGGTTGTTACCTGATCTAATAGGGCCTCTCGTCGCGCCTGATTCAGCGTAGCGCTTAGAATAATTACGGTGCAGTCGATCTGCCGCAGAAATGCCACCAGCTCATTCAAAATGGTTCCGGTGTAAAGATCATAACTGTGCACCTCATCCAAAATCACAACCTTACCTGCCAGCCCAAAAGCTCTTACAAAACCGTGTTTGACGTTCATTACAGCCATCAAGGCCTGATCAATCGTGCCAACAGCAAAGGGAGCCAATAAACCACGTTTATTCTGGTTGAACCATGCCCCGCCTGGCCGGCCTTCCTCACCCATCTCCGTATCAAGCAACCAGGCACCGGAATGCAGCAGTAAACTCCGTTTGGGCGTTTCTGCGCTGACAATTTGCTCCAGAAAGGCATTAAAGCGATCGTAAATCTTATTAGAAGTCAGCTGAGTTGGCAGCGCAAAGTAAATGCCTGTGGCCTTTTCCTGCTCCAGCATCTGATAAGCGGCATATAAGGCTGCCTCAGTTTTCCCCATACCCATCTGGGCTTCGAGAATATATACACCCGGCCCCGAAACCTGCTCAATAAACAGAGACTGAGGTTCACGTGGTTTCATGATGAGATTAACGGGATCAAAAACTTCAGTAAAAGATAATCCACTACGAATAACAGGCTTGATAAACCCAGCATCATTCAAGGCCGCTGTGATATTCGGTTCCCAGTCTTCTTCGGGGTTTTCAAAAAACTCACCAGATCCAATCCAGTCGGCTACCGAAGTTAATCCTGCAACCACGCGGGCTTGCGCTGCAAACTCAAAATTTGGCCAGTCTGCTTGCAGGCACTCTTTCAAAGCTGTCACCAGCTTTTTGCGTTCCTCGAACCAAGGAGTACCACCAAAGGATTCGGCATCGCCGCGTTTGTCATCAACCTGAGGGTTATAGCCATGGTGCTGGCCGAGAATTTCGGCAACATATTTGGGCGTTCCGATGTCTTCTGCTGTGGCCTGACTGACCCCGGCATGACCTCCCCATTGTTTCTCAAGATCAGGACTTACCCTGGCCAACTCAGGCATAGTCTTGTAGTTGATACCGCAAGCAGCGAGAATTTTAGCCACGAATGTCGGACTGACCTTACCGATATCATGGCCACCTGCAGCCATTTCACTGCCTTGTGGAAACAAGTGGACACGCATCGATTCAGGGAAACGAGACATCAAACAACGAGCGATTTCACCCACTATCTGACAGTGGCTCAGTACCGAACGACCTTGTATTACAGTTCCATCGTCCCGCCTCCAAGTTTTCGCAGGGCAATTTTCGAAACGAATCACTGATGCTGTTATGTCGGTTTGTGATGCTTTATTTGTAAATCGTCGCAATTTTAATCATCCTTGCGTAACCCTGTCATTGGTATGCCAGCGTGCAACTTATCAAAATCGTTCTCAATCCTGTAAATTTGCACAGGTTAACTCAGATTACCTACGGGATGCTACCGGAGCCGTCAACTATTAAAAAGCCACTGCTTGACGTCATCTCTGTTTACCAGCACCAGTTGCTGCGCTTCGGGTTTGCCATCGAGGTATTTGGTGTTGACCTGCATTTCTCTGAGCAGATAGTCGGCAAGTGCGGCGCGGGTTTTGATGTGGAGCGTGCCGTTTTCCATCTGGTAATCATTGGCAAGAACGTCACGCTGGGCGGGGCTTAAACGAGGATCGGGCGACAAAATCAGGGTTACGCTGGTTTGCCAAGCTTCATCTTTGTCGATGGAGTGAGGCGATGGTCCTTCTATTTCAGCTTCGCCACGGAAACGGCTCAGCACCAAATCGCGAAATCCCTGCGATTTCTCACAATATCCCCTGACATGAAAGCGGGT
>JAYSEN010000067.1:0-6526 GCA_041913845.1 Undibacterium sp.
TTGTCTTCGGCTTTATTTCTATGACTATTAGAGGTGGAGGTTTTTAGAAGTTCCCATTTTGAAAAACTCAGACTGGGTGCGGCTTGTGGCGTGAAATTGGCTGGAAAGCCGCACCCCGACTGCGTCTTGATTTTGCGATTAATTTTCCAGCTGAAACTCAATTTGCCCGGCCCAGCGCTGTTGCAACCAGCTTTGCAGCAGCTCGGCCAATTCCTCACTGGCAAAATCCGTCATGGCAAAGCGCCAGCGCGGCTGTTTGTCTTTATCGATTAACAGCGCGCGTATGCCTTCTTGAAATTCGCCATAAGCACAGCAGTGCAGGGCGATTTGCAATTCCATGCTAAACACTTGTGCCAGCGATAAATGGCGACTATGGTTTTGCAAAGTCCAGGCCAGGCTGGCCGATAACAGGCTGCCTTTACGTAAAGTCAGCAAAGCTTTTTGCAACCAGGCGTCAGTTGGATCGGCTTGCAATAATTGCTGCAATACTGCCGCGCTACTCTTGCCCTGACAATGGCGCGCTATCCAGCTTTGTTGTTGTTGCAAAGGGCCGGGTGTGGCAAAAGCCTCGGCATCGCGATCAGCCAGCGTGCGTAAAACCTGATGCAAAATTTGCTGATTCTCGGCGGCCTCATCACTCCAGTTTTGCGCTTGCAGGGTGGCCAGGCACAGGCAGAAGTTGGCTTGCTTAATCGCGTAATCTGCCAAGCCACAATACAGCGCATCACTGGCTTGAATTTGTGTGCCCGTCAAGCCTAAGAAAATCCCGGCGCCATGCGGCATGCGGCTAAGTAACCAGCTACCGCCGACATCGGGGAATAAACCTATGCTGACTTCGGGCATCGCCAGACGGCTGGTTTCGCTGACCACGCGATGGCTGGCACCGCTCATTAAACCTATGCCACCACCCATGACATAGCCCTGACCCCAGCACAAGATAGGCTTGGTATAGCGATGTATCAGCAAATCGAGGCGATATTCTTCGCTGAAAAATTGCAGCGCGGTGGCATTGGTCTGGCTTAAATCAGGCGTAGCAGCATGGTTAGCCGCTTGGGTTTGCATGCTGCGATACAAGTCTTGCAAATCGCCGCCGGCACAAAAGGCTTTTTCGCCTTCTGCTTGCAACAGCACGCAAGCGATTTGCGCCTCATCACGCCAGCTCAGTAATTGCCGGTACAGCGCTTGCACCATGGGCAGCGAGAGTGCATTTAAGGCCGCCGGATTATTTAAACTCAGCACGCCAATGCGATGCTTGCCCGCACTCAGGGTGTAAGCGCGCAGATGCTCGCAGCCAGTTTCAAGGGGTAGTGCTTGCATAGGGTTTCCTTTAACTTTACAGACTTGAGAGCTCTGCACAAATACTGCGCGATCAAATTTGAAACTGGCGATGCTCGCTGTGCCTGAGCACAGCTGCGCTTCCCAATCTCACCTTGAACGCTCGCGACTTGGTGCAGAGATCCCGACTTAGTGGCCAGCCAAATCAGGCCGGGTAATGCCAGTCTGGCGCACGTTTTTGCAAGAAGGCATTCACACCCTCAGTTTGATTTGGCTGTCCAAATAATCGCAAAAAGGCTTCACGTTCGAGTGGCAGCATTTGCTTAGGACTTAAGCTGCGGCTGCCTTGTATCAAGCGTTTGCAAGCGTATACCGCGTCCGGGCTTTGCTTGGCGAGTTGTTGTTGCCATTGCATGGCGGCTTCGACTGCGCCACCACTGGCAACCACTTCATCCACCAAACCGATGCGCAAGGCGGTGTCGGCATCAACCCGCTGGCCCAATAAGATCATACGCTTAGCCCAGGCTTCGCCGACTAAGCTGGTCAGATTTTGTGTGCCACCGGCGCAAGGCAAGAGCCCGACGCTGGCTTCGGGCAAGGCCAGTTGCGCATGCTGTTCGGCAATGCGCAAATCGCAGGCGAGTGCGCACTCCAAACCACCCCCCATGGCATAGCCATTGATCGCAGCGATGCTCAGACCGCGAAAATCAGCCAGCGCTTCAAAGGCCGCGCCAAAAGCACTCGCCATTTGTTGGGCGCGACCCAGATCACCATCGGCAAACAGTTTTAAATCGGCGCCAGCAGAAAAGAATTTCGCGCCATCACCGCTAATAATCAGGCTGGAAATTTGCGCATTGCGATTCATATCGCTGACCAGATCGCGCAAGGCGTGCAAGCTTTCCAGGGTCCAGGTGTGGGCCGGTGGATTTTGCAAGGTCAGCAAAGCGCTGTGTTCACTCAGTTGTAATTGCAGATTGTGGTAAGTAGTCATAGACAAGACTCCAGATCGCTGTGGTTAAGTAAGTGACGGGCGACGATCACGCGCATGATTTCATTCGTGCCCTCGAGAATTTGATGCACCCGCACGTCGCGCAAATAGCGTTCCAACGGGTATTCGCGGATATAGCCATAACCGCCGTGAATTTGCAGCGCTTCATTGCAAACGCTAAAGCCGGTATCGGTGGCTAAGCGTTTCGCCATCGCGCAATACACACTCGCTTGCGGATCGCGCTGATCAAGCCGGGTCGCGGCTAAGCGCACCATTTGCCGCGCCGCGATTAATTCAGTTTGCATATCGGCCAGCTTAAATTGCAACGCCTGAAAATCCGCCAGCTTGCGTTTAAATTGCTGGCGTTGCTGCATATAGCTGTGCGCCGAACTCAAGGCCGCTTGCGCTGCGCCCACCGAACAACTGGCGATATTGATGCGCCCCCCATCCAGCCCACGCATGGCTAACTTAAAGCCCGTGCCTTCGATGTCGAGCAAATGACTGGCATGCACTTTAACCTGATCAAAGTGGATCGCGCGCGTCGGTTGGCTATTCCAACCCATTTTTTCTTCTTTGCGACCAAAGCGTATGCCAGCGCTATCTGCGGGCACTGCAAACGCTGAAATGCCATCCGCCCCGGCGCCGCCAGTGCGCGCCATCACCACCAGCATATCGGTTGCGCCTGCGCCCGAGATAAAGGCTTTGTCGCCACTGAGTAAATAATAATCACCCTGTTTTTCAGCACGGGTGCGCAAGGAGGCCGCATCCGAGCCTGAACCTGGCTCGGTTAAGCAATACGACGCCAGCTTATCGCCCGCCGCAAGTGCGGGCACCCAATCGCGTGCCAAGCCCTTATCGGCATACTGCGCCAGCATGGCGGTTGCCATATTGTGGATAGTCAGATAAGCGGTGGTCGACGGGCAAGCCGCCGCCAATTCTTCAAAAATGATGCAAGCGTCCAGACGTGACAAACCCAAACCGCCGAGTGCCTCAGGCACATACAAGCCACAAAAGCCGAGTTGACCGGCGTGGCTGATGACTTCGCGCGGAAATATCGCCTGGCTATCCCAGTGGGCAGCCTGTTGCGCCATTTCATTGCGGGCAAAGTCGCGGGCAGTTTGTTGAAAGGCACGCTGGTCTTCGTTTAAATCGAAGTCCATGGCGTGCCTCGCTTATTTCAGACTGATCGTGGTATTGATTTTACCGTGGTCGCTGCTGCTGACTTCATCGGCAAACCAGCGTGCGGTAATGGTCTTGGTCTGGGTATAAAAAGCAATCACTTGCTTGCCATACGGCCCCAGATCGCCGAGTTTGGACGCGCGTGAACCGGTGAACGAGAACAAAGGTACCGGCACCGGAATCGGCACATTGATACCAATCTGGCCGACATCGACTTCGTTTTCAAACTTACGTGCGGCCGCGCCCGATTGTGTGAACAGGGCGGTGCCATTGCCATTCGGATTGGCATTGATAATCGCAATCGCCTGATCCAGCGTCTCGGCTTGCATGACGCAGAGTACCGGGCCAAATACTTCGTCGCGGTATATCGTCATTTCTGGTGTGACTTTATTGAAGATAGTCGGGCCAACGAAATTGCCATCGGGATAGCCATCCACACTCACAGTGCGGCCATCGAGTAAGAGTTCAGCACCTTGTTGTTCACCTGTCGCGATCAGACTGTGTATGCGTTCTTTGGCAACGCAAGAAATCACTGGGCCTAAATCTGCACCGGCTTCATGGCCAGCATCAACTCGCAAACTCAGGGTTTTTTCCACTAAACGTGGCAACCATTGCTGAGCCGCGCCAACTAAAATCACCACCGACAAAGCCATGCAACGCTGGCCCGCCGCACCAAACGCCGCACCGACCAGGTTGTTTAAAGTTTGTTCTTGATTGGCATCGGGCAAAACGATGGCATGATTTTTTGCGCCCATCATGCATTGCGCCCGTTTGCCATTCAGCGTCGCACGTTGATACACATGCTGACCAACGCGGCTGGAACCGACAAACGACACCGCTTGTATCGCCGGATGATCGCACAGTGCATTCACTGCATCGGCGCCGCCATGTATCACATTCAGCACGCCCGCCGGAATCCCCGCCTCTAAAGCCAGTTCCACTAAGCGCATAGTCACCAGCGGATCTTGCTCTGAAGGTTTCAAGACAAAGGTATTGCCGCAAGCAATCGCCATTGGGAACATCCACAAAGGGATCATCGCTGGAAAATTAAATGGCGTAATCCCGGCGCAAACGCCCAGTGGTTGCAGCAGCGTGTACGTATCGACACCACTCGCGACATTATTCGCACGTTCACCCATTTGCAAAGTGCCGATATTCGCCGCGTGCTCCACCACTTCCAAACCACGGAAAACATCGCCTTCGGCATCGGCCAGGGTTTTGCCTTGCTCGGCTGTCAGTAAAGCAGCCAGCTCTTTGATTTTTTCACGAATTAATTGCTGGTATTTCAGGAAAATCCGCGCCCGGGTCGCAATCGGCGTCGCACGCCAGCTCACAAAAGCTTGTTGGGCGCTGGCTATCGCCGCCTTGATTTCATCGTCTGTTGCAAACGGAACATGGGCCAACACTTGTTGCGTCGCCGGGTTAATCACCTGACGCCATTGCTGAGTTTTAGATTCAACAAATTCACCGTTGATTAAAAGTTTTACGGTGGGTACAGAAGTCAATGCGCTCATTGCAGATTTCCTTAAAGCGTAAGAACCAGTCGGTTCTTACTATGCCTGTCAACGAAGTCTCAGCCTGCTGGCCATTGCGCCGCTTGCGCGTCTGGTCAGGCTGAACTTCAGCCACGGATGTCGCCATCCACCAGGCATCGTCCGTACCTGGCCAGACCTGTGACGCGCGCACAAACTAGCTCGAGTTTGCAAAGAGCAGCGCCACACGATCAACAGGCCGGTATCCGGGCTACCCAGACTTGCCTTACCGCCTTCCCGGGCAAAAACCCAGTGGCTGGTGCCACGCACCAAGGTAAGGCCACACTGAATGACCGTTGCGGAGACAGCAGAGTTTAGCAAATTCAATTTGCGCTCTTTCCCGTTTAACTGAGTGTCACCACCCAGCACCCGTTATTTTTTAGACTAACATTGTTTGACGTTAACGTAAACGTCAATTGCGGGGAATTTATGCTGCGGTGCGGAAAAAGATGGAGTTAGCTGCAATTGTTTGACTAGTGAGTTTTAAGTGGATATTTTTGGAAGTGATTTCCACTTTTAAATTGCACTTGGTTAAATAATTAAAAAAGTCATGTAAATGCAATAGATGCCTCATAACTCTGGATTACCTATTGATTGTAACTGTTTGTAATAGCATAATGAAAAAAAGTAATTAGTTGCTTCGGTTGCATTGCCGTTCACTACTTGTCCAGTGCCTGAAATTCATCTGTAAATATTGACATTACCAAGGAATTTTATGACCATAGAATTGATCCACACCATTATTCACGGCTTTACTAAAAATGTGAATTCGCCAATTGGAGAGATAAAGAAAAAAGACCAGCTCCTGGCAAATCATGCGCCAGCGGTAGTTGCTTTAGTTACTGGGGTTGTCGGATTAATTGGAAAGAATGGAAATGCGGTGTCACATGGACAGTTTAATGACGATGGTAGACAAGGTAAGTTTCCACCAGAATTTCAAAGCTATGCAAGTAATCCAATTAATGGTGATTCCTTCATCAAGTTAAGTCATATAGCAGTCGATGAGCTTGCTGAGCAAGCCGGTAAGGAACAATTGGCTACAGGAGGGAATATACTTGTTTCTTATTATAAAAATAATGGATTGGCGTATCTCGTTGTCGCGATAATCAAGCATAAAGACGGGGTTTCGTTGGATGAAAACTTCGTTCCAATAGAAATTACAGAAATTGATTTGTCGAAAGTTCATCAGGCTGTACGCATTAATTTTACCGAATTCAATAAATCACTTGAGAACACTGAATCAGATGAAGATGAAGTCGATGCAATAGATCGAAACTACCTTTGCTTTGTGGGGAGTCGAAATAACTCAGAATTATCCGCATATTTCGTAACTGCACTTGGTTGCACCAAGGGAGTTAAATCATCGCGTGCGACTAGCAATGCTATCGACGCAGTTACTAGTTTTTTCTCCAAAAATGATCTCAAGCGATATCGCACCAGGGCACGCGACGCGGTAATAAGTTACTTGCTCAGAATGCTGAGTGACAAACGTGAAGCGGTAATCCCCCCGGAAAATAATTTGATTTAAAAGTAGAATTTTCTTATTTCAAAA
>JAYSEN010000068.1:0-5058 GCA_041913845.1 Undibacterium sp.
TTTATCGGATAGCGCGGAAAACCTCGCCGTTCAGGGCGAGGATGAATAGCGCAACGGCGAAGCCGTTCTGAGGGCTACGCCGGAGTTTGTTGCTGCTCAATATACTGCCGGATGATCTCAATTGGCGCACCGCCACAGCTCCCCGCAAAATAACTGGGCGACCAGAGCGCACCGCCCCAGAGTTTCTTTTTGATCGAGGGGTAATTCTTTTTTCGGATCATCCGACTGGAAACGCCTTTCAAGCTATTCACCAGCGACGATACTGCCACTTTGGGCGGGTAATTCACCAGTAAATGCACATGATCGTCTTCACCGTCGAATTCAACCAGCTCTGCTTCAAAATCAACGCAGACCTTTTCAAAGAAGATTTTCAGATCATCCAGCACTTCTTTGGTAAAAACGTTACGCCTATATTTTGTCACAAAGACCAAATGAACATGCATTTTAAAAACACAATGCCTGCCATGTCTTAAATCACTTTCAATTTCCATAGACCAATCTATAATTGAGTTGTATTGACACAGTATGAGCAAGCTATGCAACGACTGCAAGCCTACAAATTCGAACTGATCGTTACTGGAGAACAACAGCGCCAGATGCGCCGCTTCTCCGGTGCCTGTCGGTTTGTCTATAACAAGGCGCTGGCGTTGCAAAAAGAGCGGCATGAACAGGGCGAAAAGAAACTCTCCGCCTTTGAACTGAACAACCTGTTACCACAATGGAAAGCAGAGCCAGAAACACAATGGCTGTCTGACTCACCCTCACAAACACTGCAACAGTCGCTGAAAGATTTAGATCGGGCGTATAAAAACTTCTTTGCCAAACGTGCTGATTTTCCCCGTTTCAAAAAGAAAGGTTCAAGTGATAGTTTCCGTTACCCGCAAGGTATCAAGCTGGAGCAGGGAAATAGCCGTATTTTTCTGCCTAAAATCGGCTGGTGTCGTTACCGCAACAGTCGGATGGTAGACGGTGATATTAAAAACGTCACGGTCAGTCAGTCGTGCGGCAAATGGTTTGCGGCCATTCAGACTGAACGTGAAACGGATATTCCTACTCCCAATGGCGACATGATCGGCATCGATGTGGGTATTGCCCGTTTTGCCACCTTGTCGGATGGTTCATTCTATGAACCGCGCAACAGCTTCAAAACGCTGGAAAGTGCCTTGCGTAAAGCGCAGCAGGCCATGAGCCGCAAGGTAAAATTCAGCAACAACTGGAAAAAGGCAAAAGCCAAAATCCAGTGTCTCCATGCCAAAATCGGCAACAGCCGCCGTGACTACCTGCATAAAACTTCAAGCGACATTAGCAAAAACCACGCGATAGTCTGTATTGAAGATTTGCAGGTCAAAAACATGTCAAAATCAGCGTCAGGAACGATGGAGCAGCAAGGTCGGAATGTCAGAGCGAAGTCAGGGCTGAATAAAGCCATCCTCGATCAAGGCTGGTTTGAGTTTCGTCGCCAGCTCGATTACAAGCTGGCAT
Source organism: Undibacterium sp. (assembly GCA_041913845.1). Classification (GTDB taxonomy): domain Bacteria; phylum Pseudomonadota; class Gammaproteobacteria; order Burkholderiales; family Burkholderiaceae_D; genus Undibacterium. The sequence continues at coordinate 1,483 of JAYSEN010000068.1, forward strand.
GGAATGGCGGCCACCTGATCGCTGTTCCGCCGAAAAACACCAGCCGGACATGCCCGTGCTGTGGTCATATCTCAAAAGATAATCGCATCACCCAAGCCCGGTTTGCCTGTGTGGAATGTGGCTTTGAAGAGAACGCCGATGTAGTCGGTGCGATCAACGTATTAAGGGCGGGACACGCCCGATTAGCCTGTGAAGTGAGTGGTGCAACAATGCCGCCAGCAGCAGGAACCCACCGAAGCGAGTCCGGCGTTTACGCTTAACCGCAGTAGGAATCCCCGTGCTTTAGTTATCTAAGACACTAAATAATGGTGTTAATAAAGTAAACTAAGTAAGAGGTAGTCAATAAATATATTCACTGATTACATTATAACTTTACCTTGTAAACAATGTATCTAACGTATAGAGTGTAAACATTGTTCAAATCAGGGTAATGCTTCGGTGAAAGTCCAAAAAATAGTTAAGCCTAACAATCAGAGCGGTTGGCTTGTTCTTGATGAAAGGTTCAAGCCAGTTGCTCCGATTTTAGAGTTTACCAAGTTTCTTGAGGCGACTGATAAAAGTCCCAACACCATCAAAGCCTACAATCATCATTTAAAGTTGTACTGGCAATTCCTAAAACAAGATGGCATTAGCTGGACTGACATTGGCATTGAAGATCTTGCTAACTTCATTCGCTGGCTTCAAAGCGGCGAGCAAGACGGTGTTATCTCTATCGTTAAGCGTGAAGCAAAGAGAACCAATAAGACCATCAACCTGATCATGTCTGCGGTAAGTGCGTTCTATGATTACCACAGCAGAAGCGGCAAAGTTGGCGACCTTAAAATCTATAAAGACGGTGCGTTCTCAGGCAAGTACAAATCATTCCTACATCACATCACAAAGGGCAAAGTAGCCAAAGCTAAGGTGCTGCATCTAAAAGAGCCAAAGAAGCGCATACAGACGCTTACAAAGGCTCAGGCTAAGCAGGTCATAGAGGCTTGCAACAACCTGCGAGACAAATTCCTTGTTTGCTTGATGTACGAAACAGGCATGAGGATCGGTCAGGTTCTTGGGTTGCGGCATGAAGATATAAAATCTGGTGATAATCAGATAGCAATCCGATTCAGGCCAAACAATGAGAATAATGCCCGTTCAAAATCTAGGGAAGATAATCTTGTAGATGTTTCGAGCAGTATTGTCTCGCTATACACCGATTACTTCATCCACGAATACGGCGAGATCGAGAGCGACTACGTTTTCGTGAACCTTTGGGATGGAGAGATTGGTGCCCCAATGAAGTATGGCTCTGTCATCACCCTATTTAAGCGAATCAGCAAGAAGACTGGCATAGATGTAACACCACATATTTTCAGACACACACACGCCACAGAGTTGCTTCGTGCTGGCTGGGATCTCTCATACGTCCAGAAGCGTTTGGGGCATTCCGATATTCAGACCACTGCAAACATATATGCCCACCTTACAAGCGATGATATGAAGAAAGAGTTAGCAAGATTCAGAGGCGGAAAATGACATTAGCTATCGCAGTTGACAACTGTAAAACAAACTCCGATTTTTTTGATAAAGACGTTTGGCTTTTTGCAGACTTAGGGGTTAAAACTCCATTAACCAAGAGCGACTACCAGATCAATTTTGCTAGTATCGATCAGCCGTGGTTAAAGTCTGCGGCAAAAAAATTTATTCATCTCACATCGCTAACTAGGTCGCATGGTACGTTGACTACATACGTAACATCTCTAGCTGATTTATCAGAGTCCATAAAAAAATTCGGGCAAGGACACAATGAAAATGTCATCAGCAGAGATCTGGTTATACGTCATATCACTAACTTGAAAGTTAAAGGTCTAGCACCGGCTACACGTAAAACAAAAATCCTTAACATTAAGTTGTTCCTTGAGTTATCAGCTCGCGAAGGATGGCTTGAGATTGCTAATCCATCCATCATCTACAGCGAGGACATACCAAGGGTTCCAAAGGCAACGCCAAGGTTTATCCCTGAATCTGTCATGACGCAATTGAATAGCAATATCGAAATGCTGGACTCTACCGTAATGCGTTTGATCATAGTGCTACAAGAGTGTGGTATGCGTATAACCGAGATTGCCACCCTAACAAGAAACTGCATCATCACAGACAATGACGGTGATAAGTTCTTATGCACTCATCAAGAGAAGATGAACAAAGACCACACTATCCCAATAGCCTCTGAAACGTACAACGTTATCAAAGAGCAAATTGCTTATGTTGACGATACGTTCGGCACTGACTGTAAATGGCTGTTCCCCACCGAACACAAAAATAGGTTAGGAAAACGCAACCGTAACGCTGGAGAACCATACAGAACCAAGACAATCATTGCTCAATTAAATTCCGTTGCTTTGCGAGCGGGAATCAAGGGTGAGGATGGTCAAATCTACCATTTTACAACGCATCAGTTTCGCCATACCGTTGGTACAAGGATGATAAATAACGGCGTTCCTCAACACATCGTTCAGCGATACTTAGGGCATGAAACACCAAGTATGACCAGTACATACGCCCATGTTATGGACTCAACCATGAAGCGTGAGTTTGCCAAATTTAAAGGGAGCATGGTTGATGTGACTGGTAACGTTGTTGATGAGGAATCTATAGCGAGGGATATTTCTCAGGGTGCTAATAATGTTGATGCTCAGTGGTTAAAACGTCACATATCCGCTCAGGCTTTACCTAATGGCTTGTGTGCTATGCCTGTTGTTCAAAGCTGTGACAAAGCCAACGCTTGCCTTACATGCGGAAATTTCAGGACAGATGTTAGGTATCTCGACCAACACAAGGAGCAGTTAGAACGAACCTGTTCTATCTTGGATGCCGCCAAACAAAACGGATGGACTCGCCAGATTGAGATGAACGAGAAACTAAAGCAAAACCTACTTAACATCATTGAACCATTGGAGGCTCAGAATGACACATAAGCGCAGTACAGAGGCGGTCACTCAGAAAGCCAAACAGAAATCCATTGAGGCTACCAAGAAAGCAGAGGCGGCCATCTCTGAGCTAATCAAAGTCAATGAAACTATCAGTGTTGCCAAAGTTGCAGAATGTGCGGGAGTGTCGCGCCAATGGGTCTATAAAAACGAATCCGTATTAGGTCGGATTAAACGATTGTCCGAACAACAATCAGGAAAGCCAAAAACACCACCAAAGAAAAGCCAGTCACGTTCAGAGTCATCAAAGGACGCGATTATTGCCGCATTACAGACTCGAATCAAAGCCCTTGAAAGTGAAAACCAAGAGCTGAAATCTCAGCTAGAAGTGGCCTACGGGGAACTATACGCAAAATAGAAAAAATGGTACGTTGTTTACAGTAAATAACGTACCATCCCTTTATTTATAGTGACTCTGCACCATGTACTACAGATAACAAAAGCGCGGGGAGGATGTCAAATATCCAGTATCCGCAAGCAGTAATCGATTTCGCATCAGTTCAGTGTTCGGCAAATACGCCCGCTCTGAGGCTGTATCAGCAGTGACCGCCATGTTTTTCGGCATTTGATGTTTGAGCGATAACGTCATATGACATTCAATCGCAGCCGG
>JAYSEN010000069.1:0-4865 GCA_041913845.1 Undibacterium sp.
CGTTGGACGCCCTGGTCAGGATTGCCAAGGCTTTGCATGTCAGTCTGGATGCTTTGGTCTTTGATGAATCCGAGCGGGGGCCTTCGGATGACCTCGTTTTGCAGTTTGAGGCAGTCAGTCATATGCCTGATGAGGAGCGCCGCATTATCAAGGCATTGCTCGATGGCATGATCATTAAATATCAGACCCAGCAAATGCTGGGGAATTTGAGCCGGTAGTTTTTTCTTTAGCGGCTATTAAAAAACGCAAGCGCTAACCACGTCCCTGCTTTAGGCCAGGGCTGGCACCGCTTTTTTTTATTCTTTTATAATCAGACCACACCACCGCTTCCTTTTTACCTGGCGGCAGGCTGTCGGTTTGGGTGACATGGGAGGAGAGCGAATGCGTCAGAAACCCTATCGTAGTGCGACCATCGTTCCCGCCTCCGTACTGCTTCTGCGGCGGCAGCAGCGCGCCTGGCGCGCTTTGGCCTGGGCCCATCCGGCGTTGAGTCAGACCGCCGCCTGTTTTGCGTTGTCGGGCCTCACGCTGACGGACGACGAGGTGCTGCAGTTCGGACAGCGCCTGGCTGCCGGACTCCCGCCAGTCGAACCGCACGCTGAACGGGGCCCCTCTCAGGATGACGGTGAGCCTCATTCCTGCTGAGCATGCCCGCTCAATGACGCGCTTGAGCAATTTTCTAGTTTTCTACACCATTTTCCACTCTTCTACACAGTTATCCAGTTTTCTACAGCGTTATCGTGGTTTTATCCACTAGGACTTACGCAAAACAGACGCTGGCGTTGTTGTGTTCGCCTTGCCGTACATTTGTACTGTCTGCGGCTCCACGCCTAGCCAGCGCAATTTTGCGTAAGTCCTGTCCACTTATTTTCTTTATTCCTTTTACTTCGTTTAAAACCGGTTTTCATACGCCCGGGTTATCATTCGGTGGTTTATTTGATATCGTTTTTGGGGTCTAGATGGCCAGTTACCGGCTAAAAAACCCCTACACCCTACGCACCTACCCGGTGCCCCGAAACCCGCGCCCAGCCTCACTTTGCGTATATGGCGCAGTAAAAAAAGGGGGGGCATGCTTGATTAAGTGTTTGAATTGAAAGGGGAATTTTTTAAAAAAGCGACGTGCCGGGAGATTTTAATAAAAAATCGAGCAGAAATGAGGGGCAGCAGGACGAATTTGCGTCCAAAGTGAGCAGGTAAGCCGATTTTTTTAATGCCACTGACGAGCAGCGCACCGCTCAACCAGGCATGACTGCAGGTAAGCCTATCCCCACCCGCCTTTGTAATTGCAAGTACTCAGCAAAATTTTTCAGGCGGCTGATTTGGCCGATGACATAACCGCGCTTGAAGGCTTGTGCCTGCATCTTGCTTAAAAAGCTGGCGCTATCCAAGCCTAAGCGTTGCAAAATTGGTGGTAAGTGCTCGGGTGTGGCACCGCGTTTATCACTGCGGACGATACGCGCAGTCCAGTCGGCGAGCTCCAGATAATCGGTCAGTTTAAATGGTAAGCCTTGCGCCGGGTCGGTACTCAGGCTGCCGCCAAACGGGTGCAGCGGCGGTAAAATCAATCGATCTGGCTGTTGCCCAGCTTGATGTTCGCTTGATTGTTGATGCTGAGCTGGGCTAGTTGGGATGCGCTTTGTTTTACGCGGTGTTTGCTTAGTAATTGATTTTTGCTGAAGTTTGGCGGCGTGTTCAAACAAGCGTTGTTGAATGCCGGTAAATTCCGAGTCTTCCAGCGTCGGCGCAATCCCCGCGCGTACCGGATTTAAATCGACATACATGCAGCAGGCCAGCAAACCAGCTTCATCGAGTATCGCCTGACTTTTAAAACGCCCTTCCCAAAACCGTCCGGTGCATTGATCTTCTTGATTGGCGCGATGTGCTATTGACTCGTTCAAACTGCGCATATACCAGGATAAATCACACAATCGACGGCGGATTTCTGTCAGAAATTTCGTCGCATAATGCTGCTCCGCTGCGCTGGCCTGGCCTTTCAACACTTGCTCGACATAGCCGGGTAAGCTGAATAATTTGCCCCAGCGCTCGGCGACCTCCGCATCACTCCAGGCCTGGGCTTTTTCTGCGTCGACATGCACCACTAAATGATAGTGGTTGGACATAATCGCATAGGCACATAAATTCACCGCAAACACCTGCGATAACTGCGTCAAACGCTCCATCACCCAGAGCTTGCGATGCGAAAAATCCCGCCCGCTGTAATCATCCCTGCCCCACAAGAATGCCCGCCGCACACAACGACCTATGCAGTGGTAGTAAGGTGTAGCGGACAAGGCAACTTGCCTATGACGAGCAATCGGCATGATTCCACCTCAATGTGTGAAAAATGACAAGCCCCAGTTTAGTTAAGGGCTGGGGCTTGTCAAGGCTAGGATGGGTGTCTTGGTAGTGATTAGTACGAAATAAACTCCGCCTCTGCCGCTGTCACCCAAGCATCTACTAATTCTCCAAAAAGGGCGTCGTTTGATATTTTTGATAATTCTATAACTGACTTAATCAGAGCATCGGGTTCCCAACCGTTTGAATTCAGGGACATCCATGCACCACAGATATCATTCTTTTTTAAGCAATTAATAAACACCGGCTGCTGATCATCTTCAATCAACCAAGCTGGGATACCTTTCATTTTTTTTAGTTCTGATCTGGCGGCATGAGAAAATTCCATCAAACTATAATTTTCAATCGGTAGTTTAATAGTAGTTTCTAATGGAAAATCACCTAAATACACATCCCCCTTCTCTACTAGCCTGGCAGGCAAATTTTGACTGTATGAACTCAACTCTTTAAGCGATTCTGGGAAGTCTCCAAGTTCAATACTAATTCGATCTATTTCTAACGCATCATCAATCCCACATTTATCAGCGAACTTCTTAATTCTGTCGCTAACTCCGTCATCAGATGTGACGGCATACAGTATCAGCAATCTTGCTAATTGACTAAAGTCTCGAGCAACTTCTATCGCAAATAACCCATTTTCGGACTGCAACTCAACAATAGTCATATCCCTATTGACAAACCAGTGTTTCCAAAATCCTTGGTAGGCAAATAGCGATCCATCGCTCCAAAGTGGAAGTAGTGCAGGAGGAAAACCCCATGATTCAGGGGGAGTATTCCACGTACCACTCGGTATGCTTTTTTTTTGCGAAACCAATTCAAGAATAACTGGTGGCAAACACAATTTTTCATACAAATTCAAGTATTTTTCAATCCACATTTTTAACTTTGCAAAAATAGTAAATAACTAGTCTTAATTTTTATTAGCCAACCAGTAAACCTCATCCAATGATAATACGTGCTGAGGTGATATAGGACTTTTTGTAGTATGTCCACTCGTAACTGCCCTATGAACATTCATATGTACCTCATGAGAAACTGGAAACAAATTACTAGGATTTACAGCTTGAGTTGGAAAATTCCCTATTGGCCAGTTCCAATGATGTATGCGCTCAGGAACGTCTACTCCAGCTTTTTCAGCAAGTACTGTAAATCTATTTCGAACGGCGTCAAACGCTGCGCGAGCCTGTTTAGCCGATGGTGTTTCGCCCTTTTCAAGAGTCCCTAAGTATTCTTTATAAGCACTACTTCTACGATTTGCGTAATTCATAGAATCTTCCCATAACCTATGAAAAATTGGATGTTCTGAAAATGACTGCAAACCAAGATCTTTAGGAGTTATCCTAGTGGAACTAGTGGCGTTAGGCGCCGTTAAAGGGCTACGAACATCAAATGGTATTACTTTACTATTTAACTGGCCGGACTTTGAACGGTCAATAAATATTGGCGACTGCACATTATAGTTGCCATACTTCTGAACCCCTTTGCCAACAACCATCCCGCCAGCCAATCCGCCAGCTTGACGTGCTAATCCATTCCAATCTCCGTTGAGAGCTGCAGTCGTAGCGTCATAACTCATCACTCCGATGTTGACAACCGGTACGTTCGACGCTATCAATTTTAAATGTGACGCGCCGTTCTTGTATGCCTCGGCAACAGGTCCCCGCACATTCGCAAAAATCATAGGCTTATCTGAGTTTGAGATCCTATTGTAAGTATCACGAATAGCTTCATTCCACAAAACAGAAACACCGGCAGCAATCAAATCTGTAGCGTTCTCATATGTACCCACTGTAAGGCCATATGCAACGTCCTTTAGGCCACCAGCAAAATTCTTTGCAAGATTCAGGCTGTCCCCATCATGCCTGTCAACCGCCCAACCGATTGTTCCAGTGGCGTCGTTGTAAACTGTTGGTTGTCCCTGTTGTGAAATAATCGAATTCAAAGAACTTGGTGACTTAAGTTCAATATCTGGCAAAGTCGTCTTGTCGACTCCCGCAATTTCGACATAAATTGATGGACGCCCCTCAGGATCATCCACATAAATCTCACCATTTATAACCCGTGGGTTCTTAGCCTTGAACTCTTGTGCTTCTCTTTGTAAGCGAATCATCGTCTCCGCTCTTATCCTATCAGAGATACTATCTTTAGTACCAATATTCGCCGCTGCTGGTCCACCTTCAATAAATCGATATCGCGAAGGGAAGAGAGCAAATTCATCACCCGCATACGTGCCAGTTGAGTAATCTACTGTCGGTTGAGTACCCACCAGGGAGTTGTATAACGCTGTCGAGTTTGTATCCACCCAACTCGCCGCTTGCCCCTGGACTTCTGCCAGAAGTCGGCTATTGAAGGCTGCGCTGCGTTGAGCATTAGCGGCATTGATTTCCTGGCGGCGTTGTGTTCGTTCTTCGTCGCTGTAGATACTGCTATTCCTTGCCGCCAAACTATCCCCCAATGCATTGCCAAACGCAATTGGCCTGATACAAAGTCGTAACCGACCTCCCCGTACA
>JAYSEN010000070.1:0-4571 GCA_041913845.1 Undibacterium sp.
CAAACTTTGTATAATTGGCGAGAGAAAGCTAAACAACAAGGTCGTCCCGTGCCAGGAAGTAAACCCACATCAGAGCAATGGTCAGCAGAAGCTAAACTGGCCACTGTGATCGAAACTGCCAGTTTAAATGAAGCAGAACTGAGCGAATATTGTCGCCGACAAGGCCTTTATATCGAGCAAATAAAAGCCTGGAAAGCCGATTCACTTCGCGGCTTTATGAACTCGCGTGAACAGGAACTGGAAACAAAGCGACAGCGCCAATCCGATCAAAAAGAGATCAAACAGTTAAAACGCGAACTCCGTGAAAAAGAAAAGGCACTCGCTGAAACCGCCGCCTTGTTGGTGCTGCGAAAAAAGTTGAATGCGTTTTGGGAGAACGACAACGAGGACGATTAACGCCACTCCCACAACGCACACAATATGTATCATGGATCCAAGAGGCCAATCAGGCTGGCGCCAGACTTCCTCAGGCCTGCGATGAAGTTGGCCTCACGTTGCGAACCTATCGGCGTTGGTGTCAACATGGTCAGGTCAAAGCCGATCTGCGGCCCGATGCAACGCGTTTGCCGCCCGCGAATAAAATGACAGAAGCGGAACAAGCCAAAATCATCGAGGTATGTAATCAGGCGCATTTCGCCAGTTTGCCGCCATCGCAGATCGTGCCCACGTTATTAGACCAAGGCGAATATTATGGTTCAGAATCAACGTACTATCGGGTACTCAAAGCGCATGGGCAGTTGCATCATCGTGGACGGAGTCTGGCCCCCAAAGGTTCGTCTCGGCCAACGACCTATACGGCGACAGGGCCCTGTCAGGTGTTTTGCTGGGATATCACCTACCTGGCGAGCACAGTGCGTGGGCAATTTTACTATCTGTACATGCTGGAAGATGTGTACAGCCGGAAAATCGTGGGTCACGAGGTCTATGAGGAAGAATCGGGAGACCATGCAGCAAAGCTGTTAGAGCAAACGCTGTTGCGGGAAAAATGTTTGCACAGTGGCGTGGTGTTGCACTCGGATAACGGTGCACCGATGAAATCACAAACCCTGCGGGTAAAAGCGAATGAGCTTGGCGTGACAACGTCGTACAGTCGGCCCCGAGTGAGCAACGACAACCCCTTTGCTGAGTCGCTGTTCCGTACCTGTAAATACCGTCCGGATTGGCCATCAGCAGGCTTTAAGAGTCTGGATGAAGCGAGGGATTGGGTGTTGAAATTTACGCGTTGGTACAACTACGAGCATAAACACAGCCAATTGCGTTTTGTAACGCCCCATCAACGCCATACGGGGCAAGACGTTGAACTGCTAGCCCAACGCAAAGAACGGATTGAAGCAGCCAAAACGGCCAATCCAAGTCGCTGGGGAGCCCGCGATGTTCGCAACTGTACGCCAGTGGGACCGACCACATTGAATCCGGAAAAAGAGCTGGCTAAACAGGTAGAAAAACAGGCCGCTTAAATAGGTCAATGGTGACAACTAGCTTGAAAAACGCCGCTCTTCGGAAACCTTTGATTTAGTGGCACTAACAGCCTCTTGGATGGTTTTTAGCATAGCGGCTGTCACCTGCTTAGAAAGGATTTCATAAGCACCGTGAAACGGATTAACTGCATCAATCAGATCAATGTTCAAATTATCAATACAGATAAACTTCTCACCCATTTTCAAAAACTGTTTGCCCGCAATACTGCTACCAGAACCATCATCATTACCCATATCCACATCAGCATCGTGTGGCAGATCATTTCCATCCACTAATCCACCTTGTTGAGTGATCAGCATGCTTTGCAGCAGTCCTTGACGAACTTGTTCTTGTTCCTCTTCCGTCAAGTCAGGATAGAGTGTCTGAATAACTTGCGGTAAGGCCACCTGAGTGATCGCTTCAGGTGGAACGGTTTCACTGATAGCCTCTTTGACTAACTGCTCTTTAGCCATCAGGTTTGCCATGATTTCGTTTTTATCGCCATTTAGGATATCCAACACCTTCTTGGATACCGGAGTGTTAGCCGTATCATCAACCAACAGAGTATTGGGTGGTAACGGCTTTCCATCCCATTGTGAACGAGGCTTAAATTGGATGCTTGGCGCGAGGATCTGCTCCATCAATAACGATGTAGTGATTGCTTTAAGCATATTATTTACCGATGCCCTGACATCATCATCCTGAGCATCTGGTTGAGCAATCAAGTTGGTAAATTGAGCATGTTTCTTACCTGCGCAATCTCGAGTGGCGCGACCAATGATCTGCACTATCTCGGTCAGCGAACTGCGATAACCAATGGTCAACACATGCTCACAGAAAGGCCAGTCAAAACCCTCTTTGGCCATACCCAATGCGATAATGATATCCATATCATCCGCCACTTTGATATCTCGCAAGTATGCCTGTACCTTCGGTCGTTCTGCGGCATTGTCATCGACCAAATTGGCTACCTTTAGTTTGCGGCCATCTTTGGTCGTGACATGCAAAATTCCGGTATCAGGATCACGCAAAACCACCTCGCCCAATACATCCAGAATCGAATCCACCTCACCATGTTTATCTTTTGTAGATTCACCCGAATTCACATTGGGAATATGAATGATGGTTTTCTTGCTGGCATCAAGCACGTCTGGCAGGGCATCAATGTAGCGTCCCTGATAAAAATGGTAGCCAATGCCAAGGGATTTTAGGTGTTGGTAGCCATTCAGTTGCTCGTAGTAGGTGTAGGTGACTTTGGTGAACTTAGCTTCATCTTCAGCTAATAAAATTGGTACAGTGTCACCCCGAAAATACGAACCAGTCATTGCTACAATATGAGCATTCGATTTATTCATCAGGTCATCAATCAAGCTGCCTAGGCGGTTATCCCCATCAGCCGAAACATGATGAAACTCATCAATAGCGACTAAGCAATCATTAAATGCGCTGATTGGTAATTTGTCGAAGGCAAACCGTAGTGTGGCATGAGTACACACCAGAATTCGGTCATTGCTATTCATAAACCGCTGGAAGGCATTGACCTTTCCACTATCACTACCATCTACACACAGATTACTTTCTGGACTTACAAGCCAATCGGTAAAAAAACCAAAATTGGTTAGTTGGGTATTTTGGAAGGAGCCACCGATAGATTTTTCAGGCACGGCAACAATCACTTTGCGTAGTGCTTGATGCACCAACTTGTCGAGACCCAAAAACATCAGGGCACGGGATTTCCCACATGCAGGAGGAGCCTTGATAAGCAGATATTGACTTACTCTCTCAGCAAAAGCTCGGGCCTGCATTTCACGCATACCCATATGATTAAGGCAGGCACTCTGACCGGTTTGACCATATTCCACATGCAACAGATTATTCATCAAGAATCCTTCCAAATTATTCTGTTAGAAGCATTAGTGCTCGGGCTGATGCTCATTGTTTAGTGGGCTGTGAGCGCTTCATAGCGCGCCAGCAAGCAACTTAAGCGATCCGCTGCATCTTTAAATGGACGCTCTCGATAGAGTCGATCTACCGCTTTATCAAGCTTTTGATGGGCAGCTAGTAACTCAGATGGCATCTTGTCCGGATCGTATAGTTCGGCCAAAGTGCGACCAGGGAATTCAGCTCGGGTCAGTAGCACCTCTTCAGCCAAGCGTTCAATCTCTTGTCGTTGCGTTTCAGCAGCGTTCGGCCAAGGGAATGGGTTGTAAACGACTGTAGCCGAATAGCGATAATCGCTTTTCAATCTTCCTGCAACTAATCGCATCCAATCGTTATGTAATAGAGACGATAGAATGCCAAACTCATACATAGTTCCATTTGGAATAATGTAATTAAGGTTAGTTGAAATTACATCAGCATTGAAAAAACCTAGTGGGACATAGGTTCTACGTTCAGAAGATACACTTGGCACAAGAATATAATGGCCTGTCGGTGGTTGACTGACCTGTATGAAAATATGAGGCTTTTCAGCCATTTTTAGAGCAGCGGGATGGCCTGCTTTTATTCTCAGATCGCGAATAATATCTGTTCTTTTTTTTACCTCAGGCATTGCCTGTAAATCTTCATCTGTTGCATCTAGTAACCAGAGACACCAACGATCCTTTCCGTTAAGAAATTCTGATGCTCCGAGAACCTTTTTAATCCACTTCTCTGATGCAGGCTCTCGGACAATAAACTCATCTCGTTCGCTGGCAGTTAAAAATAAATTCCCGCCATCAGTTGGTTTATTTCCGAAAAGAAGCGATGGCACTCCACTGACCAAAGGTTTGCTTGGCGTGCCAATGGATATGTTGCTGCCTTCGAGCAAATAGGGACCAATATTCTTTACCTGTTTACAATGCCACTCCCCATCTATTTGCTGATAGAGAGTTCTAGATTTTTCTTGTGCCGATAATCCAATTACCACTACATGTACAGCTGCTTTGTCACGCGCATTATTTGCCCACTGAAATGTTGGGTATGCTAATTGAATGTTTAAACCAAGGGAAAAAATTGATGGCCAAAGCGTAGAAACTTGCTCGCCTTGGCAAATTGAATTAGTTGACACTAAAGCTAAGGAAGGTGCGAACAAGTTCCTGATATGAGATCATGTTTGTCATCTGGAGCCATGA
>JAYSEN010000071.1:0-4521 GCA_041913845.1 Undibacterium sp.
TCGTCAGGTTTATTTCTATGACTATTAGAGGCGGAGGTTTTTAGAAGTTCCCAAATTAAAAAAACGCCATTTTGATGCGGCTTGTGGGCGTAAAGTCGCTGTAAAGGCTTATCAAATAAGCCTGTTCGGTTTTTGGCGATCAGTTTTGTTGCCGTGTTGAGCTTTCTGGCTAAGCTTGCTCAAATCGGAAGTCGGGGGCAGGCTATTTTTGTCTGAATGTAAGGCCTTGCTCGCAAGCTTACATCGAAAGGTTATAATCCGCGGTGCAGAATATTTATTTAAAATTAGAATTTAGGCAAAACTGGCGCCGACATTGGTGTTTGGCCTTGCCATACTTCGGTATGGTGTTTGGCTGCACGGCTCGTTTGCCCAATTTTGCCTCTGCTCTAAAAATAATGAACTTTTTTGATTAAGTCTGGTCTTTAGCCCGTATGAATCACGCCGCATCGCAACATTTATCCATGCACACAAACGCGCAAGGCCCTTGGAAATCGCTTTTTCTCGCGGTGCTCGTGCACCTTTCGCTGTTTGCGTTTTTATGGATAGGTATTAGTTGGCAAAACCAACACCCTATTGCGGTGGAAGCCGAAGTCTGGGATATGACCACCCGTCAGGCTGCGCCCTTGCCCGTACCACAAACTGAGCCTGAACCCGAGCCCGAAGCGGTTAAGCCTGAACCTGTGAAAGTGCGTGAACCTGAGCCTGTGCCTCAGGTCGATCCTGAGATCGCTTTGCGCCAGGAAAAAAAGCGTAAGCAAGAATTGGCGCACCAGGAAGAATTGAAGCGCGAGCAAGAGCGCAAAGAAAAATTGGCCGAAGAAAAACGTAAAGAAGAAAAACTCGCCAAAGAGAAAGCCGATAAACTCGCCAAAGATAAGGCCGAGAAGCTGGAAAAAGAACAGCAGTTAGCCAAAGAAAAAGCGGAAAAAGCCAAGCAAATCGCCAAAGAAAAAGCCGCGGCGGATAAAGTCTTTAAAGAAAATATGGCGCGCTTAACGGCGCAAGCGGGCACTGGCGGCACCGGTACGGCTGAAAAATCGACCGGCAATAATCGCGGTGATCCGGGTTATGCCGCAAAAGTGGCAGCAAAGGTGCGTTCAAATACCAGTTATACCGGACTGGATAGTGGTAGTGATAATCCTAAAGTGGAATACCGTATTGAACTCTTGCCAGATGGATCACTCCGTGGTGCAATACGCAAGTTAAAAAGTTCGGGTAACCTCGCCTTTGATGAGGCCGTTGCCCGTGGTATTTTGGCGTCCGCACCTTTCCCGCGAGATAAAAGCGGCGTGGTGCCGCCTAGCCTTGATCTTACCTATCGTATGAAAGAATGACAGGAAGCAAATTAAGTATGAAGAACGTATTTCAAAAAACTCTGGGTCATTGTTTGCTAAGCGCCCTGTTAGGCACGGCCGGTTTGCTGGCCATGCCGGTGCAAGCGCAAATCAAAGTGGAGGTCGCGGGTGTCGGTTCCAACCAGATACCAATCGCGGTTGCTGCTTTCGCCGATGAAAATATCGCACCTCAGCAAGTATCGGAAATCATTCGCAATGATCTGGAGCGCAGCGGTTATTTCCGCATTATTGCCGCCCCGTTCATCTTAAGTGAAACCAGCAGCGTTAATTTTTCAGAATGGAAGAGCCGCGGTGCCGAAGCCTTGGTGGTAGGCAGTGTCAGTCGCTTAGCCGATGGCCGTTTCGAAGTGAGATACAAGCTCTACGATACGTTGAAAGCGGCTACCTTATCGGGTTATGCAGTCGCCGTGTTGCCACAAAATACACGTCAGGGCGGCCATAAAGTGGCTGATGACGTATATGAAAAACTCACGGGTGTGCCGGGTGTGTTTTCAACCCGGATTTCGTACGTGACCAAGAATGGCCCGGAATACCGCCTCGAAGTGGCCGATGCCGATGGTGAAAATGTCAAAGTGGCGTTACGCTCGATGGAGCCGATTATGTCGCCGGCCTGGTCGCCCGATGGCAGCAAGGTTGCCTACGTCTCATTCGAGGCACGCAAGCCCATCGTCATGATGCAAAACCTGGTCACAGGTGAACGTTACACCGTGGCTAATTATAAAGGTAATAACTCAGCGCCCGCCTGGTCACCCGATGGTTCGCGTCTGGCGGTGGTCTTGTCGAAAGATGGGATTGCGCAAATTTACACTGTAAATGCCCGCGGCGGTAGTTTGCAACGCATGACCACGAGTTCTGCGATTGATACCGAACCGCAATTTTCTGCCGATGGTCAATACATTTATTTCTTAAGTGATCGTGGTGGTGGCCCGCAAATTTATCGTATGAGTGCAGCTGGCGGTGATGCACAACGCGTGACGTTTAACGGAAATTACAATATTTCGCCACGAATTTCACCCGATGGAAAAAATTTGGCGTATATTTCACGCCGTGATGGAAAATTCCAGCTTTACACGCTGGATTTAGCCTCAGGACAAGAATTGCGCTTGTCAGATACCACGAATGATGAATTTCCCAGCTTTGCACCGAATGGTCGCTACATTATGTACGCCACCGAGTCCGGTCGGCGTGGTAGTTTAGCCGTGGTGTCCTTGGATGGTAAAATTAAGCAAAAACTCACAGTGCAAACTGGCGATATACGGCAGCCCACCTGGGGGCCGTACATGAAATAAGTAGTTAAAAAAGCAGTAATAAAACCTAGTGCATAAACTTTGATTTGATCAGTTAGGAGAAAACATGCAGTTCGCAAAACACTCAAAAACCGTTCTGGCTATGGCTTCGGTCGCCTTGTTGGTAGCTTGCCAATCTAAACCTATCGAACAAGCTCCAGTAAAACAAGAGCCTGTTGCTCAAACTAACACTGCCCCAGCTGCCAATCCAAATGCAGTTCAGGAAGTTAAAACACCAACTTACGATCTGGCTAAAGACGAAGCAAAACGCAGCGTTTACTTTGACTTCGACAGCTATGCTGTGAAAGATCAATACGCTGGTTTGATCGCTGATCACGCTAAAAACCTGAATTCGAACAAGATGAAAAACGTCTTGGTTCAAGGTAACGCCGACGAACGCGGTGGCCGTGAATACAACCTGGCATTGGGCCAAAAACGTGCTGAAGCTGTACGTAAATCCTTGACTTTGCAAGGCGCTGCAGACAGCCAGATCGAAGCCGTATCGCTGGGTAAAGAAAAACCAGTTGCGATGGGTCACGATGAAGAATCGTGGGCAAAAAATCGCCGCGCTGACATCACTTACAAATAATTGTTAGTCTCAGCAAACTGATCAGTTTGCGGCTCGGTACGCGGGGAACTCATGAACGCCAGATTCGTTTGGTGATCTTCATGAGTTCCCTTTTTACTATTCAGGGTGCAGGCAAAAGCCAGAGACCGCTGCACAACTTACTGCGCGATCAAATTTGAAGCCTGCGATGCTTGCTGTGCTCTGGCACAGCTGTGCTTTTCGGCGTCAACGTTGAGCGCTCGCTGCTGTTGTGCAGAGGGCTCAGCCAGCAAAATGTCGCCGGGTTTTGGTGTGCGTCCTGACATTTTTCTTGAGGTGAGAATATGCGAAAAGCGCTGCGATTAAGCGTAATAAGTGCGGTACTGGGTTTGACTTTAGGGTCGGCTCAGGCGGGAATATTTGATGATGATGAAGCACGCAAAGCCATCCTGGATTTGCGTGCTAAAGTCGAGGCGCTGACAAATCGTCTGGATACTAAACTCGATACTAAGGCTGAGCGCACCGCCTTAATCGATATGGCGAATGAAAATCAGGCTTTGCGTGATGAAGTAGCGCGTCTGCGTGGGCAAATCGAAGTGTTGACGAATGACATTACGACTTTGCAAAAACGGCAGAAAGATTTTTATGTTGATCTGGATAATCGCCTGCGCAATCTCGAACCTAAGCGTTTAACTGTCGATGGTAAAGAAGCCATGGTCGATGGGAATGAGCAACGCGCTTTTGATAAAGCCATGGATTTATTCAAAGCGGCGGATTATAAAAATGCCGCGAATGCATTTAATACCTTCCTCAGTGCTTACCCGCAATCGGCCTATGCTGGTTCGGCAATGTATTGGATGGGAAATTCGCATTATGCTCAACGCGATTGCAAAAGCATGATCCCGATTATGCAGCAAATGGCCAAAACTTATCCTGATCATCCTAAAGCGCCTGAAGCGTTATTGAATATCGCCGGTTGTCACGTCGAATTGAAAGATAAGGTTGCAGCCAAGCGCGTTTTGCAAAGCGTGATTGCTAATTATCCTGGCACCGAGGCGGCGCAGGCAGCCAAAGATCGCAGCGCTGGAATTAAGTAAGCACAAGTGATTGTGACCGGGAATTGACAGTAAGGTCGCAGTCCCCTATAATGCTTGGTTCTTGGGGTCGTTAGCTCAGTTGGTAGAGCAGCGGACTTTTAATCCGTTGGTCGCAGGTTCGAATCCTGCACGGCCTACCAAGTTAAAATTTAGCGCAGTAAAAAATTTGGGTCGTTAGCTCAGTTGGTAGAGCAGCGGACTTTTAATCCGTTGGTCGCAGGTTCGAATCCTGCACG
>JAYSEN010000072.1:0-4239 GCA_041913845.1 Undibacterium sp.
CCCGTCAGCATGGAGTATCGCTACTACATCAGCTCGAGAATCATGAGTGCAGAACAAGTAGCCAGCGCGGTCCGGGAACACTGGGCCATAGAATCGATGCACTGGGTGTTAGATGTGAGCATGCAAGAAGATGCCTGTCAGATATACAAAGATCACGCAGCGGAAAACTTGGCCTGCTTGCGACATCTAGCCCTGAACATGCTCAGAGCGGAACCAACCAAGCTCAGTATTGTTGGCAAACAGAAGCGATGCTGGATGAAAACAGAACACTTGGAGAAGGTGCTGATTGCTGGATTATCCGTATTGCTCAAAAACTAGACACTCATGCGCTCGCCCTGGGTTATCACTACCATGTGATGTTTATTTTTGATGGTTCAAAAGTCAGGGCGGACGTAAGTTACGCTAAGCGGATCGGTCAGTTTTGGGCTGATGGCATCACAGAAAAAAAGGGCCTTTACTATAATTGCAATGCTACCAAAATGCGATATCAAAGTTGTGGTATTGGGTTAATATCTTACCGCGACAACGAAAAAATAATTGGCCTCGATACTGCGTTAAAATACATGACACTTAGGGATAAATTTATTAAGGTGAAAACTGGCCGGGTTATGAGATCATTCGGTAAAGGGTGCGTGATTGGTCCTTCACCCGCTCTCCGAGGTCGGCCAAGAATTGGCAATTAATTGTTTTATATTCTTTATGATTCTGATGACTTTATTTTTTTCTTTGATGGCTTTGTTTTTTCTTGGATGACGGCAGTTGTAATGCTGAGACAAGTGCTGGATGGTTTGCAAACCAAGTTTTCATTCGAGCATTATAGTTTGTGCTTGTGAGGCTTGGCATGTTTGATTTTATATGATCTAGTAGGGCATCCTTAATTATGTCTGCTGCGTTCTTTCTTGATATGTAACCATCTGCTGGGCGTTTTTCATTTATCAACTCTATGGCTTTTTTAACCACAGCCAGTGTCTTCTCCGCTTTCGCCTTTCCACCTTTTTGCGCATTGTGTTGTACAGCCTCTAAGGCTGATAAAGCCTTTTTAATGTTACCTTCCTCATCGGGATTAATTAGCATGGAATAAGCGCGACTTACGTTTATCAGTCCGTATAGGAAGTCGTGCTTTTCAAGAATTTGTTTTCTGGCATGAATCAGGAGGAATATTGATGTGACTATTTTGAGTGGTTTTTTATGTTTGTCATTATTTCCTGCGTCTGCTAACTTTGATGCTATCTCGCTGGTTTCATTACTATCAATTTTAATTTTTATGATTTCATAAATGACCTTGTAGCTTATATCTGTGTCTTCTTTTAATATTCCTTTAAACAGCTCGTTGATTTCATCTCTATTTTCAAAAAATAGTTTTTCTATTGCATACTCAAGTATTTCGGTTTCTCGATATGATGGGTGAATTTCGTTTCGACCTATATGCTGACCGCTAGAGGTAGTTTCTGATTGAGTTTCATTTGTTGTTTCATTTTTAGAGTGCTTCTCGCTTGTGTCAAAAGTGCATGCGGGGGGCATTTGACCGATTATCTTATAAGTTTCCAAGTGCGCCAACTTTTGGCTTATTTCTTGCCGGCGCTTTGAACGGTGCTCTTTTAACTTATCTCTTATTGATGATTCTGGTTTCATTCAACTACCTCATTGATTATGGAGTTGCGATCTAGAATAGCTGTTGATGTGTCTTGATTTTTATATTGTTCGAAATGTACTATATACGTATTAATTTTTGAAATTGTGGATGGGGTTCAACTTATAGAACCTCTATACCACTTAATAGCATATTCAACTTGCTACAACTGTCGGCCTCCACGTCAATGCTGAGCCTACACTGGCGGCCTGCTCAATATGTTCTGACCACCACGCCATCATCTCTCGGCGTCGATCTAGATAATCTGTTCGGTTGTAGGCGCTACGCACCTCGTCTTTATCTGAGTGAGCCAGCGCGGCTTCGATAACGTCCGCATCAAAGCCTTTCTCGTTGAGGGTTGTACTGCCCAGAGCGCGTAAACCGTGAGCAACCAGCTTTCCTTTTAGCCCCATACGCTTAAGCGCGGCATTAGCTGTCTGCTCGTTGGTATGGGTCTTCGGGTCTCGTTGCCCAGGAAAGAGAAATTCACGATGACCGCTGATTGGCCGTAACAGCTCCAGCAGTGCCAGGCTCTGCTTGGTAAGTGGGATGTTGTGCGGCTTACGTTTCTTCATCCGTTCTGCTGGGATCCGCCAAAGTTTGTTTTCAAGGTCAATTTCACTCCAAGTGGCTCCTGCCGCTTCGCTTGGCCGGACGAGTGTATGCAGACTCCATTCGATCAGCAGCCTTGTCTGCAGACTGATACTGGCCTTGGTAAGTTTGTTCATCAGTTCTGGTAACTGATTAGGGGTCAGCGTTGGCATGTGGTTTTTCTCGGGTTTTTGAAAAACCTTGCTGATCCCCGCGCAGGGGTTGGCATCGATCAGTCCTGAGTTCACGGCATACGTCATGATCTCGTTTACTCTCTGGGCCAAACGCCGGACGGTTTCCAGTTTGCCAGCAGCGGCAATCGGCTGGATGATCTGAATAGTAGTTTGGGCTTTAACCTCAGTGATGGGTTTTTGACCGATGTCAGGGAATAGATATAGCTCAAGCGAGCGCCATAGATCTTCAGCATAAGCTGGCGTAACCGATGACCTCTTGACGTTGAACCAGCGTTCGGCAACAGCAAAAAAAGTATTTTCGGTCTCAGCTTTGACTGCCGCGAGTTTTTCTTCGCGATGCGATTGTGGATCTATGTCTTGCTGCAAGAGTGACTTCGCTTTACTGCGAGCATCCCTAGCTTCAGATAGGCCCATCTCTGGCCATGAGCCAAAGCTGATCATGTTCCGTTGTTTGGAGACTGGACGGTAGTAACGGAACCGCCATAGCTTGGAGCCATTAGCCTTGATGCAGATCTCGAGACCACCGCCATCACAGAGGGAATAGTCTTTCTCCCTTGGCTTGGCTGCTTTGATCTCTGTTGTACTGAGTGGACGGGTAACCCGAGGCATAGGCATACGCTCCTGAAGGCATACAGTGCTATATGCCTAACGATATGCCTAAAAGGGTTGGTTCGCAATGGATGCTATCGGACAGTACTGGATAAGAAAAAACCCGCAAGGCCTTACGCCATGCGGGTTTTTGTATTGCAT
Source organism: Undibacterium sp. (assembly GCA_041913845.1). Lineage (GTDB taxonomy): Bacteria > Pseudomonadota > Gammaproteobacteria > Burkholderiales > Burkholderiaceae_D > Undibacterium. The sequence continues at coordinate 3,166 of JAYSEN010000072.1, forward strand.
TGGTCCTCATCGGACCGGTATTTGGTGGAGCTGGCAGAAATTGACACACCATTATTAAAAAACAGCTATAAATCATAGCTCTAAATGGGAAATTATCAGCCAGTCATCATGTGACCCATCACTATGACACCATAACTTGGACGCCAGTTCAACTCCTCAAAAAATTACAGGAAGTATGCAACCTATAACTCAAGTCAAAAACAGACCAATTGAGGCTCTTGATGCTACTTATAGTCTGTCGACTTAAAGTATTCATGTCCTGATTATTAAGCCATGAACATCAAAAATCTTTTCGGCCAGCGTGTTAGGTATTTCAGGCAAATGAAGCAATTGTCTCAGGAGGCATTAGCACATCAGAGTGGACTTCATAGGACTTATATTGGCTCTGTAGAGCGAGGAGAAAGGAATATAACTCTGGTTAATGCGGAAAAAATAGCTAATGCACTGGACCAACCGCTTTTTGTTTTTTTCGTGGAGTCTGGTGATGACAGTTGTAAATAGTTTGGATGAAATTTTAAGAAAGTACCAAGGTTCATTCACTCAAAAAGTTTATGCTGAAGAAAATGAGGACACAGACATCCTGATGGATGTCTTCGGTATAACCCCTGAATTAAAGAGGGAAAACCGGCAATACTGGGGACGTGAGCTTGGTAAGTGTTGGGAGTCATTGGTTGTTGAAGCCTGTAAAGGTTGCACAACATTTCAGCCAGCACTCAGAATTGGCGATGATGAACCGTGTGATTTAAGAATTGAAAAGTATGCTATTGATACAAAATATAGAGTAGGCTCTGGTGATGCAGGGACACTGAAAAAATTTAAACAATATGGCTCTTTATTGCATGATCATGGTTATGAACCAGTGTTCTTATTCTTGCGAGAAGATAATCTTCCTGCGGCAATGACTGCTTGCGAAAGAGGTGGATGGAGTATTTATATCGGCAAGCAATCATTTGATTTTATTAAGACCATATCAGGCTTCGATATGGAAAATTATTTGATAGGTAAAGCTAACTCATTTTTCGGCGCTTTTCCCTTTACGTGTTGGTGAGTGAGTTATAATTAAAGTAGGTATTC
>JAYSEN010000073.1:0-3863 GCA_041913845.1 Undibacterium sp.
AAAATTCTGAGCTTTCAGTTTTTTGCGGTTTTTAGGTGGTTTTTAGAAGTGCCCCAAAACAAAAACGCCCGACTGATGCGGCTTTTCAAACACTTTCGATTGAAAAGCCACGCCAGTCGGGCGTTTTAAATTTCTAACTCAGTTAGTTCGGCTTAAGCTGCACATAGCCAGACTGACTGAATAGCGCAGCTTAGGCTTAGCGCTGCGCGACCGCATCCACCACAGCCAAGGCCGCCATATTGACGATACGGCGCACCGTTGCCGATGGTGTTAAGACATGCACGGGTTTAGCGCAACCCAGCAAGATAGGACCTATCGCAACGTTATTACCGGCGGTGGTTTTCAACAAGTTATACGAAATATTCGCGGCTTCGATATTCGGCATCACCAGCAAGTTGGCGTCGCCAGTCAGACGGCAATCCGGAATGGTTTTATTGCGGAAAGCCATATCGAGGGCAGTATCGCCATGCATTTCACCATCGACTTCAAGTTCAGGCGCACGTTCTTGTATCAGTGCCAAAGCTTCACGCATTTTGACAGCCGATTCGGAATTGCTGGAACCAAAGTTAGAATGCGAGAGTAAAGCCACGCGTGGGTAAATCCCGAAGCGGCGCATTTCTTCCGCCGCCAGTATCGTGATTTCAGCGATTTGTTCGGCACTCGGGTTTTCATTAACATGGGTGTCTACCAAGACCAATTGACGATCTGGTAATACCAGCGCATTCATTGCCGCAAACACGTTTACACCTTCGCGTTTGCCCAGCACTTGATTGATGTAATTCAAGTGCAAATGGGTATTGCCGAAAGTACCGCAAATCATGCCATCGGCGTCGCCTTTATGTATCATCATCGAACCAATTAAGGTATGACGACGACGCATTTCCAGACGCGCATATTGTTCGGTCACGCCTTTACGACGTGTCATTTCCCAATAGGTTTGCCAGTAGTCGCGATAACGGTTATCCATTTCTGGATTGATGACCTGGAAATCGACGCCAGCTTTCAAACGCAAACCAAATTTTTCTATGCGTTGCGCCAGAATTTGTGGACGTCCCACCAAAATCGGGCAAGCCAGTTTTTCATCGACCACCACTTGCACCGCGCGCAAGATACGCTCTTCCTCACCTTCGGCAAACACAATACGCTTACGTTCAGCCGGAGTTTTCTTGGCGATCTGGAAGATCGGTTTCATGAAAGTGCCGCTGTGATAAACAAATTGCTGCAGCTTATCGCTATAGGCTTGCATATCCTGAATAGGCCGGGTCGCAATGCCACCATCTTGCGCCGCTTTAGCGACCGCTGGCGCGATCTTGATCATCAAACGTGGATCAAACGGCTTGGGAATTAAGTATTCCGGACCAAACGATAAATTCGCGATACCGTAAGCGGTGGCTACCACGTCGGATTGTTCAGCTTGCGCCAATTCCGCAATCGCATGTACTACCGCGATTTCCATTTCACGAGTAATCGTGGTTGCGCCGCAATCTAAAGCGCCACGGAAAATATACGGGAAGCACAAGACATTATTGACTTGATTCGGGTAGTCAGAACGACCCGTTGCCATTACCGCGTCATCGCGCACGGCTTTGACTTCTTCCGGCAAAATTTCTGGCGTTGGATTCGCTAATGCCAAAATCAAAGGGCGTTCCGCCATCGCTTTGACCATGTCTTGTTTGAGTACACCACCAGCTGACAAACCGAGGAAAATATCCGCACCAGGTATCACTTCACGCAAGCTGCGGTGTGGCGTATCCTGGGCAAAGCGTTCTTTATCCGGGTCCATCAATTCGGTACGACCTTTGTAGACCACACCTGCTAAGTCGGTAACAAAAATATTTTCGATAGGGAAGCCCAGATCAACCAGCAAATCCAGGCAGGCCAGCGCCGCAGCGCCGGCGCCCGAGACCACTAATTTGCAGTTTTTAATGTCTTTATTGACGACTTTCAAACCATTCAAAATCGCCGCGCCAACAATAATCGCGGTACCATGCTGATCATCGTGGAATACCGGGATTTTCATCTTTTCACGCAGTTTGCGCTCGATGTAAAAACACTCAGGGGCTTTAATGTCTTCCAGGTTCACGCCACCAAAGGTGGGTTCGAGTGCGGCGATGATATCAACCAGCTTATCGGGATCGTTTTCATTGATTTCGATATCGAAGACATCAATGCCGGCGAATTTTTTAAATAATACGCCCTTACCTTCCATCACTGGCTTGGAAGCCAAAGGACCGATATTACCTAAGCCGAGCACTGCAGTACCGTTAGAAATTACCGCCACCAGATTGCCACGCGCGGTGTATTTGTAGGCCGCCGCCGGGTCCGCCACGATTTCTTCGCAAGGTGCTGCCACGCCAGGCGAGTAAGCCAGCGCCAGATCGCGCTGGTTGGTCAGTTGTTTAGTCGGGGTAACACTGATTTTACCGGGGCTTGGGCATTCGTGGTATTCGAGCGCCGCTTGACGCAATTGTTGGCGTACTTGTTCTTTTTTTTCTGCAGACGTATCCATAGACTGACTTTCTCAAATTTTCAAACGGTTTGACCGGCTCAGACAGTGTCTTTCGCAATTTAATCGAATTACGCTGATTAAACGCTGACAAACAGCCTGGCCTGGGCCACTGATGCTGCCATTCAAGCAGCTCAGCATGACATCCTGATTAGCACAAAGCGATAAGTTAAATTCTCAGACGATTTTTACCCAAATCGGGGGCAGGTAAAAACATTGGGCCCACAGCAAGCGCTGGGGCACATTGATTTCGTGGTCTTAATTTTAATTTATAGCCTTTTGGGAGTGAAAAGCAGGCTCCAGCTTGCCATAGTGGAATTCGAGCAAAGATTCTAACAGAGCCGGGGCCGCCTATTTATACGTATTTGTACGTCTTTCATGCTGATTTTGCATAATCTCAAAAATAAGTACCCGAATACAAATAGGCATTTTCTATCAATTCGTTTTAAACAATCAATTATACAAATACATTAGTTAAATCTATCATTTCTCCATGTTCGATAGTAAACACCAAGGAAATGGAGAAATCATGAGTACCAGCACTAACCCAGCGTCTGTCACGATACAAAACCTCGAAGCCGCCTTTGCTGGCGAATCGATGGCCCACATCAAATACCGCTATTTCGCCAAACTGGCGCGCGCCGCCGGCGCTAACGAAATTGCGGAAATTTTTGAGGCCACCGCCGAACAAGAAGTCATGCACGCCTTTGGTCACCTCGACTTGCTGTACCCCAAAGAAAAACTGACGCCGCAAAAAGCACTGGAAATTGCGATTGAGGGTGAGACTTACGAATACACCGAGATGTACCCGAAATTCCGCCATCTTGCGGTGCAAGAAGGCAATGCGGCGGCGGTGGCTGAATATGATGAGCAAATAGAAGAGTCACGTGTGCATGCCGAGCAATTCCGTGCCGTTTTAGAAAAAGCCGCAAAACGCTTCGCTGCTTTAGCCAAAGTCGAAGAACGGCATGCCAATCATTACCGCGCCGTGTTAGCCCAGCACAGCGCCTGAATTACACAGACCAGCGCTGGCGCAGCGCCAGCCTGACGCACGTTTATCACGAGATTTAATTTAAAGGGAATACGATGAAAACTTATCAATGTATCGTTTGTGGTTTTATTTACGATGAAGCAGCGGGTTTGCCAGAGGAAGGGATAGCTGCGGGGACGCGCTGGGATGACATCCCCGAAGACTGGGCTTGCCCGGATTGTGGTGTCGCCAAAGCCGACTTTGAAATGGTGGAGATTTAATATGCAACCACTGATTATCATAGATACTGTTATCCAAGTCAAGCAGCGTGTAGACTTTTATCAAAGATTTTTCCTGATCGAAGGACGCCAAAAGCGACATGAATTA
>JAYSEN010000074.1:0-3583 GCA_041913845.1 Undibacterium sp.
CGTCAGCAATGGTGGTCATGATGACTTCACCTCGTTCAGTGTGTCGTTCTCGTCTGTGAATTACAAATATCTGTGGCACTGACGCCGATGCAGCCTGTATCGCTAATCACTTGATAACGCTTGGAATCTCAAGTTTGGTACAAAATTGCCTTGTTCTTGCTGGATGCTGAAATTGCCCCAAACATCACGCACGTTCGCAAACTGCCTCGATGTGTCATTTTTATATGTCATTGAAAATAGATGGAATCTTGCAAATCCCAGTCAGGGACTCAATGGGCAGTACAAATTAACCCTGTCAGTACATTTCAATTTTGGAATCCACATCGTCTTCGGCAATCGTGAACCAAGGGTAATAGCGCATCCGCCGCAGATAGCCAAGCGCAGTCACCACCCTGGACTCGCGGCCCAACGGATCGTAGGTAATGCCTCCGATCGGTTGAGCTGGTGAGTTATTGTCATAGATGGTCGCCCCGGTTTGCCAAGCTCTCAATTCATGAAAGTGAGTCAGGTGGAGATTGCAGCCATAGATCCGGATTTCAATCGAGGCTACCGCCTCTATCCCTGATGGAATTCGCTGACTGGCTCCTCTATCAAATGTTCGCACTGAAGGTGCTTTGGCCATCTCGGGTTTTGCCAGTCACGGTCTGACCAGTCTCGCCATCACTTCATGATTGCCTGTGCAATCGGTGTTACTTATTCAACCTCTTGTTATACAAAGCTCAATACGCCGTTATCCTTGATAAGCGGGCTCTTCATGATGCTGTCACGCCATAATTAGCATCGTACTCTCTGTTATGCGCCAGCAATGCCCAGACGATGCGGGCCGTCTTGTTGGCTTGTGCAACCGCCGCTACATTGTGGTTGCGCCGCCCCATTACCCCGGCTAGCCAACTTTCTGCAAACGACGCCTTGTACTCTGCCACCCGCAACACGGAGCGAGCGCCATGAATTAGCAATGTACGCAGATAGCTGTCACCGCGCTTGCTGATCCCCAGCAATGTTTGTTTGCCACCGCTGGAATGCTGTCTTGGGACTAGACCCAGCCATGCAGCCAACTGCCTGCCATTTTTAAAATTTTTAGCATCGCCAATGGAAGCTACCAGCGCACTGGCGGTGAGCGGCCCGATGTCTGCCAACTGTGCCAATTTCTGGCTGACAGCACACTCTTGGTGCCAACGTACGATCGTGTCCTCCAACTCGCGGACCTGTTTGTCGAGGTCTTTGAGGTGCTCGTGGAGTCGCATCAGTAATTGGCGAAATGTCCCTGGCAAGCCATTTTCACTATCTTCCAGAAGGTCAGGAACTTGCTTGCTGATGTGACTAATGCCTTGGGGGATGATGTGGCCATACTCGGCCAGCAATCCACGGATCTGATTGGCCTGGGCGGTCCTTGCCTTGACGAATCCCTGCCGTGCCCGATGCAGCGCCAGGACGGCCAATTGCTCGCGGCTCTTTATCGGCACGAAACGCATGGTGGGTCGAGTCACCGCTTCACAAATAGCCTCGGCATCAGCAGCATCGTTTTTGTTAGTTTTGACGTAAGGTTTGACGAATTGCGGGGCCATTAGCTTGACGGTATGCCCCAACCCTTGCAGTTTTTTGGCCCAAAAGTGTGCGCTGGCGCAGGCATCCATGCCAATAAGGCATGAAGGGAGGTTGGCAAAGAAGGAGATCATTTGGTCACGCTTCAACTTGCGGGTGAGGACAGTCTTGCCATGTTGATCCACGCCATGTAATTGGAAAACATGTTTTGCCAGATCGATGCCGATGGTCGTAGCCTGCATAGTGGTCGCCTCTTCTCAGTCAGTGGGAAAACTCATTCGCCACTTTGGCACGTTAGATGCCGTGTTGGGGAGGGGCGACCATCCCATTAAATGTGGTGTATGAGGTCAGGCGGCGTTCCTGTCTGACGCTTCCTCTACCCGCACTCCGTCCTGGAACTTCACGTTGTTTACCACCAACGTCAGCAGCGCAAATCCCTTGAGCCGCTTCCAGCCTTTCTGTGCTGACTCCAGCAGTTTATAAACCATGGCCAGGGTGGTCTCCCGTGACCCACAGTTTCTGGCTCGCCTGGTGCGCAATCTGACCGTCGAAAAGGTCGATTCTATCGGGTTGGTTGTCCGGATACTGACCCAGTGCTCTGCCGGGAAATCATAGAACGCCAGCAGCTCATCCCGGTCCTTGACCAGCTTGTCCATGGCCCCCGGATACTTCGCTTGAAAGCGCGTCACTGTGCGGTCAAACGCCTTGTGGGCATCCTCCCTGGTCTCGGCCATCCAGATATCATGCGGGGCTTCCTTGACCTTGGGCTGCACTGACTTGGGCAGTACCGACAGCACGTTTGCCGTTTTGTGCACCCAGCACCGCTGATGTGCGGTGTCCGGATAGCACTTACCCTCTATGAATCACACAACCTGACGCTCAGAACGCGCATCAAGCGATTGGCTCGCAAAACCATCTGCTTCTCTCGCTCCATCGAGCTCCATGAGAAAGTGATTGGTGCCTTTATCGAAAGGCGCCATTTCAACTGATTGGAGGCATCACCTACGCGAAATAGACTGGCGCTTAACACTAAATCCGCCATATTGTCCGCCTCTTCCGCCTCTCATTTTGACATCGCCAGAAGATGACATTACGACGGTGTAACTTGCAGTTGTTTTAGTATCGTTGGCAGTGATAATGTGCCTGACTCCTAGCTCGCACTCAGTGCTCGTTGTGCTGAATTCGAAGTAGCTCTCTATGCTGGCGTCCTCAGTCAAATTCAGTGAATGCAGGATTTGCTGGAGTGCTAATAAATTTACATGCTGTTTAAAAAAACGGCGTTGATTTTCATTAGGTATATGTTTTTTTAGTATTTTTCTGATGTTATTATCCCACAAGGATTTTGAGGCTAGACGGCTCTTAGCCGGGCGCGCCTTATGCCCATTAAATGGGTGTTCTCCATTGATGGTGATATTGTTGGCAATCTTGCTAAATGTCCGATAGAAGGTTTTATGGTCGTTGCTACAAGTTCCAGTATACTTGTAGAAACTATAGTCGCTTGGTAAAACAGCTGTCGGTATTGTCGTTTGCCCTGTTGCGACTTTCCCTGTTGCGACTTTCCCTGTTGCCACTGCTGTTGTTGCTGCTTTTGTTGCTGCTTGTGCAGCTTCTGTGGCAGCAGTTAATAATTCCGGCGGTAGTGGTGTGTTGGTGGCCACTGCTGTAGCAGCTATGTCTGCAATGTTAGCGTTTATAGTTGCTATCGTTGTAATGGCTAGCGCATTTTGAGTATCAGCCCACACGCGAAGTGCATCGCTTACCTCGTGTAGGGTGCCTGTCTGGTTAACCTCTGCGAGGGTTCGCGCCGCAGCTGCAGCATTTTCACGTGCAATGTCGGTAGCGTTCGTAATGAGCCCAGTCTCTTCTTCTTCAGCGCTTCCTCTGAAGCAACAAGAAAAGATCCCTAATCCACCGATATCTTTTTGTGTAATGGGATTATTCCCGACCATACAAAACAGGTTCAACCCATCAATGGTGCCGGCCGGATCCGGGTTCAGCCAGCGCCCCAGCCACGGCGCGTAATAACGGAAACCGTAGTAAT
>JAYSEN010000075.1:0-3449 GCA_041913845.1 Undibacterium sp.
CTGATTCATCACTTGTTGATGGTCAGAAAGATGCATGATTTGTTCAGAAGATCAGCCTTATCATGACACCGGTATCATTGTGCAGTTTACCAAATTTCCAGTTTACGGCGAAAAGCGCCGTAAAATCGCATTAAGTTAAACCATCTTTATCGATATGCACGCTCTAGCTACTAGGAATTTAGCGTAGCGGTATACTTCGTAAGTGCATTTCGATGGCTTCAATCACTGACTTAGTGAGGGGTAAATGCGCTTTTTCTTTCGCCCATACCTCATGGAAGCCTGCTACGGTTTGCTTTGCAGTATCTAACACCAATTTTTCTGGCAACATGGCTTTAGCCGCTAAGTGTGATAGCTCATCCAGCGTGAAATCGCTGAATTTCTTGCTACGGCTCACCTTCAGCGATGCACTATCATCGGGGATATAAGGAATGGTTGAAACAAAGTCATAAGCAGGTGCAATAGACGCAGTACGCTTATCTTTGTAAATCACAGACCAATTCTTCAAATGCATATCGGCATTGCCAATTAGCGTGTTGAACACCAATCGGCGAGTAAATTCAGCAATGTCTTCGTCTTGCCCTTCAATACCGATAACCTGAGCAATATTTCGCATACTGGCTTTTTTGTACTTATCTTGAGGATAAACACCAAACACTTGCGCAAAGTCCTCAATGTGAACAGCTTGACCATCTGCACGGTCAAAACGCTTGATCACAAAAGCGCTATCTCCAAATTTGCCAATGCCATTTGGGATATTAGTAATCCGATTAATAGGGAGTAGCTGCGTTTCTGGCACGTCCATTCCCAACATTCGAGCCAGTTCCATCATTGAATATTCATTTTCTGGCACAGCTTCAAATCGAGACGACGGTAATTTTACAATCCAAGAGCCACCTTGACCGGTTGCTGGGATCGTCAAACCGCCATGTGCCTGCTGCACAGCTGAAAACTTCAATTGCACTCCCGCTAATGAAAAACGCATTGGCCCATCTGTCTTCGTTTCATCTTCTATGTCTTGATACACATTAGGTGGTAAGGCTTCACCATCCGCAGGCTCAACCGTGATCGCTCCAGCCAGATCCTGCCCCAGTACCCACAATAGAAAAAATTCCCGTGCTGGGTTCACACCAGCACGCTCAGCCAGGTAATTACGCATGGTTTCTTCTGGTAAAAGGTTGGAGAAAAACGGGGTTAACTTAGTTTGGGTAGGTTTGAAGCTAGTCAGCAGGCCACCGAGCGAATCTTTAAAGCCAAGCCCTAACACAGGCCGCGATTCGTCATTAATGTACGAATCCATAAAGGCAAAAAGTGTTCTGTCATTACCCACGTTGGTGATCGTTGCGATCGGTTCACCATAGAGCAACACGTTGAGCGTAGAGACATGGTTAGTCATCGTCGTCTTCCTCTAACTGATACGCGGGCGACATTGGCTCACCCTCATCGCTGATGCCGTTAATACCTTGGCCACTTCGAATGATCGACTTGATGGCAGGTACAGACTTTTTAGGCGCAACCAATAGCTCTAGGTCTAGTACACGGGCAAGTGCAATCAAACTGGATATTCTTAAATCAACACTGCCAGACTCGATTTTCGAAATATGGCTTTGAGGCACACCCGAACGAGCACTTAACTCTCTCTGGCTAAACCCCTTTCGTACCCGAGCTTCTCGAAGACTTTCTAGTATCTGCTCTGTTACATAGCTCATTTCGATACGCCTTAATGCATCACTTAAGAATAATTATATACAAAAACATATCATAGTAACTCAAATTACACAAATTCGATTAGCCATTGCATATCAAAAGCCATGACCTGATGGCGTTGTTGCTCAAATCAGGGAACTATCCCGCAGTTTGGTGATCTGATCTCTTAGGTTCACCACCGGGAGCGCCAGATGGGCAAGTCCAAGCACAAGATCAGCAACTGGAAACAGTACAACCAAGCCTTGGTGCAACGTGGTTCGTTGACCGTCTGGATGGATGAGCAAGCCATCCAGCAGTGGCATTGCCAAACCCATCATGGCCGCCGGGGGCGAGGCTTCCATTACAGCGACTCTGCCATTGAAACCGCGCTGATGCTCAAGGCGGTATTCAAGCTACCGCTGCGTGCCTTGGAAGGCTTCATCAACTCGCTGTTCAAGCTGATGAAGGTGCCCTTACAGTCGCCGGACTACAGCTGTATCAGCAAGCGTGCCAAGACGGTCGAAATCAAGTACCGCCTACCGAGCCATGGCCCGGTGGCTCACCTCGTCATCGATGCCACCGGACTCAAGGTCTATGGCGAGGGCGAATGGAAAATTCGCAAGCACGGCAAGGAGAAACGCCGCGTCTGGCGCAAGCTTCACCTGGCCGTAGATGCGGCGACCCATGCCATCGTCGCAGCCGAAGTCAGCCTGGAAACGGTGGGCGATAACGAGGTGCTGCCCACGCTGCTCAACCCCTTGCGCCGCAAGATAGAACAAGTCAGCGCCGATGGTGCTTATGACACCAGAGCCTGTTATGCCCTACTGCAAAAGAAGGGCATCAAGGCCACCATACCGCCGAGAAAGAATGCGGCATTCTGGAAGAAAGGCCATCCACGCAACGAGGCGGTTGCCGCGCTCAAGGCAGGAGAGCTGGAGCAATGGAAAAAGGACTCTGGCTATCATCAGCGCTCGATAGCTGAGACCGCCATGTATCGCTTCAAGCAGCTCATCGGTCCGAAACTGAGTCTGCGGAGCTACAACGCCCAGGTGGGTGAGATCCTGGCCGGGGTGAAAGTCATGAACAAGGTCATAGGGCTTGGTATGCCTATTCGGCAGGCCGTCAACTAAGCCCGCCCGGCGGGTTGGGGAGCGAGTATCCGACTTTGGATTTGATCAACAAGGCCTGACCTGATACATAATTACATATAAGTAGAAGGAGATTTTTGTCATCGACAAAAGAGCGATACTCTCGCTGATAATCGCGAACTGACGCATCAAACTCCCTAAGTGCTTTTGTCGCTCAGCCCTTATACAGCAAGGGCTACAGAAGAACTCGCGTCAAATCGCCAGAAGATAAGTGCAACAAAGAGGAAGTTTGTACACAGTTACAGGAAATTTTGTACATACAAGTCGAAAAACAAGTGCAAAATGATGGTGTAAACAGCAACTAAATTTGAAGGTAAGTCTGATATCTCAATTAGAAATAACCGTATTGGTTCGCTTCAAGCATCTTCAAAAACAAACACTAAAGCAAAAATTACACCAACAATAAACTCCCTCATTAAATTTTGTAATTTGGTACAGAAGAAAACATTTACCAAAAAAGAGATTCTTTTTAACGGTAGTACTTTTTACGTCAAACCCAGTAACCACAAGGCCTACAGACAGGTTTGTGTCATGGAATTTTCGCCAAAGGCCTCTAAAACGGAATTTGTACTCAAGTTTGTACACACTTTCCGAGGTTACGCTTGAACATCATTGAAA
>JAYSEN010000076.1:0-2500 GCA_041913845.1 Undibacterium sp.
GGGGAGGTCGGTTACGACTTTGTATCAGGCCAATTGCGTTTGGCAATGCACTGGGGAGTAGCTTGGCGGAAATGTCCACAAGTAAGCCAAGTATCTACAGCCTGAGTAACCGCAATGAAGTGAGTTTCGGTAGTGGCTTAGTTGGTGTTGATGATGGTTACGCCAGTAGCCGACTGGCTCAATCAGGGCAAAGGGTGGATTTTGGGTTGAAGGGGGGATGGCTACGTGAAGCGCCATTGCCAACTGAAGAGCAACTTGCCTTTCTTGAAGCAAGCGTAGCTGGCCCAGGTGTTGGTTCGGGTAATTTGCGTCCATTGGACAACCGTGCCTTATTGAATGCCGCAGAGCGTCAGATGAATCCGGCTTATTATCGATCAAGCCCAGAATTATTTAAGGCAGGAGTGAATGGCCTGGCGAGCACCGTAATAAACTTGTTCTTATCAAGCGATAATCCTGCGCATATGACCAAGGATGAATTAACTGCTTGGCGTATCGCAAATCCAAATAATTCGTTTGGAGATGGCAGACCGACCGTTCAGTTTGACGTGGATATATTCAATGGCACAGCAAAACGTGAAGTTGTCACGGGGCAACCGCTTGCGGAGGAATTAAAGGATATTTTTAGCTTAGGATTCAGGCCGTTGGGGAAAAGTCTGGGAACTTTTTTTGGGGGGCTAGCGGTCGCTGCTGATAAAGGATTGTCAGATGATATACGACTTCAGGGAGCTAATGATGTTGGCAGAAACCTGCTATCGTTACCAGCTACTGCAATGGTTGTGAAACTGCCATCTCTTAAGTTGTCAATGACTCCTCAAGGTGAATGGCCTTATGGAATATCATTCCGCTCAGTTGGTGATAAATACGAAATGGGATTATATGATCACATTGTTTATTTCGACGGTATAAATAAAAATGGTATTGTGGGCGGTGCGCATAATATGAATAACTTTTTTGCGCTTGAAAATAGTCACAATATCCGAATTGACAATTCGAAGTATGTTGGGCTTGGTATTTACGAAGTTGAGTATTCGACACCTCGCGTAGCACCGAATGGGCCAAATGCAGGAAAAATTACACATTACAAACCAGCGGCAGAACCTAAAACAGTATTTGATCCATCATTTTGGTCAAATAATCAGTTTGTAGATTTGGCTCAGCAGGCCGCTGCCAAAGGCTTTTCAGCAGGAGTGCGTGATTATTTGGAATTTGGGAGACGTGAGTATAGCAGCAAAGTAAATGGAGTAAACTTCCAAGTCTATTTAGAGAAAGATGCTCATGGAAATATTTTTGTCGGTAATGTTCATCCTGTTAATCCTAACAAAGGACAAAAATGATGAGCGAGTATCCTTTTGACCCTCGTACCTTTAAAAGTGATGAAAAATGGTGTGTAAAATATTGTATTAACTTCATGTCTAAGACCTATTACTTTCCCAAAAGAATAATACATCTATTTACTTTAGGTGAAACTGGAGGAGCACTGGATTGGCAAGTAGTTATGAAAGTCGAAAATGGAATGCAATGTTTTACTGCGATAATTGGACCAGAAGAACATGGTCTTGAAAATATTGATGAAATTCGATTAGAGGTAACTCGAGACGAGTTTGTTTCGTTGCTAATAGTTGCTTGTAGCTGGTTTAAAAAGAAAAATCCGAGTCAAATAGAAGAGCTAGACATGTCGTTGAAAATCGCTGGTTTATACTAAGCGTCCAGCCGCTCCACCTAGCATTGACCACTGACCTCGTACAAGGACCTTTAAGGACATCCATCCCAACTTGACAATCTCTGATCTTTAACTAGACTGGGGATTGTCATTTTTTACACGTTGAGGTGGAATTGTGCCGATTGCTCGTCATCGTCAAGTCGCGTTGTCGGCGACGCCTTACTATCACTGCATCGGTCGTTGTGTGCGGCGGGTTTTTTTGTGGGGCACCCTAGTAGACACCCATCCTAGCCTTGACAAGCCCCAGTCCTTAACTAAACTGGGGCTTGTCATTTTTTACACATTGAGGTGGAATCATGCCAATTGCTCGTCATAGGCAAGTTGCCTTATCCGCTACACCTTACTATCACTGCATAGGCCGTTGTGTGCGGCGGGCATTCTTGTGGGGCAGGGATGATTACAGCGGGCGGGATTTTTCGCATCGCAAGCTCTGGGTGATGGAGCGTTTGACGCAGTTATCGCAGGTGTTTGCGGTGAATTTATGTGCCTATGCGATTATGTCCAACCACTATCATTTAGTGGTGCATGTCGACGCAGAAAAAGCCCAGTCTTGGAGTGATGCCGAAGTCGCTGAGCGCTGGGGCAGATTGTTTAGCTTGCCCGCTTACGTCGAGCAGGTGTTGAAAGGCCAAGCCAGCGCAGCGGAGCAGCATTATGCGACGAAATTTCTGGCGGAAATCCGCCGTCGATTGTGTGATTTATCCTGGTATATGCGCAGCTTAAACGAGTCAATAGCGCGTCGCGCCAATCAAGAAGATCAATGCACCGGACGGTTTTGGG
>JAYSEN010000077.1:0-2385 GCA_041913845.1 Undibacterium sp.
CTGATCACCCGTGCAGCCGCTTTCGGGCATCCTCTTGTACTCGTGCTGTCGGCCACAAGCGGCCAATGGTCAAGTCAACTGAAAACAGCCCTATAATGCCATTGGCACGTTTGGAGTGCTTGTGGGGTTTGGCGGAATATATTTAGTACTGGACGCAGACTGACAATATCCGAAGATTTAAATAAAAAACAATTGGTTGCGCAAATGAACACCGCTAAGTTATCCGTCTCGAATCCGAGAGACCCTGCAGAATTGACATCCACTTTACGTTAGCCATTACAAAGGAGGAATTCTCATGGACTTGGCGCTTATCCAAGGCACTATTTCTGGCCTCAAGACTGCTGCAGACATCGCAAAGAGCCTGATGGAGCTCAAATCTATGTCTGATGTCCAGACTAGGGTTATTGAGCTTCAAAGCGCCATTCTCGACGCCCAAAGCAGCGCACTTGCTGCCAATGCTGATCAGGCGGCGATGGTTGATGAGATACGCGCACTTAAAGAAGAAGTCGCTCGCGTAAAAGCTTGGGAAGCACAAAAGCAGCGCTATCAACTTATCCCATTTGGGGAGGGCGCTGCCGTCGTGTATGCCCTTAAAGAAAGCATGAGCGCTTCCGAACCTCCACATTTGATTTGTACGTCGTGCTACGAGGAGGGGAAACGCATGATCCTCCAACCAACAAGCGTCAATGGGTTTGCTCATCTCAAATGCCCTTCGTGCAATCTCAACATTCCCACAAATCAGCGGCGTATTGGTGCTCCTGAGTATGCAAATGGCTAAGAAAATCATTTAATCAGGACTGGCCGAAAAGCCACTCTGCTGATCAATTAAAACTACAAGGGCATAAACAACAATGAATACGCAATTTTTGGAGTTGATTTTCAATAACCCGAGAGTTTTTTTTAGCGAGTTCATTATCGTCCCACTTCCATCTGTTGCTTTTGCATATGCACTAGTTTGGTGGTTTACAAGCAAGAAAAATAAAACATCAAATGGAATTACCTGGCAAAATGTGCGTGGAATATTGTTTACAGCTGTTATATCGGCCTCTATTCGTCTCCTAGCAATCATTAGCTTTGCTGGACGCAGTGCGTATGAGCCGAGCGCTGAAACGGGTGCTATGGGCGTGTACTACCTAGTAATTCCAGCAATTATTGCCTATGCGTATTTAAAACTCATAGCAAATAAAGAACTGGCTTTAGATAATGTCTCTACAAGCCAAACCGTCACGAAATTTACAAAAATAGATGAAGATTCTCTGTTTGCACAAGTTGCAAAAGAAATGGCTTCAATGGAGATTGACGAAGGGCTATGGACAAGAGCTTATGCTTTTGAAAATGGAGATGAAAAGAAGGCTAAGGCGCGCTATATACGGCTACGTGTTGAACAATTGCAAAGTAAAATTGGTGAACCAGACGCTATTAAGAACACCATAAGCACAGAGGAAAAGCCAAAGAACATACTCATTTTAATCGTAATGGCAGTCTTCTGCATACTGGCAATCGTCGCCGTTTCAAAAAAATCTGGCAGCGACAAATCCGAATCAGACTTTTACAAAGCCACAACAATTGACAAGCAGATTAAAGCAAATCCATCGGTAGAAAATAAAACTGCAGCCTCGCAAGTACAACAAGACGACCAAGTTAAAATATTTGAAATACCTGAAAGCGCAGGAGTTATCGCGACCGTTAATGGGCTTTCACAAAACGGAACTCTTGGTGTAACGGTAGATAACCTGTCCACTGACTGGTTTGCCTTGCAATTAACGGTAACTATTGTCGATTCCCACCAGCACGTTGACGTGCTAAATGGAAAGCGAACACAACCTGCATATTCAGAAAGTTATAGCGCTGAAATCAGCGTTCCACCAAGCAAAACTCAAAATGTTCAAATCCCCACGCGATGGAACTATGACAGAGGCTACTTGGTATCTAGTATTGCAATATTTGGACTAAATAAAATAAGATGAAATTAAATATTTTAAAATTCGTCATTTGCAATTCGACCCAAAATTGGGCAAAAATTAAAGCAAATGGCTAACAAATCACTCAACCCGGACTGGCCGAAAAGCCGGGTAATGCAAACGTTGAAGGTCCGCTTTCCAAAGTCCTGACAGTCGCCTTTGGGTCGGGAGCACGTACTCACCGGAGTAGAAAGCTGCCTGTCGCCGGGAAATACCCCCAAGGGCAGCTTACCGCCAGACTGCTGACCGACAGTAAGCAATCAGCCAGCGGCGGCAAAGGCCGAGTTGTGTGAATTGCCCCTATGGCAGGTTTCCGAGTGCAACGGCCATTTCACTGACTGCTATCGGGCTGACGTGAGTTTCCGCTCCTGGCCGGGAACTGCCTGATGCCAACTGGTTGCCGTAACGTAGGGCAGCCCTCGAC